>JACAER010000024.1 GCA_013388745.1 Chloroflexota bacterium
GCCGGCGCGCCGTTCGCTCATACTGTGGGCCGGCCTCGCGGCTGTCGTCGTCATCGCTCTGCTGGTAGGTGTGGCGTTCGTACTGCCGGCGCTTAACGCCCCCGCCGCGCCCACCGAAGCGCCGATTGTGACCGTCGAGCCGGTGGCTACCGATCATTACATGGTGCTGGTGGCGCAGTTGGAACGGCTGGACGGCGAAGAACGCGATTTCGCCCGCTTTGTGGTTGAAAATTTACAGCAGTCGTTCGAAGACGATGCGCCCTTTTCGCGCTTGACCGTGCGCGCTTATCCTGCTGTCATCAATTCTGCCGAAAGCGCGCTGGCCGCCGCCGAGGCCAACAGCGCTTCGGTCATCATCTGGGGCAACTATTCGGGCGATCTGGTCGAACTCAATATCAACGTTGGCAGTACCACGCCGTACCAAAACCTGACTATGCCGCGCGCGACGCTGGAACAGGTCGCCAACATCCGCGTGCAGCTTGCTAACGCGCGCGCGCAGTCGGTGGCGCCGCAGGTGGTCGGCGTGATGGCGGCGCTGCTGGCTGCCGACGGCATCACCTATGAACTGGCGCGTAATCTTTCCGTCGTGCAGCAGTTGACAGGCGAAGGCATCACCATCAGCGGCATGAGTCTCGCCGCGCGTTATCATCGCGCTGTGCTGAACTTTTTCGCCGACCCGGATGCCGCTGTGACTGAGTTAGACGCCGCCACCGAGCTGACGGCCACCAACCCGCTGCTGTACAGCCTGCGCGCGCTGATCGAACTGCGCTCCGGCAATATCGCCGCTGTGAACGCCGACACCGCCACCGCCGCGCGGCTGGGCCCGGAGGACTGGGCGCTGCCGCTCTTCGCCACCGCCACCGCCGCCATTTTCTTTCAAAACGATCCTGAGCAGGGGGTCGCAATCCTGACACAGGCGGTAGAAGCCGTGCCCAACAATTGGTTCGCCTACGTTTTCCGCGCTACGGCCTACTACAGCATCGGCGATTACGAGGCCGCGCTGCGCGATGTCGAACAATCGATCGCGCTCGGCCCACAGTCCAATATTCCCTATACGCTGGGGGCGTCGATCGCCATGCGCCAGAACCGCGTGGATGACGCCCGCCGCCTCGCCGCGCAGGCGCTGGAACTGTTCCCTGATCCGACGGAGGTGAACCGCACGGTGGCCGCCGCCTTCGGCGAAGGCATCGCCGTCACGCTGCAAGCCGTCGCTTTCACCAATATGTCGCTTGGGCAGTATGACGCCGCGCTGACCAACGTGCAAAGCATCATCGACAGCGGGCAGGCCACCGCCGATGCCTACCTGATTCAAGGGCTGGCCTACTGCAATCTGCGCCAGTATCCCGCAGCCATCGAAGCCTACGGCGCGGGTATCGAGCTGGCGCCGGAATTCTGGCTGCTGTATCTGCTGCGCGCGGAGGTGTATCAGAAGGATGGCAACCTGATGGGCGCGCTGCGCGATGTACAGGCGGTACAGCGCAGCGCCGCCGCGGAAAGCTACGCGGACTTGATCGCGCGGGGCATGAGCGGCGAAGAAGGCCTGGACTGCGAGTCGTTCTTCAGCGCGCCGGCGTCATGAAAATCATTGCGCTGCCCGATATTCACAAAACAGGCGTTACCTGGCTGTCATTTTTCGCTGACGATCTGGCCGCCGCTGATCTGGTGCTGCTGGTGGGGGACATTACGAACGGCAGACGCGACGGCCAAACGGTGCTTGACGCGCGGCGCCGCTATACGCCGCGCCTGCGCGCCGTGCCCGGCAATTGGGACAGCAACGCGGTGGAAGACAGCCTCGCGGCGCAGCATTTGAGTCTGCATGGGCGCTGCGAAAACATCAATGGGCTGGCGTTTGTAGGGGTGGGCGGGGCGCTGGCTCCTACAGCAGGCGGGCCGCGCACCTATAGCGAGGCACTGTTGGACGCTTATTTACGCCTAACCCTACCCTAACGCAATGGGGAGCGGGAATGCCCGCCCCCATTTTCACCCGCCCTGTATTCCAACTGCGCCCTGATCCCCTATCCCTTTTTGGCTTTGGGGAAGCGGCTGAGTACTGTCACCGGATCGGGCAGCGTCAGCTTGTCGCCCAGCTTGGCGTCGGCCTTGCCGGCCTTGCTGTGCGAAGCGCCGGCGAAGACCGCCAGCGGCGTGCCCTCCGCCGTGAACTCGTCTTTGACGTAGGCCTGCCCCAGTTGGTAGCCCTCGCTGTCAATGCTGCACGAGGTGACGATGCCCACCACGCGCCCGCGCTTGTCCACCAGCACATCGCCCTGATGCGGCGGGCGCACGCCCTTGTTATCCAGCCGGAAGCGCACGATTTCGGCCTCGCGCTTGTGCTCATGGCGCAAAAAGGCCGCCTTGCCTACGAAAAAGGGCTTCGACAGCTTGACATACGCGCTAAAACCCGCATCTGCCGGGTTCAGGCTGAGCGCGCCAGCCAGCTCATGCCCATAGAGCGGCAGGCCGGCCTCGGTGCGCAGGCTGTCACGCGCCGCTAAGCCGCAGGGCGTCGCGCCGGCCCTGACCAGCGCGCGGAACAAATCCGCCGCCCGGTCGGGATGCACGAACAATTCGAAGGCCACGCGCTCGCCGGTGTAGCCCGTGCGCGAGACGATCAGATCGAAGCCGCCGAGATGCACATGCGTGACATTGGCCCAACCGAGCGCCTTGATTTTGGCTTTGTCGGCGTCGCTGCCTTCCAGCGAAAGCAGCATCTCGCGGCTTTTTGGCCCTTGCAGCGCCACATCGACGCGGCGATCGGCGCCGCTGGCCGGGTCACGCAGGTCACGCAGCACGAAGCGATCCGCGCATTCGATACGCCGACCCGGTACGGCAGGGTCGATGGTCACGCGATGATTCTTGACTTCGTTCAGCCACGCCCAGTTCTTGTCGTTGTTCGAGGCGTTGACGACGATCAGAAAATGTTCGTGCGCCAGACGGTAGATCATCAGGTCGTCGATGGGAATGCCGTTGACATCCAAAAAATAGGTGTAGTGCGAATCGCCGACCGCCAGATTTTGCACGTCGTTGGTCGTCACCACGTGCAGGAAGTCGGCGGCGCCCGTCCCCTGCGCGTCGAACACGCCCATATGCGTTACGTCGAACAGGCCGGCATTTTTGCGTGTCGCCAGATGTTCTTCGGTGACGGAGGTGTACCACACAGGCATATCGTAGCCGGCGAAGCCCACCATTTTGGCGCCCATCTCTTTGTGCAGGCTGTGCAGCGGTGTGGTGAGCAGCGCCGCGCTTTCGCTTTCCTGCCATGCGAAGACTGGCAGGGCATCATGGCGTGGGCCTGTGTAATGCGCGCCGTTCATGCCGATGAAATAGGTCTTTGCGCCGTAGCCCATGCCTTCTTCGCGCCATTCCGCCTGGCCGTTTTGCGCCAGATGGTTTACATCGGTTTGGCCGACCATACAGACAGTCACGGGGCCGGGCAGCTTGGCATAGATGTCGTCGTGATCGAACAGGGCGAAGCCGTCGGAAAGCGCGCGCAGCCACGCGGCTACACGGCGCGCGTTTTTCGCCACATGCAGCAGATAGCCGCCGTCCTGCCGTTCGACCAGACCGTGCGTGATGACGCTGCCGTCGGCGTTCAGGATATATGTCGGCTCCTGACCGTGGGCCGGCACACAGCGCACATTGCAGGTCAGCGCCATCTGCAAGAACAATTCGGCATTCGCGCCGCGCACCGCCAACGTATGCCAGCCTTCGACTTCGCCATCCATATAGTAGAAGTGCGGATAATCGTCGGCAGCCGCGTCGGTATCAATACCCACGCTGGCCGCCAGATCGCGCACGCCGCTTTTGACGCGCTGCATCGTTTCGAAGTCGATTTTAGCGCGCGCTTCGGCGCGTTTTTTGCCTGTATAGCTGAACGGCACACAGGCTGTCAGCACATCGGCGATCAGATCGCCCAACCGGTCGATTTCGGCGTCGCCAAAGCCGCGCTGGCTGATCCAGGGCGTGCCCAGCCGGATACCGGATGGCCGCAGCGCGCTAGTGTCGCCGGGGATGGTCTGACGGTTGCAGACAATGCCCACCAGATCGAGGATGCGCGCCGCCATATCGCCGCTGAGGGGCGTGCCGTCTGGGCCGACGATACTTTTGCAGTCCAGCGCGAACATATGCGTGTCGGTGCCGCCGTAGGCCAGCTTCAGCCCGCGCGCGGTGAGTTTGTGTGCGAGGCGCTGCGCGTTCGCCACGATGCGCGCCTGCAAGCTGCGGAACTGCTCTGTGGCGGCCAGCCGCATCGCTACCGCCAGCGCCGCGATCTGATGCACATGCGGCCCGCCCTGTTCGCCGGGAAACACGCCGCGATCCAGTTTGGACGCCAGATCGCCGCGGTGCGTGATGATAACCGCGCCGCGCGGCCCGTGCAGTGTTTTGTGCGTCGTGAACGTGATCACATCGGCGATACCCACGGGACTGGGATACACGCCGCCGACGATCAGCCCGGCGACATGCGCTACATCAGCCATCAGCAGCGCGCCGACCGCATCAGCGATCTCGCGGAATCTCTTCCAATCGGGCGCCCAGGGATAGCTGCTGTAGCCGCCGATGATGATTTTCGGGCGGTGTTCCTGCGCCAGCCGCGCCATCTGCTCATAGTCGATGCGTTCGGTTTCCGGGTGAATGCCGTAGCTGACGATTTTGTACTGTTTGCCGCTGCGCGCCACCGGACTGCCGTGTGTCAAATGCCCGCCGTGCAGCAAATCCATGCCCATGATGGTGTCGCCCACCGTCAGCAGACCGGTGTAGACGGCGCTGTTGGCCGGCGCGCCGGAAAGCGGCTGCACGTTGACGAACAATTTTTCTGCCGTGTACTTGCTCGTGGCGAAGCATTCGGCCACACGCCGCCGCGCCAGCGCTTCGACAACATCGGCGTATTCCGTGCCTTTGTAGTAGCGGTTATCGCCGATGCGCCGGTATTCCGGCAGGCGCGCCTCATAGTCGAGGATTTCCGCCTGCGTCATGGAGCGCGTTTCATCCAGCGGATAGCCTTCGGCGTAAATGTTGTGGAAAGCAGAACTGAGCGCGCTGCGCACGGCCTCCGGGACACTGCTTTCAGAGGGAATCATAATCAGGTAGCGCGCCTGGCGTGCCGTCTCGTGACGAATAAGTTCGGCCACATCCGGGTCGAGTTCATCGAGCGCGCCGCGAAAGAGAAAATCTTGAGGTGTCATAAAGGGGTATTTCCTGCTCAGTAAGGACAACATCGCGGCAGCGATTGTAGCATGAGCGCCCCACCCCTGCTATGTCCAAACGCTCAATCAACCCCCTGAGCACGTATCTGCGCTATAATAAGTTTGTTATTGGTAAAATTGGGGAGAATTGCTGGTTAAAAATGAACATTCCCTTTCTAGATGGCATCAAAGGCTACGAAGTCCGCGAGCAGTTAGGCGCGGGCGGTTTCGGCATCGTGTTCCGCGCCTTTCAGCCCAGTGTCGAGCGCGAAGTCGCTATCAAGATGATCCTGCCACAGTATGCCAGTGAGGACAATTTCATTCGGCGCTTCGAAATCGAGGCGCGGCTGGTGGCGCGGCTGGAACATCCCCATATTGTGCCGCTGTACGATTACTGGCGCGACCCACAGGGCGCCTATCTGGTGATGCGGCTGATTAGCGGCGGCAGCCTGGCCGAGAGGCTCAAGCAGGGAAAACCCAGTCCCGAAACAGCGGCGCAGATCATCGATCAGATCGCCTCTGCGCTGGCCTTCGCCCATCGTAACGGGGTGATTCACCGCGATCTCAAGCCGGAAAACATTCTGCTCGATGCTGAAGGCAACGCCTACCTTTCCGATTTCGGCATCGCGATGCAGAGTGTGTCCAGCAGTTTCAGCTCTACCGACTTTTCCGGCTCCCTGACGCACAGCGCGCCGGAACAATTTCAGGTTAGCCCCCACGACCTGACGCCGCAGGTCGATATTTACCCGCTCGGCATCATCCTTTACCAACTGATTGCGGGTGAGCATCCGTTTGAAGTCGAAACGCCTTCGCAGTTGGTCAAACAGCATTTGTACGACCCGCTGCCGAGCGTGTCCGACCCACTGCTGGATCTGGTGATCGCGCAGGCGACCGCCAAAGACCCCCAGCAGCGTTACACCAACGCGCTGCTGTTGGCCGCCGATCTGCGCAAAGCGCTGCTGGGACAAAGCGTGGTCACGCCGGTCGTCATCGAGGCCGAAAACCCTTACAAAGGGCTGCGCGCCTTCGAAGAAGCCGACGCCGACGAATTCTTCGGGCGGGAACGGCTGACCGCGCGGCTGCTGGAACGGCTGGCGGAAGACGAACCCTATGGTCATTTCCTGGCCATCGTCGGCCCCAGCGGCAGTGGCAAATCCAGCGTAGTGAGAGCAGGATTGATCCCGACGCTGCGCACAGGCGGGCTGCCGGGTTCGGCCAACTGGTTTTTCGCCAGTATGGTGCCAGGGCGCGATCCGATTCAACAGTTGGAAGCGGCGCTGTTGGGCGTGGCGCGCGAAAGCACGACGCATCTGGGCGCACAGCTTCGCGCCGATACCAAAGGGCTGCTGTGGGCGGTTGACCGTGTGCTGGCCGGCAGCAGCAGCGAGTTACTGCTGTTTATCGATCAGTTTGAAGAAGTGTTCACGCTGGCGGAAAACGGCAGCGACCACTTTTTGCAACTGCTGTACACCGCCATGTCAGACGCCAACAGCCGGCTGCGCCTGGTGATCACGCTGCGCGCCGATTTCACCGATCGACCGCTGCTGCACCCCGATTTTGGCGCGATTATGCAGAAGCGCATCGAATTTGTGCTGCCGCTGACGCCCGATGAACTGGGACGCGCCATCGCCGAACCGTGCCGGGCGCAGGGCGTGGCAGTGGACCCGGATTTAATCGCGGCGGTGGTGGCCGACGTGCGCGAAGAACCGGGCGCGCTGCCGCTGCTGCAATATGCGCTGACCGAAACATTCGAAAAACGCGACGGCGGTCATCTGTCGCTCGACGCTTATCGTGCCAGCGGCGGCGTGTTGGGCGCGCTGGCGCGGCGCGCCGACGATGTCTACGCCACACTCACGCCGGAACAGCAAACACGCAGCAAACAATTGTTTCTGCGGCTGGTGACGCTGGGCGAAGGCACAGAGGACACCCGCCGGCGCGTGGTGCGTTCGGAACTGCACGATCTGGGCGGGGTTAACGACTTGCTGGATGTGTTCGGCAAGGCGCGCCTGCTGACGTTTGACCGCGACCCGCTCACCCGCGAAACAACGGTCGATATCGCCCACGAGGCGCTTATCCGCATGTGGAGCAAGCTGCGCGGTTGGTTGGATGACAGCCGCGCTGATATTCGGCTGGAACGCCAGCTTTTGACTGCCGCGCAGGAATGGGAAAACGCACAGCGCGACAGCAGCTTTTTATTGGCCGGCACACGGCTGGCGCAGTTCAAAGAATTCACCGCGAGCACGACGCTCACCCTGACACGCTCCGAACGCGCGCTGGTGGAGGCCAGCCTCGCCCAGGCCGAAGCCAACCGCCGCCGCGAGGAGGAACGCAGCGCCCGCGAACGCCAGATGGAAAAGCGCGCCCGCCAGCGCCTCAGTTGGCTGGTGGCTGTGCTGCTGGTCGCCACACTGGGAGCGTTTTTGTTGAGCGGATTGGCGCTGCGCAGCAGCCAGGCGGAACAGCAGGCGCGCGCTACCAGCGACGCCAGCGCTGTGCGTTCCGAAGCGCTGCGCTATGTTTCCGAAGCCAATGCGATCCTGCGCGACCCATCCGGCAGCCTGGAACTGGCGGCGCTGCTGGGCATTCGTGCGCTGAATCTGATGTATTCGCCGCAGGGCGAGGTGGCGCTGACACGCGCCTACACGCATCTGTATACGCTGCGCCTGCTGCCGCATGACACAACGGTGTATGCCGCGGTCTTCAGTCCCGATGGGCGCTATATTCTGACAGGGGATGAAAACGGTATTGCGCACTTGTGGGATGCGCAGGGCGGCGCGCTGCTGCGCGAGTTCGCAGGACACACAGAATTGATCGAAAGTGTGGCTTTTAGTCCCGATGGCCGCTATATCGCTACGGCCAGCGAAGACGGCAGCGCGCGCCTATGGGAGGTCGAAAGCGGCGCCGAAATCCGACAGTTCAGCGGGCATGAGGGCGGTTTGTCCACCGTGATCTTCAGCCCCGACGGCACACGGCTGGTCACGGCCAGTTTTGACACGACGGCCCTCATCTGGGACGTAGAAAGCGGCGCAGAACTGCTGCGGCTGGAGGGGCATACCGAAGGCGTCGCGGCGGTGACGTTCAGCCCGGACGGCGCATGGGTGCTCACCGGCAGTTACGACGGCAGCGCGCGCCTGTGGGACGCGACAAGCGGGGCAATGCTGCGCGAATACACCGTCTTCGATGCCGGTGTCGAGGGCGTGGCCTTCAACGCCGACGGCTCGCAGTTTCTTGTTGCCACCTGGAACGACTCGGCGATGTTGATAGATACAGAAACCGGTGAGGAAGTCGCAACCTACTGGCACAACGGCTCGGTTGTATCGGCAGGCTTCAGCCCTGATGACGACTACGTGGTGACCGGCAGCGAAGACACCACGGCGATCGTCTGGGACACTGAAGATGCCAGCGTGGTGCGTGTACTTTCCGGGCACAGCCGCGCTGTGCTGCAAGCCAATTTCAGTCCTGATGGCCGCACCATAGTGACCGCATCGGAAGACGGCGGCGTGCGCTTGTGGAATATCCCGACGGCAGATGCGCCCAACCTCTACGATGACCAGAACCATGTGATCATGGGGTTGGCGATGAGCAGCTATGGGCTGTATGCGGCAACAGCCAACCAGAACGCCGAAGTATATCTGTGGGATGTCGCGACAGGCGCGCTGGTACAGGAATTCGTCGGGCACAGCGATTTTGTGTCCAGCGTGGCCTTCAGCTCGGACGGGCATTACCTGGTCACAGGCGGGTGGGACAGTACCGTGCGCCTGTGGGATGTGCGCACAGGCGCAGAAATCCGCCAGTTTGTCGGGCATATCGGCAATGTGGCGAGTGTGGCCTTCAGTCCCGATGGCCGCTTTGTGATTTCCAGCAGCCGCGGCGTGGCGCAAGCCGATAACGACGCCTACATCTGGGATGTGGCCACCGGAGAACGGCTGGGGGCGCTGGAAGGCCACGAGGACAAGCTGACGCAGGCGGTATATAGTCCCGATGGCCGTTATATCGCGACTGCCGACATCCGTGACACGGTGTTTTTGTGGGACGCGGCCAGCGGCACCCAGATTCGGCGCTTTGAGCATCCCGGCATCGTCTACAGCGTGGCCTTCAGCCCGGACAACCGCTACCTGTTCACGGGCTGCGACGACACAACTGCCCGCCTGTGGGATGTCGAAACAGGGGAACTGGTGCGCGAATTTGCCGGCAATGTGGAAGCCGTGCGCAGCGTGGCCTTCAGCCCCGATGGCCGCATCGTGGTGACCGGCAGCGAAGACCTGCGCCTGTGGGACGCGGCCAGCGGCACCCAGATACGCCAGCTTGCCGGCTATGACGGTCTGGTGTTGGGCATTGTGTTTCCTCCCGCTGGCAGCTTCTTGCTGACCGCTGGCGAAGGTGGCAACGTGCGGCGCTGGGACGTGGATCTGGCGGCTTTCCTGGCGGACGCCTGTACCCACGTTTTCCGTGATTTTAACGACGAGGAGCGGGTGAATTACGATATACCGCCCAACTCGCCCACCTGTCCACAGTTCGCGCCCTGAGGAGTTGTGTGTCTGCTTGTGGCGCGCGACCGCAGCGCCTCAGGCAATAAAAAAGCCCCGCCGCTGGCGGGGCCCGCTGGAAACATGCGGACGAATTAGAGCTGTTGGACGATATTCGAGAAGATGTTCCCGATCGTCGGGCCAAGCAGCGCCAGGATGATGATCACCACAATGGCAACCAACACCAGGATGAGCGCATATTCAACGAGGCCCTGGCCCTTTTCACGCGGCATATAAAGCATGGCAATGATTCTCCTACTTGAGTCCAGTCGATAGCATCATCCTAGCATAAAGAATTCGAGCTTGTCAAGCGCAATATATATTAATTTTGTGTTTTTTTATTAACGCTTCGGATTTGGCCGCAACATAACATCCCACCCGCTTTTTGAGGACAATCATCACGCGCTTTTGACAAAGAGTTAGCGCCGTCTTAAAATCTGTGCCATGAGCACCATCTCAAACAGCTTTTTCCTGGAGGCAAGTTTTCTTTATGAGGGAATATACGTCCGAAAACATCCGCAACATCGTGCTGGTCGGACACCAAGGCTCTGGCAAAACCACGTTAGTCGAAGCCCTGCTTTACAACACCGGCGCGATCAACCGCATGGGGCGCGTTGAGGAGCGCAATACAGTTTCTGATTGGGAAGAAGACGAAAAAGAACGCGGCCTGTCTTTAACCACCTCACTGGTCCCGATCGAATTTCAAGACACCAAAATCAACGTTCTCGACGCCCCCGGTTACTCCGATTTTCAGGGCGATATGAAAAACGCCATCCGTGTGGCCGATTCGGTGATCGTCGTGGTGGACGCGGTGTCTGGCGTGGAGGTAGGCACGGAGATCGCCTGGAATTTCGCCAAAGACTATTTACAGCCGATCATCGTCGTGATCAACAAACTGGATCGCGAAAACGCCGATTACAATCGCACGCTCAACAGCCTGAAAGAAAGCTTCCCCGAATACAAATTTATCCCGGTGATGCTGCCTATCGGCGAGCAGGCCGGTTTTAAGGGCGTCGTCAACGTGCTGACGCAAAAGGCCTACTATAATGAAGGCCGCGAGCGTTCCGACCTGCCCGCCGACCTGAAAGACGCGACGGAAGAAGCGCATACCGCGCTGGTCGAAGCGGCCGCCGAAAGCTCCAACGAACTGATCGAAAAATATTTCTCCGAAGGCGAGCTGTCGTTCGAAGAAATCCGCGACGGCATGCGCAAAGCGGCGCGCGATCACTCGCTCAACACTGTCCCGGTTTTTGTCACCTCCGGCCAGAAGAATGTCGGCATCGTGCCGCTGCTGGAAGCGCTGGTGGTCTACACGTCACCGCCCACCGAACGCCGCGTGCAGGTGGAAAAACCCGACGGCACGCGCGAATTCCTGTACGCGCCGCAGAGCGACGACGGCCCGCTGGCCGCCTACGTCTTTAAATCGACCACCGATCGTTTCGTCGGCCAGATGACGTATTTCCGCATCTTCAGCGGCAAAGTCTCGTCCGACGGGCGTTTTCTGAACACGTCGCGCGGGGTAGAAGAACGCTTTAACTCGCTCATGCTGCTGCGCGGTAAAGAGCAGCTGCCCATCAGTGTGCTGCACGCTGGCGATATTGGCGTTGTCGCCAAACTCACCAACACACATACGGGCGACACCTTCGCCGGCAAAGACACGGGTTTTAAGGTGACGCAGCCCGCCTTCCCCGCGCCGCTCTACATGGTCGCGCTCAGCCCGCGCACCCAGGCCGACAGCGCCAAAATGGGCACGATCCTCACCAGCTTGTGCGAATCGGATCCGACACTGCGCTGGCGACAAGACCCCGACACCAACCAGACAGTGCTGGAAGGCATGGGCGAAGTGCATGTGAATGTCGCTATCGCCCGCGCCGAAAAATTAGGCGTTGGCATTGATCTGCTCATGCCTAAAGTGCCCTATAAAGAGACGGTCACCAAGACCAGCGAAACCACTTACCGCCACAAGAAGCAGACCGGCGGCGCCGGCCAGTTCGCCGAAGTCTCGCTGCGGGTCGAGCCGAATCCCGGTAACGGCTATCAGTACGAAACGCGCATCGTCGGCGGCGTGATTTCGCAGGCTTTTTTGCCGTCGATCGATAAGGGCATTCAGTCGGTTATCCCGGAAGGCATCATCGCCGGCTACCCGATTACCGACGTGAAGGCTGTCGTCTTTGATGGCAAAATGCACCCTGTCGATTCCAAAGACATCGCCTTCCAGATCGCCGGGCGTGAAGGCTTCAAAGAAGCTTTCCAGGAAGCCAACCCGGTGCTGCTGGAACCGATCATGAACGTCAAGATTACCGTGCCGGAAACCATGATGGGCGACATCATGGGCGATCTGAACTCACGGCGCGGGCGCGTGCAGGGCATGGACTCCGCCGGGCATCTGAGCATCGTCACGGCGCAGGTGCCGCTGGCGGAAATGCTGCGCTATGGCAACGATCTGCGCTCAATGACAGGCGGGCGCGGCATCTATACGATGGAATTCAGCCATTACGAAACCGTGCCGGCGCACCTGATGGCGTCGATCATCGCGGCGCATAAAGCCGAGGCAAGCCACTAAACGTTTTGTACAACAAACATTTGGGGACACTCAAACGAGTATCCCCAAGTGCTTTTTGAGCGTGAAGCTTAATCCCCTCACAGACTGGCGTCACATTAAAACACGCCAAGCGCTAACAATCGTGCTCGCTCAATGATGCGCTCGGTGTTATTGATATTGAGCAATCGAAGTGTTACTCGACCGTTTGCGCTCAGAGCCCCAATCACTCCATGATCCTTCAGCGGATTTTCAACTGCCTTACAAAATGCTCCAACCGCAGATATTCTTCAAGCTCGATACGCTCACCATCATTCAGCGTGTTATTTCGATTGCCGTCCAAAAGTAGGCGGAGACGTTCTTGCAATGCTTCAGATGGACGCAGGTCGATAATCTGCTGTGGGGTGGGCTGCGAAAGCAGGAAATCGAGAATTTCTCTGGCAGGCAGGTTTTCATGTGCGGCAATCGTCATTTTCCACCTTCTGATTCATCAAAAAACCCCCGCCCACTTTGAGGGCGGGGGCGTAACAGGTCACGCATTGGCGATCGCCGGCGGCACCGTGTCTTCTTCGACACCGGCGATCGCCAGCAGACGTTCGCGGTTCACGACCTCGTTGGTCAGCAGCTCCTGCGCCAGCGCGTCAAGCTGCGAACGGTGTTTGAGCAGGATGGCGCGGGCCTCTTGATGCGCTTCTTCTACCAACCGCCGCACTTCGTTATCGATCACCGACGCCGTTTCTTCACTGTAAATACGCCCCTGCGACAGCGAGTAGCCGAGGAACGGCTGGCGTTCGTCGTCGCCGAAGTTCAGCAGCCCGAAATCGCCGCTCATGCCCCAGTTGGCGACCATGCGGCGCGCGATAGCCGTCACCCGGCGCAGATCGCTTTCCGCGCCTGTGGTGATACTGCCGATCGCGATTTCTTCCGCCGCGCGTCCACCCAGCGCCATCGCCATCGTCGCCATCCAGTACTCGCGCGAGCGCATGTACTTATCGTCTTCTGGCATACTGATGGCGACCCCCAGGGCCTGCCCGCGCGGCACGATCGTGATCTTGTTGATCGGGTCGGCGTTCGGCAGATACGTCGCCACCAGCGCATGTCCCGCTTCGTGATAAGCGGCCACACGACGTTCGCTTTCGTCGGTCAGCGGGGGACGCTCTGTGCCCAGAATGATGCGGTCAAAGGCATCGGAGAAATCGCGGGCGTTGATGCGCTTGTGATTCTTGCGCGCCGCCGTCAGCGCCGCCTCGTTCGCCAGATTCGCCAGATCCGCGCCGGAAAAACCGATAGTCGTGCGCGCCAATTCATCCAGATTCACATCTTCGGCCAGTGGCTTGCCGCGCGTGTGTATTTTCAGGATGTCCAGCCGCCCTTTGCGGTCGGGCGAGCCGAGCGTCACCTGGCGGTCAAAACGTCCGGGACGCAGCAGCGCCGTATCGAGCACGTCGGGGCGGTTGGTGGCCGCCATCACGATCACGCTTTCCGTCTGGTCGAAACCGTCCATTTCGGCCAAAAGCTGGTTCAGGGTTTGCTCGCGTTCGTCATTGCCGCCGCCCAGACCCGCGCCGCGCATCCGGCCTACCGCGTCGATTTCGTCTACGAAGACAATGCTGGGCGCGGCTTCTTTGGCGCGGCGGAACAGATCGCGCACGCGCGACGCGCCGACGCCGACAAACATTTCCACGAACTCTGAAGCGGCGATGCTGAAGAAAGCGACATGCGCTTCGCCGGCCACCGCGCGCGCCATCAGGGTCTTACCCGTGCCGGGCGGCCCCACCAGCAGCACGCCGCGCGGGATACGCGCCCCCAGCGCGATATACTTTTCCGGCTCTTTCAGGAAGTCCACGATTTCGACCAGTTCGGTCTTGGCGGCGTCCTGCCCGGCCACGTCGGCGAAGGTCACCTGCGGCTTTTCCACCGTGTATTCGCGCGCCCGCGACTGCCCAAAGCCGAACACGCCCGTCATCTGGCGCTGCGCCCGGCGCGTTGACCAGATGAAAAAGGCGACAATCAGCACGAACGGCGCCAGGTTAATCAGCAGCAGCAGCAGCGGTGAGGTATCGACGATTTGCGCTTCAATCGTCACATTATGCGTGCGCAGCAGTTCCACTAATTCGCTGTCCTGAACCGGCAGCAGTGTCACCGAAAAATCGCGCACACTCACCCCACCGCTGTCGGGGGGCGTCACCGCCTGCCGGAATTCCCCGCGCAGCGTCACTTCGGCGAAGGTCACGCTGCTCACATTGTCAGCAATAACCTGTTCAACGAAGAACGAGTAAGGCACGACAGTTGGTTCGCCGCCCGTGAAGCGCGTCAGCATATTGGGCAGCGTCAGCAGCAGCCACAGCGCCAGCACGATCAGCAGCGCCGGGCCGACCCAACGCTGCCAGTTGGGCGGCGAGGGTTCCGACGGTTGGCCGCCGGGTTTTTTTTCATCATCCGAATGGTTGGGGGGAAATTGCATCGTCTATGCACCTATCCATATTTATTTGTCCCTAGAGTGTACACAGCAGACATTAGAATCCTACAAATATTTGCTGATTGGCGGTAGAGTGCGCTGTTATGAGCTACAATACAAAATACAAATGAGGGAGGCGCTTATGGCCGATGACAAGGGTAAACCCAACCAATCACCCGCCAGCAGTGGACACAACGACATCACAATCGCGTCAGAATTGCGTTCGCCGCTGGGCAATGTCCCCTGGACACTGGAACAGTTCTTCAAGGGCAAAATCGACCTCGATAAAGAACTGGTGATGCGTTTCCCCAACATGCCGCTGATGTCGGTCATCGGCTTTCGCAGTCTCGGCTCCAACACGCAGCGCGGGGTTGCCACGCTTTCCACCGCCGACGGCGGCGCGAATCTGGTGGTAGACGCCAGCGCCAGCGGCGAACGCACTGTGCAGTTTTCGTTCACCTATGGTTCGATGCTCACGCTGCGGTTCCGCCTCGACACGCTCAGCGATATGGATCGTTCGCGTTTTCTCGACCTGATGCGCCGCAACCAGCCCGGACTGACGTTCCTCTGGGGGCAGTCGCGCTGGGAGCAGGATTACCTGATCTGCGTCACGCGCAAGCATTACACCAGTCTGCTGGCCTTCTCACGCAATCATTTTGAGGCTGCGGTGCGTCTGACGCCCAACGTCACTAAACAGTTGGTCGATTGGATCGAAAACTTCTGGAAAGCGCCGCCCGAAGAGGAACCGCCGCAGCTTTTGACGTGGTGAGAGCCTGAAGCAAAAAAACCGCTTTCACAGCGGTTTCATTTCATGACCCCACAGGGAATCGAACCCTGGTTTTGACCTTGAAAGGGTCGTGTCCTAACCTCTAGACGATGGGGCCACTTACCTTGTCAGTGTATCAACTGCCCGCCGTCGAGTCAAGAGGCGCTTTGTTAAAAAGCCCGTGAGAAACGCCCAACGCCTGCCCGAAGCGCGCCTCATCCCCCGGACGCGCCAGCCCCAGCCGCCGACGAATCGCCAGCAGCTTTTCGACCTGTGGCGCTTCCAACATGCGCGCGCCGCCGAGCTGCTCGGCCATATACAGAATGCGCGCGTTGTGCTCCAGGCTTTCCAGCCGCAGATACGCATCCCACACGGTTTGGGCTACCGTCAGCGAGCCATGATGTGCCAGCAGAATCGCATCATGTTCGCGCACCAACGCGCTGATCGCGTCGCGGTTTTCGGCGCTGGAAGGCGTGCTGTAGGGCGCTGTGGGAATCAGACCAAGCATGATAATAACTTCCGGCAGCACACAGCGTTGAAAATCGTAACCTACCAGCGTCAGCGCCACCGCGCACTGGGGGTGCGCATGTACCACGCCCTGCACATCCGCCCGCTGGCGGTAACATTCCAGATGCATCAGCAGTTCGGATGTCGGGCGCAGCTCGGCGTTGGCCGCCGTCGGTCTATCAACGCGCTCGCCCGCCAGGTTAACGATCATCAACTGTTCCGGCGTCATGAAACCTTTCGCCAGCCCGCTGGGGGTCGCCAGAACGCGCTCTGCGTCCAGCCGCGCGCTGATATTGCCGCTGGCGCCGTCGATATACTGGCGCTCGTGCATCAAACGCCCGATCAGACAAATTTGTTCGCGTAAAGCCTGTTCGTTCATGAGGAAATGGCGGCAGTCACCTTGCGGTCATCTTTTTTGCGCAGCACATTATACGTATGCACCGTGCCGGAACGTCCTTTGACATTCAGATCGCCGACTTTTTCGCTTTCGATAAACGGATTCACCGCGTCAAACGTGGCCTGGCTGATATAAATCGCGCCGCCGCGCGCCATCTGCTGCAAGCGCGCCGCGATATTCACCGTATCTCCCACCGCCGTATAGTCCATCACATCCTGCGCGCCCACATTGCCCACCACCGCCGTGCCGGTGTGAATGCCAAAATTCAATTTCATGCGCAGCGCCGGGTCAAGCTGCTCGTGGAATTTCACCAGTTCTTCGCGGATTTTCAGCGCAGTCAGCACCGCCCGCAGCGCATGATCGGCCTGCATCAGCGGCGTGTTATACAGCGCCATCACCGCGTCGCCGATAAATTTGTCTACCGTGCCGCCGAATTCCTGCACGATGCGCACTATCAGCGTGTGATAGCGGTTGAGCAGCCGCAGCAGGTCTTCAGGCTCCGTCTGTTCAGAGGTGCTGGTGAAGTTTTCCAGATCGGCGAACAACACCGTGATCTGCTGCAACTTGCCGCCGAGTTTGACCTGGGTCGGGTCGCGCAGCAGTTCTTCGACCACAGATGGCGAAACGAAACGTTCAAACGTCATGCGGATCGTTTCTTTTTGTTTGCGCAGTTCGTCGGTTTCGCTCTTCGCCCGCAGCCGCGCTTCGACCCGCGCCAGCAGTTCGCGGGCGTTAAACGGCTTGGTAAGGTAATCTTCGGCGCCAAGCTGCAACCCCTCGACCCGATCTTTGACCTCGATCCGCGCCGTGAGCATCAATATCGGCACTTGCGCCGTTTTTTCACTGGCCTTCAGGCGTTTGACCACCTCGAAGCCGTCCATACGTGGCATATCGACATCAAGAATAATCAAATCTGGCTGCTGCGTCTGCACAGCATTTAGCCCATCCTGACCATCGACGGCAGTAGTGACCGTATAACCGCGCATACTCAGCAGATCGGAGATCAGGCGGCGGTTATCAGCGTGGTCATCTACAACGAGGATTTTCAAGTAGCTATCCTTTAGCGATAAAGCGCGCAACCTTCATGGTGAGTTCCGGCAGGTTGATCGGCTTAGAAATGTATTCATCACAGCCCGCATCCAGCGCACGCTCCCTGTCTCCGACCATGGCATGTGCCGTCAGCGCGATGATCGGGATATGCTTCAGATCGGGGTTGGCTTTGATATAACGGGTGGCCGTCCAGCCATCCATGCGCGGCAAAGATAAATCCATCAGAATCAGATCAGGGCGTTCGATATTCGCCAGTGCCACACCCTGTTCACCATCGTTGGCTTGCAGCACTTCATAATCGAATGAGGACAAAATGTCGGCGATCAGTGTCATATTATCGCGATTGTCTTCCACCACCAGAATCCGAGCAGCCATGCCGGACAGCGCCTCCTCAACGTGTGTGAGCGATTTCGGCCACATTCGCATTGTACCGCATTTGTCGTTTTTTGGATAACAGAGAAAATTAAGCGGCACGGAGAGCCTGCGCTCCCCGTGTCCTGTACTCGTGCTTTCAGGATTTCAGACGTGGGGCTTTGCCGCTTTTCGGGGGTTTGTCGCCCAGTGCCGGGCGGGGCGGCAGCGAGCCCTGTCCGATCAGGCGCTCCAACTGCCCCAGCATTTGCTGGTCATATTCTTGCAGGCCGCAGATGTCACATGTCCAGGCGGGCATATCGGGCACACTCAGCAGAGTCCCCTGGTACAAACGGGTATAGGTCAGCGTGACGGGCCGGCATTGGCCAATCTGACAGCGCGGACAGGTGTAACTCATGCGTTGCGACATACTACCCTCCTTATGGATTCCCCGCCGGATAGGCGATCTGGTGGACGATGCCCCAATCCTCTGGCGGCCAATAACGAATCAGCACCTCGCCGACAATAAAAGTACGCGGCACCGGCCCGAAACGCCGCGAATCGCTGCTGCGGTTGCGGTTATCGCCCATGACGAAATACTCATCAGGCCCTAATTCCCAGCGGCGGTCGGCGCACATATCTTCGCTGCACGCCTCGTTGATATACGGCTCGTTCAGCAGTTGGCCGTTGACGTACACCTGCTGGCCGCGAAATTCAATAACATCGCCCGGCAGCCCGATCACACGCTTGATGTAATCTTCGTCGGGGTTGCCTGGATAGTGGAAGACCACAATATCGCCGCGCTGCGGGTCGCCCAGCAGGTAATTGACGCGGCTGACGATCAAAAACTGGCCAGTTTCGAAATTCGGCTCCATACTGGGGCCTTGCACAATGAAGCGCACGGTAGACAGGTTCACCAGCGCATAAATCGCACAGATCAGCACGACGAGTTCGACGACTTCGCGCAGCGCGTCCCAGCGGCGAATCGCCGGGCGAGGCAGCGGTGCTGCCGGCGCGGATTCCGGTTGAGCGGCAACTTCGTACAAGTGAAGACTCATTCCCTATATGAAAACATTCTGAATTATATGTCAATCGCTGGGGGCTGACAATCCGCTGCCGTGCCCGGACATAACGCCGGGTTGAGACGTTGCGAATTTGTCACACGGGCAAAACAACTATAATATAAGGTAGGTGCTGGAAAAATTTTCACGTGAGGCAAATCTTGGCGGGCGAATGGGTGTTGGTTGTCGATGATGGCCGAGAGAACCGCGAATTCGTGGTGGAGTACGTGCTGCATCCCAATGGCTATCGTTCGCTGATGGCGAAGGATGGCGTCGAGGGGCTGGAGATGGCGCTCAAGCATCAGCCCGATCTGATTCTGCTCGACTTTCAAATGCCGCGCATGAACGGCGCGCAAGTGTTAGCCGCGCTGCAAGAACACGGGTTGAACATCCCCGTCATCCTGATGACTTTTCACGGTTCCGAAGAAGTCGTCATGCAGGTCTACCGACTGGGTGTGCGCGACTACATCAAAAAGCCATTTTCGGTGGACGAAATGCTGCTGGCGATCGAGCGCAGCCTGACGGAAGTGCGTTTGCAGCGCGAGAAAGAAGCGCTGACCGAGCGCGTGCTGCAAGCCAACCGCGAATTGCAGCGCCGTCTGCAAGAACTCAATGTGCTTTACAGCGTGGGCAAAAGCGTCAGCGCGCTGCTGCAAATGGATCAACTGCTGGCGCGCATTGTCGAGGCCGCCATTCAGATGACGCAGGCCGAAGAAGCCTACCTCTATCTGCTCAACGGCGAGGTGCTGCACTGCCGCGCGCAAAAACGCCGCAGCAGCGCGCAGGTCGAAATGATTAACCAGATCAACAACGACAATGCCATCGCCATTCATGTGCTGAAAAGCGGCCAACCGCTGCTGCTGACGCCGGAACAGCTCAAAACCTCGAAGAATCCCAAAGGACTGGTGTCGGCTTCGTATGCGCCGCTGGTGCTGGGCAACCGCGTCATCGGCGTGCTGGGCGTGGAAAACCTGACCCCCACAACACCTATGCTCGGCAAGCACGAAACCGCCCTGCTGAGCGCCCTCACCGACTACGCGGCGATCTCGATCGAAAATTCGCGCCACTACGAAAACATCCGCAGCGCCAAAGAAAACGAAACCGCCAAAATCCGCGATACCTTCGAGCGGTTTGTCGCGCCGTCGGTGGTCGAACGCGCCCTCAAACAGACCGACGCGCTGACTCCCGGCGGCGAACGGCGCGAGATCAGTGTGCTCTTCGCCGATATTCGCGGCTATACGACGTGGAGCGAAAATTCGCCGCCCGAAGACATTGTCGCCATGCTCAACGATTACCTGAGCCTGGCCGCCGAAGTCATCATGGGCTGGGAGGGCACACTCGACAAATTTTTCGGCGACGGCCTGATGGCGATCTTTAACGCGCCCGATGAGCAGCCCGACCACGTTCACCGCGCGACTGACGCGGCGCTGGCGCTGCTCAAGGCCGCCGACGAGGTTTCCAAGTGGCGCGGCTACAATCTGTCGTACAGCGTGGGCGTGAACGTCGGCGAAGCCGTCGTGGGCTACATCGGCACGCCGCGCGCTATGAACTATACCGCTATCGGCGATGTCGTCAACGTCACCAAACGCCTGCAAGAAGTCGCCGCGCCGGGGCAAATCCTGATCGAAGAAGCCGTCGTCAAGCGGCTGGGCAATCTGGTGCAGACTCGTCCGCTGGGCGCGCTGCCGCTGCGTGGCCGCAAAAAACAGGCCTTCGCCTATGAACTCATTGGCTTGCAGTATCCCGACAAAGGTTGAACGCCGCTAATCCCGATGATCGCGGAAGCTGAGGCGAATCGGCGTGCCCTCGAACGGGTATTCCGCGCGGATCTGGTTTTCCAAAAAGCGCCGATAGCTGAAATGCACGCTCTTGGCATCGTTCACGTGGAACAGAATCACCGGCGGATCGACCCTCACCTGGGACGCATAGAAAAATTTCAGGCGCTTGCCGCCCGTCGGGTGCGGGTGTTTTTCGATCGCCGCGCGCACGATGCGATTCAACTCGCCCGTCGTCACCCGCTGGAAGCGCGCCTGATACACGCGATCTGCCGTCTCCAGCACGCTATGAACGCGCTGCCCGGTGAGCGCGCTGATATAGATGATCGGCGCGTAGGGGATAAAATGCAGGCGCGCGCGGATGGCCTCTGTGAAGCGCATCATTGTCGCGCTGTCTTTCTCCAGTACATCCCATTTATTGACAACAATCACCACGCTGCGAAAGGCGTCGGCGATATAACCGGCGATATGTTCGTCCTGCTCGGTCACGCCATCCTGCGCGTCCAGCAGCAGCAGCGCCACGTCCGCCCGTTCCAGCGCGCGCAGCGCCCGCAGCACGCTGAATTTTTCCACGCCCGGCTCGATCTTCCCGCGCTTGCGGATCCCCGCCGTATCGATCAGCGTCACCGGCTGGTCGTGCCATGTGATTTTCGTGTCGATCGCGTCGCGCGTCGTGCCGGCGATCGGGCTGACGATCACGCGCTCCTCGCCCAGCAAGCGGTTGAGCAGGCTGCTCTTGCCAACGTTAGGACGCCCGACAATCGCGATTTTGAGATGCGCTTCGTCGTCGTCGGCCTCTGCCCCTGCTTCGACGGCTTTTTTCAGCGCCGCCACCACATCGTCCAGCAGGTCGCCCACGCCGATGCCGTGAATCGCGCTGATCGGAAACACGTTTTCGCCCAGGCCCATCCCGTAGAATTCGAGCGCGGCGGCGGTCATTTTCATGTCGTCCAGCTTGTTGGCGGCGATAAACACCGGCTTGCTAGTGCGGCGCAGGATATTGGCGACTTCTTCGTCGGCGGCGGTAACGCCGTGCAGCCCATCCACCAGCATAATCACCGCGTCGGCTTCCTCCACTGCCAGCAGCGCCTGCGCTGTGATCTGCGGCACAAAGTCGGCGCTGCCTTCCGCCAGCGGGCGCAGATCGCGCGATCCTTTGGGCTGATACACTTCGATGCCGCCCGTATCGACCACCCAGAACGTCAGGCCGTTCCAGTCGGCTTCGCCCTGTAAGCGGTCGCGCGTCGTGCCGGGAATTTCGTCGGTGACGGCCAGGCGTTGGCCGACCAACCGGTTAAAAAGCGTGCTTTTGCCGACGTTCGGTCTACCGACCAGCGCCAGCATGGGTTTGCGTGCCATGACAAAAAATACCTCTAAACGGGTGTATCACAGGCATTGTAGCAGAGGGAGGCGCGGATTCGTAGTTAGAAGACGATGACGCCGCGCGCCACCGCACCCGTCAGCATTGCGGCATCGGCCTCGTTGATCTCGTCAATTGGCGAAAGAGTCTTGGGTTAAGGACATAGCACTCCTATGGTGACCGGTATGCACGCGCCGTTTGCAAATACCCATACTTTGCGCCTTTAGCCCGGCAGTCTTCCCCAAGCCACTGGATTGGGATGCAGCCCATCACCTTACAGAGTACTGGTTTATGAATGCGTCCCCCGCCTGGCAGCCTTCTGCCTGACTCCGCTGCGGATTGATAACGCTTATTTCAGTCTCATCTTCACTGCGTTATAATCGGGTACAATTGAAAGACATTTGTGATATTCAGAGCAAACTAAACATTGTGAATGTACAGGTAGAGACGGCCATGAGCTATAGAGACCTGCGCGACTTTCTGGCGCGGCTGGAGGCGGCGGGCGAACTGCTGCGCATCAGCGCGCCGGTCAGCAGCGAACTGGAAATCACCGAAATCACCGACCGGCTGAGCAAACAGCCGCACGCGCGCAACAAAGCGCTGCTGTTCGAAAAGGTCGAAGGCAGCGCATTCCCGCTGGCGATTAACCTGTTCGGCACTCCGCAGCGTATGGCGCTGGCGATGGGCGTGAACGACCTGGACGAACTGAACCAGCGGCTCGCTAAACTGATCGACCTGAAGCTGCCCAGGGGCTTCGCGGCGATGATGAGCCGCGCCAGCGATGTCATGGGCGTGCTCAGGAGCATCGGGCTGGGACCCAGCATGACCAAAACCGCCCCCTGCCAGGAAGTCGTCATCACCGAAAATCCCGATGTCAACATCATGCCGATTCTTAAGTGCTGGCCGGAAGACGGCGGCAAATACATCACGCTGACCTCGGTCATCACGCGCGAACCGGGCACGGACATCCGTAACGTGGGCATGTACCGTATTCAGGTTTACGACGGACAAACGCTCGGCCTGCACTGGCAGCGGCACAAAGGCGGCAAAGAGCATCAGGAAGCCGGCAAACACAGCGGCGAAACGCGCATCCCGGTAGCCGTTGTGCTTGGCGGCGACCCGGCGGAAATGTGGTGCGGTTCCGCGCCGCTGCCGCCCAATATCGACGAATACCTGCTGGCGGCCTGGCTGCGTGGGCGTCCGGTGCAGTTCGTCAAATGCGTCTCGCAGGACTTAGAAGTGCCGGCCAACGCTGAATTCGTGATCGAAGGCTGGTTCGACCCCAACGAGCACCGCATGGAAGGGCCGTTTGGCGATCATACCGGCTTTTATACGCCGCCCGACCTGTTCCCGGTGATGCATGTCACCGCCATCACCCACCGCACAGACCCGATTTACCCGACAACGCTTGTCGGCAAGCCGCCGATGGAAGATGTGTGGATGGGCAAGGCCACCGAGCGCCTGTTCCTGCCGCTGATGAAATTGTTCATGGGCGAAATCCGCGATGTCAACATGCCCGCCGAGGGCGTCTTTCACAACCTGGTGATCGTCAGCATCAAACAGCGTTTTCCCGGCCACGCGCAAAAGATCATGTACGGCCTGTGGGGGCTGGGGCTGATGATGCTGGCGAAAGGCCTCATCGTCGTCGATGACGACGTGGATGTGCAAAATCTGGAGGCGGTCGCCCAACGTGTGCTGGACACCGTCGATTGGCGGCGCGACGTGACCGTCGTGGATGGCGCCGTCGATCAGCTCGACCACTCGTCACTCTGGGATTCCTATGGCGGCAAAATCGGCGTGGACGCCACGCGCGCCAGCACAGACCAAGCGCCCTTCCCCGTACCGCCGCCGCTGCCCGCCGAAAAAATCACGGCGCTGCTGGGCGAACGCTGGCGCGAAACCCGGCAAACGCTGCTGGTGGCGCTGGACAAAACACGGCATACGCCCAAACAGGTTATGCGCGAACTCTGGAAGCTTTGCCCAGATTATAATATCATCGTGCTCGATTCTGTCGTGGACCTACACAACCTGTCGGATGTGGCCTGGCGCACGCTGGGGAACGTCGATTGGCGGCGCGATATGCTCATCAGCACGGGCGAGATCGACCATTACGCGGCGGCAGGGCAGGCACGCGGGCACATCGGCATTGATGCCACCAGCAAAGACGCCAGCGATGGGCATCCGCGCGGGTGGCCGCAGGAAATTTTTATGGCGCCGGAGATCGTGGCGCGCGTCAGCCGCCGTTGGGCAGAGTACGGACTTGGGGAAGCGATAGCAGCCAACAACACGGAAAGCGTTCCGCAGGGCTAACATGAGTTCTTTTTTGCAGTGGGGGAAAAGAGAGCAATGACTTACGCACGCGCACGACTGTATCTGGGCATCGCCAACGTCGGCTTCTGGGTGATTGTTTCGGCGTTGGCGCTGCTGTTGAACCTGCCGGGACAGTTGTTCCCGGTGACCGAAACCGAACCCAACGAAATCGCGCAGCGGGTAGCGATGATGTTAGGGCTGTACATCCTGTTCAGCCTGCCGTTTGACATCGTTGGCGGTTATCTGCTGCCGCGCCGCTACGAAAAACACGCGCTTCCTTTCGGCAGTTTCCTGCTAAGCTGGCTGCGCGGCGTGCTGGTGCAGTTCGTGGTCATGCTCCTGACCGGGATGCTGCTGATCGTCGCCGGACGTCAATCGAACACTATAGGGGTGGTGGTGTTTGTCGCCGGCGTGGTGATGGCGGCGCTGCTGGCGGCGCAGGAAGCCCTGGCGCGCGCTTCGGCCAATCTCAAGGTCGAGCCGCTGGTGAATATGGAAGAGCCGCGCAAAGTGCTGGAAAAATGGGGGCTGCACATGCCCGATAACGTCATCGTCTATTCCAGCCAGGATCAGGCGTTCGTCGGCGGGCTGGTGGGGCTGCCGGGACTGGAACGGCTGGTGCTGCCGGCGTCGTGGTTTTCGCTGCTGAACACCGAAGGCGTGGCGGCGCAGATCGCGCGGCGCATCGGCGTGTTGCAAAACGAACAGCGGGCTTACGGCGTGTTCGTGGCCGCCATCTGGAATCTGGTGGGCTTCGCCATCGCCATGAACGTCACCGGCGTCGGGCCGATCGCCTCTGTGGGTGATCTGATGACCGTCAGCCTGTGGTTTACCCTGTGGCAGTTTTTGGGGCTGCTGCTGCTGCCCACCGTCAGCCGGCGCGGGGTCTTCGAGGCCGATCGCTTCGCGCGCAAGGCCGGCGCTTCGCAGGAAATAATGGAAAAAATCATCAGCGAAAGCGACAAGCTGCAAGACGACGAACCCGCGCGTTCGCGGCTGATCGAATGGATTTTCCACCCGATTCCGTCGGTGGAAAATCGGTTGGTGGAACTGAACCGCAAGCGGGCGCGCGGGATTCTGGGCGCATGGCATGCGGCGCGTATGGCGCTGTACCTGTCGTGGGCCTGCCTGGGCTTCATGTCGCGCGCGGTGCATTGCAATATTGGCCGCTCTGACCTGTGGGTGATGTATCCGGGGGATTGATGACTGCCGCAGCACAGCCGGGCCGTTCGCCGCTGGACAGCGTGCGCACGTTCCTGGAACTGATTAAGTTCGAACATACGATTTTCGCGCTGCCCTTCGCCTACCTGGGCATGTGTCTGGCGGCGGGCGGGCTGCCGACATTTCATCAGTTTTTCTGGGTGACGGTGGCGATGGCCGCCGCGCGCACACTGGCCTTCGCCGTCAACCGGCTGGCAGACCGGCGCTACGACGCGACCAACCCGCGCACGAAGAATCGCCCATCGGTGACCGGCGCGGTGTCGGTGCGGCTGATGGCGGGCTTCGCGCTGGGCGCGCTGCTGCTGCTGGCGCTGGCGGCGGCGCTGCTCAACCCGCTGGCGCTGCTGCTGTTTCCCGGCGCGCTGGTGTTTTTGATCGGCTACTCGTATACCAAACGCTTCACGCCGCTGTGTCACTGGATTTTGGGATTCACCGATGGTTTAGCGCCCATGGGCGGCTGGATCGCCGTCACGGGCAGCATTTTCGCGCCCGGCGATCTGCCCGCCTGGCTGCTGATGCTGGCGGTGACGTTCTGGATCAGCGGCTTTGATCTGATTTACGCCTGCCAGGATGTGCAGCATGACCAGCAGGAAGGGCTGCACTCGTGGCCGAGCCGCTACGGAATCGCCAGCGCCCTGTTTCTGGCCAAAGTCAGCCACGCGCTGACGATTTTGACGCTGGGGCTGCTGGGGCTGCTGCTGGCGCTGGCCTGGCCCTTCTGGCTGGCGCTGGTCATCTGTGCGGCGCTGTTGGCGTATGAAAACGCGATTGTCCAACCCAACGATTTGTCGCGCATCAATGTGGCTTTTTTCAACATCAATTCCTACATCGCCCTTACGCTGTTCGTTGGGACGTTCGTTGCGTTGATCGTTTAAGGAGTCTGTGGAATGGCTGATGAAATCACGCTGCGCGAAACGATTGCGCTGGCGCGCCGTATCCGCCAGCGCTTCCAGAACATCGAAGGGCGCGAATGGGGTGTAGAAGGCGCACTGATAGAGTTGATGAAGCAGGTGGGCGAACTCGCCAAGTATGTGCTGGTGGCCGAGCATTATTACGGCACAGAGCGTGAAAGCCAGCCCTACTACCAATCGGACAGCGACAAAATCGGCGACGAACTGGCCGATATTCTGTATGTGATTATCCGTATCGCCGATCATTATCAGATCGACCTGCTGGACGCTTATCTGCAAGCGCGTAAGGCAGAAGACGAATTTCTTAAGCGAACAGGAAATTGATGGCACATCTCACCGGAGAAGCCCGCGCCGCCTATGTGCAGGCGATGTTCGGGCGCATCGCAGACCGTTACAACCTGATGAACCGGCTGATGACGCTGGGGCAAGACCTGAAATGGCGGCGCTTCGTGGTGCAGCAGGCGCGGCTGCCGGCCAACGGCAGACTGCTCGATTTGGCAACAGGCACGGGCGACATTGCCTTTGAGGCGCTAAAAGCCGTGCCTTCGGCGCAGGCAGTGGGCGCCGATTTTGCGCTGCCTATGATGCATGTCGGGCAAAAGCTGGCGCTTGGCCATCAGGTCAGATGGACAGGCGCCGACGCGCTGCGACTGCCGTTCCCAGACAACACCTTCGACGCCGTGACCAGCGGCTATCTGGTGCGCAATGTGATCGACATCGCGCAGACCTTCCGTGAGCAGCTTCGCGTGCTCAAAACAGGCGGGCGTGTCGTCGTGCTCGATAGTTCGCCGCCGCCGCCAGGGCTGCTGCGTCCCTTCATTCTGCTGCACCTCAAATACGGGATTCCGCTGTTGGGGCGGCTGGTGAGCAGCGACCCCAGCGCTTACCAGTATTTGCCAGAATCAACGCAGGCTTTTAAGACGCCCGACGAATTGGCGGCGATCATGCGGGGCAGCGGTGTGCGTAACGTGCAGTACCGGCTGTTCATGTTCGGCACGATGGCCGTCCACTGGGGCGAGAAGTAGCGCGCGGTGACAGTGAGCCAGCGATTGATTATCGGTATCAGCGGCGCTTCGGGCGTGATTTACGGCATTCGCGTACTGGAGGCGCTGCGGCAGGGGCGGCATGCGCTGGCGGACGAACGCATCGAAACGCATTTGATTCTGACGCCGGCTGCCAAAATGACGATCACGCAGGAGACCGATTACGCTGTGCGCGATGTCGAAGCGCTGGCCGATGTCGTGCATACGCCCGGCAACATCGGCGCCAGCATTGCTTCCGGCAGCTTCGAGACGCTGGGGATGGTGATCGCGCCGTGCAGCATCAAGACGCTTTCCGGAATCGCCCACAGCTACAACAACGACCTGATCACGCGCGCGGCGGATGTCCAGCTCAAAGAAGGCCGCCCGGTGCTGCTGCTGCTGCGCGAAACGCCGCTGCATATGGGGCATCTGCGGCTGATGTTACAGGCGGCGGAAAACGGGGCGATCATTATGCCGCCCGTGCCGGCGTTTTATGGTCGCCCGCAAACAGTGGACGAAATCGTCAACGGCACAGTGGGGCGCGCGCTGGCGCGTATTGGCGTTAAAAATCGCCTGTATTTTGAATGGCTGGGGCTGAAAAACAGCAAAAACCCGGCAGAGGACGACTAACGATGGCTGCCGCGATCAGCGAACGCGAATTGCAAACGGTGCGCTCGTTTTTGGAAGTGACTTCCACGCTGGCGCTGGCCACCGTGAACGCCGACGGCAGCGCGCAGATCGCGCCGCTGTTTTTCGTGGCCGACGCGGCGCTCAACCTGTACTGGCTTTCCGCGCCCACCAGTATTCACAGCGTGAATTTAAGCGCGCGCCCGGCGGTGGCCGCCGCGGTCTACCCAGAGGTGTGGGCGTGGGAACAGATTCGCGGTGTACAGATCGAAGGGCAGGCAGGCGCAGTGAACGACAGCGAAGCGAGCGCGGCGGCGCTGCGCTTGTATCGCGCCAAGTTTACCCTGCCCGCGGCACTGAATGCGCAGATTGCCGCCAGCACTGTCTATAAGCTGACTCCGCGCTGGCTGCGCTGGTTGGATAATGGCGTGCGCTTTGGTTACAAAGCACAGGGGGAAATCAACACGTAGCTGGGGACGATCGCTGCTATTCGGTCTCTTCGTCGTCGCTGCGTCCGTCTTTGTGGCGGTAAATGATGCGCCCGCGTGTCGGGTCATACACGCTCATTTCGACCTTCACGCGGTCTCCCAACAGAATACGGATGTAGAACTTACGCATTTTGCCCGAAAGATACGCCAGGATGCGGTGGCCGTTATCCAGTTCGACGATGAACTGCGTATTGGGCAGCGCTTCTTTAATCGTACCTTCGACTTCGATCTTGTCTTCTTTCTGTTTCGGCATACTACTCCTCAGAGACTAATAAACAGAGAAACCGCTGCACGGCAGCCGCGCAGCGGTGTGACACCATGTTCGGATTGTTCAGCCGACAAGGCTTAACTTTCCCCCGATTTACGCTGGCGGCGGCGCGCGCGGCGAATAGCCTTTTTCTTTTCAATACGGCGCAGTTCACTCTTGGAGATGTACCAGCGCTTGCGGCGCACGGTGCTTAACACACCACTGTTGGTCACACGCTTACGAAAACGGCGCAGCAGCGATTCCTGCGATTCTCCTGGCTTCAAGTTCACTTGGGTCATTTGTCCCGTCACCTCCTTCCTGTTTAGGCTTTTGTGGGACAGTGGGAACAGGGCGCGCCCCGCCTCCACCTGCTTTGCATGAAATTATTGTGCTAATTTTACAGGATTCTCGGCCTCAACGCTATGGCGCTTTTCGCTGTAGCGCGCGTGTTCTTCCGCGCCGACATCCTTCAGGCTGAGGCCCAGCCGCTGCTTATCCGCTTCGATGCTGATAATGCGCAGCAGCAGGGTTTGGCCTTCGTAGACCATGCCGCGCGCGTCTTCCGGCGCGGGGTCGGCCACCTGGCTGCTGTGCAGCAGCGCTTCGATGCCCGGCTCCAGGCTGACAAAAGCGCCAAACTGCGCCACGCGCGAAATCGTGCCTTCGACAAGCTGACCGACATGGTACAGTTCTTCGACCATGGCCCAAGGATTCTTTTGCAGGCGCTTGAGGCTCAGGCCGATGCGCTTGCCTTCGGCGTCCAACCGCAGCACGTAAACTTCCACTTCGTCGCCGACATTCAGCAGTTCTTTGGGGTGCTTGACACGATGCCAGGCCAGTTCGGAGATATGGATCAGGCCGTCGGCACCGCCCAGATCGACAAAGGCGCCGAAATCGCGCAGACCGCTGACGATGCCCTTGCGGATGTCGCCTTCGCGCAGTTCGTCCAGCAGGATTTCCTTGCGCGCTTCGCGGTTGCCGCGCAGGGCATCGCGCTGGCTAAAGACCAGGCGACGGCGCTTGCGGTTGACTTCGATGACCTTGACGCGCACTTTCTGGCCGACGAGCGTCATCATGTAGGCCTTGCGATCATCGTCACCCAGCCCGCGCGGCAGATCGACCACATGGCTGGCGGGCACAAAGCCGCGCAAATTGCCAAACGGCACGATCAAGCCGCCTTTGTTAGCTTCGATCACTGTGCCTTCGTAGATTTCGCCGTTTTGCAGCAGTTCTTCAGCATGGCGCCAATCTTCGCCCTGGCGCGCCTGTGAAACCGAGAGCACCAGATTGCAATCTTCATCTTCCAGACGAAGGATAATGACATCGATTTCGGCGCTGACTTTGAAATCTTCGGGGTTCATCCCCAACCGTTCTACGTCGCGGCGCGAGACGATCCCGTCGCGCTTCCAGCCGACATCGATAATCAATCCCTGATTATCCACCGCCAGCACCGTCCCGGTCACGGTGTCCCCACGCTGGAGGCTTTCTTCAGCGAATGACGCTTCTAAGAGCGCTGCAAAGTCCAGACCATCGGCGACGGAATCTAACGTTTTCTGCATGTGCATAATCTCCCAAGGCCAAAATTTTTGTTGCGATTTCGGGAGAGGGGCACACAGCATCACGACCTCGCGGCGCACACAGCGCGCGGGCGATAAAGACTCGGTTGGAAATGTGTGGAGCGTGTCTGGGCGCGGCCATGCCGCAGCACAAAGCGCGTCCCTCCCCTGAGATCGTTTGGATTATAGACCTTTGAGCCTGTTTGTCAATGATTCGTGCGCGGGGGAGGGGTTTTTTGCGGAATTTTGGTTGCCAAAGGCAACGAAAACGCGCTGTGATCGCTGTTTATCACAGCAAGAAGGAATTTACCCTTAAAAGCGCGGAGGGCGAGTCATGACTCGCCCCCGCGCAATCTGATGGTGTTTAGAGGCTGTCGCCGGGCTGGTCTCCAGCGGCAGAGGGTTGTTCGCTGGCGGATGGCGCGGCGTCCACACCGTTGGGGCTGGTTTCTTCGCCGGGAGTTTCGCCGGTACCCCAGCGCTGGGTGAAGCCCACACGCCGCTTTTCCGGCTCCAGATGGCTGATGCGCAGGCTGAGGCGATCGCCCTTCTTGACATAGGAATGCGGTTCCTTGAGCGAGCCGTTGCCCATTTCGCTCAGGTGCAGCAGCCCTTCCAGCCCGTTATCCAGCGCTACAAACGCGCCGAAATCGACCACATTGGTGACGGTGCCCTCGACCAGTTGGCCTTCGTGGTAACGCAGCGCGGCGTCTTCCCAGGGGTCGCTCAACAGGCGCTTGCGGCTGAGGGCGATACGGTTGGAGTCGCGGTCAAGGTTGAGCACATAGACTTCGATGTCATCCCCGACGCGCAGCACATCGCGCGGGTGATCGACACGATGCCAAGCCAGTTCGCTGACATGAATCAGGCCGTCGGCGCCGCCGAGATTGACGAAAGCGCCAAAATCGCGCAGACCGGTGACGACACCCCTGACGACATCGCCTTCCTTGAGTTCGGCCAGCAGGCGCGCTTTTTCCTGGGCGCGGCGTTCCTTTTGGGCTTCGCGTTCGCTGAAGATCAGGCGGCGGCGATCCTGATCGACTTCGATGACTTTGACGATCAGTTCGCGGCCTTCGACATCGCCCCAGCTATCGCGGCGGTCGCCGGAGAGGTTGATCGACACCAGATGCGAACTGGGGATAAAGCCTTCGAGACGATTCCAGCGTACAAGCACGCCGCCCTTGTTGTGGCCAGTGACGACGACTCTGACGGCGTCTTCAGTCTTGAGCAGGTCGCGCGCGCGTTCCCAATCGTAGCGCTGCAAGCCCATATTGATCGAGACAATCAGGTTATCGTCCTGGTCGCGCGGGTTCAGCACATACACCGGCACTTCCGCGCCAATCTTGAGTCCGGAGCGCACTTCGTTATCCAGTCGTTCCAGGTCTTGCGAAGGAACGATGCCGTCCTGTTTAGCGCCCAGATCAACGATCACTTCGCGTTCGTCGATCTGCAAGATGATGGCGTTACGGATTTCGCCGCGGCGGGGTTGCAGCAGCCCGTAGGATTCCTCAAGCAGCTGCTCGAAGTCGTGTTCTTTGTTAATCATACTCCTATTACAGTGCCACAGGCTCCGTGCCGAGCGCAGATGGGCCTCCGGGCTTGTGACACCTCACTCCTTTCTGTGGGTGTGTATCGCAATAAAATTCCAACTCAACCGCGTCCCTGGTGCCTTCACGTGTCCATCTCGACCCGATATTATGACGAAGCACACTCTTATGTCCTTCGATGCTGCGGAACGCAGAAGTTTCCGCGTTCACTGGTTTCAACGACGTATTGTGTGACCGCAGCGGCGTTCCGAGGTGTGCTGCCAGATACGACGTGATCTGGCGGGGCGCGGCAGGCTGCCGTCGCCCATCCTGTTTAACTGACTGCTGCCGCGCACCGTACATGGGCCAGCGCGCGCCGGTTTATTTTTGGGCAGCTTGCTCCGCGCGCGGCGCTTTCGTTGAGGCAAAAGCAGCAGTGCGAGCGTTCACGCCGCACACGACCGCGTATAGGATTGCTGCATAAGCAGTAGACTGCACACCAACGCCATTTTGAAGATCATTATAGCAGAAAAGATTGCAGCCCGAACAGGGCATTTAGCCAGTGTTAATTCATCTCCGGCACGGTGAGGTCAAGCCCTTTGACGCCGCGATCGATTTCCCAAGGGTAGACGATATAGGCGTCGGTAACGGCGGCGTAATAATCGGGTTCGGCTTTGCTGAAGAGCGAACGGTAGGGGTTGAAGTGCAGCACGCAGGCGAAAGGCGCAGCGCCCGCCGCCTGGACACGGCCTTTGACCGCCGTGCTGGTGCGCCCACTGCCCCACACATCATCGACGATCAGCACGCGCCGCCGAATCAAGAGACTGGCATCGGGGAATTGCAAAAAAGTGGGCCAGGCCATCAGCCCGGTACGTTCGGCATCTGTTGGGAAATCGACCGCCGCCGTTAACACGCTGCGGATACTCAACGCTTCGGCCAGCATCCCGCCGGGGATAATGCCACCGCGCGTAATCATGACCATGGCATCGTAAGGCCCGGTGGTTTTGAGCTGTGGCAGCAGGACATCAATCAGTTTATCCACATCTGCCCAGGTGAGTATCTCGTGTCGTGCCGCGCCCAGTGGATTGTCCATCGTGCTGTTCTTCCCCCTTGTGGCTGCATAATATATCAAAGAAATAAAATAGAATACACCGTGAACTGTTTCTGCCCCGGTATCAAAACCGCTGTTGTTGTGTGTCCCCCTGCGCGCGCCTTTGCGCAGGGGGTGTGGGCGAGGCCTGCCTGGCCCCTACGGACGACAAAATTACCGCTACAGTTTCTCGGTGATGGTCTTGGCCTGCGTGAACAGCAGCAGGTAGTCGGGGCCGCCGGCCTTGCTGTCGGTGCCGCTCATGTTGAAGCCGCCGAAAGGCTGCGCGCCGACGAAGGCGCCGGTGCATTTGCGGTTAAAGTACAGGTTGCCGACATGGAAGACCTTGCGCGCGTGTTCCAGCCGTTCGCGGTTTTCGCTGAACAACGCGCCCGTCAGCCCGAATTCTGTGCCGTTGGCGATGGCGATGGCGTCGTCGTAATTTTTGGCGCGGATGACGCTCAAGACCGGCCCGAAGATTTCTTCCTGGGCGATGCGCGCGTTGGGCGGCACATCGCCGAAGATCGTCGGCGGGATAAAGTAGCCGCCTTCGGGCGTATCCAGCGGTTTGCCGCCCAGCAGCAGTTTGCCTTCCTGCGTGCCAACTTCGATATATTCGTTGATCTTGTGAAAAGAACTTTTGTCGATAACCGGTCCCATATAGACATCCGGGCCTTTGTCTGGCGCATCGACTGTCAGCTTGCGCGCCAGTTCGACCACACGCTCGGTCACTTGTTCATAGACCTGGTCGACGATGATGGCGCGCGACCCCGCCGAGCATTTTTGCCCGGAATAGCCAAAAGCGCTCATGACAATACCGTTCGCTGCGTCCTCAAGGCGCGCGGTTTCATCGACCACCACCGCGTCCTTGCCGCCCATTTCCAGCACCGTGCGCTTGAGCCACAGTTGGCCTTTGTGGACTTTGGCGGCGCGTTCGAAGATGTCGATGCCGACTTCTTTGGAACCGGTGAAGGCGATGAAGCGCGTGCGCGGGTGTTCCACCAGCGGCGGCCCTATCAGCGCGCCCGACCCGGTGACGAAATTCAGCACGCCGTCAGGGATGCCAGCGTTCCAGAACAGCTCGCACATCTTATAGGCGATCCACGGGCTTTGGCCGGCGGGCTTAAGGATGACGGTATTGCCGGCCACCAGCGCCGCGGTTGTCATGCCGATGGCGATGGCGCAGGGAAAGTTCCAGGGAGAAATCACCGCGCCCACACCCAGCGGGATGTATTCCAGCGCGATCTGTTCGCCCATACGCGGGGTAAGCAGTTCGCTGGACTGCGCCATCCGCAGCGCCTGCCGCGCGTAATATTCGATGAAATCGATACCCTCGGCACAGTCCAGATCGGCTTCGGCCCAGCTTTTGCCAACTTCCAGCACCATCATGGCGCTGAACTCGTGGCGGCGGCGGCGCATTTCGTGGGCGGCGCGCAGCAGGTAGCGCGCGCGTTCTTCGACAGGCCGGTACTGCCAGGTCTGGAAAGCGGCATCGGCGGCGGCGACGGCCTTCGCCACATGCTCCAGCGTCGCTTTGGAAAAGTGGCCCAGCACTTCGTTGGGGCGCGAGGGGTTGATCGAAGCGCTGGTTTCCGCCGTTTCGATGCGTTCGCCGCCAATCACCAGTGGGTACTTGCGCCCCATATCAGCTTTCATTTTGTCCAGCGCCGCAAAAAAAGCGCTGACATTGTCCGGTTTCGTAAAATCGGTGCCGGGTTCATTATAAAAAGCAGGTAGCATTGATTCTTCTCCTGTACTGCTCTAAAGTGCGGCAATTGTACCGCCCTCCCCCCCGAATCCCAAATGCCCGCGCCCAAGGCAGGACGAACATCATAGCGCGGCGGTGTCTGCCGGTTCGGGATTGTTTCCCCCCTTCGCTCTGCTATAATGCCGGCTGACGCTCATTAGACCGATGCGCCTCTGTCCGGCGTATCTGGCGACTGTATAGAGGGACACAGATGGCACTGACGAAAGACAAAAAGAGCGAGTTAATGAAGAACTTTGGCCGGCACGAAGGCGACACCGGTTCGCCCGAAGTGCAGATCGCCATGCTCAGTGAACGCATTAGCCAGCTCACCGAACACCTCAAGACGCACAAGCACGACCAGCACTCGCGCCGTGGTCTACTCAAGCTGGTCGGACAGCGCCGCCGCCAACTGAACTACCTGAACGACACGGATCCCGATTCGTACCGCACGCTCATCAAGAAGCTGGGACTGCGGCGTTAAGTTGCACAGGCGCGGGTAGACGGCATATAATTGCCAGCAAAGTACAGGGAAATGCCCCCGTTATTGGATCAGCCGTTTCCCCACAAGCGGACGCCCGCCACGACAGGGGTTGGGGAGTGTCGCCAGCAGATGGCCTGGCGCCAGTCCCCAGTTCTTGTCGGTCGGGCGTCATCATTTCCGGCAAGACCTAAGGAGAACAAGAGCACCATGAGTACCGCCAAGACCCATCGTTATTCGGTGATGGTTGGCAGAGACGAAATCGTCATCGAGACGGGCAAGCTGGCCGAACAGGCCGGCGGCGCAGTGACGGCACGCCTGGCCGATACCGTCATTTTCGCGGCAGCCACGATGAGCGCCCACGCGCGCGAAGAACTTGATTTCTTCCCCCTGCAAGTCGAATACGAAGAAAAACTGTATGCTGCCGGACGCATTCCCGGCAGCTTTTTCCGGCGCGAGGGCAAACCCTCCGACAGCGCTATCCTTATTTCGCGCGTGATTGACCGCCCGCTGCGCCCGCTGTTCCGCGAAGAAATGCGCAACGATGTGCAGGTCATGCTGACACCGTTCAGCCACGATCAGGAACACCACATCGACATGCTCGGTCTGATCGCCGCCAGCACCGCGCTGACGATCTCGAACATTCCCTGGGATGGCCCGGTGGCGGGCGTGCGCATCGGCCTGATCGACGGCGCACTGGTCATCAACCCGACCATTTCGGAAATGGAAAACAGCCAGCTCGACCTGCGTGTCGCGGGTACGGCGCAGGCCATCAACATGGTGGAATGCGGCGCGAGCGAAGTCGATGAAGAGACGATGCTGAAGGCGCTCAAGCTGGCGCACGACACGTTGCAGCCGATCATCGCGCTGCAAAACCAGATACGCGCCGATGTCGGCAAGCCCAAGACCGAAGTCACGCTCTACAAAATCGCCGATACGCTGCAAGCCGAAGTCGCCGACAAAGTGCGCGCGGAAGTGCGTCAGATCGTGGTCGAACACACCGACCGCACAGCGCGCAACGACGCGCTGGATGTGCTGCGCGACAAGCTGGTGGCGGAATATGAGGAGCGCAACAAAGCGCAGAGCGACCCGGCGCAGATCATCAAACTGGCGCATGTGCGCGAAGCCCTGACCAACGTTATGTATGAAGAAGTGCGCAAACGCATCGTCCATGACGGCGTGCGCCCCGATGGCCGCGACTTCACCACGATACGCGCGCTGGCGGCAGAAGTGGCGCTGGTGCCGCGTGTGCATGGCTCTGGCCTGTTCACGCGCGGCCAAACGCAGGTGCTGACGATCGCCACACTGGGCACGCCGCGCGACGCTATGCAGATGGACGGCCTCAGCCCGGAAGAAGACCGGCGCTATATGCATCACTACAACATGCCGCCCTTCTCGACCGGCGAAGTGTACCCCGTGCGCGGCCCCAAACGCCGCGAGATCGGGCATGGCGCGCTGGCCGAAACCGCGCTGCGCGGCATGATCCCGCCGGAAGACGAATTTCCCTACACCATCCGTCTGGTGAGCGAGGTGCTGAGTTCCAACGGCAGCACCTCAATGGCGAGTGTGTGTGCCAGCACGCTGGCCTTGATGGACGCGGGCGTGCCGATTGTGCGTCCGGTGGCCGGCATCGCTATGGGGCTGGTGCAGCACGATGGCAAAACCGCTATCCTGACCGATATTTAGGGCATGGAAGACCACTTCGGCGACATGGACTTTAAGGTGGCGGGGACGGCAAAAGGCATCACCGCGCTGCAAATGGACATCAAGATCAGCGGCGTCAGCGAACAGATCATGACGCAGGCGCTGGCGCAGGCCAAAGACGCGCGCATGAAGATTTTGGATGTGATCACGGCGACACTGCCCGCGCCGCGCCCGCAACTGAGCGAATACGCGCCGCGCATGGTCACGCTCAAGATCGACGTCGAAAAAATCGGCGCGGTCATCGGGCCAGGCGGCAAGGTCGTGCGCAGCATTCAGGATCGGTTGGGCGTCAAGGTCGATATCGAAGAAGACGGCACGATTTTTGTGGCCGGCCCGGATGGCCCTTCGGTGGAACGCGCCGTCGAGGAAATTCGCGGCCTGACAGAAGACGCCGAAATCGGGCAGATCTACACCGGCAAGGTGACGCGCATCGAATCGTATGGCGCGTTTGTCGAATTTTTGCCCGGCAAAGAAGGCATGGTGCATATCTCGCAGCTTGCCGATTACCGTGTGCAGTCGGTGGAAGACGAAGTGGCGCTGGGCGACGAGATCATGGTGATGGTGACCGACGTGGACGAGGGCGGCAAGGTGCGCCTGAGCCGCCAGGCCGTGCTCGAAGGCTGGACAGCCGACGAAGCACGTTCACGTGATCGGCGTCCCAGCGGCGGCGGGCGCGGCGGCGATCGCGGGGGCCGGGATCGCGGCGGGCGCGGCGGTGATCGCGGGGGCGATCGCGGCGGCAGTCGGCGGCGCTAAAGCAGGCTTCCGGGTATTTTCGTGGTGGACAAGACCTATCTTGTCCCTACGATGATCAAAATTTTGCGTGAATCAAAAAGAGACAGGGCATCGGCTCTGTCCCTTTTATTTTCTTTTCCCTCGCCGCGCGCGGCGGGTTAACCGCCAGGCGCTTGCTACTGCGCCTGGCCCGCGATACTGCTGAGATTGGGCGTTTCGCTTTTGGCCGTCAGCGGCACGCCTTCGGTAAAGAGGCGGTTCAGGCGGCGCGGCACGCGCTGCTGCCAGACGCCGCTGTGATAGACATAACCCGCCAGCAGCGGGAACGTCACCGTCGCCTCGCCGAACACCATCTGCTCCTGCGCCAGATCGACCTTGCCCCACGAATTGGCCTCGCGCAGCGTCGAGCCGCTCAACGCGCCGTCGCGTTCGTCGGCCACCGTGAGCTGCACGGCGTACTTGTGCATTTCCACCTCGTAGCCCAGCACCTCCGCCGAGACCACGATGTCCTGCACGAAGTTTTTGGGCACGCCGCCGCCCAGCATGATGAGGCCGGTCACGCCAGCATGCACTTTGATGTGCGTCAGTTCGCGGAAATCGCGCACACTGTCGATGGTGATGTGTCGTTCGGGGTGCGCCACCTGATGAAATACCAGCCCGAAGCCCGCCGAGCAGTCGCTAAAGGCCGGCACGAAGATCGGGATGTCGCGGCGATAGGCTTCCAGCACGATGCTGTCGGTGTTGGGATGATATTCGTCCAGATAGCGCCCCATCTCATAGATGAATTCGCGGCTGCTGTAGGCGCGGGGTTCCAGCTTTTCGGCGATGGCGCGCACGCTGTCGTCGCAGATGCGCAGGTCTTCTTCGTCGATATAGGTGTCGTAAATGCGATCAATCATCAGTTCGCGCAGCGCGGCGTCGCCGGCGTCGATGTCGCCCTGCCAGTGGCGAAAGCCCAGCGCCTCGAAAAAGTCCTGATCGACGATATTGGCGCCCGTCGAAACGATGGCGTCGATGGCATTGCAGCGCATCAGGTCGATGATCGCCAGCTTTTGCCCGGCGGAAACCAAACTGCCCGCCAGCGTCAGAATCACGCTGGCCTGTTCGTCGGCCACCATCGCGGCGGCAATCTGTGACGCGCGCGCCAGATTGCGCGCCTGAAACGCCGTTTTGCCCATCATCTCGATGAGCGGCACGACGTTGACCACCTTAATGTCGAGAGGTTCGACAGGGACACTGAGGTAGTCTGACTTGTTCATTGTGCTCCTTCTGTGACTGGGGAAATTGAGTGTTGAACGAAAAAAGCCGCTGACGCGGCGCACAGGTCTGTGCAGCGCACATTATAGCAAACAAGCGCGCGCGATGTTATCCACAAATCCGTCCTCAAAAAACTGCTGGCACTACTGTTATACTGAGGTGGTTTTTCGCTCCCCCTAAGGGCCGGTGTATGCGTGTTCTGATGCTTTCCAAAGCCTGTATTGTCGGCATTTATCAGCGCAAGCTGGAAGAAATCGCGCGGCGCGGCGTAGAACTGCTGGCGCTGGTGCCGTCGTCGTGGCGCGACGAACGCGGCGAAACGCCACTGGAGCGCGTGTATACCGACGGCTATGCTCTGCAAGTGCTGCCGATTTATCGCAACGGCGATTTTCACCTGCATTTTTACGGGCAGTTGGGCGCCTTTATGCGCGGCTTCCGCCCGGACATCGTGCATATTGACGAAGAACCCTATAACCTGGCGGCATGGCAGGCCTTGTTCTGGGCACAGCGGGTGCGGGCGCGCACGCTGTTTTTTAGCTGGCAAAATCTGCTGCGCCGCTATCCGCCGCCGTTTAGCTGGGGCGAAGCATGGACGCTGGCGAACGTGCAGTACGCGCTGGCCGGCACGCAAAGTGCCGCGCAGGTCTGGCGCGCCAAAGGCTACAGCGGGCCGCTGCGCGTGATCCCCCAGTTCGGGACAGACGCCAACCTGTTTGTGCCTGCGGCAGACCGTCCGCCGCGCCCCTTCACCATCGGCTATTTCGGGCGGCTGGTGGAAGAAAAAGGCGCGCATCTGCTGTTAGCAGCGGCGGCGCAGCTTACAGGCGATTGGCGGCTGCTGATTCTGGGCAGCGGGCCGCAGCAGGCGGCTTTACAGGCGCAGGCGGTACACCTGGGCATCGGCGCGCGCGTGGAATTTCGGGCGTGGGTGGCTTCGACGCAAATGCCCGCGCTCTACCAGCAGCTCGACGCGCTGGCCCTGCCCTCGCTGACGCGCGCCAACTGGAAAGAGCAGTTCGGGCGTGTGCTGGTAGAGGCCATGTCCAGCGGTGTGCCCGTCGTCGGTTCGGACAGCGGCGCGATCCCGGATGTGATCGGCGGCGCGGGGCTGATTTTCGGCGAAGGCGATGTGCCGGCGCTGCGGGAGGCGCTGCATAAGCTGCAAACCGATGGCGCGCTTTATGCCCATTTGCGCGCGGCCGGGCGCGCGCGCGTGCTGGCGCATTTTACGCATGAACAGGTGGCTGCCGCGACGGTGGCGGTATACGAATCCATGATGGCCTAAGCCCGCTGTCTTAGCTTTATTTCGGCTGTCGGCTTCAGCAGGTTGGCGAATATTCTCGTGTGAGGGCGCAGCCACAGCCACACCCTCATCATGTCTGTGCGCTGGGGAGTCCGTGCTGCGCGTTAGCCCACGCCGCCGCTCGCCGCCGGGATGCCCCAGATGCGCACGCTGCTGTCCGCGCCAGAGGTGATAAGCGCCGTGCCATTGGCCGCAAACTCCAGCCGCACGATCACGCCGTTGTGCGCCTGCACGCCGTTAATCAGCGGCGCAGTCGGGTTTCCGAAATCCCACACCCAGACGCGGCCATCAATCGACCCTCCCGCCAGCAGCAGCACGCCCGGCGTCGTCGGCGTTTCGCCCTGCCGCAGCGGGCTGAAGGCCATCGCGTTGAGCGTCACCGGCGTTGTGCCGTCGGCTTCCAGCGCGCTGAACTGCGTAGGCGTGCCGGTTTCCACGTTGTAGACGTAAATGCTGCCGCCGGCGATGCCCGCCACGCGCGAACTATCGGAAGTGAAGGCCAGCGCTGTAATCGGCGCGGTGGTGACAACCACCGCGAAGCCCGTTTCGCCGCTCGCCAGATCATACAGCGTCAGCGTGCCAGAGGGATCGCCCAGCGCCAGAAAACGGCTGTCGGGCGACAGCGCGCTGGACGTGGCCTGTGTGCCTACTGTGAACAATTCGCCCAACCCGGCGATATTGCCCGCCGTCAGGCGCACGCGCGTTTGCGGCTGGCCGGGCGTGAGCGTCAGCGGTTCGAGATAGTATTCGCCGTCGTAGCCTTCTGCGCCCCAGCCGACAATCGCGCCGTTGGGACTGTTATAGCGAATCTGCCAGTAACGCAGACTGCCGATCGCGCAGCGCGGGCCATCGAGCACATCGACCACCGTGCCCGCCGGAATATCGGCCAGGCTGAGCGCGCCGCGTGTCGGTTCCGCGCGCAGGCTGAGCGTGATATTTTGCACGACACGCGCCTGCTGCCCGATGGTCAAACGCGGCTCGACGAACGGGATGTCGCCCGGCGCGCTGTCGCAGCTTTCCGGCGCGCTCACCGAACTGCACAGCACCACAAGCGTGCCGTCGGCGGAAACGCGATAATCGTAAGTGACATTTTCAAAAGTCAGAATGAATTGAAAACCGCGCGTTTGTACTTGCGCGTAAGTTTGCCCGGTCTGCGGGCAGCCGAGACTGGCATCAGGGAAAATCTGTTCGCTCCATGCCCAATCGCTGAGATCGGCCAGCGTGATGGTGCGCCCGACGCGCGTGCCCAGATCAGCCAGCGCCAGGTTGATTTGTTCCGGCGCCTGCGCCAGCGTGGCCAGCGGCAGCGCCAGCAGCAGCACGGCCAGCAGCAGCGCCCAATAACGTCGCCACATATGCTCACTCCTTTGTTCTGTCTTAAAAAAGCCAAAGACGCACGCCGCAGATAGTACGACGCTGCGCGGGATTGGGCAATAGAGCGCGGAAAATTGTCAGGCGGTCAGCACAAAACCGCGGCAACAGGCGCGCCAGGTCACCATTCGCCGCGCACCCATTTGCCGACGACGATTTTGGTGGTGGTGAAAACCAGTTCGGGCAGGGCATCGCGCGCGAACCAGCCGACTTCGTCGGCATCGTCGCCCGCCGCCAGCAGACCGCCGCTGATGGTCGCGCGGTAGGCGACGACCATATCGGCGCGCCCGCCGTCCTCAAAACGCCCGAAGACTTCCAGCAGGCGCAGATCATCGACTTCCAGCCCGGTTTCTTCGCGCACTTCGCGGCGCGCGGCGTCTTGCGGGTGTTCGTCGGCGTCCACGAAGCCCGCCGGGCAGGCCCACAGCCCCTTGCCGGGGTCCAGGCTGCGGCGGATCAACAGCACCGAATCGCCCTGGGTGATAAGCACCAGCGCGGCGACTTTCGGCGTAAAAAAGACGATGTGCCCGCAAGCCGGGCACACCGGACGCCGCCGCCCATAGAGGTCTTTGTGCTCGGTGGGCGTGCCGCAGATAGGACAGTAGTGGGCGATATTCTGCTGCATCAACGCTCCTGCCGCCGCGCGCGGATGCGTTTTTCGCGGCTGCGCACGCCTGTCATAAAAGCGATGCCCAGCAGCAGCCCGCCGCCCAACACCAACGCCCCGCCCAGCAGCGGTTCCAGGCCGCCTGTGTTTTGTGCGACAGCAGACGCAGGGCTCGCGGTCGGCGCGGCGCTGGCTGTTTCTGTCGAAGTGACCGTCGCGGTAGGCGGCTGTGTCGGCGTTTCGCTGGGCAGCGCCTGCATGATTTCAAGCTGCGCGGCGGGTGTCTCGGTGGTCATGCTGCGCCCGCCGCCGCCGAAGGCATCGCCCGACGTATCGGCCTCCGGGCGAATTTCCGTTGTCGCGCTGGGCAGCGCTGCGGGGGCGCTTTCAAAGGCCGCGCTGGTTGTGCCCTCTGTCGAAGTGACCGTCGCGGTAGGCGTGCCTGTCGGGCCGCTCTCACGTGCCGCTTCCTGTGTGGGCGCGGCAGCTATCGAAATCGCGGCTTCTTCGGTGGCGGCGGCGGGCGCGCTTTCGTCCGCCATCGTCGAAGCCGCCAGATTCGCGGTGGCGGCAGCGCCGGCTTCGGGCGGCGTTTCGCTGCTTTCCACCGGCGCGATCATCACGCCGATCTCGGCGGTTTCCTGCGCGGGTGTGCCTGTCGCTGCGTAGAATTGTTCCGGCCCGGTCGCGGTTTGCGCCAGCGTGGGCGTGGCCGTGATCTGCTGCGCCACCTGCGCCTGATCGCCAGAAGGCGCTGCCTGCTGCCCGCCGCTGCTGAGCAGGAACAACAGCCCGATCGCCACTAAAAAGGTGGCCGCCGCGGCGCTCAAGGCGCTGAAAACAGGCGTCGCCGGGAAAATCAGCCAGCGCGCGGGAGCCGCCTCCAGCGTGAAATCGCGCGGGGCGGCCAGCGGCGGCAGTTGTTTGAGCAGCGCCAGCGTCAGATACAGCGCCGTCAGCTCGCGCAGCAGGGTTTCGTCGCTGCGCAGCCGCGCTTCCAGCGCCAGTCGTTCGTTTTCGCTCAACATGCCATCGACATAGGCTGAGAGCAGTTCGTGGTCTTGTTCGCTTACAATAGCCATGTGTGTTCCATAAAATCTGACGTTTGCCCGATGATTACCCTACTGCATAAGACGATACGCGCCGGGCAAAAGTTCCTGAACAGCCTGTAAACAATGGCGAATGCTGGCGCGCGCCCGGCTCAGGCGCGATTTCACCGTGCCGATCTGCGCGTTGGTGTGGTCGGCGATTTCCTGATAGCTCAGCCCTTCGATGTCGCTCAATACCAGCGTGACGCGCTGATCTTCCACCAGCCCATTGATGCAGTCCTGGATCGCGCGGTTCAGTTCGCGGTCTTGCAGCGCTTGTTCCGGCGTAGCGGCGGAATCCGGCACGGGCGGTTCGTCGTCCGAATCAGACGGCGCGAGGTCTTCGAAGGCGATGGCCGGGCGGCGTTTGCGGCGGCGCAGTTCGTCGTAGCTGCTGTTGGTGGCGATGCGCAGCAGCCACGCGCGGAAACTGCCGCCGCGATAGCTCTTGATCTGGCGGTAAGCGGCGATAAAGGCCTCCTGCGTGGCATCGCTGGCGCTGGGGGCGTCGCCCATGATGCGGTACGTCAGGCTGTAGAGCACGTCCTGATAGCGCAGCACCAGCACATTAAAAGCCTTCAGGCTGCCGCGCTGCGCCGCCTGGATCAGCGTTTGTTCGTCAGCATTCGTCGTGTCTGGCATTGACAACTCGACCAAGAAAATTTATGATTCAAGTACATCATAAGAATTAAATTTTCTATTACTGGCCGATGTGGCGGAATGGCTTACGCGATCGCCTCAAAAGCGATTGTCCCTTGCGGACGTGTGGGTTCGAGTCCCACCATCGGCACAAAACGAAAGTCAGGCGGAACACTACGGCCTGACTTTTCTATTTTCACAGGTCACGATACTATAGCAGCGCATGGACGAAAGTCAAATGGCGGAGTTGGGCTATCGGGGTCATCGCATCAAAACGTTATCATGCGTCATAATCAACCCCTATCCCCCCATCCCCCTTTCCCCGCAAGCATAGAAAATGGGAGGCGGGCGTAGAAACGCGCGCTTTTAGCCCCTCTCCGCCGAGGTAAGCGAAGCTTACACCGGGGACAGGGTTGGGGAGGGGTCAAGAGAGCGCAAAATCTGTCGCATAAGTTTGAAGCGATTACCGTGTCAACGGCAGCGACTACACACGTTACCAGTTCACCAACGTCTCGCCGGACATTATCGACCTGTTTTGCCAGACATGCGACGCGCTCAATCTGCATTGGACGCGCAAAACACGCAAAGTGCGCAAAGCCACGCATCACGAATCGATCGACATCTTCAATCTCGCGCCGGGCGGATGTGGCGCTGCTTGACCGTTTAGTCGGCGCGAAAAACTGAGCGCACCCGCGCCCATTTTCTCCGCTTTTCACCTGTCTTTAATCCCTTTACGACCTTCACAGGTACGCAGGCCTCTCATCAAATTCTCGGATAAGCGTCATTAACTGCTTAAATTTGTTTCATTAACAATTAAACCGCAGGGTGCATTGTTAAACCGTGTTCAATATCCATTTCTACATGAAGTTGACCTTTGAGGAGAGACACAATGCGTAAGTTATCCGTACTGCTGGCGGCGCTGCTGCTGCTGGCGCTGGCTGTAGCCCCGACGTTCGCGCAAGGCTCGATCGTCGATGTCGCGGCTTCGGTTTCCGATTTTTCGACGCTGGTAGCGGCGGTGCAGGCCGCGGATCCGTCGATCGCCGAAGCGCTGAGCACCGGCGGCCCCTTCACCGTTTTCGCCCCGACCAACGCCGCTTTCGCGCGTTTGCTGGCGACCTATGATCTGACGCTGGGCGATCTGGTAGGAAACCAGGAACTGCTCAACCAGGTGCTGCTGTACCATGTCGTGGCCGGCGCAGTACCCGCTTCGACCGTCGCCACGCTGGACGGCCAGACCGTGCCCACGCTGCTGCCCGGCGCCGGCATCGGCATTACGATCGAAAACGGCACCGTCGTGCTCAACGGCGTGGTCGAAGTGATTCAGACCGACGTGCAGGCCAGCAACGGCATCATCCACGTCATCAACGATGTGCTGCTGCCCGGCTCGGTGGTCGCCGCTCTGGGTGAACCGCCGCAGTTCGCCAATGTGCGCGTGGCGCATTTCTCGCCCGATACCCCGGCAGTCGATATTTATGTCAACGGCGCGGCGGCCATCACTGGCCTGGAATTCGGCACGATCACCGATTGGGTGACGCTGCCCCCCGGCAGCTACGAAGTGGCCGTGGCCCCGGCGGGCACATCGCTGGAAGAAGCGGCGATTGGCCCGGCGACTCTGACCTTCGGCGATAATCAGTTCGTGACGGTGGCGGCGATTGGTTCGCTGGCGAACGGCACGCTGCGCCCGGCGATCATCGCAGAAAATCTGAGCGGTGTGGCTTCTGACTCGGCGCGTGTGACGGTCTTCCATGCCATCGAAGACGCTCCGGCAGTCGACGTCCGCGCTGGCGACACCCGCATCATCCGCCAACTGGGTTTCCCCGGCTCGCTGGGCGATAACGACGGCGTGGTGACGATCGAAGTGCCGGCGGGCAGCTATGACCTCAACGTCGTGCCCTCTGGCGCCACTGAACCGGTTGTGATCGACCTGAGCGGCACGGAACTCGCGGCGGATACCTACTACTTCGTGGCGGCGATCGGCACGCTGGCCGAACCGCAGGTGGCGCTGGCGGCGACGAGCAGCGAACAGGCGCGTGAACTGCGTCGTGGCGGCGCGGCGGCGGCGGAAGAAGAAGCCGCGGCCCCGGCGGGCACGATTGCCGAAATCGTCGCCGGCAACCCCGACTTCAGCATTTTGCTGGCGGCGGTGCAGGCCGCTGACCCGGCGGTGCTGGAAGCGCTGAGCGGCGAAGGCCCGCTGACGGTCTTTGCCCCGACCAACGATGCCTTCACGGCACTGCTGGAACGCCTGGGCGTGACGGCGGACGCGGTGCTGGCCGACAGCGCTGCCGTGACCAACGTGCTGCTGTACCATGTCATCTCCGGCGCAGTGCTGGCCGCTGATGTGGTCGGTCTGGACGGCCAGAGCGTGCCCACGCTGCTTGGCCCCGAAATCAGCATCGCGGTGGTGGACGGCGGCGTCGTGCTCAACGGCAATATCAACGTCGTGCAGACCGACATCATCGCCAGCAACGGCGTGATCCATGTCATCGACGGCGTGCTGCTGCCCCCCACGCAGTAAACGCAGCCAGCGCAGTGTTCAGGGGTTTGGCGCGCCAGACCCCTGCCCAGGGCGGTATCGCAGCCGGCGATGCCGCTTTTGCGTTCTGGCGCATGTGGGCTTATATTTAGGATGTTTACGGCACAGCGGCGCTGTGTGATTTTTTGTGTGGAGCGGCATGTCGCGTTTTCTGGTTTCGTTGTTCATCGGGCTGGCGTTGGGCGTACTCGTCGGCCTGTATCTCGGTTGGGTGCAGTTCCCGGTGCAGTACATCGACAGCCCGGCGGGCGCGCTGGCACGCAGCTATAAGGATCAGTATACCGTCATGATCGCCGCCGGCTTCGCCCAGGATGGCGACGTGGCCGGCGCGGTTGAACGTCTGCGCGTGCTGGGCGTGGAAAATATCCCCGCCTATGTGCTGGAAGTCACCGAACGCTATATCACCAACTCGCAGAATGTCGCCGACATTCGCCTGCTGGTGCAGTTATACGAGGGGTTGGCCGGGCGTGTGACGCCGCTGATGGAGCCTTACCGCCAGGTGCGCCTGCCATGAGCGAATATAATCCCCGCACCAGCAAATACCGCCGCCCGCGCAGCTATTTTTCGCTGCCGGGACTGTTGATCGGCCTGGCTCTGGGCATCGGCGGCGCGCTCGTCTTCGCCTGGAATTTCGCGCCCGTCGTCGAGTTCGACACCGAACCCTGGCAGCTTGATCGCGACGCGCGCGCGCGTTATATCGTCGCCATCATGCTCGCCTACTCTTATGACGGCGATTTGAATCTGGCCGTGCAGCGTTTGATTGATTTGCGGCTGCCCGGCGACCCGATTCAGGCGGTGGCCGATACCGCCTGCCAGCTTGCCAGCACGGGCTACGTAGACAGCAGCAGCGGCCTGCGCGCCATCCGCGCTATGATCGCCTTTTACCAATCACAGGGGCGCACGGGCTGCGCCGAACTGCTGATTCCCGCCGACAGCGCCGCGCCGACGACAGTGTTCGAAATCGTTGTGCCGACTTCGACGCTGCCGCCGGTCGCCACCAAAACGCCCACGCCCGAAGCCGACGCCAATTTTACGCCCACGCCGCTGCGTGTGATCGTCGCGACCAGCGCGCCGCAAAGTCGTTTTTCGCTCGTGCGCCTCGAAACCTTTTGCAGCGTGGAACTGCCGGGAATCATCGAAGTCTACGTGCAAAATAGCAGCGGCGACGGTATTCCCGGACAGGCGGTGCGCGTGCGCTGGGTGGATGGCGAAAGCACGTTCTATACCGGGCTGAAACCGGAACGCGGCCCGGCCTACGCCGATTTCCAGATGCAGCCGGGGCTGGCCTACACCCTCGACATGCCGGGACAGTCCAACGCCTCCGACAGCGCGCTGGCCGCCACGCCCTGTATCGTGCCCGAAACCGGCGACTCGTCGCTGCAATCGTATCGCGCGGTGTTCAGACCAAGCGGTTAAGTTATAATCGCGCTGTTTAAACTGTTCTGGGCGCAGACTGCTCTGCACCCTTTTTTATGACATAAGGAACTCACAAAATGACGCTTTTTCCGCGTTCCAGTGGCATTTTGCTGCACCCGACCTCGCTGCCGGGGCGTTACGGTATCGGTGATCTGGGTGATTGGGCTTATAAATTTGTCGATTGGCTGGAAGCCGCCGGGCAAACGCTGTGGCAGGTGCTGCCGCTCGGCCCCACCAGCTACGGCGATTCGCCTTACCAGGCGCTTTCGGCTTTCGCCGGCAACACCAATCTCATCAGCCTGGATCGCCTCGTCGAAGCCGGCTGGCTGACGGAAGACGATCTGGCAGATGTGCCTGAATTCCCCGTCTATCTGATCGACTACGGCTGGGTGATCGACTATCACAACAAGCTGCTGACGCTGGCTTATGAGCGCTTTCTGGCGCAGGGCACACAAGCGCAGCGCGCCGCTTTCCGCGACTGGTGCGCATCCAACGCCGGCTGGCTGGAGGACTACGCGCTGTTCGCCACCTTTAAGGCGCTCTACGGCGGTAAACCCTGGGTCGAATGGCCAGAAGGCGCGGCGCTGCGGCATCCCCAAACCATCGAGGCCGCCCGCCAGAATCAGGCGCGCCAGATCGACGAACAGCGTTTCCGCCAATGGCTGTTTTTCACGCAGTGGCTCGCGCTCAAAGCCTATGCCAACGAAAAACAGGTGCGCCTCATCGGCGACATCCCGATTTTTGTGGCGCATGACAGCAGCGATGTGTGGGTCAACCGTGATCTGTTTTATCTGGACGAAAAAGGCAATCCGACAGTGATCGCCGGCGTGCCGCCCGATTATTTCAGCCCCACAGGCCAGCGGTGGGGCAATCCGCTCTACCGCTGGAACGTCATCCACGACAGCGGCTACGGCTGGTGGATCGCGCGCATTAAGGCGACGCTGGCGCTGGTCGATTATGTGCGCATCGACCATTTTCGCGGGTTCGCCGAATATTGGGAAGTGCCCGCCAGCGAAGAAACCGCCATGAAAGGCCGCTGGGTCAAAGGGCCACGCCTGGCCTTTTTCGAGGCCATTAAAGCGGCGCTCGGCGAGCTGCCGATCATCGCCGAAGATTTGGGGCTGATTTTTAAGAGCGTAGTAGAACTGCGCGATACGCTGGGGCTGCCCGGCATGAAGATTTTGCAGTTCGCGTTCGGCGACCAGTGCGGCGCAAACGCTTTTCTGCCGCATCATTACCCGCAAAACTGCGTCGTCTACACCGGCACGCACGACAATAACACGACTGTCGGCTGGTGGAACAGCGAGACCTCGCCAGAGATTCGCCAATGTCTGGCGGAATACATCGGCTGCAGCGTGCAGCAGCCCAACTGGGAGCTGATCCGGTTGGCGCTGCGTTCGGTGGCGCACACGGCCATTATTCCCATGCAGGATGTGCTCGGTTACGGCGCAGACACGCGCATGAACACGCCCGGCGCGCAGTCCGGCAATTGGGGCTGGCGTTTCAGCGCCGATGCGCTGGAGCACCCGGCGCAGAAGACGCTGGCCTACCTGACAAAACTGTATTCGCGCTGGCCGGAAAGCGCCGATGATGAGGCCGAAGCAGCGGAAGAACCGGAAGTTGAGGACGCATAGGGTAAGTTGACAGTTTTCAGTTATCAGTTGTCAGAAGATGGCGCGTTTGTGAATCGCTTTGCGACTTGCGCCTGCGCTGCATCAGCGATGCGCTAGTTGAGCGCAACAGATTGTTGAGGCATGAGACACCATGACGTTAAGCTTGCATTGGACCGCCGGATTGCACCACGACGGCTCGACATTGTATGTCTCGAATCCGCTGCCGCGTTTGGGCGAAAGCGTGACGATCCGCCTGCGCGCGCCCAAAAACGCGCCCATTCGCGCGGTGTACCTGCGCACCGCGCCCGACGGCGAAAACAAAATGACAGAAATGCACATCGTCCAGCAGGACGCGCAGTGGGCGCTGTGGGCGGGCGAACTCGACGTGCGTATGCCGCACAACCCCTACCGCTTCAAAATCCTGACGCCCGAAGGCGCGTATTTTTACACCGGGCTGGGCGCCAGCCGCGCCGATGGCCCAGATTACTACGACTTTAAGCTGCTGGCCGATTACAGCGCGCCGCTGTGGCTGGCCGACAGTGTGTTCTACCAGATTTTTCCTGATCGCTTCCACAATGGCGACCCGGCCAACTACGTGCAGGAAGGCTTATGGGTACGCGACGGCGTCGGCACGCAGCGCCGGCCCTGGGGCGCGCCGCTGCTGCCCTGGAAAGACGCGCGCAACCGCGATTACTACGGCGGCGATCTGCCGGGAATCGCGCAAAAGGTCGATTATCTGCGCGATCTGGGCGTCAATGCCCTGTACCTGACGCCAATTTTTGTCGCGCGCAGCAATCACCGCTACGACATTGGCGATTTTAACCACGTCGATCCGATTCTCGGCGGCGACGAGGCGCTGGCGGGGCTGCGCGCCACGCTGGACAGCGCCCAGATGCGCCTGGTACTGGATGTCACGCTCAATCACTGCGGCTGGCATCATCCCTGGTTCCGCGCCGCGCAGCAAGACCCGCACGCCCCCAGCGCCGAATACTTCACTTTTCACAAACACCCCGACAATTATGAGGCCTGGCTGGGTGTAAAATCGCTGGTCAAGCTCAATTATCGCAGCCAAAAGCTGCGCGAGGCCATCTACCGCGCGCCGGATTCGGTGCTGCGGCGCTGGCTGCAAGCGCCCTACCGCATCGACGGCTGGCGGCTGGACGTGGCGAACATGCAGGGGCGGCAGGGCGCGATTCAGTTGGGGCACAAGATGGGGCGTGAACTGCGGCGCGCGGTCAAGGGCGATAACCCGCAGGCCTATATTCTGGGCGAGCATTTTTACGACGGCACACCACACTTGCAGGGCGGCGAACTCGACGCCACCATGAATTACGCCGGCTTCACTATTCCGCTCTGGCGCTGGCTCAATGGGCAGGATCAGGGCATTAGCTGGGCGCAGCCCGCCGCGCACGGCGACCCGGTGCTGTATCCGGGCGAAGCGCTGGCCGAGCAGTGGACACGCTACCGGGCTGGTGTGCCCTGGGTGATCGCGCGCCAGCAGTTTAATCTGTTGGGCAGCCACGACACCGCGCGCATCCTGACGCACTGTGGCGGCGATAAAGCGCTGGCGAAACTCGCTGTAGTGCTGCTGATGACCTATGTCGGCGTGCCCTGCGTGTATTATGGCGACGAAATCGGCATGGAAGGCGCCACCGACCCCTACTGCCGCCTGTGCATGGAATGGGACGAAAACAAGTGGGATAAAGACCTGCGCGGGCACTATCAAAAGCTGATCGCGCTGCGCAAAACGGCTTCGGCGCTGGTAGAAGGCGGTTTCCAGCAGCTTTTCGCCGCCGATGGGCTGATCGTATACCAGCGTCAATCGGCCAAACAGCGGTTGATCGTCATCGGCTGTCGCAGCGCGCAGGAGGCCCTGAGCGTTCCGGTGTGGCACAGCGGCGTGCGCGATGGCGCCACGCTGGTGGACGTGCTGAGCGGCGCCGCCTTCACGATTGCCGGCGGCGTGCTGCATCTGCCCGCGCTGGACAAAGGCGCGGCGCTGCTTCTGGCCGAGTCGTAGTCCGAGAAGGGAGTCCGAGAAGGGAGTCCGAGAAGGGAGACGTGCGTATGTCCGAAACGCTGATTCGCCAGGAATTGGTCAATATGCTGACGGTGCGGCAGGCACACATGCAGTTTGAAGATGCCGTGAAGGATTTTCCGGCGGCGCATTACAACACGCGCCCACCCGGCCTGGACTATTCCTTCTGGCATCTGCTGGAGCATATCCGCATCTGCCAGTGGGATATTCTCGATTACTGCCGCAATCCGGGCTACAAGATGCCGGAATGGCCGCGCGAGTATTGGCCCGCGCCCACCGCGCAGACTGATGCCGCCGGCTGGCAGGGCACGATCCGTGCGTTTTTGGCCGACCGCGACGCGCTGGTGAAGATCATCCAGGATGCGCAGACCGATTTGTACCGCCCGATCGCGCATGGCTGGAACGGGCACACCATTTTCCGCGAGATTATGGTGGTCGCCAGTCACAACGCCTATCACATCGGCGAGTTCGCCATTTTGCGCGGCGCGCTGGGATTGTGGGGATAACTGCGCCTGTGTCCCGTCCCGATCCTGTGCGCAGGTACAGACTCACAGCCCCAGACGCAGCGCGCGCACACGTCGCACAATATACACCACCAGCATCAGCGTCGTGACCAGCGCCGCCAGATCCACCACCAGCATAATCCAGTGAATCAACTGCGTGCCGATACTGAACTGATATAATCCCAACCCGAACGCCAACCACTGCGTCAGCAGCAGAATCCCGGCCACCGCCAGCAGCTCCAGCGGCCAGGTGCCGAACACGCTCTCTTTGTCTTTCGCGCGGTAAAATTTTTCCCAGCCCAGTCCCGGCAGGTGCGCTTCGAGCGCGGCCAGATAGGCGCTCAACTGGCCGATGCGCATTTCGTTCTGCGCCCAGGCCACCGTCAGCAGCAGCGCCATCAGCGGGTAAATCATCAGGATGATCGCGCTGGTGTTCCAGCCGACACCGGTGAAGCCCGCCGCCAGCCCCAGAATCACCGAAATCGACTGCTGGCGCGCGTCCACGCGGCGCAGCATTTCGTCGCGTAGTTCATGATATTCGCTTTCGCTGGCCTGCTCAGCCGGGAATTGTGTAGCCATTGCCTGCCCCCTGTTACGTTTGCATTTCGTCTCAATATCAACCACAATTTAATGTACGGTGGGCGGTTACGTCTGTCAACAAAGGAAGATGAATAACCTCACTAGTCATGGTGTGGCAGTTGTGTTTGACTTGAGGACAAATTCGGGGTTTTGAGGAGTAAAAATGTTATGAAGCTCTCTCGCGCGGGACGCGCGCTGCTGATTCTGATTGTGGTGCTGGTGGTTTTTGGCGTGCTGTATGCCGCGCTGATTCTGCCGGATATGCTGCACTGGGGCGCGACGATGGAAGAAATCAACGCGCCCCTCATCGGCGACGATATTCTGGCCGACGCCAACTATGAAAGCACACGCGCCATCACCATCAACGCGCCGGCCAGCGATGTGTGGCCCTGGGTAGCGCAGTTGGGACAGGGGCGCGGCGGCATGTACAGCTACGAAGTGCTGGAAAACCTGTTTGGCTGTAATTCGCAGAACGCGACACAGATTCTCTCTGAATTTCAGACGTTGAACATCGGCGACAGCTTTTCGATGTGCGCCAGCCGCCCGCCGTTCACCGTTGTGGCGATCGAACCAAACGCCGCTTTCGTCGTGCAGTCGGCAGATAACACGCATACCTGGTCGTGGATTGTGCAGTCCATCGACGACGGGACATCGCGCGTGATCACCCGGATGCGCGCGGTGGTTGGCCCGACACTGGGCGAGCAGTTGAACGAGGCGATAGTGCTCGACCCGGTGCAGTTTTTGATGGAAACCAAAACGCTGCTGGGCATCAAAGAGCGCGCCGAAGGCACGATCGGCGGCAGCGCGCTGGATACGCTGGAAGTGCTGTTATGGTTCGTGGCCGTGCTGCTGACGGCGCTGGCGCTGGCCGCCGCGCTGGTCGGGCGCGATTGGTGGCCGCCGCTGGCGGTGGGCTTGCTGGCGGTGGTGGCGCTGTGGTTCCTGCTGGAGGCGCGGGCGCTGCTGCCGCAGGGGCTGCTGCTCATTGCCCTGATTTTTGTCGGGCTGCTGTGGGGGCTGAGCAAACGCACACTGCCGCGCCAGCCCGCCGCGGGATAAGCGCAAAACGCGCGGGCGGTTCGGCGCCGAACCCCGCCCGTGACATTGGCGTTTTTAGGGCGCGTACAGCGTCACCTCGACCACAAACGCGCCCGTTTCGTCGCCGACGAATCCGGAGTCCTCGTTAATCATAAAATACAGGGTGCCGTCGCGCGCTGCCACGAAGGCCCCCGCTGCGCCGACATAAAACGGCGCCCCGTCGCCCACGCGCCCCAGCAGCGCCACCATCGGCGCGCTCGGCAGCACGAAAAACGCCTCGCGATCGGGCACAATGCCGCCGGCAGGCACGCTCCCCGCCGGGCCGGCCACCACCGCCGGACACAATGCGGTGCAGTCAACCGCACGCGCCGGATCAATGCCTGGACACCATTCCACACACTGCGGCCACAGCGACACCTCGCCGCTGGCCTGCACGCTGAAGCCCTGCCCAGCGACCAGTTCCAGCCCCGTGCTGACCCATTCCAGCGCGTTGCCCGGAACGGTAAAGCTGCCGCCAAATGCCACCGTGCCGCTTGTAGGGATTTCCGCCGCTTCGGCGCTGGCGTTCGGGTCAACCCCTGCTTCAGACGGCAGCAGCTCCAGCGGCAGCGGCTCGGTTTCCGCGCTGTCTAGCGCTTCCGGCTCGCTCGGCGGCTGGCCTTCGACCGCCGCCACGCCGAAGCCGGCCTCCGCCGTCTGCGTTTCCCCGCCAGAGGTCAGCGCCACGCTGCCCTCCAGGGTGCTGACTTGCAGTTGATTCTCGCTCGCTGCGCGCAGCAGCGCCGTACTGCCGATTTCGACTTCAATGCCATTGATGGTGAACGTCACCGTCGTCTGTGTGGGCGCGCGCACCAGCAGGCCGTCGCGCGGCGCTTCGGCGCAGGCCGCTTCGCCGATGCCCGTCGTAAAACGGAAGACCTGCATCGGCGCGTCCCACAGCGGGTCTTCGCTCTCCGGGTCGGTTTCGCTGGTCAGCCGCACATCGCCAAAAGCGATAAATGTCACGTTCTGACCAGGCAGCGTATCCGGCAAATTGGCTTGCAGCGACAGCACCGCGATGCCCCAGAGCGCATTTTCGACGTCCAGCGCCACCGTCTCCAGCCGCGCGATGTCTTCTGCTGCTGCCGTGTCGCCCGCCGCACTGAAACCCGCCAGCGCTTGGTTCTGCCAATCGACAGCATTCACCAGCGTGTTGCCGTAACAAATCGTATTACGTTCTAATTCGACACACCTCTCGGCGACCTCTGCCAGCGCTTGCTCTACCAGCGCCGGGCAGTCCGCTTGCGCCGCCGCCAGCCCGAAGGTCAGCAGCACGCTCAAAAACGCGATCAACGCATAACGAACGCATAACGAACGCATAACTGAACATCCTTCTCTGCTTAGGCCAACGGTCTACTTGTGGTCTCTGTGCATAATATGATATAAGGTTTAAGATTACTTTTTGTAATACAAAAAGGGTGACAACATGCCTGATTTGAGCTTCATGGACAATCTTGGGGGGATGATAACCGGGCTGGCGGTTGTGCCCTTTGTGATCGTAGCGCTGGTGTTGGTGGTGATCGCGCTGCGCAGCCGCGCCGCCGCCGCCGCCAGCCGCGGTTGGCCGTCGGTCGTGGGCACGGTGCTGGCCTCGCAAATCGAGATGCGCCGTTCGGGCAATACAGGCCGCACGCCGCATCCCGTCGTCATTTATAGTTACGCGGTGGATGGCAAACAATACACCGGCAACCGTATCAGCTTCGGCGGCTCGTTGGGTGGCAGCATGATCGCCTATCGCAAGATCGAACAATACCCGGCGGGCAGCAGTGTCAGCGTGTACTATAATCCTGCCAATCCGGCCGACGCCGTGCTGGAACAAACGTCGGCGTCAGGCACGCTTCTGCTGTGGATCGCCGGGATCATTATCCTGATGCTGCTGTGTACAACAGCGATGACCGTGGGCGGCATGGGGCTGGTCAGCCAATGGGTGAATCAGTTCACGTCGGGGCTGACGCCGTAGAAAAACGCGCCCGGAAAATCGTCTGGCGCTTTTTTCTGTTTGCCGCTCCAGCTTTCGATACGGATGCGGTACACACTGGTGCGCTTCAGTTCGTCGGGATGAATCGGGCGGTAGTCGCGTCCGGGGCGCAGATGCGGGGCGTATTTGTCCAGCAGCAGTTGCAGCGCCGCGCTGGCTTCGGCTTCGTCGCTGATGATTTCCGCCGTGCCGAACACCGTCACGCCGGCATATTCCACGCTGAATTCCAGCGCTTCATCGGCGGGCAGCAGCCGCCCCATCTCGCTGATGCTGAAGCACACGCGCGCGTCGTGTTCGACATTGGCGCGCGTCCGCCCATAGCGCCCGGTGTGAATATAGATGGCGTGCGCCGCTGCATCGTACACAAACAAATTGCTGTTGATAAACGGCTGGTCGTCGTACACGCTGGCCATATAACCCACCGCCGCGCGTTCCAGCAGCGCTTTGATCCACGATTCATCTTCGACCGCGCGGTCGGCGCGCCGCACCTCGTTGATAGGCAGTTCCGCGTAATTTTTCGGCATACATTTTTCCCCCTCACGATCAAATATTCCTACAGGGTAAAAAAAGCGCGCCGCCACTTCTAGCGCCGCACGAGTCCAACTTCTCACCGTTTGCCTGCGCGTCATTCTTCGTTACCATTACGCGGCATAGTCGAAAAGGATGGTTTATGCTGCTTTTTTATAATGGCACGATTCATACCATGGACGCGCAGCACCCTTCGCCCGACGCGCTGGTCGTGGGCGATCACGGGCGCATCCATTTTGTCGGCAGTTTTAACCAGTGCGAAGCCGCCGCCGGCCCGCGCGCGCGCAAAATCGATCTGGGCGGGCACACGCTGCTGCCCGGCTTTAACGACGCGCATGTGCATGTCTGGAAAGTCGGCCTGCTGCTGACCGTGCAGGTCGATGTGCGGCAGGGACTCGCGCCGGACATCCCCGCGATTCAGGCGCGTTTTCGCCAGCGCGCGCGCAATTTGCCACCGGGCACCTGGATTATCGGGCGCGGCTACAACGAAGCCACACTGCCGGAAAAACGCCACCCAACGCGCCACGATCTGGACGCCGTGAGCACGACGCATCCCATTGTGCTGACGCGCACCTGCGGCCACATGAAAGTCTGCAATTCGCTGGCGCTGCAACTGGCCGGAATCACGCCTGACACGCCCGCGCCGCCCGGTGGGGTCATCGTGCGTGAAAACGGCGATCTCAGCGGCCTGCTGCAAGAAACGGCAATGGGGCTGGTTGACCGTATCATCCCCGACCTGAGCGACGATGAAATGGCGCTGGCGATCAGCGCCGCGCAGGAACATCAGTTGGCGCTGGGCATCACCAGCGCCACCGACCCGCTGCTCATGCCCAATCACACGCGCGTCTATCGCCAGATGGAGGCCGACGGCGCGCTGCGGGTGCGCCTCAACGGGCTGCCGATTCGCCGCCCCGACGGCGGCACAGAAACGCTGCCACTGCCGGAAAAATTTGTCACCCCCATGCTGCGCATCGACTGCGTGAAGTTTTTCGCCGATGGCGGCCTGAGCGGGGCAACGGCGGCGCTCAGCGTGCCTTATAAGACGGTCGGCGGGCAGGGCGTGCTGCGCTTCAGCGATGATGAACTGTTCGCCTTGATGTACGAAGCGCACGCCGCCGGGCTGCGCATCGCCACGCACGCTATCGGCGATGTGACGATTGAGCAGGTCTTGACGACCTATGAGCGGCTGCACCAGCGCAAACCGGTGCCCGGTTTGCGCCATCGTATCGAGCATCTGGGCTTGCCGAGCGCCCAACAGCTCCGGCGCTGTCAGGCTATCGGCGTGATCGCTGTGCCGCAAACGGTGTTTATCGCGGCGCTGGGCACGACCTTCCGCCGCTACCTGCCGGATGCCTTTTATGCGCGCTGCTATCCGGTGCGCGCCATGCTCGATGCCGGGCTGACCGTCGCGCTCTCGTCGGATGCGCCCGTCGTACCGGATGATAACCCGCTGCTGGGCATGAAGGCCGCGCGTGATCGTTTGGACGCCAACGGTCAGGCGCTCGCGCCGGAACAGGCTGTTTCGCCCTACGAAGCGCTTTACGGCTACACCATGGGCGGCGCGCTGGCCTCTGGCGATGCCGAGAATCGCGGCAGCCTGACACCCGGCAAATGGGCGGATATGATCGTCCTGAGCGGCGACCCGCTGCACACGCACAGCGAAAATCTCTTAGAATTAAAGGTGCAGCAGACCTATCTCGGCGGTCAGTGCGTGTATGAAGCATAACCATCAGCGCGACGATTCGCCAACAAGTGCCGCAACTGGTCAAACAGTTGTCACCAGCGGAATTGCTTATCTGCGTCAGGTAGGCAAAGAGTAGGCGACAGAGCTGGATAAATTCGACGATGACTATAGTGTGTCGCGAGACAGTGCGATAGATGCTGACTGCCGATCTGATACGGCCACGCTTACAGGCGCGCGGTGAACGCCTCTCGGTGCGCCAGGTGCGCGCGGACGACGCTGACTGGCAAAAATCCGCCGCTGAACTGATCGCGCTGTTCGCCGCTCATCGGGGCCAACGGCGCGCTGTGTGGGACGCGGCGCTGGAGACTTACGAAGGCGAACGCACGGATTACAGCGTGCTGCGCGGGCTGGCGAAGGTGCTGGAAGACGCCGCGACCTTTACCCCGATCCGCACGTCGGTGGATCCAGAAGCGCTGCGCGCTCAACTGTTTACGCACGGGCCGGTGTTCGCACAGCCCGATATTTTTCATCCCCACGATCGGCAAACTGTCCTGCAAGCCGCCGCTGCTGAACTTGGTCTGCCGCCAGAAACACTGGAAGCCGTGCTGTTCGCCGATCGCCCCGCCGCCTATCTGCTGACCGAAAGCCCGACATGGACGTCGGAAGGGCTGCTGGCGCGCTATAACCTCGAACTGGCGCGCGGCGTGCTCTATTGGTCGGACAAAATGGTGGTCGAGATTTTCGACGGCTATAAGGATTTTTGGAAGTATCTTAAGCTGTTCAAGCTGATGTTCTGGGCGACGCCGCTGGACAACGGCTATCGCGTCGAACTGGACGGGCCGATTTCGCCCTTCGTCAAAGCGACGACGCGCTACGGGCGGCAGTTGGCGGCCTTTTTGCCGGCGCTGCTGCTGGGCGAGAAATGGCAGATGCAGGCCAGCGTGCGCCCGCCGGGTTATGAGCGCACGCTGACCTATGCGCTCGATCCCGCTTCGCCGCTGCGCACGCATTTCAAGCGCAGCGGGGATTTCGACAGCCGGCTGGAAGCCGATTTTGCCGCCGAGTTCGCTGCCAAGTTCGGCGATGAACGCCAGCAGTGGCAGCTCACGCGCGAGGACGAGGTGCTGCTGCTGGACGATACGGTGATGATCCCCGATTTCGCCTTTACGCACAAAAAAGATGGGCGGCGCGCGCTGGTCGAGATCGTCGGCTTCTGGCATCGCGAATATTTGCAGCGCAAGCTGGCGAAAGCCCGCGCGGCGCAGCGCAGCGACCTGATTCTGCTGGTATACGAAGGCGTGAACCTCAGTCACGACAAGCTGCTGCATGTGCCGGGCGAAGTGCTGTACTTCGCGCGTAAGCCCGTGCTCAAGGACGTGCTGGCAGCGGTGGAACGCGCGGCGCGCCCGCCGCAGTCCTTTCCCTGAAGACTCATGCCGCCGGCACGGCGGACATCTGCCGAAAGTTATATTTCGGCGATGTGGCGTAAGAAAGCAGAATCGCGCGTATAATCATCTTACGCCGGCGGCGCGGCACATCCGACTATTTGGGAGAGCATATGCCGATTGAAAAATTGTTTATCAGCTATTCGCGCAAAGAATTTTATTTTGCCGAATCGCTCGCCACGACGCTCAAGACGACGCACAAGCTGCGCGTCTGGTTCGACATCCACGAATTGCTGGCGGGGGCAGATTGGGCGCAGGGCATCGCCGCCGGCTTGAACGAGTGCGACGCGGTGCTGCTGCTGGCGTCGCGGGCAGCGCTCGAATCCAAATATGTGCGGCTGGAATGGGAAAAAGCGCTCCAGCAGCAAAAACCGGTATTCGTGGCCTATTTCGAGCCGGTAGTGCTGCCGCCGGAATTACAAAACGCGCCCGCCGTCGATCTGCGCAGCGGCTTCACGGGCGGGGTGGCGCGCCTGGTCAAGGGTCTGGCGACACCCGACAAACCCATCGACAGAGCGGCGACAGGCGTGCGTTATCCGCTGGCGCTGGGGGTCATCATTTTTACGCTGCTGTTCCCGCTGGCGTTTTTGCCGGTGGCGTGGTGGCTGGTGCCGCCGCTGCTTCTGGGCACGGGCTGGCTGCTGCGCGGTTTTTTGCGGCGGACCTATGCCCATGATTCGCTGGCAAACGCTTTTGTCATCCTGCTGCTGATGGGACTGTTCGGCGTTTTGTTTTTCCTGGGACCGGTTGAACTCACCTTGTCTACCCAAATCGCGGCGGGGCTTTCGCTGGCCGCAGCGGGGCTGGGGCTGCTCTGCCACTGGCTGCTGGCGAATACGGCGGATGTGCTGCGCTGGTCGCCTACCGGACAAGCGCCGCCTGCGCTGCGCGCGCGTGTCAACGGCGCCGCGCGCACACCCGGAAAACCAGAGTTCAAGGCACTGGGCAAAACCTTCAATCTGCATTTCGCCCCGGCGGATGCCAGCGTGGCACAGGCCGTGCGCAGCGCCATGAAAAAGGCGCTGTACAGCGAAATCCCGGCTGAACAAAACGCCGACTATGAAATGCTGATCGTGTCGAATTACACCAGCGTCGATATGGCGAAAAAACTGGAAGGGCTTAACGAAAAGCTGGTCGTGGTCGTGGCGTCGGCCTTCGCCATGCCGGCAGAAATCGAGCATCTGCGCAAAATGCAGTGGATCGACTTCCGCCCGCGCGACCCCCAGCAGCTATCCAATATGGCGGAAGACCTGTTTTCGCAGGACAGCGGCACACCCAACGCCAATTATGCGCTCAAGCCCGTGCCGGAAAACTTCGCCAACGCCCTGCTGCCGCCGCCGCTGCGCAATCTGACGGTAGCGATCAGTTTGATGGGTGGCCTGGGGGCGTTGACGGCGCTGTTAGCCATGTGGTGGGCGCTGGCGGCCAGGCCGGAGGAATGGTGGAAGCCCACATACGATCCCGTGCTGCTGGTGGTGTTCAGTTTGTCGTGTGTGGCGCTGCTGTGGCTGGCAGAGGCGATTCGCAGCCGCGAGGCGGGCTGGCTGCCGCTGGCGTTGATCGGGGCGCCGGCGCTGTATGTCGTGATCTCCATCAGTTGGCAGTTGTTACTCTTTACAAGCCTGGCGGCCAGTGTCCTCTTGCTCGCGCCGCTGCTGGCGCTGAGTCTGCTGGGCAGTCTGAAAGCGTTGTTTGATTGGCTGCCGCCGCTGGCCGTGCGTTTCGGGCGCAGCGGGACGCTGGAAGTAGTTCACGTCAGCCACACACGGCGCAATCTGCTGCTGCTCGGTCTGCTGGGGCTGTTGACCGTAACCAGCTTTTTTGTCGCGGCGCTGATCAGCGCATAACGCCGAATTATGTCTGCGCTTTTCCCTGTGGCGCGCGCGCTAACCAGACGGTGTAATCGCCGGCGCTGACAAAACCGACCTTACGGGCGACGGCCAGCGCAGGCAGGTTGCTGCTCCACGAATCCCAGTGCGGGCGAATGCTGTGCGCGCGGCAGTGCTCGACAAAAGCGCGCGCGACAAAGGTCGCGAAACCGCGCCCCTGATAATCCTCAAGCGTCTCGATGCCGATGCCGCACTGGTCGCCGCTCACGTATTCCGCCGTACACCAGGCGACGATTTCCGCATCGGCCCGCAGCAGACAATAGCCGAATCCCGATCGCATAAACTGGCTGAGGCTTGGCCACATCGTTTCGATTTCTGCGCGCAGGCGTTCGAGATTTTTGGGGTGACGATAGATCAGCAGGTCTTCGGTGATGGTGTGCAGGGCGAAACCGAGCGGAATGGCCGCGTGCCATGCTGGATCCACAGGCAGCGGCTTGTGGAGCGTGAGCAGCGCGCGCTGCAAAGGGATCAGGGTCAGCATAGGCAGCAGGGCGCCGCTCTGCTGCCGCCAGCCTTCGCCGTCGAAATGTACTTTGAAGATCGGGTGCTCCAGTTCGGGGAGCACCCTGTCGGCCACAATGTCCCCGATCATCCGGTTAAAGGCGGGGTTATCCGCCGCGCCACCCAGATACAGGCCGCTGGATTTGGCCCAGATCAGGGCGCTGCGCGGCTCTTCGGCGTTATCTACCCAGACACGGGCCGAGGCTGTGCCGGCGATAAAAGCGGCGACAGGCAGCCGTGTGTAAGGTTGGGCGAACAGCGCGCGGATTTTGTCAAAATCGGCAGACTCTAAGGGCTGCATAGCCTTATCCCTGACGGTTAAAGCGGCGTTCTCCCCCCTGCCCCGGACGGCGTGAACGGCGGCGGCTGTTGCCATCAGGCGGGCGGCTGTGTTCGTTTTTGGGTGGCGGCGCATGATGTTTGGCGGCGTAGGCACTGGTATTGAGCGGCGCGGCGTGCGGATGATCGGTTTCGACCGGCACGCGCAGCCGGATCAGCTTTTCGATGTCTTGCAGATACTTGCGTTCTTCGGTATCGACGAAGGAATAGGCGATGCCCTCTGCGCCGGCGCGCGCGGTGCGCCCGATGCGATGCACATAACTTTCCGGCTCGTTGGGCAGATCATAGTTGATGACGTGCGTCACGTCTTCCACATCCAGCCCGCGCGCCGCGATGTCGGTGGCGACCAGCACGCGCGTTTTGCCGGATTTGAAGTTCGCCAGCGCGCGTTCGCGGGCGCTCTGCGATTTGTTGCCGTGAATGGCTTCGGCCTGGATCGCCGATTGGTCAAGCTGCTGGACGAGTTTGTTAGCGCCGTGTTTGGTGCGCGTGAAGACCAGCACGCGGCGGATGGCCTGATCGCGCAGCAGATGTTCCAGCAGCGCGCGTTTGTCTTTTTTCTCCACGAAGAACACCGACTGCACGATTTTTTCCACCGTCGTGGCCTGCGGAGTGACTTCGACACGCACCGGGTTAATCAGGATGCGGTTGGCCAGGTCTTGAATATCCTGCGGCATGGTGGCGGAAAAGAGCAGCGTTTGCCGTTTGCTGGGCAGCGCGTTAATGACACGACGCACATCATGGATAAAACCCATGTCCAGCATACGATCGGCTTCGTCCAGCACAAAAATCTCGATAGTGTTGAGCCGGATATAGCCCTGCTGCATCAGGTCGAGCAGGCGTCCGGGCGTGGCGACCAGAATATCCGTGCCGCGCTGCACGGCCTGCACCTGCGGCTGCTGGCCGACGCCGCCGAAAATCACGATGGACTTGAGGCCAGTGTGGCGGCCATAGGTGTTAAAGCTGTCGTTGATCTGGGTCGCCAGTTCGCGCGTGGGCGAAAGCACCAGCACGCGCATCACCGGGCGTCCGCCGCTTCTGGGCGCGGCCACCAGGCGTTGTAAAATCGGCAGCGCGAAGGCGGCGGTTTTGCCGGTGCCGGTCTGTGCGCAGCCGACGATGTCTTTGCCCGCCAGCACGTGCGGGATAGCCTGCGCCTGGATCGGCGTGGGCGTGTCGTAGCCTTCAGCGCGCACCGCGCGCAGCAAAGGCTCAATCAGTTTCAAATCTTGGAATTGCATGGACCCTCGAAACTCAAGGTGTGCTTGTGTGGCACACCGTTACAGGATAGTGCGAGATTGATAGGGGTATTCAGACACGTGGATTTAAGCACACATATCAAACTCATTCGTGCATTATAACACACATTTGTACGCATAGAGCGAGCCTTGATCGTCCCTTAATGCAGTGTGACGCCTTTAGTCGGGTCGGCGATACAGCGTCCCAATTGCAGCGAGCGCAGCAGTTCCTGCCAGATGGGGCGCTGCTGCTGGCTGTCGTCCACCCAGAAATCGAAGGGAATCAAGACCTGCGCGTCGAAGCCGCGCGCCAGCGTGATGCGCGAAAAAGCTTCGTGTTGTTCTTTGCGATCCAGGCAGCGCTTTTCCATCCACACCAGTTCGATGTCTTCGCGCGGATCGGTGACGACGGCACCGCGCGCCAGCGTGATGCCGCGTTCTTCGGGCGCAGCCGGTCTAAAACCCGGTGGTTTCCGGTCGGCGGTACTGGATCAGGCGTTGCAGCGCCTTCAATTCGTAAGGCCACTCGTAGTATTGCAGTTTGTAGCGCCAGCCGCTGAGCGCGCGCAAAGCGTAGCGCACATTGCCTTTGAGCCGCAGATCGGTAACGGTGGGATAGTAGGCGTTGATGACCGATTCGAAGTTGCGCACGCGGCGGCGTACCGTGTCGCGGAACCAGGGCGTGCCGGGGTCGCGGCGCATACTGAATTTGGCCCATTCATCGCTGGCCCATTCTTCGAGCGTGGTGGGGAAACGGAAGCCGAGTTTTTCGGCCTCGTCCAACAAAATACTGCCTTCCTGTGGCACGGGCGTATAGATGTACAGCACCAGTTCGGTGGCCGGGTTAATGGTCTTAATCTTGCGGATAAACTGGATGGTGGCTTCGATGTCGGCGCGCGGGTCGGGCGGGTTGCCGAGCACAAACGACAGCTCAGGCACGATGCCGTAGTGTTTCATGCGTTCGACCAGCGCCAGAGTTTGCGCTGTGCCGCTTTTGCCGCCTTTGTTCATGCGCTTCAGGGTTTCGTCGTCGCCGCTTTCTGCGCCCATAAAGATCATTTTAGCGCCGCTGCGCTTCATTTTGTCCCAGGTATCGTCGCTGTAGCCCATGAGCGTATCGACGCGCCCCAGCCCCCACCAGGCGATACGATTGCCATGCGCCGCTGCCACCCGTTCGGCAAATTCCGCCGTGCGCGCCTCGCTGACGAAAAAGTCCATATCGTGGAATTCCAGGCCGTCGATATTCCAGTTGTCATGCAAATGGCTGACGATGTTGGCCATCCGTGCGGCGCTTTCGCCCAGCCAGCGCCGTTTGGAGAGCGCGACGACAGCGCAGAAATTGCAGGCGAAGGGGCAGCCGAAGGAGGTGTTGTGCGAAAGCACGCGCTCGCCCAGATAGCTGCGCCCGACATACGGCGATACATCGAGGCGATCATAGGGATACCAGGGGAGGTTATCCAGCGGCACGTTGGGCGCGCGCTGATTCACGCACACGCCGCCTGCCGCGTCGCGGTAGATCAGCGAGGGCACGCTGTCCAGCGCGCCGCCGCGATGCAGCGTATCGACAAAGGTGCGGAAGGGCGCTTCGCCCTGGCCGGCGATGACATAATCGACAAAGCCGCTTTGGAGCGCGACTTCATAATGCTGCGTGCCAAAATAGCCGCCCCAGAGAATGGTCAAATCCGGCAGCGCCGCCTTGACCGCTTTGCACACCGGCACGGCCTGCCGAAGCTGCGGGCCGGGCATCACCGTGCAGGCCAACAGACGCGCGTTAGTAGCTCTGGCGCGTTCAATGATGCGGGCAGCGACAGCCTGCGGTTGGCTCTGGCCGTGCGCGTCGCGGATCAGGTTGCCGTCGATGAATTCGACGGCGTAATCGGCGGCGATCACGGCGGCTACCGAGAGCAGAGAGAGCGGCAGGCGCTGCTTGCCGGGAGAAGTGCTGACCGGGTTATACAACAAAACAGTGGAAGGCATAACAACCTCAATGCGCGCACAATCAAAATGTCGGCAGAGTTTATTGTGGCAGAAGAGCAGGGGATGCGCAATGACTCAAACAGCGTTATTGCCAAAAAGAGAGCGTTTGGGCGGCGGCGCGAACTGCGCTACACTCGCGTTGTTCGCGCGACAGCTATCCTGAGGATGTTTTATGGCAACGCTTAGCCCCAACGATTTGATTCACAATCCACATGTGGTGACCAAACAGGTGTATCTGGGCGCGCAGCCGGTGATTTTTCGTCTGTTGTTGGCGGGCGATGCGCTGCTGCTGGGGCGCTACTTCGAGGGACTTTCGGCAGAAACGCGGCGGCGCTACGGCCCGCACCCGCTGACGGCGGACGAGGCCGAGCGTTTGTGCGCGACGATCGCTGTTCACGACACGCTGCGTTTTGTGGCGCTGCTGCCGGGCGAAACGCCGGAAATCGTCGCTTACTTCATCCTTGTGCTGGGCGTGCGCGACAACGAGATCGCGCGCTACGCGGGCTACGGCGAGCCGCTCGACCCGGCGCGCGACTGCACTTTCGCGCCGTCGGTGGCCGATGCCTATCAGGGCCGCGGGTTGGGCAGCCTGCTGATGCCGCCGCTGCTGGATGCGGCGCAGCGCCTCGGCAGGCGCGCCATTGTGCTGATGGCCGGCACACAGGCGACGAATGCGCGCGCCATCGCTTTTTACCGGAAATTCGGCTTCGAGCACATCGGCGATTTCCAGACCGAAATCGCCAACCACGACATGATTCTGTATCTGTAGGCGCGCAAAATCGATAAACCGCTATAATCGTCGTATGAGTCAAACAACACCCACTCCCAAAACATCTGCCAAACCGCGTTTTGTTGCCCTGCGCTGGCGTTTCGTGCTGCCGCTGTTTATGGCGCTGCTGCCGGTAGCGATGCTGGGCGCGTATCTGCTGGCGCGCAATCTCGGCGGCGGCGTCGCGCTCTCGCAGGAAAACATCCTGCTGCAAAACAGCCGCGCTGTCAGCGAACGTGCGCAAGCGCTGTACGAACAACAGGCGCAAGAAGCGCAGCGCGTGGCTTATACGACGGGCGTCGGCCAGAACGTGCTGGACGAGCAGACCGCGCCGCTGCAAGACACGCTGGAAAGCCTGGCGCGGCTGGCGGAACTCGACAGCATCGTCGTGACCAATATGCTGGGCCGCGAAGTGTTGGGGGTGCTGCGCGTGGAGACGCCGGGCCTGGCCGTCGATTACGCAGTGAGCAGCGGCACGGATTTGAGCCGCGAACCGCTGCTGCAAGGGCTGTCCGCCAGCGGCGCGTTAAGTTATTCCGGGCTGATGCGCGCGCCGCTCGGTTTGATGCTGTACACCGCTGTGCCGCTGTATGTCAACCAACAGCAGATCGGCGTGGTGCTGGTCGGCACTCATCTGGCGAGCGCGCTGGCAGAACTGAAGGGCAGCGCGCTGGTGGATGTCGCGCTCTACGGCACGGATGGCGCGCTGCTGCAAACGACGTATCCCAATCTGGCGGCGCTGCCCTCGTTACAGCTCGCGCCGGAAGTCTTTAATCAAGCGCTGGCGGCGGTGGGACAGGTAGTGACGCAAAATGTGCAGATCGGCCCGCAGGCTTATCGCGCGGCCTATCAACCGCTGCTCTACGGCGGGCAAACCCTGGGTGTGGTCGGCGCGCTGCTGCCGGATGACACAGCTTTCGCCACCGAATTGGGACGCCAGATCGCGGCACTGTTCGCGGCGGCGCTGACCGGCGCGGCGGTGATCGCGGCTTTCGCGGGCGTGGCGCGCCTCGGCCAGCGCGTTGAACGCCTGACGGCGGTGGCGCAGGATTTGGCGGCGGGCAGCGCGCATGTGCGCACCGGCATGGTCGCCACAGACGAAATTGGCGCGGCAGGGCAGGCGCTCGACCAGTTCGCCGATTATGTGCAGCAGGAAAAAGACCTGCTGCGCACGGCATTGCGCCGCCAGCGCCGCGAAACCGCTCATCTGCTTTCGGTGCTAGAGGCGATGGATGACGGCGTGGTGGTGCAGGATTTGGCGGGGCGCGTAATTTTGATGAACGAACCGGCGCGGCTGCTGCTCGGTTCGCAGCGCATTTTCCGCGCCTCCGGGCTGCACGAACTGGCGGCGCTGGTGACTGAGCAGCTTGGCGCGCAGCTTGCGCCGGGACTCTATGCGCTGGGCGACCCGCAGCGTGTGGATCTGGACGGAAAAATGTTAAGCGCGCAGGCGGCGGCCATTCTTTCGCCCATCGGCCAGCGCTTCGGCACGGTGATGGTGCTGCGCGACATCAGCCCGGAAGTGCGCAAGGTCAGCGCCAGCGCCGCGCTGCTGGATACGCTCGAACAGCAGATTCAGCAGCCGTTGGCCGATCTGGCGCGCATGGGCATGACCGGCGTGGACGCGCCAGTGCGCGCCTTTGCCCGCCAGGTGATCCAGCACGCGCTGGCGCTGCAAAAAACGATTGCCGAAATGCGCGATCTGACGCTGGAGCTGCCGCCGCAGACGCCCATGCGCTACCGCGCGCTGCGGCTGGAAACGCTGCTCTGGGCGTGCGCCAATGAGTGGCGGCAGGTGGCGCAGGCCAGTGCGCTCACGCTGCACATCATCATCGAGCAAAAAGGGCTGACGATTCTGGGCGACGAACGGCGTTTGCGCTGGGCGATCGGCAATATTCTCGACAACGCCATCAAATACACGCCGGCGGGCGGCGCGCTCACGCTGGAAATCAAAGGCGAGGAGCATCCCGGCATGGCGTTTTTGCGCGTGCGCGATAATGGCGTGGGTATCAGCGCTGCCGATCTGCCACAGGTTTTCACGCGCTTTTATCGCGGCACGCCAACGACGGCGGATGGTCGCGTGATCCGCGTGCCGGGCATGGGGCAGGGGTTGAGCGTCGCCCGCCAGATTTTCGAAGCGCATGGCGGCAGCATCAAGGTCAAAAGCACGCCGGGCGTGGGCACGGCGGTGTATATAGCGCTGCCGCTGACGGCGGAACAGACAATGGCCGTGCCGTCGCAGCAGTTGGACTATGAAGGCGAAACCATGCCTGTCGCCGCGCAGGTGGAGCGCGGCGCGCGCAAACCCTGAAGCCCGACAAAGCTAGGCGCTGAACAGCCAGCGCCTAAACAGACGTGTCATGAACGGCATGACCACGTAGGTCATCAGGCCGATCAACACCGCCGCCACCAGCATTGTGCGCAGGAGTGGCGCGGCATCGCCCAACAGCGGCGCTAAAAGCGGCGGCACAAAGTGCGACAGCGGCGTGATCGCCAGCCACGAAACCAGCGCCATTTTGTAGCGCGGCGGTGGCTGGGGCTGGTCGGGCATGGTGAACCAGAATTCCATACCGCTGACAATGTTGGTCTGCGGTTCGCCCATAATCAGCGGCTCGACACGCTTCAGCCAGTCGCGGCGCACCTCGGACTGTGCCCAGCGGCGCAGATTGTCGTAGGTGTCGAAGCGGAAAATCAGGGCATATTCGCGGCGCGCGGCGTGCGCGGCAGGACGGATGACATGCACGCCCATGTGCCCCTCGAAGGCCAGCGCGGCCTGACTGATGCCATGTGCCCACTCCTCGAATTCGGCCGCGCGTCCGGGTTTGACGACGCGCGAGACGATGATCGTTACCGGCTGCTGTTCGTAGCTGCTCTCGTTGGACATAAGCGTTGCATCACCTATTCAGCGCTGTTTTTGTCGTAAGGGATGATCTTGTCCCATTCATCGGCGGCGGAACGCGCGACCACAGCGACAACCGGTTCATCACCGATGTTGTAGACTTCGTGCGGCACGCCCGGCTCGATAAAAATGAAATCGCCCGCTTCGTTGTCAATTGTATATTGCAAGCCTGGCCCGAAAGCGTGCCGCACGCGGCCTTGCAGAATGTAGAGCATGACCTCGAAGCCGTCGTGAATGTGGGCATAGGCTACGCCGCCCGGCGGCACATTGGCGACATTCATGGAGAGCGCTTTGGCTGGCACATTTTTGCCCGATAGTCCCAATTTGTAGTGGATGTTGTTCCATGCGCGTGCGTGGCCGCCGCCACGCACCACATGAATCCCAGCGTGGCTTTCGACTTCCTGCTTCAGATCGTCAGGCGGAGTGGTCATTCTATTATTCCTGTCACTCATGCTGCGCCGACGCTGTGCGCGAAGGCGCTGATTTTGCTGCTGGTGTTTTCGGTCAGTGGGTCGCCGTGCCCGAAGCACATGATGCGCGCGTCCAGCGCCGCGACTTTGGCGATGCTGCGTTTGTTCTGCGCGGCGTCCACCGTCAGAAAGCCGAAGGGCGGGCGCAGGCCGAACATATGAAAAATGACATCGCCGCAAAAACCGACGCGCTTTTGTGGCTGCCAGAACGTCAGATGTCCCGGCGAATGCCCCGGCGTGAACAGCACATGCAGGCCACCGAAGGCTTCGCTAATCACGTCGCCTTCGTGGACGACGCGCGTCACCGACGTGCCTTTGATATAGGTTTGCGGCGGGCGAAAACCCGCCGCGCGGCGCGCCACCGGGCTTTTGCCTTCGACCACCGCGCGATCCTGCTCAGAGGTGATGACCTGCGCGCCGCTGCGCCGCTGAAGCTCGAACAGCGAGCCGATATGATCGGGGTGCGCGTGCGTGACCAGCAGGCGCTTGACATCGGTGATGCTAAAGCCCGCGCTTTCGATCTGGCTCTGGATGCGCCCGGTCATGCCGGAAATACTGCTGTCAATCAGCGTCAGCCCATCGGCATCTTTGATGCAGTATACGCGCCCGACGGGCAGGCCGGTGATGTAATAAAGATCAGGTATGATTTGTTTCATGATGCTCCCTTGAAAATAGCTTTTAATGGATAACTCCTTAACAAAAACGCGATGATTGTACCGCGCTGCCGCGCCCTGTCTAAAAACCCTGCCGCGCGCTATCTGGCAGCCTTCGCTCCCCGCGCGTTTTATGCCGGAATACGACAATCTGCTGCTGGCGCACACCGCCCGCGCCGAAACCTTCGACGTGCGCTTCACAGAAAACGGCGCTCAGCGCTGAGCAAGGGCAAAATACCGTTTTTTGAGCATGAACGCTGGCGGAAAATACAGCGCTCTGCATGGGCAGAACGCCAATCGCTAACCGCTCACCGCTAGCCGCTCGAACCCCACCCGCAGCGCCAGCGCCGTTTGCGCCAGTTTGTGGGTGTCGATGACCGCCGGCACATCCTTCGTCGTATGCACGATTTCGGTCATCAGTTCCAGCAGATTTTCTGAGGTAAAGGCCAGCGCCGGACGCTGCTGCATCAAAAACAGCATATGGTCGCCCTGATACCACGCCTCGCCCTCGCTCAACAGCGGATAATCGGCGAACACGCCGCGCAGTGTTTCTGCCATATCTGCTGGACACTGGTACAGCGAATACGCCACGCCGCCGTTGACATAGCCCACGCCGTCGATATTCACGCCGAGTGTGATGGTTTCAAACTTGCCGCTGTTCTGCGCCAGCCACAGTTGTTCGCCGGGCGCGCAGTAGTAGTCCTCGCCGTTCAGCGCCACGATTTCTACCCCCGGCGCGCCAGAATAATCCTTCAGCAGTTCGGCCAGCAGCAGTAGAATCACGCAGCCGCTGGCGTTGTCGATCGCGCCCGGCGTCCCCTGCTTGGCGTCGATATGCGCGAAAAACACGACGCGCTGCGTATCCGCTGCTCCTTTGCGTGCGACGACATTGCAGCCTGTCGCGGCGATACGTTCGGCCTGGCTTGCCAATGCCAGCGTTTGCCCGGCAAAGGCCGCCAGCCGTTGACCTTCTTCCGCCGTGGTATAGACCGACGGAATATCAAAATCGCCGTCTTCCAACAGCGGTAGAGGATACAGCGCGCCGCCCATCGCGCTGTTGCGCGCCGAGGCCGTGATAATCGCGCGCGGCGGCTTGCTTTCCAACAGGCGGATGATGCGCTGATGTTCGTCGGGGTTGTAGAAAGGGAAATTTTTGGGCATCAGCGGTTCGGCGGCGATCTCACCGTGCAGCAAAAGCAGCGCATCGCCCAATGTGGCCGCTTCCAGTTCCGCCACCGACGAAACAGCCACCAGCGGCGCGCTCACGCTGCACCCGCGCGCATACGGACTGGGGAACACGGCGAACGCCGCGCCCTCGCTGCTGCGCAGAGTCGCCCCTTGCTGCCGCCAATCCATACAGTCAAAGCCCGGTGTCGTCACACCGAAGCCAAACGCCGCCATGCGCTCGGCGAAAAAATCTACTGCCGCGTGATTGCCCGCGCTGCCCACCGTGCGTTCAGGAATATCAACGCACAGCTTTTGCAAATACGCTTTTGCCTGCGCGGCCAAGTGCTCAACGGTCATCATACCTTCTCCAGATGAGTTCTTGGTCGAAGTGCTGACATCCCTGAACAGCGGAGAGGGGGCAGGGGGTGAGGTGAGCAACCGCATCCCCCGCCTGTGTCGATCACGTGCTGAACAAATCCGCCGCCGGCAGGCTGGACTCGATCGCCTGCTGCACCGCAGATGTCACCGCGATTCCGCCCGCCTCGAAGGCCAGCAGCAGCGCGCCGATTACCGGCTCGAAACGGCTCATTTCCGCGTGGATGCCGGGCGAAGATGCGCGCATGTAGGCGATCACGGCATCCTTGAGCAGCCGCCCCGGATGGCGGAACACGCCGCCATTGAGCACCACCACAAATGGCGTATGCTCGATGCCGACTTTGCGCGCCGCCACCAGCGCATATTCCGCCAGCCGCCGCCCATGATCGCGCACAATACGCTGCGCCACCGCATCGCCGTTCTCGGCTTCTGTCAGCAGCAGCGGCGCCAGTTTGCTCACTTCCAGATGACTCGGCGGGTTGAGCGGGCGCAGCCAGAACAGGCGCACCACGGCTTCGACATTGGGCACGCCGAAAAATTCCAGCACGCGCGCCGTCAGCGTCGTCGGCGGCTCGATACCCAGTTCCGAATGCCTGACCGCGCGCAGTGTTTCCTGTCCCAGTTCGCTGCCGCACATCGCATCCTGCCAGAAACTCGTGTGCCAGAATTTCCCGGCGGCGCTGCGCGCGCCGATCGCGCCGCCCGTGCCGCAGGCGATCACCACACCAGTGCCATCCGGCGACCCCGCCCGCAGCGCGCCAATAGCGTCGTTGTAAACCGTGATCGTCTGCCCCAGCGCGCGCGCGCGCAGCGCATTTTGCAGATCCGCGTAATCCTCCGGCCAATCGGCCCCCGCCAGACTGAAGCAGCCCGACACAATCTCGGCGCGCGTCTGCCCTGCTTGCGCCAACGCCGCTTCTACGGCCAGCACAATTTCGTCCGCGCCCGCATCAACCGACTGGCAGGCGTAAATATCGCTGGTGCCGCTGCGCCCGCTGCCGATAATGTGTCCGTCCAGAGTCGCAATGCAGGCGATCGTCTTGGTGTTGCCGCCATCCACACCCAGAATACAAGCCATCGCTCGTTTACCTCAAAATACCTCAGAAAAAGGCATGGTTTCGCAGAGCTGAGTCGTGACTCGCCCCTGCTGCCATGCGCGTTTAGCTCAAGAGGCGCTCCGGCAAATAGGCTTTGTGCGCCGCCGCCATCTCGTCGTACAGCGCTTCGGCTTTGGAAAGCGACAGCACCAGCGGGTTGCTCGCCAGCGCGCGAATCCCGTCAATCCGCCGGCCACACCAGGCCGCCTCTGCTGCCAGCGCTTGATACTCGCCCAACTGCTTAACCAGCCCGACCACTGGCGCCGGCAGCCGCCCGTCCGCCAGTAGCACGACACCGTGTTTGTCCAGATACCCGCGCGCCTCGACCACCAGATCGTCGGGAAAGTCGGGCAGCGCGCCGTTGTTGGGCACGTTCACCGGCAAAATCTCTTTGCGGTCATTGTAAATCGCGTCCATCGCGTCAATCGCCAGCTCCAGTTCGTGGATGCCGCCGCGCGAACGCGCCGGATCCAGCGCCGGGTCTTCCGCCGCCGCCTGCTCGCGGTAGTGCTGCCAGTAACCGGGCGCCAGCGCCATGATGTCCTGCGCGCGTGTCGTCGGTTTGGCCTTCAGTTCCGCCAGAATCTCGTCGCGGAAATAGTAGTACTGGAAATAATCGGCGGGGATGCTTTCCATCTCGACCGTCAGCTTGAGCAAACGCAGCCTTCCGGCGTCGAGCGTGCCAGCGCGCGCGTGCTGTTCATAGGCGGCGCGCAGCAGCGGCATCACGTCCTGGCCTTCGTACATGTGGCGCACCGTCCAGCAGGCGTGATTCAGGCCGATCATCACCGTATCCAATTTGCGCGTGTCCAGCCCCGCGTCTTCCACAACCATCGCCGGGAAATACAGCGGCCCTTCGCAGAACGAAATGATCGGGAAACGGCTGTGTTTGCTCACGGCCTGCGAGACAATGTTGATCGGGTTGGTGTAATTGAACAGGCGCGCCTGCGGGCACGCCATTTCCATGTCTTCCAGAATGCCCTGCATGACATGAATCGCCCGCAGCGCCATAAAAAAGCCGCCCGGCCCCTGCGTTTCCTGGCCGATAACGTTGTGCTTCAGCGGGATGCTTTCGTCCAGATAGCGCGCCTCGAAGCCGCCGGGACGATAACTGGTGAGCACAGCATTGCAGTCGCGCAGGCCAGCGCGCCGATCGGTGGTGATGCTGATCGTTATATCCAGCCCGCGTTGGCGGATCATTTTGTCGGCCATCGTTTTGATGAGCTGTAAGCGCTCCATGTCCAGGTCGATCAAAACAATCTCTGACCCCTGAAAATTTTCGCCCTGATACACGAACGACGCCACTGTGCCGGGCGCGCGTGTGCTGCCGCCGCCGATATAAGCGATTTTGATACGAGCCATAATTTTGTTCTCTCCATCCTGTGTTCCAGCGCGCGATTTTACCCCATTCGCCCGCCCGGCGGCATAGAACCAACTGCGCTCATTACGAATCAGTTGACAAAACGCGCAGAATGGCCTAGACCAATTTCAGTAACGCGCATTACTAAGGTCAGGAAAAGCACAGTGACGAAGAAGCGGCGGGCAATTATGCACGACATTGCCGCTGCCGCCGGGCTGCCTGCCGTCGAAAGCGCCAGCGGCCTGATGCTGCAAGACCCGGCGGCCAACGGCATCATGTTTACGCTGGCCGCTCAGCACGAGAAATAGCCGCGCGCCTCGAAGGTCAGCGGGTCTACGGGAATGTCGTCGACGCGCGTTTCGTAATGCACATGTGGGCCTGTGCTGCGTCCGGTGCTGCCGCTCCAGCCGACCAGGCTGCCGCGTCCCACCGTTTGCCCTTCGTAGACGTTATAACTCGTCTGGTGCGCGTAATAGGTGATGAAGCTGCCGTTCTGGATAATCACCAGATAGCCATAGCCGACGTCGCTCCAGCCGGCGAAGGTCACGGTGCCGCTGTGTGTCGCCTGAATGGGCGTACCAATCGGGACGCCGATGTCAATGCCGCTGTGATACGCATGAAAGCGCTGTGTCAGCACGCCCGACACCGGCAGCCCCGATGGCGCGCAGTCCACGCCGCCATAAGCCAGAATGCCTTCTTGCAGCGCCGCATCCACCGTCGGCACGAACGGCCCCAGCGGCGTCACAGGCAGCGGCGGGGAAGTGGGGTAGGGCAGCAGGGTCGGCAGCGGCGTCGCCAGCGGCAGTTGAAACTGTGTGCTGCCGGTCTGGGGCAGATACGCGCCAATGGGCTGCACGCTGTTGTCCAGCGGGTTGGCCGCGCTGCCGGAATTGTCGATTACCTGAATCACCGCCGGGTCGATCTGCGCCAGCAGCGCCACCGGTGTGCCGAAGCGCGGCGGTGTCAGCGTAATGGCGACGCTGTGGATTTGCATGCCGCTCCCCAGCGTGCCCAGCGTGCCCGCGATATACGCCAGCCCCGCCACCAGCGCCGCCAGCAGCAGCGCCAGCGGGAGTATCAAGATATTGCGCCGGATAAACTTGAACATAGTGGCGATTGTACTTCAAGTGGTAGGCACGCCGCATCCCCGCCCTTCCTTTCCCTACTGGTGTGCACTATAATTAGGCTCATAGTGGTTCACAAAGGATTTTAAAAATGCAGAAACAGCTTGCGGACGGTCTGATCCTGCGCTCGCTCAGCGAAGGCTGTGCCAGCGATCGTGACCGTTTGCCGCAGTTCTACTATGATGTGTTCGTGGAAACCGGCACGCCCGAAACCGAACAGGCGCTTTTCCCGTGGACGCGCGACCTGATGAGCGGTCATCCCACGGTGGCGCTGGATGATATTTTCGTGGTGGTCGATCCGGCGAAAGACGACATGATCGTTTCGGCCACGCTGTTGATTCCCCAGGTGTGGCGCTATGAAGAGGTTGAACTGCCCGTAGGCCGCCCAGAGATCGTGGCGACGCATCGCGAATACCGGCGGCGCGGGCTGGTGCGCGCGCTGTTTGAGGCTGTTCACGAGCGCAGCGCCGCGTTGGGGCATAATGTCTGCGCCATCACCGGTATTGCCCATTATTACCGGCAGTTCGGTTATACGATGGCCGTGCATCTCGGCCAACACGCCACGCTCAATGCGCCCGGCATCGGCAAGCCGCCGGACGAGCGCTATACGCTGCGCCCCGCCACTATGGAGGATTTGCCTGATGTGGCGCGCTGGTCAGACTATTACGCGCGCACGCGCCTGTTGAGCGCTGTCTACACGCCCGAAGTTTGGCGCTATGAACTCGGCGGACGCAGCGACGGCAACCCGTGGCAGCTTCAGTATCGTGTGATCCTCAACAGCGAGGGGCAGGGCGTTGGTTATATCGCGCTGCGCCCCCACAGCTTCGATGATGCGCTTACCTGCTTTGCCTATGTCGTTGGCGAAGCAGCCTCGTATCTCGAAACCTTCCCCTATGTTGTTTATGACATCAAGCAGTGGGGCAAAGCGCGCTTTAACAAAGACGCCGCCATCATCGATTTCGCCAGCGGGCTGCACGAAACGGTGAGCACCTTGATTGACCGCACACTGGCCGGTCTGGTGCGCCGCCGTGAATATGCCTGGTATCTGCGCGTGGTTGATCTCGTGCGCTTCATGCGCGACATTCAGCCCGTGCTCGAACGCCGTCTGGAAGGCTCTGGCGCGCAGCGTTATACGGGAGCGCTCAAAATCGGCTTTTACAATAAAACCGGCCTGACGCTGACGTTTGAACGCGGCGGCCTGCGCGCTGTGACAGCGGGCGCGCTGGATGAACGCGACGCCGATATCTCCTTCCCCTGGCATCTGTTCCTCAACGTCGTTTTCGGCTATCACACGCCCGACGAGATTCGCGCCGTGCTGCCCGAAATCTGGGGGAACGAAAAAGCGGCGGTGCTGCTGCCGATTCTCTTCCCCAAAAAGCCCTCGTGGCTCATCGGCCTGGCCTAAGCGCCCCTGCGCCGTCTTCGCCTCCCCCGCTCGAACGACGTAAAGTGGGGGAGGGGACGGGTTTTCGCCCCCAATTTTCCTTTTGTTACGTGCGCATTGCGCTGGCTTTCGTTAAAATAGCCTTGTCTTGCGCAGAAACGCTGCTCGCTGGTTCTGCCGGCGCTTGCGCAGAAACAATTTCTGAGCCTTAATTAAAGACAATGCTAACTTTTGAGGATTGAGCGCAGTCGTGATGCGTGTGCTGATTATTCATCCGCGATTAGACGTAGCGGTAGCCCTGAAGCAGGCGTTGGAACGTGCCGGCGCTTACGAAGTCCATGCCTTTACCGCCGTCGATACCGCTGTCGATTATCTGCGTTATTATCCGCAGGACGTGGCGCTGCTTGATCTGACGCTGCCTCCGGGCGGCGGCGATGTTGTGCGCCTGCTGCGCACGGTGCAGCGCGATCTGGCGCTTGTCGTCAGCCCGGCGCAGGATGCCGATGCGCTGCGCCAGCTCGATGTGCAGGCCAGCGTCAGCACGCCGTGGAGTGCGCGCCAGTTGATTCCGGTGCTGGAATCGGCGCGCTTCAGCATGATGGGCGAAGCCGACGATACGCAGCGCCTCAGCCTGACACGCGCTGCTGCGCCCCCCGCGCCGCCCAAGACCTTGCCCGGCGGTTTGCCGGTTGTGCCGCCGTCCGCCGAGTCTGCGCCAGCCGAACAACCGCCGCAGCAAATCGTGCTCCCGCCCGAAGCGCTGGCCGAAGAACGCGGCAGCGCGCTCTTCAAAAAGCTGGCCGCCGAAGAGCCGCCGATGCCTACCTTCGAGGACAGCGCCACCGTCCACGATCTGCGTGTCAACGTCAGCGAGCAAAATTATCGCGAAGTCATTTCGATTCTCAGCAGCGCGCGCATCGACAAGCCCGGCGACAAGCGCCGGCCGGCCGCGCCGCCTGTCCCACCGCTGCCCGATTTGCCCACCGAAGAACTGCCCGCCGCCCCCGAAGACATCGCCAAAATCGACACCACCGAAGTGATCCCGGCGCAGTTTATTCTGGAAACCGCGCTGGACGAAACCACGCCCTTGAATCTGGCGCTGTCGACGATCGAAAAACAGTTGACGCAGGCGCAAATTCCTATCGCCGAGCCGGATTTTCTGGCGGAATTAGAATCCTCTGAACCGCTGCCGCCCGCCGCTGCTGCGCCCGGCGAACCCGAACCTCACTTTATCGAATCTATATCGCCGCCGCGCCCGGTGATGCCGCCGCCCACGCTGCCGGAGCAAAAGAAAAAGAGCGGCGAAATGCCGCTGCTCGAAGAGCCGGAAGCGCTCAGTTACACACGCCCGCTGACGCCCGAAGAAATCCGCGAACTGGCCGCCGACTTCGAAAAACTCGCGGCCTTCGACCTGCTGCCCGATGATGTCGCGCTGCCCGAAGCGCCGCCAGAGCCGGAAGAAGCTCCCGACCCGGAAGCCGCGCGCCTGGCGCTCAAATTGACCAAAGCCGCCCTCGAATCGACGGCGGAAGCCATTTTGCTGGCCTTCCATCATAAGCTGGTGGCCTGTGTGGGTCCGCTCCCGCGCGAGGAAGTCGAAACGCTGGGCGCCACTGTCGCCAATGATTGGAAAGCGCGCCCCAACGAGGCGCGTGTGCGTTTCGCTACGCTCAATGGCCGCGATTACATGCTCTATTCGCGCCAGACCGATGGCGGATTCACGCTCACGATGATTTTCGCCGGCGATCTGCCGCTCACCGCGATCCGTCGCCAGGGTAATCGTATGTACGAGGCGCTGCTAGCCGCCCCCGAAGCAGAGGCAGAAGCCGAACCGGATACGACGCCCTTAGCGCTGGCCGAAATGCCGCCGGAAGCCGCCGTCGAAGCGCTGCCTGCCTACAGCGGCACACTGACGGCCTATACCTATCTCTGGCTGGTGCGCGACCCCGAAACCGTGCTCAACGAGGCCGTGCGCCGCGCCATTATCGACGCGCTGCCGCGCCAGCTTAAGGCGCTCTATTGGGACATCAAATCGCTGGATGTCCACGAGGACTATATCTGTCTCGTGGCCGATGTGCCCGGCGAAAACCCCGCGCAGTTCATTATTCGCGATCTCAAGCAGCGCACTGCCGCGCTGGCCGTCGCGCAGGATGCTGAACTGGATGCCGATACGCTGTGGCTCGACAGCTATCTGGTCATCACGCCGGCGCGCGAGCTCAAGGTCGAGGAGATTCAGCAGTTCATGCGCTTCGCCCGCATGTAAGGCGCGTCGTTGTGATGCTCCCCACGCCTGATGCAGATTAATAAAGAACTGAGCGTCACAAGGGCAGGCATTTAAGGGCTGCGCCCCC
>JACAER010000040.1 GCA_013388745.1 Chloroflexota bacterium
CGATTGCAGCCCGAATTCTTCCGCCGCGCGCGTCATGCCTTCATACGCGAACTGGTTGAACGTGCCGTCGTTGATGCGACCCACGTCCGTCACCAGACACACCGAGTCCACGTTCCCCAGCCCGCCGCCCGTCGGCGCTTCGGTCGCTGCTTCGGTCGCTGCTTCCGTTGCCGCCTCAGTCGCCGCCTCAGTCGCCGCTTCGGTCGCTGCTTCCGTTGCCGCCTCAGTCGCCGCTTCGGTCGCTGCTTCCGTTGCCGCCTCAGTCGCTACCGGAGTTTCGGTAGGCACTGCCGTCGGACGCGGCGTGGGTGTGGCCTGCGGTTGGCAAGCCGCCAGCACCAGCAGCACCATCACCACGACAAAAAACGCTAATCTAGAACGCATGTATTCCCTCCTCAAAAAGTCGCTGTTCACAAAGTTATGCAGAGGCCGCCTGCAAAGTGAGCACTGTCGCGACGAAGCTCTGCCTCGCCCTGCGGAAAGCACTTTCGCTAACGGTCTCTTGGAAAAGGTACGGCGGTTATACTACCATCATTTGTTATTGTTGAAAACAACAGATCGCCAAAAGAAATATGAGTTTGCTGTGAGAAAATGCACAATAACCCCCACATTAACCGTCCTCTTGGCCGCTGTTGAGCACGAAATCCCCCAGTGGCAAACGTCCCGGCCCTAAAAGCGTGCCTGCCTCCCCCCCATACATCCCGACATACAGCGCATAGTCCCCCGCTGGCACATCCAGCGCGATAGCGTCGCGATACACCACGCCCGTCTGCCAGGCGCGCGTCGAAATCTGCGCATTCGCCACCCCATGATCGCGCACCACAAGCTCATCCGCCGCTGGCTGCAAGTGCAGCAGCACACTGTGCTCGTCGGCGGTCTGCGCCAGCGCCTCCCAGTACAGCAGCAGTGTGGCGCCGCCGCCCACTCCGGCTTGCAGCGTGTACCCGCGCAGCCGCGCCACCCCGCCAAAATCCACTTCCAGCGGCACCTGAATTTCGCGCGGGCGCACCTGCCACGCGCGGTACTGCGTCACGCCGTGCCGTGTGATGCCTGGAATCGTCTGCGCGTTGGCCTGCAAATAGGCTTGCGCCGCGCCTGTCGTTTCCCCCGCCAGCAGAAAAATGCTGTCATAGGCCGCCAGCAAATCATCCATCAGCGCCGGAATATCGGGCGTTCCCGCCGGAATAAAGGTCACACTGCCGTGGTAGTAGTAGTTGATGGCCGGGTCGGAATAGGCGAAGATCACCGTATCATGCGCCCCCGCGCGCGCCTGCAAATAAGCCGTCAGCCCGCGCCAATCGGCGCCTTTGGGCGCATCCACGAAAAAATAAGCATAGAGGCCAGCGCCCGCCGCGAGGGTAAAAGTGGTCACCAGCGCAGCGGCCAGCCAGCGGCGCTGTGCCTGCGCCGTCAACGCCAGCAGCAGCAGCAGCGGCGGCACTAACCCGATCAGATAGCGCGCGCGGAACAAACTGGCCTGCGTGCTCAGCACAAAAAACAGCAGCAGTGGCGCGCCTAACCAGATCAGCAGCAGCCGCCCGTTTTCGGGTGTGCTGCGCAGCGTCCACCACAGCAGCCCAGCCAGCGCCAACGCCAGCCCCGCGCCCGCCCACAGCGGCCATTCGCGCGCGCCGATGAACAGCGCCGGCAAAATCTGCGTCAGCAGCCCGCCGAAATCCGCGCTTCTGGCTGTTGCCCGGTAGCCGCTGACAAAAAGCACCGTGAACGTCTGCGCGGCCAGCGGCAGCAGCGCCACCCCCAGCAGTGCCCACGTCAGCAGCGCATTTTTGCGCGCGCGCCGGCTTTCGCCGCTGGCAGAAGGCGTCAGGAAAAGATATGCTGCCTGCGCCGCCAGCCACAGCGCGTCCAGATAGTAAATGTACAACGTGAGCGTCTGCGCCGCGCCGTAAATCAGCCAGGCCTGCCGTGTCGGGCGATGATAGGCGCGCAGCAGCAGATAAAAGTTCAGCGCGCTCAGGAACGCAACCAGACTGTACTGCCGCGCGTCCTGCGCGTGCCACAGCAAAAAGGGATGCAGCGCCCACAAAAAACCCGCCAGAGCCGCCGTCCGCCAATCCCGGCTTAGCCGCCGCGCCAGCGTCACGATCAGCGCCAGCCCCAGCACATTCGCCAGCAGCGGCAACATCCGCAGCGCAAACGCGCTGTCTCCGGCCAGCCGCGTCCAGCCCCAATACAGCGCCATCACGCCCGGCCCCGGCTCCGTGCGCACCACGTTCAGCCACTCCGCCGAAAACGGCGGCAGCGTCCAGTACACGGCGGCAAAAGCCTCGTCGCCCGATAAATCCACGGCATCGAGCCGGTACAGGCGCAGCGCGCAGGCGGCCAGCAGCAGCACGGCCAGCCCCAGCCATGCCAGCAGACAGCGCCATACAATCCGCTTCATGATCTACAGTGAAAAACGGTGGCGGCGTATCAGCGTTTGCTCGCGCGTGACCGTCACCACGCTGAATCCCGGTTCAGCGCCGCTGTCCACTACGGTGGAAGTCTGTCCTGGCCAGCAGTGCAGTTGATACCAACTGCTGAGCGCGCTGCTGTAGAGGATGCCGTCGCGGTAGATGTCGATGTTCTGGTGAATATGGCCGAAGAACACGCCGCGCAGCCGTGGGCGCGCCTTGAGCAAAACGCTGTGCAGCGCGTCGCCATTTTGCAGCCCCATATACTCATCAAACCAGGGGATACCCACTTTCAGCGGATTATGATGCAGCGCCACTACCAGCGGGCGTTCGTCGCGCGCCAGCAGCAGGCTTTCCAGCCAGACTAACTGCGCATCGTCGATCCATCCAGCGGGCGGCGTAATGCCTTTTTGGGCCACTGCGCTTTGCGTATCCAGGCAAATAATTTGCGCGCCGCGCGCCGCGAATTCGTAGCAAAACGGCGTGCGCGGTTCGTGCCCCACCAGGGTACGTTGCAGCGCATCGCCATCGTCGTGGTTGCCCACCAGATAATGCACCGGATACTTGATCTGCCCCAGCACCGCGCGCGCCGCCGCATACGCTGCCGAATCGGGGTCATAAGCTACGTCGCCCGTATGCAGCACAAAATCCGGCGTGAACGGCAGCGCGTTGACCTGTTCAACCAGCGCGCGCGCGCCGGGCAGCGCCAGCGGGTAGGTTTTAGGGTCGTAAGTATAGTTCGGGTCGTGGCTCAGATGCGTATCGCTGATATGCACAAAACGCAGCACTAAATCTTCTGGCATAACCCTGCTTTCCCGTCAACGCCCGCCATAGATAAACGCAAATCGAGTCGTTCTTATGTTGCACTTAAAACTGACAACCGAAAACTGTCTACTTCACAGCTACTTTGTGCGCTGATCGTAGTAGCAGGGCAGCCCCAGCGTCTGCGCGATGGTCAGCGCTGCGCCCTGCATCGGCGTCACAACATTCTCCGGCAGCAGTGGCCACACGCTGTTATGCGCGGCGATAGTCGCCACATAGGCATCGACCTGCATCTCTTCGGTTTCTTCCACCCGCAAAAAGCGCTGGAATTTCTTCTCACCGCTGTGCAGATTCAATTCGCCGTGCTGGATTTCGAGCTGATGCTCGATACCGCCGCGTTTCTTGCGCTCTTTCAGATTGACGACGTGCGACACATATACGGCTTGCAGATCGTTGGCGCTTTTGCTCCACACCGTTTGGTCGCGCCGCTGCATCCGAATCGTGCGCGTGTAAGGGTCGATCACCACCAGACCGGGTGAAAGAATCATGTCGATGAGAATATACAGCACCAGTCCCAGCAGCAGCGCCGCCGAGCCGATGCCCAGATAAGGCAGAATCTCCGGGCTGGGCAGCATCGTGCCGGCATTGGGCAGCGCCAGCGTGCTGTTCAGTGTGGCATATGACAGCAGAATATAGATCGCCACCCAGAAAGCATACCAGACCGCGCGCCACAAGCGCTGCCACATCCAGGCCGGCGAACGGCGGTAGCGCAGCACGCCGTCCGGGTCGCGTTCCAACAGCCACATGCCGGTTTTGAACGGAAGCTGCGGAATCGGCAGCGTGCGTTCCGGCGCGGGCGGCACAGGCGCTACGGCTTCGAGCGTCGGCGTTTCGGTGGGCGGTTCGCTCAGGTAAGCGGGTGTTGGGCGCGTCACGGGGCTGACCTGCGGTGCGCGCCGGGTTGCTCCCGCGCCAAATGCCACCTGGGTCGTCGTCTGTGGGGCGCTGCCATTCAGAGGGGCAGCAGGGGTGCGCGGCGGAACGAGATTAAACGAACGTCCCAGCATATAGGCCAGCGCCATGCCGGCCTGCGCCGCCGCGCCGCCCGGTAAACCGGCTTCGGCCTCGTTCCAGCGCGCGATCTCACACCAACGGCTGCCGCGCGGAGCGGCCAGCTCCGGCGTCAGCATAATCCCCAGATGCCACAGGCTGTCGCTGTTCGACCAGCCCAGCACCACCCGCTGAATCTGTTCCGGCGTGATACTGCCGCTCGCCGGCAGTTGATGCTGCTGCCCGAACTGCGCTTCGTAGCGCAGCGTGTCGCCCATCGCCGCCTGAAGCATGACAGCGCTCGCCCCGCTGCGCAGCGTTTCGGCGGCGTTGTCATCGTCGATCGGGTTGTCCGGCGCGGCCAGCAAACGCCAGTGCGTCACGTCGATTTCGATGGTCAAATTGTTGGCAGCGGGAATCCGGGTCATAGTGTGGCTTTTGTTTACCTTGCAGCAGGTGTTCTTTGTACGCAGTGATCGAAAATGATAGTATCTGCTATCTGCGTGGCCTATACCAAACAAAGGGTGTGTGCCCCTTGTTATCTATCATTTGCCCTTGTGAAATACTAGTTTACCGCGCGTCATGCGTTGTGTATAGCGCGGTTTTTCACAGCCGCCGCCCGGAGAAGTAGCGCGCCAGCAGGTCTTTGCGCACGAACAGAAAGATAATCAGCGCGCCCAAAAAGCCCGACAAATGCGCCAGATAATCGATGCCCACAATATTGCTGCCCTCCTGGATAATTTCCAGAGAAGGCACAATGTTCATCGCCGCGAAGGCCGCCAGCAGGAAAAACGCCCGCATCCGCACCGTCCACGTCCATTTCACTTCGTCGAAGCCGAAAATCTGCGCCATACCCCAATACAGCGTGCGCAAAATCAGACCGATGCCCCACAAACAGGCAATGCTGGCGCCGGGGAACAGCAGCAGATAGCCCCCCAGTACGCCGGCGATCGCCCCGCTGGCCCCCACGCTCGGCAAATCCAGCCCGCGTGTTTTGATGATCGCGCTGCCGATGCCGGCGATCATGCCGCAGCACAAATAAAACAGCAGAAAACGCCACGGCCCGCAGGCGTCCTCTAAGCGGCGGCCAAATGCCCACAGATACAGCATATTGCCGATCAAATGGCTGAAACTGCCGTGCATAAACATTGACGTAAACGCCACAAACGCGCCGACACCCAGCCCCATTTGCACCGTTTGCGCCCGATAACCAAACGTCCACACATCCACCACGCCATCATAATAGTCGCGGGTAGCACGGTACAGATCATCACTGATATTCATGTCGTCCGGGTCGAGCGCCACAATCATGCGTTCCAGCGCATACACTTTGGGCGACTGCCAGAAGGCAAACACGCTGCAATTGATAAAAATCAGCAAAATTGTCATCCAGGGAATCGAACGATAACGCACCATGCCGTAATCGTTGACCGGCAGCGGGAACAGCGCCGCGCTGAACAGCATGTCACGCAGCAGTTCAAACCCCAGAAAAAATAGCATGCCCATAAGTCAGCACCCAATCATGCGGTTCAGTTCATCGTTGAAGAAATAAACGGCATCGCAAAAATCCGGCACCTGCGACTCTGCCGGGCTGCTCAGCAGGCGCAGCGCCGTACTGAACACCAGCGCCAGCGCCCCCACCAGCAGCCCCGCGCCCACCAGCCCTAAAATCACGCGCGCGGCCGCCGGGATCATCGGCAGCGCTGTTTCCTGCTGAATCACGCCGCCGTGTTCTTCGCCGTCGAAGCCTTCTTCCGGCACGCGCCCGCCCATCAGCCGCCCCAATCCGCGCTGCTGCGGCGACGATGTGGCCGTAATCAGCAGATAGCCGCCCACGATCGCCAGCCCGACCCCCATCCAGCGCGCGCCGCCCAGATTCAAAAAATTCAGCCCCGCATCCTGAAACGCCAGCAGCAGTGCCGCCGTGCCAAAACCCAACGCCTCGCGCCAGGCCATCAACAGGCTGCCGCGTTCCTTATCGCTCAGCATCGGCACATACTGGCTCATCTTTTTGTCCGCCAGCTGGCCTTCTTTCGTGCCCGTCCCCAACTGCGCCGCGCGGTCATAATAGTGCGCCGATTCCGCCTCGTTGCCCATTTCGTCGTACACATTGCCGATGCGCACCAGGATTTTCTGGCTGTCTGGGTGGCTCGGCAGGCTCTTTTGCAGCACATCCAGCGCGCGCGCATAGGCTTTGGTGCGGATGAAATAATCGGCGATGTGTATCACCACACTCTCATTGGCCTGCGAAAGCTGTACCACACGATCGCGCAGATCGTCCGCCGTCACCCGATCGCCTTCGCGCTCGGCGATTTCGATCGCGGTCAGGTAGATCGAAGGATGCTCCGTGCCGCCATTCAGCGCGCGCCACACCAGTTCTTTGGCGTCCTCCATGTATTTTAGTTTGCTCAGCACGCGCACCGCGCTGCGCATCGCCTCTTCGTGATCAACCTGAATTTGCAGCACTTTCACCCACTGCTCAACCGCCGCTTCCAACTCGTTTGCTTCGACATAAACGTTGGCTTTGTCCAGCAGCGCCTCGATGCGCCGTTTATCGCTGATGCTGAGTTGGCGGGGGCGGGCGGCGCGCGCGCTTTCAATTTCCGGCAGTTCTGCCAGCGGCACGGCGGCCAGCGGCGCGATATTTTGCGTCTCCCGCTTTGAAGGGTTGGCGGCGGGGGGTTGGGCTTGTGTTTGTGAACTGCTGACCACTGCGGTGTTTTGCGTTTGGGTCGCGCGCAGCGGGACAATGCCTTGCGTCTGGCGCACTTTTTCCGGCGGCGGCGCGGCAGACACATTCTGCGCGCTCGGCGAGCGCACCTGCGGCATTTCTTGCGCCTGCTGCTCTGGCGGCTTGGCCGTTTTGCTGCTGCCGGTGGTCGTCAGTTTTTTGACAGGTAAAAAGGCGGGGACAGGCGTTGTGCCTGTGGGGGCGGGAGCCGCAGGCCTGGTCGTCGTGCTGTTTTTCGCGCTGGCGAGAATCTCTTGACGCAGCGCCAGCGCCTGCTCGTTTTCCGGGTTAATGCGCAGCGCCCGCTCGATGCAGTCAAGCTGTTGACGCGGCTCGTTCAGCGCGCGCGCCAGCCACAACCACGCCATCTCATTCTGGGGGTTGAGCTTCAGCGAATGCATCAACAACTGCTGTGCTTTCGCCGCGTTCTTCTCGTTGCGCAGCGTCAGCACGCCCTCACGAAACAGGTTTTGCGCCTCGTCCATCGCAATTCCCCTCGTGTCTTATGCACTGATATTTTATGTTATATCATAGTCCACCTGTACACACCACGAAAGCGCCGCCATCCCAAATTCTCGTGAAATTTAATGCGAACAGCGCCGAAATTTAGAGTAAATTTAATACCTGGTTCTTTACTTTTCATTATGTTGATTTAACATGAGAAATACACAGTGTTGTACTAGAAAGCGTTCGTTCTTATGTTAAATGAAAAACCCCTCGTCCTGTTCACTAACGACGACGGCATCGACTCGCCCGGTTTATGGGCCGCCGCCGAGGCCTTCGCCCCCTTTGCCGAAATCCTGATCGTCGCTCCACGTGAACAGCAGTCTGGCATGGGACGCAGCCTGCCGATCAGCAGCGAAGGCCGCATTTATTCGCGCGAAATGCACATCAACGGCGGCGCGATGACGGTTTATGCCGTCGATGGCACGCCGGCGCAGGCCGTACAACACGGCGTGCTGGAACTCGCGCCGCGCTTGCCCGCGCTGGTCGTTTCGGGCATCAACTACGGCGACAACACTGGCAACGGCGTCACCATCTCCGGCACCGTCGGCGCCGCTATCGAAGGTGCCAGTCTGGGCATTCCTTCGCTGGCCGTTTCGCAGCAGACGCCGCACGATTTGCATCTGACACACTCGTCAGAAGTCGATTTCAGCGCTGCCGCCTATTTCGCGCTGCTCTTCGGCAAATGGCTGATCGACAGCCGCCGCCCCGACGATGTAGACATCCTCAAAGCCGAAATCCCGTGGGGCGCCACCACCAGCACCCCCTGGCGCATCACCCGCATCTCGCGCCGCCGCGTTTACTGGCCCACGCGCCCCGAACGTGTCGCTCTTTCTGAGCGCGGGCGTCTAGGTTATAAGTTTGATACAGACCCCAGCAACGCCGAACCTGATTCCGACGTTTATGCCCTGCTGCACGACCGCGTGGTCTCTGTGTCGCCTATGAGTCTCGATATGACCTCGCGTACCGATATGTTCCGCCTGCGGCAACTCCTGGCCGGCGAACTGGTCTACGGCCACTAAACAGCGCTCTCTAACCCGTTTTTCAGGCACAGCGACCCTGATCCCTAGTCTGCTTTTCTACCCCGCTCTGTGTGCGTGGAGCGGGGGTGTTGCCAGACACGCAGCGTCTTTCGCCCCTTTCCTGCTTCCTGCGTTGGGAATTTATTACTATTTGGCTCTAACGGCCTGCACGCACGCGCTGTTAGGGTGTATAATGGGATGTTACGCCTTGACGAGATACCAATTTCTATGGCACAACCTGACAATACCCATACCGTTTTTTCTGAAATCCGCCAACTGAAAGCGCTCGTGGCCGAAGTCTCCGCTTCGCTGCGCAGCCAGCGTGACATCCTGCAAAAGCGCGGCATGAACCTGCCGCCGGGCGCGCTGCAAACCCTCAGCGGCATCGAATCCGACTTCGACAAGCTGGAAGCGCAGTTAATCAGCGACCAGACCGAACTGGGTCAACTGCGCACATTGACCGAAACCGGCTCGATGCTCAATTCGTCGCTCAACCTCGATACTGTGCTGACCCAAGCCATGGATCAGGTCATTCTGCTCACGCAGGCCGAACGCGGCTACATCATCCTCTGGGACGCCGAAACGCAGGAACTCGATTTCCGCGTCGCGCGCGAAAACGAGATGAGCCGCCACGACGGCAAAAACCAGGTCAGCCAGACCATTTTGCAGGAAGTGTTGACCAGCGGCGAGCCGATTCTAGCCGACAACGCCTACAAAGACCCGCGTATGCAGGATAAAGTCAGCATCGCCCAGATGGTCTTGCGCTCGGTGATGTGTATGCCCCTCACCTATAAGGGCACAGTGACCGGCGCGGTGTATGTCGATAACCGGCTGCGCGCCGGCGTCTTCAGCGAACGCGAACTGAATCTGCTCAAGGCGTTTGCTAATCAGGCCGCCGTCGCCATCGAAAACGCCCGTCTCTACACCCGTATTCAGATCACGCTGGCCGAAATCACGGAACTCAAAGACCTGATGAATAACGTCTTTGCCTCCATCGGCAGCGGCGTCGTCACCACCGACGAAGAATACCGCATCACCACTTTTAACCCTGCCGCCGCTGAAATCCTCGATACCCCCCCCGAAGAACTGCCGGGGCAGTCGCTGCGCCAGGTCTTATCGCGCATCGACGAACTGAATTTCGACGAAATGCTGCAAACCGCGCGCGCCGCCCAGGGCGGCTTCCAACAAAGCGCCATTCTCGAAAGCGCGGCGCGCGGCGAACTGCATGTCAGCGTCAAAGCCACGCCCCTGCGCGACGAACGCCAGGAAGCGCACGGCCTGACACTCGTGCTGGATGATATCAGCGCGCAGCACGAACGCGAAGCCAGGCTCGATGTCATGCGCAAGTATTTGCCTGGCGAAATGGTCGATAAAATCCACCTCATCGCCTCGCTGGCTCTCGGCGGTGAACGCCGCGAAATCACCTGTATGTTCATCGAAGTGCGCGCTGTCAGCACGCTGCCCGCCGATATGCGCCCCTCCGAAGTCATGCACACCATGAACGAATATCTGGGTGTCGCCACCGAAGTTGTGCAGGCACACGGCGGCATTATCGACAAATATATGGGCAGCGAACTGATGGTGCTTTTCAATACGCAGTTGAACCCCGCTGAAGCGCACGCTTTCCAGGCGGTGGAATGCGCGCTGGGGCTGCGGCAGGCCTTTCTCAAGATGTACGCGCGGCTGGGCATCAACCCCCAACCCCACTTTTACCGTATGGGACTGAACACTGGCGTCGCCACGCTCGGCAATGTCGGCAGCAACCAGCGCCGCGACTTCACCGCCATCGGCGACAACATCAATCTCGCCAAACGGCTGGAAGAAAACGCTGCCTACGGCCAGATCATCCTCAGCGAAGATGCGCTGCAACACATCCAACAGACACAGGGCGCTCTCCCGGCGCATATCCGCTTCGATGAACGCGAACCCCTGCAGGTCAAGGGGCGCAAGCAGTTGACACGCGCGTATGAGGTGTTTAATGCCTGACGAAAGAACCGCTAAAATCCAGACTAACGAAACCACCATCGCCTCCACACAGGAAGTCGTGCGTGAAGTCACGCAGCGTATCACCGAACTGGCCGGTCTGCTGCGCAGCCAACAGGACATCCTGCGCAAGCGCGGCATGAACCTGCCTTCTGGCGCGCTCGACACCTTGCGTACTATCCAGATGCGTCTGGAAGCCATGAACAAGCAGTTGGTCAATATGGGCATCGAACTGCGCCAACTGCGCGCCCTGGCGCAAACCACCGCCCTGATCAATTCCTCGCTCGATACCAACGAAGTCCTGAATCAGGTCATGGACACTGTGATTCAATTGACCGGCGCCGAACGCGGTTACATCCTGCTGAAAAACAAAAACAGCGGCGAAATGGAGTTCATCATCGGGCGCGGCATTGACCGCGAAACACTTAACAAGGGCGATTTTGTCGTCAGCCGCACTGTCGTCAGCGAGGTCGTCAATCGCGGCGAAGCGGTGCTGACCGACAACGCCAGCCAGGACTCGCGCTATCAGGGTCAGCAAAGCATCATCGGCCTGCAAATGCGCAGCATCCTCTGCGTGCCCCTCAAAGTGCGCGGCGAAGTCATCGGCGTCGTTTACTGCGATAACCGCATCATCGCCGGTATCTTCAAAGAGCACGAGCTGGGGCTGGCGAACGCTTTCGGCGGCCAGGCTGCCGTCGCCATCGAAAACGCCCGCCTCTTCGAAAGTGTGCGCGCCCAGTTGGCCGAAATCACGCGCACACGCGACCTGATGGAACACACCTTCGCCTCGATCGTCAGCGGCGTGATCGCCGTGGCGCTCGATGGCACCGTGACCACCTGCACGCCCCCCGCGCAGCGCATTCTCGGCCCACAGGCCGCCGATTGGCACAACAAACAGTTGGCGCAGCTCATGCCGGATATGGACGAGGATTTCTATCTGCTGTTGGAGCGCGTCGATACCTCCGGCCAGGAAGAAGAATTCGAGACCTCGCCAGTGATCGAAGGCATGGGCCAGCGCTCGTGGAAGCTCATCGTCAGCCCACTGCGCGATGCCGCGCGTGGTGTCACCCAGGGTATCGTCATCGTGCTCGACGACCTGACCGAAAGCAAACAGCGCGAGGAACAGTTGCAGAAGGTGCGCACCTACCTGCCCACCGCCCAGTTGGACGACTCGATTTCCATCGATTACATCTCCAACATCAGTGTCGAAGAACGCGAAATCACCGTGCTTTCTGCCGATGTGCGCGGCTTCACCGCCTTCAGCGAACGCCTCGATCCGCAGGAATTGATGCAGATCATCAACAAGTATCTGGATGTCGCCAGCGAAGCCATCGGCCTGCAAAACGGCATGGTCGATAAGTTCCTGGGCGACGCCGTCACCGGCCTGTTCAACACCCAGTTGAACCAGCAAGGCGACCATGCCGTGCGTGCCGTGCGTGCTGGCATGTCCCTCGTCTTCGATCTTTATGCCCTGCACGAAGTTCTGCCAGAAGACCAGCGCCTGTTTTATGGGGTTGGCATTCACACCGGCCCCGCCGTGTTGGGCAACATCGGCGGCCCCTCGCGCAAAGAATTTTCCGCGCTGGGCGAGGCCATGCAGATCAGCAAACTTCTGCAAGAAAACGCGCTCGGCGGCGAAATCATCATCAGCGAATCCACTTATCACATCGTCCAGGACTTTTTTGAGTGCGAAGCGATGGAGCCGCGCAAAACCAAAGGCTATGACCTCAGAGTCATGTATAAGGTCATCAAACGCAAGAAAGGCCGCGGCACCAGCCAGCTCGACCCCGAATTTGCCGACCTGCTCAAAGATTAATCCACGACGGGGGCGCGTCCACAGGCGTGCCCCTGACCCACTTAATAGACCTTAATGCAACTTTGCGTTACAGAATATACTTTCTGCATATAATTTAAAGTAGTGGCGGCCACACACACGAAGGATTTTGCATGAGGGCACAAAAAGCGGCAGTCAAGCAGCAGCTCGCTGCCTTTGTCGGGAGCTTGCCGTACAAACCCGCTTGGGCTGCGATCGTCACGCTTGAAGGCCGTCTCATTGAACAATATGGCGTCGAAGTCAAAACCAACAAAGTGGTCGATTTTGCCGCCGCTGTCGAAGGCCTTTCCGATCAGATTGTGCTGACGCTGGGGCATGGGCCGTTCCGCTACGGCATTATCGGGGGCAGCAAAGGGCTGTTTATCATCATTGCCCTGGGCGACCTCTACTGGCTGCAACTCAGCTATCAGCGTCTCAATTCTCTGGATCGGGCGCTGCGGGCGCTGCGCGAAGGCGTCGGCCCGCTGCTCAACGTGCTCTACGGCGACTAACTCTCCGCGCTGCCTGCCGGGGCGGCGTTTTTGTCGCCCCGCTTCCCCTTTCCCCGTTTGCGTGCTGTCTTCAAGCTCAATTTGTGGTACAGTCGTGCCCTGTTGGGCGTCCATCTTTTCGAAAGTGCCATATGCCGCTTTTTGTCATCTTTGTCTTTGGCGCCTGGGTGCTGGGCGCGGGCACGCTGCTGGCCCCCGCCTGGCCGACCTTGCAGCCGCGCATCGGGCTGTCCGCCGCCTTTGCGCTGGCGCTGGTCATCGGCGGCGCGATCTTCTGGGCCATGCTGTTCGTCTGGGACACGCTGCTGATCGATTACATGGTCTTTTTCCTCATCAGCGTCGTCTTTCTGGGCGGCACGCTCTCCTACGGCCAAAAACGCGCCGAAGCGCGCGGTGAAACACTGGAAGATGCCGATCAGGGCTGGCCAGGCCCGTTCGATCTGGCGCTGTTGGGCGCGCTGGCGCTGCTGCTCATCCTGCTGGTACTGTTCGTGCCGCCGCCGCCCATCATCGAGGCGCTGCCCCCCGCGCGCGGCGAAATCACCGCCGTGCAGCCCGGTTTCCGCGCGCTGGCCGCCTATCTCGAACATCAGCTTAACCAGCCCATGCCGCAAACGCAGTTCGCGGCGGGCGCGGTACTGGCCTTCTTGTGTAGCTGGCTGAGCTATGATCTGGGCGCGGAGAGCAAAAATAAACGTTGGGCGCGTTTTGCGCTGCTCAGCGCCGTGCTCTACACCGCCTTTTTGCTCAACGGACAGTATGATCTGCTGTTGGGGCTGGCCTTCGCGCTGGCCTTCGTGCTCTACGCGCTGCGTTATGCCCGCGCTGCCCATACCGTCGATGCGCTGGGCGCGGGATTGATGCTCGGCGCGGTGCTGCTGGCGCATCTGCCCCTGCTGGCGCTGCTGGTCGCCGCTTATGTCGTGGGCGTGATTGCGCTGGCGCTGCGCCGCGCCCTTCAGCCGCGCTGGCTGTGGGCGGTGCTGCTGTTGGGCGTGCCCTTGCTGGCATTAGTCGCCGTTTCGCCCTGGCTGCTGGGGCGCTGAACCCGTTTTGCGCTATACTGATGGAAGAACGATTTCACACGTAAATGATTTTTCGGACAGACGATGCCTGCATCGCCCCTATAATTATTATGCTGATTTGTTTCCGCTTCTCCCTGAGTTATCGATGATGTCCCATGAGGAAATGGTGATGGACTATCAGATGGATCACGCGGTCGCGATTTTGCGGCGCACCCCTGCCACGCTCAAAACGCTGCTCGCCGGACTGCCCGACGTCTGGGTGCGCAGCGACGCTGGCCCCGGCACCTGGAGCGCCTATGCTGTCGTCGGCCATCTGCTGCACGGCGAAGAAACCGACTGGCTGGCCCGCGCCCGCATCATTCTGGAACACGGCGAATCTCGCCCTTTCGACCCCTTCAATCGCACCGCTATGTTCGATAAGTACACAGATTATTCCCTGGAACGTCTCTTAGATGCCTTTGAGCAGGCGCGCGTGCGGAATCTTGAGGCGCTCGACGCCCTGAAGATCACGTCGGAAAAACTGGCGCTCAAAGGCACCCATCCCGCGCTCGGCACGGTCACGCTCGGTCAACTGCTTTCGACCTGGGTTGTCCACGACCTGAACCATATCGGGCAGATTCTGGAAACCCTGTCCCACCAATACGCGCAGGCGGTTGGCCCGTGGCGCGCTTATCTGGGCATTCTGCGCCCTATCGTTACCGAATAATGTCAGGCGGCACGCTGGCGATTTTGCGCCGCTTTGGGCTATCATAAACGTGCTCTTGTCAGACCTGTCGAAAGCGAAACCATGACGGACGCCCCCCACGATCCGCGCCAGCGCAATGAGGACGAACAGCCGTCGGCTGAGTCCGGCGACCAGAATTTGCCCGCGTCAGTCATTTTCATGGAACTGATGCGCAAGGCCGCCGCGCAGCGCCATCCGCCGCCGGCTGCGCCACCGCCGCCGGAAGCCGAAGAAGCCGACTTTCGCCCCCTGTCGCCCGCTGCTTCTGCGCCGCCCGTGCCGACCCACAAACAGCGCGCCCTGGCCGCCGCCCGCGCCGCTGAACCCATGCTGCCGCCCGCCCCACTCACGCCCGAAGAACAGGCGCGCGAGGCAGCGCTCGAAGCCCAGCGTGTGCGCCGTATCCAGCGCCGCAAAGAACGCAAACGCCAGCGTACCGTCGGCGTCGCCGGCGGCTGTTTGCGCACCGCCATGATTGTTACGCTGGCGGCTGGCCTGCTGGCGACCATTTTTACCTGGTTCACCGACGCCGATTATCTCAACCGCGAGGTGCGCAGCGGCCTGCAAGAAGCGCTCGCCACCAATCAGTCCACACTGCCCGCCACCCCGCTTTCGACCCCCAACTGGATGCAGCGCATCGGCATCGTTTCTGGACACCGCGGGCCAGAAGGCGATCCCGGCGCGGTTTGTATGGACGCCGCGGGTAATGCGCTGACGCCTAGCGAAAACGACATCAATTTCAGCGTCGCCCAAATCGTTGTCCGCGACCTGCGCGCGCTGGGTTTTTCTGTCGATCTGCTCGACGAATTCGACCCGCGTCTCGACGGCTATCAGGCCGCCGCGCTCGTCTCGATTCATGCCAACACCTGTCGTGAATGGCCCGGCGGCGAGATCGTCTCTGGCTTTCTGATCGCCAGCGCCGCTGCCCGCACCGGCATGGGCGGCCTGGACCCGATTCTGGTGGACTGCGTGGCACAGTATTATCAGCAGGCGGTGGGACTGGAACGGCGTTTCGGCGTGACTGTCGATATGACCGATTATCACAGCTTCCGCGAGATTCACCCGCTGACGCCGGCCGCCATCATTGAATTGGGCTTCATGCGCGCCGATTGGGACATTTTGACCACGCGCGCCGAAGACATGGCACGCGGCATCACCGAAGGCGTTCTCTGTTTCCTCAACCCCAGTTCGACACCCGTGCCGCCGGTCGCCGCCACCCTGCCCGTCTTGCCGACACCCTGAAATTGGTCTGCGAAGTTCAATGTTAAGCCAGTAGTTGACGGTTTATAATAAAACTAATGCAGGGACAAGGCCTGCCGTATCCGCCGCGAAAACATACGGCAAGCGACATTAGACGTGTAACCAAAGGAAAAACTGCGTGAACAAGGAACTTATCATGTATCATCGCACCTACGGCTGCCCCTTTGTCACCGTCGCCAGGCAGGTGCTCGCCGATTACGGTGTCCCCTACCGCGAAGTGTTTATCGACCAGGACGCTGCCGCGCGCGAGCGTGTGATCGCCTGGACTGGTTTCCAATCCGTGCCCACGCTGGTCGTCGCTAATCCCGGCGAACTGCTGCCCTACGAGCCGCCCGCCTATCTCGAACACGGACTCAGTCCGCGCGGCATTAACCGCGGTTCGATGATCACCGAACCCAGCGCCGACCAACTCACGTTCTGGCTCAAACAGCATGGATTCATTGCTGAAACCGTAACGGAATAGGTATCATTATGCGCCGTTGAGCTTCTCCCTACAAAGGATCAAACGGCATGGCCCCCACCGAAACAACGCTGACCATCGCCAACCGGCGCGTGCGCTATTGGCAGGCCGGCGCAGCGGAAAATTATCCCATCCTACTGATTCACGGCGGGGTGGGCGACGGGCGCCTGCACTGGCACGCCGCGCTGCCTCTGCTGGCCGATGATTATTTTGTGCTGGCTTTCGATTTACCCGGTTTCGGCGGCAGCGACCCCATTGACGGCGGCCTGGAAGCGCACGTCGAATGGATTCACGCCTTTCTGGACGAAATGCATCTCGAAGCGGCGGCGCTCGTCGGTAATTCGTTCGGCGGCCTGCTGGTGCGCGCCTTCGCCAGCCGCTACCCGGCGCGCGTGCCCGCCGCTATCATCATCAACGGCGGCATCCTGCCCAACATCACGCCTTTTTTCGCCCAGTTGGCGCGTTTGCCCGTCATTGGCCCGGCGCTTTTCAACTTTATCGGCGGCGCCGCCTGTTCGCGTGGCAGCATCAATCGCATGATTTACGTCAAGCGTGTCGCCAGCGAGGCCTTCGTGCGCGAAGTCGCCACCTACGCCAAAAGCTTTGGGCGCACGCTGCGCCTCACCGCCGCCCATCCTATCCCGCAAAACCTAACGCCCCCTGTGCCAACGCTCGTGCTGTGGGGCATCGAAGACCAGTTAGCCCCGCTCGACGAGGCGCAGCACCTGCAAAAAACCATCCCCGGCGCCAAACTGGTGCAGATCGCCGACTGCGGGCACATGCCGCAGCTCGAAGAACCCGAAGTCTTCGCCACGCAGGTCAAGGATTTTCTCTACCAGATTCGCAACCCGCGCGCCAGCAAACTGCCCGGAGCGGGTCGTTTGAGCTGAGCGGCTGACGCTCCCCGCTTCGCTGCGCTCTGCGATTGACGCTATAATGGGCGTGTTGCGTCAATCTCTACCCGGTGAGGCGGAATCATGCGTATTCAGGCTGTGCTGCTGTTCGTCCTTGCGCTGCTCTGCGCCTGCCAGCCGCAGGAGCCGCAGCGCACTTTGCCGACACAGGTGAACGCCGCTGCGCTCGCTACCGAAGGCGCGGCCACCGCGCAGGCGCTCTCCGTCCAACGCACCGCCACTGCCAACGCCCTGCTCCCGCCCACACTGCCGCCCACCTGGACACCCGCCCCGCTTGTCACCCCTACGCCGACCACACCACCACCTGCCGCCGAAGCGCCCACTTCCGGCACGCTTTTTTATCTCTACAACGGCGACTCCATCGCTCGCGTGGCCGCCGACGGCCTGGCGCAGTCGCAGTTAATCCTGCTGGGCAGCGCGCTCGATGCGCTCACGCCGTCCCCCGATGGCACACTGCTGGCCTATGTCGCCCAGGGCAACGGCAGCGCGCGCGAAGTCTTCATCACCAATTTAGACGGCACGTACAGCCAGCAAATCTCGTGTCTCGGCTTTCCGCGCATCCTGTATCCCACCTGGCGGCGTGACGGCGGCGCTATCGCTTTTATGGCCTCACAAACACCCGAAGGCCCGCTCGATATTTACGTCGCCGAAATCGTCGGCGCCAACACCTGCCCCGACGGCAACAACCAGCGCCAGCTTACGCGCATCGGCAGCCAGCGTCTCGCCGGCCTGACCTGGAACGCCGCCGGCGATCGCCTCTTTTTCAGCGATTTTCAGCTTAAAGCGGTCGATGTGTCCACAGGTCTCGTGTTCGATATTACGCCCGCCAGCGGCTACGGCCCGGATACCTCGCCCGTGTTCAATCCGCGCGACGGCCTGCTCTATTTCCTGCGTCCCACGCGCGCGGATCGCATCGAAGGCCAGCTTCACCGCCAGGATTTGTCACGCATCATCGCCGGCCAACTCCCGCCCCCGCCTGGCGCTATCTCTGGCTTTACCGCCACCGAAATTCGCCTCAGCGACAATGGCGACAATCTGCTGCTGCTGGGCGCAGACGGCGCGATCTATCTCTATAATGTGTCGCGCGGCTCCATCGTCGAACTGGTCGGCAGCCTCTTCGGCACGCCGCCCGACCCGACTTTTAGCCCCGACGCGCAGTTCGTGGCTTATATCGCCCTGGCCGCCGTCGCCCCGCAAATTTACGTCGTAGCACGCACCGGCGGCACCGTCACCGTCATGACCGACCACAACGAGGGCACAGTATCGGATTTAGTGTGGTTATCGGGGAGCTAGGGCGCGTTCAGCGGAGTCGATGTACGAGAAGCGCCGCTTTTTACGCGCGTATTTTACGCGCGTATTTTACTGACGAGGGTGAACTTGCGCTAAACGCCGTTGCTGCGTTCGCCGCTGATAATGCGCCGCAGGTAACTGGCAAACTGCCGGCGTGGGATCGGTCTCACAACCAGGCCCGCAAAACCCGCGCGGCGCACTTTTTCGCGCAGCTCGTCTGTCAGCGTGTCGGCGATCGCGATCAGCGGCAGCGCCGCCAGCACACTGTCAGTTTTCAACGCCCGGCACAGCGCGAAAGCGTCGGCGTCCGGCAGACTCACGTTAATCAGGATGGCGTCGAGGCGCGGGTACATCGCGCGCGCCTGTTCCACCACCTTCACGCCGGTGGTGTTGCGCTTAAAGCCGATCTCCAGCGTTTTCAGCAGCGCGGAGAGCGTCATCAGGTTATGGGCATCGCCATCGACAATCAAGATACTGATCGCATCGTGCATAAACATTGGCCCCATCTCAGCCGAGCTTAAGGCTTTCTAATACCTATTTTAATCACGAACTTAATTTTTCACCATATAAATTGGAGAGGTTGCGAAAAAATTCATGATTTTCATGAAGATCACAAAACAGGTAGAATTCTTGCTAAAGTGCCGGGTTCATTCATAATGGTTATGCCCCTGGTGAGGTGAAGATGTCGCAGATCGAAAAAACGGTATTTTACAAAGTCGATGGGCAGGCGCTGCATGTCCACGAAGACGGGCCAGAAGACGGCCAGATCGTGCTGGTCGTGCATGGCTGGTCCAGTTCGTGGTATGCGCTTTCGCCGCTCTTCAAAGATCTGCGCAATCGCTTTCGCCTGCTGGCGGTTGACCTGCCCGGCTATGGCGAATCGCCGCGCTTCGAAGAACGCACGACGATCGCCGCCTATGCCGACTTTTTAGCCAAATTCGTGCGCCAGCTTTCCGACCAGCCGATTGTCTATATCGGCCATTCGATGGGCGGCATGATCGGCATGACGATGGCGCTGCGCCATCCCGATTTGATCGAACGGATGGTAGCGCTGTGTCCGACGGTCAGTGGCAATTTGTCCTCGTTTATCAACGCCTTTGTCTCGCCCATCACGCTGCTGGAACGCTTCGGTCCGCTCAACTGGCTCGTTTCGCTCCTCGAACCGCATGTGATCGGCCTCACCGATCGCCTGATGCGCCCGGCCTCTTTCGCCGATCGCACGCAGATTCCCGAAGAAGAATACAAACGCCTGCGCTACGATGCCCGCCGTCCGGGACAGGGGCGGGTGCGCGCGGAATGCTACTGGGCCATGCGTAACAATGACCTGCGCGGCCAGATCAGCAAAATCGACGTACCTACGCTCATTTTGTGGGGCATGGAAGACAACACGGTTCCCCTGCGCGACGCCAGCGCCGTGGCTCTCGAATGGCCGGACGCCGATTTGCGTGTGATCCCCAACGCCGGGCATTGGCCGCAGTTCGAGGCCGCCGAAACGACGCGCCGCTATGTCAAAGCCTTTTTGGGCACGCCCGCCAAGCTCTTTAAATTTTACGACCTGGATTAGTAGGGACACGGTCTGCCGCGTCCGCCGCGAAAATATTCGATCGCCTGATCTGTTTCAGGGCTTGCGATTCGCCTCCAGCCATTTCACGGCGAAATCCACCAGCGGCCTCTGCCTCATAAAACGCACTTCCGCGCGCCCCACGCGCCCGCGCGCGAGGCCGTGCGCTGCCTCATAAGCGTCGCCAAGCTGCACGAAATCGGCGTCGCTGATGTCCATCATCCTGTACTGCACCCACTGCCGCGCGCCATCTACCAGCATCGGTACGCCCTGCTCCGTATACGTGCGCGGAATAGCGGCGCGGTATTCCGCCAGATGCAGCGAGGTGTTATTGCCATGATCGACACCCAGCAAAAACACATAACCATCCCGTTCGTATAATTTCCCGATCGGCGAACCATCGTCGAACAACCGCTCCAACCGTTCCAGCGTATCCTGATTCGCCGTCAGATATTCGGCGTTAGGCCCCAGCGCCGCGAATGAGGCGTCGGGGTTGGCGCTGCGCAGCACGCCCGGCCAGTGCCGGAACAGTTCCGCCACCCTGCCCATGCCATAGGTCGGCGTGATCGCCGGGTCATAGGCCGGCATCTGTTGGCGGATCACCGGCCACCAGTGTTCCGGCACCGGTGGATTTTTCCAGTGGCGCGGTTCCGTCAAATCTGCCGTGAAGGTCGGCATCATGAGTGTGCCGTCGGGCGTCAGCACGCGCAGCAGCGCTTGAATCACCGCCACCGCGCCCCCCGCGATCCAGCCCATAGCGCTCATGCGTGTATGCACCAGCACCGTTTGTCCCGCCGCCAGCCCGCACGCCGCGAACTGCTCCGCCAGCGAGTCCACGGTCAGCGGCAAAAACTCTGCGTTTATCGTCTCATACTCAGACATCTTTTACTCCAATCTGTTTGAATAACGCCCGGTAGGGACGAGGCAGGCTGTGTTCTACACGAAAGCATAGGCAAACCTGCTTGAGATCCTTCTCAGCAAAATCTCCATTAGAAACCAGGCCGCTCTTGTGCTACCTTATAATCATGACAGCGATGATTTGGCAATAAGGTATACGTACATGAAGATTGCTTTGATTGGGGCCGGCAATGTCGGTCAGGGACTGCTGCAACTGCTGCGCGATAAAGGCGCCGCTTTAGCCACCGAGCTGGGCTTGCACGCGCAGGTGGTGGCTGTCGCCACGCGCCGGCACGGCACATTATATCATCCCCAGGGGCTGGACGCAGCCGGCGTGCTCGACGCGCTCGCGGCGGGTGATCTGCGCCATTACCCACAGAGCAGCGGCCTGGCGCGTGATTGGGACGCCGCGCGTATCGCCCGCGAAGCGCAGGCCGACACCCTGATCGAAGCCAGCCCCACCGACCTGCACAGCGGCCAGCCCGCGCTCGATCTCTGCCTGGCGGCTTTTGCCAGCGGCAAGCATGTCGTCCTCGCCAACAAAGGCCCGCTAGCCGTCGCGTATCACACCCTGACCGACGCCGCGCGTCGCGCCAATAAACTGCTGCGCTTCGAGGCCACCGTCATGGGCGGCACACCTTCCATACGTCTCGCGCAGCAGGCGCTCGCCGGCTGTGTCATCCGTGAAGCGCGCGGCATTCTCAACGGCACCACCAATTACATCCTCACCCAAATGGAAAACGGCACCTCCTACGTCGATGCGCTGGCGCAGGCGCAGCGCCTGGGTTATGCCGAAGCCGACCCCAGTGCCGATGTCGATGGTTGGGACGCGGCCGGCAAAGCGCTTATTCTCGCCGCCGCCCTTTTCGGCACAACCCTGCGCCTCGACCAGATGCAGGTGCAGGGCATTCGCGGCCTGACGCGCGACAATATTTTCAGCGCGCACCAGGAAGGCGAATGCTGGAAACTCGTTGCCCGCGTCACACCCGAAGGCGGCAGCGTCCAGCCCCAGCGCCTGCTGATCAGCGACCCGCTGGCCAACGTCAAAGGCATCACCAATGCTGTCACCTATGTCACGGATGTTCTGGGCGAAGTCACGCTCGTTGGACCGGGCGCCGGCGGTCTGCAAACCGGCTTTGCCCTGCTGTCCGATCTAGTGGACATCCAGCGAGTAGCCCGCCATTGAAATTCGATGTAATATGAAAATATCATTGAGTCAAATCGGGATAGCACAACAATGACCAAAGCAAAAATCCTCGTGGTCGAAGACGATACCCACCTGCTGCAAGGCATTCACGACATCCTCACGCTGGAGGATTACGACGTGATAACCGCCGAAAACGGCAAGTTGGCGGTGGACGCGCTCGGCAAAGCGCAAAAACTGCCTGATTTGATCGTCTCCGACATCATGATGCCCGTCATGGACGGTATCGAATTTCTCAAGCATGTGCGCCAGGAAACGCAGTGGACAGGCATTCCCTTCATCTTTTTGACCGCCAAAACCGAAAAAAGCGATGTGCAGCACGGCAAACGACTCGGCGTGGATGATTATCTCTCCAAACCCTTCGACGCCGATGATCTGCTCATCGCCGTGCAATCGCGCCTGGAACGCCAGCGCGCCCTGCACGAGTACTATAGCGCCGCCATGCGTAATCTCAAGCGTAACATCCTCATGATCCTCAACCACGAATTCCGCACGCCGCTCACGCTGGTCGTGGCCTATGCCGACATGCTGCGCGACCCCAACACCACCGCCATGAATCAGGAAGAACTGGCCGCCTTTGTCGAGGGCATCGGCTCTGGCGCAGAACGCCTGCGCCGCCTGGTCGAAAACTTCATCATGCTGGTTGAAATCGAAATGGGCGAAGCGCAAAAAATCTATCAATGGCGGCGCGCGCCGATCATCGATATAGACGCCATGATAAGCAAAGCCTGTGACCACGTGCGCCGCAACCCCAGAGTCCACAACGAACTCAAAATACAGCTCACGCAGCCGCTGCCGATGTTCATCGGCGATCGCGAATATTTGACTTTCGCCCTCATCCAACTGCTGGACAACGCTGTCAAATTCTCGCCCGCAGAATCGAAGATCACCATCGGCGCGCAGGCCGAAAACGACATGCTCTGCCTGTGGGTCAAAGACGAAGGGCGCGGCATCCCCGCCAAAAATATCGACGAAATCTGGGAAACCTTCCAGCAGCCCGAACGCCAGACCTACGAAGATCAGGGCGCGGGGTCGGGGCTGGCGATCGTGCGCGGCGTCGCCATGCTGCACAGCGGCTATGTCGAAGTCGAAAGCGAGCAGGGCAAGGGCAGCCGCTTCAGTCTGCTGCTGCCGATCACGCAAAACTAAATCGCGCCGGCTGCGTATATATAGCAGCGCCCGCCTTTTTGCTGCTATACTTGAGGCAAACATTGTACGCCCGATAGGAGACATAACCCTTATGGCCCCCTCTCTGCTGGAAAAAATCCAAACGCTCATCAGCGCCAATTTGCACGCCATGGTAGACCGCGCGCTCGAAACCAATTCCGTGCAGGTGATGGACGAATACATCCGTCAGGTCGAAAAAAATCTCGAAGCGCTCGAAGACTCGGCGGCCACCGTGGGCGGCACCGTCAAAACGCTCAAGCGTAAATACGAAGAATTTGCCGCCGCCGCTGAAAAACTGGATCGCGACATCGACACGCTGCTCATGAAAGGCAAGGACGACCTGGCCGCCGCGGCGCAGGCCGAACTCAACACCAAACAACAGCTTTCGCAGGAATACTACGAGCAGTGGCAGTCGCAGGATCAGCAGTATCAGAAGATGCTCGATATGCGCCTCAAGCTCGAAGGCCGCCTCACCAGCATCCGCCAGGAACGCGAACATCTGCGTTCGCTCATCGAACTGGCCGAAGCCAAAAAAGTCACTCTCAAGACCATCAAGAGCCTCGATCAACTCTCCACCGTCGGCGACGAACAGATCAGCAGCCTGGCCGACAACATCCGCCAGCGTCTCGATCAGGAAGATGCCCGGCTGGAAGTGGCGACCCGCAATATTTCCGCCGAAATCGACGATGCGGTGCGTTCCGGCGAAGTCGAACGCCAACTGGAAGAACGCCGTCGTCGTTTGAACACCGGCGGCAGCTCTGGCGGCTAGGACGGAGTGCATTAGCGCAGTGACAAGGGGCGTCTTTGTGCCCCTTGTTGATATGCGGAGAACATCATGTCTGAAAATGATAAGATTCGTGGCCGCGCCTTTGGTGCGATTCTTTCTAACGCTGTGCTGCGCTGGGAAACCGCCGTCACGCTGCTAATCACCCTCGTGCTGTATTTCGGCGTCGGCGCTAACCTGGCTATTCCCGGTTGGCAGGCCTGGTTCTGGCTGGTATTGGGCGCGCTGGCCGAAGGCGTGCTCATCGTCTCTGGCCTGACCGACCAGGAAGCCGCCCAGCAGGCCGTCGCCCGCGAGTTCGAAAGCAAGTTCGATCTGCGCAGCATCCGCAGCGATGTCGCGCGCCAGCGTTTGCGCGACGCGCTCGAATACCGCCGCAACATGCTGGAACTGGTCAAGCGGGCGCGCGGCGCTATGCGCACCTCTTTGCAGCAAACCGTAGACGACATCGGCGACTGGATCGGCCATATGTACGATCTGGCGCGGCATATCGACGATTTCGACTCCAACGATCTGGTCGAGCGCGACCTGAAAATGGTGCCGCAGGAAATCCGCAACACACAAAAACGGCTGGAACTGGAAAAAGACGCGACGGTCAAAACCGATCTGGAACAAAAACTCCAGCGTTTACAGCAGCAGCAGACTAATCTCGAAGCCACCGTCAACAGCGTCAAACGCGCCGAAATCCAGCTCGAAAGCACGCTGGCCTCACTCGGCACGGTCTACGCGCAAATGTCACTGCTGGGCAGCAAAGAAGTAGACAGCGCCCGCGCGCAGCGTCTGCGTCTGGAGATTCAGGACGAAGTTGCCAGCCTGCAAGACACGATTGAAGCGATGAACGAAGTCCAGTCGCAGCGTTTGCGCATGCGCTGAGGCGGCGGGCCTGACCGTGACCGCGCGCATTCGCCACCTCGAAGAACTGTCGATCAACGCCTTTCCGGCGCAGCACACCCTGCATTACGACGGCTGGCTGCTGCGCTTCGCCAGGGGCTATTCCCGCCGCGCCAACGCCGTCTATCCGCTCTATGACAGCTATCGCCCGCTGGCCGAAAAAATCGCCTACTGCGAGTCGCGTTATCAGGCGCAAGGGCAGCGCGTTATTTTCAAACTGACCGACGCGGCTGTCCCGCACCAACTTGATGCCGCGCTCGACGCCGCCGGTTATGTCCTCGAAGCCGGTACGCTGCTGCAAACCTGCGCCCTGCAAGACACCCTCCATGCCGTCGATCCCGCCATCCACAGCGAATCCACGCTCAGCGACACGTGGTTCGCCGCGCTTTGCCGCATGAATCACATTGATGATGCCAAAGCCGCCGTGCTGCGCGGTCTGCTGACGCATATTGTGCCGCGCTGCTGCTTCGCCGGCCTCTACGAGGGCAATATGCTGGTCGCCAGCGGCCTGGCAGTGCTCGATGATGGCTATATCGGCCTGTACGACATCGCCACTGACGAAAGTTATCGCCAGCGCGGTTATGCCACGCGCCTCGTCGCCCATTTGCTCGCCTGGGGCAAAGACTGCGGCGCTGCCCAATCCTATTTACAGGTCATGGAAAACAACATCCCCGCGCTGCGCCTCTACGCCAAACTGGGTTTCCGCACACTGTATCGCTACTGGTACCGGGTGAAATAGCGCTTCATGCGTAAATTCGTTGTCGGCTTGACGCTGCTCTTCCTGGCGCTGCTGGCGCTGGATGCCGTGCCCGTTCTGCGCGGCGGCGCGGGCTGGCAGTGGCCATATGCGCTGCCGGCGGATTGGACGCCCGCTGTGGGGCTGGCGGCGCTGCTGCTGGCGTATCTGCTGGGCGTGTGGGTGCTGCGCCCGCTGCGCCGTGCCTGGCCGCTGCTGCTGTGGGGGATCGCTGGCGGCGCACTGCTGGGTTTCGCGGTCACAGGTGTGCGCGGCGCCCCGCTGCAACGGCTCTTTACGCACACTGTCGCCCCCGTTCAAACCGGCTACAGCACTGTCGCTGTCCAAATCATGGCGCGCGACGGCGTCGATGTCACGCTGCGGCGCTGGCCGCAGGTTATGCGCGAATCGTTCGATGCCAACCTCATTCACCTCACCACCAGCCCGCCCGGACAGGCGCTGCTCCACTATTGGGCGGCGCAGCTTCTGGAAAACACGCCCGCCGCGTGGAGTCTGGCGCTGCGCGTTTACCAGTGCAGCGACGTGAATGTCATGCGTTATACGCGCGGCGAAATTCTCAGCGCCGGGTTGGGGATGCTCATGCCTGTGTGGTCGGCGCTGACGGTGCTGCCGCTGTACGCCGCTGCGCGCACACTCAGCGACGATTCAAGCGCGCGCCGTCTGCTCTCATGGTGGCCGCTGGTGCCTTCTGCGCTGCTCTTCGCGCCCACATGGAACACCTTTTACCCGTTTTTGGTGACCTGCGCTTTTGCGCTGCTCGCCTTCGGACTTCAGCGTTTTTCCTATCGCGCGGTGTTCGCGGCAGGACTAGTCATGTCCGCCGCCACGTTTATGAATTTCGCCGTGCTGCCTGCGCTGCTGCTCTTTGGCCTGTATACGCTCGGCTGCTGGTTCTGGCTGGTGCGCGAAAAAGGCTTTCGCTGGCCTGTGCTCAATGGGTTGTGTTTTGGCGCCGGACTTATCAGTGTGTGGGCCTTGTTCTGGCTGTACAGCGGTCTTTCGCCGCTCGACATTTTCGGCGTCACGCTGGAAAAACACGCTCTGCTGGCGATGCGCGCCTATCTGCCCTGGCTGCTGCTGCATCCTTACGATGTGCTGATGTTCGCGGGCTGGCCGCTGGTGGCGCTGTTCTTCCGCGGGGTGTGGGCGGCGCGCCGGCTCTCCCCCGCCAACGCCGGCAGTGTGCTGGCGCTGGCCGTGTTGGCAACGCTGCTGCTGGTCGATCTCAGCGGCATCGTGCGCGGCGAAAACGCGCGCATCTTGATTTTTTATGTACCCTTTTTGCTGTTGGCGGCTGTTTTGCCGCTGGCGCAGACCGCGCGCGGCTGGGACTTGCCGCTGCTGGCGGCGCAAGCGCTGACCGTGCTAGTGATGGCAGCAGTCCTGGCTGTCGTGCCCGTTATGCTCAACCCGCCGCCCGCCGCGCCGCGCACCGATTTACCCGAACCGCTGCCCGCCGCCGCACAAACGCTTGACGCACGCTTCGACGCCGCGCCCTACGCCGGCGCTTTTGTGCTGCGCGCATATCGCTTTATCGCCGACCCCGCCGCGCAGGCTATCACGCTCGAACTCTACTGGGATACCCTGAGTCCTACCGAGCGTCCCTATCAGTTTGAAGTCATGGCTGTCGGCCAGAATCCCGTAGACGGCGAAATCATCGCTGCGCCTGCGCGCTGGTATGCGCAAAACGGCAATTACCTGCCGACCTGCTGGTCAGGTGGTCAGAGTGTGCGCGATCGCCTCATCATCAATCTGCCGCCCGTGTCCGATCGCACGGTCTGGCAGCTTGGTCTACGCGCTGTTGATGAACGCACAGGCAGTGTCATGACCATCGCCCTGCCCGACGGCGCAGCATCCGACACTGTTTCCCTGGGGCCGGTCAATTACCCCTGATACAGCGTCTAAAGCGCAGTTCGCCCCCTGCGCCGCCGATTTTACATTCCGAGGCTTTAGCCGCAGCAGCGTGTCACTGCTGCCAGGGAAGGGCTTTTCGACGGCTTCTTGCGCTAAAGCTATCAGTCTTTGAGATTATCGAGAATCTCTTTGCGCAGGCGGTCGTATTCATCCGCCGAGAGCAGGCCGGCGTTGCGCGCGTCATCAAGCTGACGGAGACGCGAGACAAGATCGCCGCCGCTGGTCTGCTGCGGCGCTGCGCTGTTGAAGCTGCTCAACTGTCCCTGCACGTTCTGCAAGTTCTGCATATTATCGAACACGCCGCCGAGCGCCTGCTGTACCTGCTGCGCCATTTCCGGCGTGAGCGGCACCTGCTGGCCATTTTGAATGACGGTGGCGCTGAAGCCAGTCTGGCCGGGCATAGAGGTAGCGCGCGCATTGCTGAAAACAGGGTTGAGCATGGACTGTGTGAGGCGGCGTGTCGCGCCGGCAGCCATCGCCGTGCCTGCGATGATCGTCATGAGCAGCCCGCCGATAAAGGGCGCCGCAAAACCACCGATACCGATCAGCACCGAATTGCCGGTGACATCGCGCTCGTCACCTTCGCCATTCACACAGTAGAACTCCACGCTGCGCCCGCCGCCGCGCCCGAACGTACCGGAGACGTAGGGGCCATATTCCTGTCTGAGCGTTTCTCCCGACTGGCAAAAGACGCTGCTCATGAAACCGCTGATCGTGGGATTCGACGCGGCGACATCTGGCCCGGCGACGAAAATAAACAACCACGCAAAACCGCCGATCATCAGGATGATGCCCAGAAGCAGGAACAATTTCGCCATGCGTTACGCTCCTCGTTGACATAATTTTCATCAGTATAAAGAAAGATGCGCGGCGACACAATTCCGGTGTGTTGCGGTATGATCGAAGCTGTTCTTAGCCGCGCGGGATGCGGTGCGTCGGATCCGAACTGGAAAGGCCGCGTGCTGAGGAGAAGTTCTGCATTACGAGGTGCTGGTGAAAGCGATTTTGCGACAGCGCATTTTTTACGCTTTTTTAGTATTTGCTGCGCTGCTGACGGCGTATGGGCTGACCTTGATGCCGGGCACAGTGGGCGGCGACGCAGGCGAACTGCAATACGCCGGGCCGCTGCTGGCACTGGTACATCCCACCGGGCAGCCGTTATATGTGCTGCTGGGTTATGTCTGGTCGCATCTGCTGCCGTTGGGCAGTATGGCATGGCGTATGAATCTGCTGGCGGCGGTTTCGGCAGCGGCGGGGGGCGCCGCGCTGACGTGGCTGCTGGCGCGGGTCTATGGAAACCCACTGGTCGCAGCAGCGGCGGGGCTTACTCTGGGATTCGGGGCGGCACTGTGGGGGCAGGCGGTGATCGCCGATAAATACGGCTTCAACGTGCTGCTGGCGGCGCTGCTGGTGGGGCTGACGCTGTGGTGGGGGCATGAACGCCAGCGCACGCCCGCGCCAAAAGCGACGCCACAGCAAAACCGGCTGCTGTACGCCATGTCGCTGACTTTCGGCCTCTGCCTGCTGCACCATCGCAGTCTGGGACTGTTCGCGATCATGATCGCCGTGCTGCTGCTGTACTATGAGCGGCTGGAACTGCTGCGTAACTGGCGGCGCACGCTGCTGTGCGCGGCGCTGGTGCTGCTGCCGCCGCTGCTGCTGTATCCGCTGTTTTTGCCCCTGGTGCGCGCGCGCGCATTATCGCCGTTGCTGTGGCAGCCCAACGACGCCGCCGGTTGGGTCGATTGGCTGCTGGAACGGCATGTGCTGACCAACGAGGCGCTGGTGTTCGACAACTGGGCCAATATCAGCGCGCAGTTGCAAATTTATCTGGCAACCGTGATACACGATTACACACTGGCCGCGCTGCCGCTGGCGCTGATCGGCTTTGTGGCGCTGCTGCGACGCGAACCACTCAACGGGCTGTTTCTGCTGGTGAGCTATGGACTGCAAGCCTTTTTATCGGCTAACTGGCGCGGCAACGAACGCCAGTTTACGTATTATCTGCCGTCGTTCGTGACGCTGCTGTACGCTTACGGTTACGGCCTGTACGCGCTGTGGAATGCTGTCAGCAGGGGACAAATGCCCGTTCGGCTGAAACGGACAGCGTTGCTCGCGATCACGGCGCTGGCGTTGGCTGTGCCGGCGCTGCAACTGTTTTACGGCTACCCGGCGCGGCGCGCGGACGCACTCTACGGCGGCAGGCTGGATTTGTGGCGCGAGACGCTGAAAACCGGCACAATGGGCGCGCGCCTGGCGCGCGGACTGAGCGCGCTGCCGCCCAACAGCGTGCTGGCCGCCGATTGGGAACAGATCACGATTCTCTGGTACTACCAGCAGGTCGAAGGGCTGCGCCCCGATGTGACGATTCTGTATCCCATCGAGCGCTACGCCGATTTCAGCGATCGTCCCGTTTGTCTGGCGCGGCATGTGCCGTTGGGCGCGGAATGGCATCCGGGCAACGTGGGCGCGCTGATCTGCCTGAACGCGGCGCCCATCATGATAGCGCCGCAAAACATGACGCCGCTGGGGACAGTGTTGTACACGGCAGAGGGCAATGCGCCGCTGGAATTGAGCGGCTACCAGACGCAGACGACGGCAGCGGCGGGCACGCATCTGCCCCTGCTGCTGACGTGGCGCGCGCGCGAAACGATGGACGCCGATTATGCGCTTTCGCTGCGCATTCTGGACCAAAGCTGGACACAGGTTTTACCCGCGCAGGACATCAACGCGCCAGTCATGGGGCTGTACCCGACATCGCGCTGGACAGCGGGCGAATATGTGCAGGATTATCATGAGATCGACCTGCCGCCGGAACTGCCGCCGGGAGGCTACCTGTGGACAGTGGTGGTGTACCGCGCGCTGGCGGATGGCACGTTCACGCAGTTGCAAGATGCACAGGGCAATATCAACATTCTTGGCGGCACGCTGGACGTAAGCGCTTACGGCGGGTGAACGCCTACAGGCGCTTCGATAGGCTGACGCTGGCGCGCCAGCAGCCCAAAACCCGCCGCCGCCAACAGCGCCGCGCCCGCGCCACCGTACCAGATAGCCGCCGGGGCAAACGTATCGCTCAGAAAACCGCCAAGCGCGGGGCCGATACCTGTGCCTACGTGTAGAGCAGCGCGAACACGCCCATGTACCGCGCGCGTTTTTCTGGTGGCGCCATGTTAGCGACCAGCGCCGTGCCTGTCGGCGAGACGATCAACTCCCCCAGCGTCAATACCACCATCGCAGCGACAAAATGGGCCATCGTCAGCGAGAGCGCCAGCCCGCTCAGCCCGGCGACGTAAAACAGCGCCCCCGCGACCAGCACCAGATAAGGCGGATACTGACGTGTGACGCGCGTGACAGCGTACTGCAAAAAGACGACCATGCCGGCGTTCACCGCCAGCAGCAGGCCGTATTGATCTTCGCTGATGCTAAAATTTTCCTTGACATACACCGCCAGCAGATTAAACACCAGCGCCACGCCGACTTCCAGCAGGCCGAAGACCAGCGCGAAATGCACAAAAGGACGGTCGCGTAGTATGGCGCGGAAGCCGCCGTCATCGTGTGCGGCGGCGCTATGTGCCGAGTCGCTTTTTTCGGCGCGCACCAGCGTTTCGCGCAGAAACCAGGCGACAGGAATCAGCAGCAGCAGGTTGATCGCCGTCGTCGCGTAATAGGCGAAAACCTGTGACTGGGCGATGAACGTCCCTGCCAGCGCCGGCCCCAGCGCAATCGACAGATTCGACACCGTGCGCGCGATAGCATAGGCTTCGGTGCGCTGTTCAGGCAGCACGAGATCGGCGATCATGGCGTTAGTGCCGATAAAAAAGACGGGCTGGAGCACGCCGTAGAGCGCGATGAGCAGCGCCCACTGCGTAAGCTGTGTCGCGCCGCTCATCAGCAGCAGCACCAGACTCAGGGCAAATAGGCCAACAAGCATCGCGTTCTTGCGGCCAAAACGATCCATCAGCGCGCTGATCACCGACGTGCCGATAAAGCTGCTCACGGCCTGCACTGCAAGCAGCGCGGTGACACTGGCGAGCGGTGCGCCTGTTTGTTCGCGCATATAGAGGGCGATATAGGGCCAGATGAGCGAAGCGCCGACACGGTTGGCGAAAAAACAGGCCAGCAGCAGCCAGAAGGCGCGCGGGAAAAGGCGCAGGAAGGTGAAAAAAACGCTGAATCACGAACCGTTCCTATGATTTTTTGTCTCTGGCGAAGACTTTTTTGAGAATGGCGCGGGCGCGCTGTTCGCTGGTGAAACGCGCCATGACATGCTCGTAAGCGCTGTCCGCTAACGCCTGGCGCAGCAGCGGATCGTTGTACAGGCGCGTGAGGGCGTCGGCCAGCGTGCGCGTCGCGCCAGCCGGCACCAACAGCGCGTGTTCTTCGTGCGTCAGCACATCTTCCCATGCCGGCAGATCGGCGGCGATCAGCGCGCGCCGGGCAGCCAGCGCCTCGAACAGGCGCAGCGGCGAGGCATAATAAGCGCTGTGTTCAGTGCGCGGCAGCAGCAGTGTCAGCACATCGCAGGCGCTCAGGCACAGCGGCACATCTGGCGGCGGGACAACGCCTGTTGTCAGGAAAGCTTCAGCTTCCAGTCCCAGTTTTTGCCATTCGGCGCGTAAAGCGGAATCATCGTCCACGCCGATCAGGGCCAGCGCGGCGCGGAAGCCGCCCGCCTGCGCCCAGACCAGCGCCAGCGCGGCGATCAGGGCGTGCGCGCCATCAGCGCCAAAGGCGGCCACGATGAAGGCGTCCTGCGGCCAGCCAAGCAACCGGCGCGCTTCGAGGCGTGAGGGTACATTTTCGAAATGGGCGCGGCGCACGGCGTTGTGCGCCACAAAAGCGCGTTTCGCCCCCAGACGCGCCAGTTCATCACGCAGCGCCGGCGTCACGCCGAACACCGTGCCCACACGCCGCAGCGTCCAGCGCTGTACACTTTTGCCGAAGCGCCCCTGCGCCAGTCCATGCGCTTCATAGGTGAGCGCGCGGCGCGGCTTAACGAGGCTGAGCAGCAGCAAAATCAGGGCGTCGCGGCTGTAAAAGGCCTGCGCGCGGCTGAACAGCGCAGCAAAAAACACCGCCAGCGGAAACAACACTGCGGGAAAATATCGCATGGCGAAATTATCGGCGACGCCGGAATGCGCGTACAGATCGCGCGCGCCGCGTCCGGCAGTCCACAGCGTCACCGTGACACCCAGCGCGGCGATGGCTTCGCAGGTGTGCGCGACTTGCAGCGCGCGCGCGGCGGGGCGCGGCAGAGGGGCGATATACATCAGTTCAGGCATAGGCAAGTTTCACCCCGTAGCCAGCGTCCAGCGCCAGATGCAGGCTGTCGTCGTGTTTGCTCAGCGTCACAGCCGTAAAATAGGGGATGACATACGCCGCGCCGACCGCGCGCAGCGCCGCCACGCCCACGCCAACGCCGATACAGTGCGCGCCGGCGGCCACTGCCGCGCGGATTCCCGCCAGCGAGTCTTCGAGCACCAGGCAGTGTTCAGGGGCGGCGTTCAGGCGCTCAGCGGCGCGCAAATAGGGATCAGGAAAGGGCTTGCTGCGCTGGACATCTTCGGCGGTGACGGTGACGCGGAACAGGCCGTTAAGCTGCAACTGGGTGGCGACGGCGGCGACTTTGTGGCGGTCGCCGCTGGTGACCAGCGCGCGCGGCACACCGGCTTCGGCCAGCAGGCGCAAAAAGGGAATAACGCCGGCCACAGGCGTATAGGTCTGGTGGGCTTCGTAGTCGTTCATTTCGGCCATGAGGCGCGTGCGCGCCGCGCCGCTGATCTGCGGAAACAGGTTGTCGAGCGTATGCGCCGCCGTGCAGCCGTAAATGTGGCGCGCGAAATCGTCGGGCGAGAGCGTGACGCCCCACTGCGTCGCCAGCTTTTCCCAAAAAACGGTTACGGCGCTGTGCGTGTCGATCAGCACGCCATCCATATCGAACAAAATCGCCTGATAGAGCAAAGCAGTCTCCTCGACGTGTTGGGAAGCGGCTTAATATTCGCGCCAGTAGGCCAGCAGTTGATCGCGCGCGTGGGTGTACATGGCGGCTTCGATCTGCGCCAGCGTGGACGGGGTGATATTATCCCACAAATAGGCTTGCAGGGTAGCGCGCGCGTCGAGATCGCGGCGCATCTCGGCAGCGTTTTTGCCCACACGGGCGCTCATGATGTCGAGCGTCTGGCTGACACCGCCAGGCTTGATCTGCTCATAGATCATATCGCGCCAACTGATAAGCGCGCTGTCGTCCAAAAACGGCGTCCACTGCTGCGGCCCGGCGGCGGCCAGCGTGTGCGGAATCCATGATTCCAGGCGCGCCAGATCGCGTTCGTCCATATAAGCCAGCAGCAGATGCAGCACATAAAAGCGGAAACGGCGCGATTCGCCCCACTGAGAAAAGGCAATATGCGGGCCGAGCATATTCATTGTCCAGTATTCGTCAATCGCCAGATGGCCGACATACCCGGCCAGAAACACACGCTGCGCGGGAGTGCTGGCCTGCTGCAAGGCAGGGTAATGGCGCAGCATCACGCGCCACGGGGATTCGCTGATCGGGCGATCATAAGCGTAAAAATGGGTGCTGGCGCGTTCCCCGCCCGCGCTGGGTTTGGCATCGGCGGCGATACTGCCCAGCAAAAAAGCGCTCGCCTGGTCTTTGAGGAACTGGCGCACATCGGGCGGCAGTTGCTCGTCGCAGACAAAACGCTGTGCGGTTTCGAGGTGGGTGAACGGTGTCGGCATAGCGCATATTTTAACCGAGAAGTGTGTTAAGAGACATGCGCAAAATCATGAGGGAAAGTTCACAGTGGTCAGTTTTCAGCGCTGCGTGTTCAGGCGTCAGTTACCCAGACTGCCGCTGCCCCAGACAAACAGGACAGATGCCGCTGGCAAAATATGCCGGAAGTCCTTTTGCGCGAAAATGAAACTGGGTGTTTAATTAATTTAGGATTTGTAACAATTTAAGGGGTTCAGCGTGGCAGACGAAGCAGTTATCAATTATCCCGATCTATTGGGCTATGTGACAGGCGGCGCGCGCTGCAATGTGAGTATCGTGCAAGTGGCGCTGGCGCTGCGCCCGCGCGTGGTAAAGGCTGGACGCTCGTTCGAAGTGCTGCTGCTGACACAAAATGCGTCCGACGCCGATGTTGATGTGACGGCGACGATGAGCATCCCAGAGACCGACAGCGCCAAGAAAAAAGGGCGTTTCGTGACCAAGGCGGCGCGGCTGGTGGTGGGGCTGAAGCCGGCTGAAGTAGGCTACGTCGTGCTGCCGGTTTCGACGCTGCCGGACACGGCTATCGGCGCGGACTATAAAATCGGTGTGGAAATCAAAGCGACGCCCCTGCTGAAAGGCAGCGCCAAGCCGATGCGCGTGCGCCTGCCCGAAGGCGGCGAATTCGAGCCAACGCATATCGCGGCGGAAACGCTGAAAAAACTGGACGAGCTGAAGGGACTGACGTTTGTGACGCAGGCGCGCAGCCGGCTGGCGCCCAATACGCTGGAAACGAATCTCAGCGTGATGTCGGGCAAATTGGGCGAAATTGTCGATTTTAAACCGGGATGGGTGAGTCTGTGGACGCTGCGTGATCATCAGGATGATCGGCTGCTGCTGTACCGCTACCGCGACGCGATGTTAAATCAAGTACTGCCCAAGCTGAAACGCGCGCGCCTGTTCCAACCGCTGCTGGATGCGACCAGCGCGCGCTTCGAAAAAGCCGGCTATCCGCTCAAGCCTATCGAAGCGCAGTTTGTCGCCAAGCTGCTGACGCTGCTGCTGGAATATGCGTCACCGAGCGAGGTTTCGGCGGGCGGGCATGGCGGGCTAGCCGCAGGCAACTATAACCTGCTGCCGCTGCTGGACCAGAGCCGGCTGGCCGACCCACGCCCCATCACCGTGCCACACTGGTGCCGCGCGTTTTTGCGGACAATGACGCAGGAAGCCAACGCCGCCAACCATCCGGTGGAAGTCATCGCGCGGCTGTTGTATCCCGAACTGCTGCGCGACGCGCTGTTGTATGCTTTCCAGTTGATCGAACAGAACACGGGCGAAGAACTGGGCAGCGAAGAAGAAATGCGCACGTATGGCGAAACAGTGCTGGCGATGCTGGCGGGCGAACGCAAACTGGACTTTATCCACGCTTATATGCCGCTGGTACTTGGCGGGCTGTTGATCTTCGACAGCGTGATTATGCCGGGCGAAAAACTGGATGAACTGGTCAACGCCACAAAAAGGATGCTGGAAGAGCGCGCCGCAGAGAAAAACGCCGACAACGAACTGGTGTTCAGCGTCGGCGGGCGACTGCTGGATCGCGCCATTATGAAGTACGGCTACCGCGAGTTAGACTGAGCAGCAAAGCACTATGGACAAAAAACGCCCACCTCTCGCTCATGTGATTTATCCGGATGTGCTGGGCGCGATCACCGATGGCGGGCGCGTCAACGGCGAGCACTTGCAATACGCGCTGGGGATTTTCCCGCGCCGCATTTACCTCAACCAGCCTCTGGAACTGTTCGTCTTGCTGCAAAGCATGATCGACAGCAAAATGCAGGTCAAGGTCGAACTCAAAACGCCGACACATGACCGCAGCGGCCATCTGATGCTGATCGACAGCGCCAAAATGCCGCATGTGCTGACGCTCCAGCCAGCAGAAACGGCGATTCTGCATATTCCGCTGGTAGCGCACCCGCCGACAAAAGCCGCGTCGCGCATCCCGATTATGGCGCGGGTGACACCCAATGTGCCGCGCAATGCCAAAATTGTGCGCCAGCCGGACGGCGGGCCGCCGCCTTCGGTGCTGGCGCTGTCACCGTTTCGGCTGCAAGCCTTCCGCGAAGTGCATTTTGAAACGCGGCTGAACGGGGACGCCCTGAAAACGACGTTCGATGTGGAAGCGCACACGCTGCCCGCCAGCGCCGCCCCGCTGCAACTGCGCTTTGAATCGCTGTGGGCACAGGAATATATGGCGATGGAAAGCAAGCTGGCACAGGGCAAGGTGGAGGAAGCGCGGCGGCTGGCAGTGAGCGGCGCGCACGGCAGCGCGTATGAGGCGCTGCGGGTGGCAGTGGGCGAAAAGTTCGCAGAACACGGCCTGCCGCTGCATCCCGGCGAAGTGCGCGCGATCACCAAAATGCTGTGCTATACGCTGGAGGAAGCGCCATCGCTGGAAGCGGGCGTGAACCTGGACGCGCAGCAGTGGTTCAAACGGCTGTGTCAGGCGATGGCCAGCGACGAAGACATCGGCGTCAGCACGGCGCTGGATGAGGCCGTGGTGAAATATGCCTTCGAGGCGCTGGTCTACGATGCCGTGCTGCTGGCGTTCGGGATGCTGCGTTCCCACAGCAAAGAAGACCTGGGCACGCCGGAGGAGCAGACGGCGTATGCGACGCGCGTGTTTAAATGGCTGGCGGGGCAAGTGCAGGGCGATCTGACGTATGTGTATTTGCCGCTGGTATTGGGAGGCGTGCTGACCGATCGCATGGTGGCGCTGAAGCGCCCGGATGACCCACGCGAGCTGATTGAGCAACTGCGCGAAGCGGCGCGCGGTCGCCAGCGCTTGCTGAGCGGCGAGGCCTCGGTAATCTTCCGCATTCTTGAGCGGCTGCTGCTGGACGCCGAGCAACTGCTTAACCGCGCGGGCTACCGGCGGTACTGAAATCGCAGGACAAAAAAGGGCGCAGCAAATCACCGCACCCTTTTTTTGATCACGCGCCGTGTTTAACGTTCAGACAGCGGTGTCCACTTCAAGTCCATCGGGCCGGTGTAGGTAACATCGGGGCGAATCAGGCGCCCGCCCATACCTTCGATGACGTGCGCGGCCCAACCGGCAATGCGCGCCATAGCGAAGAGCGGCGGGAACATGTCGATATCCAGATTGAGCGTGTAGAGCACGATCGCGCTGTAGTAATCGACGTTGGCGTAGAGCTTACGCTGAATGAAGTATTCTTCCGAGCGCGCCAGATTATCGAGCCGTTCGGCGATCTGGAACCATTTTTCGTTGCCAGAAACGTGCGCCAGTTGGCGCGCTTTTTCTTTCAGGATGGCCGCACGCGGGTCGAGCGCTTTGTAGATGCGGTGGCCGATGCCCATGATGCGCCGGTCTTTGCCACGAATCTCGCGGGTGAACCATGCTTCGACATGCGCCGGGTCGCCGATTTCGACAAACTGCTGCATGGCTTCGGCGTTGGCGCCGCCGTGCGAGGGACCTTTGAGCGCGCCGATCGCGCCGACAATCGCGCTGTAAAAATCCGCGCCGGTAGCAGTGATGACGCGCGAGGTGAAGGTGCTGGCGTTCATGCCGTGTTCGGCCAGCAGCACCATGTAGGTGTTGATAGCGTCGCTGGCGGTTTTGTCGGGTTCTTTGCCGTCCAGCATGTAGACGAAGTTCTGCGCCAGCATCAGGTCTTTGCGCGGGGCGATCGGCATATGGCCTTTGCGAATACGATCCCACGCGGCGCAAATGGTGGTGATCTGGCCGGTGAGCCGCACCGCTTTACGGCGCACGGCGTCCATGCTCATGTCTTCCGCTTCGGGGTCATAGAGCGCCAGCAGCGAGACGGCCGTGCGCAGCACTGCCATGGGGTTAGCGTTGGTAGGATAAATCTTGAGTTGATCAACAACAGCCTGCGGCAAAGCGGCGGCTTCGGCAATTGCGGCGCGCAGTTGTTCGAGTTCCTGCCCGTTAGGCAGGCGGTGATTCCACAGGAGATAGACAATTTCTTCAAACTGGGCGTGTTCGGCCAGGTCTTCGATCTTGTAGCCTTCGTAAATCAGACGCCCGTTTTCGCCGTCCACAAGGCTGGTGCTGCTGTCGGCGACGACAACGCCCTGCAAGCCTTTTCCGGCAGTAGATGCTTCAGCCATGATAAACCAGACTCCTTCATGCGTTTCGGATGTGTTCGTACAAGCCCCATTGCGGGCATGATGCCAATTGAGTGGGTGATACTTCGGAAAAAACGTGAAGCAGCAAATAAGCATCGCCGAGAGGCAAGTATAAACCCGCCATCGGGCACAAGCAATCCGCAGCGCCGTTTCCTATGCAAAGCCTAAGAATTATTTACAAAAAGGCGTTAGCCCGCCAGAAAGCCGCGCCGTTTGACGGCAGTGAATGAAAGCGCGCCCGGCGGCGCTTACGACGCGGCGGCTTCTTTGTTACCCTGAAAGTAAAAAGCAAAGTCGCACGGAAGAACGCTTATGCGCTGCGCACGTTTTCTGTGGCACGAGTTCGGCGATTGGCATTTGCTGCTGCCGCGAGCCGTCCCCTAGTCCAAGCCGCGATTTGTCGCTATACTCGCGTGCAATTCATTTCATGCGTGCGGTGATAAGGGACAATGATGGACACAACACTACAGGTGATTTTGGCAGCGCTGCTGTGCGGTGTGGTAGCAATCGCGATCGGGGTCGCTTTGGGCACAGCGCTGGCGGTCGGTATGCGGCGCGGCGGAGACGAGGAATAACAGCGCGCTTAGCAGTTAGCAGTCGTCAGTTTTCAGTTGGCTGTGTGAGGCGGGCAACCGCCGATAGAAGCCGAAAAAGAGGCGCAGCCCATCATAGGCCCGCGCCTCTTTTTGATTTCAGCCGCCGCTGCTGACGAGTGTCAGCGTAAAAGGTACGGTGAGCTGGCAGTTGAAGCCGGCGAATTCAATTGTGTCGCTGCCATTGATGCGATCAGGCGCAGCAACGTTGAGCGCTACAGAGTGGATGTTGCCGAGACCATCGGTGTAGGTGGCGATATAGTTTGTGCCGTCGAACGTGTAACTGATGCCGCCGCGCAGCAGCGCCGCGCCGTTCATGCGGATGTCGTTGAGTTCGCCCGCGCTTTCGAAGGGCACGACGGTGCCATCGGGACAGGTGGCGCTGGCAACGCCCCAGGTAAAGCGCCAGTTGCCGGCGATCGGCTGCCCCGCGGTCACAGGGAGCGGCGTGGGCACCGTCACCTGATCCGGCAGCAGTTCGGTGGGCAGCGCCTGCACATCGTTGGAATCAATGGGCTGCGGCGCGCTGGGGCCAGAGACAGGCGTCAGGTCGTCGCCCAACTGGACGCTGACGCTGGTGCCGGCGACAGCAGTGCTGGTTTCGCCGTTGGCCGTGACCTGTGAAGCCCCATCCAGTTGATTGACCTGCAACTGACCGTCGGCATTGGTTTGCACAAAGGCCGTGCCGTTCAGTTCGATTACGACTTCGTCAATCGAGATACTGATAGCGGCCGCGCCTTCGGGCGACTGCACGAGAATGCCGCTGTTGGGCGCTTCGCTGCACGGCGCATCGTCGCTGCCGGTTTGCAGCGTGAAGGCCTGCATCGGCCCGAAGCTGACATCATCCAGGCCAACTTCATCATCTGGCGAAACGATGGGCAGCGCGCTCAGATCGCCAGAGGGGGTAACAAACTCGGCGGCCAGCCAGCCCAGCCGGAACGTGTTATCGGAGGTGGGCACACGCACACGCAGCCAGCTACCGTCTTCCAGGCGGCCATTGGCGGTGATGCTTTCGCCCTGCGCCAGCACACCCAGAATCTCGCCGCTGGTGGTGGGTTCGGCGCGCAGGCGCACATCCTCATCGGCGGTCACGGGGACAAACTGGCTGGTGGTATCGAGACTGACATTGCCGAACAGCAAGATAGTGGTAGGTTCGCTGTTGGGCGATGTCTGGATTTGCATGAGCACAACGCCCCAGAAGCCGCGCGCGATGTCCATCGCGTTCAGGCGCAGGCTTTCGATGTCCACCACATCGGCGATGTCGCCGGGGCGGACGAAGCGGAACTGCTGCACCCCCGCGCGCGGCGAGGCATCCAAAACGAGGTAGCCGTAACAGATTTCGTCGATCGCCAGATCCTGGCATTCTTCGCGGACGACGCTGAGCGCGTTTTCGACAATCGCCGGACAGTCAAAGACTGGCGTGGAAGTGGGCAGCGTGCCGGTCGGGGTAGCGGTTGGCGTGGCGCTCACTGTGGCGGAAACGGTGGCGCGCGGCGTAGCTGTCACCGTGGCGCGGGCGGTGAGCGTGGCGCGCGGCGTGGGTGTGCCGGTCTGGGCGCTGATGACGGCGGGCAGCAGCAGCCCAACCAGCAGCAGTGCCACGAGTCCTATGAACCTTGATTTCATCCAGATGCTCCTGTTGATGAACACAGTGTGACGAAGGGTTGGTTGGGAATGTAATGCTGCCATTCATCCTCAGTCAGCGGACGGTTGGCAATACGACAAGCGCGTGCGCTCCACGAGTCGAGATCGACATCCCAACGGAAAATGGCCGCATCATCGCCGCCGGAAAACAGCGCGGCGCTGTCGGCGCTGAAGGCCAGCGCGTTGACTTGCCCGCGATGCGCCACCAGCGGCGTGCCCATCATGCGGCGCGCGGCCACGTCCCAGAGAATCACCGTGCGCGCGCGCGTGCCGGTCGCCAGCAGCCGCCCATCGGGGCTAAAAGCGACGCTCAAGACCCAATCGGACTGTGGGCGCAGCGCTTCGCCGATCTGTGTGCCGGTCGCCACGTCCCACAGGCGCACCGTGCCGTCGCGGCAGCCGGAGGCCAGCAGTGTGCCATCGGGACTAAAGGCGATGCTGGTGATGTTGTCGGTGTGGCCGGAGAGTGGTTGGCCGATGGGCTGCATGGTGTCGCTGTTCCACAGACGAATCGTGCGGTCGAATGAGCCGGACGCCAGGATACGCCCATCGGGGCTGAAGGCCAGCCCGGAGATACGATCGGTCCCGTGCCCACGCAGTTGTCCGGCAGCGGTGAGGGTGTCCTGGGTGATGTTCCACAGGAAAATGCCGCCAGTGGCAGCGCCCGCCGCCAGCAGGGGGCGCTGCGGATGATAGGCCAGCGCGAAGACCTGGTGATTGGAGTCAAACGTGAATTGTTCCGTGCGCGTGGCGACATTGTAAACGAGAATCTGCTGGTCGAGCGTGCCGGCCACAAGCTGGCTGCCATCGGGGCTGAAAACCGCGTCGAGAACCAGGCTGTCGTAATCGCTGAGCAGCGGCACAAAGGCGCTGCCATCCCACAGCGCCAGCGCGCCGCCGCTGCTGCTGCTGACGTCGCCGCTGGTAACGGCGAACATGGCGCTGTCAGCGGGGTTAGCGGCCAGACGCAGAATGGGCTGTGTTTGCGCGGGCAGCGCGGCGGCCAGCGCTTGACTGCTGCGGATGTCCCACAGCAGGACAGTGGTATCGGTGCCGCCTGAAGCCAGCGTATAGCCATCGGGCGCGAAAGCTAAACCGCGAATCGGGCGCGAGGCGACATTGGTCAGGCGGCCTACCTGCTGTCCGAGCGCGTAATTCCACAGGAAAATATTGCCGTTCGCGTCGCCAATCGCCAGCGTAACCGCGCCAGGCACGAAGGCCACGCTGCGCGCTTCGTTGGTCAGGCGCGGATAGGTAGGCAGCAGCGCCTGGGTCTGTGTGTTCCACAGATAGACGTTGGTATCTCCGCTGGCGGCGGCCAGAACACGGCCATCGCCGCTGTACGCCAGGCTGTAGATCACGGCCTGCGCGCTGATGATAGTGCTGCTGCTGGCCTGCGCCGGATCGCGGATGTCCCACAGGCGCACGCTGTTGTCTTCGCCGCCCGCCGCCAGGGTTTGGCCGTCGGGACTGAAGGCGATGCTGTAAATCTGGTTCTGCTGCGCGTCGATGCGCGCGCGCACGGCGCCGCTGGCCGCATCCCACAGCATGATCGTGCCGTCCTGCCCGGCAGAGGCAATCGTCTGCCCATCAGGGCTGATGGCGACCGTCAACACGGTTTGCGTGTGCCCGCTGAGGATACGCATGGCGGGATTTTCGACGCCAGCGCTTAGATCCCAGATGATGAGCGTGGTATCGGTGCTGGCGGAAACCAGGAACGAGGCATCAGGGCTGAAGGCGATGGCATTCACGCGCAGGGTGTGGCCGCGCAGCGGTTGGCCGAGCGGCTGCCCGGTGGTGGGATCCCACAGGCGCACGGTTTCGTCCATGCTGGTGGAGGCCAGCAGCGGCTGCCGGGCGTTGGGGCTGAAAGCCACGCGCAGCACTTCGTCTTCATGGCCATAGAGGAAGCGGGTCAACTGTGGACGCGCCAGCAGCGCCGTTAGCAGGCTGTTGCGCCCCTCGAAGGTGTCGTCGACTTGCAGCGAGCCGAGACTGAGCAGCAGCGCCAGATCGGTCTGCGCGGTGTTGGTGATGGCGGTCAGCGCCGCCGAACGCGCGGTCGAGGTGCGCTCGTTTTCTTCGGCGCGTTCGCGCTGGGCGACAGCCGTGGCTTCGGCGATCTGCGCATTGTTCTGGCCGATAAACGCCAGCACGGCGGTCAGGACGGCGACGATGGTGAGCACGACCAGCGCGGCGATGACGGTATTGCGGCGGCGCACGTTACGCTGCCTGAGCGCGAGACTGGCGGCGATGAATTCGCTCTCCTGCTCGCTGAGAATCAAGGTTTTGCTGTCACGCAGTTTGGTGAACTCCTCCAAACGCGCGCCAGACGCCAGGAAACTGGCGTCCCCTTTGCCGTTGGCCCAATCACCGCTGGCGGTTATCAGTCGGCGCTGCGAGTCCAGTTCTTCGCGGCTGCTGCGAATCCATTCGCGGAACTCCTGCCATTCGCGGATTAAGGCTTCGTGGGCGATCTCGACAGTGGGATAGCGCGTCTGCTGCTCATTGTCGAAAGTCAGCAGGCGGTATTTGGCGAAGGTGTTCATGATCTGCTCAAGACGCTTGCGTTCTTCGGTGTCGGCCCCCGAAAGCAGATCGGATTGCAGGATGCGGCGGCGGGTGGCTTCTGCCCCTTCGTTGAGCGTAATCAAGCGCAAAAACATCTGCTTGACGGCCTGCCGGTTCTCGTTTTTCATTGGCTGGTACAGTTCGTCGGCGCGGCGCGCCAGCGCCCCCGATACCCCGCCCATGCGCGTGTAGGCGTCCAGCGTTAGCGTGATGCCCTTGCGCGCGTTGAACAATTCCATCAGGGCATATTGCAGCAGCGGCAGCGCGCCGGGCTGTTTGTTGATGTCGGTGACGATGGCCGAAACCAGGCTCGATTCGAGCTTCAGACCGACGCGCTCCGCCGGGCCGACGATCGCCTGCTCTAATTCTTTGGCCGACATCGGCAGGACAAACTCGGCGCGCTCGGTGAGCATGTTGCCGAACTCCTGATGCTGCAAAGGGCGATCCATAAAATCGGCGCGCAGCGTAATGATAATCCACAGCCGGCTGAGCGCTTCGCCGGCAGCCTTGACCAGCATGTGCAGGAAACGATTGCGCTCGTTTTCGTCTTCGGTCAGCGTATAAAGTTCCTCAAACTGGTCGATCACCAGCACCAGTTCGGTCTGTTCGTCGGGCAGCACGAGATCAACAGCGCGGTATAGGCCATAGCCATCTTCGGCATTCAGCGTCTCGCTGAGCGGCATGTCTTTGCGCGTGGCCACCTTGAGCAGCGCCTGCCCCAGCTCGGCCAGCGGGCTTTTTCTGGGGGTGATTTCGATATAAAACCAGTTTTGCGAGCCTTGCAGCGCCCCTTTTTTGAGCGCGGGGATCAAACCTGCTTTGACCACGCTGGATTTGCCGCTGCCGCTGGCGCCCACGACCGCCAGAAAAGAGGAATGCGCGCCGGCGGCTTGCAGACGCTTCAGCAGTTTTTCGATCAGCGTGCTGCGCCCAAAAAAGTCTACCGCATCGGCCTCCTGGAACGGGCGCAAGCCTTTATAGGGATTGGGTGGATCAAGCGGAATATCGGCGATCGAAAATTCGCGTTTTTTGGCGGGCGCGCTTTCTTCGGCGGGCGTGGGTTTGGCGGCGGGCTGGCCGAATTTGGCCTGCAAGAGAATCTCGCGGAATTCGCTGGCAATCGCTATCGCATCGGCATAACGGGCGCGCGGGTTTTTGGCGGTGGCCTGCGCGATAATGCGGTTGATGTCTTCCGGCAGATCGGGGCGCCTAAACTGTACCGAAGGCACGTTTTCGTACAGGTGCTTGTACACCATGTCGTCCAGGTTTTTTCCTTCGAAGGGCGGCTCGCCTGTCAGCAGTTCGTAGAGCATGATGCCCAGACTATAAATATCGGAACGCGGGCTGACCGGCGTGTACGAAAGCTGCTCCGGCGAAATATAATGCAGCGTGCCCTGGCGCGGCTGGTCGTCGCTCTGTCCGGGGGTCGCCTTAGAAACTTCTTTGGCGATGCCGAAGTCGGTTAGATAAGCATTCTGGTCGTTATCCAACAGAATATTGGCGGGTTTCATGTCCTGATGAATCACCCCGCTGCGATGCGCCAGCGAGAGCGCAGAGGCGACCTGATCTAAGATGCGCGCCGCCAGTTCCAGATCGAGCGGGCCTTTTTCCAGCAGGCCTTCCAGACTGCCGCCGCGCAGATACCGCATGACCAGATAGGCGCCGCTGGGATCGCGCCAGAAATCGAACAGCGGCACGATAAAGGGGTGCTCCAGACGGGCGACGACATGCGCTTCGGCCTCGAAACGCCGGATGAAATCGGGGCTGTTGGCGTACTGCGGCAAAATGATCTTGAGCGCGACTTCACGCTGCACATGCTTCTGATACGCCAGATAGACCGCGCCGAAGCCGCCTTTGCCGAGCAGTTCGCGCAGTTCGTAGCCGGGGATCTCTGGAATATCCGGAAACTCGCCGGCATCTTTTTTGGAGTAGTTCTCCGTAATGTTTTCGTTCATGAGAAATAAGTCATCTACCTGTCCGCCATGCTTATCATTATCCTCATCATATAGGCGAACGCAAAAACAGACTATGCCGTTGGCGCGATTGGCTAAAAAATCGTTAGAAAGGTTTGCAGATTATTACGTAAAATTTCCTTCACAAACACTTAAAGCTTACAGCTCATTACATATACTAAAGGAAGTGTCGATCTCACAAGGTTATTACAGATTCAAAGGCAGGTTATGATCTCCTTGCCGCGCGTTAGCCCAAAACCTTATCTCCTCCTGCTGCTGGCGGCGCTGGCGCTGCTGGCAGCGTATGGCAGCAGCGTCAGCACGCGCGCTTACGTAGCGGCGCAAACCTGCCGGGCAGAGGCGGCGTTCAACCGCGCGCAGGTCGATACGGCGCTTGTCAAACCGCTGGTGCAGGGCTACTGCCCGCCGGAAGAAACACCAACGGAGACCGCAACCGCTACCCCCACCGAAACGGCAACCGCGACGGCGACAGAAACCGCCACCGAAACGGCAACCGCCACCGAAACGGCGACAGCGACGGCAACGGCGGCAGAAACCGCCACCGAAGCGGCAACCGCAACGGCAACGGCGACAGAAACCGCCACCGAAGCGGCAACCGCGACGGCAACGGCGACAGAAACCGCCACCGAAACGCAGATCGACCCGGCGTGTACGTTCAGCATCGAGGCGGGCGATGTCGGCGCGCTGATCGCGGCGATCACCACGGCCAACGGCAGCAGCACGCCCGATATTATCTGCCTGACGCCGGGCAGCACTTACGTCTTAACCAGTGTCACCGCGCAAGCCAGCGGTCTGCCGCTCATCAGCAGCCCGATCGCCATCTGGGGCTTTAACGCGACGATTTTGCGCGACGCGGGCGCGCCGGAAATGCGCTTGCTGTATGTGAGCGCGGCGGGCAGCCTGACGCTGCGTGATCTGGCGCTGCGCGGTGGCAGTGTGCGCGGCGACGGCGGCGCGGTCTATAACGACGGCGGCGGGCTGGTTATCAGCGCGAGCCTGTTAAGCGGTCATACGGCGGGCGGCGGCGGCGCCATTTACAACAGCGGCAGCCTGTCGATCGCCGGCAGCACACTGACGGACAACAACGTGGGCCAGGGCGCGGGCGGCGTGCTGCTGAATCGCGGCGGCAGCGTCAATATCAGCGCCAGCACGCTCAGCCGCAATCGCGCGGGCAACGGCGGCGCGTTATATAATCTCGATGGCAGCGTTACGCTCAACGGCGTATTCATCACCAGCAACATGGCCAGCGCCAGCGGCGGCGGACTGTATACGACGGGGCGCAGCGGCGCGACGATCAGCAGCAGTGTGATCATCGGCAACAGCGCGTTGAGCGGCGGCGGGCTGTACAACGCCAGCGCGCAGACCAGCATCAGCGCCAGCAATATTTCCAGCAACAGCGCCAGCGTGGACGGCGCGGCCATCAGCACGACAACCCTGTTGAGCGCCGGCGCCAACTGTATTGTGGACAACCGCGCGCCGGGCGGCATCGTCACCAATTCCGCTTCCGGCACGCTCAACCTTGAAAACAACTGGTGGGGCGCGGCCAGCGGCCCGGAGTCCGGCGCGTTCATCGGCAGCGTAGATTTTACGCCCTTCCTGACAGCCTCGGCAGCGGCCTGCGGTTAAGCCCGTCTCTGCATGTTTGGCTAAGGACAAGGCTTGCCTTGTCCGCTGGTAACGGACGAGACAAGTCTCGTCCCTACAGCGATTTCTTTCACCCGTACATCTATTTAGACGCCCATACTCTCCATCAGAATACGGCTGACCTCTGGCCGCGTAAATTCCTCCGGCAGCATTTCGCCGCGCGCCAGCATTTCGCGCACCTGTGTGCCGCTCAGCGCGACATGTAAGGCGCTGTCGTGCGGGCAGGTTTTAAGGCTGACGACGGCGGCGCACTTGCGGCAGTAAAAGGTATGCTCGAAAAACAGCGGCGTGATGCCGATGTCTTCCGCCGGGAATTCGTCGAAAATCCACTGGGCATCATATGTGCCGTAGTATTTGCCGACGCCGGCATGATCGCGCCCGACGATAAAATGTGTGCAGCCATAATTTTTGCGCGCGATGGCGTGGAAAATGGCCTCGCGCGGGCCGGCGTAGCGCATGGCCGCCGGGAAGGCCGCCAACAGCACACGCGTCGCCGGATAGTAGGCGTCGAGAACCGCTTTGTAGCTGGCGATACGCACTTGCGCCGGGATATCGTCGGACTTGGTTTCGCCTACCAGCGGGTGCAGCAGCAGGCCATCGACGATTTCCAGCGCGGTTTTCTGGATATATTCGTGGGCGCGGTGAATCGGGTTGCGCGTCTGGAAGCCGACGATGCGCCGCCAGCCGCGTTCGGCAAAAATGGCGCGTGTCTGGGCCGGCGTATAACGCAGATCGGGGAACTCATCATGCGTGCGCTGCGGCCAGTTCAGCAGGTCAATCGGCCCGCCCAGCAGCACCGCCCCGGCCTGATACAGACGCGCTACGCCGGGATGCGCGGCGTCGGTGGTGCGGTAGACCTGCTGCGCTTCTCGCTGGCGATCAAAGTGAAATTTGTCGCGCACCTGCATGATCGCCAGGGGACGCGCGCCTTCGGCCAGCAGAATTTCCTGCCCTAAAGCGATGGTAGCGGCCAACGCTTCGTCTACCGCCAGCGTCACCGGAATGGCCCACAGCAGGCCGTTCGCCAGCCGCATCTGTTCCACGACGGATTCATAATCGGCGCGTTCCATAAAACCGGTCAGCGGGCTGAGCGCGCCGTTGGCGATCATCTCCAGATCGGCCAGATTCAAGTCGTTCAACTGCACGACGGGCAGGGTATGTGCGCGTTCCAGGGCGATAGCGCGCGCCTCAGCGCTGAGCGCGCGGTTGACGAGTTGGCCGCCGTGCGGGGGTATTTGCGCGGGCATCAGCGCACCTCCGGCAGCGTAATCAGGCGGCGCAGCGCCAGGTAATCCAGAACTTTGGCTGTACTTTCCTCTATTGATTCGCGGTCAGTGTACAGCGTGAGTTCGGGGTTTTCGGGCGCTTCGTAGGGATCATCGACGCCAGTGAAGTTTTTGATTTCGCCGGCCAGGGCTTTTTTATACATGCCTTTGACATCGCGCGTCATGCAGACATCCAGCGGCGCGTTGACATAGACTTCGATGAAATTGGTGGTTTCGGCGCGCACATTAGCCCGCGCCTGGCGGTAGGGCGAGATAAAAGCCGCCACCACGCCAACCTGATTGCGCGAAAGCAGTTTGGCGACGAACGTCACACGCTCGATATTTTTGTCGCGGTCTTCTTTACTAAAGCCCAGATCGCGCGTGAGTCCCTGGCGCACGGTATCGCCGTCCAGGCGTTCGATGCGCATCCCCTGCGCGCGCAGCGTTTGTTCGACCTGCATAGCAATGGTGGTCTTGCCCGCACCGGATAAGCCTGTGAGCCACAGGGTAAAGCCTTCATGATGAGTGTACACGCAAGCATTCTCCTTGAGCGCTGTCAATGCGCCAAGAACTATACGCGCGACGATGAGTATCTGTCTAGGGGCTGATGATTGGCCGATGAACGCCCTACGTCCGCTTGTGGCGGCGGTGCGGCGTGGTTATGATGAGGAAAACAGCGGAGAGGCATCGTATGCGCTTAGCGTTTTTCAGCCTGATGATTTTGCTGTGCGTCGTTAATGTGCGTGCGCTGGCGGCGCAGGCCGAGACCTGCACGCTGCCCGCGCGACTTGTCATTGGGCACGAAGGGCGTGTGCTGCCGGATGTGGTAGTCAATGTACGCGACACACCGGGACGCAGCGGCCTGAATATTGGCCGGATACCCGCCGGGGGCATGTTCAGTGTGCTCGATGGCCCACGCTGCGCTGACGGCTACTGGTGGTGGCAGATCGCCTATCATCATGTGCGCGACGGACTGACTGGCTGGAGTGCGGAAGGTGACGCAGGCGAGGCCGAATACTGGCTGGAGCCGCGCGGCGAACGGGTGCTTTTGCCAGATGCGCAGGGCAGCGCACGCTATTATCTGCGGCTGGACGATGGCACACTGGAAGCGGAAGGCTGTCTCGCGCCGCCAGAAGATTACGCACGATTGTGGCTGGGTTATGCGCAGGTCAACAGGCGCACGTTGTTTATGCTTGATCACGCCGAGCAGTTGTATGTGGCACAGGGCGGCCTGGTCGATTTTCGCTCAGCGATCACTCAGGGCAGCTATAACGCGGGCATCGGCGCCAGCTTTGGCACGCACGATGGTGGCGGGGCAGTTGATCTGTCAGTGCGCAGCCCGGCGGATTGGAGTGTTCGCCCGGATATAGAAGACCTCGTGTATTTTCTGCGTGTTGCAGGTTTTGCGGCATGGCTGCGCCCAGAAGACATGTTTTATCGCGATTCGCCGATTCATATTCACGCGATCGCTGTGGGCGACGCGGAATTATCGGACACGGCGCGCACACAGGTAGAGGGCGAAGGGGGTTATCTGTATGGGTTGGATGGCATTCCGGCGGAATACGGCGGCCCAAACGCCGACGCGCACGGCGGGCCGCTAATCTGCCAGTGGATGCGCGCGCAGGGATTGGATGACCGGCGCACGGCTTCAGGCACAACTGCCCCTTGACCGGCGCGTGCGATGTGCTACACTACCGCGCGTTCTCAGCACAAGCGCTTCGATACGAGTCGAGCCTGGTAGAGCAAAAACAGACTTCAGATGCACGCACAGACGGCATCGGGGTTTTTATTTCGCTAAGCACAAAAGACTTGACAGGTTATGAAGCAGTTTGGTAGACTGAAAACCACCTAAGCGCCCGAGTACACGCATTAGGGTGCAGCTTAACAACAGGGGAGTGCGTAAGAACGAAGGTGGACAAGCGCGAAGCTGTCCACAGTAAGCGAGCAAGAACAAACGGAGAGTTTGATCCTGGCTCAGGATGAACGCTGGC
>JACAER010000038.1 GCA_013388745.1 Chloroflexota bacterium
CTGCGGGGGCGAACTGCGCGCCGAAATCATGCGGTTCAGGGGTCGCCGTCGGCCTCGGCCTGACGCTGCCGCAGCCCGCCGCCAATAAAGCTGCTGACAGCAGCGCACACCATAATAACCGGGACATCATGCTGAGCCTCCTTAAAAAGCGCTCCCGGTTCATTATACGTTAAAAAGTGGTGGGGTTTGCCACCCGAAATGCGGGGTTTAGGGCGGCGGGGCGCTTATTCGGGGCGAAAGGCGGGGTTGATAAGCGCGGCATTGGCCGGGCGGCGCAGCAGTTCGTTGTCATCCTGCGCCAGCGCGCGCAGTCGATTGGTAAGCGCGTCCTGCTGCTGATGCGCCAGCCCCATCGCGGCGAGGTAGCGAATCTGTTCTTCGCTGCTGGCGTCGAGCAGCACGGCGAACAGTCCGGCGCTGATGCTGGCGTCACGTTTCATGGCCAGCGCCCACAACGCGCTGTGGCGCAGCGACCAGTCGCTTTCATGGAGCAGCGCCAGCAGCGGCGCGCTGCTGCGGCTGTCGTCGATCCAGCCCAGCGCGGCGGCGGCACGCCAGCGGGTTTCAGCATCGCCGCTGCCGAGCGTCTCCAGCAGGGCAGGGACCGCCGGCGCGCCCAGGGCGGCCAGGGCATCAGCGGCGGCGATTTTGGCGAGCGTGTCGCCGGCGCGCAGCGCGCGCACCCAGGAATCGAGCGTATGCGGCATAAGCACATTCACGAAGCAATGATTAACGGTTGATAAGGCATGAGGGTATCGCAAAATGCGGGAAATGAAAACGCCCTGTTTGGCAGGGCGTTTGATGACTATGTGTGGAGAGGGATGTAAAGCTTTTTTAATAACTTTTTTTGTTACTCCACACATTTATCTGTCTATCAAGATAACAAATGCGCGGGCGCAAGTCAATCTTTTGACAATGGGAATTTGCGCGGCGTGTGCTTGTGACAGTCTTCATTATCGCTAGTGAAATAGAGAGCAAATAAATTTCAGGTGGTGAATTAAAGTGTATCTCAAGCCAAAACTCGCGTTACCTGGCCAGGAACCCTTTCCATAGTTGCGATAGCATGAATGAATATCGATGACTCTGCGCTTAAAACAGCTTTAACGCCGCGCTTATATGCCATTAATTTCATACAGAATGCACAAGCGCGGCTACTTCTGGCGCTTCAGGCGGGAGACAGCGCGCGCAGACGGGCGCGCAAATCAGCGGTGATGTGTTCGGCGAAATGCAGCATGTAATTGTAGTCGCCGCCCACTTGTAACCACTGTACGCCGCGCCGCGCCAGATGTTCGGCGTAGCGCGCGTCTGCCCCCATGCCAGAGCCGACGAACAGCCCCGCCGCGCGCGCGGCCTGGATGATACGATCCAGCGCCGCCTGTACCTCTGGGTGCTCCACCTGCCCCATCAGTCCGAGCGATGCCGACAAATCCCACGGGCCGAGCGCGATGGAATCCAGTCCGGGCACGGCCACAATCTCGTCGATCGCGGCCAGCGCCGCGCGGTTTTCGATCTGGACGGCGACAAAAATCGCCCGGTTGGCCCGTTCGATATAATCGGCGCCGCCGTCGCGCCCGTAATTCGAGGGCACGCGCGGGCCGTAACCGCGCTGTCCCACAGGCGGATAACGACAGTCGCCGACAATGGCGCGCACCTCAGCGGCGGAACGCACCTGCGGGACGATGATGCCGGAGGCGCCGCTGTCCAGAATTGGCTTGATAAAAGCTGTCCCGCTGCCGGGCACACGCACCAGAGCGGGCACGCCATGGGCGCGCGCCGCCAGAAAATGCGCCTGCAAGACTTCAGGACTCATCGCGCTGTGTTCGAGGTCAATCCAGAAAAAGTCAAAAGAATCGGCCAGCGCGTCGCTGACCAGCGCATCGCTGAAGGTAATGCTGGCGCCCACGCAGGTTTGTCCCTGGGCCAGACGCTGGCGGAAACGCAAAATAGGCTCGAACATGAATCACTCCTAGTGTGCCAGGCCGGTCATAACGCGGGCTTCGGCGGGCGAGGCGATCTCGCGGCCAATTTCGCGAGCGATACGCACCGCTTTTTCCACGAGTTGGGCGTTGCTGGTGGCGTATACGCCTGGTTGGAGATAGGGGCAATCTTCCATGCCGACGCGCACATGGCCGCCGATGGCGATGGCGTGGGCGATGACCGACCAGTAAACGGCGGGTGTCATGCAGCTCATGCTCCAGTTGACGTTGGCGGGCAGTCGATCATGAACTGCAAGCCTTTGGGCGTGGGCGGCATCCAGCTTTGCCCCGGCCAGCCCAGAAAGAGCGTCGCCCACAGCGGGTCGGGCAGCAGGTTGCTTTCGTCTTCGCGCCGGCCATTCACCCAGAATTCCCCCGCGCGCACTTTTTCGATCGCCCAGAACGCGCCCGTGCTGAAACACTCGATTTCGAGCTTGACATTGTGTTGATTGGCGAGTTGGGCATATTGGCGCAGTTCGGAGATGGGATGAATCGAATAACAGTAGCCTGCCGGAGGGTAAGGCGGGTCGGGCTGGAAATATTCATCGTGCGAATCGAAGTTGATCGAACTCATGTCGGGCTTCAGGGTGCGCCACAGTTCGATTTTTTGCTCGAGGCGAATGCTGGCGAGTCCAAACTGAACAATCGCCGCGCCGGTGGAGCGAATGCGTTCCGTAATCAGCCGCCAGCCGTCCATAATGGGAATCTGCAATTGACGGCCATCGGGCTGAATCACGGGGTCGCTGGTATACGAGCCGTGCATGTGGCAGATGGCGGCGCCGGCGTTGATGGCGCGCGCATATTCGTCTGCCAGCCCGCCGGGGTTATCGGGACGCGGCCCGTTGGGGTTGTGCGGGTAGGTCAGCGTGGTATCGCAGGTGACGGTGATAATCAACTTCGACATAATACGTCCTTCCATAAGTGAGGGGCAAAGCCGCCCGATCAGGCATGATAGGTTAAGACGATGCGGCCTAACGCGCCGCCCGCGCGCAGATGCGCCAGCGCTTCGTTGACCGCCGCCAGCGGATAACGATAGCGCACGATGGATTTGAGCTGTCCGGCAGCCAACAGGTTGAGCGCGGCGCTAAGATCGCTGCGGCGGCCAGCGCGCGTGCCGATGATCTCCAGTTCGTTCTGGGCAAGCTGTTTGCCGGGCACGGGAAAATGATCGGGCGTGTAGCCGACGATCACCAGGCGGCCAGCGCGCTGCAAACTGTTAAACGCCGCGTGCATGGTGGCTTGTTTGCCCACGACATCGATCACGCAGGCCGCGCCGAGGCCATCGGTGAGCGCGCGCAGTTTTTGCGCCAGATCAGGCTCTGCGCTGGAATCGACAAAGACGTGCGCGCCGTTTTCGGCGGCCCAGTCAGCGCGGCGCGCGTCATGATCGACAGCGATGACCTGCGCCCCCGCCAGCCGCGCGAGCTGCACCAGCACCGATCCCACGCCGCCGACACCGATCACAATGACGGTTTCGCCCAGCCGCAGCCGCGAACGTTCCAGCGCGTGAATCGCCGTCAGCAGGGCATCACAGCACACGGCCGCATCTTCCCACGCCACCGAGGGGGGGATAGGGACAAGCTGCTGCGCGGGGACAGCGACATATTCGGCATAACCGCCGTGCCGCTGAAGCACGCCCATGACCCCGCGCATGTTGAGGCAAAGCTGTTCGCGCTGCGTCAGGCAGTAGACGCAGCGGCCACAAAACAGGAAATTATAGACGATCACACGATCGCCCGGCGCAAAATCTGTAACGCCGCTGCCCACCGCGCGGACGATGCCGGCGATCTCGTGGCCCATGATGAAGGGCAACTGCGGCGTGTAGCCGAAGCCAGCACATAGTTTGAGGTCTGTGCCGTCGATGCCGCAGGCCTGCGTCTGGAGCAGGACTTCATCGGCGGCAGGCGTGGGCACGGCGACATCGGCCAGCGCCAGCGGTTGGCCGAACTGCTGCAAGACAGCGGCTTTCATCATGGTTGGGCTCCCTCAATACCTAAGGTCTCCAACGCTCGCCGGAAGCGCGGCAAGCCCCAACGATACCCCTGTTCGGGCAGTGGATAGCCGTACATATCGAGCGTGGCTGTGCCGGAAAAACCGATCGCCTTGAGCGCGGCGTCGACCGCGTCGAGATCAAGGATACCCCTGCCGGGCGGGAAATGCAGTTCTGACGATTGGCCGTCCGTATCCGAATAGTGCAAATGCTGGATACGCTGGCCGAGCGTGTGAACGGCAGCAACGATCTGGCCCGGCTTGCCGACGCCAAAATGACAGAAATCGAACAGGATGCCGAAATGGGCGCTGCCGAGCCGGTCGCAAAGCTGGCCCATGAAATCCAGATCCATGCCGAGCGTGAAGGGGTGCGGCTCGGCCAGCAAACGCACGCCTTTAGGACGCGCGTAGGCGATAGCGTCCTGAAACAAGGCCGTGAGCGTGGCGAGCATGTCTTTTTGCGCAATTTTGAAAGGCGGGTGCGTGCCTTCCCACACCATGACCTGCGTCACGCCCAGTTCGAGGGCGTAATCGACATCGGCTTTCAGTCCCGCCAGCGTGGCGTTGTAGGCGGCCTGCGCGCCGAACGGCTGGAAATACTCCGCGCCGACCACGTTCAGCCCCCACAGCGACAGCCCCAGATCAGCGGCGAAGTCGCGGAAATGGCGCAGCAGGGCCGGCGTTTTGCAGGCGCGCAGATGTTCGTGCCACATTTCGACGCTGGTGCAGCCGGCAGCCGCGATGCGCTGGCAGGCTTCTTCGAGCGGGTAAGCGTGAAAAGTGATGGAATTACCCCTGAGCGTGATCACAAGTGCCCCCTTGATTGAAAAAAGCGCTGTGTAGGGGCGAGCGCTGACTCGCCCGTACCCTTATAACGGCACGTGGAGTTCGCGCGCTTTAGCGCGGATTTCTTCCCAAATGCTGTCTTCGACCAGCAGGCCGTCGCGCGATCTTTGCTGCGCCGTGCGGTATTCCGGCTCGCCGGGCAGCAGGATTTCTGTGACGCCGGGCTGTGGGCGCGACGATTTGACATGGGCGATAAACTGGCGCACGCGCGCGATAAAGGTGTCCAGCGGCGTAAAGGCTTCGATGTCGATGGCCTGAAACAGCAGGCCGTTGCCTTTGCTGTCCAGCGCTTCGCCGCTGGCGCCCGCGCCAGACAAAATCCCGGCGAACACTTCGGTCATGACCATCAGCGCATAGCCTTTGTGCCCCATCATGCCGCCCAGCGGCAGCAGGGCACCGGGCGGCGGGCCGTAAAAATCGGCGGGATTGATGCTCGGCTGGCCGTTGTGGTCGATAATGCTGTAGGGCGGAAGCTGTTCGCCGCGATGCCGCGCCAGCCGCACCTTACCTTCGGGCAGGGTGGAGGTGGTGATGTCCATGAGCAGCGGCCAGTCGCCCCGGTGGGCGCGGCGAAAGCGATAGGGTTGGGCGTGAAACGGCGGTCAATGCCGCCCCAGGGGGCAACCGCTTCGCCGCCGCCGTGCGAATTGACGACAGCGTAACCGATCCTATTTTCGCGGGCGGCCATTTCGACATATTCACCGAGACGGCCAACATGCGGGCAGTTTTGCACGGCGACGACGCCGATGCCGACAGCGGCGGCCTTTTGCAGCGCCAACTGCATGGCGTGGCGCGCTACCACCTGCCCCCAACCGAGATGGCCGTCGATTACTGCGCTGGCGGGCGTTTCGTGCAGCAGCGTGATGGGCGCGCCGGGCACAACCTCGCCTTTCTGCACCTGCGTGGCATACTGCGTAAAGCGCACGATGCCGTGCGAATCGTGGCCGACAAGGCTGGCGCGCACCAGCGTTTCTGCCACCCACGCCGATTCAGCGTGCGGCGAACCAAGGGCGTCGAACAGGGCGCTGCCGATGTCTTGAAGGGCAGCGGCGGTAAAATGGGGCACAGCGTTTACTCCTGATTCAGCGCGCGCAGTTCGTCGTCGCTCAACAGCGGCAGCGGGCGCAGGTGCAGCCCGCCGTCTACGGTAAGTTCAGCGCCGGTGGTGTACGGGCTGAGTTTATCCGAAAGCAGCAGCAGCGCGGCGGGCGCGATTTCTTCTGTTTGTCCCAGACGGCGCAGCGGAATCTGTGTTTTCATGATTTCGACGACGTGTTCGGAGGCGCCCGATGTAAGGGGCGTGGGATAGTGGCCGGGCACCAGCAGATTGACGCGAATGCCAAACGGCGCCAGTTCCAGCGCCAGCGTGTTTTTGAAGACGCGCAGGCCGGTTTTGGTGATGTGATAGGCGGCTTCGCGGTAGGCCTGCGTATACTGCGCGGTGGAGCCGACGATGAGGATACAGCCCTGCTGGCGCGCGATCATGTGCCTGGCAACTTCGCGGCAGGCATAAATGCAGGCCGAAAGATTGGTGTGCAGCGTCGCCAGCCACGCTTCTGAGGTGATTTTGGTGATCGGCTGGTGGCGGGTGGTGGCGGCGTTATTGATGTACATGTCAATGTGTCCCAGCCGGTCGATGGCCTGCGCTACCATCGCGTTTACCTGTTCCTCGCGGCTGAGATCGGCCTGAAGATAAAAGGCGCGCACGCCGCTTTCGCTAAGCTGGCGCAGCGTTTCCGGGTGTTGGCGCGAACTGGCAAAGGCCACATCGACGCCTTCTTGCGCCAGCGCCAGGGCAATCGCGCGGCCTATGCCAGTGCCGCCGCCGGTGATAAGGGCTGTTTTTCCGCGCAGTCCGGTGTCCACATGTCAATCCTGTCGATGAAGGCGATTAAATTTGGGCGCTGCGCTGTTTGCCAGCACAGCGCCAGACAAACAACCCGCACTGAACGCTCAAGAATTCTTCGGCTGAGGTTTGCTGGCCAGCGAAAGGCCGGACTGCGCGTCGAACAGGTGGATACTGTCCGGTTCGAAGCGCAGATGCGCGCTCTGGCCGATACGCACCGGCAGGAGGGCGTCGAGAATCACGCTGAACAGTTTGCCCGCCGCGCGCACGAAGACTTCCTGCCGGCTGCCCAGCGACTCGATCAATTCGACCTGACCGGGTACAGCCGAAGCGGAGGGCGCAGCGCTGAACTTGATGGCTTCCGGGCGCACGCCCCATTTGACGGCCTGCCCAGCGCTGACGGAGGGGAAGTGGGCGGGCACAGGCTGCGTTAGCCCGCCCAGATCGACGCACAAACCGCCATCAGCGCGCTGTATGGTGGCGTCGAAAATGTTCATGCTGGGCGTGCCGACAAAGTTGGCGACAAAAACGTTGTCGGGCTTAAAGAACACGTCCTGCGGTGTGCCCATCTGCTGGATTTCGCCTTTGGACATGACGACGATTTTGTCGCCGAGCGACATGGCTTCTTCCTGATCGTGGGTCACAAAGACGATGGTCGAGCGCGTTTCCTGATGCAGACGCTTGATTTCGGTGCGAAGCTGCACGCGCAGCTTGGCATCCAGACTGCTGAGCGGCTCGTCCATCAGGAAGACTTCTGGGCGGCGCACCATGGCGCGCGCCAGGGCCACGCGCTGCGCTTCGCCGCCGCTGACCTGGCGAAAGCTGCGTTTGAGCAGATGGCCGATGCCGACAATCGCGGCGGCGTCGTTGACCTGCTGCTGAATTTCGGCTTTGCTCAGCTTGAGCACTTGCAGGGGAAAGGCGATATTTTCGAAGACGGTCATGCTGGGATACATGCTGAAGTTCTGGAAGACCATCGCCACACGGCGATCTTTGGGCGCCAGAAAGGTGACATCGCGCTCGCCGATTTTGATCTGGCCGCTGTCGGGCATTTCCAGCCCGGCGATCATGCGCATGGTAGTGGTCTTGCCACAGCCGGACGGGCCGAGGAAGACCATCAATTCGCCGTCGTTGATCTCGAGGCTGACATGATTGACGGCGATCGAATCGGACGCTGGAAATTTTTTGACAAGATCGTTGAGACTGACTTTCATCGCTTAATCCACCAGACCTAACGCCAGCCCTTTGGTGAGTTGGCGGCGCAGAAAAATCGTCAGAATAATGACGGGCACCATGATGATGAGATTGATGGCGAACAGATTGCCCCATTCGACGCGCGCGCGCCCGACATAGGTGCCGGCGGCGACGGGGAGTGTGCTGGTTTCGCGCCCGCCGAGAATCAGCGCCAGGAAGAATTCGTTCCACGCGAAAATAAAATTCAGCAGGGCGGTAGCGACAATGCCTGGGGCGATAACCGGCAGCACGACTTTGCGCAGCGCTTGCAGGCGTGTGTAGCCTTCGACCATGGCGCATTCTTCCATCGCGCTGGGGATTTCCACGAAGTAGCCGCGCATCATCCAGATGACGAGGGGAATCAGGAAGGTGAGATAGGCCAGCATCAACCCAAAGTGGTTGTTGCGCAGGTCAAAGGTTTGGAACAGCACGTAAAACGGCAGGCCGACGACAATCGGCGGGATCATGCGCAGCGAGATGAGCCACTGCAACAGCCCTTTGGAGCCGCGAAAACGGAAACGGGCCAGGGCATAAGCCGCCGGGATGCCCAGAATCAGCGCCATCGTGACCGAGCCGGTGGAGACAATCAGGCTGTTGCGCAGGTGCAGCAAGTTCTGGCGCTGGATCAGCACGAACTCGAAGTTTTCGAGCGTGGGCACAAAATTCCAGGTCGGCGGGCTGGAGATCCAGATGATCTGGGGCTTAAAGGCGGTGAGCGCGCCTGCCGCCAGGGGGATGACCACCAGCAGGGCCAAAAAGATCAGAAGCGCATAGATCAGCAGGGGTTGATAGATAGGTTTACGCATTAGCGCTGTTCAACCTCGCGATACAGGTAACGGAACATCAGGGCAGAAATAATGCTGATGACAATAAGCATGATCGTGGCGCCGGCGCCGGCGCGGCTCAATTTGTTGAAGTTAAAGGCGGTGCGATAGAGGAACAGGCTCAGGGTTTCGGTTGTCAGGTTCGGGCCGCCGTCGGTCATAACGCGCACAATATCGAAGGTGCGGAAGGCGTCTACCGTGCGCAGCAGCAGGGCGACCAGAATCACGGGACGCAGCATGGGCAGCGTGATACGGCGGAAAATCATCCACCACGAAGCGCCTTCGAGGCGGGCAGCTTCATAGGGCGCGCGCGGCAGGGCGGCCAGACCGGCGTCCATAATCAGTAAAACCAGCGGATACCACTGCCAGATATCGACCAGCATGACGACGGCGCGGGCGGTGGCGGTTTGCGCCAGCCAGGTTTGAATGGGCAGGCCGACAGTTGTGAAGAACCAGTTAACGAGTCCAAAGAGCGGGTCGAGCATCCAGTTCCACGTGAGGCCGACGGCCATCGGCGCCATGGTCATGGGGATAATGAGGATGACACGCAGCCAGTTGCGGCCAAGGGTGATCTGACGCAGCAGCAGCGCCACGCCAAAGCCCAGCACGAAGGATCCGGTGACGGTGACAGCGACGTACAGCAGGGTGTTGGCGAAGACTTTGAGGTAGTCGTCGTCGGTCAGGATGTAAACGAAGTTTTCCAGGCCGACAAACGGGCGCTGGAGGGAATCGAAGGTGACACGGAAAAAGGACAGACCGGTTGAGAAAACGATGGGATAGATGGCGACCAGCAAGAGCGTCAACAGCGCCGGCGCGATAAAGAACCAGTGCGTGTATTTCTGCGTCAGGCGGTAAAACCAGAAGCGCAATTGGCTGAATGTGCTCATACGCTACCCTTATAGTTGCCTTAACCGGCGCTGTCCACTACAATGCTTGCGCCTTTTAGAGGCCGTTTGAAAAGCGATGCATGCAGTCGCAGCTCCCCTTCAAACGGCCCAGCAGGTACGCGGGCGCATGGCGATTCTCTCCCCCGTCATGCGCCGCGTGTTTTTATGTGCCGCATTCGGGACTCGAAACGCCGATGCGCGCGAAGAGTTGGCAGACGAAGACCTCACGCTGCTCGACCGTTACATAAGTAAAGGTGCCGTCGTTATAGCCGTTTTCGGCCACGATGCGCTCCACTTCGGCCTGGGCGGCGCCCATCGCCTCCTCTACCGGCGTGCCGGCCACAGCCGCCTGCAAGCCCTGACCGAGCGCGTTTTCGGCTTCCGGCCACCAGGGGGTCGAAGGACGACCAATGCCGACCTGCATGGCGATGTAGTTAGCGGTCAGGTGTGGATACTGGGCCACCAGTTCAGGGTCGGTCAGCACGGAGATACGATGCCCCGCGCCGTACTGTTCGGCCAGCAGGCGCGCAAACTGCATCCCGTGCGCCAGTTGCAGGTAGTCCCAGGCCAGCCGTTTGCGTTCCGGCGAAATGTTGCGGTTCACCATATAGGCCGGGCCAGCCGAGAGCAGCGCGCGCTGTACTTCGCCGGTTTCGGGGTTGCGCCAACCGGGGATGGGCGCGAAGCCGGTCACATCAGAGACGGTGGATGCTTCGGGGTCCAGCAGCAGGGGGATAGCCCAGCTTTCGGTGCCGTACATGGCGACGACGCCCTGTGTGAAATTTTGCAACACTTCGCCAAACTGGAAGGATTCGCGTCCCGGCGGCTGGAGGGCGAGGAAATCCGCGCCGGTGAAGAAGGCCGCTGCGTCCAGGGCGGCTTCGGTATTGAAGAGGGGCGTGAAGTTGGCGTCGAAGAAGTTGACGCCGCGCGAGAAGCCGAAGTGAATCATGTAGTCGAACAGGATGTTGTTCGGCGTGCCGTAGCGATAGTTAAAGCCGTAGAGATTCTGGTCGGGGCGCGTGAAGAACTGCCCGACTTCCATCAATTCGTCCCAGGTTTCTGGCACGCGCAGTTCGCGGCCATACTGCGCCTGGAAGGCGGCCTGTTCGTCGGGATCGCTGAAGAGGTCGGTGCGATAGGCGAACATACCGACGGCGACCAGCGTAGGCATGCCGTACCAGGTCTCGTTGTGCATGGCGACAGTGCCGAAGGCACGCAGTGTGTAGTCTTCGGGGTGCGAATCACCGGGGGCCGCCATGTAATAGGGTTCGAGCGGTTCGAGGCAGTCCAGCGCTTCGAGCGCGCCCGCCCAACCATCTTCGACGAACATGATGTCATAGTCGTCACCCTGCGCCGCGCACATGGTTTGCAGCACCGGCAGCAGCGCGCCCTGATCGTAGTTGGTGTAATCGAGAATCACACCAGAGGCTTCGACATAAGCAGCATCCAGCACTTCATGTTCGTAGGCCAGGATCGGCACGACTTCGGTGTTGATGATGCGCAGCGTTTGGCCTTCGAAGGGCCGCGCACCGCTGGCCGGGTCGGTGAGGGCGAAGGGTTCGATCTGGGCGAAAGCGGGGCGTGCGCTGGCGATGCCCAGAGTCAGAACAAGGACAAGCAGAGCAAAGATCACAAGACGGTTGCGTTTCATTTGGGTCGTTCCTCCCTGAAGTACAAAAGCATTATTTGACAAGGGATCGATAGCAAGCTGCCCGCGGCACCTCCTTATGACGTGAACAAAGCCGGACGAAAACTTTACAGGTCGCGGCGCGCGCCCAACGACAGGGAAAATTCGTGCGCGAGTGTGCGAACTCGTGCGCCGATTTCGGCCAGACGTTCGGAAGTCACGCGCGACGCGGGTCCAGAAAGCCCCATAGAGGCGATGACCTGATTGGTGTGGTCATATAACGGCGCGGCGACACAACGCACGCCGAGGAAGGTTTCTTCGTTATCGACAGCAAAGCCCTGCCGCCGAACCTGGGCCAGTTCAGCGCGCAGGGCTTCACGGCTGGTAATCGTATGGCTGGTCATGGGCTTAAGGCGCAGACGATCGATCAGGTCTTCGCATTCGGCGGCGGGCAAAAAGGCAATAATGGCCTTGCCGACAGCCGAGACATAAACCGGACGACGCAGCCCCATGAGGGAACCAACAGTGATGGCTTCCAGACTGGGCAGGTGGTTGACGTACACTACTTCGTCGCCTTGCAAGATGGCGATACTGACCGCTTCGCCCAGTTCGTCGCGCAGTTGTTTGAGCCAGGGAGTGGCTAAGGTCGGCCAGTTCGAATCGGCGCTGATGGTGCTGCTGAGGGCAAAGACTTTGCGGCTGCTGACGATATATTGTTCGCTGAGGGGGTCGCGCTCGACAAAACCGTGCGCGGCCAGTGTGCAGAGGATACGGTAGGCGGTGCTGCGGTCTACCCCCAGCGCAGAGGCCAGCGCTTTGGGCGTCATGGAGCGCTGGGCGACCAGTTCCAGCGCCTCTAGTCCGCGTGATAAAGACTGAATAATGTTCGGGTCTTCGGTCATGATTTTTTGCAAAGAAAGCTATTTTTCGGTATGCTGTGCGAATGGCGCACAATATTGTGCGTATTGTACAACAAAACACGATTATGTCAAGTTAAATGACGCCGCAAAACGGAGGGGAGGGGGGTGAGCAACCGGGTGCGTTTTGGGGTAATCGGCCTGAGAGCAATGAGTTTATGTGAGAGCGCGATTATCTGCGCCGCATGGGGGATGCATGATCGTTGATGCACACGCGCACATCATGCGTGAGGTACACGGGCAGACGCAGAGCGGCGCGACGCGCTCGCTGGACTGCGGCAAAATCAGTTGGGGCACACAAACGCTGCAACTGATGCCCCCAAGCGCCGGTAAAACCACGTTCCCGGCAGAAGCGCTGCTGGCAAATCTCGATTGGGCGGGGGTAGAGCGGGCGGTGCTGCTGCAAGGGCCGTTTTACGGGGATGTCAACGCGCTGGTGGCAGAAGCCAGCGCGCGCTGGCCGCAGCGTGTGATCGGCGCGGCGTATCTCGACCCGTGGCAGGCCGAAGCGCGGGCTGTGTTCGAGAAGGTGATCGTGCCTGGCGGCTTTCGGGCGGTGAAGCTGGAATGTTCGGAGGCGACCGGGTTATGCGGGCTGTATGCTGAGGCGCGGCTGGACGGCGCGGATGTGGCCTGGCTGTGGCCGGCGCTGGCGCAACACGGCCTCACACTGACATTGGATCTGGGCGCGGTGGGCAGCCGTTCATATCAAACCGACGCGGTGCGCGAAATCGCCCAACAGCATCCGACGCTGAAAATCGTGATCGCGCATCTGGGACAGCCGAACGCGCGGGTAGAAGCCGATGCCGCGCTGCGGGCGCAGTGGCAGGCGCAGATTGATCTGGGACGGCTGGCGAACGTCTGGTTCGACACCGCTTCGCTGGTAGCCTACGCATCGGCGCACGAGGCGTATCCTTTTCCTTCCGTCGAACGTTTTCTGCGGCAGGCGGTGGAGCGCATCGGCGCGCCGCGTCTGCTGTGGGGCACGGACGCCCCCGGCACGCTGATTCACGCCACCTATAAGCAGTATGTGGCGCTGGGGCAGCAGCATACGGCGTTTTTGTCGCCGCGCGAACAAGCGCTGGTGCTGGGAGAAAACGCGCTAGCCGTCTATGGTTGAACCGTTTTGCGCGGCGCCGGGGCGACTCATGAGTCGCCGCGGCGTTCAAGCAGGTTCTGAGAAACAACCGCCAAAACACGCTGCCCATAACGCGGCCGCCGCCGCGTGTGGCACGACAGGCGGGGCGGCCGCGTTAATCTTGTGTAATTGTTAGCAAAATCATACCTAAATATTTCGACATTTTTCAGCAATCGTTATATAATACGGGCATTCGGCGATGAAAAAAGCTCCAGTCAAATATTAATATTAAACAGTTTAATAAGTTTATTTTTAATAGAATGCGATTGACGAAACACCTAAACGATGCTATTCTAAATGGCGTACAACAAGCCCAAGAGCGAGGGTGTGATGAGTAAGACGATCCTGTACATCGACGATAACATCCAATACCTACGCATGATGCATAAGATGCTGACACGCGCGGGGTACACGGTGTTAGAGGCGAACGATGGCATGACCGGGGTCAAGCTGGCGATGGAACACCACCCCGACCTGGTGCTGACCGATATGAATATGCCGGATATGCATGGCCTGGAAGTCGTTGCACGCCTGCGCGCCGCGCCGCATCTTAAGAGTATGCCCATCGTGGCGGTCACGGCCAACGCGATGCACGGCGACCGCGAATACTTTCTCGAAGGCGGCTGCGACGGCTACCTGCCGAAGCCCATCACGCGCAAGGAACTCTTTGATACGATCAGCGAACTGCTGGGGGTGCGTTAGCTCTGGTTGATGATTTTCAGTTTTTGGCAAAAAGCAAACTAGAAACCGGGCACAACCCGGTTTTTTTGTGGGCCTTCGTATGAATTTTTTGTGAATTCTGGCGGCGTGCGTGGTTGGAAAAAGGTTAGGGGGCAAAGAGGGGCGCGGCAGCCCGCGCCCCTGTTTGCGGAGGCGTTTTGTTAGTCGCCCGTGCCATCGCTGTTCGCGGGCTTTTCCTGTGCCCTGGCGGTCAGCATCCCGCTCATGCGCGACATCAGCCCAGTGATTTCCATCGGCAGCACGAACTTGGTGGCGGGGCCGCTGCCCATCGTGCGCAGTGTGTCGAGGTATTGCAGCGCCATCGTGTGTTCGTCCAGGTCTTTGGCCTCGCGCGAGATGGCTTCCAGGCTGGCGGCGAAACCCTGGGCGCGCAAAAGCTGCGATTGGCGTTCGCCCTCGGCGCGTAAAATGGCCGATTCTTTTTCGCCCTGCGCTTTCAGAATCGAGGCTTCTTTTTGCCCCTCAGCCACCATAATCGCCGCCTGGCGCTCGCCTTCGGCCCGCGTGACCGTCGCGCGGCGTTCGCGTTCGGCGGTCATCTGGCGATTCATGGCTTCCTGCACTTCGCGCGGGGGTTCGATTTCGCGGATTTCGACGCGCGTCACTTTTAAGCCCCAGCTTTCGGTTACTTCGTCCAGCTTGACACGCAGCACGTCGTTGATCTGTTCGCGCTTGGCCAGCACATCGTCCAGCACGATATCGCCGATGACCGAACGCAGCGTAGTCGCGGCGACGTTGAGCGAGGCACGCACGGCGTTATCGACCTTCAGCACCGAATCAGCGGGATTGACAGTGCGATAGTAGACAAGAAAATCGACGTTGATCGGGGCGTTATCTTTGGAAATCGCGGTTTGGCGCGGGATTTCCAGAAAGCGTTCACGCAGATCGACCTTGATGGCCTGCTCAAAGAAGGGCAGTACGAAGACCAGACCCGGCCCGCGCGTCGTGGTATAGCGCCCCAAAAAGAGAATGACGAGGCGTTCGTATTCATTGGTCAGGCGCACCGAGCGCACGATGACGGAGAACACGAACAGGACGACAAAGAGAATCAATATGCCAGAGGTAATGGGATCCATAGTGGGTGTGACTCCTTTTTCGGCTTCAGGCGGGCAGCCAATGCCCTGGTTCAGTTCGGTTTATTGTTCGCGCGGCTCCGCGACTTCGTTTTCTTCGGCGTCGGGGGCGCGCTTATGTTTCAGATGCTCGACATACAACTGCAAACCGTCACGCTTGATGACCAGCACACGCTCGCCAGAAGCGATCGGTTCATCGCTGTAGGCCGTCCAGTTTTCGCCGCGCAGCTTGACTGTGCCGGTCGGGTTGAGGGGCGTCATCACGATGCCCTCTGTGCCGGCCAGCCGTTCGTCTGCGCTGGTGTCGGGCATGGCGCGCAGCCGACGCATGGCGGGCAGCAGCAGGAATTGATAGTACCCCAAAGAGATGAGCAGCGTAAAGACCACGGTTAGGGGATGAACAGATTTGCCTTCGAACAGAAAGAGCGAGCCGGCCACTTGCAAGCCCAGCCCGACCAGCGCCCATTTGCCGTATTTCTGGCTGAAAAAGGGCAGTGTCAGGAAGGACAGGACACCGAGCACAATCAGCAGCGCCGCGCCCCAATTGGTCGGCTGGCGCGAGAGGACGAACAGCGCCGCCGCCAGCACGCCCAGCGCCACCGCTTCGCCCAGCCCTGTGCCGGGTAGATAGATGGCCAGCGCGCTGAGCCACAACGCGCCCAACAGCACCAGATAGACAAAATCGACGCTTAGGGTTGACAACAAACACTTACCTCCCGAACTTTTCAGGCTTCTATCCTTATTGTATGCCGGAAAAGCCCGCGCTGTATCCCCCAAACATGGGGCGTTCGCGGCGGAAATGGCGCGCTAATGAGCCGATTGGCTATAATGCAGCCAGAGTAAATAACGATTTTGTGGAGATGTTTTACAAATGGTTACGTATAAAGATCGTCCCTGGCTGAAGCATTATGACCCCGGTGTGCCACACACCTTAGAGCCGTATCCCAACTTTCCGGTACACCAGTTTTTGCTCGATGCGGCGCAAAAATTCCCTGATCGTCCCGCGCTGGTCACGAGCCTTAAGCTGCCGATTGTCGGGCGGCAGACGGCGCATATCACCTACGCCGAACTAAACCGTTATTCCGATGCGCTGGCGGCGGCGCTGGTGAATCTGGGGCTGAAAAAAGGCGGGCGCGTGGCGTTGATTATGCCCAACGTGACGGCCTTCGTTATCAGCTACTATGCAGTGTATAAAGCCGGCGGCGTGGTTGCGGCCTGCAACCCCACGTATCCGGCGGAAAAAATGCAGTTCCAGATCAACGACTGCGACGCCGAAATCGTCATTTGCCTGAGCATGTTCTACAACATGGTGAAGGAAATTCAGCCGCGCACGCAGGTGAAAACGGTGATTGTGACCAACGTCAAGGATTATTTTCCGCCGCTGGGGAATGTGCTGTTTACGCTGACGCGCGAACGCAAAGGCGGCCACCGCGTGCGGCTGCAAGCCGGCGATCACTGGCTGTTGGAGATTCTGAAGGTTTACGACGGGCGCAAGTCGAATGTCAGCGTCAGCGCGGAGGACATCGCGATTTTCCAGTATACGGGCGGCACAACGGGCAATTCTAAAGGCGCGATGGGGCAGCACAAAGCGGTGACCGCCAACACGCTGCAAATGCAAGCCTGGACGTTTGCCACCAACGACGAATCGCTCAAAAAAGACTTCGAGCATATGACGTTTTTGGGCGCGATTCCCATGTTCCACGCCTACGGCATGATCGTCATGATCGGCCTCTCGGTGGCGATGAACGGCACCATCGTGCTGGTGCCCAACGCGCGCGATATTGACGATGTGGTGGACGTGATCGCGCATTTCAAACCGAATGTGTTCAACGGCGTGCCAGCGCTGTTTAACGCCATCAACAATCACCCGCGCGTAAAAAGCGGCGAAGTGAGCCTGAAGTCGATTCGTATCAGTTCCAGCGGGGCGGCACCGCTGCCCCCCGCCACTAAACGCGATTTCGAGAGCCGTATGAGCGGGCGTCTGACCGAAGGTTACGGCATGAGCGAAGCGCCGACCGCCGCCACCAGCAACCCGCTGGGCGGCGAAAACCGCGCGGGCAGTGTGGGGATGCCGCTGCCGGATATGGATATGCGCATTGTCGATCTGGACACGGGCGACAGCGAAATGCCGGTGGGCGAAGTCGGCGAGATCATCATGCATGGGCCGCAGTTGATGCTGGGCTACCACAAGATGCCGACCGAAACGGCCAACACACTGCGCCAGCACGATGGCAAGACCTTTTTGTATACCGGCGACATCGGCAAAATGGACGAGGACGGCTATTTTTATATTGTCGATCGCAAGAAAGATATGGCGCTGATCGGCGGTTTCAATGTCTACCCTAACAACATCGAAAAAGTGCTCAAAGAACATCCCGCCGTGCTGGAAGTCGGCGTGGCCGCTGTGCCGCACCCGGACGCGCGCCGCCAGGGCGAAGAAGCGCTCAAAGCCTGGATTGTCTTGCAGCCCAACGCCAATATCACCGAAGCCGAATTGATCGCGCACTGCGAAAAATATCTGGCGGGTTATGAGGTGCCGCGGCGCATTGCCTTTATCAAGGAACTGCCCAAAACCGTCGTTGGCAAAACGCTGCGACGTGAACTGATCCGGCTGGAACTTGAGGAGCGCGAAAAAGCGTAGCGCGCGTCAGTGTTTGGTAAGCAGACGAGACTGCCACAGGCGCTACAATCTGTAACCTGACTGCCCGTCTGGTGGGTGGGATCGAGGCAGAAGTAGACGGCCTGTAAGAGCGCCTGCTCGACTCACCATACGCGCCGCCCTATGCTATAATCGCGCTTTCATGGCATGGGAGCAAGCGTATGGTCAAATTTACGATCATTTTCCGCAAGCCGAGCAAGCTGGAAGCGTTCGAGAGCCAGTACAACCATTTTCTGGCGCTGGTGGAACAGATGCCGCTGATCACGCGGCGGCAGGTCAACAGCGTGCTCGGCAGCCCGCTGGGCGAATCCCCATATTATCGCGTTCTGGAAGTCTACTATGACAGCTATGAACACATGCAGGAATCGCTGACTTCTGCCGCCGGGCAAGAGGCGGGCAGCGAACTGCGTAAGTTCACGCTCGGCACGTATCAGATGATGTTCGCTGATGTGTTTGAAGAAGACGGCGGCAGCAGCCCGCAGCGGCAGTAAAGGCAAAAAACATGAAATTATTGGTCGAACGCATTCGCAGCGAGGGGCAGAATCTGGGCGAAGGCATCTTAAAAATTGACAGCATTCTGAACCATCAGATCTACCCCGATCTGATGCTGGAGATGGGCAAAGAGATGGCGCGGCACTTCGCTGGCACGCAGGTGGATCGCATCCTGACGGTGGAAATCTCCGGCATCGCGCCGGCGCTGATGACGGGGCTGGCGATGGGTGTGCCGGTGGTCTACGCGCGCAAAATCAAGCCGATCACGATGGCCGGCCCGGTGTTTCTGGAAACCGCGCCCAGCCACACCAAAGGCATGGAAGTGAATCTGCTGGTGTCGGCGGAATTTTTGCACGCGGGCGAGCGTATTCTGATCGTCGATGACTTTTTGGCGACGGGCAAAACGCTGCTGGCGATGGGGCGCATGGTCAAAAGCGCGCGGGCGCAGTTGGTCGGCATCGGCGCGGTGGTGGAAAAGACCTTTGAGGGCGGGCGCGCGATTCTGCGCAAGGCGGGCTATCAGTGTCCGATTGTCTCGCTGGCGGTCATTACGTCGATGGAAGGGAACAGCATCGTAGTGGCCGAGCCGAGCGAAATCGGGCTGGCGGCGGAACACTAGCCGATGGATCCGCGCAGCGGCGGTATCGCCATTCTGGATTTTGGCTCGCAGTACACGGCGCTGATCGCGCGGCGTGTGCGCGAGTTGGGCGTGTATGCCGAGGTGTTCGCGTTTGATGCGCCGCGGGAGCGCGTACAGGGACACGCGCCACGCGGCTTCATTTTGTCGGGCGGGCCGAACAGCATTTACGAAAGCGGCGCCCCGCAGCTTCCGGCGTGGCTGCTGAAAGGCGCGCGGCCGCTTCTGGGGATTTGTTACGGGATGCAGGCGCTGACGCACGCTCTGGGGGGGGCGGTGGCGGCGGCGCCGGCGCGCGAATATGGCGCGGCGCAGATCACACACGCGGGCGATAACCCGCTGCTGCGTGGGCTGGCGCCGCGTCTGGATGTCTGGATGTCGCACGGCGATCGCATCGAACGCCCGCCGCAGGGCTTCGCGCCGCTGGCGCATTCGGAAAATTCGCCGTATGCCGCGATGGGCGATGTGGCGCGCGGGCTGTACGGCGTGCAGTTTCATCCCGAAGTGGCGCATACGCCGCAGGGCGCGGCGATTCTGTCGAATTTTGTGTTCGGCGTGTGCGGCTGCGAAGCCAAATGGTCGCCTTCGTCGTTTATTGAAGACGCGACAAGGGCGCTTCGCGGGCAAGTGGGTGACGAACGTGTGCTGCTGGCGCTTTCGGGCGGGGTGGATTCATCGGTGGCGGCGGCGCTGCTGCACCATGCCATCGGCGAACGGCTGACGTGCGTGTTTGTCAACACGGGGATGCTGCGCAAGGGCGAACCGCAGCAGGTAGCGCGCGTGTTCCACGAGCAGCAGGGCATGAATCTGGTGGCGGTGGACGCAACTGAGACATTTTTGAGCGCGCTGCAAGGCGTGCGCGACCCGGAACACAAGCGCAAGATTATCGGGCGCGTGTTTATCGAGGTGTTCGCCGAAGAAGCGCGCAAGCTGGCGGGCGTGAGCTTTCTGGCGCAGGGGACGATTTACCCGGATGTGATCGAAAGCGCGGCCAGCAGCAAGGTTGCCAAGACGATCAAAAGCCACCATAACGTCGGCGGGCTGCCGGAAGATTTACAGTTCAAGCTGGTGGAGCCGCTGCGCGATTTGTTCAAGGACGAGGTGCGGCGGGTGGGCACAGCGTTGGGGCTGCCGGACAGCCTTGTGTGGCGGCAGCCGTTCCCTGGGCCGGGGCTGGCGGTGCGCTGTCTGGGCGACCTGACGTGGGAGCGGCTGGAGACGCTGCGGGCGGCGGATGCGATTTTCCTGGAGGAATTGGAGCGGGCGGGGCTGCTGCGCGGTCAGACGGCGCAGTGCTTCGCGGTGCTGCTGCCGGTGAAAAGCGTAGGGGTGATGGGCGACAACCGGACGTATGAGGAAGTGATCGCGCTGCGGGCGGTGACGACCGACGATTTTATGACGGCGGATTGGGCGCGGCTGCCGTATGATCTGTTGGCGCGCGCCAGCAGCCGCATCGTGAACGAGGTACAGGGCGTCAACCGCGTGGTGTATGATGTGACGAGCAAACCGCCCGGCACGATTGAGTGGGAGTAGCGGAGGGAAAATTGTGCGCAGCTTGCGCTACGCTGGCGTTCTTTGTGGGGGGGAATGTGCGCGCTGAAGGCCGCTGAGGCGGTTGAGGGACGAATGGGTTTGCCTGTGCTTTGGCGGCGGACAAGTCAGGCTTCGTCCTGACGGCTGTTGGAAGGCGCGCGGGGTTTTCAGCGCGCTTTGCCCGCCGCGATCAGCGCATCGACTTCGGCGCTGGTATAACCGGCCTCACGCAGAATGACGCGGGTGTGCGCGCCATAAGCGGGCACCGCCCCCAAAGGCATATCATCGCCGGCGATGCGCAGCGGGCTGCGCATCCAGGCGCCGTTTTTGTCTGCGCCTGCCAGGTTGCGCGCCCGCACCTGCTCATCCAGCGCCAGTTGATCGGGGGTCGTCACCAGCGAGAAGCAGCATTCGGCGTCGTGCAGCAGGTCGTGCCATTCCTGAGCAGTGCGCCGGGCGAAAATTTCGGCCACTTCCGTTTTTAAGTAACGCTGGCGATCGGGGTCGGCGTAATCGGGGATCAGGTCGGGGCGGTCAATGGTGGAGCAAAAATTGGCCCAGAATTTGGGTTCGAGGGCGGCGAGGGCCACCGGATGGCCGTCTTTGGCGGTGTAGACGTTGTAGCAAGCCAGCGCGCCGGTGAGCGCGCCGCCGCCACCGGCGCCGCTGCCGAGTGTCTGCGATTCGCTCCAGCTATAGGCGACGAAGGGCAGCGCTGATTCGAACAGGCCAATATCGACAAAGCTGCCGACTCCTTCGCGTTCGCGTTTGAAGAGCGCGGCCAGAATGCCGGCCAGCGCCAGATACGCGCCGCCGACATCGGCCACCTGGCCGCCGAGAGGCTGGGGCGTGCCCATCATGCCGAGAATGCCAGCCAGGGCGACGTAGTTCAGATCGTGGCCTTCGCGCTGGGCGTAGGGGCCGTCCTGCCCCCAACCGGACATGGCACAGAAGACGAGGCGCGGGTTAATGGCTTTGAGCGTGTCGTAATCGCAGCCCAGACGCGCCATGACGCCGGGACGATAACTTTCGACCAGCACATCGGCGCGCTCGACTAATTTTTTCAGTACGTCGGCGCCGGTTTTGAGGTTGATGACAGCGCTGCGTTTGTTGCGATTGCTGAGTGCAAAAAAGGCCGGGGAGAGCAGACGCGCATAATCGCCGCCGTCCGGGCTTTCGATTTTGATGACATTCGCGCCGAGATCGGCCAGCAGCAGTGTGCAGAGGGCGCCCGGCATCAGGCGCGTTAAATCCAGAACGCGAATCCCGGAAAGTGCTAAAGGCATAAGAACAGCTCCTCGTGTAAATGTATTTTAGCGGACGCCGGCACGAAAAGCGTGCGCGCGCTGCACATAGCCCTCTGCCGAACGGGTATTGCTGGCGATCTCGTCGGCGCGCAGGTCGCGCACGACTTTGGCCGGGCTGCCGAGAAGGAGCACGCCCGCCGGAAAAGCCTTGCCCTGTGTGAGCAGCGCGCCCGCGCCGACGATGCTGTTTTCGCCGACGATGACGCCGTTGAGCAGAATCGCGCCCATGCCGATGACGGTGTTAGCGCCGATCGTCGCGCCATGCACCAGGGCGCGGTGGCCGATCGTGCAGCCGGCAGCGATGCGGGTGGGATAGCCGGGATCAACATGCACAATACAGCCGTCCTGAATATTGGTGCGCGCGCCGATATGAATCGGTTCGCTGTCGCCGCGCAGCACGGTCTGAAACCAAACGCTGGACTCGGCGTCGAGCGTGACATCGCCGACGAGCACAGCGCCTGCGGCGATAAAGGCTGCCGGATGCACCTGTTCGGGACGAAAGAGGGTATGGAATGTGCGCTGCGTGTCCATTTACTGTCGTCTCCTGCTGCTGAGGTGCATGTTAACAAGGCTGGTTGAGAGCCGCATGAGAAGCGCGGCGGTTGGCGCTGGATTCGGGAAAAAGAGCGTGTAGAGGCGAGTCATGATTCGCCCCTACGAAGCTGCGCGAAAGGCAACCACTCAGCCGCCGGGGCTGATAGTGGCCGTCGGCGTGGGGAAGCCGAAGGGTACGCCCTGGTTAGGCACGACGGTATCGAACGGCAGCGGCGTGATGAACTGACTGGGCGGCAGGGTCGCGGTGGGGACGAGGGTTGGGGCGGCGGTGGGCAGCGGGTTGTTGATGGTGATGCGCCGGTCAATATCGACAAAGCCGTTGGTAGTGGAGCGCACATCCAGCCGCATGATGTACTCGCCGTTGGCGACAGTGCGTGTATCGAGCGTGTAGAGCACGGTGTTGACGTTGGAGGCCTGGGTAGTGAACGGGCCGTAAGTTTGGGCGGTTGTGCCATCGGGGCGCAGCAGGATGATGCTGTAGCTCTGGAAGTTCTGGGCGTAGGCGACGCCGGTGATCTGCAAGGTGCCCTGCACGATCTGGTTGTCGGTGGGCTGTGTCATCTGCACCAGGGGCAGCACGGTGTTTAATTCACACTGGCCGCTGGGTGCCGGCTGCAGCGGGATAGGCAGGCCGATGCGCAGGGCGAACGCGCGGCCCTGGCTGCTGTTATTCAGCCAGTTGACGGCGGCGGCATCGTTGATATTGGCGAACGTGCCCTGGGCGACATGCTCCTGGCAGAACTGATTGGCGCGCAGCCCTGTCCAGGTGTCTACGGCGATGGTCTGGATGAAGCCCTGATCGGCGTTGGGCGGCGGCTGGCTCTGGATGAACAGTTCGTTGCGGCGGTTGACGCAGCTATCCGCCGGCAGCGTGCCGGTATCGGCGCAGATGACGGCGCTGACGACTGAACCATCGCTGGGCGGGGTAAAAGCGGGCGGCGCTTGATTGTTGAGCGCCAGCGTCATAACGCGATTCCAGAGGGGCGCCGCGCCCGTGAAACTGGCACCGCTGGTGGGCTGGTTGTCGCCGCGCCCCAACCACACGCCGACCACGAGATTGCGCGTGAAGCCGATTGTCCACAGGTCGCGGTTGTCGTTGGTCGTGCCGGTCTTGACAGCGACGTAATCTGAGGTGGGCAAGCCCTGAATCGTGAGCACGCTGCCAGTGCCGAATTCCTCAGCGCGGGCGTTGTCGTCGCTCAGGATGTCCTGCATCAGGTAAGCCACTTCGTCGCGGATGACAGGCTGCGGCTGCGGGCGACCGGGCACGGGCACCTGCGCGCCGGTGGAATCGCTGATGCTTTCGATGGCGTAAGGCACGACGCGCAAGCCCCCTGTGGCCAATGTGCCATAAGCCTGCACCATGTCGTACAGGCGCACTTCGGTCGCGCCGATGCCGCTGGGCAGGCCGAAGATGGCGTCGGGTAGGAAGGTCAGCCCCATGGCAGTGGCTACCTGCTGGAAGACATCGCTGCCGATGAATTCGTAGGCTTTGACGGCGGGGATGTTGTAGCTGTTGGCAAGCGCGAAACGCATGGGCACAGGGCCGCGGAACTGGCCGTCGAAGTTCACGGGCGTGTAATTGCCAGCGAAGGTGGTTTGCACGTCCCACAGAATGGTCGCTGGCGTAAGGTATTCTGTCGGATCGAGGCGTCCGTCGCCGTTGCGGTCAATGCCGTTGAGGGCGGCGGTATAGACGATGGGCTTGATCGAGGAACCGGGCTGTTCCCACGAGAGGGCGTAGTTGTTCTGGCCGCCGATGTCCTCATTGTTGAAATCGGGGCTGCCGACCATGACGCGAATCGCGCCGGTGTTGGGGTCTAAGACGACGACGGCGCCGGTATTAACGCCTGTGGCAAGCATAGAGCCGATCTGGGCGCTGAGCGCGTCCTGCGCGCCGTTCTGCAAGCTGGGGTTGAGGGTGGTGCGGACGGTAAAGCCGCGCGCGTAGATTTCTGTGGAGCCAAAATCACGCTCTAGCTGTGCCTGCACAAACTGGACAAAATGCGGGTAGCGCACGGTGGTATCGCGCGGGGTATAGGCGCGCGCTTCGACCTGGGCGATGAGCGGCAGAATCGGGCCGTCGTTGATGTTGCCGTTGGCGTCGTAGCGGGCGACATTGTCGGGAATGCAGAACGGCTGACCGCTGGTGGCCCACTGGCCGTGCTGGAAGTTGAGACAGCCGACGGTAATCATCTGGCGGATGACATGGCGCATCCGCCCGAAAGCGGCGCTGGGCGAGGTCACGGGGTCATAGAGGGCAGGCGATTGGATGAGGCCGGTCAACATCGCCGCTTCGGCCATATCGAGCGTAGCGGCGTTGTGCCCCAGATAAAACTGCGAGGCTTCTTCGACACCGTAAGAGAGGTTGCCGAAGTAGATTTCGTTCATATAAAGCAGCAGGATGAAGTTTTTGTCGTAACGGCGGGCGATTTCACCGGCGACGATGATTTCTTCGAGCTTGCGCTGCGCGGTGGGGGCGGTGTTCTGCAAGATCAGGTTGCGCGCGATCTGCTGGGTGATGGTGCTGGCGCCGGATTCGATATTGCCGGCGGTGAAGTTCTGCCAGAAAGCGCGGATGATCGCCCAGATATCCCAGCCGGGGTCTTCGTAATAACGCTCGTTTTCCGAAGCGACAACGGCGAAAATCATGTAGGGCGAGATGTTGTCCAGCGATTGGAGGGTGGTGCGCGCGCCGGCGTTGGCTTCCTGGCTGTTGAGTTCGGCGATCACGCCGCCGTTGACATCCAGGATGCGCGCGGTCTGGAACTGCGGCGTGTAGGCTTGCAGATTTTCGATCTGGTCACGGTAGCGCGTGGCGATGTCGTTGTACTGGGCGATGACGAGGATGGTGATGCCGATGACGACGATAAAGACCAGGCCCATCGCGGCCAGCACAGCCGCCAGAATCAGGCTGAGCGTGGAACGGCGCTGGCGTTCTCTGGCTTCTTCGAAGACGCTGCTTTCCTGTTCGGCGGGGGCGACAGCGGGCGCGGGCGCATAGGGCGCTTCGACATAGCCGGCGCTGCCAGCAGAAGTAAGCGCGCTGCCAAAGGCGGCGCCAGTGGGCACGGTGGGCTGAGCGGCGACCGGCTGCGAAGGCACGGTGGGCGAAGTATAAGAGGCACCATAGGGCGAGGCCGACGGCTGCGTCATGTTAGGATCGGGCGCGGTGTCGCGCAAAAAGACGCCAGCAGCCGCGGGCTGTGTGAATTCCGGGTCCTGGCGCGGCACCTGGCGCGGCAGCGGCATCAGGTTTTCGTCTACGCGCAGATCGTTGCCGTAACCGCTGCTGGCCTGTGTAGGCTGCGGCACGACGGGTTCGCTGAGGTAAGCCATCGAAGCGCCGCTGATGGGCTTGAGCACGCCGCTGTCGCCTTGCAGCGCGGGGGGCGTGCCAGGAATCCATTCGTTGTTCTCGAAACGATACCAGGTGTCGGTTTCGACTCCCATCATCCACCAGACCTGGTTGTCATCGAGCAGCATCAACTGGCGCAGTTGGTTTTCGAGGTCATCACGCGAGAGCTGGCCGGCCTGATACAAACGGCGCAGCGAACGAATTTGCTCCTGGGTGTCGAGGAATTTGCGCGTCATTTCGGACTGCGCGGGACTGAAGGACTGGGTGGGCGCCATGACGCCAGTGGGCGATTCGTCTTCTACGCCCAACTGCGCCAACTGCTGGCGGGCGTATTCTTCGGCGCTGAGGGCGCTGCCAGTGCTCATACTGGGCGTGGCCACGGCCGGAGCGCCTGATAGGTCGTCTTCGGCGCCCAACTGCGCCAACTGCCGCCGCGCGTATTCTTCGGCGCTGAGATCGCCGCTGGCGGGGACAGCCGCGGGTTGGCCGACCTGCATGACAGCGCGTTCGGCAGGCGAAAGGGTGCTGGGGTCGGCAGCCGCGGCGGGTTCGCTGGGTGTGGCAGGGGCAATCGGGGTGATGAGCGGCGCGGAGGCCGCGGGAGTCGCGGCGGGGGACTGGGTGCTCTGCACCAGGCTGGCCAGCGCTACCAGTTCGCTCATGCTGAAGGGTTCTTCTTCGTCGTCCAACTGGGGCAGCAGTTCCTGCTGCGCTTTGGTCGCCGTTTGCAGAATGAAGTCTTCGGGCGCGGCCAGCACTTCGGTCTCCTGATCGCCAGCCAATTCCTGGGTTTCGCCGATTTCCTCCACGCTGTCTGCGGCGCGCGTGGCAGATTCCTGCTCGAAGACGGTGTCCTCTGGCCTGGGCAAATGCCAAGCGCCTTGTTCCTGCGGCTCGGTTTCCAGATCGGCCGGGAGTGTGGGTTTGCTGGGCTTTGTCCAGCCAGAGGCGGCAGTTTTCTTTTCTGGCTCACGCCATGGTCCCGAAGTGGTTGGCGTATGCCAGCCCCCTGTGCCGCTGGCCAGGGGATCCGGTTTGTTAGAGGGGCGCTCGGACATGCGTGTACCTTCGGTTGCTTTTAGGTTTGAATATCCACGCTCTCATTATAGCGGGTGAAGGGCTGTGGGGGCAAACCGGGCGTTTTTTTGGCCGCCGCGCGTTATCATTAATCGTCTATTTTTCATAGATCGAGGGAAGTTATGGCTGAGCAAAAGCTGCGGGCGGTGTTGGTGGGCTGTGGGACGATCAGCGAGGTGTGGTTAAAAGCCAGCGCGGAGATTGGCGGGCTGGAGGTGGTGGGTTTTGTCGATCTGAACGCGGAAAACGCCCGTCAGCGCGCAGCGGAATTCGGCGCGAAAAATGGGCTGGTGAGTACGGATTTAGAAGCGGCGCTGCGGCAAACACGCCCGGACATCGTGTTCGACTGCACGCTGCCGAGCGCGCGGGCGCAGGTGGTGCAAACGGCGCTGGCGCATGGCTGTCATGTGCTGACGGAAAAGCCGATGGCCGATTCGTTAGAGACGGCGCGGCAGCTTGTGGCGGCGGCGCGGCAGGCGGGCAAGCTCTATGCTGTGATGCAAAACCGGCGCTACGACCCCAACATGCGCCGCGTAAAAGCGTTTCTCGACTCTGGCAGGATGGGCGCGCTGACGACGCTCAACAGCGATTATTATATGGGAGTGCATTTTGAAAGCTTCCGCCGCCAGCAGGCGCATATTCTGCTGCTCGATATGGCGATACACACCTTTGACGCCGCGCGTTTTTTGATCGGCGCCAACGCGGTGTCGGCCTACTGTTATGAGTGGAATCCGGCGGGATCGTGGTATGAGCGCGATGCATCGGCGCTGGCGATCTTCGAGATGAGCAACGGTGTTGTCTATACCTATCGCGGCAGTTGGTGCGCCGAAGGGCTGGCGACAACGTGGGAAAGCGCCTGGCACGCGGTCGGCCAGCGCGGTTCGCTCAAGTGGGACGGGGCGGAAAATATACAGGCGCAGGTGGTGGCGCGCACGGACAGTATGTTGTCGTCGTTTGATGATGTGCCGCTGGCGGGCGAAACGCCGCGTCCCTTCGGCATGGGACATCTGGAGAACCTGCGCGAATTCATCGACTGCGTGCGCAATGGCGGCCAGCCGCTGACCAGGGCCGACGACAATATTCACTCGCTGGCGATGGTCTGCGCCGCGATTCAAAGCGCGGACAGCGGCCAGCGCGTGCCTGTGGTGGCTTAGCCGCCCAGCCAGGCGCGCGCCAGGTCGCTTTGCGGCGCGTATTCGCTGGAAATGATTTCTACCACTGTGCCGATCTCTGCCCAGTTGTAGAGAGCCTGGGCATTGCTGTTTTCCGACATGACGCAGCCGAAGGTGTAGGGCGAGCCGACATTGCCGCCGCCCAGATAAGCGCCATTGGGCAGCAGCACCGCGCCGTGAAAACCGTTCATCAGGCCGGGCACGACTTCGTAAATGCCCATGAACCAGTACATTTCCCACTGGCCGCACAAATTATCGCTGCACAGTGTAAAACTGCTGCCCAGCGCGACATCGTTGTGCGTCAAAATCTGGTAGACGCCGGGATAGGTGGGGTAATCGCGCACGCCGGAGGAAATGGCCCAGCTAAAGACGGGCTGCCCGTTTTCGTAAGCCACAAGCGACTGCGTATCGAGGTTGACGATAATGCGCTTGTTGGGCAGCGGTTGCAGCGGCATGGTTGCGTCGCGCGAGGGCAAATTGATGATATCGCCGACAAACAATTGATCAAGATTGCGCCCGGAGTTGAACTCCTGAATCAGATAGTAGGGCAGGCCGGTTTTACGGGCAATACGGAAGCCGGTATCGCCGCTGACGACTTGGTAAGTTGTCGGGCGGTAGCGGATGCGCACGGTTACGCTGGCCTCGCCGCGATTGATGGCTTCTTGCACCAGATCGACAGTTTCTATGGGTTCGATGTAGCGTTCGTCGGTCGTGCCCGCCGGGTTGAGCGTAGTGTTGAGGCTGGTGATGAAAGCGCTGAAGACTTCGGGGCGCACGGCGAGGCCGCTGGGCGTGGCTTCCAGCCAGCGCACGACTTCTTCGGGGATGGTTGTCCAGGCGATGGTTTCATCGCGGTAGGGGTCATAGCCGGTCAGGACAAAGGATTGACTGGCGAAGACGCGCGCTTCTTCCAGAAACGGCGCGGGATCGCTGACATCGGGGGGCAGCGGCGACATGAGCAGGTCAAGCCGCTGGCGCTGCACAACGGCAGCCGGGTCTTGCTGGAGATGCTGCAAGGTGAGTACGACATCGAGCGCGCGGCCGCTGCTGCCGGGGACGCCGATGAGTTCTACGCCCTGCCAGCGGTAGCCAGCGTTGGCTGGCGCGATTTCGACCTGATCGGTCAGATTAAGCAAATAGGTTTGCGCGGCCATGTAATCGACGCTGACGACAGGCGGGACATCGTAGCCAAAAGGCAGGCCGCTCATGCCGACACTGCGCGCGTGTTCGACGGTGGCCTGGGCGTCGAGCTGCAAGCCGAGATCGGCCGGCGCGACGCTTAGCAGCGTTTGGCCTTCGACGACCAGCGTGATCCGCGCGTTACCCCAGGCGTCTTCCAGTGCGCGCTGCGCTTCGGCCAGCGAGAGGCCGCCAAGATCGACATCCATCGACCAGATATTGGGGAAAACGCGCTCGCCGAGCAGATGCGCCCCGGCTAACAGCAGCAGAAAGACGCCGATCACGACGGCGACGCCCTGCCAGATTTTGGGCTGATGCAGGAGATGCCAGCCGATGTCGCGCAGAATAGGCAGCGCGCGCTGCAACAGCGCGGGCGGGCCGGCACGGACAGGCGTCTCTGGGGCGGGTGAGTCTTCGCCGCGGCGCACGACCATGCCCGCGTGCCGCCGCTGGCGTTCGGTCTGGCGTTCGCGCGCTTTGCCCGTGCGTTTGCGTCGGGGTTCGTATGTGTCCATCGGAACACCTCATCATCACTGCCGCTGTTTCTTATTGTACACAGGTGTGTACCTGGGAAGCCAATCTGACCGCAGGCGGGGCGACTGATAAGGCACTGCTGCGGCAGACGACACTGCGGCCTTAGCGCGCTTCGGTGCGGTAGTCGTTGCGCGGCGGCGAAAACACATCGATCACCAGCGCGTCGCTCAGGGCGCGGGCGCTGTGCAAAATGCCGCCGGGAATGGCGTAGGTGTCGCCTGCGCCGCACACCCGCACCACGCCGCCGATCGTCATTTCGACTTCGCCGGAGACCACGTACCCCACCTGATCGTTCATATGTTGATGGGTGGGCACAATCGCCTCGCGGGCCAGAAAAAACTCGCACAGCATGGCTTCGTCGGTGGTCGCCATGGTGCGACGATGGACGCCCTTCAACATTTCGACGCGCTGTACATCCTGACTGGTAATATAGTAGCCATCGGCCATGCCTATCGCCCTCAATCCCTTGTTTTCTGTATTATGACGAACGGGGTTGGGCTTGTCTAGTGCAAAATCAGCGATCAAAAGTTGAATAAATTGAAAAGCGGTTGTGTCTGGAAATGAGCGCACAAACGGCTTCGCAGGTCGGCGGGTGTCAGCTCGCCGTCCGGCTCACAAACAG
>JACAER010000050.1 GCA_013388745.1 Chloroflexota bacterium
CAGGCTCTGGCGCAGGACCTGTCGTTCTTCATCTTTGAGTGATCGTGCATAGAGTGGTTTCATGCCTCCATTCAACACGATTTCCTCTCATTATTCAATCCCTTTACTCTGTGCTCGCATTAGGTACTATCTTATCCTGATTCTGGCAAACCGTGACCGCCTTTTTACAGCTTTTTTCTTAAGGTTTCTGCCGGGCGCTGTCTGATACGCAGCACAGCCCCCGGCGGTTGTTCCCTGTCCTGCAGGCGAAAATTACCCCTGTTCCTGATCTGGCGCGAGCCAGTAATTGCCGCCGCCGCGTTCGCGCCGCATGAAGCCGTACTCGACCAGGCTGCGCCGCAGGGTGGCATAATCCTCGTGGATGGCCGTCAGCATGGCGTTGACCTGTTTTTCGCTGTAGTACACGCCCGGCTCGAACAGCGTCGCTAGCCAGCGCAGCACTACCAGCCATTTTTTCTCTTTGGTCGGAAGCTGCGTGAGCTTGCCGGCGTGCGTGTATTCGCGCAGCACCTTTTTGTCGTCTGCGCTCAGCTTCAGCGTTTCCATCCAGCTATAATCGGCGCTTTCGGTTTCCGGCGCGGTGGGTAGCTTTTCGATGTCGGCGATCAGCGCCTTGAACTGTGCCAGCCGTGCCTCGTTGATCTGATAGAAGCGCTGGTTGCCCGCCATGCGCAGCCGCAGCAGCCCGGCGCTGTGCAGTTTGCTGACATGATGCGAAATGGTCGGCTCTGTCAGTCCCAACACGCCTGCCAGTTCCGTCACGGTGTATGCGCGCGTGCTGAGCAGATTCACCATCGTCAGGCGCTGTTCATCGGCCAGCGCCTTGAGCAGCGTCAACAAGAACTGCCGTTGTCCATAGTGTAACATTGCACCTTATCATTCGACATTTATCTAATTAGACAATTATCTAATTTCAAGTATATCGAGCTTTGCATTAGTGTCAAGGGGAGAAGGATTTTTTCGCAAAAAATTGGAAGGCGGCTGCCGCCATTCTCGGCTATACTGAGAAGTAGTGCCATGTCTAAGGTGGATTTTGTGAGCGAAAAACACGGGCTGCCTTATCCTACCGGCATACTGGGCTGGGCGCTGCGGCTGCCGCTGCACCTGCATCGTCTGGGCTTTGGGCTGGTGCTGAGCTGGTTTAATCTGATGATTCTGGGTACGCGCGGGCGCAGCAGCGGTCAGGCGCGTTATGTGCCGGTCGAATGCCGCCGCCACGGCAGCAAAATATATGTTGTTTCGGGCTGGGGCGAGCAGCCGCACTGGTATCGCAACTTGCAGGCCGACGCGCTGGCAACGGCGCAGATCGGCGGGCGGGCCTACCGTGTGCGCGCCGTGCCGCTGACCGACCGCACCGAAGCGCTGCGGGTGCTGAACATGTTCCGCCGCACCGCGCCGCTGGTGTACGACGCCGTGCTGGCGCGCATGAGCAGCAGCCCGGTAGATGCGCGTTCGCTGCCCGACATCTCGCACCAATTTACGATTGTGCGCCTGAATATCGAGCCGGGCGCGCCGCCTGTGCCGCCGCTGCCGCGCGATCTGGGCTGGTTGGCGCCGGCGCTGGCGCTGCTGTTCGGCCTGACTCTGCTGGCGCTGCGCGTTTTACGCCAGCGCTCGTGAGTGTCGGTTCAATAACGATCATCACATATGATTTTTCCGAAGGACAGCATGTCAGAATCCGCACAACTTCTGCGTCAGGTACGGCTCGCGCTGCAAAATCAGGATTACCCGCTGGCGATCCGCTGCCTGGAACAAGCCGTCGAGATCGCCCACAGTCTGGGCGATACTAGCGCCGAAGGCCGGCATCTGGGCAATCTGGGGCTGATCTACTATCGCATCGGGCAGGCGGAAAAAGCGCTGGAATATTTCGAACTGGCGCTGGCGCGAGCGCGGGCGGAACATGACCGCGCCACCGAAGATGGCCTGCTCGGCAACATGGGCAACATCCTGCGCGAACTCAAACGCTACGACGCGGCGCTGGAATATCTGAATCAAGCGCTGCTGATCGCCCAGGAAATCGGCGATGTGCGCGGGCGCGGCCTGTGGCTCGGCAATCTGGGGCTGTTGTATGATGATCTCAAACAGTATGCCAAAGCCGCCGAACTGCACGCGCAGGCGGCGGAGATCGCGCGCCAATTGCAGGACGCGCGCGGGCTGGTGACGCGCCTGGGCAATCTGGGACAAAGCCGGGTCGCTACCGCCGATTATGCCGCCGCGCTGGAAGCCTTCCGCGAGGCGGCCAAATTGTGCGAAGAATTGGGCGACGCCTCCGCCTTGATGCGGCGCCTCTCCACTGTCGGCGATGTGCAGTATGAGATGGCGCGCGCCGCTGTTTCTGATGACGAGCGCAGCCGCCTGCTGCACGCCGCGATGGAAAGCTATCGCTACGCGCTCGATACCACCGCCGCACTGGGCGACGGCACAGGACATACACCGGAGCAGATTCGCCTGCATCAGGCGCAGCTTTTGCGCGCTATCGGCGTCGTGCTGGCTGATCTGGGACAGACGCAGCGTGCGGCAGAGTGTTTCGCGGCGGCGGCGCGCTTTTTTGGGCTGTTGGGTATGGAAAGCCAGCGCGCCGAAGCCGAACAGCGGCAGGCGGCGCTCACGAAACGGCGTTCCAAAGTTGAGAATTAAATGCCTATGAACCGCAATCGCGGCAGTTCCGCCGCCACCCTCACACAAATCATCGTTTTCGGTGTGCTGCTTGGCGCGGCCTTTTTCGTTTATGACAACTGGCGCAGTGGCATGGAACGCGCCGCGCTGCCGACGGCTGCGCCAACCGCTACTGCACAGGCCAGCGCCACACCCCCGCCCACCGCCGATCTGCAAGCGCCGCTGGCTGCCACCAACGCGCTCACGCCCACCACGCTTTTTATCCCCACGCAGGGCATTCTCGCGCCAGTGATTCAGGTGTTTCTGGATGGCCTTAGTTGGGATATTCGCAATCTCGGCACGAACGTCGGCCATCTTCAGGGCACTGCCTGGCTGGATTCGCCGGGCAACATCGTGCTTTCCGGCCATGTCGAAATGTCTGATGGCCGGCTGGGGGTTTTCGCCAGCCTCAACCAACTGGCGCAGGGTGATCTGATCGTTTTGCAGCATGGCAGCGAAGAGCGGCGCTACAGCGTGCGCAGCATCGGGCGTGTGCAGCCCACTGATCTCAGCGTGCTGTATCCGACGCTCAACGAGCAGTTGACGCTCATCACCTGCGAAGATTACGACTTTTTCCAGAATTCGTATCTGGAGCGCGTCGTGGTTGTCGCGGATCGTATCCAGTAGGAAACACGTCGATGCCGAACCCGTTTTCTGCCCTGCGCGACACTCTTTTGCAGCGGCTGTGGTACGTCCACCCTGCCGTGCTGCTCACTGTGCAGGCTACGCCTGGCGCGTGCCTGTACGCGCTGGCGATAGCAGCCAGGCCGAGCGTCGAGCGGCTGCAACTGCGCGACGTGTTCAGTGACGGGCGGCGTTATTTCCTGGAAGCGCGCGCCGATGGCTTTCGGATGCGCACCAACAGCAGTGTACGCTGGCGCTACCGCCGCCGCACAGGTACGATCACCGTGCTCAACGGCACGTTCGACTCGCTGGGCGAAAACGGCGCGCACCTGCATTTGCGCGCGCGTATCGCCCTGCCGTATCTGATCGATGTCTTCGGTTGGCCGCTGCTGTTCAGCGCTATTTTTCTGCCCTTTGAGTTATGGCCGATCGTCGTGCGTGTCGGACTGGCGCTGCTGCTGCTGGGGCTGTCGTGGGTCGGCCACCGCGCGCACGCCCGGCTTCAGGCCGTCGAGATGATGTACTTCATCGGGCGCGCGCTGGAAGAATTCGCGCCCGCCACTATTCACGCGCTGGACGCCACGACGCCGCTGGTTCACGACGATACGCAGGCCAACCTGCGCCGCGAATTCCGCCGCGAATGGGAAAAATTCTACCAGCAGCACGAGGGAGATTAAGGGGCACGCACTCTTTCGACAAACCACACATCGGGAGATAGAGATAGCTCATAAACGGCTGAGCCAAAGGGGGGATGAATAACTATGACGCAGCAAGATCGTCGGAATCCTGCTCATGAGGGAGCACGCCTGTTTCAAGATATGGTATGATCGTTTCATGGCCGACCCGGAATTGACTGCGCTTTATACGGATGTCGCTGCCGAAAAAGACCTGTGGCTGCAACCGGTTGCAGCACGTTTCCAATACTGGCTTAACGCGTGCTTGTGAGCCGCAGCAGCGCCGCCTCTGCGCCCGCCTCTGCCCACGCCAGATACACATGGCGCTCGCGGTCTGTCGCCACCTGCGGCGCGCCGATCATCAGGGGCACAGCGGCCACACGCTGATAGCCTGCTACTCTCCCGCCGCTGAAATAGACCAGCCCCACGAATGCGCCATCCCACACAGCCACCGGCAGCGCCGCATACTGCCCGACGAGCGCTGATGCCCACGCCAGCCAGGTTTCGCCCGCGTCCGCCGCCGCCGCCGCGCCGCCGTTAAAGCCGGTCTCGAAACTGCCCGCCGTGAGCGCGAAACCCAAACGCCGCGCTGCGTCCCAGGCCTGCGCGCCGAACGCGCCCGCCGCGAACCAGGTTTCCGCCGTACCATCAGCGCGCCTGATATTCCAGAACACATAGGCGTGCGTCCTGTCCAGTCCCGCCGTGATGCTCGCCAGCCGGTCGCCCGCGTTGAGCAGCGGCAGCGTTGTGAGCGCTAACGGCTGCTGCGCGCCCGTTTCGTTTAAGCGCGCCCGCCACAGCCGGCCCTCTTGTGCCCAGTAGACGTCGATCTGGCCCGCGTCTGTGCGCGTCAGCAGCGGCCAATCGGCGTTGAGCGCCAAACGCTGCGGGAACAAAGGCCGTCCCGCCGCGTCGAGACGCTGCCAGTAGAGAGTCGGTTCGGCGGCCAGCCCGCCGCTCCAGGCCAGCCACAGCGACCCATCGCCCGCCGCCGCTGCCGCGTAATGCCAGGTCTGGCCGCTGGAAACCAGGGTCGGCCCGCGTTCTAAGGTCAGGGTTGGCGTAATCAGCGCGGCGAACAGGCGCGTTTCGTTGGCGGCGAAGGGGTCACTTTGCGTCTGTGCGTCGGCGTCCAGCCACAGCAGATGCAGATTGCCGCCGCCAGCGGGCAGCAGCCTTTGTCCGTAGGGGCGCACGGGCGAAAGCCGCAGCGTCACCGGCGCGCCGAGTCCCGCCTCACTATGCTGGCGCATCATCGGCTGGATGCCATCGGCGTCTGCGCCAATCCATGCCGCGCTGAGCAAACCGGGCGTCAGCGCCGCCAGCGCCGGGCCATCCCCCTGTGCAGCAGCGGCCAGCGTCACGATTGGCCCCCAGATCGACAGCGGCGCATCCGACGGCGTGCCCCCCGCGCAGCCCGCCAGCAGCACGAGCACGCCGCACAGCGTCAGCGCGCGCCGCAGGAATGCCGTCCCTGGCAAACAGAAGGAGGGTGTCCGGGCGCGATTGTTCGCGTGTGACTCGCTAAAGGATCGCTGCATTGCGTCTTTTATTCGCCAGAAAGAGCTGCCAGTCCAGCGATACCCTTGTAGCGCACGGGATTGGGCGCGAAAAAAGCCACCTCGCGCACGATAAAACGCGCGACGTTGAACGATACATTGGGCAGCACCGCCTCGTAATGCCTGCCGAAGTACACGCCGACATGATAGCGGTCATCGCCGATCATCTGCCGCGCCAACCGCCCGATCAGGCCCGGCACGCCCGGCGCTTTGACGACTTCGACTTCTTCGATCTGCGCCCAGACTACCGGCGCGCCGTCGATATAGACTTCTTCGCTGTCGGTGACGAAGTGTTGTTCGACAAAGCGCATTTCCTTTTCAGTCAAGTCATCGCTGCTGGGGCGCTGCGGCGCGCGCTGCAAATAGGGCATAAGCGTTTTTCCTTATCACAGGTGCTTTAGGGCGTCGGCGTCAGCGCGGCGCGCGGCAGCACTTCGACCAGAATCGTCACTTCGTCGCTCTGCGTGCCGTCGGGACGATAAGCGACAGCCGTCAGCGCGTGGCGGCCTACTCCCTGCGCCTGCCAGTTCATCAGCACGCGGAAGGTCGGCACGGGCACGCCGCCTTCTGGCTCGCCCTGACGATAGGGCAGATCGTCGACGCGCAGTTCGATACGCGCGATGCCCTGCGAGGCATCCGTGCCCACCAGATCAATCGTCAGTTCCGCGCCTTCGAGGATCGTCGCGCCGTTCACTGGCGCTTCGAACGTCACGCGCGGCAGGTCGGGCGTGGGAATCGCTGTCGGCGGCGTCGTGCTCAGATTACAGGCGGTCAGCGCCAGCAGCGCCAGCGCGTAGATTACAAATCGACACATGCCGATAACGTCCCCGCTTCCTCTAAACCCAACCACTGTTGAAACCGGAATGTCCATTCTTTGCCGCTGGCGTCATAACGCACGCGCACGGTTTCGACGAACCAGCCGGAATCCGCCGTGCCGTCCTGGCCGATGCAGCAGCGCGTCAGGTCGCCCAGATCGGGCGCTTCCAGCACGAATTTGTCAGTGCTGCCTTCCTCGAAGGAAAACACATCCTCTGGCGGCAGATAAATCGAATCGGTGCGCGCGTTCACGCCGAATAACTGGATAAACACGTTGGAATCCGTGCCGGCCAGCGCTTGTTCGCCCGTTTTGATCCAAATGCTGTAACTGCTCATCGTGTATCCCTTCGGTCAAAAGGTGGTAGGGTTTGGGGCGATTCATGAATCGCCGTTTAAAGCAGGGTGGCGCATGTTTTGGCGGCGGACAAGGCAGGCCTTGTCCCTACTTCAGGGCACTTCGTGGCCAGCCGAGGCCTGCCAGATGCTAAACCACTGCTGGCGGTCAAGCTGAATCTGTTCGGCGGCTGCCGCGCCGCGCAGGCGTTCGACCTTGCCACTGCCCAGCACGGGCACGACATGCGCCGGGTGCGCCAGCAGCCACGCCAGCGCGACCGTATCCAGCGCCGCTCCTCCGTGCGCCCGCCCCACCTGTTCCAGCGCCGCGCGCACACGCTGGGTCTGCGCGTCCTGCCCGGTAAACAGGCTGCCGCCGCCCAGCGGTGACCAGGCCATCGGCGGCAGACGCAAACGCTGGCTGTGGTCGAGCGTGCCGTCGTGCAGCGGTTGCAGATGCAGCACCGAAAACTCGATCTGGTTAGTCACCAACGGGAAATCCAGCCGCGCTTGCAGCAGATCGAACTGCGACGGCGTAAAATTAGAGACGCCGAAATGCAGCACCTTGCCCGCCTGCTTCAGTTCGACAAAGGCGGCGGCGGTCTCATCGGCGTTCAGCAGCGGGTCGGGGCGGTGAATCAGCAGCAGGTCAATGTAGTCGGTGCGCATCTGGCGCAGCGAATTTTCGGCCGCAGCCACGATGTGCGCGCGGCTGGTGTTATAGTGCTTGACAAAGTGTTGTGGGCGCTGGTCAGAAAGCAGCGCAATGCCGCACTTGGTGACAATCTCCATTGTGCCGCGCAGCGCCGGTTGCAAGGCCAGCGCCTCGCCGAAGGCCGCTTCGCAGCGGTAGCCGCCGTAGATGTCGGCGTTGTCAAAAGTCGTCAGCCCCAGATCAAGACAGGCGTGGATCCAATCCAGCAGCGCGTCTTTGCTCATCTGCCATTCCATCAGCCGCCACACGCCCGCCACCAGGCGCGACATCTGCATTGTTCCAACCTGTATCCGCGCGACCACCGTATGATCTCCTCATGATTGACGCCAGGAAGTCGTTTGCAACAAGATTGTTCGTGTCGTAGGGGCGACTCGTGACTCGCCTCTACATTTATACCAGATTCTACGGCATGTCCGGCAAGCTGCGCTAGAATTGGGGGTTATGGATTATCAGGACCTGTTGCAGCGCGCCCGCGCGGGCACACTGCCGCCCGAAGCGTGGGACGAGATCGCAGCGGAGGCGCAGAGTCGCCGTCCGTGCCTGGCGCGCGCCCAACTGCTGCACATCCTGAGCGAAAGCCCAGATAAACGTTTCCGCCCGCTGTTCGAAAAAGCGCTGCGCAGCGGCGACCCGGAAGCGGCCAAATTTGCGCTGCAAACGCTGTGCGTGACGTGGGGCGAAACCCGTGTGTACAGCGCGGATGTGCTGCGTTTTTTGCGCGGCGTCAAATGGGATACGAGCAAAGGCGGGCATGTGCTGCTGCTGGCCGTTAGCGTCGCGGGGGAATATCTGCGTGCCGCGCCGCAGCCCGCGTTTCTGGCGGAATTGATCGACATCTACGAAAAAGAGGAAAGCCTGTTTAAGGACAGCGCCTATGTCGCGCTGGGGCGGGCGCTGGGCCACAGTTGGCCCAAAGTGCTGATGAAAATGCTCAAGCCCGACAAGCTGCTGGATGAGGCCAAAAAACGGCTGGCGAAGGAAGCAAAGCGAGACTGAACCATGCGCATTGATGTGCTGACGTTGTTCCCGACGATGTTCGCGCCGATGAACGAAAGCATGATGTGGAAGGCGCGCGATAAAGGCTTGCTCGATCTGCGCGTGATCGACCTGCGCACATTCACGCACGACAAACACCGCACCGCCGACGACATCCCATACGGCGGCGGCGGCGGCATGATTATGAAGCCGGATGTGCTGGTGGCGGCCATCGAAGCGTCGCTGCAAAGCGCGCCGGCGGGCACGCCCGTGATTTATCTCTCGCCGCAGGGGCGCGTATTTTCGCACCGCATCGCGCAGCAACTGGCGGCGCGTGAGCATCTGGTGCTGCTGTGCGGACATTATGAAGGCATCGATGAGCGCGTCTTACAGTTGGCGGTGACCGATGAAATCAGCATCGGCGATTATGTGTTGACAGGCGGCGAACTGCCGGCGATGGTGCTGATGGACGCGGTAGTGCGCCTGCTGCCCGGCGTGCTGGGGGCCGAAGGCGCGACGGCGCTGGAAAGCCATGCTGATGGCGTGCTGGAGGGGCCGCATTACACGCGCCCGGCAGTGTTTCGCGGGCTGGCCGTGCCAGAGGTGCTGCAAAGCGGGAATCATGCGGCGGTGGCGGCCTGGCGGCGCGTGCAGGGGCTGCGGCGCACCTGGCGCCACCGCCCCGATCTGCTGTTGAGGGCGGCGCTCAGCGAGGACGAACGTTATTTGCTGGCGCAGTTCGCCAACGAGGATGCGGCGCGGTGGCTGGCGGCCAGGCAGGGCGAAGGATAAGCAGCTGCTGCGCCGGGGAAAGCCAGGGCTGTCACGATGGCGGCAGCACACAGCGGCGCGATAGTACACAGCGGCACAAAATGAGCCGTTCGCCCGCTGCTGGCCTTTCGCGCTGGCGAAAACGTGCTATGATGTTAATCATACGTAACCTCATAGGAACTTAGTCCGTCCTGATTGAGCCAATGGCAATCTTGGACTATACTGATGGCAGTGGCAGCATCTACAACAGCCCAGACGACAAGGCGGAGAGACGGAAAGTATGGCGCAGGAATACAAGGATGAGGTCCTCGAACGCACGTTGCAGACCCTGCACGCTGAAGTCGCGGGAGTCAAGGCGTCGGTAGTGGTCAACAACGATGGCCTGCTGGTCGCGGCTTTTCCACCCGGCGATGACGAAAACCCGCACCAGAACCCGACCAGCAGTCCGCAGGTCGCGGCCATGTCTGCCACCTTGATCGGGCTGGCCGAACGCACGCTGGGTCGGCTGGCGCAGGGCGAACTGGAACGGCTGCTGATGGAAGGCGAAGAAGGTGTGATGGTGGTGTATCCTGCCGGGCGGGCTTCGCTGGCGGTGCTGGTGCAAAAAGACGCGCGCCTCTCGCATGTGATCGGTGCGGCGAAAAAAGCCGCCGCTGATGTGGCGCGCATCCTCGGTTACTGATTTTTTCCGACCAGACGACAATGACAGACCAACAACAAGGGGCGTGCGCTCTTTGTTGACTGTGCCTACCTATTGCCGCGATTCTTTGTGAAGATGATTTTGAGGGCGGGCGCGGCGGCGCTAATTGTTCTGATCGCGCTGAAACGAAAGGCGCATGATGATTTTGCCGAGGCGCAGTTCGTCGCCATCGTGCAAAAGTTGGGGATGTTCGGGCGTGACGCGCTGCCCGTTAAGATAGGTGCCGTTGCGGCTGCCCAGATCGTGCAGGTGCAGTTGGTTGGCCTCATACAGGATAAAAGCGTGTGTGCGGCTGACGCCCATCTGGTAGGCGGCGTAAGGCGTCAGGTCAACATCCGGCGTTTCGCCGGAAATCGGGTCTTTGCGGCCGATCACCATTTTGGGGCTAAGCGCAAGCAGCAGCGGGTTCATCGAGCCTTCGATCTGGAAGCGCAGCGCGGTGCGTTCATCGACATGGCTGGGAGCGTTGGTTTTTGTGTCGCTGCCGCGGCTCAGGTAGATACGCATCGCTTCTTCGGCCTCTTTGCGCAGATCATAGGTGGCGCTCATCGAGGCGGTTTCGCCGTCATTTTCGGGGAGTTTAGTATCCTCTGACATGGCATCCACTTTAACTGCACAAACGTATGTTTCTATTGTACAGGTGGATGCTCATTATTGACAATATAACTTGATTTTAACGAGGAAAAAGACATGGCGGCACGTCTGTCCTAACAGGGGCACAGCGCGCGCTGTACCCCTGTTCAACATTTAGGGCGCTGTGGCGGTAACGATGATGGCGGTGGCCTGCGCCTCCATGCTCACTGTGGCGGTCATGGTCGAGGTGAAGGGCACGATTGGCGTGGGGGTTATCGTGAGCACCGTGAATTCGGCGCCCATTAGCGGCGCGGCGGCCATGTTCAGATTCAGCAGATACAGCAGTTGGCCGGTGACGCTGTCGATGTATACGACATAGCCGTTGTCGAACGTGTAGGCGCGCGCGGGGCTGCCGCTCACTTCTACAACCACCGATCCCAGCACAGCAGCGTTGGGGAAAAAGGTAGCGATGGTGGCGTCGTCGTAGCTGAAGGTCATGTCGATCTGCGGCGGCACGGCGGGGATATACAGCACGCTGCCGTCTTCCAGCGTGATACGGTAGACCAGTTCGACACGCTGCACGGGCGATGCATTCTGCGTGGCGGCCTGACGCAGCGCCTCCGTCTGCGAAAAGACGATGATCGACGTATACAGGCCGTCGTCTATCGCGGCAGGCAGCAGCATCGTCCCCGGCAGCGGCGTGCTGCTGGCGACAGGTATCGGTGTTATCGTGCTCTGCTGCGCGATGTCCTGGCTGCTGAGCAAGGGAGTCGGGCCGCCGGGCGGCAGCAGCGCTAGCACCGAAAGCGCTAACGCGGCGGCACAGGCAGCGGCCAGCAGTGTCCATGACACACGGGTTTGTGTACGGGTGGGACGCGGGCGGGCAGGGATAGCGGTCATATGCTGAATGTCCTCGTGTAAGTGGCCATTGGAAAGTAGATGGGACTGCGCCAGCGCGCGTTCCCACATGCGCCGGCGCGCTGCGGCAGTGGGAACCGGCACCTGCTGCGCCAGACGCCGCGCCAGTTCCGCGAGCTGCGGATCCAGGTCGGGCGGCGGCAGGGTGTGGGGATCACGGCGCAGCGCCTGCAAGTAATTTTCGAGATGTTCAGCGTCGCTCATAGTCGGTTTCCCCTATCAGGCGTTGACGCAGTGTTTTGAATAGGCGATGAAGCTGCACGCGCACCGCCCCGGCGTTTTTGCCCAGCAGCGCGCCGATCTGCGGCGATGTCAGGCCGGCATCCACCGCCAGCGCGATCAAATCCTGCTGCTCGTCGGGCAATTCGGCGATCAAACGCGCCACGATGCGTCCATCGTGGGCGTCCTCTACTGCGTCGAAAGCTGTTTGGCTGTCTGCGCGGCAATCGTCGTCCAGCGGCAGGGTGACGCGGCGCGCCCGGTAGTAATTGACGACGCAGTTATGCGCGATGCCGAACAACCACGCCGCCACATGGCCGCCTTTGTAGGTGTGCAAACCGGCCAGCGCGCGCGCGAACACCGTACTGCACAGGTCTTCGGCATCGCTGACGCTGGCAGTGCGGCGGCGGCAGTAGGCGTAGATGCGCGCCACGTAGCGCTCGTACACGGGGGCGAACAGCGCCGGGTTGTGCTGCGCCGCCCACAGCGCGCGCTGGTCTTCGGCGGCGGAGTCGTCGGCCAGGTAATCGCTCATGCATCGCTCCTTCGCCCATAAAGACACCCCAAGCAGGCCGGCTGTTACAAATTGGCCTGCTGTACCCCATCTCCTATAGCCCGCGCCCTAAAAAGTGTTATGATTGTCATAACAAGCGACATTAGGTGTTTTTTGGGGCAAACGGCTGTGGCAGCAATCAACTATACCCTTGAGCATTTTTATTATGGGCGTTTCGTGCGCGGCGGCAAAGCCGAAGGCGAGATGCGCCTGCTGGCGAAAACCCCTGCCGTGAGCGACGATCTGATAGACGAGGCGACGCGGCTGGCGCTGCTGCCGCCGCTCAGCAATGTACACGGCGGCGCCTGGGCTATCGTGCGGGGCAAACTGACGCCCTTCATCCTGGTGCAAACCGCGCTCAACCCCGCTGGTCAGCCTGTTCTGCATTTCGTGCTGCTGCCGGGCGAGGTCGTGCGCAGTCTGGGCGGCCATTTGCGCGCGCTGATGACGCTGCTGGACGACACCATGCCGCAATACGAACGCAGCGGCTTCTTGCAAGCCCTTACGCTGCGCCAGCCGCCGCCGCAGTCGCCCGCTGAACAGAGCGACAGCATTCTCAACCTGATGACCTTCACCAAAAACAAGTTTGCCACGCTGGAAAAACTGGTGGCGGCTATCGTGCAGAACGTGCCAATTGTCGTACACAATGCCCCGCGCGACCTGCGCCAGCGCACCGCCTTTATCGAAGGTCTGCTGGCGCTGCTGCCGGCCTCGGCGCGCTTCGGCGTAACCTTCGCCACGCATGCCACGCCCAACAGCAAACTAGACGCCCAGATTCGCTTTTTTGGCGAAGGCGCGCTGCCCGATAACGCCATGACGTTTGACTGGAACAGCGGCGCACTGGGCGGCAAAAGCGCTGATGACGATTATGCGCATTTTATCATCAGCCAACTGCGGCTCGATACCGATCTGGTGATCCAGCAGACCAGTGCGCTCACCGGTATCGCCTCGTGGCGCATCAAACGCGGCGACAAGCTTTCCGATGCGCTGCAATACGCCGCCTACCGCCTGAGCATCGACGACGCGCTGCGCAATCAGCAGCCTGTCGAAATCGACGACGTGTCTAAAGTGCTGGCCGAAGACCCGACGCTGGACGAAGACCAGCGCCGCATGTACGCGCTGCATCTGCTGGCGTTCGCGCTGGCGCTGGGCGATATGAGCCAGGCGCTGCCCGTGGCGGTCAGCCTGCGCCACAGCATGGAACTGGAACGCGAAGTGCTGGCGCAGATGGCCAACGCCCTGCGCGAAGGCAAGGCCGAACTGGTGTTTTATGCGCTGCTGGAATGGCTGGAAAACCCGCTGGGGCCGCAGGGCGCCAGGTGGGTCGAACTACTCCATGTCACCACCCTCAAATATCTGGAAGCGCTGGTCAAAAGCGGCGATGTCGAAGGCACCAACGCGCTGATACAACAGGCGGTGAACGCCAATCCCGGCGTGCAGATGGCGCGCATTATCCCCAAAATGATCGAACTCGCGCTGCCGCTGACCGTGCGCGACAGTAATCTGGCGCTGAATGTGCTGACGATGGCCGTCACGCAGATGGACAACGAAACGCTGCGCCACCTGCTGACTGTGCGCCAGTTTATGGAGGCGCTGCCGCGTCCGGTGACGCTGTTCGCCCGCGCGTTGGAAGGCGCGCGTGTCACGCAGGAATTCAGCGCGCTCAATCTTGGCAAGCCCGATGTCCAGCCCACCAGCACGCAGGAAATGCTGTCTGTGCTTGACCAGACCAAATCCCGCCGCACCCGCGACCTGCTCGACGACACGCAGATCATCAAGCGCGGCACGGGCAAGCTCAGCCCCGAAGTGCCCGAAAACCGCCAGCAGGCCGGCGAATTCCCGGCGGTGGGCGGCGAAGAAAAACGCAGAGGCGGCCTGTTGATCGAAGCCGCGCGCATTTTCCCACAGGGAACGCGGCGTATCGCCCTCATGCGCTTCATCGAACTGGCGCTGGCGGCCAACCGCGCCGACCTGGTGGAAACGACGGCGCTGGCGGGAGTCGTTAAAGTGGCGATCTCCCCCACGCGCGACCAGTACCAGCAAACGCTGCTGTGGGTGCTGCGCGCCTTGCAGCCCGATAACGTCCTCAACTTTCTGGAACCGCCGGGGCAGCGGTATCTGCTGCAAATCATGCTGGCCTGCGGGCTGCACCGCGAACTGGGGCAGGAAATTTTGCGCCACGCGCGCATCTTTTATCCGGGCGACAAACAGAGCGCCTATCTGGAAATGGTGCAGCGCGTCTTCGCCGAAACGCCTATTCCGGTGGAAGCTGTGGCGGGAATGCTGTCGATGGTGCAGGATGCGGGGCTGAAAGGCGTGCCGCTGATGATGGCCTATATCGGTGTGCTGGAAAGCCACGATTGGTCGCCCGATCTGGCGCGCGTGGCCGCGCAGGCCACCCAGATGTTAGAGGTCAACCGCATCGTGCTGCAAGAGGTCATGCCTGTCTACCCCGTGCTCTCGCTGCTGAAATATCATGCGCTGCGGCAGGACGTGACCAACGCCATTCGCGTAGCCGATTTTGTGCCGGTGGCGGCGGCGCGGCAGGGCGGCCTGAGCGCTGTCACACGCATGTACAAGATGATGCAGTGGGAAAGCCGCACTAAAACGGCGGCGCACAATGTGCTGCGGCGCTTCGTGCGCTATGCCGAAGACGATGAAGCGCGCAAGGCTATTCAGTTCTTCGGCAAAGATTTGGGGCCAAAAATCCAGGAATCGCTGGAGGCGACGTATTTCTTCCGCGCCTTCACGGGCGATCTGGACTTGCAGCATTACGCCGACCAGCTTAAGCGTGTGCATTCGCTGCTCTACACCATGGCGCAGGCCTACGACGATCAGCGTATCATGCCCTCGCTGGGGTCGATCTTGAACGATCTCGACAGCCTGACGGGCGGGCTGAGCGATGAGCAGCGTTTGCAGATCGCCCAGAACTGCGTCGATCTGGGCGAAGTGATTGTCGTACTGGGACAGTATCACAAAGAGCAAAAGGGCGCGCGCGACGCCAACCAGGTGCAAAATCTGCTGATCGGTAAGGCCGAAGCCAAAAGCGTGCTCGATGTGTGGCGCGTGCTGGGTGGGCATTTGACCAAAGGCAAGCGGATCGCCGTCGAATTTATGAAATCGCCGCACCAGCACCCGCTCGGCGAACGTTCTGCGCCGGTGCTGCTGGAAGACACGAGTACGGCGCTGTATCTGCTGCGGGCGGCGGCGCGCACGCTTAACCCCAAGCGCCCGCTCAACGTCAGCGCGCTGGCGATTCAGAACGAACTGGAAAGCCTGTGGGCCGAGCTTTCGCTGCGTGAGCAGCGCGATATTCTGCCGGAATTCAGCACGGCGCTGCACCAGTTGGGCGATCTCATCATGCTGATCGCCGAAAAAGGTGGGCGCGAGGCGCTGCAAGACAACACTGGGCTGGCGAAAGCGCTGGACAGCGGCAAGCAGCGCCCCAAGACAGCATTGGAACTGCTGCGTTATGTGCATGGCTACTTTGAACGTCGGGTGAGATAACGATGACGGGACGCTATTCACCGAATTTTCGCAAAAAAGAAACCGATTTTGTGCTGGGCTGCTGGCGCAAATCCGAATCCTGTTCGCTCGTCGGCGTGGGCAGCAGCGGCAAGTCGAACTTGCTGCGCCATTTGACCGCCGCGCCCTTTAAGCGCGCCGAAAAAGACGACAGCCTGTTCCGCGCTGTCATGATTGACCCCAAGATGCTGAGTCCGATTGTCGTGTCGGAAGCGCCGGAAGCGATTCGCTGCTGGGCGGGCTATGAACTGATGATTCATCATCTTTACATGGCTTTTTACCCCTTCGAGATGTTCAGTCCGCAGGAAATCGATTCCCTCAACAACAGCTATCAGGCCTTCCAGGACACCAAAAATCCGCTCTATGCTTATATCAGTGTGCGCCACTTCGAATTCGCGCTCTCACTGTTCATGCGTCATGACGTGCAGATCGTGTTTATGTTCGACGAATTCGAGGAGATGCTCAAACATCTGCCGGTGCGCTTTTTCCTGACGCTGCGCGGGATGCGCGACGCCTACAAGCGCCAGCTCAGTTTCCTGACGTTCACGCGCGCGCCGCTGCCCGATCTGATCGCGGCTTACAACATCGACACACTGCATATCGAGCCGTTCAGCGAAATTTTCACCGATAATCAGGTGTTTGTCGGCCTGTACGAAGAGGCCGACGCGCGCGCGATGGTCAAGGATGTGCTGCACCGCTACGGCAAACAGGTACCAGACGCGGCGGCGCAGTTTTTGCTGTGGGCCAGCGGCGGCCACGCCGGCCTGCTGCGCACCGGCGCCAAAGTGCTGGATACGCTGGATTTGTCACTGCTGCAAAATCAGCCTGACGACGCGCTCAAACTGTTTGCCGCCAAAGAAGCGCTGCGCGCCGAAAACACTATTCTCTGGCACAGCCTCAGCGCGCCGGAGCGAAGGTTGCTCAAAACACTCAGCGTGGCGAATCCGAAAGTCGATCTGGAGGCGGCGGACACGAAAGCGACGTTTGAACTGCTGCTGAACAAGGGGCTGCTGATCGTCCACAACCGGCGCGTGCTGCTGCATCCGCCCGTGTTCCAACAGTATGTGGCCGCGCTCGGCGGCTAAGCGGGCGGCGCTACATGGCGCTGCAAGAACGCTTGTACATGGTTGATGCTTTGCGGACAATCGAGCAACTGCCGGGCAATGAACACACTGCTTGACGGTAGGATTGTGGCCGTGACCAGCTCCAGCCCGAAGCATAACTGGATCGCGAATCTGATCGCCGCCTGTATCATGTGGCAAGACGACGCAGTGTACCGTCTGACGTTTAACACCCTGCGCGAAGATGGCCTGGTCCCGATGCCCTGAGCGCGCCGGCTTGCCTTCTGTTGTCCCTTTGCCCGCACAATTCTATAATCAAAGTCGTATCTGACAGCGCAAGCATTATCCACAAAGGGCAGTGTATGGACGTTGGCACGATCATTAACCATTACCATGTCGTCGAGCATATCGGGCGCGGCGGCATGGCCGACGTCTGGTCGGCGCGTGATTCGCGGCTGAACCGTATGGTGGCGATCAAGACCATTCAGGCGGGGTTGACCGGCGATGCCGATCCGGTGGAGTTGTTCGAAAAAGAAGCTAAGACGATCGCGGCGCTGGAACACCCGCACATCCTGCCGATTTATGATTTCGGCGAGATCGAAGGCCAACTTTACATCGTCATGCGCTATGTGACCGGCGGCTCGCTGGAAGATGTGCTGGAGCGCGGGCCGCTGCCGTTCGCCGAAGTGCTGCGCGTCGGGCAGGCGGTGTCGAGCGCGCTGGATTATGCCCACATGAACAAGGTGGTGCATCTCGATCTCAAACCGCCCAATATTTTGCTCGACAGCCAGAGCGCGCCGTACCTGGCGGATTTTGGGCTGGCGGCGGTGGTCGGGCCAGAAGGCCGCGTGGCGAATCCCGGCTCTGGCACGCTGCTCTACATGGCGCCGGAGCAGATGACGGAAGACGTGATCGACTATCGGGCGGATATTTACAGCTTCGCGGTGATGATCTTCCATATGCTGGCGGGGGCGCTGCCTTTCGACGCCACACAGCCTTTAGCGCTCAAACAGCTTCAGTATCAGGACGAAATTCCCGATATTGATGTGATTAACCCGCGGGTGCCGCCGGTGGTGAGCAAAATTCTCAAGCGCGGCACGGCGGTAGACCCGCAGCAGCGCTACGCCAGCCTGACGGATTTGTACGAAGAGCTGCGCGAGGCGCTGAGCAGCGATGGCGCGCTGCAAGTGCAGGAGTCGTGGGAACAGTACAGCGTCAGCGGCATCGACGCCGGCGACATCATGACTGAGCCGCTGATCGAAACTGACGATATGGCGCTGCTGGAAGCGGTTGATCTGTACAGCCGGGCGCGTCATGCCTGGGCACGCGGCACGGGGCGTTTTTTGCTGGGTGTGACGCACTATATGCTGATGAGCGGCTACTATGCGCAGGCCGCGCGCTACGGACTGGAGATCGACGAATCTGGCTATCAAATGCTGCTGCGCGGCGCGCTGGAATATGACCACGACATCGACATCTGGTGGCAAAAACTGGATAACGACAACCGCCGCTGGGTGTGCCTGCACGCGGTGCGCAGCGAAAATGCGCCGGCACGCATCCGCGCCCTTTACCGGCTGGAAACGCTGCCCGACAGCGACGTGCAGCAGATTCCGCGTATCGTGGCGCAAACGCTGCAAGTCGAAACGTATGACGACGCCAAAATGGCGGCGCTGCGCGTTTTGGGCACGCGCTCCAAGTTGATGGCGGTGCGCCCCGAATATCAGGTGCAGACGCAGTTCCGCGCCCGGCTGATTTCCAGCCTGACGCGCATTTCGGTGCAGCAGCGCGCGCCTTCGCTGTGGCGCGAAGCGGTGTATACGCCGGAAATTGATCGGCTGGTGGCGGAAACGGCGCTGAACCAAAAATCGCCACAGGTGGCGGATCTGGCGGCGCGCACGGCAGGGCAGATGCGTTCGCTGGCGGCGGTGCGCTATCTGGCGCAGCAGCAAAAAGCAGGCGTGAAAGGCGCGCTGCGGGCGCTGGCACTGGTGCGCGACGAAGCGCCTTCGCTGCCGCCGGAAGTCGATTGGCGCGGGCGTTTTTATGCCTGGATCGCTAATACGTGGCGGCGCATTATCGACCAGCCCATGAATCTGGTGTGGCGCTTTGTGTTCGCGCTGCTCGGCAGTTGGTTGGGCATCGGCGCGAATGTCTTTTTGACCTATCGCAGTTCGGCGGTGCTGCACCCTATGCGCATGGGCAGTTCGGTGGGCTTCGGCCTGACCTTCGGCGTGATCGCGGCGCTGCTGGTGGTGCTGGCGGGCGAAGTTCCCTGGCGGCTGCGCGGCTTCTGGCCGTGGTGGTCGCGCTTTTTGCTCAGCACCGTCGCTGGCTTCGCGGTAGGCGTTTTTGCCTGGAGCGCGTATTCGTATTTGTTCCTGTATGCCGTGCCGGATGTCGATCTGATGATTTTTGGCGGTGTGGCGCTGGCCTTCGGGCTGATCGTCACCGGACAGTTTAATCTGCGCGGCTGGGCGGCGCTGGGTATCACCTGGCTCGTGCTTTACCTGTCGATGTATTTCCCGTTTCACAATTTTTGTACGCAGGTCTATCTGTGCATGGATGCGCCGCCGTTTTCCGAAACGCCGGTGGCGCTCGTCGGCCTGCTGATCGGCGCGCTCACCGTGTGGGCCGGACGGCGGCAGAACTCCCAGGAACCCCGCGATCTCACGATCAGTGCGCGCTGGCCGGAATGGCTGAAAATCACGGGCAGCGCCGGTTTGGGGCTGGTCTGGGCAGGCGCGATCTGGCTGTTGTACGCGCTGAGTCTCGGCGATCCGCAGTGGACGCAGCATTCGGCGCTGATCTTTATCACACTGCTGACAGCGGCGGCGCTGTTCTGGCTGGTTAACAGTGAAACGCGGCGTGGGGGCAAAATCGTCACGGCGGCCATTTTTGCGCTGCTCTGGCTGGGCGTGACCTACCAGCTCTACAGTCAGAGCGCGGGCGGCGCCTGGACGCATATCGCGGCGCTGGCGCTGTCGAGCGCGCTGGTGGGCATGGGGGTCACGGCGCTTTTCAGTCGTCCGGCGGCGCTGGCCTTTTTCGGCACGGCGCTGGCGGCGTTTATCAGTCTCGGCCTGTTCCTCAACCCCTATTTCGCCGGCGCGAACCTGACGACGCTGCAACCCACCGCGCTGGCGCTGCTGTACTATGACTTCGACTATCAGATTTTCACGCTGGGGCTGCCCGTCGCGCTGATGATCGCGCTCGGCGCGCATGCCCGCACCGTGCTCGATACCGTGCTCGATTTTGTCGGCCCATCGCCGCTGGAAACTGATCGTCCAGCGGCGCTCACCGGCTTTTTGATCTTTATGCTCGCTGCCAGCAGCTTAGCCACCTTCCAGGCGCTCTTCAGCCTCAACAGTCTGCTGGCGACCGGCTTATCGCTGCTGGTGAACACTATCGGGTTAGCCTTCAGCGCGCCGCTGCTGGCGTTGGGCGCGCTGCTGATGGGGCTGCTCACGGTCACGCTGGCGCTCTTTATGCTCATCTGGGCGGCAGGCACGCTGCTGGCGACCATTGGCATCTGGCGCTGGAAGCGTTGGGGCGCCTATGGGTTGATCGCGAGTCTGGCGTTTTTCGCCGTTAACCGCGTGGCGCAGGCCGTTTTGCTGCTCAATACGCTCGTGCCCAACGAAGACGGCCAACTGGTGCAGCCGGCACTGGCGCTGAGCGAAGTGCTGCTGATCGTCAACGCATGGGTCGTGTTGGTGATCGCCGTGCTGCTGCTGCGCGATCAGGTCGGGCAGATGGCGATGACTTTGGGGACGCCGCAGCGCAAAATCGCTCCCGTGCCTGCTGCGGCGCCCGCTGCGGCTGTCCAGGCTGCGCCTGTGGCGCGCGCGACGCTCGAAACGCAGCCGGACGCCTCAGAGGGTGATGGGCGCGGCGCAGCGCCTGCCTTGACCGAAGACGAAGACACGCCCACCGAACGTGATTGGGAACGGTAGCGGAAGGGCCGGAGCGTATCTGGGGGTGTCTGCCTGACCGCTGTGGAACGCGCGCCGGAAAAACCCGCCGATTCTTTGACGCCGACGGAAAGGCTGCTGAGACGCCCGACGCTGCTAAGGGGCAGGCGTACTGCGACTGTTTGAGCGCGTTCCGCGATTGGGGCGTGAGTTTTCCGCAGGCGGTAGTGCGCTTGATGCTGGATACAGAGTGGAACTGGCGCGGGAAGCCGGCGCCGCTCGAAGATTGGTAGGCGGGAGTGGATGGGAGTCGAACCCACCGCGGCCTGTGCGTGACAGCCCGCCGCCGGTTTTGAAGACCGGGGCACCCACCGGGACACAGCCACCCCCACGCGCGATTATACACGAGAAATGCGGCGCGTTGAACCCGAATCACGGCTGCGCCGCATACGGCGGCGTGGCGCATGTGATGCTTTTCACAACCTTACGATACCCTTTTGCGTATAGCACATCAGGCGACATTGTCTGCCTTTTTGATGATGTGAAAAAGAGGTTGCGAAATGAACACAGATCGTCGCGCAAATCATGTTGCGGCTAGGATAATCACCCTGCTGGCAGTGACCGGTATCGGCGTGCTTGTTTACCGCCGCCAGCGCCGCAATTTGCCCTGTCCGGCGAAGCTCAGCTTCCTGCTGGAAAACCCGCTGATGAACCGTGTGGCCGGCGCGGAACGCCTGCTCGATCGTGCGGGAGTGCAGCCGGGAATGCGCGTGCTGGATGTGGGCTGTGGGCCAGGACGCCTCACCCTGCCCGCCGCGCGGCGTGTCGGCGCCGGCGGCGAAGTCGTCGCGCTGGATATTCAGCCGGCTATGTTGCAACGAGTGCAGAAAAAACTCGCGGCGCAGGGCATCACCCAGGTGCGGCTGCTGCAAGCCGGCGCCGGCGAAGGCAAAACCGACGCCAACAGTTTTGACCGCGCTTTCCTGGTCACTGTGCTGGGCGAAATCCCGGATAAAGTAGCGGCGCTGCGCGAAATCTATCGCGCGCTCAAGCCCGGCGGCATCCTGTCGATTACCGAAGTGTTCCCCGATCCCGACGTACAGACACCCGGCGAGATTCGCAAGCTGGCGCAAGAAACTAACTTCGTCATCGCCAGCAAAATCGGCACTTTTCCGGCGTTCACCATGAATCTGGTGAAGCCTGTTTAGCGCATCAACGGAAAGACAGCCTTATGCTGCGGCACATCAATCACAACAACCGTCTGTTCATGCTCGGTAATTTTTTGTTCGCGCTCAGTTATGGGCTGTGGATGAATCTGCGCCAACTGCATCTCGGCGATCTCGGTGCGACTCCGGTTGAAGTAGGCACAATGTTGGGAATCGTAGCGCTTGCTGGTGGGCTGCTGCCGATCCCTGCGGGTTTGATAACCGATCGCGTCGGGCCGAAGCGTGTGCTTATCGGCGCGTGGATCGTTGCCGCGCTGGGCACGCTGATTGCGGCATTAGCCACCAATTGGCCGATGGCAGGCATCGGCTTCGCCGTGTTCATGCTGGTGATTGCGGCGAACCCGGCGACCGTCACATTTGTGCTGCTGAACACCGCTAATATAGAGGCCGAAGGCCAAGCCGAGCGTGTTATGGCGACGGTCTTTGCGTCGTGGCCAGCGGCGATGATTTTCGCGCCAGCGCTCGGTGGCCTGATCGCCCAGCAGTGGGGTATTGGAACCGATCTGTGGCTGGGTGTGCTGGGTTTGGTCGCGGCGGTGCTGATTGTGGCGCGGGCGACAGATGTGCGCCCAGCCCCGACAGACACGCGGGTGGACGCGCGCACTTTGCTGCGCAACCGGCGCTTTGTCGCGCTGGCGATCTTCTATCCGCTCGCATTGGTCACGCTGGAAATCGGTTATGTGCTGGCGCCAACCTATCTGGAAGCGGTGCGCGGTTACGCCGTCGGCACGATAGGCGCCTTGTTCTCGGTGCTTTCAGCAGGTTCACTGCTGTTCAACTACATTGTTGGCAAAGCACGCCCGCGAGTCAGTTTTGTCGTCCTGATCGGCGCGGTCTGGTTGGGCACGTTCTTGATCTGGCAAAGCAGTCATAGCGCGGGGACAGGAATAGCATTCGCCCTGTTAGGCGCGATCTCGACCATGTGGCTGCTGGCGCAAACCAGTGTCGGCCAACTTGTCAGCCCACAGCAGCGCGGATTAGCTCTGGGCGTTACCGAAACGCTCGGTTGGTTAGCAATTGCGCTGGCGTCGTGGCTGGCCGGCCAGCTCTATGAGGCCAACGCCGCGCATGATCTGCCGTTGATTGCGGGTGTGGTGGCCATGCTGCCTGTGCTGGCGCTCTGGCTGTTTTCGCCGCTAGCGCCGCCAGCTTTCCAGACAGAAACGAATGCCGCGCCGGCTGTAACCACCGCGTCCAGTCAGCCCGCCGCCGACTAAAAACCGAACATGCTGAAACGGAGAACACGATGTCTGCAAATTTTGCCAATGAGCACATGAAACCACAATCTGTCGCAAAAACCGGCACTGTGTCCGATCATCTGCTGGTGCGCTCTTTCGCCGCGCTGCTCTCCGGCCTGACGGCGCTGCTGTACTTGCTGATCGGTTTGCGCGTGCTGATTGTGCTGGAGGGCAGCGCCGACCAGACATGGGCGTTGGCGCCGGCGGCGGCCTATGGCCTGGGGCTTGTGCTGCTCCTGCTGCTGCGCTCGCGCTGGGTGTGGGTGCTTGGGGCGGCGCTGCAAGTTTTCGTCATCTTCACCTACTTCAATCTTGCTCCCCAACGGATACCCACTTTTGAGTTCTGGGGCATGCTGATCCGCGTGGTGCAAGCCCTGTTGTTACTGGCGCTGGCTTATCTGGCGCTGAGGAGGTCATAGTAAGGATGGCATCAGGAAAATTCATCAACGAGCGGCTGACCTATCCGGGGGGCAGTCTTCTAAAATATCTCTACAAGACACCGATTCTGCTGTACCGCATGGGGCTGGGGCCGCTGATCGGGCGGCTGTTTATGGTCATGACCACTGTCGGGCGCAAAAGCGGCCTACCGCGCCGCACCGCTATTGAATTTCACGAGTACGGCGGGCGAAAATATGCTTTCGTCGGCTGGGTCGAATCTGATTGGTACAAAAACATCATGGCAAACCCGCTGATGACCATTCAGACGGCAGCGGGTGTCGAGCACGTGCGCGCGCGGCGCGTGGACAGCGTAGAAGACCGCACTGCGGCCTGGAACGTGGCCGAGCACAGTCCCGGCGTGCAGATGGCGATGAAGCTGTCGGGCATGACTCTGACGCGCGAGGACTTCGTGGCGCAAAAAGACCGCTTCGTCATCATCACTTTTGACCCGACTGACGAGCCGACACCACCGCCACTGGATGCCGATCTGAAGTGGCTGCCGCAGGTGGTTTTGAACATCGCTGGCACGATCATCATTCAGGCTGTCGTGCGGCGCTGGCTGCGCGCGCGCAAGGCTGCTAATTGACTGCCGCTCATAGTGCCGGCTTCATCACCTGAAACAGCGTGATCTGCAAGCCGTCGGGCGCGCGCAGGCGGGCGTTCAAATCGTTCCAGGGAGTCAACACCGGTTCATGAACCAATGTGGCGCCGGCAGTGAGCGCGCGTGCCACAGCCGCATGAACATCAGGCACTTCGAAGGCGAAGCGAATCTGCCCGCTGACGCGCTGCCCGACCTCAAGCGCGTCAACAGCGGCGGCATGAGTCGTGTCCAGCACTTCGAGCGTAGCGCGCCCGGCCAGAAACACCTGCCCACGCCCGTTTTCCGTCCACATCGGGCCGACATCCAGCCCCAACCCATCGCGGTAAAACGCCACCACGCGCTCGAAATCGTCGGCGGTCAGCGCGACGCGCAGTTCAATCGCGGCCATCATGGCCTCCCTCACAAGCGAATGCTCCTGAGTTCCCCATTTATAACACATCCCAATCGCGCGCGTTCAAAAAAAAGATGGCTGTGGGCGTTCCAGCTTGTGGCAGCGCTGTCTGCGCTAGATGCTCGCCATTGCCGCGCCGCTTGCCGCTGATCGTCTGGCCGGTGTGTGGATCGTCAAAGCGCACAGTGACCTCAATCTGAAAATCGCCGTCGCTGTCTTTTTCGCCCGTGATCGTGGTCAGCGTGCCGAACACGAGCTGTCCGGCGCGGCGCATACGCCGTTGGCGCTGCGCGCTGGTAAAAAGGCTGATGCCAAAAACGGTGACTGCCCCTGTCCAGCACAGGCTGAAAGCGCCGAGAAACAGATCAAAGCCGAGGCTGCTGGTACCTGCAATGCGCGACGTCCGTGCGTCTGTCGCCGCATATTCGACAGGGATGGCCTGTCCTGGCGGGTAGCGGTTATAAAGCTCTGCGCTCACCTGCTGACGCCGTGTATAGGTTGTATTATTGACATCAAACTGGTAGATGAGTGTATAGACATCGCCCTCATCGAATTTATAATCGTTTCCGATCACCTGCCCTATGGTTTCTACACGATTGACCAGCAGCAGATTTTCCCACAGAGCGTTCAGCGAAAAGAATACGATGAACAAACCAGCGATGAAAAACACTATGAAAACGGCTGTGGCACAACCAAAGCCGCCGCTCATGCTCGCGGGATAACGGCGTTCGCCATTGACGAATGGTTCATTTCTGGGGTTAAGCAAAAACGGTTTCAAATGATCCATCCTTGCGCATATCGTTTCCTGGATGCTCAAGCCTCATCCGCGGCGCGCAGCATGAGCAAGCCGCGCGCTGCGCCGGTCACGCCAGCGTTCAATCCCAGACTGGCCTGGACGATTTTCATGCGCGCGAAGGGCATCATGCCGCTGCGGGCGTGGATGGTCTGCGTGGCAATCGGCGCGAAGCGATCCCAACTGAGCGCCACGCCCCCGCCGATCACCACCACTTCCGGCGCAAAAATATTCATCAGGTTGGCGATCCCCACCCCCAGATAAAAGGCGGTCTCGTCCATTATCGTGTTTGCCAGCGGATCGCCAGCATCGGCGGCCTGGCGCACCAAGCGCGCGCTGATGGCGTCGCGCTGGCGGTTCGCCAGCCGCAGCAGTAAGCTGTCAGCGGGGGCGCGTTCAGCAGCACGGCGGGCAATCGCTGGCGCCGCCGCGAACATTTCCCAGCAGCCGCGCGCGCCGCAGTAACAGGCCGGCCCGTTCAGGTCGATCACCGTGTGCCCGACCTCGCCCGATAGCAGTCCCAAACCGCGATGCAGCCGGCCATCGAGGATAAAACCCGCGCCGATCCCCGTGCCGATCGTAATGTAGATCATGTGGCGTGCGCCGCGCCCCGCGCCCACCCAATGTTCGCCCAGCGCCGCCGCCGCGCAGTCGTGGATCAGATAGGCGCGCAGCCCGAAGCGCGCTTCTAGCGCCTCCACCAGCGGCACATCGTCCCAGGTAGGCAGTGTGTAGGGATTCTGGATGCGGCCCCGCTCCGAATCAAGCGGGCCAGTGCAGCCGATGCCAATGCCGCTGACACGGCTTTTCTCCGTTTCGCGCAGCAGCGTTTCCACCAGATCGCCGATCCGCTGCATGCCGCTTTGCGGGCCGCGTTGGGCTTCGGTGGCGATAGTGTGGCGCGCCAGCACCTGCCCATCGCTGCTGACCAGTGCCGCCACAATATTTGTGCCGCCGATGTCGATGCCGATCGTAATGCCCGTTGTGATCATCCCTTGACCGCTCCCGCCGTTAAGCCGCGCACGATATAACGCTGGAAAATCAAGGCCAGCACGACGGGCGGAATAGCCGCCAGCACGCCGCCGGTGGCCTGTGCCGAAAAATCAATCGCGTTGCGCCCGGTGAACTCGGCAATCGCCACCGGCACGGTCTTGGCGATGGGCGTGCTGGTGAACAGCAGCGCAAAAAAGAATTCATCCCATGCCAGCAGAAAGGCGAAAACGCCTGTGGCGACCAGTCCGGGCGTAGAGATGGGGATAATCACACGCCACAACGCCCCCAACCGCGAACAGCCGTCCACCCGTGCCGCGTCTTCCAGTTCGCGCGGCAGACTCAGGAAAAAGCTGGTCATCACCCAGATCACGAACGGCAGCGTAAAGCTCAGATACAGCAGCACCAGCGCTGTGCGCGTGTTCAGCAGCGTCAGATCGCGCAGAATCACATACAGCGGAATCACCACCGAGACGGCGGGCAGCATCCGCAGGCCGACAATCGCCAGCAGCCCGCTCTGGCGGAAGGGAAAAGTCAGCCGCGCGAAAGCATAAGCTGCCAGCGCGCCGACCACCAGACTAATGAGCGTGACGGCTGCCGACACGATGATGCTGTTGCCGAGCGCTTCGCCGAAATCCTGCGCCGCGCGCGATGTCTCTGCGCCGGGGAAAAGAATATCCGCGTAATTTTGCAGCGTCGGCTGTTCGGGAATCCAATGCGGTGGAATCACCAGCAGTTCCGCGCGCGTCGAAATGCTGGAAATGAACAACCAGGCCAGCGGCGCAAAGACATAAATCAGCAAAAGAATCACGCACACATTGAGAAACATTTTTTGCAGCAGTCCGGGGCGCTGAGTCATGGTCGGCACCTATCCAATTGTGTCTTCGGTGTACAACAGGCGCACATAAATATAGGCCATCACGGCGATAAACAGCGAGACAATGAACGACAGCGCCGCGCCCGATCCCAGCCGCAGATAGCGGAAGGTTTCTTCATACGATTGGTACGAGATGACCATGGTGCCGTTGACCGGCCCGCCGCGCGTCATGATATAGATGATGTCGAATACACGGAAGGCTTCTACCGTGCGGATGACCAGCACCACCATGATCGCCGGGCGCAGCAGCGGCAGCGTGATGCGCGTGAAGCGCTGCCAGGCGCTCGCCCCGTCGATCGCCGCCGCCTCGTACAGTTCCGGCGGCAGTGTCGTCAGCGCCGCCGAAATCATCAGCACGACGAAGGGGAAACTGTGCCAGATGTCGGCGAAAATCACCAGATTCATCGCCCCCGCCGGATGCGTCAGCCAGGGAATGTAGCGCTCGATCATCCCCAGTTGAAACAACAGGCCGTTGAGCGCGCCGTAATCGGCGTTAAAAATCCAGCGCCAGATCGTGCCGTTGACAATCGTCGGCACGGCCCAGGGGATAATGATGGCCGTGCGCAAAAAACGCCAGCCAAACGGCTGCGCGGCGATCAAGAGCGCGACGGCTATGCCCAGCACCAGTTCAATCCCGACAGACACTACCGTAAAATACGCTGTGCGCCCGATGGTCTGCCAGAAAAAATTGTCTGTAAAAAAGTCAATATAGTTTTGCAGTCCGATAAACGCCTGCCGTTCCGGGCGCGCTAGATTGCTGTTGTAAAAGCTGAGCACGAAGGTGTTCAACACCGGCAGCAGAATCAAGGCCAGGGTCAGGATAACGCTCGGCAGAATCAGCAGCAGCGCCAGCGCCGTCTGATTCGTCTCGAAGTTCAGCCCGCGTCGCAGCCGCTGCCAGAAATTGGGCGCAGCAGGGGTTGAGAGTGTGCCGCTGTGGCTAGAGTGTGAGGAGTACATGACCGCATTATCCTGAAATAAGGGGAGCACGGCTGCCCATGCTCCCCAACGACTTCGGCATTTAGTTGGCGTATTCCGCCGCCAACTCGCGAATCTGCTCGACAGCGCTGTCGAGCGCTTCCTGCGCGCTGACGCGGCCTGTTAGCGCTTCCTGAATCGCGATCTGCACGATACGCGAGGCTTCATTGTAATACGGCACTTTGGGACGCACGTTCGCCCACGGGAACTGCAAGGCAAACATGGGCGTCGTCACCGGGTTCATTTCGATCAGCGCCGGGTCATCGAAGGCCGACTGCCAGATCGGCAGTTGGTGCTGCGAAAATTCGACCTGAATCGGCAGGCTGGTGAGGAATTCGATAAACGCCCAGGCGACATCAGGATTCGCCGAACCAGCGGTGACAGCATAGCCCATCGAACCGTTGTTGGTCGAGCTTTCGATGCCGGCGGCCAGCGCGTCGGCGAACACGGGCATCAGCGCCATGCCGACTTCGCCCACCACCTGCGATTCGTTCGGATCCTGCGTCAGGTTATACATATACAGCCAGTTGGTGGCGAAAGCGGCCTGCCCCTGCGAGAAGACATTGCGCACATCTTCTTCGGCGGCGGCGATCGACGAAGGATTGACAATGCCCTCGTTAATCATCTCCACCATCCATTGCAGCACTTCCACGCCTTCGGGGCTGTTAAACACCGGTTCGTTGTTTTCGTCGAAGAACGTCCCGCCATTGCCATACAGCAGCGTCACAAAATCCGGCACGACGGCTTCGAACTGCCCCCACGACCAGATCATGGGGTATTCCAGCAGCCCCTGAGCTTGCATAGCGCGCGCCTGGTCGGCCAGTTCTTCCCAGGTGCGCGGCGGGGCCTCGAAGCCGGCTTCGGCCAGCAGGCGCGTGTTGTAGTAGAAATATTTCTGGTCGAGCAGCCAGGGCATGCCGTAAACCCGCCCCTGCACGGTGGTGATGTCCCAGGCGGCCTCGAAGATGTCGGCGCGCATGGCTTCGGTGATGCGGTCAGTCACGTCCAGCAGCCAGCCCGCCTCGACAAATTCCGAGAACCAGATGTCATCGACCAGCACCACATCGAAGGCCGGTGGATCGCTCGAAATCGAGGTCACGAGCAGGTCATGCAGGCCGTCGTACAGCACGTAAGAAGTTTCGATGTTGACATTGGGGTTCTGTGCTTCGAACCGGGCGGCGATGGCGTCGAGTTCTTCGGGCGTCATGCCGGCCTGATCCATGCCGATCACGGCGATGTTGATGGTTTCCTGCGCCAGCGCCGGCACAACAGCCAGCACGCCGCACAGCGCAGCGGCGACGACGAGTAGAACAAAGCGTTTCACGTTCATGGTGTACTCCACAAATAATTGATACAGATCAAAAGCGATCCCGCACTTGCAGAGCAATCGTTGACTCAAACTCGCCTGGATTTGCCTCCTTTGGTTACTCAACCACGGTGACTTTGCTGGAAAAATAGAACTTGCCGACTTCTACGCCGCGGCTGGCGGCCAGGGCGGCAGCAAAGCACTGTACGGGGATGATTTCGGCGATCGGCGCTGTCCACTCGTCGGCCTCTGGCAGCGGGATATGCAGGACATCCGGCTGGCTTTCGCCGCCGATGAGTGCCACACGCGCGCCGCGCGCCGTCAGGTCGCGCGCCAGCGTCACGCTCAGGTGGCGCGTGCGTTCCGGCCCGGCGAACAGAATCACCCCCAGTTCAGGTGTCACCAGTTCCATCGGCCCATGGCGGAACTGGCCGGCGCTCATGGCTTCGGTAGGGAATTTGGCGCACTCTTTGGTAATCAGCGCGCCGGTCTGGGCGGAAGCCAGCGCCGTGCCGCGCCCCAAAAACTCGATCACGCGCGCGCCGGCGAACCATTCGACCAACGCTTGTGCCTGATCGAACCAGCGCGGCAGTTCGGGCTGCAAAGCGTCGGCCAGACGCGCCAGCCGCGCGCGTTCCGGCGCGATGTCGTCGCCGACCAGCGCGCGCGCCATCAAATGCAGCGCCGCCAGAGAACAGGTGTAGCTCTTGTTGGAAACCGTCACTTCTTTGCCTGCGCCCATATACAGCGCCACATCCCCGGCGCGATCCAGCGGGCTGCCCGGTGTGTTGCTCAGCGCGATCAGCGCGCCCGGACGCGGCAGTTCTTCGACAATGCGCCGCACTTCGACCGATGCGCCCGACTGCGATACGACGATCGCCAGCGTGCGCTTATCGAGCGCGTTGGGGTAGTAGTACAGCAGTTCGGCAGCGTCCAGGCCAAAGACTGTGATGCCGCGTTCCAGCAAAAACATCATGGCCGGCGGCATGGCCGAAAACGAACTGCCCATGCCGGTCATCACCACGCGCGTCAGGTCGCCGGCGCGCAGGCGTTCGCGCAGCGCCGCCAGCGCCGCCAGCCGCCCCCCTACGGTCTCCAGCGCGTTATGCAGCGCCGCAGGTTGTTCCCAGATTTCTTCAGCAAATCCACTCATCGTCTTTCATCCGTTGTCAGCGGGGGGATACGCTGTCGCCCGACATAGAAGGTGAAGCGATCTCCCCGATAAATCGACTTAGCAAATTCCACCGGTTCGAAGGACTCGGTGAAGGTCATACGAGTTGCCACCATCAACGGCTGCCCAACATCAAATTCGAACAGCGCGGCTTCATGCGGCAGCGCGCCGCGCGCCTCAATTTCCGATTCGCCCCACGCCAGATAAATGCCGTATTTGTCGCGCAGCAGGGCATACAGCGATTGGGTGGCCATATCTTCGTTTTCGAGTCCGGGGCAGAGTTTGTGCGGCAGCACGACACTTTCGAAGGCCACGGGCAGATTGTTGGCCAAGCGCAGACGTTCCAACCACACCGCGGGATCGTGTGCGCCTAATTTCAGGCGGGCGCGCAGCGCTTCTTCCGGTTGGATGACTTCCAGCCGCAGCACGCGCGAACTGGGCACGAGTCCCTGACTGCGCATGTCGTCGGAAAAACTACGCAGGCCGGAAACCTCGCGGATTTTCGGCTCGGCGACGAAAGTGCCGCGCCCGCGCACCCGATAGGCACGCCCTTGCAGCACCAGTTCTTCTAGCGCCTGTCGCGCCGTCAGACGGCTGACATTATGCGCTTCGGCCAGTTCGCGTTCAGAGGGCAGTTGGTCGCCGGGAGACAATTCGCCCGACGCGATGCGCTGGCTGATTCCCTCAGCCATCTGCACATACAGCGGAACAAAACTATGGCGTTTGAGCATCATCGCTGTTGCCCTTTCCCCTATTCACGAGCATACTGTACAGCGCGCTGGTTGTCAAGTGGTATAGTCCACCTATCCGCAATAATCGTATCAAGCTTGTGCGACAAGTTTGCGCTCTCCTGACCCCTCCCCGTCCCCGGTGTAAGCTGCGCTTACCTTAGCGGAGAGCTTAGGCTAAGCGCATGTGTGGGCGAGGAATGCGGTGTGTACGGGGGCGCTGCGTTTCAGCCGCCTTCCCTGTACGGCGTTTCATATCATCGCCCAGGGGACGTGCTGGATACAGGTAGAAGGGCAAAAGATGCCTTTTCGTCTGCACGAGGGTGAAGTCCTGGTGCTGCCAGGCGGACAAAATCATGTGATGGCTGATACCCTTGCCGCGCCGTTGTGCGCCGACATTCGACTCGATGAACAGGATGGGCTGTTCGTGAAAATCATCCGGGCATGGCTGACAGAGCCAGCCAACCAGTCTATCGGCTGGCCGCGCGCCTTGAGTCACCCGCAGCTTGGGGCTGCCCTGGGTCAGATACACGCCGCCAGCAAAGCATTCAGCCGGCAAATGCGCGTCAGTCCCGCACGCTATCGCCGGAATGCGCGGCAGGGTGTATAAAGGGTAGGCATGATGGAGGGCATTTGTGGTGAAACCAAAAGTCTTTGTGACGCGCGCGATTCCGCAGGCCGGTTTAGTGCGCTTGCAGGATGTGTGCGAGCTGACCGTGTGGCCCGACGAACTGCCGCCCCCCTATGAAACGCTGCGCGCACAGGCGGCACAGGCTGACGGGCTGCTCTGCCTGCTCACCGATCGCATTGACGCGGCGCTGATAGCCGACTGCACGCGCCTGAAGGTCATCAGCCAAATGGCGGTGGGCTACGATAACATCGATATCGCGGCGGCGACTGCGCGCGGCCTGCCCGTAGGCAATACGCCGGGTGTGCTGACCGAAACGACAGCCGATCTGGCGTTTACGCTGCTGCTGGCGGCAGCGCGGCGCATCAGCGAGGGCGAACGCTATGTGCGCGCTGGCAAATGGCAAACGTGGATTCCCACGCTGCTAATGGGCCAGGATATTCACGGCGCGACACTCGCCATTATTGGTATGGGGCGCATCGGCATGGCGGTAGCGCAGCGTGCCAGCGGCTTCAATATGCGTGTGATTTATGTCAACCCGCGCCCCGTCGAGGCGGCAGCGGCGCGCGGTTGGCAGCGGCGCACGCTTGAACAAGCGCTGGCAGAGGCCGATTTTGTCAGCCTGCATACCCCGCTGAACGCGGCCACCCGCTATTTGATCAACGCGGCAGCGCTGGCGCGTATGAAGCCGACCTGTGTGCTGGTCAACACCGCACGCGGCGCGGTCGTCGATCCGGCAGCGCTGTATGAGGCACTAAAGGACGGCAGAATCGCGGCGGCGGCGCTGGATGTCACCGAGCCAGAGCCACTCCCCGCCGCGCATCCCCTGCTGACGCTCGACAACTGCCTGATCGTGCCGCATATCGCCAGTTCCAGCGTGGCGACGCGCAATCGCATGGCGACCATGGCGGCAGACAATCTGGCGGCAGGACTGCGCGGCGAACGGCTGCCGTACTGCGCTAACCCGGCGGTGTACAGCGCGTAAAGCGCGGATAATCCACTTCGCAGCGTCGGCACGCAAATGCGTTATACTTGCGCTGCGTGTCTTGCAGCCACTTAAAGGTTCTTTCATGCTGGTAGGAGTAGACATCGGCGGCACTTTCACTGACCTCGTGCTGAGCGAGGACGGCGGTTTGCGTATCCACAAGCTGCCTTCTACGCCGAGCGACCCGGCGGTGGCAATGCTGGCCGGGCTGGCGGCGATCGCCGGGCGTCTGGAAAACGTCACACAGCTCGCGCATGGCTCGACTGTGGCGACCAACGCTATCCTCGAACGCAAAGGCGCGCACGCTGCCCTCATCACCACGCAGGGCTTCCGTGATCTGCTGGCCATAGGCCGCCAGAATCGTCCCGTGCTCTATGCCCTCCAGCCGCAAATGCCTGCCCCGCTGATCCCGCGCGAGTGGTGTTACGAAGTCCCCGAACGACTCAACTACGCGGGGGAGATCGTCACCCCGCTCGACCAACGTGCGCTCGATTCGGTGCTGGATCTGTTCGCGGTGGCCGGCGTCGAAGCGGTGGCCGTGTGCTTTCTGTACAGCTATTTGAACCCGGTGCATGAGCAAATGGTCAGGGAGCGCATTCTGCAACGCGGCCTGTTCAGCGAGGAGCAAATCGCCCTGTCGTCGGACGTGCTGCCGCAGTTCCGTGAATACGAACGCGCCAGCACCGTGGCCTTAGAAGCCTATGTGCGCCCGGTGATGACGCGCTACCTGAACCATTTACAACGCGCGCTGCCCTGCCCGCTGCGCATCATGAAAAGCGATGGCGGTGTGATGAGCGCGCAAACCGTGCAGCGGCAGGCGGTGCAAACCGCGCTCAGCGGCCCGGCGGCGGGCGTGATCGGCGCGTTTCATGTCGCCAAACTGGCGGGTTTCGAGCGTGTCATTACGCTGGATATGGGCGGCACCTCCACTGATGTGGCTTTGTGCCCCGGTCACCCTGCGCTGCGCGCCGAATCGGAGATCGACGGTTTGCCGCTGCGCGTGCGCCTGCTGGATATCGAGACGGTCGGCGCGGGCGGCGGCTCCATCGCCCGCGTGGATGCCGGCGGGGCGCTGCGGGTCGGGCCAGAAAGCGCTGGTGCGCATCCCGGCCCGGTCGCCTATGGGCACGGCGGTGCCCAGGTCACTGTCACCGATGCCAATCTCGTGCTTGGCCGGCTGGATACCGCGCATTTTCTGGGCGGCGCGATGCCGCTGGACAGCGAAATGGCCTATCAAGCGCTGGATGCGCTGGGGCAGCGCATGGGCATGAGCGCCGAAAACGCCGCGCGCGGCATTATCGACGTAGCGAACGTCAATATTGACCGCGCCATTCGCCGCGTCAGCGTGGCGCGTGGCTATGACCCGCGTGAATTCACGCTCGTCGCTTTTGGCGGCGCGGGACCGCTGCACGCTTGCGAGGTCGCCGCGCGCCTGGAAATCCGCCGCGTGCTGATCCCGCGCTATCCCGGCGTGTTGTGCGCCTTCGGGCTGCTGGTGGCCGATGTCGCGCTGGAATACAGCCGCCCGGTGATGCAAATCGCCACTATGGGCGTGATCGGCAAGCTGCGCGCCGGGCTGGGCGAACTGGCGAAAACCGCGCGCAGTGATCTGGCGCGCGAGGGCATCGGCGAGGCCGAGACCGAGCTGAACGCTTTTCTCGATATGCGTTACGCCGGGCAAGCCTATGAACTGACGATTCCCTTTGTGCCGGGCGGGCAGGGGGTGATTGACCGCTTCCATGAAGCGCATGAGGCGGCTTACGGCCATGCGCTGCGCCAACGCGCTGTCGAAATCGTCAATATGCGCTTGCAGGCCGTCGGGGTCATCCCCAGACCGCAGCTTCACGTCGAAGCCGTCGATCACACACGCAGCGCGGCGCCCATCAGCACACGCGCCGACGGCGTGGTCCTGTACGAGCGCGACAGCCTGCTGCCAGGCACACGTTTGAGCGCACCGGCGCTGGTCTTGCAGATGGACAGCACGGTTTATGTTCCGCCGGGCTGGATGGCGCGCGTCGATGGTCATCGCAATCTGGTTGTCGAGCAGGCCGGCTAACGTTTGACCACTTTTTCGGCGAAGAAGCGCTGCGCGACACTGTGCGCTTCGGCCTCGTCGCCGGGCGGGACGCGCACACTGAGGGTCTTGTGGTACGCCCCATAGCGCTGTGTAAAATACATTTGGAAATTCAGCGTGGTGGGTTGGCCTTCCTGCACATAGACATTGATGAGTTCCTCGTTCCAGCCGCGAAACGCCTGATAACCTTCGTCGTCATGGTACAGGCCGCCCCGGTTGATATACACCAGCGGCGCAGTCGTCCGCAGCCGGCGTTGATACGTGCGGCGGATGTTCCCGCGCTCCATCACGTACCCACCCATGATCACGATCAGCACGAAGCTGAAAAATGCGCCCAGTGGAATCGACACCAGCAGCAGATTGGTGCCTTCTGAGGCGGCCAGATTGAACACAAAGCCGGATATGAACGTGAACAAGACAACCATGAGCACCACAGAAAGCAATGGGAAGCGCAGCCGTTTAATGGCGGCGTCATAATCCTGCTGCGCGAAGGCGTGCCATTCGGCGTCGCTGGCATACTGCGGCCAACAGGCCCAGGTTTCGCCGTTGATGAGGCTTAGAATGCGCTGGCGTTCCAGCCATGAGAAGAATAGGTAGGGCCCGCCGACCAGAATCAACACGGCCAGCGCGATGCAAGTCATCACGAGAAAGGCCAGCGCCGCTTCTTCGCCGCTGCCGATGCCCGTGACGAGCACAGTCAGGGCTGCTGCCGCGCCCAGGAAAAAAATGAGTGACGAGGGCAGCAGCGCGAACCACAGATAACGTGAATTCTTGATGACGAGACGCAAGATGGCCAGCTCCTGTGAAAATAGCTTTTAGCGATTGGCGGTTAGCAAGATACAAAAACGCTCGCCTAGACCCAAAGACCGCGAAGAAAAGCATCATTTTCATGCCTTTGTGGTGTCTTGGTTTGCAAGGCCAGCTCCGCTATAACCACTGGGCGCAGCCGCAGATTAAGCGCCTGGACAATTTTATGGTGATGGTTGGCGCGCGCATAGGCTCTCATTCCGCCCTGGCCGAACTTTTATGGCTTTTCTACAGCCTTGCGCGCGGGCAGCGTTTGACGCGCGCCGCTAATCCCCTTACACTGTGCGTAACAGAAACACACAGGGGAAGCATGGCGATGTACCGACGTTTACGCAAACCCAGAAAAGCCGACCACGACGAGCAGAAGCCGCATAGCAGAGCCGCAGAACCCGCGACCGAAGCGCTGGAGATGGCCGACCCTACCCATCTTTCGCCCGGCAATGCGCTGGCGCTCCAGCGGATGCTGGGTAACCGCGGTGTGCAGCAGTTGCGGCGGCAGGTCGCGGGCGATGTGACCGACGGCGGCGTGCCTGCTGTTGCCGGTGTGCCACCTGTGGCAGATGCCGCGCCCAATCAGGAGTTCGAGGACTTCATTCGTTCGCGCTTCATCGAATTCGGCGATCGCTTCGATCTCGATTATATGCCGACGGGCGACACCTCGCCCACTGTGCGCCCGATCTCCGGGCGTGTCGAAATCGTGCTGCGGATGCATATCCAGTTCGACGATATGACGCCGGCGCGCGCCAGGCAGCCGCCCTACGATACCTATGTTTTCAGCCCGGAGCAGGTGGCCGATTTCGCCTGGAAAGACGACGAAAAAGCCAATTTCCTGAGCAGTATGCAGCGCAGCGTTCACGAAGGCTGGAGCGGCAAACATCGCATGGTGTGCACGTCGCCGGGCTTCGAGGAACTTTCGGCGGGCGTGGATGTCAAGCTGGAATTCGCCGAAGACCCCGGCAGCGCGCATTTTAAGGTCAACGCGCTCAAAGTGCCCAGAGGCGCCCCCAGCCCGCGTTCCGGCGTGAACCCTGGCAACACCGCCAATTTTGATTCGCGCGATACCGAACAGGGCAGATTTACACAGCTCAGCGAACAGGTGAAAAGCTTCGATCTGGGCAGCGCGGCGCTCACGACAGCCACCACTGACCTGCGCCCGCAGATCGACGCTATCGCTACCAGGCTCCAGGGGATGCCCAGGCCGCTGAACGAGGACGGCTCGCCCGGCGTGCATCAGGTTGATCTGATAGGACACGCCAGCTCGTCCGGGCCGAACGACTTTAACCAGGAACTTTCGCAGCAGCGCGCCAAAAGCGTAATGGACTATCTGTCTACTAAAATGGGTAGCGACGCGATGATCGTCGCGCGCGGCGTGGGCGAGGATGGCGCCAATAACAGCGCTGATTTCCGCCGCGTAGATGTGACGGCGAACGAATCGCAGTTCGACGTAGTGGCGCACGAGGTCGGGCATATGTTCGGGCTGGGCGACGAATACGTCGATACGCAGCCGCCGTACAACCGGCCCCAGGGGGCGCATCCCTCGCATTTTGGCGATATTGAGGCGGAACTGGGCACCGACAAGGCCGACGATCTGCTCGTCGGCAATACCAACAGCATTATGTCCGAAGGCACGGTGGTCGCGCCGGGACATTATGTCTATTTCCTCAAGCAGTTGGAAAGCGCGACAGGTAAACAATGGACAGTTCGCTGATCACGCAGCAAGCTCTGCCGGAGGATGCCTTTTTGAGCATCCAGTACATTGATCCGCTCAAACGGGTGATGACGCTGCGCGTGTACCACACCGACGGGCGGCTGCGCATCTTTGACAGCCAGCAGTGGCGTGTGGCCTGCTGTTTTTCTGGCGATGAACTGGCGCAGATTCGCGAGACGCTGCGCGCCTGTGGACTGTTCACCGCCGAGGATGTGGCCGACAGCGGTGTGAGCGACCCGGCGCTGTGGATCTGGCGCTGGCGTTTGGGCGAGGAGCGTGGCGCCGCCTATAACCGCGCTTATCCGGTGCGAACACACGCGGCGATGGAGTGCGCGCACGAGCGCCTGCTGCAGATCGAGGCGAACGCCGCGCCGTGCGCTGAACAGTAAGCGGGGAAAAGCGCTGTTCCACTTTTAGCCCACCAGCGCTTCCACGCTCTGGCGGAATACCCGCGTGTGATAGTCAATATCGGCCGCTGTGGTGGCCGGCGAAATCAGCGCCATATTATGAAACGGCGTCATCAGAATCCCGCGATTCAACGCCGCCAAATGCATATAACGGTCAAGCTCGCCATCAATCGCCGCCGCCGCCTCGCCGCCATTGCGCGGAGGCTGCGGACAAAACCAATATTCCGCGCGGCAGCCCAGCCGCGTCACGTGCCAGGGCAGTCCTTTTTCGGCGATCACCGCCTCTACCCCCGCGCAGAAACGCTCCGCCAGCGGAATTGTCACCGCGAACGCCCGCGCCGTCAGGACGTGTTCCAACGTCGCGCGCATCGCCGCCAGTGAGAGCGCGTTCCCGGCCAGCGTGCCGCCGATACCGCCCGTATCCGCTTCGTCCACGCTGATGCTGGCCTTCACCCGTTCGGCCACTTCTGCGCCGAAGCCATACACGGCGGCGGGAATCCCGCTGGCAATCGGCTTGCCGATCGTGAGCATATCCGGCTCAAGCTGATGCGCGCGCGTATAACCGCCTTCTCCCGCGCAGATCGTATGCGTCTCATAAATAATGAGCAGCGTCCCGGTGCGCCGCGTGAGTTCGCGCAGCGCCGCATGATAGCCGGGATCAGGATGAACGATGCCGATATTGGTCATCACCGGCTCGGCCAGCACGCAGGCCACATCGCCGGGCGCTAAGGCCGCTTCCAGCGCCGCCAGATCGTTGAATTCCACGACTTTGGTGGTGTCCGCCAGCGCCACCGCCGGCCCAATATTGCCCTTGCGTGCGACAACGCTGCCGTCTTTGAGCGTGGCGAAGGTTTCGTCTACGGTGCCGTGATAGCACCAGTTGTAGACCAGCACGAAAGGCCGCCGCGTGATATGCCGCGCCAGCCGGATCGAAAAACGGTTGGCATCGGTGGCTGTCAGCGCCATCTGCCAGTAGGGCAGCCCGAAACGCCGCTTGAGTTCTTCGCCCACCCACAGCGCGTTTTCGGTCGGCAGCATAAAGGTCACGCCGCGCCTAAGCTGTGCGCTGATGGCCTCCACGGCAGCGGGCGGCGCGTGCCCGGTCATCGCCCCCGTATCGCCCAGACACAAATCGAGATAGCGATTGCCATCGACATCCGTGAAATACGCGCCGGAAGCCTGCTCGACAAACACCGGGAACGCCCCTGCCCAGCGCACCATCCAGTTCATGGGCACGCCGCTGAGCAGGCTGGCCTGCGCACGTTCGAACAAGGCTTTGGAACGGGGGTGCGTGGCCAGAAAACGCGCTTCTTCCTGCGCCAAACACTGTTGAAGTCGGCTGCGCTCTATAGTGGTTATCATGTTAAATCTGGGTGTGTTCAAAATAAGGGCGGGAGCAGATGCTTGACCTGCCCCCGCGCAGATCTTTAGTTCTGCCAACCGCTGCGGCGCGGGTTGCTGCGGTTTTCCAGCGGGTGCGCTTTGCCGCCGCCCGTCAGCGCGCGCTTGGCTTTCTGGACATCGCTTTCATGCTTCAGCAGCACCGTCAGCGTATTTTCCAGCGTCTTTTTGTCCAGATGATCGGCGTTGAGCATGACCAGCGCTTTCGCCCAATCAATGGTTTCCGAGACGCTGGGGCTTTTCTTCAAATCCATCGTGCGCAGATTTTGCACGACTTCCACCGCCTGCTGCGCCAGCTTGGCGTTCAGTTCTGGCACGCGCAGCCGTACCACCTTCAATTCCGCTTCTGCCGTCGGATAGTCGATGAACAGGTACAGGCAGCGGCGTTTGAGCGCTTCGGAAAGTTCGCGCGTGTTGTTGCTGGTCAGCACCACCGCTGGCTGATGTTTGGCCGTCAGCGTACCCAGTTCTGGCACGGACACCTGAAAATCGCTCAGGATTTCCAGCAAAAACGCCTCGAATTCCGCGTCGGCGCGGTCAATTTCGTCGATCAACAGCACTACGGGGACATCGGAGGTAATGGCTTGCAGCAGCGGGCGCGCCAGCAAAAAGCGCTGTGAGAAAAAGACATTTTCTTCCTGCGCCAGCCGATCCGCCGCCGCCGTCAGCCCGGAAGCTTCGGCCAGCACTTCGCTCAGCTTGTCGCGCAAAAGCTGTGTGTAGAGCATTTGCTTGGCGTATTCCCATTCATAGAGCGCCTTGCTTTCGTCCAACCCTTCATAACACTGCAAGCGAATCAACGGGCGCTGGGCGACTTTGGACCAGGCCTTGGCCAACTCTGTCTTGCCAACCCCCGCCGGCCCTTCCGCTAGCACCGGCTTGCCCAGCTTATCGGCCAGGAACATCACTGTCGAAATCTCTTCGGTCGAAACATACTGTTGGTCGCCCAACCGCTGCGTAACCTGGCCTATATCCTTGAACATAACGTCTCCAACTCTACTCAATGCTGTTGTTTTTGGCGCATCCGGCAATCCTGTCGCCTGGGTTTCAGGATTCGCTGCTCTCGATTTGCTCATCGGTGCGGCCAAAGCGCCGCTTGCGCATACTATACGCAATCAGGGCTTTGCGCAACTCATCTTTATCGAAATCCGGCCAATACGTTGGCGTCACATAATACTCCGAATACGCGCCCTGCCAGATCAAAAAGTTGCTGACGCGCAGCTCGCCGCTGGTGCGAATAATCAGATCGGGGTCGGGCAGATCGCCCGTGAACAGATAGCGGTTAATCAGCGCTTCCATCACCTCTTGTGCGGGCACGCCGTCCTCGATGATATGGCGCACGGCGCGCACAATCTCGTCGCGCCCGCCGTAGTTAAACGCCACGTTGAGAATGAGGCGCGTATTGTTTCTAGTGTAATCGCAGGCAAGGCGGATTTTTTCCTGGAGGCGCGGCGCGACGCCCTCCAGCGTGCCAATATGCCGCACCTGCACCCCGTTCTTGTGCAGCTTTTCGACCTCTTGATCCAGCACCAGTTCCAGAATCGTCATCAGCGCGCCGATTTCGGCAGGCGGGCGATTCCAGTTCTCGGTCGAAAAGGCGTAAATCGTCAAAATTTGCACGCCGAATTCAACGCAGGCTTCGACAATCCGGCGCAGGTTTTCCTTGCCCTGGCGGTGCCCCTCGTTGCGGGGCATACCATGCGCTTTGGCCCACCGCCCGTTGCCATCCATAATGATGGCGACATGGCGCGGCACGCGCTCGGTCACCAGCGGTTCTTCGGGCGTCTGCACCCGCAAGTTCTTGTCACGCAGACGGGAAAACATAGGTTACGCCTCTCGCTGATCGGCAGCTAATCGGGTGAACAGCAGCGCGCACAGCCCGCTGCCTCAGATTTCCATGATGTCTTTTTCTTTGATCTTGCCGAGATTCTCGATTTCCTCGATGAACTTATCGGTCAGCTTTTGCACTTCGCTTTCGCCGCGTTCCAGATCATCTTCCGAAATCATCTTTTCGCGCTCGAACTCTTTCAGATCGTCGTTGGCCGCGCGGCGGATATTGCGGATAGCCACGCGCGCTTCTTCCATGCGCGTATGCAGAACCTTAACGAGCTGCTGGCGGCGTTCGCGCGTCAACGCCGGCATATTTAGCCGGATATTTTCGCCATCCACATTGGGATTAATGCCAATATCCGACTGCTGAATCGCTTTTTCGATCGATTTCAGCGCCGTTTTGTCGAAAGGCCGGATCAGAATCTGCGTCGGCTCTGGCGTAGAGATGGTCGCCAGTTGGCGCAGTTCTGTCGGCTGCCCGTAATAATCAACATGCAGTCTGTCCACCAGCGTCGGGCTGGCGCGGTTGCCGCGCAGACCGTGCAGTTCGGTTTCGAAGACTCCGACGGTGCTTTTCATCTTGCTTTTTGCTTCCGCAATGATGTCATCAACCATAGACTCTATCCTCAAGTGTAAGTGCTAAAAACCGTTGTTTACGACTCGCGCGAAAAGCTGTTTTCGCCTACAGCCGTCTCAGGCCTGCTGCCAGCCCTGCCAGGCGCGCGCCTGCCAGGCGGCGTAAAGCGCAACAGAGCCGACGGTGGCGACATTCAAGCTGGCGACTTTGCCGCGCATCGGCAGGGTGACCAGATCATCACAGTTATCGCGCACAAGCCGGCGCATGCCTTCGCCCTCGCTGCCCAACACCAGCCCCAGGGCGATATTGAGATCGGTCTTGTCGATCGATTTGATATTCGGCCCGATGTCCAGACCGATCATCCACACATCCTGATCCTTAAGGTCTTTCATGGTCTGCACCAGATTCGTCACCTGCACGATTTTCAGATGCTCGACAGCCCCCGACGAAGCATTGACCACTGCCGGCGTCACCGAAACACTGCGCCGTTCCTGAATAATCACGCCGTGAATGCCCACCGCGTCCGCCACGCGCAGCAGCACGCCGACATTTTGCGGGTCTTTGAGCAAATCCAGCAGCAAAATGAAGGGTTTTTCGCTGCGCTGCTGGCTGACGCTTAACACATCTTCCAGATCAGCATAGGGATACGGGCTGGCGCGCAGCACCGTGTTCTGATGGTTGCTGCCGCCGGCCAGATCATCGATGATGCGGCGCGGCACGCGCTTAACCTTGACGCCGCGCTCAGTGGCCATGCCGATGATTTCGGCGACCACGCCTTTCTCTTCCAGCGTTTCGGTCAACAGAAGCTGCTCGAACTGGCGCTTGCCCGCGCGCAGCGTTTCCATCACCGCCCAATGGCCGTAGATAAAATCGCTCATGACTGCACCCGCCAGATCGTGCCATCGGGGCGATCTTCCAGAACGATGCCGATGCGCGCCAATTCGCTGCGGATACGATCGCTTTCGGCGTAATTTTTATTGACACGCGCCTGTGCGCGCATAGCGATCAACAGCTCAACCAGCGCAGCTTCGCGTTGGCCGTCGCTGGAGGCTGCCTCGCTCTGGCCGACAATGCCCAGCACGCCGCCGCCTAACGTTGTATATACAGCGTTGATGGCCGTAAGTATCGCTAAACCCAACGGCTGGCCGCTGTTGAGCAGGGCGTTCACATCGCGCGTGAATTCCTGAAGCCCGGCCAGGGCGCGCGGCGTGTTAAAGTCGTCGTCCATCGCTTCGATAAAGGCGCGGCGCGCTTCTTCTACACGCGGCAGAAAATCGCTGCCGGCTTCGCTTTGCGGCGCGCCCGCCATTGTCCGCCGCAGCAACCGCACGGCGTTGTTGATGCGTTCCCAGCCGCCTGTCGCCGCTTGCAGGGCGTCGTCGCTGTAATCAATCGGGTTGCTGTAATGCGCGGTCAACAAAAATGTGCGGATCACTTCGGGACGGTAGCTTTGCAGCGCGTCTTTGATCGTGCGGAAATTGCCGAGACTCTTGCTCATCTTCACGCCGTCTACTGTCAGGCTGCCGACCAGCAGCCAATAGTTGGCAAAAGGCGCGTCGTTGGCCGATTCGCTCTGGGCGATTTCGCACTCGTTGTGCGGGAAAATGTTGTCGATGCCGCCGCCGTGAATATCGAACGTCGTGCCCAGATACTTTTTCGCCATCGCCGAGCATTCGATATGCCAGCCGGGAAAACCTTCGCCCCACGGGCTGTCCCAACGCAAAATATGTTCGGGTTCGGCTTTTTTCCACAGCGCGAAGTCTTCCGGGTTGCGCTTTTCGTCGGCGCGCACGGTGTCGCGCGCGCCGGCTTCCTGCTCTTCCAGCCGGCGATTCGAGAGTTTGCCGTAATCGGGGTCGGAGGTGACGTCGAAATACACGCTGCCGTTGACCACGTAGGCATGGCCTTTGGCCAGCAGTGTCTCGATCATTTTGATCTGTTCGGGGATGTGCCCGCTGGCGCGTGGCGAAATATCCGGGCGCACGACGCCCAGCGCGTCCATATCCTCGAAGTAGCTGCGCGTGTAGTCTTCGACGATCTTCATGGGCACAGACTGCGCCTGCCGCGCTTTGCGCAAAATGCGATCTTCGCCCGTTTCCAGCAGATGGCCGACATCGGTAATATTTTGCACGTAAAGCACATCGTAGCCGCTGTAACGCAGGTAGCGCACGATGACATCGAAGGCCACATAACTCTTGGCGTGGCCGATATGCGCATGGTCATAAACCGTCGGGCCGCAGACATACATGTTCACCCGTCCCGGCTCGATCGGCACAAATTCTTGTTTTTCACGTCCTAAAACGTTAAAGATACGCAAGCTCATAGCTAGTTAACTTGTCCTTGAGTACAGACAGAAAGCCTTTGCTATTGTAGCGCACAAACCAGGCAAGTCCTATATCCTTCTGGCTGTCATCCAGGGCTGGCACGCTGGCGACAAGGCCTGCCATGATGGTAAAGTTTTGCGCGGCTGTGCGCGTTTCTCATCGTTCGCCATGTCAAAGCGGGCGTACCATTAGAAACAGCGCACATTGTTTTTTTATACACCGGTGTTTTTGAGAATCATGACGAGAGCGGCTTATGCCCAAATCATTTGACCGTACTACGCTTATCCTCATTGCCTTGCTGATGCTCGCCGCGATAATCGCGCGTGTGCTGCCCGGCCCGCGCACGATTGACGACGCATTTATCACCTTTCGCTACAGCCGCAATCTGGTCGAAGGGCAGGGCTTTGTCTACAACTATGGTGTGCGCACGCTGGGCACGACGACGCCGCTGTTTACGCTGCTGCTGGCCGGAATCAGTCTGGGCACAGGGCAGCAGGATTTTCAGTGGTATGCCATCGCCCTCAGCGCGCTGGCCGATGCGCTGAACTGCGCACTGCTGTTTTTGATCACGCGGCGTGCCACTGGCAGTCAGATGTTGGGGATCGTGCTGGGCGCGCTGTGGGCGCTGGCCCCGCGCAGCGTGACCTTTGCCATCGGCGGCATGGAAACCAGCCCCAATATTTTGTGGATGCTGGCGGCGGTGTGGTGTTATCTCAGCGCTGCCGAAAACCCGCCGGCGGCGGGCATACGGGGCTGGCTCGCGGATAAAATCGTGTGGATGGGTGTGTTCGCCGGGTTGGGGCTGTGGACGCGCATCGACGCCGCGCTGTGGGTCGCGCCGCTGTTCGCTTATCACTGGTGGGAACACTTGCGCGCTGCACAAAAACATGATGGGCGCTCTTATTTGCCGCTGCGCGCCTGGCTGGCCTGCCTGCTCACGTTCGCGCCCTGGCTGCTGTTCAGCACGCTGTATTTCGGCTCGCCGCTGCCCAATTCGATCAACGCCAAGAGTCTGGCATATGTCATGCCGTCCGGCGCGGCCTTTGTTGAACTGGCGCTGCGCAATTATGCCTTTCCGTTTTTCGAGGTGCAGCTTTTGCCGGAAAGCTGGCGCACAGTCGGCGGGCTGTTTTTCATGACGCTGTATCTGCTGCTGGCGCTGCTGGGGCTGCTGTACAGCGCCCGGAACGCGCCGCGCCTGCTGCCCTTTTTGCTGTATCCCTGGCTGTATCTGGCGGCTTTTTCGCTGGCCAACCCGCTGATTTTTCGCTGGTATACGCTGCCGCCGCTGCCGGCGCTGACGTTGGGCCTTGTCTGCGGTCTGTGGTCGATCATTGGGGCAGAAAAGATCAACCGCGCGGCGCCCATCGTCGCAAGTGCATTCGGCGTCTTCTGGCTGGCCGCTTCGCTCAATGTCTGGACGCTGCATCCCGATCACGGGCCGGATCGCCCCGCGCCGCAGATGGCCTGGCATCAGATCGAATTGTATTACGAACGCATCGGCAGGCAGTTACGCGAAGACTACGGCGTGACGCCGCAAACGCGCGTGGCATCCGCCGACATCGGCGCTATCGGCTATTTCAGCCGCGCCACGATTGTCGATACCGTCGGGCTGGTGACGCCGGAACTGCGGCGCTACTATCCCAATGCGCCGGAATGGATTGTCGCAGGTCAGAATTACGCCGTGCCGCCGCAGCTTATTCTCGACACGCAGCCAGATTATTTTGTGACGATGGAGGCCTTTGTGCGTCTGGGTCTGGAACAGAACGCGACATTCACCGCTAGCTATATGCTGCTGGAAGAAATTCCCACGAATTTTTACGGCACGGGGATGCGGCTGTACGGGCGCAGAGGAGAACAGCCGTGAGTGTGTCGGCGCGTGAATGGCGCGGCGTGCTGCTGTACGCGCTGCTGCTGGCGCTCATCAGCACGCTGCCGTATCTGGCGGCATGGGCGCTGCAAACGCCGGACACCGTGTTCAGCGGGTTTTTGCTCGGCACAGAAGACGGCAATTCGTATCTGGGCAAGATGCGCATCGGCGCGCGCGGCGAATGGCACTTCGGCATTTTTTACACCTCTGAACAGCATAACAGCGCGCCGCTGCTGTTTTTGCCCTATATTGTGCCGGGACAGATCATCGGACTGCTGATCGGGCGCGATCATCCGGCGCTGACCGAGGCGCTGCTGCTGACGTTTCACGCTATGCGTATTGCTTTTGGCGTGCTGATGGTATTGGTCATGTACCGCTTTATCGCCGAATTTGTGCGCGCGCCGGGCCTACGCTTCACGGCGCTGCTGCTGGCGACGCTGGGCGGCGGTTTTGGCTGGCTGCTGCTGTTGCTCGGCGGTCTGCCCCCCGAATGGTATATCCCCGAAGCCTTTTCGTTCCTGATTATCTATGGCCTGCCGCATCTGGCGCTGGCGCGCGCGGCGCTGCTGCTGGGGCTGCTGGCGGTGATCTGGTTGGTGAAAGGCGCGCGGCACGACTGGCGGCTGTACACGCTCGCGGCGAGCTGCTGGCTGCTGGTGGGGCTGGCGGTGCCGTTTTATCTGGTCATCGTTTATGCGATTCTGGGCGCGTGGGGGCTGGCGGCCTGGCAGCGCGCGCGAAAATTCCCGACGGCTTTGTTCTGGCGTACCGTGATTCCGGCGGCATTCACCCTGCCTCTGTTCCTTTACTATATGCTGACGTTCACGACAAATCCGGTGTTCGCGCAGTGGTCGGCGCAAAACGATCTGCCGTCGCCGTCGCCGCTGCATTATGCGCTGGCGTACAGTGTGCTGGCGCCGCTGGCGTTTTTTGGCGCGCGCTGTTTCCTGAAAACCCGGTTGGCGCCGCGTTTCGAGGTGCTTACGACGCGAATGCTGCTGGTCGGTTGGGTGCTGCTGGTGCCGCTGCTGGTCTATTTGCCGATCAATGTGCAGCGGCGCATGGCGGAGGCGGTGATCATGCCGCTGGCGCTGCTGGCGGCGGTCGGCTTGCGCCTGCTCACGCGGCAGCGGCGCTCATGGCTGCGCGCGCGGGCCATGGTGGCTGCCGTGCTGCTGCCCTCCTATGCCCTGCTGCTGGTGGGCAGCCTGGTGTCCGCCGCCGCACGTACACCGCCGCTGTTCCTGTCCGCGGGCGAAGTGGCCGCGCTGCGCTGGCTGGAAACGCGCGTCAATAGTGAGGATGTTGTGTTGGCGGCCTTCAACACCTGCAATCGTATCGCCGGGCGCACCAATGCCCGCGCCTTCGCCGGACACGGGCCAGAAACCCTGTTTCTGCGCGAAAAACGCGAAGACATCGCGCGCTTTTTCGGCGGCGCATTGACGCTGGCACAGTTGCAGGCGCGTTACAGCAGCCAGTTTACGCTGCGCCCTATCACCTATGTCTTTGTCGGGCCAGATGAGCGCGCGCTGATGAACGGCAGCGGGGATTGGATGGCGGGCTTAACGCGCGTCTATGCGCAGGACGGCTACGAAATATACACGGTGGATCATCCCTGAGGCGCTGCTACAGCGCTTCGGCACTGAGCAGCGCACCCGTGTGCAGCGTGCGGTACAGGCAGCAGCCGCCTTTGCACTTGCGGAAAACCTCGAACGCCTCGCGCGAAACGGCCACTTCTGCCGCCGGCGCGCCTTCGACATGCACAATATAGAGCGCTGTGCGGCGGTTGAGCATCCGCACAGTAAAGGTGGCCGCGCCGCAGGTTTGCTGCACCGTACCCGCGCGCATATCGGCGCTCAGGTGCAGCCCGTGACGCAGGAAAATGCCCATCATGGCGGCGTTGAGCAGCGTCACACCGATACCGACCAGCGACAGAATTGCCGACTGCTGCTGCTGGCCGAAAAAGAGCAGGCTTGTTGCCAGCAAAATGCCCGCGCCGATCGTCGCCGCGCCGACCAGAATACTGCGCCTGTGTTGGCCGCGCAGCCGCTCTGCCTGTGCCGCGCTGAGACGCCCCGCGCGGTTTTGCGCCAGATCGTCTGCGCTAAAATTTAATACTGTGCTGAAGTCTACGCCGCTCACGCCCAAACATCTCCGCCCTAATCATGCCTGTCGCGGCGTTCTATCTTCCACCATCGCCGTCCGGCGGTCAATAGCGATTGACGCATTGACAGTATTCAAATAATATTAAGAAAGAGAAGGGGTTAATCGTCTCAAATTCTGCACCACCTCTCCTCCGGTCTGAATGCCGATCGAGGAGAAAGAGAGCACCACCATGTCTGTTCCACAAGCCTCGTTTGATCCCGCCCCCTGGCAGCAAAAAACGATCTCTCCGCTCACAAAATTGGGTGTCTGGACGTTAGCCATCCTGCTGGGTTTTGTGCTGTTCTACAGCGCGATTTTTGCGCTGGCCGGCTTGACTTCCCCCGCCAATCTCGGTGTGGGACTGGTCGCTTTAGCCGTTGCGCTCGCCGTGATTTTTGTGCTGGTTAAGCTGTGGCCGCTGCTGCGCGCGCCCACCGATTTTAAGCCTAAATGGACGCCGGCGGACAGCAAGAAGCTGGGACAGTCATTTGAGGTGCGGCATATGCGCGCGCTGGTGAACGATGCTTCCGGTTCGGTCTTGTTTGGCGAGCGCACGCTGCATTTGTCGGGCAAGGTGAATCCCAACATCTTGATCGTGCTGGGCGTGATTGTCGTCGTCACTGTGATTCCGCTGATCATTTTTCGCGTGGGGTTGGGGCTGATTCCTGCGCTGCTCATCGCGCTGCTGATCGGCAAAAAAGATCAGAATTATGATGTCGATTATACGACGATAACCGACATCAGCGTCAAAGGGCGCATCGTCGAACTAAAAGCCGCCAACAGCCCCCGCCCCAACCACTTCCAATTTGCTGTGTCGCTGCCCGACGGCGAACGTCTGTACCGCGAACTGGCCGCGCATTGTCCACAGACGGTCGCCGCCTGGAAACACAGCCTGCCGCAGCTTTTCAGCTAATCTGCCCTGTTTAGACCCCTTCTCTCCTGCACCCGTCCACGCGCCAAAATCAGCGTTTTTACGCACGTATTGCGCCGGAGACTGCCCCCTGTGAACGCGCGCTAATCGGACTTCGGCGCGGGCGGCGCCGCCTGCGGGTCTGCCGGAGAGAGCAGCGGATATTCTGACAGCCCGTCAATCGCGATATGCGGCTCGGCGATCGTCATGCCGGCGTGTTCGATAATTTCCATCACCGCCAGGTTGATCGCCTCGCGTTCGGCGCAAAATTGTAGGTAGTCGGGCAGCTTGATGTTGCAGATAATGTCGATTTCCAGCGCGTTCTGCCCAAATTTGTTAAAAAACACCTGGATCGACTCGGTTTCCACCGTGGCGCGTGCGTGCAGCATCTCGCGGATCTGCGGCAGAATCACGCGCAGTTGGCTGCTGCGCGTCTTATAGTCGATGCCCAGTCTGTTGGTGTAGTGTCGTTTACTGAGCCGCGACCAATTGATGACAGCCGCGCTCGCCATTTTGCTGTTGGGAACAGTAACAAGCGCTTGATCGAGGCGGCGAATGCGCGTCGAACGCAGCCCCACATGCTCGACGCTGCCTTCGGCCTCCGGGATTTTGATATATTCGCCTTCGACAAACGGACGATCACCGACAACGGCGGTAAAGCCGAACAGATTCGAAATAGTGTCCTGCGCGGCCAGCGAAAAAGCCAGCCCGCCCAGCCCCAGCCCGGCGACCAGACCGCTGACATCGTAGCCCCATTCCTGAATGATGATGACCAGCGCCAGCGCGATAATCACCAGCCGCAGCGCTGTGCGGATAAACGGTAGCAGTTCGTCCTCGATAACAATGCCGGTGAAGCTTTGCAACTGCCGCCGCGACAAGGCGATCACCGCTACCGCCCGGAACAAGGCTGCCGCCACGCCGAAAATCACGAAAGTGCGCACCAGCCGCTCGATAAAGACATCGGAAATGCCGAGTATCTGCGCGCCGATAAACAGCCCCAGCGCGATGATGAAAAAGCGTACACCCACCGTGATGATGTCGAAGGCCATAGTGCCGGCCTGCCAGCGCGTGCGTTCCAGTTGGCCGCGTATCGGCGCGACGATCACCCATGTCAGCACACGCCGCAGCAAAAAGATCACAATCAGCGCCAGCAGCGCCGCAAACACGCGCAGAACGATATTGTGCACGTCGGGCGAAAGTTGATCCCAAAACGTCATGTGCCTGTCGCTTTCTCTTGCCACGCCATTTTTTTGTTATATTATAGGGGTGTTGGGCAAGTTGTACGATTTCCACTTCCCAAAATTACACTATATTACATATACTAAAGATAGTGACGCGCCGAACCCCAGGTTCACCGAACCATAGGTTCGCTACATCGGGCTGCGCACGCCGTTCTCAGGCGCTTTTGCCGCAGCGCTCATCGTGATCCAAGCCAGATGCCCTATCTTCGGGGAAGTGAAACGGAGTTGAGTAGATGGCCAAGAGAAAACCGGTGCGCCCCAATGATGCCGATCGTCCTGCGCTGTTAGTAGTGCTGGCGCAGTGCAGCGCCGCGCTGGTGATGATTCTGGCAGTGGTCTTTTCGGTGCCGGGCAGGCGTAAATCATAGCCGCTTTTATCGTCACGCCCTCATCGCGGTGGGGACACGTCTTCGTGGCGTGTCTTTTTTGTTTCTTGGCCTGCTAAACGTCTAACAGCAGGCGTACATTCAAGCTCCAGGCGATATACAGTGCGTGCAGAAAGCCCTTGAACTCGCTGATGGTGCGGTCATCGTCGGCTTCGGCGGTGTGACGGAAGGGATAACGCGCGGCGGCGTCCTGGGGGGCGCGCGAAACCCGCATGATGTCGTCTGCGTTCAGGTCACGCTGGATGGCGTGGAAAAACAGCAGAACAACCCCCGCGTGCGGCGGCTGAATGTGGCCGAGCAAAAACAGCATTTCAAAGACCTGATCGTTGGTGATGCGGAACTCGCCCAGGCGCCGTGTCAGCGATCCGCGCACCTCAAAGTAGGAGTCGCCGGCCTGACGCATGGGGGCAAGACTGCTGCCGTCGTATTTGAATTCCTCCACCCCCTGCTTGAGCAGCAGCCACACCAGCGCTTCATCCGGGACAGGCAGTTGGTTCAGCAGCCAGGCTTCGCCGCGCGCCGAAACGGGGTATTGGATGAAACCGATACAGCCGAAGCGTTTGCCGGTGCGGTTGGCCGGGCAGCCCTGACAGTGAACTTCCAGCGGCTTAAGTTCGGCGGCGGCGTCCAGCAAATCCTGCACGACCACTATTTTTTTCTCTTTTTCGCCTTCCGGGGTGCTGCGCGTGAACTCGAAACCCATCTCGCTGGGCGGGCGGTTGTCGCCGTTTTTGCGGAACATAGCGATAATGGTTGCGGCGCGTTCTTCGCCTTTCAGCCGTTCGACAATGCCGTCGGTGCCCAGAATGCGTTTCGGCTCGCAGGTGTGGTCGATGATAAAGTCAATTGCCATGAGCGCATGTTCCTCAAGCTATAAAATAAGCTGCTGAAACCGCCTATAGGGAAAGTTTATTTCCAACCCATACGCCGATTATAACATGCCCTGTGCTGCGCTCACTGGCAAGATTACCGCAAGCATGGCATAGTCAAGGTCATCTGAGCGAAGGTTCACCCCGCGCGATGAAAATGATACTTTTCTTCTCGCCCTTTGTGTCTGCGCGATCGTTTTTGTATTGCGGCTAACCGCTAACCGCCAATCGCTAAAAGCTATTTTCAGGAGGAGCGTGCATGGGGATTTTCAACCAATATTCGTTTTTTGCCGCAGCGGCCACAGTCGGGCTGATCCTGGCGGCGGCGCTGTGGTTGGGACTGCGCGCTCTGCCGGCGCTGCGTGATCGCCCACGTGGGCGCGCGCTGCTGCTGGGCACGCTGCTGGCGCTGTATGCCGGCGGCGTGGTGTTGTTTAATCTCTCGCGCCAATATCCGGCTTCCAGCGTGCAAACCACAGCCGAAGTGGACGCCGTGTTGAGCAGCGGGCGTCCGACGTTTGTCATGTTGTACTCGAATTATTGACTGGCGTGCATGAATGCGCTGTCCGCCGTGCGCGGGCTGCAACCAGAGCTGGAAGCCGCCGGAGTCAATACGCTGCTGCTCAACATTCATCAGCCGCCGGGCAGTACACTGCTGGAACGCTTCGCCTTTGTCAGCACACCAACGTATATCGTTTACAGCGCCGCCGGCACGGAAACGCTGCGCGCCAATCGTACCCCCGCCCTGGCCGATATTCTCGCCGCCGCGCAGGGATAGTAGCGACGGGCTATCCGAAACGCAGATTATTTTAGGATGCGAGCGGGACAATGCGCGTGGGCAGCAGGGCGACGGCAGCCCCGACGGCGGGCGGCGCGCTGTGGGCAGGCAGTTTGAACATGAGCAGGGCCTCGTTGTGCAGCGCAAGGCAGCGATAGCTGTCGCCCAGAAAGACGCGCTCGACAATCGTGGCGGGCAGCGCGCCCGGCGTCTCTGGCGCGGTCAGGCGCAGATCGTCGGGATGCAGCAGCAGCGCCTGTGTCTCTTGCGGCGCGGGGAAAACCCCGGCGCTAGTGATGGCGGCGCCGTCACGCCAGCCGATGACAGGAAAAATATTGCGCAGCCCCAAAAAACGCGCGACAAACGTCGTGGCTGGGCGGCGATAAAGGTCTTCGGCGCTGGCGACCTGTTCGATGCGCCCGGCGTTCATGACGGCGATGACATCGGCTATGGCGAAGGCTTCGCGCTGGTCATGGGTGACATATAGTGCGGTCAGCCCGACATGTTTGATGATGGCGCGCAGCTCCACCACCAGCCGTTCGCGCAGCGCGGCGTCTAATGACCCCAACGGCTCATCGAGCATCAGCAGGCGCGGATTGGGCGCGAGACTGCGCGCCAGGGCGACACGCTGGCGTTCGCCGCCGGAAAGACTGCTGACATCGCGCGCTTCAAAATCGCTCAGGCCGACGAGCGCCAGCACTTCATGCAGGCGCGCGGCCTGCTGCGCGCGCGGCAGACCGTGCATGCGCAGGCCGAACGCCACATTGTCCGCGACGTTGAGATGCGGAAACAGCGCGAAATCCTGAAACATGAGGCCAAAATCGCGGGCGTGAACCGGCACACGCATAACCGAGTCGCCGTCAAGCAGCACATCGCCGCTGTCGGCGCCTTCCAGCCCGGCGATAATGCGCAGCAGCGTGGTTTTGCCGCAGCCGCTCGGCCCCAGTAAACAGGCGATCTGCCCGCGCGCGATGCTGAGATCAACGCCGCGCAGCACAGGCTGCGAGTCAAAAGTGCGGCGCACATTTTGCAGCGTCAGCATCAGAATGCCCCCGTTCCGGCGTCGCGCAGGCGCTCAATCAGGATGAAGCTTACGGCACACACCAGCATTAGCAGCACACTGAGCGCCAGCGCCTGCCCGTAATTGGCCGTGCCGGGCTGCCCCAAAAGGCGAAAAATCACCACCGGGATCGTCGGCATTTCCGGGCGGGTGATCAGCAGCGCGGCGCCGAATTCGCCCATGCTGACGGTAAAAGCGAAGGTCGCGCCAACCAGCAGCGCGCGGCTGATGAGCGGCAGTTCGATCAGCCGCCAGACGCGAAAAGGCGGCGCGCCCAAGACCTGCGCCGCTTCGGGCAGCGACGGCGGCAGCGCCCGCAGCGCCGGCAGCACGCTGCGCACGACAAAAGGCAGCGCCACCAGCGTATGCGCCAGCGGAATCAGCGCGATCGACGTGCGCAAGTTGAGCGGCGGCTCGTCCAGCGCGACAATAAAGCCGAAGCCCAACGTCACCGCGCTGGTTGCCAGCGGCAGCATAAAAAGCGGATCGAGCCAGCGCAGCAGCCGCGAGGCCTTCGACGCCAGCAGGTAGGCCGTGAGTGTGCCCAGCAGCAGCGCCAGCAGTGTAGTGATGATGGCGAAAAACAGCGAATTACCGATGGCGACAGCGGGCGGCACAAACAGCGGTGAACGGCGCAGATTTTCGCCCAGGGTGAGGAAATAATACAGGGTAAAGCCTTCGCCGCCGACAGTAAACGCGCGCAGCAGCAAGGCCAACAGGGGCGCGAACAACAGCGCGGTCATCAGCGCGATATTGCCGCCGACCAGCAGCCATTGGCGGGCATGGGCCGGGCGGCGCGCCACCGAACGCACACTTTGCATGTCCAGCGCCATGCGCCGCTGCAAGCGCGTATAGATCAACATCAGCGCCAGCATGACGGCGATCTGCACCAGCGCGAGCGCGGCGGCCACCGGCAGATCAAAAAAGACCACGGCCTGGCGGTAGATTTCGACTTCCAGCGTGCTATAACGCCCGCCAAGAATCAGCACGACGCCGAAGCTGGTGAAGGTGAAGACAAAAATCAGCAGCGCCGCCGCCCACAGCGCCGGTCGCAGCAGCGGCAGGCGGATTTCCCACCACAGCCGCCAACCGCGACAGCCCAGCACGCGCGCAGCTTCTTCGAGGCGCGCATTCTGGTTGGCCCAAAAGCCGCCGATGATACGCAGCGCGACGGCATAGTTGTAAAAGACGTGAACCAGCAGAATCAGCGCCAGCGTGCCCTCCAAACGCAGCGGCGGCTGACTTAACCCCAAGAGGGACATCAGCGCGTTATTCAGCACACTGAGCAAAGACAAAAAGGCCACTGCGGTGACGACGGTCGGCAGCACAAACGGCAGCACGGCCAGCGCCGCCAGCAGGCGTTTGCCGGGAAAATCATAGCGCGCGAAAAGGTACGCGCCGGGTAGCGCCAGCAGCAGCGTCAAAAATGTCGAAAGCGCAGCCTGCCACAGCGTAAACCACAGCGTTTCGCGGAAGTGCGGCTGTGTAAACAGGGCGGCAAAGCCCTGAAGCTGCCATACGCCGTCCTGCCGCAGGCTGACATCGAGAATCGTCAGCAGCGGATAGAGGAAAAAGACGGCGAGAAAGGCCAGCGGCAGCAGCCATAGCAGACGGTAAAAGGGCACAACGCACCTCATAGCCGCTTAGCGCAGCACCGCGTCTGTCCACGCGCTGATCCAGGCGTCACGGTTGGCGTTGATCGCGGCGCTGTCTAGCGCCAATGGGCTTTCCGGCACGGCGGCATACAACGTGAAGACCTCTGGCAGCGCGGCGGCGGGATTCACCGGGAAGACGAACATATTGAGCGGCAGGTCTTCCTGGAACGGCACGCTCAGCATGAAGTCGATGAAACGCTGCGCGCCGGAGAGGTTATCTGTGCCCTGCAAAATGCCGGCGAATTCGATCTGGCGGAAACAGGTATTGGCGGCGACGATGGCGGCGGTGGGCGCGGTCTGCGGCGGCGTTTCGGCGAAATACACTTCGGCGGGCGGGCTGCTGGCGTAGCTGACGACCAGCGGACGCGGATCGCTTTCGGCGTGGATGCTGAAGAAGCCGTAGTAGGCCAATTCCCAGCCATCAACTACGCGCACCTGGTTGACAACCAGATCGCGCCAGAAATCGAGATAGGTGTAGTCGCCCTCTGTGCCGAAAACGGCGATGGTCGCCAGCAAAAACGCCAGGCCGGGCGACGATGTGGCGGGATTCTGCACGACGAGCAGGCCGCGATACGCCTGATCGGTCAGATCGAGCAGTTGATCGGGCACAGGCAGGCTGTTGGCGGCGAAATAGGCGACATCGTAGTTCAGGCAGACGTCGCCGTAATCAATGGGGGTGACACGATTCTCAGAATCGAGGCGGAACTGGGCGGGAATATCGGCCAGCAGCGGCGATTCATAAGGCACGAACAGCTCATTTTCCAGCGCGCGCCCCAGAAAGGTGTTATCGATGCCAAAGAGCACATCGCCCAGCGGGTTCTGGCGGCTGAGAATCGACTGATTGAGCATCGAACCGGCATCGCCGCTGCGCAAGACTTCGACGCTGATGCCGGTGTCGGCGCTGAACTGCGCCAGCACAGCCTCGCTGAGGGCGAAACTGTCGTGCGTAACGAGCGTGAGTGTGGTGGGGGCGGGGCTGGCTGCGGGCGTGGTTGCGGCGGTGGGCGCGGCGGCAGGGGCGCAGGCCGCCAGGGCGAGCGTGAGCAGCAAAAAATAGAGTTTAGGCACCATGTGTTTCTCTCCCTACTATCCGCATCCAGCCGGGGAGAAACACGCCCAAGAAACGAAAACCACCCCTAACGGGGTGTAGTAGGGGTGGTGTGGCTAAAAACACTCCCTACGCCGGCATGAACCGGATCAGGTTTAAGGGTCGATACGGCTTTACGCATCCTCTCAGCCCACTGGCGTGGACTCCCCCGGTTGGATTCTATGCGATTTTGTTTATAGAAGTATACTCTGAATCCGCTGGATAGCCAAGAGTGTTATTGGTCTAAAACAGCGCTGAGATAAGAATCAAACTTTCCGGCGTTGCAGGCATCGATATAGCGCAAAAACTCGCCGCCAGCCAGCGGATAGAGGGGATAACAGCTTGTGGGCCAAGCGCCGCGCGGCGCTTCGGCGATACAGGTGATGGCGGGGGCGGGGATAATGGGGCCATCGGTGGCGCGTTCTATTTTCTTAACGAAACGCTCGGCGGTGACGATCACGCGATCGGCGAAATAGGCTAATTCGTTATCGATGCCCAGATTGTTGTTGAGCTTGACATTGCCGTCGTAGTCGGCTTCGAGCGCGTGCAGCACCGCCGTGTCACAGCGCAGCGCGGGGAAGGCGGTCAGCGTCTCGCCGGTGTAGGGGTCGATGATGCTTTTGACATCGGGGCGCAGTTTGAGCAGGTCTGTGCCCTGCCAGGCGCGCGCTGGCATGAAGCCAACGCCGGCCATGCGCGCGCGTATGCCCATGACGATGCTGGCTTCGGTTTCTTCCAACACACGGATTTTGCCCTCCTGCGCGGCGGCGGTGAACATGGGCGCGAAGCCGAAATCTTGCAGGCCGAAATAACACGAACGCACTGTGCCAACACAGCCCGCGCCCACCAACAGATCAGATTCCAGCCCAGCGGTGAAGCACAACAGCGTGAGATCGCGCGGGCGGGCAGCGCGTTGCAGCAGCGCGCGCACGAAGGCCAGCGGGCGGCGGTAAAGCGTCATGCCGCCCAGCGCGAGGGTCGTCGCATCACGGACGAGGGCGGCGGCTTCGGCGAGCGAAACAAAGGATGACATAGGCTAATTATAGCGCTCCAGCAGCATAATGTAATTGACATCGACACGCCCGCGCGCGCCGGGCGCCATACAGCCGCCAAGTACGACTTCGCCGCCCTCGAAAAGCTGGCTGTAGACGTACAATTCTTTGATGCCCCACCATTCGTCCTCGACTTCGATGCTCATGTCTTCGCGCTCCCAAGCGCGCATCCAATCGGGGGGTTGCAGCGCCGCGCCAGGGTAGGCGATATACACTTTGGCGCGCCCCGCCAGCGGCAGGCGCAGGTATTCGGCCTCGCGGCGTTCGCGTTCCAGCCAGGGCAGGCGGATGGCCGGCAGGCCGCTGAGCGCGACGGGAATTTTGCGCACCGTTGTTTCGCGATCGCTGTAGGGCTGCGCGCCGACGCGCATGATGTAGCCGTCGTAGGGCGCGGTGACTGCGCAAGGGTCGGCGGGGTATTTGCTCTGGTACGCACCGACAGTGCCGCCGCTCTCGTGGGCGACGATGCTCAGACCACCGACAACCGACGTGAGCGGGTCGATTTCGCGCAGTTTGTCCGCGCCGAACAAGCGCGTCAGCATTTGCACAAAAGCCGGGACGAGCGAACTGCCGCCCGTGCGCACCACCGCCTCGATCTGCGCGGCGCGCAGCCCGGCTTCGGCCAGCACGTCGTGGAGACCCTGTTCGACAGCTTTGAGTTCCTGGCGGATCAACATCTCGAAGCGCGGGCGCGAAATGAGTTCGCGCAGATGGATGTTTTCGAAATTGAATTGCAGCGTGGTGTGCAGATGGTCGCTGAGGTCGCGCTTGGCCTGTTCGCAGCGGCTGAACAGGCTGAAACCGACATTTTTGCTGACGAGGGTTTTGAGCGCGTCGATGCTTTTGGGATGTCTGGAGGCGCGCCGCAGCCGGTTGAAGGTTTCGACATAATTGGAACGCGACAGCTCGTTCATCGTCTGCCAACTGGCGAGCGCTTCGAGCACATCATGCGGCAGATGTTCGCCCAGATCGGGGTTTTCGCCGAAGTATTTGAGCAGCGCGAAGAAAATGCGACGGTCAAGATCGTCGCCGCCCACCAGCACGCCGCGCGTCGCCAGCACATGCGGCGGGCGTCCCGCGCCGACTTCGGCTACCGTCAGATCGAGCGTGCCGCCGCCAAAATCGAAGACCAGCACGGTGATGCGTTTCAGCGTACTGATGTGATAGAGATAGAGCGCGCCGATCGGTTCCATGGCAAAGCGGATGTCGCGGAAGCCCGCCGCGCGCCCGGCCTTGTAGATGATTTCCTCCGCGCGCAGCGAGATACGCGGGTCGTCGGAAAATTTGACTGGGCGGCCAATCACCACCTCATCGCAGCTTTGCTCAAACTGCGCTTCGGCGCGCGCTTTGAGTTCGCGCAGCAGCGGGGTGATCAGTTCGTCCACCGTGTAAAAGCGGTCAAAAATCTGCGTGCCTTCGTAGTGTTCCAGCCGCAGCGCGGTTTTGACCGATTGCAGCAAACGCCCGCTGGCGGCATCGTCGAAAGTGACGACCACCGGCACGTTGTAGATGATAGGCGCGTCCTTGCCGGAGACGACGACTTCGATCACGCCGATTTCGCGGCTGCGCCACTGCACCGCGCGCCCGGTTTCGCGTTGAAGATAAAGCTGGGCCGCCGCGCTGCCCAGCGTGGCCTGATGCTGACGATCGATATAGAGAAGTGAAGGGAGAATGGCCGCTTGATTGATGTGTACGGGATGTAAAGTGACGCCGTCGTAGACTGCTGCCGCCGAATTGGTCGTGCCGAAGTCAATCCCCAAACGCATCGTTGTGACCCCTTGTTACCCCTTGAGGACGCACAAGGATAGCACAGTTTGGGCGCGTGTCAAGCCTGCTTCTGTGGGCCGCCTAGCGCCTCAGAAATTGAGTTTGTCGAGCACTTCTGAACGGCGCGCGCGGCGTTTCATGCGCGGGTTGAGCAGGCTGCTGTCGTAGGTGGCGCGCAGGCGCAGCGTCGCCCACAGCGTAAACCCCGCCGCCACCAGGCCGATAATGAGGTAAATAATCGGGGTGATTGCCCAGCCGAAGAGGCTGCCGAAAATCACGGTCGCGCCGACCAGCACCGCCGCCATAATGACGCCGCTGGCGGGCACATAGCTGTCGATAAACATGCTGACGCGCCCGCGCCGTTCTTCCGGCACCAGCGCTTGAAAGGTCTTGCGGGTTGTCTGGTCGATGGTGTAGTACATCACCCAGGCGAAGATCATGCCGCCGGTGGTCAGCAGCAGCAGCGACGACACCAGCGCCGCCGCTACGATCAGCGTCATGCTCAGGGGAGTAAGCAGAAAAGCGTTTTTCAGTCCGATGGCTTTGATCAGGCGGCTGGTGATAAACACGGTCATAAGAATGCTGGAGCCGGTCAAAATCAGGCGGTACAACCCGTAAAAACGCTGGAAATCGGCGTCGGGCACAGCGCTGGAAGTCACGGAAAGGAAATTGTAGCGGATAACAGTAATGACGATCGCCAGCCCAAGATACGCCATGCTCATGTAGCGGAAAGAATCGACGTTTTTGACAAACTCCCAGCCTTCGCTGATGGTGTGACGAATAGATTCGCCCTTGTGCTGCGCGCCAGGTGCCGCCGCGCTGCCGTCGCGCAGCCCGAAAACGACAATGATGTACAGCAGGATAAAAATACCGGCGTTGAGGCTGAGCAGTTCAATCGAGGTCAACGCCTGGCTTTTGAGCAGCTCCGGCGCAAACGTCGCCATCAGAATGCCGGCAACCTGGCCGAAGAAGCCGAAGCCGATCAACAGCGGGAAAATGCGCGTGCCCTGCGCCATCTGGAAGCGATCATTCGCCAGCACCCAGAAGATCAGCGGGAAAAAGAGCCACTGCTGGTCGCTGAGCAGGAACAAGAGCGAAAAACTCAACCACTCCGGCGCGCCCACCGCGAACAGCAGGCGCAGCGTGATATAAGCGCCGGCGACGATCAAACACACCCAGCGCATCAGATGCACGCGATTAAAGCGATCGACAACCAGCGATTGCAGCCCGGCAGAAACGATGATGAGCAGCATGCCGATGATCCACACGATCAGGATGTTCGACACGTCTACCTGGCTCAGGAAGCCGCTGGTTGCCACCACTTCGGAGACTTCCAGCGCGAAGGAATTGCCGAACAGCAGCAGACCCATCAGCAGGACAAGTCCCGCTTCGCCCGATTGCAGATTCAAGACACGTTTGAGGAGATTCATGCTGAGCCTTCAAAACACAGTAAAGAGCGGCGTGAATAAAGAACGGCGGCGCGAATAAAGAACGGCGGCGCGAATAAAGAACGGCGGCGCGAATAAAGAGCGGCGGTCCGAATAAAGAGCGGCGGCCCGAAAAACAAAGAGGAGCGCCGGATGAAGCGCTCCTACAATACCTTTTCAGAGTAGGGTTTGTCAAAGCATGTGCGGCGCGGTGGGCTACGTTTCGGGCGTATCTTCGCCGGCGCGCGCATGACGCTGACGCATGTTCCTGGCTTTGGCAGCGATCGCGTCGAAGAATTCGGTTTCGACGATTTCCTTGATCTGCTGCTTGGCCTTGACCTGATCGATCTCGATCTTTAATTCCTTGACCTGCTGCTTGAGCGTTTCTTCGCGGCGGTAGACTTTCTGCGTCATATCGGCCAATACGCCGCCCAACTGGTCGATTTCGTCCGGGTAGCCTGTCGAGGGCGTGAGTTCGGAGAAGTTGGCCTTTTCGTACTGACCTTCGCCGACCAGTTTGGCGATGCTGGCGAGTTTGCGCAGCGGGTTGGTGAGCGCGCCGGCCAGCACATACACCAGCCCAAACAGCACTACATACGCCAGTTCGAACGAGAGCACGATACTGTTGAGGATGTTCTGCTGGATTTGCAGCACGTAGCTGGCCTCGTAATCCAGCCCGACCGCGCCGACCAGATTGCCATCGGAGTCGAAGAACGGCGCGTTGCCGGTGATCCACGAACCGAAGGCGTCGGTGTTGATGTCGGTGGAAATCAGCGTTTCCTGTGATTCCAGTGTTTGCAGATTGTCGCCGACGGCGCAGGTGGGACACGCTTCTTTGAACTGCACGCCGACCGGCGGTGTGAAGACGGCGCCGACGCTGCCGACATAGACAATTGTGCCCGGTTCTGCGCCAAAGGTGTAGGAATACACAATCGCGCGTGGTTCGATCTGGAGAATCGTGCCGAACCACTGGACGTGATCCCAGTAGCGCTGATCAGTGGGGTAAACACCGGGGGTTTCGGGGACTTCGGCCAGCAGGTCGCGCATGTCATCGCCGTGAATGCCGGCGACGGTGCCGGCCAGCGTGGCGCGCATGTCTTCCACGACGCGGTTGAGCGCGGTTTGTGTCGAAAACTGGAAGAACCAGAAATAAGCGAGCGCGAAGACGATCGCGAAGACCGCCGTAAAGGCGACCACCAGCTTGCCACGCAGGCCGTCGAACAGGCGGAAGACCTGCAACAGCAGCGCCGCACCCGCCAACAGCGCCAGCCAGAAGCCGAAGCCGAACACTGCGCCGCTGCTGACCAGTTCGCCGTCGACCTGTAACTGCTGGCCCAGCAGCAGCACGAAAAAGCCGTTGTAGAACAGCAGCACCAGCAGCCCGGCGATCACGAAGCCGATAGCTTTGTAGCGGCTGGGGTTGGCTTTGGCCGCGCCGCGTCGTTCGATCACCAGCGCGAAAACAGCGGCGATGGGCACCAGCGCCACCGCGAACAGGCTTTGCGCATAAAATAAAGCGTTACCGTCGGACAAGGTGTCGGGAACGACCAGAAAAGCCAGCGCGCCAGGCTTCAGGATGCCCAACCAGGGCATAAAAAAGAAGGCCAGCAAAATGGCGACGGCGCAAAGAATGGCGATCAGATCAGGGAGCACAAAAGTTTTCGGTGGCGGTGTGGTCTGGGCTGTCATGCGGCTGTCTCCCATCAGGCACTTGAGGGTTGAAACTGCTCAATCGAGTGTAGCGCGATTTGCAGCGCGCGGCTATCGGCCTGCAATTTATAGTGGTCGATATAGTAGGCGTGGACGAGACGCCGCCACAACTCGCGGTCATAAATATCAAGCGCGGTATTGTTTTTGGGCGGGAACATGCCCAGATGCATGGCGTGATAACCGAGCGCTTCGAGCGCGGCGATTTCGTCCGCTGTGCCGGAAAAGCCTTGCAGATCGTGCTGGCCGCTGACATCCGGCGGCTCATAGTAGGTGATGGGGATTTCGACCATGCCGTAGGTCTGGAAGCGTTCCAGCAGACGATCCGAATGCACTTCGCCGCCCATGACGGTGTAGGGCACGCTGCCGAACTGGCGCGCGTCGTCTTGCAGCGCTTCGACCATCGCGTCGAGGATGGCGTGCGCCAGCGGGCGGCCATCGGGCAGCACATAACGCCGCAGCGCAGGATACACGGCGATATCCATGCCCAGCCCGATATTCCAGCGCCGCACATATTCAAAAGCGGCCATCGCAGCGGGTTCGCCTGCTTTTTCGATCAGCCAGACATGGTGGAGGTGGTCGGCGTGCCTGGCGCCGGTCCGTTCGGTGGATTCTTCCAGCCGCGCCACATAATGGGCATACTGCGGCATAAGTTCGATAAAAATGTTGATCATCGCCTGCATACGGCGTACATCATCGCGCGTCAATTCGTAAAATGTTAAATCGCCAAGCTGCTTTTTAATCACCGACACTTTTATCCCGCCTTTACTTATTTGCGGTATACGTAACTCATTGTAAGGGAAAGTGCGCCGTTTTAGCAAGCGGGTTGAGCTTTTATTACTGCAAAGATTAGGCACGGCACAACTGAATTCAGACGAATTTCACGAGAGCGATGCGCTGTGGTAAAATCGGCCTGGCAGCGATGGGTATTTTTTACCGTTTTTTAAGGGATAGACGGAGTCATGACGAGCGTCTGGAAACCGATTATCGGGCTGGAGATTCACGCCGAGCTGGAAACGCACAGCAAAATGTTCAGCGCGTGCCCTGTGGTGCTGGAAGGCGAACCCAACACAGCAGTGGACGCCGTGACGCTGGGGCTGCCGGGCACGCTGCCGGTGATTAACGCGCGCGCTATCGAGATGGCGACGATGGTGGGGCTGGCGCTGCACTGCGACATCCCGCCGCTGAATCAGTTCGCGCGCAAAAGCTATTTTTACCCCGACCTGCCGAAAGGTTATCAGATCAGCCAGTATGATCGCCCGCTGGCGATCAACGGCTATCTGGATATCGAGGTCACGCCGGAAAAGGGCGAACCGTACAGCAAGCGCATCCGTATCCGCCGCGCGCATCTGGAAGAAGACACCGGCAAGCTGACGCATGTGGACGCGGCGCACAGCCTGGTGGATTACAACCGCGCCGGCGTGCCGCTGCTGGAAATCGTCACCGAGCCAGACATCAACAGCGCCGAAGAAGCCGAAGCCTTTGTGCGCCAACTGCGCGCGATTCTGCAATATCTGGGCGTCAACAGCGGCGATATGTCCAAAGGCGTGCTGCGCGCCGAGCCGAATATCAGCGTCATGCGCAGCGACGACAGCGCTTTTCGCACACGCACGGAAGTGAAAAACCTGAACAGTATCCGCAGCGTGTTCCGCTCGATCAACTACGAAGTGCAGCGGCAGATCAAACTGCACGAAAGCGGCGAAGGCGTCAAACAGGCCACCGTGGGTTGGGACGAAAACAAACAAAAAACGTTCATCCAGCGCTACAAAGAACGCGCCGACGAGTATCGTTATTTCCCAGAGCCGGATCTGCCCATTGTGGAGATGAGCCGCGCGTATGTGGCTGATGTGCGCGCGCGCCTGCCCGAACTGCCGGACGCCAAACGCGAGCGTTTCGTCAGCGCGCTGGGGCTGAGCCGCTATGATGCCGGCGTGCTGGTGGCCGAACAGGCCGTAGCGCATTACTATGAGGATGTGCTGGCGGCGGGGGCAGACGCCAAAGCGGCGGCCAACTGGATTATCGGCAGTTTGTTCGCGCTGATGAACAAAGCAGGCTTTGAACGCGAGCAGATCGCGCAGACCAAAATCACGCCGCAGCATTTGGCGGCGCTCATCAAACTGGTGGAGGCGGGCACGCTCAATAAAGGCACGGGCATGACCGTGCTGGAAACGATGTGGCAAAGCGGCGACGCACCGGAAAAAATTGTCGCCGAAAAAGGGCTGGCGCAGGTCAGCGACAAGAGCGCGATTGCCGCGACAGTGGCCCAGGTGCTCCGCGAAAATGAGGCGCTGGCGCGCGATTATCTCAACGGCAAAGACAAGCTGTTCATGGCGCTGGTGGGGGCATGCATGAAAGCGCTGCGCGGGCAGGGCAACGCCCAGATTGTGCGCGAGGTGCTGAGCGAACAGCTTGAAGCGCTGCGCGACGTGTAAAGACCCTTGAATCCGAACGGTTAGAGAGAATTCATATCTCCTCAAGGCAGTGGCTTTAACAGTACGTCATAAAATAAGGTGACATGCTGTGGTTTTAAGCAGCAGCGCTAGTGTGACCGGCTATGAATCACGACATCGACACCTTACCTGCGCGCCCGGCGCCGGGCCGCGACATTCTGCGGCTGGAGGAATATACTCCGCTGATGTTGGGCGTCCACGCCACCTTGATTTTTGTCTATGGCTTAGAGCTTTCCCCCGACCTGCTGCGCCTGTGGTTAGGGGGCTGCGCGCTGATTGGTACGGTGTTGTGGGTGCTGAGCCGGCGCGACACGAAGCGGCGTTTTATGGCTTTCCGGGCGTTTTATCTGGCAGGTCTGGTCTGGGTGGTTACGCTGATGACGGGCGGGACAACCAGCTTTTTCTATATGTGGCACTTCACCATCATGACGATTTATGTGCCGCTGCTGGCGGGGCGCTATGCAGCGGTGCTCATCGTGTTCGTGGCCGTCGGGTATATCATGGTATACCCGTTCTCACCGCCGATCGTGCCTTTCATCGTGGTGGTTCTGCGCGCGCTGGTGCTGTTGGTGACCGGTTGGTTCGCGTTTCAGGTCACTTTACGCCAACTGCAAAAAAACCAGCAGCATCAGGCGCTGCGCCAGCAGTTGATCGAAGCGGAGATGGCGCGCCAGCAGTTGGAAAAAGAAAGGGAACTGCTGCGGCACAAAGAACGCTTCATCACGGTGGTTTCGCACGAGTTCCGCACGCCGCTGGCGATTATCGAAACCAGCGCCTATCTGCTGGAAAAGCACTATCCGCGCCTGCCCGAAGAACGGCGGGTGAGCCATATCCGCGAGATACGCCGTCAGGGCGCGCATATGGCACGGCTGCTAAACAGTATTGTCACTGCTGAGCAGCTTATGGCGCACCGGGAGCCTACAGAAACCGCTGCGATCGATGTACGGCAGCTTTGTGAGGAAATGATCGCCGAAATGCGCACCGCCGACGCTGAAGCGCATCCGCTTCATGTGACGTTTGAAGGGGCGCTTGAGGCGTTGGCGTTAAACGCGCAGCACTTGCGTGTGATCCTGTATCACCTGTTGTCGAACGCGCTGAAATATTCGCCAGCAGGCAGCGCGGTGCAGATCATGCTGCGCCGTGAACCAGCGGCGTTCTTCGTGCAGGTCAGCGACCAGGGCCTGGGCATTCCTGAGCGCGAACAGGTGCGCGTGTTCCAGCCGTTTTTCCGCGCGGAAAATGTTACCTATATCGGCGGCATTGGATTGGGGCTGGCGCTGGTGTACGCGAGTGTGCAGCAGCAGGGCGGGAGTATCGATTGGCAAAGCGCAGTAGGGCAGGGCACAGTTTTCACCGTGCGCCTGCCGCTGTCAGGGGGCAAAGTGGAGTCAGGCGTTAGCCGCTGAATGGCCGGTTGACAATTGTATTGGCGGGCAGTTCCTCCACCGGCTCCGGCGTGATTACCGGTTCGGCGGGCACATCGGGCAGTGGGCCGCACAGGGGTTCATAAAAGAAGCGGAAAGCATAGCTGTTGTCGGCGGTGTTGGCCTGAAGCTCGCCGCTGGACAGGACATAGAAGGCGGCGCTGGTCGAAAGGCCGATGCGCACATTGCTGGTCGTGGCAAAAGCCTGTTCTAAACCGCCGCGAATCTGGCCGGGCGTGAGCCGCAGGCTCAAAAGGCCGCGATTCCCGACGACGATGTAAACATCAATACCGCCGCCCACCGCGCAGAACACGGCCAGCGGCGCGCCGTAGCCGTTGCCCTGCAAGACCGTAAGAATCTGCGTCAACTGCTCGAAGTTCAGCCAGTTATAGGTGCTGCCGAAAATCGTGATTGTGCCGCCAGCGGGGTTGGCCGCGGCGATCTGCTGCGCGATAGCCTGCAATTCCGCCGGGTTGGTCGAAGACAGATCAAACGTCAGGGTATCGAAGCCGTCGCCGCCATTGATGCCGTCGCCGACAACACTCAAGCCGCGAATGATGACGGTATCGTCGCCGCCGCCCGCGTCGATGTCGCCGACAACCACGCCATTGTTGGTAATGGTGTCGCTGCCGCTGCTGCTGCCGCCAGAAAGATTATCACCGTAGATGTTGGTGGTGGTGCCGTTGTTGGTGATGGTGTCATTGCCGCTGCTGTCACCGCTGATGCTGTCGCCGACAATCGTGGTGACAGAGCCGTTGTTGGTGATAGTGTCATTGCCGCTGCTGTCACCGCTGATGCTGTCGCCGTAAATGCCGAAGTTCACCGCGCCGTTGTTGGTAATGGTGTCGCTGCCGCTGCCGCTGCCGCCGCTGACCGTATCGCCATACATATTGCTGGTCTGGCCGTTGTTGACCAGTGTGTCATTGCCGCTGCCGTCGCCGCTGAAGCTGTCGCCAATCAGGGCGCTGGTCTGGCCGTTGTTGACAATCGTATCATTGCCGCTGCCATCGGCAAAGCTGGCGTCGCCGTACAGGCCGCCGTTGACACTGCCATTGTTGACGATGGTGTCATTGCCGCTGGGGGTCGCGCCAGGGGCATCACCATAAACACTGTTGGACACCGTGACGCCGGTGTCGATCGTAATGCTGTCGTTGCCTGTTTCGCCGAACACTTCGGTAGCATCCGGGGCGCCAGAAGTCGTGCAGTTGATCACATCATCGCCGGGCGTACCATAGTCGCCGGGCACACAGTCGGCCTGCACCGATAAGACCATCGTCAGGAAGGCCGCGCCGAGCAAAAGCAGCAGACTGATAATTGCAATGGTTGAGGCGCGCATAAAATTTCCAATTCATCCATAAAAACCCGTTAACTTAGTTATAGCGCAATTGGGGGCGCCTAGGCATGACAACAAACATTACATACAATATTTTAACCAGTGCTGGCTTGTCGTTGGCAAAAGGTTGGAAAGGGATTGGGGGCAGCGCGCGAGGTGGCCGCCCCCGTTGGAGAAGACGCCTAACGCGCAAAATCACGATTGGCAAAGATGCGGATGATGTAGACCAGCAGCACCGCGCCGATGATGCCGGTGATGATCGCGCCGATCAGCCCGCCCAGATTCACGCCGAACAGCCCCAGAATGAAGTTGCCGACGAAGCCGCCGAGCAGCCCCATCAGAATGTCGCCGAGCGTACCGAAACTGCGCCCGCGCACCAGTTTGCCGGCGGCAAAGCCGATCACCATCCAGATCGCTAACATAATCAGCAGGCCGAGCAGCCCGCCGGCCAGATTGAGCAGCGGCGGCACAACCACTAATGCGCCGACCACCGCAAAGCCGATCAAGACCAGATTAGCGACACCCAATTTTCCCATGACTGTTGCTCCTCACTATGCCTGTCTATCAGAAAATACGCAGCGCAGGTGGCAAAGGTTGCGGGACAAAAAACAAGCTGGAGGAAACCGCTCCAGCTTGTTCAGCGGATAGGCGACGACCAGACTCGAACTGGTGATCAGACTTTTGCAGAGTCTTGCCTTGCCACTTGGCCACGTCGCCATCTAAGCAAATTATAAAGGCACAGGTGGGCGCTGGCAAGTCTGAATGCGACCAGCACAGTCCGGCTTCCAACGCAGACCTCAGCGCTGCATGGGCACGCTCTTGTGATCGTTTTTTCAGATCATCCGATTAGGACGGCGCATGGCAAGACTTCCTGGCCTTGTTTCTCGCGTTCTTCTATTCTGTCTCTTTACCCTTGATCTGAAATTCACCTGTTGGTCATCAACAACAGCACGGCGACAAAATGCAGCGCGCTGCCGCCCAACACGAACAGATGCCAGAGTTCATGAAATCCAAAGTGCCGGTGGAAATTGGGTTTTTTCAGGGCGAAAATCACTGCCCCCACGCTGTAGGTCACGCCGCCGCCAATAACCAGCCACAGAATAGGCGCGGGCAGCATATGCAGCGCCTGCGGGAACAGCACCACTGCCAGCCAGCCCATCGCTACATATGAGAGGGTGGACAGGTGATGTTCTTTGTTATACAGGAACAGCTTATAGAGCACGCCGGCCAGCGCCAGCGCCCAGATCAGGCTGAGGATGCTCCAGCGCCAGGCTTCGCTGGTCAGCACGTTGTAACAGAAGGGTGTGTACGTGCCGGCGATCATAATATAAATCGAAGCGTGATCGGCGCGCGTCAACCACTTGCGCACCGGCAGCGAACACTGTGTCAGGTGCAGCACAGTGCTGGCCGAAAAACACAGAATCATGCTGACACCGTAGACGATGACCGTCACCAGCTTGGCCGTGTTATCCCAGGTAAGTGTCATCAGCCAGACCAGACCGAGCGCCGCCAGCAGCGCGCCCGCCAGATGCGTGAACCCATTCACTGGCTCGTAAAAGCGTGACATGGCCGTGACTCCTAATCTATACGAACGATTTTGCAGCGACAGGCAGACCAGTGCAGAAGGGAAAAGGATCGTCGGCTCGCATTTTTCATTGTAATGCCCATTTCAGCGCTGGCAAGCCATTGCTGCGAAAACGCTCATTTTTGACTGGGGGCGGTTTGGAGGGGGAAACTGCCCCTCTCCCGCGCACAAAAGGTCGCCGGAGAGGGCAGCGGTCGCGTGCAGTGGTTGCTTGCAGCGGTCACTTGCAGCGGGGTGTTATTTGCCCAATTTTTTCTTAAATTCGGCAGTCAGCGCCGGCACAATCTGGTAGAGATCGCCCACCAGCCCGTAGCGCGCCATCTTGAAGATCGGCGATTCGGCGTCTTTGTTGATGGCCACGATCACCTTGCTGCCGCGCATCCCGGCCTGATGCTGGATCGCGCCGGAAATGCCACAGGCGATATACAGGTCAGGCGTGACGGTTTTGCCCGTCTGCCCCACCTGATGTGCGTAGGGAATATAGCCAGCGTCCACAGCCGCGCGGCTGGCGCCCAGCGCCGCTCCCAGCACTTCGGTCAGGGGCTTGAGTACGGTGTCGAAGCCGTCTTTGGCTTTCCATACCGCGGCGGCATCCCCCGAAACGCCCGCTGGCGCGTCTTTCGGGTTGTTGGCCATGCCGCGCCCGCCGGAGACGATAATCGCCGCGTCGGTCAGGTTGACGACGCCGACTTCTTCTTCGAAGCTTTCGACTTTGCTGACAATCTGGTCTTCGCTCAGCGCCGGCGCAACGCTGCTGACCTGGGCGCTGCCGCCGCTCATGTTGGACTTAAAGGCGCGCCCGCGAATGGTGATGAACGTCGTGCCGCCGGCTATGCTGGCCGCTTCGCTCAACAGCTTGCCCGCGTACACCGGACGCACGACTTTCACCGTTTCGCCGTCCAGACTCAATTCCGTGACTTCCGAGAGCAGGCCAGAATCGGTATCTGCCGCCGACGCGGAGAGCAGTTCGCGGCCACGACTCGTACTCACCGCAAGCACGACCTTGGGCGCTTGTTCTTTCACGAGCTTGCTTAAGAGCGCGGCATAGGCTTCCAGCCGGAATTCCTTGAGTGTGGCATCATCGCACACCAGCGCCTGATTCGCGCCGTACTGCCCGGCTTCCTGCGCCACGGCGTTGGCGTTTTCGCCGAAGACCAGCGCCACCAGCGGCGTTTGCAGCCCATCGGCCAGCATGCGCCCGGCGCCCAACGCTTCCCAACTGGTGGCGGCGGCTTTGCCTTTAAATGTTTCGACCCAGACAAACACACTCATAGCACTTTTTCCTTCAACAGTTGTTCGACCAGGACGGCGGCTTGTTCTTCTGGCGTGCCGGTGATCATCATCGTCTGCACTTCACGTATGGGCAGATTCTTGTAGGCCAGCACTTTGCTGCGCGCGGCGGGAGCGCTCGCCCCCAGATCGGCCAGCGACCAGACGGGGATGACGGCCTTCGACGCCTTGCGAATCCCCATGAACGAGGGGTAGCGCGGTTCGTTGATGCCCTTCATGACGCTGATGACAGCGGGCAGTTTGCTGCTGACGATCTGCTTACCCTGTTCCAACATGCGCTCGACCTTGATGGTTTTCGCGCCATAATCCACGGCGAGAATTTTGGAGACATAGCTGAGCATTGTCCAACCGAGTTTGCGCGCGATCTGATAGGTGTGCTGATCTGTGCCGACATCCACACTTTCTTTGCCACAGATGACCAGATCGACATCGCCCAATTTGTGGATGGCGGCGGCGGCGGCGCTGGCATAGGCTAGGCTGTCGCGTTCGTCGAGCGCCGCGTCTTCGATCCGGTAGGCCTGATCGAAACCGAGCGCCAGACTGTGCTTGAGCGCTTCGTTATGCATCTCTGGGCCGACCGCGATCACGCTGGTTTTGCCGCCCGCGTTTTTGGCCTGTAGCAGCGCTTCTTCCAGCGCGTATTCATCCCAGGGGTTGACCACCGTAGCGGCATCACCCCACGATACGCTGCCATCGCCTTTGACTTCGACTTTGGCGGCGGTATCCGGTGTACTGCGAGTAAACACGACGACGTGCAAGGGGTTTCCTCCTTAACCACATATTCTTTCGTCAGGTGACTGTTTTTATTTTAGCGTAAGCGCGGCGGAAAATCGAACCGATATTAAGTTACATTTGTCACAATCTCATGTCGCTTCTTCGCAACTTCTCATGTGTGCAGCCTGACGCAGTGATTGACAAACGGACGCGAGTACGCTACAGTATGGACATCTGGTAGAGATGTGGTTTGTAAACCAATGAACATTTTCGCCTGCTCCTGTTGTTGTTGTGACCTGAAAGTGGGGTGTCCACCGCGCTTCAGTTCGTGACGGCTTTTAGCAGGCCAGAAGACGAGCATTTTCCAAAAGCGTGGGTACACCCCGCGCTTTTTTGTTTTGTGGTGATTCATCAAAACGCGCGCAGGCGCGAGGACTGTAAAGAGGGACACATGGTTGCTGCGCTGAATAAGCCTGTAGAACCGCACATTTTTGAGACTTTCGAGACGGCGCACCATATCGACGCGACGACGCTCGAACGCCAGATCGGCAATACGCCGCTGCTGCGCTTCCGCAGTGTGACGGCGCATCTGCCGGAAAATGTGCGCGTGTATGCCAAAGCCGAATGGACGAATCCCGGCGGCAGCGTCAAAGACCGCGCGGCGTTGAATATCATCCGCCAGGCTGAGCGCAGCGGCGAATTAACGCCCGACAAAATCCTGGTGGACAGCACCAGCGGCAACACGGGCATCGCCTATGCCATGCTCGGCGCGGCCAAAGGCTACCGCGTGAAATTGTTCCTGCCGGCCAACGCCAGCCCGGAACGCCTTAGCATTCTGCGCGCCTATGGCACAGAACTCGTGCTGACGGATCCGTTGGAAGGCAGCGACGGCGCGATTCTGGCCGTGCGCGAACTGATAGAACGCGAGCCAGAAAGCTATTTTTACGCCAACCAGTACAACAACCCTGCTAACTGGCAGGCGCACTATGAAACGACAGGCGTCGAAATCTGGCAGCAGACGCGCGGGCAAGTGACGCATTTTGTCGCCGGGTTGGGCACCAGCGGCACGCTGATGGGCACCGGGCGGCGGCTGAAGGACTACAACGCCGCCACGCAAATCATCGCCTTGCAGCCCGATTCACCGTTTCATGGTCTGGAAGGGTTGAAGCATATGGCGACGGCCATCAAGCCTGGCATTTATGACGCCCTGCTGCCCGACGCACAGATCGCCATCAGCACGGAAGAGACGTATGGCATGGCGCGGCGGTTGGCGCGCGAAGAAGGCTATCTGGTGGGCATCAGCGCGGCCAGCGCGATGGTCGGCGCGTTAGGCGTAGCCGAAGGGCTGGCGGAACGCGGCGAGTCCGGTGTCGTCGTTACGCTGTTCCCGGACAACGCCTATAAGTATCTCAGCGAAGGCTTCTGGCGGGGATAAGTTGAAAGCAAAAGCGCGTCTCAAATTGGCAGGCGACGGATAAGTTGAGCACAGCACTGGCTCTCTTCCTACTCTGCCACCCGTATTTCCCAAATATGGACAGGCGCGCGCAGCGGCAGACTGATGCCCTCGCGCAGCGCTTCGGCGCTGACGGCGACCGGCGGCGCGGCGGGAAGCACCGAGCGCAGTTGATACTGCTGTGCGCCAAAAAGCGGTATCTGCACCTCTGCGCTTTCTTCCACGCATGTGTTTTTGAACAGAGCAATCAACCCTTCGCCGCGCCGGCTCAACCGCGCGAAGCCATCCCAATGCAGCGCGTCCGGCTGATGCCAATTTCCCAGCGGGAAAAAGCCCTGATACAGCGGGATTTCGCGGCGCAGCTTTTTGTACCACTCAATATGCTGGCGATACCAGGCGATTTGTTCCGCGCTTAACAGGCGCAGATCGCCAAGCAGCACGGGCGTCGAACCGAGCGCTGTAGCGAACCGTTCGGCAATCGGCTCAATTGGTGCTTGCAAATTGCCGATCAGCATCGCTTCGGTGGGAATGGCGAGCGCGCGATGATAGAGCAGCGTGCGCGCCTGACGCGGGCCGCCGGCGTCCAGATCGTGGACGTTGCTCAGCCAGTCAAGATCCCCCGCCGCCAGCAGCCCATAATCGATGATGTGCTTCTGTCCCCATAACTCGAATGTCAGGTCGATCAGCAGATCGGGGAAGCGCGCGTACAGGCCGTCGGTCACGTAACGGATACCTTCGTAAGTGCGCGTCAGCGATTCCGCCCAACCGCGATGCGCGTGTCCCGGCGCGAAACAGCCGGGGCCTTCGCCATAGGTGTTAAACACAGTTGTCAGATCGAGCTTGAGATAGGCCAGGCGGTAGCGCTCGACCAGCGCGGTGATCTGCTGGAGGGCATGATCGCGGTAGGGCGTCGCCAGGCACATCACCGGCTTCACCCCCGACATCGTGAAGGTGGTGCGCACGTTGTCCCTGCGATCTCGGCACAGCCATTCGGGGTGCTGGCGGCAGACGGCGGTCTGCGGCCCGACAGGCGCCAGCGACCACCACAGCCCCAGCCGCATCCCCTGCGCTTCGACCGCTTCACGGATGGCGTCCAACCCCTGCGGGAAATGCGCCAGATCGACAGCCGTTTCGCCCAGTTCAGCCTGCCAGCCGTCGTCCAGCGTAAAAATGTCGAAACCCATGCGTTGGGCGATCGGAATCAGGGTGTGAATCAGCGTGTCATGGATGTCGCGGAAAAAGGTTTCCCACGTGTTGTAAATCCACGGCGGCACATAAGCCGCGCCTTTTTTGAGCAGCACTTCGGCGCCGTATGTCGGCATAACCCAGCGCGGATCGGCGGCGCTGTCTTGCTGGAAAAAGGCGATGCCGCTGCGCGCGCTGCTGAAGCTTTCGCCGGGATCGAGCGTGCGCTCGAAGGGAAAAATGTCGGTGTCGTAGAGCACACTGACGCCGCCGCGCCATGTCCAGGCGGTGTCGATGCGCTTCAGAATGCCGGGGGCTTCGTTCAGCGCGATCCAGCCCTCGCCGCTGCGCACGTTCTGCTGGATGACCGCCGGGTCTTCGGCGCGCCCCGTGAAAAACAATTCGCGCGGCAGCACGCCGTAAAAGGCAAAAAGGCGCTGTTCATCGGCGCGCCCGGCGTTGAGCGCCGCTGTTTCGATCGTCAAATGCGACAGGGTGATGGGCGCAGCGCCGCTGTTGGTAATGGCGAGGCCTTTGCGCAGCACATGTTCATGCAGGCGGTAGGAGACAACGACGCGCAGCGCAGCGGTTTCCAGCGTCACGTCGAGCGTCTGATGGCCCACCTCCGCCCGCAGCAAACGCCAGTCGCCGGAAAGGCTGGTGAGCGGCGGCTGACCATCGACGGCGAAGGCAAATTCGGCGGCGGGACTGGGGGCATCGGCCAGAAAATCGGTTTGCGTCAGGCGGTGCAGCCAGCGGCGGGTATACAGGCCAACGCCGGCCTCAAAACAGATTTCGCGTTCGATAAAAGCGCTGCGCAGAGTCCAGCTTATGGAGGGCATAAGACATCCAGGGTGTGAAAAGCGGCGCAGGTTAAGCTGTGTCTTGTGCTTCGACCCAGATACAAGCGGCGATATGGTAGCCGACCACGCGGCGTTCGCCGTTCACCAGCACGCTGATCGGGCCGTCGAACGGGTCGCGTTCCAGCACTTCGACATCCGCTTCCAGCTTGAAGCCGCGATCCAAAATGTGTTGCAGCATCGGCCCGGTGTCGGCGGTCAGGCGCGAGACGCGCGCGGGCGTGTTTTCCGGGAGCTGTGCCAGCGGCAGCAGATGACGCTGCGCCATAACGCCCTGCTCGTCGGGAATCGGATCGCCGTGCGGGTCGATCTGTGGGTCGCCCAATTTTTGCGCCAGCGCTTCGATAAAACGATCCGAAACCGCGTGTTCCAGTTTTTCGGCCTCGTCGTGAACTTCGTAGAGCGCGTAGCCCAACTCCTGCATCAGGTACAGTTCGATCAGGCGGTGGCGGCGAATCACCTTCAGGGCGATATGCGCGCCGTTTTCGGTCAGGCGCACGCCCTTATAGCGCTCATAGTCCACCAGCCCGGCATCGACCATGCGCCGCGCCATATCGGTGATCGAAGGCGCTTTGACCCGCAGCATTTCGGCCAGCGCATTGGTCGAAACACGCTCGTCACTCTCCTGCTGCAAGGCATAAACCGCTTTCAGAAAATTCTGCACAGCGTCGAATTCGGCGACATCACGACGGTTAGGCACACATCTTCCCTTCGTATGAAGCTGTCTAGGGTTATGATAGCACAAAACAGGCAGGTGACGACAAGATAAGCTGGCGCTCAGCGCTGGTTGACCAGCTCCATGACGGCGTTAAACAGCAGCCCGTTGGTGGCGATACTTTCGCCGCCGTGAACGGTGGTTGTGCCCCGCCAATCCGTGAAGGTGCCGCCGGCTTCGTTCAAAATGACAGCCAGCGGCGCGCAGTCCCACAGTTCCATATAGGCATCGACCATGATCTCTGCGCGCCCAGTTGCCACCAGCGCATAACCGTAGGCATCGCCCCAGGTGCGCTGAATCAGCGTCGCATCGATCAAACGCTGCCAGGCGGCGGCTTTGCCTTTGCCCGCGAAATTATCCAGATCGCTCGCCAGCAGCGCCGCGTCTTTCAGAGCGCCTACAGACGAAACGCGCGCGCGCCGCCCGTTCCACCAGCAGCCCAGACCGCGCGCCGCATACACGGTCTCATTGAGCGCAGGAAAGTGCGCCACCCCCACCAGCGATTCGTCGCCATCCAGCAGCGCCAGCAGCACCGCATAAAAAGGCACGCCATGAATAAACGACTTCGTGCCGTCAATGGGGTCGATCACCCAGGTGAGCGGCGACGCGCCGGTCTGCGCGCCGTATTCTTCGCCGATAATGCCATACTCCGGCCAATATTGAGCGATCAGACTGCGCAGTTGTTGCTCCGATTGGCGGTCAGCAATCGTGACCGGCGATTGGTCGCCTTTGCGTTCCACAGCGACAGCGGTTTGAAAATGGCCGAGCGTAATGCGTCCGGCCTGCCAGGTGGCGTCCAGCGCGAATTCTAACAGGGCGGCGAGCGGCAGGGCTGCGTTCATGAAAATTCCCCCAAAATTGACATTAGGCTCAAATTCTACCAAACTCAACTTGCATTTGCGCTGGGATAGACTATAACTAATGTAGGATGAGGTGTTGGTATCAGGAGAGTAGCCTGTGACAGAACTACAGGACATCTTCGCTGAATATACACGGATGCGTAAGAACGGGTTGGATTCGAAAGTTGCGCTGCACGCGCTGCGCGGTTATATCGAACCGCTGGTTAAATCGCAGCGTGAGCAGTTGGCGCAGCTTTTGCGCGCCTGGGAAGCGGGCGAGACCAATACGCCGCTGCCGCGCAGCCGACGTCCGACCGGCGAAGTGCCCAAACCCGGCGGGCCGATCAAGCCGCTGGCGCCGCCCGCCGGCGACTCGGCTTCCCCCGTCATTCGCTCTGTCAACATCCCCCACACCCCACCGGCCTCCGAAAATGTCGATCTGGGCGAGCTGCAAGGGCGCTTTGATACGCACACACTGGTCGATGAAACAACGCGCGTCAGCGAAGACTTTTTTGGCGTGACATCCGTTATGGTGCTGCTGGTGCGCGGCACCAATCAGGCCTTCGAAGTGCGGCCACAACAGTATGACCACGAAATCATCATCGGGCGCAGTTCAGAGCAGAGTGCGATGCACCCGGACATCGATCTGCAAGCGTTTCAGGGGGCCGAAATGGGCGTGTCGCGGCTGCATATGGCGCTGCGCTACGACAACGACCACAACGCGATTCATATTTACGATTTGGGCAGTTCCAATGGTTCGTATCTCAATAACCAGCGCTTGAATCCCCACGAGGTGCGCTTCTTGCGCGATGGTGACCAACTGCGCTTAGGGCGGATGGTCATCGGAGTGCGCTTTAAACATCCTGGCCGCTAGTGCAGGAACAATTCGCGTTCGTCCTCGTCGGTACGGCTAAGCATCTGGTGTTTTTGCGCCCAGTGCAGGCCTTCGACAAATTGCTCCGGAGTCAACCCAACCGCTTCGGCCAGTTCAACTTCTTCCCAATGGCGTCCGGGTTTACTGGAGGCGATCGCGACGATCATCATGCCATAGAATTCGGCAAAAGTGGTGGATTGTGCGCTCATGCGGCGGCGTCCTCTCGTGTAATAAAGTCCTCCATCAGCATCAATATTCATCACAGCGCAAAGCAATTTTCACAGTTGCCTAATCATACCATAGACCGGATTCAGCAAGAGCTAAATTTAACGTTAAAAAAGCGCAAATTCTATATACAGCGCCAAAAAACTATGCTATCCTGTGGAATGTCACTTGACAATTGAATACGAAGGGCTTTAGAATGTCCTTCACATCCGGGCCTATAGCTCAGTTGGGAGAGCGCTTCAATGGCATTGAAGAGGTCAAGAGTTCGAGTCTCTTTAGGTCCAACCGTGTGAAGCCGTAACACCCCTTCGTAATTCAATGCGCAGGGGTTTTTCGTTAGCGGTGAAAGGCTTAAGCTGTGGCCAAGTCAAAGCGTGATGTACTGGGCGAGATTGCCGACGGTATGCGCGAACTGCTGCGCGATTTTGAACGCCTGCTCAACCCCCAACAAAAACCCGCGCGCGCTTTAGTGCCGGTGCCGGTACGCAAACCCCAGCAGCGCCCTCCGCGCTATCGTTAGCCTGCTCTAGCAATAAAACCCATCGGGGCGCAAAAAGTTGCGGGCGCAAAAAATATTTGTGCCTGTTTTGTTTTTGCGCCTGGCCGCGCTATGCTCTGCCTGTTTTTTCACGAGCGATAGGCAGCCGATGACCGTTAACCTCGATACCGTACAGGCGGCGGCGCAGCGTTTGCGCGGGCACGCCCGACGCACCCCGCTGATGACTTCGCGCACACTCGACGCGCAGGCCGGCGCGCAGGTGTTCCTGAAGTGCGAAAACTTGCAGCGCATGGGGGCGTTCAAATTTCGCGGCGCGTACAATGCTATCAGCCAGCTTTCTGCGGCGCAAAAAGCCGCTGGCGTGCTGACCTTTTCCAGCGGCAATCACGCGCAGGCAGTGGCGCTGACCGGGCAGCTTCTCGGCGTGCAGACAACGATCGTCATGCCGGCGAACGCCCCCGTGACCAAACGCGCCGCCACCGAAGGCTATGGTGGCAAAGTGGTGCTCTACGATCCACAGACACAGGATCGCGAAGCGGTGGCGCGCGCCCTGGCAGCGGCGCACAGCTACACGATGATCCCGCCTTACGATCATGAGCAGGTGATCGCCGGGCAGGGCACGGCTGCGCTGGAAGTGTACGAAGAACTGCAAACGCTGGATATGCTGCTGGTGCCGGTGGGTGGCGGCGGCCTCATCAGCGGCTCGGCTATCGCCAGCAAGGGGCTGTGCCCCGCCTGCAAAGTGATCGGCGTCGAGCCGGAGGTGGCGAACGACGCTTATCTGTCCCTGCGCAGCAAGACGCTGCACACCGTCAAAAATCCGCCGACGATTGCCGACGGCACACGCACGCCCTCGCTGGGGAACATCACCTTTCCGCTGGTGCTGCGCTATGTCGATGACATCTGCACGGTGAGCGAAGACGCCATCAAAGCGGCAGTGCGTTTCCTGTTCTACCGCCTGAAAATCGTGGTCGAACCATCGGGCGCGCTGGGGGTGGCGGCGCTGTTGAGCGGCGCGGTGGCGGCGCGTGGGCGTGTGGGCGTTATCTTGAGCGGGGGCAATATCGACGCGGCGACGATGACGGCGATTCTGGCCGAGTAGCCGTCATTCCTGGTCGTATTTGGCTTTGCGCGGCGTATACACGACTTCGTATTCGCCGTCCGCGTGCAGTTCTAAAGACGCGGCAGCAAGCTGCGCCCGCAGTTGTTCGCGTTCTTCGGCGTTGAGCGCAGCTAAGGCGCTCGCCACCCGGTCGCGGCGATACCAGCGCCACAGCGCCGCGCTGATGCCGGTCGCCAGCAGCGTAACCGCCATAACCAGCAGCGGATGCGGAAAGACGCGAATCCAGCCATATGCGCCAGGCGCATAAGTAACCGCGCCCATACTGTAGAACAGCGCCGCTATCCAGACCGCAGCGCTGAGACCAGTCGCAATCAGAAATCGCTGTTTTTTCGTCATTTTGGCCTTCTCCTTTTGCATATTATACGCGGCAAAAACGCGCGCTGTTGCGCTGAGAGGCGCTGTATTATCTTTTGGCGCTTTGCTGCGGGTGTGCGACAATTGCGCATAACTGATTTTGGAAATTACTATAAAACCTATCCATAAACCGGTTTCCAGATTTTGGGCGCGGCGCGCTGCGCCCTGCGGATGCGGTTTGCGGGCAGAGACTTATTGAGGGAGATTTTTATGGCACAAACACTGATTTACAACGGCACACTGATCGACGGTAACGGTGGCCCGCCGCTGCAAGACGCCGCGCTGTTGATCGAAAATGAGCGCATCGTGACCGTGACCAGCGGCAATACGCTGCCGCGCTTTGACCTGGATATTCAACGCATTGATGCGCAAAAAGGCTGGATTCTGCCGGGCTTGATCGATACGCATGTCCATATCAGCATGGAGATCGAAGACCAGCGCAAGATGATGGCGACCCCGTTTTCGCTTAATTTCTACAAGGTGATCGGCTATATGCGGCGCACGCTGGACGCCGGAATCACCACGGTGCGCGACGCGGGCGGCGCGGATGTGGGGATGAAGCAGGCGGTAGAGCAGGGCTTGATGGTCGGGCCGCGCCTCCAACTGAGCATTAACGCGCTGACGATCACAGGCGGGCACGGCGACGGTTGGCTGCCTTCCGGGATGAAATATCAAATCTGGGCAGATCATCCCGGCAGGCCCAGCGGGATTTGTGACGGCGTGGAGGGGGTGCGCCAGAAAGTGCGCGAGATGCTGCGCGCGGGCGCCGAGGTCATCAAGGTACACGCGACAGGCGGCGTGCTCAGTCCCACCGATCACCCGGAGTTCACGCAGTTCAGCCCGGAGGAACTGGCGGTGATCGTGCAGGAGGGACGCTTCCGGCGCGGAATCAAGGTGATGGCGCACGCGCAGGGCGCCGAGGGCATCAAAAACGCAGTGCGCGCCGGCATTCACTCGATTGAGCACGGGATTTATCTGGACGACGAGTGCATTGAACTGATGCTGAAGCATGGGACGTTCCTGGTGCCGACCCTGCTGGCGCCGCTTTCTGTGCTGGAAATCCCGAATATGCCGGAATGGGGCATCCGCAAGGCACACGAGGCGATCGAAGCGCACCGCGACAGCATCAGCCGGGCGTACCGGGCAGGTGTGAAGATCGCGATGGGCACGGACGCGGGGGTGATGCCGCACGGGACGAACCTGCGCGAACTGGGGTTGATGTGCGAGTGTGGCATGACGCCGATGGAAGCGCTGGTAGCGACGACGCGCACGGCGGCGGAATGTCTGGGCTGGCAGGAGCGCGTGGGCACGCTGGAGGCGGGCAAGCTGGCGGACGTGGTGATCGCGAAGACCAACCCGCTGGAGCAGATTCGTGCGCTGGAAAACGTGGACAATATCCGCCTGGTGATGAAGGGCGGGCAGGTGGTGAAGGGAAGTTGAGAGAGGTCAGGGTGAGCTTGCCCCATTTTGGTGAGTCTTCCGCACTTTATGTGCGCTCGAAGGACTGAAGCGCGGCGAGTTCACCCGCTTTTTGCCAGCAACTTGTAACCGGAAACTCGCCACTCCCCGCAAGCCGCGCGCCTTGTGCTACAATGCAGGGCAAACAACAGCCGACAGAATTTTATGAGCCACAAGATCACCTTCAACCTGGACGAACATCGCCAACCCCTGCTGACCCTGCTGCGCGCCGTCATCGCCCAGCCCGATCTCAGCGGCCAGCAGCTCGACAAGCTTCAGCGCAAACAGGGTCGGCTCTATGGACGCGACACCCTGATCCGTGCCTACCGCGCCTTTGCCGGCAGCGATCTGCCACCCTTCGATCCGGCCATTGTGGAACGGCTGCGCCTCAAGCCCGTGCGCACCGCCTCCGGGGTCACGCCCGTCACGGTGCTCACCAAGCCCTTTCCGTGCCCCGGCGAATGCATTTTCTGCCCTAACGACGTGCGTATGCCCAAAAGCTATCTTTCCGACGAGCCGGGCGCGCAGCGTGCCGAACAAAACAGCTTCGACCCTTACTTGCAGACTTATTCGCGCCTGCTCACTTACCATCACACCGGACATCCGACCGACAAAATCGAGGTCATCATCCTCGGCGGCACCTGGTCGTTTTACCCTGAAGCCTATCAAATCTGGTTCGTTAAGCGTATCTTCGACGCCCTGCATGACTTCGGCAAAGGGATTGACCGCTGCGCAGAAGTCGAGTCCGCGCTGCGCAGCGCCTCGCAGCTTCACCCGGAGCGCAACACGGTTTTTCTCGACATTGACGGCAGCAGCATGGCGCAAACCTACAACCAGGCCGTGCAGCAGGTCTATCAGGAAGAAATGCGCCGCTCGCGCGAGTACGCGCAGGACATCGCCAGCGGCCAACGCCCGCGTTCGCCCATTGACGAATACGCCGCCTGGGATGAACTCGAAGCCGCGCAGCGCGAAAACGAGGACGCCGCCTGTCGCTGCGTCGGCCTGGTGGTCGAAACGCGCCCTGACCACATCAGCGCCGCCGAGGTACTGCGTATCCGCCGCCTGGGCGCCACCAAAGTGCAGATCGGCTTCCAGAGCCTAAACGATCATGTGCTGCGCCTGAACAAGCGCGGCCACAACGTCGCCGCCACGCGCCGCGCCGTCAAGCTGCTGCGTGCTGCCGGCTTCAAAATCCACGCTCACTGGATGCCCAACCTCTACGGCTCATCGCCGGAATTGGACATCATGGACTATATCAAGCTGTTCGCTGATCCCGATTTCCGCCCCGACGAACTCAAGCTGTATCCCTGCTCGCTGATCGAAAGCGCGGAACTGATGAAGCATTATCAGGACGGCTCGTGGCAGCCCTACACACACGACGAACTGCTGAAGGTGCTGACCGCCTGCCTGCGCCTGACACCCGAATACTGCCGCCTGACGCGCATCGTCCGCGATATTCCCTCCACCGATATTGTTGTCGGCAATCAACTGACCAATTTCCGCCAGATCGCCGAAGACGCGCTGGCCAAAAAGGGCGAACGCAGCAGCGATATCCGCGCGCGCGAAGTGCGTTTTCGCGCTGTGGCCGCAGAGGAACTGTTCCTCGATACGCTGCGCTACAGCACCAGCGGCGGGCAGGAGATCTTTTTGCAGTACATCACGGCTGAGCGCAGTATCGCCGGCTTTTTGCGGCTGGCGCTGCCGGCGCCGGCTGGCGACCCGCTCAGCGAAGACCTGCGCGACGCGGCGATCGTGCGCGAAGTGCATGTCTACGGGCAGTCGTTGGGATTGGGCGAAGCGGCCAATGGTCGCGCCCAGCACAGCGGACTCGGCACGCAGCTTTTGGAACACGCCGCCGAACTGGCGCGCGCGCATGGCTATTCGCGCCTCGCCGTGATTTCTGCGATCGGCACACGCGCCTACTATCGCAAGCGTGGTTTTGTCGAAGGCACGTTGTACCAGGTGCGCCAACTGCGCTAAAATCAACTTGCACAGATTTTGAAGGTCAACCACCATGTATTCAGAAATCGAAGCGGTAGAACGCCGGCGGCGCACGCTGCGCATCATCTTTATGGGCATTATCGTCATCACGCTGCCTTTTTACTGCGTGGGCTTTTTCCTGTGGGGCACGGCCCCGGCACAGCGCAGCGGCGCCGAACAGCGCACAACCCCCAGCATCACGCCCATAGATCAAACGCTGCGCCCGACGAACACGCTGATTCCCACGTCGCTGGTGCTGGCGACGCAAACTTCTTCCAGCCCGCTGCTGCCCACACCGGGACAGTTTAATCCGCCGCCGCGCATTCCCACCAACACGTTCGCACCTGTCTTTATCCCCAGCAGCACGCCCGCGCCGACGCTTACGCCCTTCCCGACCAACACGCAGTTTGTGCTGCCGTCGCCGACCACGCCGCCGCTACTGCCGACCTTTACGCCGATCCCCAGCAACACGCCGCCGCCGCCACCGCCCACTGCGACTGATACACAACCACCCCCACCGCCGACGAACACGGATGTGCCGCCGCTGCCCACCAACACCGAACCGCCGCTGCTGCCGCCAACCGATACGCCGGGGCCGTAGAAACCGGATACCAGGTAAGATTTACAACCCGATTTGAAAATGCTTAAATGACAGGCCATAATAGTGCCTGTCATTTTTGTCGCCCCAAAACTGGACTGCGCCAAATAGGCGATCCGCCACCATCGCCCGCGCTGCCGCGCACGCCGCGCCATCTGTTTGGGTGCCCCCAAAACCGCAAAACATGAACCAAAACGAGTTAAGGAAATGCCTTTGTTTGACCTAAAAGCCCACTTAAAATCGCTGGTCGAGGCGCACGCCCCTTCCGGCCACGAAGCGCCCATTCGTGAGATCATCCGTGCCGCCTGGCAGCCGCTGTGCGACGAGATGCAAGGGGATCGACTCGGCAGTCTGATCGGCATCAAAAACGGCCAGCCCGCCGCCGGCAGCCCGCGTCGCAAAATCATGCTGGCCGCGCATATGGACGAGATCGGGCTGATGGTGCGCGACATCGTGGACGGCTTCATTTATGTCCATCGTGTCAGCGGCATCGACAACCGCGTCATGCTGGCGCAGCCGGTGCTGGTGCATGGCAAGCGTCCGCTGCCCGGCGTGGTCGCCAGTGTCCCCCCGCACTTGCTTACCGCCGACATGCGCAGCAAGTACCCCACGCTGGAAGAACTGATCGTGGATGTCGGCCTGCCCGCCGCCGATGTTAACGCGCTGGTGCAAATTGGCGACCTGATCACACCTGATGTGCCGATGATCGACCTGCTTGGCAAGCGTGTCGCCGCTAAAGCGTTTGACAACCGCGCGTTGGTCGCTGCTGTCACTGCGTGCCTGAATCACCTGCAAAACCTTAAGCATCAGTGGGATGTCTACGCCGTCGCCACGGTGCAGGAAGAAACCGGCCTGCGCGGCGCGGCAGTGGCGGCGCACCAGATACAGCCCGATGTGGCGGTCGCGCTGGATGTCACGTTTGCGCCGCAGCCGGGCGTCAACGGCGACGTCACTAACGAAATGGGCGGCGGACCCGGCATCGGTGTCGGCCCCAATTTTCACCCGAAACTTTTCGACAAGATCAAAGAAGTGGCGCAGGCCAACGAGATCAAAACGCAAAACGACATCATCCCTGGCGCCAGCGGCACCGACGCCTGGATGATTCAGGTGGCGCTGGAAGGCATTCCCACCGCGCTGCTGGAAGTTCCGCTGCGCAACATGCACTCGCCGGTTGAAACCATTGATCTGCGCGATGTCGAGCGTGTCGGGCGGCTGCTGGCGCTGTTTATCGCCAGTCTGGACAGCGACTTTTTGCAAGCCATCGAGTACAAGACCAATCAGAAGGCGCAATCATGATCCTCAAAGACCTTTCCGAAGCGGTGGGTGTCTCTGGCAAAGAAGACGCCGTGCGTGAGGTGGTGCTGAACGCCATCGAAAGCCACGCCGCAAGCATTCGTATCGACGCCCTGGGCAGCGTAACCGCGCTCAAAAAAGGCACTGGCGCCCAGCCGCTGCGCGTGATGGTCGCGGCGCACATGGACGAAATCGGCTTCATCGTCACGGGCGTTGATAGCGACGGCCTGATTCGCTTCAGCGCCATCGGCGGCGTCGATGACCGCATCCTGCCGGGACTGCGCCTGCGCGTAGGCGCTGACCTGCTGCCCGGTGTCGTCGTCTGGACACCGATTCACCAGAACCGCGATCAAAATGTCGTCAAACTGAGCGCGCTGCGCATCGACATCGGCGCGTCGAGCAAAGACGAAGTCAACGGCAAAGTCAAACCCGGCGAACACATCGTTTTCGACAGCAAATATGCCGAACTCAGCCCCAAAATTGTGCGCGGCAAAGCCTTCGACGACCGCGCCGGGTGTTCGCTGCTGGTGGATGTGCTGCAAGCTGGCGCGTATGTCAACGACGTGCTGGCGGCCTTTACCGTGCAGGAGGAAATCGGTCTGCGCGGGGCACAGGTGGCGGCGCAGGCGCTCAAGCCCGATGTGGCCTTTGTGCTAGAAGGCACGACAGCGCACGATCTGCCTAACCCGCTGGCCGACCCGGACGAGGACGACGCGCCGAATCCGACGACCCGGCTTGGGCACGGTCCGGCGCTGACCTTTATGGACAGAAGCATGATTACCGACCCGCGTCTGGTGCGTTTTTTGCGGGCGCTGGCCGAAAAACACGGCATTCCCTACCAGTTTAAGACACAGTTGGGCGGCGGCACAGACGCCGGCTCGATCCACACGGCGTTAGGCGGCGTGCCTGCGGCAGTGATTTCGCTGCCCTGCCGCTACATTCACAGCCCGGCGGCGCTGCTCAATCTGGACGATTACCAGAACGCGCTCAAGCTGATTCAGGCCGCGCTCAACGAACTCACGGCGGGAACACTGGCGCGCGCCTGAAAGCCGGCACAGGAATGATGACTCGCTGCGCACAGCGCGCAGCCAATACTGACCAATGATCGCTATTTTTAGGAGCAACTGTTCATGATTGAATTGACGCGCAAACTCACGGAAGCCTGGGGGCCATCCGGCTATGAACATCATGTTCGCCAACTAATTCAGGAAGAAGTCGCCGAGCTGGCTGACGAGATGCAGGTAGACCCGCTGGGCAACCTGATCTGCAAGGTAGGGAAAGGCGACACGCGCATCATGATCGCCGCGCATATGGACGAAATCGGCCTGATGGCGACGTATGTCGAACCGAAAAGCGGCTATCTGCGCTTCGCTAACATCGGCGGCCTGCTGCACACCTCGCTGCTGGGTAACCGCGTGCGCTTCGAAGATGGCACGATCGGCGTAATCGGTGTGCATGATGCTTTTGGCGTCAGCCGCACCAGCGTGCCGGAACTCGACAGCTTTTATATCGACGTGAGTGACGGCGCAAATGGCAGCGTGCAGCCGGGCAGTCCCGGCGCGTTTGCCTATACAATGGAAGTGCGCGGCACGCGCCTGGTGGGCAAAGCAATGGATGACCGCATCGGTTGTGTCGTCGCTATCGAAACCATGCGCAAGCTGAAGAAAAAGGCCAAAAACGAGGTCTATTTTGTCTTCACTGTGCAGGAAGAAGTCGGGCTGCGCGGCGCGCGTCCGGCGGCTTATAACGTCAACCCCGACGTTGCGATTGCCCTGGATGTGACGGCGACGGGCGATGAGATCAAGAATGACAAAATGGCCGTCAAACTGGGCGGCGGCGCGGCCATCAAGCTGCATGACCCCGGATTGGTCGTGCCGCCGGCGGTGCGCGATTGGATGATCGAACGCGCGGAAAAAGACGGCATCGCCTACCAGCGCGAACTGCTGACCAAAGGCACAACCGACGCCTCCGGTATTCAGATGGCGCGCGCGGGTGTGCCGAGCGGCTGCATTTCGATTCCCTGCCGCTTCATCCACACGACCAGCGAAACCGTCGATACGCGCGACGTGCAGGCCTGTATCGACCTGCTCACGGGACTGGTGAAAAATCCCGCCAAACTCTAAGCCGGCGCGCGCAAACGCTGGAGCATAATCGCCATGCTCCAGCGGCCTTTAGCTTCTCTGAGCAAGCACATACACTTTGATGCCTGCCGCATCAGTAAAGAGGGCGCTCTGCGGATAGCGCAGGGTGCGCCGCGCCACCACCAGATCGCCGATGCTGGCTGCGGCGTTCAGCAGCAGCGCCAGCACCCACAACTGCCCCCAGCCGGGCGGCAAAAACGGCAGCACCAGCCCCCCGCCGCACGACATCAGCGCCAGCGGTGTCAGCGTCATCAGCAGGTAATGGTGGCGTGTTAAAAACTGTCCCGCTTCCACCGTAGCGTACAAATAGCCGCTGTTGTAACTCAAACGCGCGCGGTAACCCAGCCGCCGCAGCGCCATACCGTGCAGCGCTTCATGCAGCAGCATGGACGCCGCCAGCAGCAGCGCCGCCGCCAGCCCCCAGACCCAGCCTGGCCACAGCGGTTCCGCGAACAAGGCCAGCGGCGCGCCTAAGGCCACATAGAACTGATACGGCAGCCACAGCAGCGTAATCGCTGCGCCCAACGGCAGCAGCGCCAGCAGATTCCCACTCAGCAGCCAGAACCACAGCGGCTTGCCCTGCCAATCGTCGAACAAATCGCCCGCCAGCACATAGCCTTCGGGAACGCGCATATTAAACCCTTTGCGAGAATTTGTCGCTGTTGTCTAGAATAGCCCTGAATCGCTTGCTGTACGCGGAGGGTTTTGTGAGAGAAAACATCTTGTTGATCGTGGCCACCATTCTGTGGGGCATCTGGGGCATCACCAACAAATTCGCCATCGAACGCGCCCATCCCTTCACCGTGCAGTGGATGTATTCGCTGCCCATCGCGCTGGCGATTCCGCTCTGGTTGTGGCTGGGCGACCGCGCCGAACCCAGCAACGGGCAGCCGCTGCCGGCGCTCGGTTGGGCGGTGGCGTCGGGCGTGGTGGCGACACTGGCCGTGCTGTTGATGTTCTTCGCGCTGCAAAATACGCCCCCCTCGCTGGCAACCGCTATCACCGCCGCTTATCCCGTCGTGACGCTGGCGCTCAGTGTGCTGCTGCGTCTCGAAGCACTGAGCCTGCAAAAGGTGCTGGGGCTGGCGCTGGTGATTGTCGGGCTGATCGTGCTGCTTGGTGAGACGTCGTGAGTGCGCCTATAACACCACGACAATGATCGTCTGCCGCTTTAACCTGTCGTTTTCATGCCCGCCGCGATGCCGTTGACCGTCGCTAGCACCGCGTTGAGCAATGCTTCGTATTCGGCTGTGCCCGGTGTGGACTCGCGCAGTTCGCGCAGCAGCGCCACCTGGATGAAGTTTAAGGGGTCTACATACGGGTTGCGCCGCTCAATCGAACGCCGCAGCACGGGCATATTGCCGAGCAGTTCCTCCTGTTCCAGCACCTTGCAGATGTAATCGCGCGCGCGGGTGTGTTCGCGCTGCATTTCGCCAAAAATCGCGCCGCGCAGCCGTGTATCGCCGACCAGCGAAGCATACAGGCTGGCGATCCCCATATCGGCTTTCGCCAGATCAAGCTGCACGTTTTCCACCAGCGCCTCGAAGAAACGCCATTCGCGGTACATCTCTTGCAGCAGCGCCAGCCCGCCTTCTTCTTTGGCGCAGAAGCTTTCCAGCGCATAGCCCACACCGTACCAACTGGGGATAATCGCCCGGCTTTGCATCCATGAAAACACCCAGGGAATCGCGCGGATCGATTCGAAGCCGCCTTTGGTGCGTTTGGCCGGGCGGCTGCCGATGGGCATGCGCGCCAGTTCGTTGATTGGCGTGGCGTGCTGCCAGTATTCCAGGAAACCCGTTGTCTCGTAGACAAATTTGCGGTACGCCACGCGCCCATATTCCGAAAGCAAATCCATCGCCGCGCGCCATTCGGGACGCGCTTTGGTCTTGGGGGCGGTTTTGCCGCTGGCCGCCAGCAGCACGGCATGCATCACCTGATGCAAATGGCGGCGCGCGATGTCAGCGTTGCTGTAGCGGTAGGCGATCACTTCGCCCTGTTCGGTGATTTTGATCGGCCCCATCATTGTTGCCGGCGGCTGCGAAAGAATCGCGCGATTGGTCGGCCCGCCGCCGCGCCCGATACTGCCGCCGCGCCCATGAAACAATTCCAGCGTCACGCCCTGGTGTCCGTTAATTTCGACGTTGGCGCAGGTTTCGGCCAGCGTGGTCTGCGCCGTGTACAGATTCCAGTTCGACGCCAGATAGCCGCCGTCTTTGTTGCTATCGGAATAGCCGATCATGATCTGCTGGCGGTAACCACGCGCCGCCAGATGTTTGGCGTATTCCGGGTTAACGAACAGTGCTTGCATAATGTCCGGCGCGCCCTGCAAGTCGTCAATCGTCTCGAACAACGGCACGATGTCCACATGATCTTGAATGCCGACTTCGTGCGCCAACAGCAGCATCGTCAGCACATCGCTGGCGTTCTGGCTCATACTGGCGATCACGCTGTCGATCACTACCGTGCCGAAAGTCTTGTGCGCGGTGGCGATCATGCGCCACGTTTGAATCACCAGATTCGTATCGTGCGAAAAACGGGGCTCGATAGGGAACAAGGGGCGCGGGTTGGCGATTTCGCGCGTGAGCAGCGCCTGTTTTTCGGTTTCGCCGAGCTTCAGATAATCCTCGCTCAGGCGGTAATGGCGGAAAATCTCGTCCAGCGCCGCCGCGTACTTGCGCGAATCTTCGCGGATGTCCAGCGGCAGCAGATGCATCCCGAACAGCTTGACTTTGGCGCGCAGCCGCGCGAACGTGCCGCCGGTGGAATTCACGCCCTGATTCTGGCGCAGGCTCTCGGCGACCATGTTCAGATCGTCCAGCAGGTCTGTGCCCGATGTATACCCGTTGTCCAGCAGTTTTTTGTGGATGCTGTCCATCTTCTGGCGGTAGAGTTCGCCATGATATTGCTTATCGACAAAGCTGCCAGGCGTTAAATTGTGTTGCAGCGAACGCAGCAGTTGCGGCGAGACACCGGCTTCATCGACGGCCTGCGTCAGCCGGTCGCGCAGATAGGCCACTTCGCTGATATACACCTGGCGCACGGCTTCGCGCAGCGTTTGCAGCGTTTGCAGCGTCACCTCTGGCGTCACGTTGGGGTTGCCGTCGCGGTCGCCGCCGATCCACGAGGCGTAGCGCAGCAGCGGCGGCAGCGCCGACCAGTCTTCGCCCGGATAATGCTGTTCCAGCGACATTTGCAGATCGTCGTAAATATCGACCACCACATCCATCACTACCGAGGTGATGAAATACACGCCGAAATCCACTTCGTCGGCCACCGTCGCCCGCGAGGCGCGTGTGGGGCGCGTCTGCCACAATTCTTCGACGCGCCGCATCAGCGTTTGTTCCAGCGTGCGCGCTTCACGCGGCAGCAAATCCAGTTGGTCGCGTTGCAGCATCAACTGCGCGATGTCGCGCAATTTGACCAGCACTTCTTTACGCTTGGCTTCAGAAGGGTGCGCCGTCAGCACCAGGCGCACAGAAATGCTGTTGAGCAGCGCGCGCACATCGTCTGCTGTCAGCCCGGCGCGCTTCAGGTCTTGAATCGCCGCTTCAATCGATTCGTCCAACCGGTGCGCGCGCTCACGCTGGCGCAGCACGCGGATACGCTGCTGGTCTTCGGCAATATTGATCAACTGGAAATAATTGGAGAAGGCTTTGGTCAGAATGCGTTTTTGGTTCAGGTCTAAATCCGCGATCAGGTCGCCCAAGGCCGACGCCGCGCGCGAGTCGTCTTTGCGCCGCGCTTTGGCTTCGGCGCGCACCCTTTCTACCAGCGCCAGCGCGTCGTCGCCGTGCTGCTGACGGATAATATCGCCCAGCAAATTGCCGAGCAGTCGAATATCTTCGCTGAGTTCACTAAAGCGCTCGTTGGTGCCTGTGTCTCGCATCATGGCCGCCACTATCCGATTGTTTTATGAAGGTATACTGGGGGCGATTATAGCGGGTCTCGGCACAGGACAGAAAAATCTGGCGCGCGGCGGCGATTGGACTCAACTGGACGGCGCAGCGCAGGGTCATTCCTCGTATCTTGACGTATATGTCCTAGGAGCAGGAGATGAGCATATGCCGACCCCACAGCAGCAGACCTATATCGACCAACTGCGCGCTTTCCCTGCGCAGCTCGAAGCGCTGGTGCGCCCGCTGAGCGACGCGCAGCTAGAGATGCGCGAATCGCCGCACGAATGGAGCGTGCGCCAGATTGTGCATCATTTGGCCGATTCGCATCTCAACACGATGGCGCGCTTTAAGCTGCCGCTGACCGAAGAACAGCCCACGATTCGCCCCTACGATCAGGACAAATGGGCGCAGTTAGCGGATTACGCCCTGCCGCTGGAAAGCTCGCTGCGCATTCTGCGCGGTCTGCATGAACGTTTCGTCGCCTTGCTCAACAGCCTGACGCCCGAACAATGGCAGCGCCCGCTGCGCCATCCCGACAGTGGCGAGCTGGTGGTCGAAGATGTGGCGCGCATCTATGCTGGGCATGGGCTGGATCATATCGCCCAGATCAGACGCGCGTTGGGATTACGGGACTGAGACCGATGATTACGGCACGGCAATGGGTGATTACGCGCCTGTTGCCGTTTTATGGATATAGTAAAGATGCCTTCCTAAATTCTGTCTCTGGCGGGTTGGGGCGCAGGCGTGCGCCCCCGCTGACCCGCGTTGCGAGTGTTTCGATAAGGGGCCTGCAACCATACGCCTCTTTATTGTTTCTGGGTGCAGCACAGCCGCCGCTGCGCAATCCTCTACCCTGCGCTACAATTTAACCTGACTGCTTCGGTACATGCTGGTCGCTTGTACGCGCGCTCTGTAAAAAACAGGTTTCGGAAGACAGTAAACGCACTTTTATGACACATCATTGGCCTGTCTACGGGCACGATTGGGCGGTTGAACATTTGCAGCGCGGCATTTTTCATGCCCGCGTGCGCCATGCCTATCTTATCACTGGCCCCTTATCGGTAGGCAAAAGCGCGCTGGCACGCGCTTTCGCGATGGCGCTGCAATGCCAGCAGGCCGATGTGGGCGCGCGTCCGTGTGGCGAATGCCGCGCCTGCAAGCTGATGCGCAGCGGCAATCACCCCGATCTGATCGCCTCGCAGCTTGACGCTGCAACCGGCGCGCTCAAAATCGAAGAAGTGCGCGCTGTCACCGCCAAAATCGCGCTCAAGCCCTTTGAAGGCCGCTACCGCATCGCTATCCTGAGCGACTTTGAACGCGCCCAGCCGCGCGCCCAGGATGCGCTGTTGAAGACACTGGAAGAACCGCCAGGCAACGCTGTTTTGCTGGTGCTTGCCAGTTCGACCGACGCCATTTTGCCGACCATTATCAGCCGCTGCCAGAGCATCGGGCTGACCCTGCTGCCCGCTAATCTGATCGCGACACTGCTGGTCGAACACTTCAACGCCGAAGCGGGGCAGGCGTCGCTGCTGGCGCGTCTGTCGGGCGGGCGGCTCGGCTGGGCGATTCAGGCGCTGCAAGACCCGGCGCGGCTCGAACAACGGCAGGGCGCGCTCGATTTGCTCGATCACGTGCTCGCAGAGAAGCGTGTCGGGCGTTTTGCGCTGGCCGAAGACCTCGCCAAAGACAAGCTGGCGCTGGCGCCGCTGCTGGAACTGTGGCAAACCTATTGGCGTGATGTGCTGTTATTGGTGGAAGAAACGGCGCTGCCGACGATCAACGCTGACCGCGCGCCGCAGTTGCAGCGCCTTGCGCAGGGGATGACGCCGCAGGCCGCGCTGACAGCCTTACGCGCGACGGGCGAAACGCTGGCGCATTTGTCGCGCAATGTCAACATGCGTTTGGCGCTCGAAGTGTTGTTCCTCGATTACCCCGGACTCAATTCCTGACAGGTTAATGCAGCGATTCGCGCAGCCGTTCCAGCAGTGCGCGTTGTTCGGCGTTCAAATGCTGTGGCACGGTGATCAGAATGCGCGCGTAGAGATCGCCGCTGCTTTCGCCGCGCATCCCTGGCATTCCTTTGCCGCTGATGCGAAATTTTTTGCCGGACTGCGTGCCCGCCGGAATCTTCAGCTTCACCGGGCGCGCCAGGGTGGGTACTTCGACTTCGCCGCCCAGGATGGCCGTAAACATATCAACACGCACCTCGGTCGTTAAGTCATTGCCCTGGCGTTTGAAATGTTCGTCCGGTTCGATTTCGACGATTAAATACAGATCGCCCGCCGCCCCGCCGCCGAAGCCCGGCGCGCCCTCGCCGGCGACGCGCACTTTGGTATCCTCTGTCGCGCCCGCCGGGATATTCACTTTGATTTTGCGCTCGCCTTTGCTGATCAGGCGTGTCGTGCCTTCGTAAGCCTCGCGCAGGGTGATGCGCACCGGCTGTTCGATGTCTTCGCCTTTGATGCGCCCGCGCACCCCGCCCGCGCCGCGCCGTGTTTCGCCGCCGAAGCCGCCGAAGCCGCCGAACAAGGTTTCGAACAGGCTGCCGAAATCGCCTCCCATATCGTTCTGGGTATAGGTATAGGTGTTGGGCATATCCTGCATGCGCGCGAAATCCGGCCCGAAGCGGTCATATTTGGCGCGTTTATCGGTATCGCTCAACACTTCATAGGCTTCGTTGATTTCTTTGAAGCGCGCTTCGGCCTGTGGATTGGGGTTGGCGTCCGGGTGATATTTTTTTGCCAGGCGGCGGAAGGCCTGTTTGATCTCTTTTTCGCTGGCGTCACGCCTGACGCCCAATATCTCATAGTAGTCCCTGGGCATGGTGTGTTCCTCTGTGGACAGTAAAACGTGTACTCCATAAAGATTCTATGACGCCTTAAAAACAGGTGTCAACGCGCCGACAACTTTTCTAAGACAGATTTTACACTTGCGGGCGAATCAACAGGGGCGAGCCTAGAAGGTTCGCCCCTGCTCAGGTTGTTTTTGCGTTTCTGTGGCGCGCTTAAGGCGTCGGGGTCGGCGTCGGTACAAGCGGCGCATTGCTGGTCGGCACAGGCGGCGCGGTAAAATCGGTGTTGGGCAGCAAGCCGCTGACGTCGAACAGGAAAGGCGTGTTGGACGGCACGAGCGCCAACTGCACATTGTCGGTCAGGTTTTGCACATACAGGTATTGGATGAGCAGCGGGTTGGCGGCGATCTGTTCGCTGACCAGCCGCAGCGCTTCGGCTTCGGCCTGTGCGCGCAGCACGATGGCCTGCGCTTCACCTTCGGCGGCCAGAATCGCAGCGTCACGGCGGCCTTGCGCTTCGGCGCGGCGCTGTTCGGCTTCCTGGCGCACCTGTTCGACGCGCAGTTCCGCTTGCTGCGCGTCCTGTGAGGCGATCTGCGCGCGTTCAATCGAGGCGGTGAACTCGTCGGAGAAGGTGATGTCGCGCACCAGCAGGTCGCTCAGGATAATCCCTTCTTCGGCAAAGCGCGTGGTGAGAGCCGTTTCCATATCCTCTTCCATCGTAGTGCGGCCCGTGCCATAAATATCTTCCGCGCGGAAGTCGGAGACAATATCACGAGTAACGCCGCGCACAGTGGGGCGGATAAAATCGTTCACATAGCGGTCTTGCCAGCGGCGGTGAAGTTCGTTGATGGTATCCGGGTTCAGCGCGAAAATCACTGTGATGTCCAGACGCACCACCTGCCCGTCCACCGAACGCGCGTCTACGGCGTCATCGCCCGCAAGTGAACCTTCCCGCGACTGCCGCGACATGGTGTACTGCTGCTGCTGCAAAGGATAAATGGTGGGCACCTGGATGCCGGGGATGATGATGCTTGTACCGGAAACACGCGGGGTTTCCAGATCGCCGGTCAACTGATTAAAAATGACGGCGATCTGCGCCGGTTGCAGCACCAGGATACCCTGACTGACGACCGTGAACAGAATGCCGACGACCAGCCCGATGACGGCCAGCAAAATGCCGCCGCGCACGGGACGGCCTTGCGAGGCCGATACGACCACGAGGCCGATGCCGCCCAGAAAGGCCAGAAAGCCAATCAGCGACAGCGCGCCCAAAAGTGCAGTAATTCCAGACATAGATGTGCAACTCCTTGAGTTGGTGATTTGTCTATTGTTTGTACGGATTATAGCATGTGCAAGTTGCGCCGATATGAGCGCGACATGAGTGTCGCGCCCCCCAATTTTGTGGGTGTTTGGCGCTGAAATCCTGCTGTACAAAGAAAAACAAAGGGGATTTTGCCCATGAGTCTGCCCTTTTTTGTCGAGATTTTCGGCTTTACGCTGCCGACTTATACACTTTTTCTGGCGCTGGCTGTGCTTTTGAGTGGCGCGTGGTTGTGCTGGCAGAAGCGCGCTGTTTCGTTGGGAGCGCTGTTGAACGTCCAGCTTGGCGCGCTGCTGGGGGCGCTGCTGCTGGCGCGTATCGTGCATGTTGTGCTCAACGCGCCTTATTTTGTCGATCATGTGGAAGAAGCGCTGCGGCTGGACGCGGGCGGGTTGGATTGGCACGGCGCGCTGCTGGGCGGGTTAGCGGGGGCAGCGCTGGTGGCGCGCTGGTATACGCCGCGTATCGACCTGCGCCCAGTGCTCGATGCTTTCGCGCCGTGCGTCGGCCTGCTGGCGCTGCTGACGTGGGGCGGCTGCCTGGCGGCCAACTGCGCTTACGGCCTGGAAGTGCTTTCGGCGCTGGGTTATCCGCCGCTGGCGATTGTCGAAACGGCGGACGAAGTGGGCACGCTGGCGCCGCGTTTGAATACTTACGGCGCAGGCATGGCTTTCGGGGGGACGCTGGTGCTGCTGGCGCTGCTGCTGCAATGGCGCGCATGGCTTCTTTACCGCCGCTTCTGGCTTATGATAGCATTGCTCAGTATGGGGCTGTTGCTGATCGGCTGCGCGCGCGGCGATGATGCGCTGCGTCTGCTGGGACTGCGCGCAGACCAATGGCTGGATGCGCTCTGTTGGCTATTCAGCCTGTGGCGGCTGCACGCGCGCTGACCTGCTGTTCAGCGCCGGGCTTTAGGGTTATCATTAAGCCGTTTCGCAGACAGTATCAAGGAATTTTCATGAAAATCACCGTGGGGCTGGCGCAGATTTATCCCAAAATCGGCGATGTCAAAGCCAATTTAGCCAAACATCTGGATTTTATCGCCCAGGCCGACAGTGTGGGCGTCGATCTGCTGATTTTTCCCGAACTTTCGCTGACAGGCTATCAAGTCCAGGATTTGCTGTCCGAAGTGGCGATCCGTCCGACGCGCGACGACGACACGTTCCGCGCGCTGCTCGATGCCAGCCAGAATATGGACATCATGTTCGGCTTCGTCCATGAGGACACGCGCCAGCGTTATTACATCGGCGCCGCCTATGTCTCGCGCGGGGAAGTCCTGCATATCCACCACAAAGTTTACCTGTGTACCTATACGATGTTCGACGAAGCGCGCTTTTTTGATCCCGGCGAAAGTATCCGCGCCTTCGATACGCGCTTCGGGCGCGTGGGCATGTTGATCTGCGAGGATTTCTGGCATGTGTCACCGCCCTACCTGCTGTGGATGGACGGCGCTGATCTGATTCTGATGCACAGCGCCAGCCCCAGCCGTGGATTGAGCGCAGAGAGCGCTTTTTCGGCTTCGCACTGGGTCGAACTGGTGAATCAGGCCTATGGCAGCATTTTTACATCGTATATCATTCACTGTAACCGGGTGGGCTACGAGGACGGCAAGAACTTCTGGGGCGGCTCGTCGGTGGTGAATCCTGACGGCGATTTTTTGACGCACGGGCATTATCTGGACGAAACGCTGATTAGGCAGCAGATTGATCTGAACCAACTGCATCGCACGCGCAGCCGTTTACCGCTGCTGCGCGACGAACGCCCCGATCTGGTACAGCGCGAATTGCTGCGCATTCTGACGAAAAATGAAGTGTGACGGGACGTTAATGCCCGACAGGGGCAAGTGTGTTTTAAGATGGAGTAATGCACTCTTTGCAGCAACAGGGGAGGTTTGGCGATGTCTACCCAGACGATTCCGCAGTTTACACCTGCTGGGCGCCTGTTTATCACTTTTTTGGGGACGTTTAACAGCGGTGATCGCAGGGCCATGAGCGGCTTCATCAGCGAAAACTATTCCCCGTTCGCGATCTTGCAGCAGTCGCCCGACGCGCGCGCTGCCGAACACGTTGCGCTGTTCCAACAGCTTGGCCGGCTGGCCGTGCGCAGCATTCAACAGCTTTCGCCGCTGGAGATCGATGTACAGGCGGAAAGCCGCACCAACGGCCAGAGCGTATCGATTTACATGCGCGTCGCCGCCGAACCGCCCCATCAAATTCTTGAACTGGTGCTGAGCTAATTGAGGTAAAGCGATGACTGTCGCCACCCACACCGACATCCGTCCCAAACTGCGTATCCACACTGATCTGGCGCGCCGTGTGCTGACCGGCTTTATCCGCGACCAGATTCACAAAGCGGGGATGACGCGGGCGGTGATCGGCCTTTCGGGCGGCATCGACTCGGCGCTTTCGGCCTATCTGGCGGCAGAAGCCCTGGGGCCGGCCAACGTGCTGGCGGTGCGTATGCCCTACAAAACGTCTTCGACAGACAGTTTGACTGATGCCGACGCCGTGATTCAGACTCTGGGCTTACAGGCGCTCACTGTCAATATCAGCGGCATGGCCGACGCGCTCATCGACCAATTTCCCGATATGAGCAACCTGCGTAAAGGCAATATCATGGCGCGGCTGCGGATGACGGTGCTCTACGATCAGTCGGCCAGTTGGGGCGGGCTGGTGGTGGGCACGAGCAACAAGACCGAATTTTTACTCGGTTATTCCACGATTTACGGCGACAGCGGCGTTGCGCTGCAACCCATCGGCGACCTGTACAAAACGCAGGTGCGCGAACTGGCGCGCGCCTTACAAGTCCCCGACCCGATTATCGCCAAACCCCCCAGCGCCGATCTGTGGGTCGGCCAGACGGATGAAGGCGAACTGGGCTTTACTTATGAAGAAGTCGATCAGGCCTTGTATCTGCTGGTCGATGAACGTTATACCGCCGCTGAAGTGGTGGCCGAAGGCTTTGACCGCCGCTTTGTCGAAGATGTCTGGCGGCGGGTGAAGATCAACCACTACAAACGCACCATGCCCAATATCGCCAAACTCAGTGCCCGCACTATCGGCCATGATTTCCTGTATCTGCGGGATTATACCGGGCGCTGAGAGCCGATTTCGCCCCGCTGCCAAAAACAATCAGGCTGTGGCAATAGGCGGGGACGAGCCATGGCTCGCCCCTGCGATGATGTCTTGGCTAGAAGGCGGTTTCGCGATCGGTGATTTCGTCCATCAGGGCGTGAAATTCCGGGATGGTTAACTGCTGCTTGGCGTCGCTGAGCGCGACGGGCGGATTGGGATGCACTTCGACCATCAGGCCGTCGGCGCCGCTGGCCTTCGCTACGCGCGCTAGTGGTTTGGCGATGTCGCGCCGCCCAGCGGAGTGCGAAATATCCACAACGACCGGCAGATGCGATTCGAGCTTAAGCACGGCGACACCGCCGATGTCGAGCGTGTTGCGAGTCCATTTTTCGAAGGTGCGGATGCCACGCTCGATCAGGATCACGTTGGGGTTGCCGCTGCTGACGATGTATTCCGCCGCGTACAAAAATTCTTCCAGCGTGGCCGATAAGCCGCGTTTGAGAATCACGGGCTTGTTGATCTTGCCGAGCGCGCGCAGCAGGAAGCTGTTTTGCATGTTGCGCGCGCCGATCCAGAAGATGTCCACGTAGTCCATGAACATGGGAATCTGGCTTTGATCCATGATCTCGCTGGTGATGAACATGCCATGTTTGTTGGCGACCTGGCGCGCGATTTGCAGCCCCTGCTCGCCCATGCCCTGAAAGTCGTAGGGCGAGGTGCGCGGTTTATAGGCCATGCCGCGCAGGATTTTGACGCCGCGTGTCGCCAGCGCCGCCGCCGTCTCTTCCATCTGCTCGATGCTTTCCACGGCGCAGGGGCCAGTGATGATGGTGAAATCGCCCGCGCCGATCTGCGTGCCGTCGGGCAGGGTAATCACCGTGCGCTGGTCGGGCGATTTGCGCTGGACGAGAATCTTGGCTTTGGCCTGCTGTTCCTCCAGCGCCATCGAAGCGCGGAAGATTTCGCGGAAGAGGGCTTTGATGGTTTCGTTGCTAAACGGGCCTTTGTTGTGTTTTTCCAATTGGTGCAGCATAAAGGCTTCGCGCGCGGGGTCGTAAAAAGAGACGCCCATCTGCATCTGCACCTTGCCGATTTCGGCGGCAATCGCCGCGCGTTTGTTCAACAGTTCCAGAATTTGCAGATTCACCGCGTCGATCTGCGCGCGTAGTTCCTGAACACGATCGTCAGACATAAACTCCACCCTCTTCACGTTGTCGATTGGCGCGCTCATTATACCGCTGCTGTGCCAATTTCGCGCCCGTTAGACGCTCCCTTGCGATTTTTCTGTGCAAAGACTACTATCGGCACAGGCATTATGAACAAATGTGGACAAAAACAACCATGGAAGCGATTGATTTACGCAGCGATACGGTGAGTTGGCCGACGCCGGCTATGCGCGAGGCGATGGCCAACGCGCTGGTGGGCGACGATGTGTATGGCGAAGACCCGACAGTCAATTTGCTGGAGGCAGAGGCAGCGGCGCTGCTGGGCAAAGAGGCGGCGCTGTTTGTGACGAGCGGCACACAGGGCAATCTGGTGTCGATCTTCACGCACTGCGGGCGCGGCGACGAGATGATTCTGGGGCGCGAGGCGCATACTTTCAGGTATGAGGCAGGCAGCGCGTCGGGTATGGGCAGCGTGCATCCACATATTCTCGACGTGCAGCCCGATGGCACGCTGCGACTCGACCAGATCGAAAACGCGATTCGCGGGCAGAATATTCATTATCCGCGCACGAAATTGATCTGTCTGGAAAACACGCAGGGTACGGTAGGCGGGATGGCGCTGAGCGTGGAATACACCGCGCAGGTAGGGGCGCTGGCGCGGCGCTACGGTGTCAAACTGCATATCGACGGCGCGCGCTTGTTCAACGCTGCCGCGGCGCTGGCGCCCGACGACATCCCCGGCACGGCGCGCGCGCTGGCCGCCGACGCCGACAGCGTGACATTCTGCCTGTCGAAAGGGCTGTGTGCGCCGGCGGGGTCGCTGGTCGTGGGCACACGCGCGTTTATCGACGAAGCGCGGCGCACGCGCAAAATGTTGGGCGGCGGCATGCGCCAGGCGGGCATTCTAGCGGCGGCGGGACTGATTTCGATCCGCGAGATGATCTACCGGCTGCCGCAAGACCATGCTAATGCGCGGCGGCTGGCGGAAGGGCTGGCGGATATTCCCGGTGTGCGCATTGACGCGGCGCGCGTGCAAACCAATATGATGTTCTTCGATCTGACGCCGGATGCGCCGATCAACGCCGACACGCTGGCCGAACGCCTGAAGACCGAGTACAACATTTATCTGCGCCCGCTGTACGGCGGCACCTTCCGCGCGGTGACTCACTACTGGATTACGCGCGAACGGGTGGACTGCGTGCTGCAAGCTATACGCGCGCTGCTGGCGCAGTAGACGATGTATCCACCGGAAGAGCCTCAACCCCCCGCCAACGGCGATGTCAGCGACGCCGAGTATACGCCGTATGTGCCGCGCCAACGGGCGGCCAAACAGGAGCGCACGCCGTATCGCAGCGAAAGCGCCGACCCGCTGTTCGGGCTGTTGATCGCTATCGCACTGAGTATCGGGCTGACACCGCTGCTGCCGCAGCAGGCGGATCTGCGCTATACGCTGGTGTGGGCGGCGATGGCGGGGTTTGGCGTGCTGGCGTGGCTGCTGGGCAGCGGCACGCGCATCGCGCAGGAAAAACCGGAAAATCTGGTGTGGGGTGTCGTTTTTGGGCTGATTCTGGGCGCGCCGCTTTTGCTGTTGGGCAGCAGCGCGCTGGCCTCCACCGTGCGTCGGTTGTTCGCCGATATGAGTGTGGGTACGCTGCTGGCCTATGTAGTGTTCGTGATGCCGCTGGCGGAAACGCTGTTTTTGCGCGGCGTGCTGCAAGAAAAACGCCGCTTCTGGATGGCGGCGCTGTTGAGCAGCGTGTGGTCGGGGGTGCTGTATCTGCCGCTGCTGGATGTCGGGCGCTTCCCCGGCCCGGCGCTGGTGATCGGCGTGACGCTGCTGATGATGAACGTGATGTACAGCTATGTGCGCCAGCGCAACGGCCTGGCTGCTGCGTGGTTGTGCCAGATCACGGCGAATCTGGTGCTGCTGGCGCTGCCGTTTTTGGGCGGTTAACTATTCCTCAAAGCCTGGCCAGTCGTCGTCTTCGCTTTCCAGGCCCAGTACGCCGCTCATCAGCACCGCGCCTTCGTTGCGCTGCGGCAGGCGGCTCAGATAACGTTCGGTGACGGCGACATTGCTGTGGCGCAGCAGGCGGCTGATGGTGTCGATAGCGGTGCCGGCCTCTTGCAGCGCGCCGGCCACTGAACGGCGCAGGTCATGCGGCGCGACATGGCCGATCTGGGCGTAGGCGGCGGCTTCTTTGACGATAAACCAGATACCATCGGCGGAAAGCGGTTGATCGCTGATACGCCCGATTTTGCCTTTGTAGATGCGGCGGACGATGGGCGTTTCCGGCGGCGGCTGCGCCATACCGGGGGCGACAATCCGTCGCCACTCGTCGAGCGTGCGCAGCACCGGGCGCGGCACGTCGATCTGCGCGTATTTGCGGCCTTTGCCATGCACACGCAGCACGAAGCGATTGTTCTGAATGCTCAGATCGCCCCAGGCGGCGTTAGCCAGTTCTTCGCGGCGCAGCGCCATCGTACACAGGGTCGTGAGCACAACTTTGTTGCGCAGCGCGCCGCTGCGCGAGGTCGAAATCAACGGCGCGGCTTCCATCAGCATTTTGATCTGTTCCGTCGCCAGCCAGCGACCAGGACGCTGGCCTTCTTCGGCGCGCGGCGGGCGCACGTTGCTCATGCCGGCGCTGATGTGATCAGGCAGCCAACCGGCCTCTGAAAGCAGGCTCGCCAGCGTCAGAATGGCGGAACGCGCCTGGCCGATGCCCTGCTTACCGTTGCCCTGCGCCGAAAGCTTGCCCAACCAGGCGCGTAGTTGGATCGGCCCCAGCCCATCAACAACACGCTTGAGCGGCAGCGCTTCCATACGTCGCAGCCGTTTCGCGCCGCTGGTCGGCTCGAAACCGATCATTTCAACCAGATATTGATCAATCCAGCGAAAATAAGCGCGGTGGGTGTGGCGGCTGCTGGCGCGCCCCGGCAGCGATTCGAGCAGATTGAAGGTCAAATCGCTGGTCGGGTCGGGAATGATGATTTCGGTGGGAGCGCGCTCCAGTTGTACTTTTTTCTTCATAGCCTTTGTCCGGCAACAGTTATTCCTGCTGATTATAGCCGGAATCGCGGCCGGAACGAAGAGAGAGGCGCGCCGTATGTTAGCGCACGACGGTCAGGCGGCCTGAGTCACGGGTTCGGGCAGCGGTAGCGGGCGGGAATGTGCGTGGATTTTCGCGCGCGAAGGGGCGAAAATCGTCGTTTCAGATGTGAACGCGACGGAGGCCGGCCAGGAGACGGTGGCGCGGATTTAGCGTCAGCAAAGCGGCAGAAGTGGAAGCGGTGCGCATCTGATCGGGCGTATGGGCAAACCGGAAGAAGTCGGGGAACTGGCGGTGTGGCTGTGCTCCAGCCGCGCCTCGTTCTGTTCTGGCGCGTATTTCCCGGTAGACGGCGGTTATCTGGCGCGTGAAAACACGAACGCCCCCATCCTGTTCTATGAAAAAATAATCCCCGTGACTGCATATGTCACGGGGATTTTTGATGCGCGGGCGTTAACGAATAGTCGGGTCGCTGATCCAGATGTCTGGCGAGAAATAGGTTTCGCCCTGAATCACTACGTTGGTCGTGTAGCCGTAGGCGAACTCATAGACGTTCAGGCCGTTAAACTGTGAAATAGCGGTGACTTCCACGCCGGTATTGTTGTTAAAGACGCGCGTCACCGGCTCGCAGGCGATCTGTGCCGGCTCGGCGCAGATTTCAAGCGCGACCTGCGCCGTGTTGGTGGTGGGGTTATCGAGCAGATAGGTCACGCGGATGTAATTCCACGAGACGCGCGTGAGTTGGCTGCTGATGTCCGCTTCGCTGGGGATGGTTGCCAGCGGCGTGCTGGCGAACACCAGTTGTTCCAGCGGGCCAGAGCCGGTAGGCGTCGGTGTCGGGCCGGGGCCGTTGCACCAGGCGGCGTCGCAGAAGGTCAGCGGGCGCACGCCTTCCAGCGACGGAAGCTGTTCGAACGTTTCCTGTGTCATGCTTGTCCAGCGGCGGTCAATGTAGACGGCGAAATCCTCGCCGCTGACGAACATCATGGTCGATTCGCCGAAATTGCGATACCAGGCACGGAAGATTGTGCCGAAGGGCATCACACCCATATACTGCAAGGCCGCCGCGTCGAGATAGGCAAACGCATACTGCGATTCGGCCAGAAAGCGCGATTCGCCTTCTGCCGTTGCGCTGGCTACATCCAGCACGGGCGGGTTTTCGACGACGTTGTTGGCGGCAGCGGCGGCCTGCCGGCAGAAATCGGGCGACGCGCCCGGCAGCACGATGTTGCTGTACTGAATCTGGGCAACGCGAATCAGATTTTGCTGGTCAGGCGTACACTGCATGAGCGGGTCGGTGCCCTGCCAGCCGTTGGGGCGTGTGCCGCCGGGCTGGGTGGCATTGGCGAGCAGTTCGATGTCGTGGCGCAGATTACGATTGGCGATGTAGAGCGAATTATTGATGAAGCCAATCCAGTTTTCGGGGCGCTCATCCAGCCCCAGCAGCGCATCGGCCAGCGTTTCGAGGTCAAAATAGATGTCGCTGGCGAGTGTCGGCGATTCGATGTCGCGATTGCCGATCCACGAGGAAGGCCGGTTGTTCAGGCCGAGCCGCTCATCGGCCAGGCGTTCCAGATCGCCGCGAATCGCCCAGATGAGATCGCGGAACGCGGGCTGAGGCTCGTCGGCGCCGAAAATGGCGTTGGCGACAGCAGCGTCGGCTTCCTGTTCCAGCGCGCGGCAGTAATCGAGCGCCGATTCGGGCGTCGCGGGGCGCGTGTTGTAGAACTGGCCGAGCATGAGCCATAGATTTTGCAGGGAACGCGAGCAGCGGATAATCAGCGCCGAACCGCGCCATTCCTGCGGGCGGCTGTCGCCTTCCTGATAAAAAGCGCTGGCCGTGAGTTCGAGGTCGTGGCGGATATTGCGCAGCAGAAGCTGTGGGTTGCGGGTGGTCGCGCCGATCCAGTCTTCGGGTCGTGTGCCGGCGCCGAACTGCGCGTCGGCCAGCAGTTCGTTATCGAACCATAAATCGACCAGGGCAGTAGGCGAGGCGAGATCGCTGTTGCTCGTCCAGTTGGGCGGGCGCTGGCCGACGCCGAGAATCTGGCTGGCGAGAAATTCCAGATCGTTGCGCGTGTCGAGCAGATCGCGCTCGAACAGCGAGGCCTGCTGCGCGGGCGCCGCCCACGAGGCATAGCTCGCCAGCACGAACAGCGCCAGCAGCGCGGCCAGCAGCCAGGTTTGCGGGGATGAAAGAAAACGCCGCATAGGGGAGTCCTTTTCCGCCTAAACATAATTTCGTTCTCGATTATACTCGAAATGGCGACAACGGGCTTTACGATTCCCCGCCGATTTTGGTATAATCTACTGCGCACAGTGGGGAGTCGCCAAGTGGTAAGGCAGTGGACTTTGGATCCACCATTCGTTGGTTCGAATCCAGCCTCCCCAGCTTACTGGCAGCCAATGCGAACATATGGGTTAAGGAGCGGCGGAGATTGTAGTGCGGTCGGAAAACCGGACAGATTTAGCCGTTGTATAAGAGAGGCTGCCACTGCGCCAGCGCAGCCGTCTCGAATTCCGCTGGCGTGAGATAGTCCAGCGCCGAATGCACCCGCTCCGTCATATATTCCACCTCCAACCAGCGTTCCAACTGCCGAAAGGCATCGTCGAACTCGCGATAGTCAGCATAATCGACGTGTTCTTCCTTCACCGTACGCATGAAGCGCTCGACCAGCCCGTTCTGGGTCGGTTCGCCCGTGTCACTCATGCTGATGTGGATGCCCGCGTTCAGCAGCACTTCGGTGTGCAGCCAGCAGGCATACTGTGACCCCTGATCGGAATGGAAGATGAAGGGTGTGCCGTGTTCGAGCGCGTTGTGCAGTGCCGTCACGGTCAAATCCTGCGCCAGGCTGCGGCTCAGATGCCAGCCGCGCATCGCGCGCGTATACGCATCGAGAATAACGGCCAGATACATGAAGCGGGTGACCAGTCGGATGTAGGTGATGTCGGCCACCCAGACCTGATCCGGGCGGGTGATGTCCAACCCTTTGATGCGGTTGGGATAGCGCAGATGGGCGTGGTTGCTGTCGGTGGTGCGCACCCGCACTTTGCCCACGCTGTGGCTCACGCCCAATTCACGCAAGATGCGCCGCACGACCCGTTCGCCGACGGTGATGCCTTCCCGTCGTAGCTGCGCGAGCAGCCGCCGATAGCCGTAAAACGGCCATTTCATCAGAATGGTCTCAATCGCTGCCAGCAGGATCTGCTCGTCATGCGCCTGCGGGCGGTCATAGTCGCTGCTGCGTGGGCAGTCCAGGACGCGGCAGAGTTGGGTTACCGGATACTCAGCCTTCAACTGATCGATCATTGTCTGCTTCGCTTCCGGTTGGTACTCAGCCAGTGCTCGGCCTTTTTTAAGATCTCGTTCTCCATCGTCAATCGCCCCACCATCCGCTCCAGTTCAGCGCTGCGCTGCTCGCTGTCGCTGTTGCCTGGCTCGCTCTGGCGGCGTTTGTGGGCGAACACTAAATCTTAATTTTTGGTGTCTCAAAACACAGGTTATAATTCAGTTTATAAGTTGTGTTTTTGCTCACTTTATGTCTTGGGTGTTTTGATCGCCTGTTGTTTGCAAAGCAGCACGCTTGTGTGTGCCTACATGTGATGAGATGTGGGGTCTTATCGGCATTGTGTGACAGAGTCACTGCTCGTTTATCTTTTCGAGTAACGCACACCATGAACAAAACTGAAGGCTGTTCGACGAAGTTGGAATCTTCCAAAGCGAGTGCTGAACCCGCTCACAGGTTTCAAAAGGCACAGTCTGGGGTTTAATGTGAAATTGGCTGCCGCATTGAGTAGCTATAGGCAATAGGAGGTCGGGGGACGGTAAGCACGCAGGCATAATGTGTAGCGTCATGAGGCTGACAGCTATGCTTTTATTACGATCCTTTTCAATTGCCTCGCGTTTGCGCACGCTGTGGATTTTGTCTAGCGTTGTGGTACTTTTGCTGGCGCTCAGTACTCCTGTTTATGCCCAGTTAAGCCCGATTCAGCTTACTAAGACAATTGACGGCAACCCGACCAACGTTCAAACCGGTGAAGTACTCTTTTACCGCATCAACTTTGAATGCAGCAGCCTGACTGGACCGTGCGGTGCGCTGGAGCTTCGAGATGTGCTGCCAGCGGGCTTAACTTATCTGCCCCCGCCACAATCTGCTGTTCCGAGTGGCTTCACGATTGTGGAAGGTCCCACTGGCACCGTCACCATCACGAAGAATGATAATAACTTCCTTGATGGCACGCAGTTTGACGCGGTGATCGCGGTACGTGTCAATTATGACCTGCGTCCGCTGCCGACAGTGTTGAACAATACGATTAGTGGGCGTGTTGATCCACCCGGACCGGGGGGGTTCCTGCTGCCGGTGACTGCCAATGCGCCCCCTGTAACCGTTGACCCTGCCACAGAACAGTGGAACATGGTCAAAACGCTCTTTCGCCCGTCGATCAACCCTACCGTCGATACGGATGTCACGTATCAAGTGTCGCTGTGCCCAATATCGCCTATCGGCAATGTCAGCCTCACAGGCGTGGTGATGACCGACACGCTGCCCGCTGGGGCAGTCTTTGTCTCGGCAAGCGATGGCGGGACGCAAGCGGGCGGTGTCGTGACATGGAATATTGGTAATGTGACGCTTGACCCTGTTACAGCGGCAACATGCATCAACCGTTATGTCACGGTGCGCTATCCATCGACAACCTTTACCGCTGGGGTTAGCACCGTCACCAACACCGCCGCCGCGAACGGCAGTTATATCGATTCAAATAATAACCTGGTCGGTCCGATTGGCATTGGCACGACGCCAATCAATCACCCGATTGACCCCATCAGCGAAACACCCAACTACAGCAAAGACGATGTGGGCGACCCGATAGCCATCACAGGCACAGGACGCTTTACACTTAACCTCAGCACAGCAAACACCAACTTTCCATCGAACAACTTGATCTTGATCGATAACATGCCGCCGCAGCTCCAGATTACAGAAGTGACGAGCGGTACATGGGGCGCAGCGTTCAACAATGTGCGCGCGTTCGTGGAATATTCGACCAACAACGGCAGCACATGGACGGCGTTTCCCGGTCAGCCGGTGAGCTTCGACACGAACGCGACCTATACCGCGCCTGTCACCAACGTCACCAATGTGCGCTGGCGCTTTGAATATGATGATCCGATTGGTGCGCCGTTCTTTGAAAATGTAGGGCTGCCTTATACGTGGGCATTCGCCAATGCGCCGCAAATCCGCTTCATCCCGCGCGCCACGCCTGCCGTCGCGGACCCACCCTCAGGCGCAGTGCTGCCCGCCGCCGTCGCAGGCACAACCTACAACAACTGCTTGCAGGTGACACGCACCAACAGCAGCGGCACACCCACCACGGACCCGTGCAATATTGAAGGGGTGACTATTCAGGGTAATTTTGTCAGTTTGCGCACCTCAAAAGGGGAGACGCCCGGCGCAGGCTATGAGCCATTGGACGACCCTAGCATTTTAACCTTCGTTCCCGATGCGACGATTCTCGCGGGCGACACAGTGCGCTACACCATCACTGTAGAGATAACTGAGCGCTCCTCTGCGCCGCTGATTAACCCCACAATCCGCGATATTCTGCCTGCTGGACTCATCTTTGTGCGTAACGGCACGGCACAGTTAGACGGCGCAAACTTGCCCGCCGCCCAACAACCAACCTTCACCCAATCAGGCGCTAATCTGACATGGGAGTGGAACAACCCCACGCCCGCGCTCACTATCAACTCGCTTGTGCTGGGCAGCCGTTTCTTGACGGTGGAGTTCTTCGCGCGTGTGCCTGCTGGGCAAAGCGAAGGGACATATACCAATGATTTGCAGGTGGCGACCGACTCGATTGACGTAGTGTGCGAGGTGGGCTCGACACTGACCGATGGCGCAGACCTTGATGGCGATGGCAACACCACGGAGCCGGTATGTCGAAATCCCGATAACTACGTGGTTGAGCGTTCGGCGGCGCTGCGTGGCGAAAAGTGGATCCGCAGCACCGATGCCAGCCAGCCGATCTTCTTGAACAGCACTACCTTCCTACCCGACCCGACGTGTCCGAATGGCGGTATCACGGGCTTGGCGGGCAGCGTCAATCCGTTCACCCGCTTCCCCTGTATCTCGCAAGCCTTTCCCGAAGGGGCGTTAAGCAGTGGGCAGCTTACCCCGCCGCCACTCTCGACCACCCTCGACGACTTTGAGTATAACTTGCGCATCTTTAATGATGGCAACGTGCCGCTTAGCCAATACGTGCTGTATGACATTCTACCCTTCTCTGGCGACAACGGCTCAGGCGGCACGCTCTCGACCACCGCGCGGCTATCGGAGTTTCAACCCGCTTTGCGTGGACCCGTGCAATTCATCAGTGGTCCCGCCGGGTTAACGGCAGCCAACTTCACAATTGAATACAACGCCAGCAACAACCCGTGTCGTCCAGAAGTCTTTAACCAACCGACTGGTTCACTGTTCCCGGGCGGCTGTAGCAATGCGTGGACAACGGTATTTTCTACAACAGCGCGCGCTTTCCGCATCCGCCTGAACTCATCTTCCATTCCCCCCACCGCTGGCATCAACGAAGTTCGCTTCGGCGTGCCAATGTACATCCCTGCCGATGTGCCCGCGCTGGGTACACTAACTGCCAACGATCCGCAGTCGCTAGAGATCGCGTGGAATTCCTTCTCGCATACTGGTTCTTACCTTGACTTGATCGGCGCGACACGCAACCTTGTTGCCTCTGAGCCACGTAAAGTCGGCATCACCATTCCTGAGCGCTTGAGCGTGGGCAACCGCGTCTGGCGCGATGCCGACAACAGCGGCACGATTAACCCTCCTGACGATGTGAACCCCGGTATCGCCAACGTAGTGGTCAACCTGTATCAGGACTATGACAACAACAGCATTCCCGATGGCGCGGCGATTGCCACAACGGTAACGGACGCTAACGGCTTCTACCTCTTTAGTAACATCATCCCCGACGGGATAAACCGCTACGTCATTGGCATTCCCGCCAGCAATTTTGGCGCGGGACAGCCGCTGTTTAACTTACGCAGCAGCACCGGTCCCGTCCCTGCCCTAGCATATGTCAACCCGCCTGCGGGCACGACAGACAGTGACGACAACGGCATTGACCCGGCGATAGCTGGGCAAGAAGTGTTTAGCGCTTCGTTTACACTGGTGGCGAACACTGAAGTCACCAATGAGACGAACCTCTCGACGATTGTGCCCCCGCCCGCTGTGCCCGCTACACGTGACGGTCCGTTTGGGCGCGGCGTAAATGGTGAGCAGGACAATGACAGCGATTTAACGTTCGACTTTGGCTTCTTCAGTCAAGTTGATCTGTTTAGCATTGGCAACCGTGTCTGGTTTGACAACGGCGCGGGCGGCGGCGGCCTCAACAACGGCATCATGGACGGCACAGAACCGCCTGTTGCGGGCGTCACCGTTGAGCTGTACCGCGATGGCAATGCCAATAATCAGCCCGACCCTGTCGAACTCATGCGCACCGACATCACCGATGTGGGGGGCTACTATCTTTTCGACCAGCTTGATCCCGGTAACTACTTCGTGGTCATTCCTGCAAGCAACTTTGATGTGACCACAGGTGTCCTGCGCGGCTTGCACAGCAGCCAACCCACTGGCACGGAAACAACGGGTGTAGTAGGCAACCCTGCCACCCCAAGTATGGACAGGGACGACAACGGCATCAATGTCCCCAATCCCGCTGCGACAGGCGTGCGCAGCGGTGTGATCGTGCTGACGCTTGGCACGCCTGAGCCAACAGGGGAAACCGACCTCAGCGGTCAAGTCGATCCGGGCGCGCCCGCAAATGCTACCAACAACCCGACTGGCTGGGATGGGCCTGCCTCGATTGGGCGTTTTGGCGAAGATGACGACAACAGCAACATTACGGTAGACTTTGGCTTCATCCCGCCGTTGAGCATCGGCAATCGCGTCTGGTTAGATAATGGCGCGGTGGTGGCAGGCACAGACCTCGACAACTACAACGACGGCATCCAGAACGGCATCGAAGCGGGTATCGCTAATGTTGCGCTTAGTCTGTTCTTTGACAGCAACGACGATGGCGACTTCCTCGACGCGGGTGAAAATGCGGCGATCCGTACCACCACCACCGACGCTAACGGTTATTACCTGTTCGACGGCTTAGAACCGGGCAACTATCAGGTGGGTATCAACGCGGGCAACTTTGGCGCAGGGCAGCCGCTCAATGGTTTAGAGAGCAGCACAGGCAATACCGCCGACATCACTACGGATGTCAACGACAATGGTATTGACGATGTGAATTTCGCCACCAACGGCATACGCGGCAACACCCTTAGTCTGCGCTATGGCACGCAGCCGTTGACACCCGCCGCCGAAAGCGACATCCCCACGAACACGCCCCCTAACACTACAGCTTATGGCGCGAACTTGCGTGGGCGCTTTGGCGAAGCCGACGCCGACAGCAACCTGACGATGGACTTTGGTTTTGTCGCGCCGCCGTATAATCTCGGTAATCGCGTTTGGCTCGACACCGATAACAGCGGCACGATCAACGGGGCAGACGGCGGCACACCGGGTATCGCAGGCGTGACTGTGCGCTTACTGGATACGCTGGGCAATCCGATCAATGACCCCAACACAGCGGGCGTTCAACCTTATGTAGTGACTACGGACGCGACAGGTTACTATCGCTTCGATGGGCTGCCCGCCGGCAGTTATGTGGTCGAAATCGAAGCCACAAACTTTAACGTGGGCAATCCGCTAAACGGGCGCGCCAGCAGCACGGGCGCCGGGCAAGAAGCCAACCCCAATACGGACGGCGATAGCAATGACAACGGCATCGATACCCCTGTGGCGGGCGCGATCCGCTCCGGCACAGTTACGCTGGGTCCCGGCGGCTCTGAGCCAGTGACCGAAACTGATTTGTCTGCCAGCGGGCAGGGTCCTGGCGCGAACAACCGCGCCAACATGACGGTGGATTTCGGCTTCTACGATGGCTACAGTTTGGGCAACATCGTCTGGTTTGATGACAATAACTCCGGACACAAAGATGGCGCAGAAATAGGCGCACCGGGCATTGCCAACGTCGTGGTCAACCTGCTGACGACAGCAGGCGCAGCAGTCGATAACCCCAATTTGACAGGCACGCAAGCCTATACCGCCACGACAGACGTCAACGGTTACTACCGCTTTGACAATCTGCCCGCGGGCGATTATATGGTAGAGATCGCCGCCGCAAACTTCAATGTGGGCAACCCCCTATTCGGCTTTGCCAACAGCACCGGCGCAAACCAACTTGCAGACCCCAACGCCATCGCACCCGGCACAGACAGCGACGACAACGGCTTAGACACACCCGTGGCAGGTGCTATTCGTTCGGGCACGGTCACGCTTGGCACAGGCAACAGTGAACCCACTGGTGAGACGGATTTGTCTGCCAGCGGGCAGGGACCCAACCCCGATGCGCGCGCCAACATGACCACCGATTTCGGCTTCTACCCCGCTTACACATTGGGCAATCGTGTGTGGATTGATGTTGATAATAGTGGCAACATCAACGGCGCAGACGGGGGTGCCCCCGGCGTAGCAGGCGTCATCGTCAACCTGCTTGACACCGCCGGCAACCCGATTGATAACCCGAACTTAACAGGCACACAAGCCTACACCGCTACGACCGATGCCACAGGCTATTACCGCTTCGACAACCTGCCAGCGGGCGATTATGTCGTGGAAATCGCTGCATCAAACTTTGCGGCAGGGGGCACATTATTTGCCGCTGTCAGCAGCACAGGCGCGGCGCAAGAAACCGATCCGAACCTCAACGTAGACAGCAATGACAATGGCTTGGATACCCCTGTGTTGGGGGCGATTCGCTCCAGCACAGTCACATTGGGTACGGGCAATGTTGAACCTGCGAGCGAGACAGATCTCTCTGCGACGGGGCAAGGTCCAACCATTGACACCCGCGCCAATATGACGGTGGATTTCGGCTTCGTGCCGCGCTTCAGTCTTGGCAACCGTGTGTGGCTGGACGATGGCACAGGCGGCGGCATATCCAACGATGGGCTGATTAACGGCGGCGAGCTTGGTATCACGGGTGTGCAGGTGCAGCTCTTTGACAGCGCCAACAATCCTGTTGATAACCCCAGCATTCCCGGCGTACAGCCTTATATCGTCACCACTGACGCCAATGGTTACTATCGCTTTGACAGCTTGCCCGCAGGGGACTACATCGTTGAAATCATTGCGGCGAACTTCAATGTTGGGCAGCCGCTCAACAGCTTCGGCAGCAGCGCGGGCGCAGAACCCGACCCCGATGCCAACGTGGACAATAACGACAACGGCATTGACGCCTTGCCCGCTGCCGCTGTGCGTTCCGGCGTGGTCACGCTTGGTCCAAACTTCAACGAGCCGTTAGCACCCGCCACTGAGACGGATGTTCCCACAACAGGTGGCTTCCCCGGACAGGGTGCGCTGGATGCGTGGGCAAACATGACCGTCGATTTTGGCTTCGTGCGCCTCTACAGCCTCGGCAATCGCGTCTGGCGTGATGATGCGACAGGCGGCGGCATCTTCAATGACGGTATCCAAAACGGTGGCGAGGCAGGTATCAATGCCGTCGTCGTGCGCCTGCTGACGGGCGCAGGCACGCCAGCCGACAACCCCAATATCGCGGGCACCCAGGATTACATCGTTACCACCACGCCACAGGGTTACTACCGCTTCGATAATCTGCTGCCCGGCAACTATATTGTCGAAATCGTCGCCAGCAACTTTACAGCGGGCGGCACGTTGGCAAACTTCACCAGCAGCACGGGCGCGGGACAAGAAGCCAACCCCAACACCGACGGCGACAGCAACGACAACGGTTTGGATACACCTGTCGCGGGTGCCATCCAGTCCGGCGTTGTCACATTGGGTCCGCTGCCCGGTGAGCCGCTGGGCGAGAATGCCCCCACTGGGCAAGGCGCGCCAGACGCACAAGCCAACATGACGGTGGACTTCGGTTTTGTGCCGGGCGCATACAGTCTCGGCAACCGTGTGTGGATTGACACCGATAACAGCGGCACGATCAACGGTATTGAAGCGGGTGTTGATGGCGTCACGGTGCGCCTGCTGGACAACACAGGCACAACGATCCTGTTCACGACCACCACCGCCAATGGCGGCTACTACCGCTTTGACAATCTGCCCGCGGGCAATTACATCGTGGAAGTAGCGGCGTCCAGTTTCGGTGTTGGGCAGCCGCTCAATGGCTTAGCAAGCAGCACAGGCGTGGGGCAAGAAGCCAACCCCAACACCGATGGCGACAGCAACGACAACGGCTTGGATGCGCCGTTTGCAGGTTCAATCCGCTCCGGCACGGTCACACTCGGTCCCGGTGACAGCGAACCCACTACCGAAACTGACCTCGCGCCAAGTGGGCAGGGAGCGGTCAATATTCGTGCCAACATGACGGTGGACTTTGGCTTTAACACGCCGACGACAACGTACAGCTTGGGCAATCGGGTATGGTTTGACGCCGATAACGACGGCACAATCAACGCATTTGACGGACCTATACCGGGCATAAACGCCGTTACGGTGAACCTGTTGAACGCAGGTGGCGCTATCATTGCGACAACGACCACTGATGCCAGCGGCTACTACCGCTTTGACAACTTGCCCGCGGGCGATTATGTGGTGGAGGTTGCCGCCAGCAACTTCATCGCCACCGCGCCGCTGTTCAACCTGATTAGCAGCAGCGGGCTTGGACAGGAAACCAACCCCAACAGCAACATTGATCGCAACGATAATGGGTTAGATTTGCCTGTGGCGGGCACGATTCGTTCTGGCACAGTCACCTTGGGTCCAGGCGGATCTGAGCCAACAGGTGAGACAGATTTGTCTGCTACAGGGCAAGGCGCGGTCGATAATCAAGCTAACATGACGGTAGACTTTGGCTTTACGACCCCTGTCAATGTTTATAGTCTGGGTAACCGCGTGTGGCGTGACAACGGCACGGGCGCTAACACGAACAACGGGCGTATGGACGCGGGGGAACTCGGCATTGCCAACGTCACCTTGAACCTGCTCAACGGCGCGGGTACAAGCATTGTCGGCACGACCACGACCGACGCCAACGGCTACTATCGCTTTGACAATCTGCCCGCCGGTACATATCGTGTAGAAGTCGCGGCGAGCAACTTCACTGCTGGGCAACCGCTGGCAGGCACCACCACCAGCACAGGCGCATTCCAAGAAGCCACGCCTGACAGTGATGTGGATATGAACGACAACGGCTTGGACACTCCCGTCGCGGGCGCGATCCGTTCCGGTGTGGTGACGCTTGGTCCCGGCACATCTGAACCGATCAACGAAACAGATCTGTCTGCCACAGGGCAAGGCGCACCCGACAACCGCGCCAACATGACGGTGGACTTTGGCTTTGTGGACTCGTTCAGTTTGGGCAATCGTGTCTGGCGCGATGACGGCGTTGGCGGCGGCACCCCCAACGACGGCATCCAGAATGGGGGCGAGCTAGGGCTTGGCAATGTGACGGTGCGCCTGCTCGACAGCACAGGCACAACCGTGCTGGCAACCACCACCACCGACGCCAATGGCTACTATCGTTTTGACAACCTTGTCCCCGCCACCTACATTGTCGAAATCGCCGCGAGCAACTTTGGTGTGGGCGGCGCGCTCAACGGCTTGGTGAGCAGCCCCGTGACAAACGCCAACCCGAACAGCGACGTTGATCGTGATGACAACGGTATCGACGTACCCGTCGCGGGCGCGATTCGTTCGGGTCAGGTCACACTGGGTCCGACACCCAGCGAGCCTACAGGCGAAACCGACCTCGCCGCCAGCGGACAAGGCGCGCCCGACAACCGCGCCAATATGACCGTAGACTTTGGCTTTAACACGCCCACCAACACCTACAGTCTGGGCAACCGTGTATGGTTGGATGATGGCACAGGTGGCGGCGTGGCGAACAACGGCATTCAAGACGGCGGCGAATTTGGTATGGTTGGCGTGATCGTCAACCTGCTCGATAACAGCGGCACGCTCGTGCTGGCAACCACCACGACCGACGCCAACGGTTACTACCGCTTCGATAACTTGACAGCCGCCAATTACATCGTCGAAATCCCTGCGGGCAACTTCGCGGTCAGCCAGCCGTTAAACGGCTTGTTAAGCAGCGCGGTGACAAACGCGGACCCGAACAGCGATGTTGACCGCGACGACAACGGCATCGACGCTCCACCCGGCAGTGCGGTACGCAGCGGTTTGGTGGCGCTTGGTCCGGGCAACAGTGAGCCGACGGGTGAAACAGATTTGTCTGCATCCGGGCAAGGCACTGTCGATGACCGCGCCAATATGACGGTGGACTTTGGCTTTGCCGCGCCTACTGCTGTGTTTAGCTTGGGTAACCGTGTGTGGTTCGACACTGATAACAGCGGGACGATCAATGGCGCAGACGGCGGCACACCCGGCATTGCCAATGTCACCGTGCGTTTGCTTGATGGCACAGGCACGACGATTGTGGGCAGCACGACCACGGATGCGCAGGGGTACTACCGTTTTGACAACCTCGCGGCAGGCAATTACATCATCGAAATCGCCGCCACGAACTTCACCGCAGGGCAACCGCTGGTTGGGCTGGCAAGCAGCAGCGGCGCAGGGCAAGAGGCGAACCCCAACAACGATGGAGACAGCAATGATAATGGGCTGGATACATTTGTGGCGGGCGCGATCCGCTCCGGCATAGTCACGCTCGGTCCGACACCCACTGAACCCACTGGCGAAACTGACCTTGCTGCCAGCGGACAGGGCGCAGCCGATGATCGCGCCAACATGACGGTTGATTTTGGCTTCACGACCTCGTACAGTGTCGGCAATCGTGTCTGGTTCGATACCAATAACAACAGCACCCTTGATGGCGGTGAAACGGGTATCGCCAGCGTGCGCGTTGAACTATATCGAGACAGTGATACGAACGGTGTCTATACAGCGGGCACAGACACGCTTATCAATTTCGTGACAACCGATGCAGCAGGCTATTACTTGTTCACGGGCTTGGCGGCTGCCGATTACATTGTGGTTATCCCCGGCAGCAATTTTGACAATGCGGGCGACCCGCTCTTTGGCTACTACAGCAGTGCGACCACACGAAACCCCGCCAACGGCACGCTGACCGAAACCGCCGCACCTGACCCGGACAACGATATTGATAGCGAAGACAACGGCACAACCACCGGCACGCTTGGCACGGCGAGTGCTTTTGTCGCCAGCAGCGCGATCACGCTTGGTCCCGGCACGGTTGAGCCAACAACGGAAAGCGACCCGACTTCAGCGACATTCGCGGACAGCACCCCTAACAACCGCTCGAACACGACAGTCGATTTCGGCTTCTATACGATGGCGCTTGGCAATCTCGTGTGGTTCGACGCGGACAACAATGGCGTGGTGAGCGGCACGGAAGCGGGCTTGGACGGCGTGTTGGTCGAGTTGTTCCCCGTGGGTGGCAACCTGAATGGCGCGCCACTGGCAACGACACTCACTATTAATGGTGGTCTGTACAGCTTTCCTGGTCTGGCAGCAGGCGAGTACATCGTGCGTATCCCCGCCAGCAACTTCACAGGCGTGCTAACGGGCTTCACCAGCAGCACAGGCGGCGCGGGCAACCCGTTTGAAACCCCGCCGGGCGTTGATCCCAACAATGGCACAGACAGCGACGATAACGGTGTGCATGTCTCTGGACCGGCGTCGAACATCATCAGTCCGCCGATCACGCTCACACCATCTGGTCCGAACACTGTCGTTGACAACGCCACCGGACGTACAACCAACAACACGCTCGACTTCGGCTTGATCTCGTCCGCTCCGCAGGTGTTCAGCTTGGGCAACCGCGTGTTCCTTGACCTTAACAACAGCGGTACACAAGACCTGACCGAACCCGGTATCAGCGGCGTGCAAGTGCGCTTACTCAGCAGCGCAGGTGTGCCTGTTGATGACCCGAACCAAGCAGGCGTGCAAGATTACATCATTACGACGGATGCCAGCGGCTATTATCGTTTTGACAACTTGCCCGCCGGCGATTACATCGTGCAAATTATGGAGGTCAACTTCCAAGCAGGCGGTGTCTTGTTGAACTACAACAGCAGCACCCCTGACGAGCTGCTGCCCAACAACGATGCAGACCGCAACGACAACGGCATCGGCACAACCTTTATACCTGGGACGGGCATCATCAGCGGTGTGGTCACGCTCGGTACGGCTGAACCCACTGGCGAAACGGACATCGGCACAGGTGGGCAAGGCACAGTCGATATCCGCGCGAACATGACGGTGGACTTTGGCTTCACGCCACCGACCGGCTTAATCATCACCAAAGATGATGGCTTGAACGCGATACTCGTGGGCAGCACGACAACCTACACGGTCAATATCTTTAACAACACGGGTGTGGTGCAAAACAATGTCCAGTTCCTTGACGATGTGCCCACACTCAACCCCGAAGGCTTTGATCCTGCCACGATTAGCTGGACGTGTTCGTCTGCACCAGCAGGGCTATGCCCGAATGCAGCAGGCACAAACGCCAACATCAACGAGACGATTGCCACTATTCCGGTGGGCGGGCGCGTGATCTACACCATCACGGGGCAAGTGCGTCCATGTCAAACAGCGTGCGGCGTCTCGATCACCAACACGGCACGCTTGGGCACAGGAGAGCAGGCAACTGATGTGGACGGCATCATCTCCGACCCACCGCAAGGTTCTAAGACTGGCACAGTAATTGACGGTACGCGCATCCGTTGGGAAATGGTGTGGTTTAGCACCACCGCGCCCAACATCGGGCAAGCCGTCGTGATTAGCGACACGCTGCAAGCCAACCAAACCTTTGCCGGCAACCTGTCATGTGTCGCACAGGGCAGTTCTATTCAGTTGTCCTGCAGTTTTGCTAACAACACCATCACTTGGCAAGGCACGATCTTTGGCGGGGCGGCGAATCAAATCGTGATCGGCTTTGATGTCACAGTGCCCGGCGGCGGCAGTTACCTTAACAATGCTGTCTTGACGCGACCCGGCACGAACGTGCGCATTGACGCCAACGCGAGCGTGAATATCACACAAGGACAGCCTGCCCAAAACCCAACCATCAGCATTACACCAAACCCACCCTTTGTCGCGCCGGGGGCGAATGTGGATTGGACAGTCATTGTCACAAATCCCAACGGCAATTCGTTGAATAATGTAGTGGTCACGGTGGTTATCCCTGATGGGTTAGTGATTTTGGGGGTGGATGTTCCTGCGGGCGCAACCTTCACGATCAACGGCAATGTTGTCACCATCAATATTCTGTCGCTGCCGCCCGGCGCTTATCCACCGATCATCATCCATACGCGCATCCAAAACGGTGTGAGGACACCCTTTGCGCTCACGGCAACCGCCAGCCTGAACGTGTGCCCATGCACCGCCAGCGGAACGGTGGTCAGCGCGACACAACTGCCATCGACAGGCGAGCCACGCTGGATATCCTTCAGGGAACTGCTGCTGGTGTTGGCAGTGGGGATTGGCTTGCTGGCGCTGCGTTCGCGGCGGCGTCAGCTCCGATAACGTGATAGTCCGCAGCCGCTAAAAACGGCTGCTGTCTGCCACATGGCGCACATCGCCGCAGCCCGCCTGGGCGCGGCATGTTGTGTTTTCCATTACCCGTCGTGAGGGAGTAGAATTTTGTTGGGTTTGGGGTGAAGCATGAGCGGTCACCTTTTCATGACGAGACCCCTGTCAGATAGCTGATAAGGGGCAAATGGCGAGAGTATAAAACAGATTGTGTAAATGGAGTGCCCCTATAGGGACCAAAATCGGTCTATAATCCGCCGCTGATTCGGCGGCAGAAAGGCACTCACCATGAGCGATGAAAAGAAACGCAACAGTCCGACCCAAAACGGCTGAGTTGAGCGTTTCATGCGGACGGTGAAGGAAGAACAACGTCGATTATGCCGACTATCGCGACTTCGACGATGCCTTTGGGCAGTTGGAACGCTGGTTGGAGGTGGAATACATGACGGAGCGGGTGCATTCGGCGCTGGACTATCTCACGCCAGCGGAATTCGAGGCGGCTGCGCTGGCGCAGTGGCAGCCTCTCTTATACAACGGCTAAATCTGTCCGGTTTTCCGGCCGCACTACAATTCAGACCATTGCGATGTTCGAGTTGGCTACAAGTCCCCTAGCTTACTTGCAGCCAATGCGAACATATGGGTTAAGGATCGGCGGAGATGTCTCCGCGGATTTTCATTCGCGGTCTGAACCCTTCGCGGCGGTGCACACTGCGTATCTCGTCGAAGCCTTTTGATCTATCATCAAACGTTTAGTAAGCCGAAACGCATAAGCGCCGGTTTCTCGTGGTATGATACGGCGAGATTGTGCCCGTTTTCTCAAAGTCAGGACTGCACGCGCAAAGAGGAATCATGGCAACCAGAATTCTAGCAGCGGCGGCGGGCGGGGTGCTGTTCGCTGCGCTTTACATCATCATTGCCTTTATTCGCACGCTGGCACGCAGCGCCAAAATCGGTTTTCTGGATACGCTGCTGGTCTTTCTGGCAACGCTCGTCACGCTTGCCGCGCTGGTGCTAGACAGCATGGAAGCCGCTGCCAGCGGGCTGGTGCAGCGGGCGGCATTAGTGAGCGCCGGCGTCTTGATCGTGCCATCGCTGCTGCTGCTGCTTTTTGAAGCGCGCCGCGCACAACGTCTGAAGGCTTCGCGCGCGCTTTTCGGGATCGGCGCTGGGCTGCTGCTGCTTTTGGCCACGTTCGTGGTCGTGCCTTTCAGTGCCTTGTATTTTTTCCCGCCGCCCACAGCCACCGTAACCAGCACGCCGCTGGGTACGCCGCCCCCGCCCAGCGCCACGCCGACGGCGACCTTCAGCCCGACACCCACACCGACGCTGACGCGCACGCCAACGCCGACCGTTACGCGCACGCCGCGCCCCAGCGACACCGCGACCGTCACACGCCGCCCGCTGGTCGCTTCGCGCACACCGCAGCCCACCGACACACCCGTGAATCCCTGTGTGGGTGTCGTCACAAACAACCTGAATCTGCGCGCCGCTCCCAGCACCGACGCCGAACTGCTGGCGACGATTCCGTTTGACAGCGCGCTGGCGATTTTCGGGCGCAACGCGGACTCGACATGGTGGTATGTGGTGTACGACAATTTAGCGGGTTGGGTGCTGGGGGAATTTTTGAATGTCACGCCGGCCTGTCTTGAACTCCCTGTGCGTGACCGCTAGACAACATGAGGACAGCATGACACTCACCAACGCACACACACATCTTGAAGGTGGCTGGATGACGGAAATCTGCCCGGATAACAATGGGCAGGATTTTTTGCCCTGGATCGGCAGCCTGATTCAGCGCCGCAATGCCAAACGTGACGCGGGTCGTTTAGAAGCGCTCGAACGCGCCGCCATCGAAACAGGCATCCAGACGCTCATTGACAGCGGCCACACGCACATCGGCGACATCACGCTCGGCGGTTACAGCGTCGAACCGCTGCTGGCTTCGGGGCTGGCAGGTGTGGTCTATGTCGAGGCGATCGGCTCTGGCACGCCGGATGCACAGACCCATTTTGAGCACGCGCGCGCCATTATTGAGCGCTGGCGTCCCTACGAGCGTAACGGAATGCGCGTCGGCCTGACGATTCACACGCCCTACAGCGTCAGCCCGCGTTTGTGGCAGCTTTCGCTGGAATATGCCCGCAAAGAAGCGCTGGAATTGTGCATTCATGTAGCCGAAAGTCCCGCCGAATACGCCTTCTTACGCTACAACAGCGGCCCGATGACCGATCCGCCGTGGCGCAGCGCGCGCGATTGGTCGCCGCCGCTCAAATCACCTGTCGCCTATCTGGAAGACTTGGGCGCGCTGGAACTCAAGCCCCTGCTGGTTCACGCTGTGCAAGTGGACGATGAGGACATCGCGCGCATCAAAAAATACGGCTGCGCTGTGGCGCACTGCCCACGCAGCAACCGCCTGCTGCGCTGCGGACGGATGCCCTTGGAAAAATTCCTCGCGGCGGGCGTGCAGGTCTATCTGGGCACGGATAGTCTGGGCAGCAGCCCCTCGATCGACGTGCGCGACGAGATCGCCGCCGCCGTACAGACGCACGCTGGGATTGTGGACGCCGCGACGGTTGAGGCGCTGGCATGGCAGGCCCTATAAGGATAGTCGCTTTTACGGCGCGTAAGAAAAGACCCCGCATGACACACGGCGGGGTCTTTTTTTCATCGCTGCCGTTTAGCGCGCGGGGCGCGTGCCCAGCGTCACACTCACAGTGCGCGCCTCGCCGCCGCGCAGCACTGTCAGCGTGACCGTGTCGCCGGGGCGCGTGTTGGTCGCCAGGTAGGCCACCAGCGACGAGAAGCCCAGCACCGGCGTACCGTTGATCGCTGTGATGATTTCCAGCGTGTCATCGGTCGAACCGCGCAGGCCAGCCTGCTGCGCCGGGCCGCCTTCGAACACACTCGTCACCACCACGCCGCGCAAGTTGGCCGGTACATTAAACTGTTCGACAAAATCCAGCGTCAGATCGGTCAGTTCGCGGCCTTCAATACCCAAAAAGCTGTAGCTGACACGCCCATTTTCGATCAACTCCGTCACCACGCGCCGCACCAGGTTGCTGGGCACGGCGAAACCGATGCCGAAGCTGTCGTTGACGATCTGCGAATTCACGCCGATCACCTCGCCTTGCAGGTTAAAGAGCGGGCCGCCGCTGTTGCCGGGATTGATCGCCGCGTCGGTTTGGATCACCGCGCCCACGGAATAGTTGCTCAGCCCCTGAATGCGGCGGTCAACCGCGCTGACAATGCCGGTAGTCATCGTCCAGCGCTGGCCGAAAGGACTGCCGATGGCGATCGTCATTTGCCCGATGACCAGCGCGTCCGAATCACCCAATATCACAGGTTGCAGCAGCCCGGCCTGCACATCGACTTGCAGTACCGCCAGGTCGCTGTCGGGATCAGTGCCGACAACTTCGCCACGCGCGCGTGTGCCATCCACGAAATTAACCTCGATCGTGTCGGCGTTATCGACCACATGGAAATTGGTCACGATATGGCCGTCGGTATCGAGCACAAAGCCCGACCCGGAAGCGCCGCCGATCAGCCCTTCGCGATCGCTGAACGTGACGTAAATCGCCACGACGGAGGGGCTGACGCGGTTGTAGATGTCCGCGTAAAGCTGTTCCAGTTCCGTCGTCAGCACAGGAGTCTCTCGTGACGTGGTCTGCTGCGCGACCACCGGAAGCGTTTGCGCCGCCCTGCGTGTGCTGTCTGCCAATCCCGACATGACCGCCGTACCGAGCGCAAACCCAACCACCAGCAGCGCTACTGCTGCCAGCGCCAACATCAGCCGTTTAATCATAACAACCTTCTTGAACATCCCATTGCTCAACATCTAAATTATAGAACGCTCTGCTATTAGAACGCCGTGAGAAGAGTAAAATGGATGTAAATTCTCGCCATTTGCTCATATACAATAGAACGGTTCAAAGGAGGGTTTTGTGCCCGAATCGCTGCGCACGCGCCTGACCCGCTATTATTTTAACCTGGCGCCGACCTACTGGTGTACGGGCGCGACTATTGAATACATCGCCGCCGACTGGCGCGAGGTGCGGGTGCGCCTGCCGCTCTCGCTGCGCACGCGCAATTATGTCGGCACGCTGTACGGCGGCAGCATGTACGCGGCGGTTGACCCGATCTATATGCTGATGCTGATTCAGGTGCTTGGCAGCGATTACGTCGTTTGGGACAAAGCCGCCAGCATCCAGTTCAAAAAGCCCGGACGCAGCACGCTCTACGCACACTTCTGCCTCGATCAAGCAGAAATCGACACCATCCGCACCGCGCTGACCAACGCGCCCTCGATTGATCGCCTCTATACGGTAGAATTAGTCGATCGCGGCGGCGTTGTTCACGCCCGCGTCGAAAAAACCATCTACGTGCGCCGCAAGTGAGGAGTCCCATGCCACCCAACCCCAACGACTTCAAAAATCTCGACATCGCCGCCTACCGCACGCAGTTTTTCCAAAAAAGCGCACATACGCTGGTTGATGTGCGCACGCTGGAAGAATATCAGGACGGCCACATCCCTGGCGCGCTGCACATCCCGCTCGACGAGCTGAGCGCACGCCTGAGGGAAATTCCCGCCGAAAAACCGATCGTCGTCGTGTGCGGGCACGGAATCCGCAGTGTCTACGGCGCGCAAATCGTGCGCTACGCCGGATTCACGCCGGTTTATAATCTGGCGGGGGGCACGGCGGCCTGGGAAAACGCGCGTCTGCCGCTGGAAAAACCCGGCACTTAGCGACTCTTTAAAAACGAGCTAAAATCTATACTATCTTTTCATCCACCGAATCATTCGGGGAGTCATTATTTTGGACAAAAAATTGGACTCACAAGTATTGATCGACGGGCTGGGGCAGGCGGTGCTGGTCTTCGACAGCGCCGGCAAGCTCCTCCAGGAAAATCAGGCCGCGCGCATTATGCTCGGCAAAGATATGGATGTCGTCCGCGCCGAAGGCTGGACAGCAACACAGGTCATGCTCAATACGCGCGTCGCCAACCCTTATGATCGTGTGGAAAACGCGCTGGATCGCGCGCGCGAAAGCGGCAAGCCTGCCCGCTTCCACACCTATCGTTCCGGCGAGTATTTGCCGTGCTGGGCCTCGTTCATCAAGGGCGAAAAAGAGGAAACGCTCACGCTGATTACCGTCGAAATTCCCGATTGGGCGGCGCTTTCTGAGCTGATGGAAAAATTCATCGGCGAAGTAAAGGATGCGATCGAAAACACCCAGGGGCATATTGACCTGATTATGCAGACCATCAAAACGCACAAGGCCAGCGACACGGTGGAAACGGTCGGCAAGCGCATCGGCGGCTTTGTGCGCCTGATCGACATCCACATGCATCGCGTGGGGCGGTTGGTAACGATGATGCAGCGGCTGGAAAGAATCCGCACCGGCACACTGCAAAGCGACCTGCGCGACCGCCGCCGCCGCATCAATGTCGAGGAATTTATGGAAGACTTGCTCGAAGGACTGGACGAGGTGCAACTCCTCGACCCGGAAACCGACGAGCAGGATTACCGCGCGCGCATCAAGCTTCAGGTCGAAGGCCAGCCCCTGGCTGGCGTGTCTACGGCAGAACTGACCGTCGTCTTGCAAGACATTTTGCGCAATGCTATCATGTACAGCATGAAGGCCACGCCGGTTAAAATCGAAGTGCGCAGCGTTAATAATAACGAGGCTGTGCAGTTCGACATCACCGACGAGGGCTATGGGGTGCGCGACAAAGAACGCGAACGGGTGTTTTTGCCCTTCCAGCGCGCGCGCCAGCCGCAGATTATCGGCGAATTCGGTTATGGCCTCAGCCTGTATTTGTGTAAGCACGAAGTAGAAGCGATGAACGGGCGCATGTGGTACAAGAGCGAAGAAGGCGTCGGCAGTACTTTCAGCCTGACTGTCCCCGCGTGGCGCGACGAGTCCGCCGCGTCGTCTTCGTCCAAATCATAAGCTGCGCCCGGCTGTCCCGCGAGACTCGATCTGGTAACGCCTCTCTGTGGTTCAGCACAGGGCAGGCGTTTTTGTTTGAAAGAAGGCGTTCATGACGCGCGAATTATTTGACACGTTGATTATCATCGTTATCGTTATCGGGTTAGCGCTGGCGGCGCTGCGCCTGTATCAGGACTTCACGCGCCCGCTGCCGCCGGATGAAAACGAGCAGCCACCCCAAAAGTGAGCCACTCAGCCGCCGCGCGGCTTAATCCCTATCAAGGAGTCATGTTTTATGCTGGATATTGCACTGATTCGCGAAAAACCCGACTGGGTGAAGGAACGGCTCGCCCGCCTGAACGACGCGGAGGCTGTGGCGCGCATCGACACGATTGTCGCGCTGGATAAACAGCGGCGCGCGCTGCTGACCGAAGCCGAAGCGCTGCAAGCCGCGCGCAACAAGCTCAACAAGAACGTGGGCGCGCTGCGCGGCAGCAAAAAACTGGACGAGGCGGGCAAAGCCGTCCAGGCCGCCGCTGCTGTGCAGGCCATCGACGCGGGCGATTATGACGCTGCCGCGCGTTATATGACGGGCGAAACTGTCGCCAGCGGCACGGGCGCTGCCGACTCGCTCGATACGCTGATGGCCGCGCTGCGTGCGCTGGGCGAGCGGGTAGAAACGCTCAATGATGAGGTGAAGGGCGTCGAAGCGCAGTTGGACGAAGCCATGTTCTGGCTGCCCAACATGCCGCACGACAGCGTGCCCGTGTTCCCCAGCGACGAACACAACAAACCCTGGCCCGCCGAAGGCCAGATGCCGGAATTCGACTTTCAGCCCAGGCCGCACTGGGAACTCGGCCCGGCGCTGGGCATTATCGACTTTGAGCGCGGCGTTAAGCTGGCGGGGTCGCGCGGTTATGTGCTCAAAGGCTGGGGCGCGCGTTTGCAGCGGGCGCTCATCAGCTTTTTCCTCGATATGGCGCGCGAAAAGGGCTTCGAAGAACTGTATGTGCCCTATTTCGTCAAAGAGGACATGATGTTCGGCGCAGGGCAGTTCCCTAAGTTCCGCGATGTTGTGTACTTCGACGCCGACGCCGACGTGTACATGCTGCCCACCGCCGAGGTCGCCATCACCAATTTACACCGCGACGAAATTCTGGACGAGGCGCAGCTTCCGCTGTACTACGTGGCGCATACGCCCTGCTTCCGCCGCGAAAAAATGAGCGCCGGACGCGACGTGCGCGGCATTAAGCGCCTGCACCAGTTCGAAAAAGTCGAGATGTACAAGTTCACCACGCCCGAAACCAGCTACGCCGAACTCGAAGCGCTGGTGGAAGCGGCCAGCGACATCTGCCGCGCGCTGAAAATCCCTTTCCGCCGTCTGGAAATCGTCACGGGCGATCTGGGCTTTAGCGCCAGCAAAAAATATGATGTCGAGATGTATGCGCCCGGCTGCAACGAATGGCTGGAAGTAAGTTCATGCAGCAACACCGAAGACTTTCAGGCGCGGCGTTCCAACATCAAATATCGCGGCGGCGAGAGCAAACGCCCGCAGTTCGTGCATACGCTCAACGGCAGCGGGCTGGCGACGCCGCGTGTCATCATTGCCATTCTGGAAAATTACCAGCAGGCCGACGGCAGCGTGCGTATCCCTGACGTGCTGCGCCCGTATTTAGGTGGGGCAGAAGTCATCAGCGCGCGCGGTTAGAACAGCCGCGAAGGGGTACAGCGTGCGGCTGTGCCCCTTATGGCAGACGCCCGCGAGAGTGAAAAGAAAGAGATGCGTCATGTCGGTTACTGTCGAATCGCTTGAAACACCCATCCGTTTTAATGCGGACGGTGTGGCATTGATTGGTCGCACGCGCGTGCCGCTGGCTGCCGTCATTACCGCCTTTCGTCAAGGCGATTCCGCTGAACAGATTGTCGATAGTTATGATTCGCTCTCGCTAAGCGATGTTTATGCCGTGATCGCCTATTATTTGCGGCATCGTGAGCAGGTGGATGCTTATCTGGCGCAGCAGCGCGCCGACACACAGGCTGCGCGCCTTGATCTGGAGAGCCGGCATCCAGAGATGTTCACGCTGCAAGGCCGCCTGCGTCGCTTAAAACAAGGAATTTAAGGCGTGCTGCGCTTCCTAGCCGACGAGAATTTTAACAACCGAATTTTGCGGGCGCTGCGCCGTGAAAATGCAACTATAGACCTTCAGCGTGTTCAAGACACTCCAGTCTATCAGGCATCAAGCGATCACCCGACCCCACGCCGCGCCTGTTCCCGGCGTATTCTGGACTGCTCCCTCTTCTGGCATAAATAAATATTGTCAAATAATATTATCGCAAAACAAGCTTTTGGGGCATGTCGCGCAAAAATGCCAGGATAGAGGCAAACGGAGAGCAAAAGGGCGGCTCATGTCCGAATACCTATTTGTCTACAGCACATTGATGGAACCCAACATACAAAAGGCGGTGCTGGGACGCTTTATACCCGGCGCGCCAGATGCGCTGCCTGGCTACCGCCGCGCGCCGATACTCCGGGGCACCTTCACCTATTTCATCGTCGTACCGCAAGCAGACAGTGTAGTCGAAGGGCTAGTGCTGGAAGTCAGCGCCGATGAACTGGAAAAATGTGACCGCTACGAAGGCGATTCTTGCCGCCGCTTCCGTGTCCAACTACAAAGCGGCCTCGAAGCGTGGGTTTATGGGACGTGAGGGGTGATGATGTCCGCAGCAGCGTAGGCCAGTAGTCAGAGAAGCGTGCGGTGGCAGTAGCGCGCGCGTCCATGAAGCAAAAGCGCCCCCCGTTATCCTGTGATTAACGTTTAAAAAACTAACCACAGGAGACGATCAAATGAACTGCAAACTGCTTTTTATCGCCCTCACCCTGCTCATTTTCGCCAGCGCCGCCGTCGCCTTCGCCGACAACGGCCCCACTGTCAGCGCCGGCTCGCAGGCAGTTAATGTGCGCAGCGGCCCCGGCGTTGACTTTGCGATTCGCGGCGTGCTGTATCCCGGCTACGCGCTGCCCGCCACCGGACGCAGCGATTTCGCCGCCGGGCGTTTTTGCACCGGACGCGCCGCCGATATGGATATGTGGATTCGCATCACCTTTAACGAGATGGAAGGCTGGGTCAACCGCTGCGCCGTGATCGTCAACGGCACAGTCGATACGCTGCCGGTTTTCGGCGCGACCAACGCCACGCTGGCCGAAAATGTGGACAGCGGCACGCTGCTGGACGGTGACAGCACACCTGACGACGGCATGATGCTGTTCACCAGCGCGCGCGCCAACCTGCGCACCAGCCCGTCGCTGAACGCTGAGGTGCTGGGCGTCGTGCCCTTTAATCAGCCGGTGCGTGTGCTGGGACGCACTGCCGCCGGTGGCTGGCTGCGCGTGCAGTACGGCGACAGCAGCGGCTGGATCGCGGCGCACCTGCTTATCAAGCCGCTGAACTGGCTGGATATGGTGCCGGTCATCCAATAACGGCCTGTACCCTAATTGCCTAACTGCTCTACACGCCCGCGCGATAGTCGTGCGGGCATGCTTTGTGTTACCATAGCGGTCAGTGTCGATTTGTACGCAAAAAGGCGCGGCGATGACCGATTGGATGGCGCTGCTGTTTCCGGCGTGGGGGCAGCGCAAATGGTTCTACGATATTCTGCTCAAGCAGAACCCCAGACCGCTGCTGGCACTGGCGCCCGGCATCGCTTACTATCGCGTGCGCCAACTGGATGGCAGCGTCAGCCGCTGGTGCGCGTCTGTGCTGGTCGTGCGCCCGGAACAGATCACGCTGCACCCCCTGACGCGCGAGATGCAGGAGCAGGAGCAGGTGCCGCTGCCCGCTTTGCGCTGGTTTGGCCGCCCGCACAAGTATCACGATGGCAAAAATGACATCTGGCTGCATGTCGAACAGGACGAACGCTGGCAGGTGTACGAAATTCGCACGCCGCGCCATTACATGCACAAGTTCGTGCGCGCGCTCAAGCAGATTGCGCACGAAGATATGGTCACCGCCTACCGCCGGATGCGTCCGTATGTGCATCTTGGGCCGCTGGCGGCGCACCCGGCCGTGCAGGATATTTACGGCGCGTGGCAGCTCAGCGACGCGCTGCAACTGTACATCATGCCGCTGTATCTGGTGATTCTCCAGGACATGCGCGTCCTGCGCGTCGTGCCCCTGCACGAGATCAGCGATATCACGCCGCTGCGCCGCCTCGACGCGCCGCAGGCTGATGGGCTGGTGCGCTTCCGCGCGGCACAAGAAACCATGTCCTTCGTTCTGGAACATTATCAGCGGTTCGCCGAAAACTTAGCGCAAGCCGCGCGCTGCGCGCTGGAAGTGCCGCCGCAGCGCAAGCAAAAAAGCGCCGAGGACGATGAAGAATGGGATTAGCGATTGCCGTCGCCCTTGCGCTGGCAGTGCTGACGTTCGTCACCGCCCAGATTACGCGCCGCCGCTGGCTGCTGGCGCTGTTCGTTGTGTGCGCCGCCGCTGCTGCTGGTTTATGTGCTGCTGCTCATCGGGCGTGCCCTGACAGGCGTGGACTCATCGTTCGCGCCGCATCAGCATTTCGCCTCGGCGCTGGCGCAGGCAGCCAAAGGCGAATTCGACACAGCCTCCGAGGGTGTGGGCTAAGAACAGCGCATTTTAGGATGTAACCCCCAGCGGCAACCTGCTTGCATGGATTCCCCGCTGCAAACTGCTTTTGGGTACAATGAAAGACCGTCATATAGCAGAACGGCTGCGCGAGCGATGCGCGGCTGTGCCTTTTTGAGGAGATGGTAAAAATGAGTGCCCAGAGCAAGGCTCCCCAACCCGCTCCGTTCCAGTATATGCCCGTTGACCAGACAGAGAATATCCACAATAAACAGCGGGTGATGGCCATTATGCAGGCGCTGGTCAATGCGCCGCTGGCCGAGTTGGACACGGCGCTGCGCGATGGCTTCCACGCCGACGCGCAGGTCAACGTCACGCATCCGATCAACGAGCTGCAAGGTCTGCCAGCGATCGCCGAACAGGTCTGGAAACCGCTGCGGCTGGCGCTTCCCGATGTCGAACGGCGCGATGATCTGGTAGCCGGCGGGCGCTATCGCGCTACACACTGGATCGCTTGTCTGGGGCATTATGTCGGCACATTTACGCACGACTGGATCGGTATTCCTGCGACACAACAGGTGGTCGCTGTGCGCTATGCAGAAGGCCATGAACTGCGCGACGGCAAAATCGCCGTCAGCTATGTTTTCATCGATTTTCTTGACCTCATGCGCCAGGCCGGTTACTGGCCGATCGCGCCCAGTCTGGGGCAGGAAATGCGCTGGCTGCCGCCGATGACCCATGATGGGGTGATTCTGAGCGCGCAGGATGAAGCGCGTTCCCAACGCACGATCGAAACCGTCCTCAAGATGCACGCGGCGCTGGGTTACTACAACCGCCAGCCACCCACACGCGCGGTCTTAGACCTGATGGGCATGGTCAAACACTGGCATCCCAACTTCATGTGGTATGGCCCGGCGGGCATCGGCACGACGCGCGGGCTGAAAGGCTTCGAGGATTACCATCAGATTCCGTTTCTGGTGGCATTTCCCGATCGCGGCGGCACAGAGATCGGGCACTTTATTCGCATTGGCGACGGCTATTATGCCGTGACAGGCGGCTGGGGTTACTTGCAAGCCACCCACACAGGACACGATTTTCTGGGGATGCCGCCCACAGGCAAACGTATCAGAATGCGTGTGATGGATTTTTACCGCTGCGACGATGAAACGATTGTCGAAAACTGGATACCGATGGATGTGCCGCACATCCTGCTGCAAATGGGCGTGGATGTTTTCGGGCGGATGCGTCACCAATTCCGCCAGCACACCCCGATCAGCGTCAGCGAGTGGCTGCTGCGACCGTGATTAAGAGCGCGTCAGACAGTTCAGAACAGGGGCAGGCCAGGCACGTTCACGCGCAGGCGGTAGACACTGGTGGTCGCCGTGATGTACAGGCTGCGCAGGTCGGCATCGCCCCAGATAAAGTTGGTGGCCTGTTCTGGCATCCGAATCACGCCCAGACAAACTGCGTCGGCACTGAAGACATGCACGCCTCCGGGGCCGCAGCAGAACAAATGCCCGGCACGGTCAAATTTCATGCCGTCGGGTACGCCGACACCCTCGCCGCTGGTTTCTGCCCACAACCGCCCGCCGCGCAGTAGGCCGTCTTCCGTCACATCAAACACGCGGATATGCAAGCGCTGCGTGTCGTTGATGTAAAGCTGCTGCTCATCCAACGAAAAACACAGGCCGTTGGGCTTGGCAAAATCATCGACCAGTAACGTCAGCGCCAGCGTTTCGGGATGCAGGCGGTACACGCCCGCGAACGGCAGTTCCGGCTCGCGCGGAATGCCGAAGCGCGGCTCACGCCCGGCGCGCGGATCGGTAAAGTAGATCATACCGTCACGCTTAACGATGATGTCGTTTGGGCTGTTCAACTGTTTGCCCTGATAGTGCGCGGCCATAACCGTTACACTGCCATCGCGTTCGGTGCGCGTCACGCGGCTGCTGGCGTGATGACAGGTGAGCATTCGCCCCTGCCGATCATAGGTATTGCCGTTCGCCAGGTGACTGTTGGGACGAATGTCCTTCAGCCCGTCGGCGGCGCTCCACTGGAAAATCGAGTTGCCGATAATATCGCTGAAGCGCAGATGGCCTTCATACGGATGCCAGATCGGGCCTTCGGTGAACTTAAAGCCTGTCAGCAGTTGTTCAAGCTGCGTTTCGGGATCGATGATCGCGGTCAGCCGCGCGTCGCGGATGTCCAATGTTACAGTGGTCATGATTTACGCCTTAGAGTAGAGGCCGGCCCCCATCCACCGCGATAATATCGCCGGTCGAGAAGGTGAGATGCGCCGCGACCGCATACACCGCTTCGGCCACATCAGCGGCCTGGGCGATACGCTTGAGCGGTGTTTTGTCGCGCTGTTCCTGAAGAATTTCCGGCGGCATCCGCAGCGCATATTCGCCTTCGACCCAACCAGGGGCAACCGAAATTACACGGATTTTTGGGGCCAGCGCGCGCGCCAGTGAACGGGTCATACTATCCAGCGCGGCTTTGCTGGCGCAGTAAGCGATATTGCTGCCGACGCCTGTGCGCCCGGCAATCGAGGAGATATTGACGATCAGGCCGCCCTCCCCTTGCATGAGCAGCGGCTTGAGCGCGCGCACACAGGCGAACGCCCCGCGCCAATTGACGCGGAAGATTTCGTCGATCAGGGCATCATCTAACCCATCGAGATCATGGTGTGGCACGGGACGTGTCATGCCGGCGTTGTTCACCAGCACATCCACCGTCCCACAGCGCGCGGCGACAGTTTCCGCCAGGCCTGCCAGTTCAGCGCTGTTGTCCACCGCCGCCTGAAAAGTCATGTGACCCTCACCAGGCAGCCCCGCGGCAAGCGTCTCGGTGGCTGCCTGGCTCTGGCGATACACCAGCACCACCCGCATACCCGCCGCGGCCAGGCGGCGGCTGATGGCGCTGCCAATACCGCCGCCCGCTCCCGTGACCACCGCCACTTTCCCTGCTAATGATGCCATCGCGCTTTCTCCTCCCGAATTGTGGCGACTGGGGCGCCCTGGCGTGTGCTGCTGTTTCGAATGCGCGTTAACGCGCGGGTTCCGCCTTTTTATAGCGACGCACGCGCAGGTCACACTGTTCCTTGTGCCCGCTGAAGCTCTCGATCGCGCACAGCCGGCTGCCGTACTCGCCGATCAGCGCGCTGGAGTCGGTGTTGGTGATGCGCTGGTAGGTCACTGTCTTGATGAATTTGCCGACCCACAGCCCGCCGGTATAGCGCGCGGCCTTTTTAGTGGGCAGCGTGTGGTTGGTGCCGATCACCTTGTCGCCATAGGCCACATTGGTTTCTGGCCCCAGGAACAGCGCGCCGTAATTGGTCATGTGCGTCAGGAAATAACGCGGGTCTTTTGTTAGCACTTCGACATGCTCACTGGCGATCTCATCGGCCACCTGCACCAGTTCATCCTGCGTATCTACCAGAATCACTTCGCCGTAATCGCGCCAGGCCGCGCCGGCCAGATCCGCCGTCGGCAGCACTTCGAGCTGGCGCGCGATTTCGACTTCGATCGTCTCGGCGAGCTGGCGGCTGGTGGTCAAAAAGACGGCGGGCGAAGTCGGCCCGTGTTCCGCCTGGCCGAGCAGATCGGTCGCGCACATTTCCACGTCGGCGCTGTCGTCGGCGATCACCAATACTTCCGTGGGGCCGGCCAGCAGGTCGATTCCCACCAGACCAAAAAGCTGGCGTTTGGCTTCGGCGACATAAGCGTTGCCCGGCCCGACAATCATATCCACCGGCGCGATACCCACCGCGCCATAGGCCATGGCCGCCAGCGCTTGCACCCCGCCCAGAATGTAGATTTCGTCCGCGCCGCCCATATGCATCGCCGCAATTGTGGCCGCAGGCAGCTCGCCATTGATGGGCGGCGTGCAGGCCACAACGCGCTTGACGCCCGCGACTTTGGCTGTCAGCACGCTCATATGCGCCGAGGCGACCATCGGATAGCGTCCGCCCGGCACATAGCAGCCCACGCTGCTCACCGCGATGTTTTTGTGTCCCAAAAAGACGCCCGGCAGCGTTTCGACCTCTATGTCCTGCAAGGCGGCGCGCTGCGCGCGCGCGAAATTGGCGACCTGCGTCTGCGCAAACTGGATGTCGTCGATCACTTGCTGCGGCAGGCTTTTGAGGATCGTGGCGATCTGTTCCGCGCTCAGGCGGAAGCTGGCCGGACGCCAGTTGTCGAATTTGGCCGAAAGCTCCCACACGGCTTCATCCTTGCGCGTGCGGATGTCTTCCAGAATGCGCTTGACAGTCTCCTGGACTTTGGCGTCGGCTTCGATCTTTTCGTCTACAGATTTGCCTCGTTTGAGGTAGGTTACGGTCATATTACATGCTCCAGTCATCTATATGCGTTTATTTTTAAAGGGGGTGTTGGCTGCCAGATGCCCACGCCGCGCAGCCAGTCGCGCAGCGCTGCGGTGACGATCTCCGGTTGTTCCAGCGTGCTCAGGTGGCCGCAGTGCTCCACGATCACCAGCCGCGCGTTGGGGATGCGCTGCGCCATGTCTTCATGCAGTGCCAGCGGGCACACCTGATCTTCGCGCCCACACAGTACCAGCGTCGGGCAGGGGATTTGCGCCAGAAAAGGCGTGCTGTCGGGGCGGGCAAGCTGCGCCCGCACCTGATTGATGAACCCGGCCAGACCGATATTTTCGGCCATCGCCAGTACGCGCTGGCGCAGCGCTTGATCGCGGCGGTGATCGGGGTGCAGCATCATGTCCTTCAGGAAATCGGTAGTGATTTCGCGCAGTTCACCCAGCACCGCCATGCCCACAAAACGCTGCTGGCGCGCCTTAACCTCCTCAGAAGCGGCTCTGGGATTGGTGTTCAGCAGCGCCAAATGTGTGACGCGCTGCGGCGCGCGGCGCATGATCTCCAGCGCCACAATACCGCCATACGACAGGCCGGCCAGCGCAAAGCGCTCCGGCGCCTGCCGCAGCACATCCTCGGCAGTGGCTTCCAGCGTGTCGAAACGCGCCACATCAGCGACCACACACAGCGCTGTATCCGCCAGATACGCCGTTTGGTGGGCGAACAGCGTCGCGTCACATAATGTCCCCGGCAGCAGCAAAAGTGTGGGCTTGCTCATCATGACCTCTCACGACCATAAGCGCTCGGTGGCGATGTGTGCGCCTTCGGCCAGCGCGCCCAGTTTGGCGTAGGCGATGTCGGGGTGAACTTTGCCGAAGCCCGCGAATGTCCCGAAGCCGCAGTCAGTGCCGGCCATGACGCGCTCGCGCCCCACGATCGCCGCGAAGCGTTCGATGCGTTCGGCGATCAATTCGGGATGCTCGATAAAATTCGTGGTCGAATCGAGCACGCCGGGAATGAGGATCTTGTCGTCCGGGATCTTGGCCTCAGCCCAGATTTTCCACTCATGCTGGTGGCGGGGGTTGGCCGCCTCGAACTGAATCGCCTGTGGTTTGGCGCTTAAGACGATGTCGATAATCTCGCGCAGCTCGACATCATGATGGTGCGGCCCTTCGTAATTGCCCCAGCATAAGTGCATGCGCACGCGCTCAGCCGGGACCTCGGACAGCGCATAATTCAGCGCCTCCACCTGCCGGCGCGCGGCGTGTTTGAACGTTTCCAGATCGGCATTGCGGAAACGAATATGGCGGCCCATCGCCAGATCGGGGCAGTCCACCTGTAAAATCAGCCCGGCGGCGACGATCTGTTCATATTCGACCTTCATCACGTCGGCCAGCGCCGCCAGGTACGCTTCTTCACTCTGGTAGTATTCGTTGGGCTGGAAGACCGCGATCACGCCCGGCGAGGCGGCGTTCATAAAGGCTTCGCTCACGCCGGCGCTTTTGGCTGCCGCCTGAAGGTTGGCGATGTCTTTGTGCAGGGGCGTCAGGTCTTTGATGGCGATTGGCCCGCGCACCACCGGGCGGTGATATCTGGGCGTGCCGCCTTCCTGCGCCAAACGATCGCGATAGGCGGGAAAATCGTCCAGATCGCGCGGGGTGGCGCGCGGCACTTCGGCGATTTCGAAACCCGTCAAGCGGTGGCGGATGTAGGTCGCGTAGCTGATCTTGCTCATCTCGCCATCGCTGACGACATCCACGCCGGCCTGCGCCTGCTTCTGGACAACTTCGCTAACCGCTCGCGTCATCGTCTCATCGAAAAGCGCCGGCTGATAATTTTCGCCGCGATCCTGGGCGAACAACTGGTCAACCACATCCTGTGGGCGCGGCATACTGCCCACATGCGTCGTCAGAATGCGCTCTGTGCTGTGTTTCATGGCGCTGCCTACTTGCCGTTGGGCGAAAACTCGGCTAGATCCGTGCCGCTCAAATCCTTAAAGGTCTTGAGCAGATGCGCGTACTGCTGCTGATTAAGCTGGTCATAATTCGCAGGCTTGACCATTTGCCCGGCCTCATCCGCGCGGAAGCCCATCGCTTCTGCCTGCTGGATCACGCTGGGCGGCCAATAGGGGTCTTTGCCCGTGAACACTTCGTGCGCTTCCAGCACGGCGAAGAACCAACCGATGCCCGCGCCGCATACCTCGAAGCGCCGCCAGACACCGGCGGGCAGCGAAATCATGTCCCATTTGTTGAGGATAAATTCACCGTCCGGTTTTTCTGGGTCCTCGTTGTACCCCCAGACAAAACGCCACTGGCCTTCCAGAATGAAAAACATCTCAACATAGTCGTGCGTATGCCAGGCGGGGCCGCAGCCCGGCGGCGCAAAGCCCATGCCGATCTGGAACTTGTGCGGGTCGGTGATAGCACGTTTGGCCGCGAAATCCGGGTTTTCGCTGGCGGTGTCGCCGATGACGGCGTAATTCATGCGCCAGTGCTGCGGCAGAATGCTGTCGATAAACATTAGTGGGATACCCTGATGCTTCAGCTCATCAAAACGCACAACACGCTTCGCCATGCCCTCGGCAGTATATTTGGGGTGCTCCATAGTTTTTTGGCCTTTTTAAACGTCAAACAAGCTGGAAAACACTTTTGAATACGTATTCAGAGTATAGCGTAAGTTATGCCCGTTATCAATGTATTCTCAGAATTCAGGCAAATGTGGAGTGCAGGGGGCGCTCAGGGCTGAATGCCGCGCACAGAACCGCGAATGGTCAAACGGCCCGGCACCAGCCGCAGCGCCGGCTTGCTGTCCGGTTCTTCGATCTTGCGCAGCATCAGATCAATCGTTTCGGCAACCATCACATCCACCTGCTGCGCCATCGTCGTCAGCCGGTACGACGGCCACGCCGCCATCGGGATGTCATCGAAACCAATGATCGAAACATCTTGCGGGATATGCAGTCCGACGCCATAACGCGCGGCGTCGATCGCCCCCAGCGCCATATTGTCACTGGCGCAGAAGATGGCATCCGGGCGATCCGGGCGCGACAATAAGCGCACAGCCGCGTCGTAGCCCGATTGGTAGAAAAAATCGCCTTCTTCGCGCAGCCATTCCTTCACCCCGCGCTCGCGCAGGCGATCGCTGAAGCCCTTCTCGCGGTCAGTGTTGGTAGAAGCGTTCGGCTGGCCAGCGATATAGGCGATGCGCTGGTGGCCGGTGTCCAGCAGCAGGTTGGCCACCACACGCCCGCCCTCCACGTTGTCGGTGCAGACCGCGTTGGCATTCGAATCCAGGATATAGCGGTTAAACAGAATGACAGGGATGCCGTAGCGCAGGCATTCGTCGGCCATGGCGGTTGAGAGTTTGGCCGAGGTGATAATGAGGGCGTCCACCCGATGCTGCAAGATGTGCGGCATGATGTCGTCAATATCCTGATCGGGCGCGGCGGTGAACAGCAGTGTTTGCTTGTCCATCTGATAAAAGTGCTGGAGGAATTTTTCCAGCACGTAAGGATAGAAGGGGCTGGTCAGATTCGCCATCACGATACCGATAATGTTGGTGCGCTTCATCGTCAGACTGCGCGCAATCGCGTTAGGTACGTAGCCCAGTTCATGCGCTGCCTCCAGCACGCGCTGGCGTTTATCTGGCGAAACGCTGTCCATATCGGTAAATACGCGGGAAACAGTGGACTGTGAGACTCCGGCCAGTTGGGCGACATCGATCGATGTGACGTGTTTTGGCATAATGACCTGCTCAAGATTTGAGCGCTTCCTGAAGGCATTTCTGGCCGGAAGCGCTTAGCAAAAGTTCGTTATTCCTTTAATCTTATCCGCGATTCGCCGCCTTGTCACGCTCAATAACCGTCGGCGCGCTTGCTCGGCGCCGGCTGGGCACGGATGCTCGCCACGTTGGCCGCCGCCGCCTGGCGCAGCATTTCCGTGTCGCTCTGAATCGTCACAAACTGCATTCCATGTTCGATCATCTTGCGGGCATAGGCCGTCGAGCCAGTGTGCATTCCCACGGCAATACTGTGTCGTTTGGCGGCGGCCAGGATAGCATCCACCGCGGCCATAAACGGCGGGTCGTCGTTATCGATGCCGCCCGCCCCCAGCAGCGACAGGCGCAGATCGCCGGGGCCAATATAGAAACCATCCAGACCGGGCGTGCTGGCGATGGCATCCAGATTATCCATCGCTAGCTGTGTTTCGATCATCGCCAGCGTGATGATCGCCTCGTTAGCGTATTTGCCATAATCGTCGCCGGCGTATACCTTGGCGCGGGTTGGCCCCAGGCTGCGATAGCCCTGTGGATGATAGCGGCAGGCGCCGACGAAGGCTTCGCACTGCGCCCGCGTATCAACCATCGGGCAAATCACCCCGAAAGCGCCGGCATCGAGCACGCGGCCAATCGTACCTGGCTCGTTCCAGGGGACACGCACCAGCGGAATAGTCTGGGTGGTCGAAATTGCCTGGAGCATCAGAATCGCTGTATCCAATCCCATCAGCCCGTGCTGCATGTCCACGGTTACGCTGTCCCAGCCCGCGTGCGCCATCAATTCTGCCGACCATGTACTGGGGATATGCAGCCAGCCATTGAGCGCACAGCCGCCCTGTTTCCAGATGCTCTTGATCGTGTTCTCACGCATAAACATGCACTCCTGCTGCGGCGTCCTCTATTCGGTGATTCCCAACAGGGCTTTCAATTCGCGCACCAGCGCGCTGGCGTTGGCGGCATAACCATCCGCGCCGACCTTGCGGCAGTATTCGAGCGTCACCGGGGCGCCGCCGACGAAGATTTTCACGTGGTCGCGCAGCCCGGCCTGGCGAATCGCCTCAATGGTGGGGATAAACATCGGCATAGTCGTGGTCAAAAAGGCGCTCATGCCCACCGCGTCCGGCTGATGTTCACGAATCGCCTGCACAAACACGTCTTCAGAGACATTCACGCCCAGATCGATCACCTTAAAACCCGCGCCTTCCAGCATAATGTTGCACAGATTTTTGCCGATGTCGTGAATATCGCCCTTGACCGTGCCCATGACAAACGTGCCTACAGGCTTAGCGTTCGTTTCGGCCATCAGCGGGCGCAGGATATCCATCGCGCCCTGCATCGCTTTGGCCGCCACCAGCATTTCCGGCACGAAAAATGTGCCTTCCTCGAACAAACGCCCGACTTCCTCCAGCGCGGGAATCAGCGCGTCGAACAGGACGCTGAGCGGCTCCATACCCAGTGCTAGCGCCTCTTTGGTCAGTTCCACCACCGGCGCGCGTTCGCCGTCTATCGTGTGGTTATACAGGGCGTCCAGAATGTCGCTTTCTCGGCTCATGATTTGCTCTCCTGTTGATCTCGTTTTAGCGCTCAGCCCGGACGCTGGCGCGGACGCCGCGCGCTTTTTTGCACAACGGCCTGCGCCTGAATCTGTTCGGCTGTCGGTGGCCGCCGGTCTTCTTCTTTCAGAACATGATCGAGTTGCAGCGGGTAGCGCCCATACTCGTGCGCCGCCGCGAACAGCGCCTCGATATTGGCCGGAGGCACATCCGAGCCGATATTGTGGCAGGGCGCCAGGATATAGCCGCCGCCGCGCCCCAGATCGTACAGGCGCTTGGCGACATCGTAGCGCACGCCGGCTTCCGACGAGAACGGCAGCATTTGCTGCACATCAATCGCGCCATGAAAACACAGCCGCCCGCGATATAGTTCCTTCAGCACCGCCGTATCCATGCCCAGCGCCGATGTCTGAATCGGGTTCAGCACATCCACGCCCATGTCGATAATGTCCTCGATCACCGGCGTCACCGTGCCGTCCGTGTGGTACATAAACTTGACATCCGCCAGCCCCTTGATATGGTCAATCAGGCTTTTCAGGCGCGGCTTGAGCAGAGTGCGGAACGTATCGGGTGAAATCATCATCGACGATTGGCCGCCGATGTCATCGGTGAAATACACCATCTGCACATAGGGGCCAACCGCTTTGAGGAATGTGCCCCACATCTCTTTGTACAGCCACAGCAGTTTGTCCATCAGCGCTTCGGCAAAGGCCACATTGCCGACCAGATCGGCGAACATCTGCGTATAACCGCGAATTTGCAGCGCTTTGGTCAAGATTCCGCCCTTGATCGCATCAGCCACCAGCACGTAATCCGTGTTCTCGTACAGATATTTGGCGCGTTCGGCCAGCCCGCGTGTGAGATTCGGGTCATAAGGATCGGGCCAGGGGTAGCGTTCGAGGTCTTCCAGCGTGGCGTTTTCCAGGGGCGAGGCGTACACACTGTAAGCGTCGAGCATATGCTGCCAGACAATGCCCCACATATCGCGATATTTGTCTTTATCTACATCGGTGACGTTCAGCCAGTTGGGGGCAATCCAGCGGAAATCCACGCCATAGCGCTGGAGCAGTTTTTCATCTGGCACCACATTTTGCACCATACGATCGAGAATACGCTCGCCGTTCACCAGTTCATCATCATGCAGGTGCGCGCGCAGCCGGGCATAGGCAATGCGGTGGATCGAAGCCACATGGCTGCCCATATCCACCGGCACACGATCGGCTTCCTGATGGCTGGTGATGCGCTTAAATCGTTCGCGCGGGGTCATGCTCATAGCGCGGCTCCCTGTGTGTAATAATCGGGCGTGATATTCAGCATGTCGCACACGTAATGCAGCTCCTGCCGGTAGCGCCCGTCCACCGCCAGAATATGGTTCGAGCCAAAGCGGCTGATAAGCTGGTCAATATCGGCATCCAGCTTGACAAAGGCCGTCGGCAGTTGATGGCTGCCGCGCGCCGCCACAAACGCCTGATATTCTTCCTGCGAAATGGTGACGGTCTCGCCCTCGATGATTGCCAGCCGGTAGCTGCCTTTGACACGGTACAGCCGGGCGAAGGTCAGCGCGCCGGGCGCGGTCGTGAAATAAGTGATCGCGCCGCCACCGGGTCGGTTGGCCGCGCGCAGTTCCACCCGCTGCATGTTTGCCGCCGGATCATCCGAACGCGCGGCATACCACGTGCAAAACGCGCCGCAGTTGGGCAGATAAAACGTGCGCCGTTGGTCATCGATATAGCTCAGATCCATAAACAGCACGGCTTTGCCGCCGGAAACCTCTTTCAGGATTTCCATCGTCAGCGCCGCATCGCCATCGGCTTCGCAGGCCATCATCAGCGGCGCTTTTTGCCCATCCGCGTCATAGGGGCCGGGCATCAGCGCTGCCGTAAGACACTGCGGCACATAATGCGTCGTCAGGTCGGGCATACACTTGATCGCCACGAAATCCAGCCCCATTTCCGCGATAATCAGCTTGGTCGCCAGATAGCATTTGACCTGAAACCGCAGCCTTTCGGGCGTAAAGCGCTGGTCGTTGTATTTAACTGCGCCGGCCATCCGCTCCAGCCATGTCACCATTTTGGCGGCGTCCGCATCGGGGATCAGTTCTGCCCGCCGGATGATTTCAAGCTGGTCGATATGCTCGGTATCTACGCCGAAAAGCTGCTTCCACTGCATCGGGTCGAACGTGCCCGTGTCGATGCCCAGGGAACGACCGCCGAACAAGCCGAAAACCTTGCCATGCAGCCGCTGTGTGGCGGCGGCGGCGCGCACATAGGGCATCATGCGCTCGGTCAATGCCGCGCCGAAGTCTTCGCGCAATCGCAGATGCGGGAAACCGATCTGGCTCAGCGTTCCGCCCGCGCCCATCAGCCCGACAGTGCTGTGTGTGCCGGGATGCTTGTTGCCGATCAGCACTGTCGGCAGTTTCAAGCGCTGAATGCCGCGCACGACCAGATTGGGCGAAGTCCAGCAGGGCACATGCGCCACCAGCGCTTCAACACCTGCCGCGCGCAGCGCATCCGCCTGACGGTCGATATCGCTTTTGAAGCGCGCGACAGCCTCGTCATAGTGCAGCGCGATGGGCAGCCCTTTAAGAAAGGCGATGGCTTCGCGGTGACGCGGCTCGGTCAGCTTGCCGAAAACATTGTCCCATTCATGCTTACGATGGTCGCCAAATGTGATGATCCCCACTTTCGGTTGGCTCATGCGGCGCTCCTTGTTGTCTGGCCGTTGGTTATCGTATAGGGTCTGCGCCCGCCTCAGCCCGCCGCGCCTTTTTCCAGCTTGCGCGGGAAAGCCTGAATGCTGCGGCCACCGTCCGGGTAAATCGTCTGCCCGACAAAATAACTGGCGTCGTCGCTGGCCATAAAGACGCACACCCGCGCGATCTCCTGGCACGAGGCGATATAACCGATCGGCAGGCGTTCCATCAGCTTGGCGTGTTTTTCCGGGTTATCGACCACGCGCTCCATCAGTTCGGTCAGCACCGGCCCCGGCGCGACACAGTTGACACGGATGCCCTTGTCGATCAGCGAGAGCGCCATCGCTTTGGTCAGTTGGTTGACGCCGCCTTTGGCCGCGCAGTAGGGAATCTGGTCGGCCAACGCCAACTGCGCCATCACCGACGACACATTGACGATATAGCCGCCCTTGCCCTGATCGACCATTACGCGCGCCGCGGCCTGGCTGACAAGAAACGTGCCCTTCAGGTCAACGCTCATCACCCAGTCCCAGTCTTCTTCGCTGATGGCGAAAAAGTCGGCACTGTGGTTGACGCCGGCGTTGTTGACCACAATGTCGATCGTGCCATAGTGCGCTACCGTTTTGGCAACCATCGCCTCGACGTCGGCTTTGCGGCTGACATCGCACGCCACAAAAAGGGCATCGCCGCCGCTGGCGCGGATTCCGGCGGCCACTTTTTCACCCAGTTCGACTGTGCGCCCGGTGGCCACCACTTTCGCCCCTTCTTTGGCGAATTCCAGCGCACAGGCTTCGCCGATGCCTTTGGTCGCCCCGGTGATGATCGCGACCTTGTCCTTGAGTTTCATCGCGCTTGCTCCTTTATTTGACCGGCGGCTTGACCCCGGCGGGATAACGCTGGCGGATGTTTTCGATCAATTCCGCCACATAATCGACCACGCGCGTCACGATCTTTTCGCCTTTTTCGCGCGTTGCTTTGGTGGCGTCGCCGATAATGCCGTTGGTCAGTTCCTTATATTCCGGTCGGGCGAAAGTGCCTTCAAAGTGATACATCATGCCCGGCTGCGGGCGCATCCCCGGCGCGATAATAAAGCGGCGGTCAACCAGCGGCTCGCCGCCGCCTTTCTCCGCTTTGCTCATATCGACCAGTTCCGGGAACAGATACAGCGCCACCGAGGTTTCGGCTTCGTCGGCGTGCCACATCCACGTGTCCAACACCTCGCGGTCATCGCGCAGGAAGTCGTACCAGTGCAGCGACAGTGTGAAATAGCCTTCCAGCCCCAGCTTATGCACCGCCACAATGGTGGACGACACCTGCCCATGCGCCGAAAAAATGATGAACTTATTGAAGCCCGAAACCGCCGCCCCGCGAACGATGTCGGTGATCAGGCCGATATGCGTTTCATAACTCAGCGGGATATTGCCCGGCATATACCAGTGATGGTAAGGATGCGAGCCGTACATCGGGCACGGCAGCAGCATCACCCCTGTTTTCTTCGAAATCAGTTCGCACATACCGATGGCGTTGAAGTCATCGTCGCCGCAGGGGCAGTGCGGCCCGTGCTGCTCGATCGCGCCGATCGGCAGAATCGCGATGTCATCCTTTTTCGCGTGTTCCTGAATATAGCGCGCTGTCAGGTTTTGCCACCACAGGGCTTTCGGTTCAGCAGACATCATCGTACTCCTTAATAGATTGGCTTTCTCTTTGATCGACCCAAGTTGGGCACTATTCACTTGCGCTACCCGGACGCGGACGGCGCGGGCGCGCGCCGCCCGGCGCTGCCCCTGCTGTTTCCTCCTGCTGTGGGCGGTTGAACCTGATCCAGGTTTGCGCGTTTTCGTCATGTCCCAGCAGCAGATTGGCCGCGCGGATGGCGTTGGTCGTTTCCTCTTTCAGCGGGTTGAGGATGGCGCAGGTCATGCCAGCGGCCATCGCCATGGCGATAAAAGTGGCATTCAGGCCGGGACGGTTGGGCAGCCCAAACGAAATATTGGAGGCGCCGCATGTCGTGTTCACGCCGAGTTCCTCGCGGATGCGCCGCGTGATCTGAAACAGGGTTGCGCCCGAAGCAGGCACCGCGCCCACCGGCATCGCCAGCGGGTCAATAATCACATCCTCGCGCGCAATGCCATACGACTCGGCGCGCGCCACAATCTTTTTCGCCACCGCAAAACGCACTTCTGGATCGTGCGAGATGCCGCTCTGGTCGTTGGCGATGCCGATCACCGCCGCGTGATACTGTTTTACCAGCGGCAGCACGGCCTCCAGGCGCTCATCTTCACCGGTGACGGAATTCACCAGCGCCTTGCCCCGGTAGGCCTTTAGACCAGCTTCCAGCGCCGCCACCACTGACGAATCGATCGACAGCGGCACGGGGACAGCCTGCTGAACCAGACGCACGATTTCGGCCAGCAGCGCCGGTTCATCGACCATTGGAATGCCCGCGTTGACATCCAGCATCTGCGCCCCCGCCGTGACCTGTGCGTGCGCATCGGCCAACACCTGGCGGAAATCGCCCGCCGCGATCTGCTCGGCCATCGTCTTGCGCCCTGTCGGGTTAATGCGCTCACCGATCACAACGAACGGGTGCGCCGCGCCGATGTGTACCGTCTGTGTGGGTGAAGTCAGCAGTGTTTCCATCTCTCGTCGCCTTTCTCGTTCAGCTTGAGGCTGTGATACGCGCCGCCGCGCCCAAAACTTCCGCCAGTTGGTTCAGCTCATCCACCAGCTTCAGCGGCAGCGGAATGCCGCTGGCGCGCAAACGCTGCTCTGTCCGGTATTCGATCTCACCCGGAAGCAGCATAGCGCTCTGCGTATCCCACATGGGCGATGCTTTGATCGTCGCGCAAAATTCCGCCATCCGCGCTTGCATTTCTTCCGGCGACATGATCGCCGCCGGGTTAATCACGATCATAAAGTGCCCCGTCAGGCTGGGGTCATTGGGGTACTTGTACATGCCCTTCATGCCATGCTGAAAGACGCCACCCGTGATAAGGCCGGACAGGATATCCACCACATACGACAGTCCCAGACCCTTATGGCCGCCCAACGGCAGCAGAAAACCTTTGAACGCGCTGTCGGGATCATCCGTGGGCCGCCCCTGATCGTCCGTCGCCCAATCCAGCGGGATTTTTTCGCCTTTTTTGCTCGCCAGCAGCAGTTTGCCCCCCGCCACGTTCGAAAGCGAGATGTCCAGCACCAGCGGGAATTCGCCAAACGTCGGGATAGCAAAGGCAATCGGGTTGTTGCCCGTGATCGGTTTGCTGCCGCCGGGCGCGACGACATTCGGCACCACATTGGTCATCACGATACCGATCATGCCGCGTGTGGCGGCCATGCGCGCATAAAGTCCCGCCGCCCCAAAATGATTGCTGCGGATTGTGCCCACCGCGCCGATGCCATATTGTTCCGCCAGCGCAATCGCCCGCTGCATCGTATGCCGCGCCACGATAAAGCCCGCGCCGTCATCGCCGTCCCATACTTCCAGCGCCAGCCCGCCGCGCACTTTGTGAATGTGCGGCTGCGCGTTGATCGCCCCGCTGCGCACCCGTTGCAGATACAGCGGCGCGCGCAGCACGCCATGCGAGCCGATGCCCCATAAATCGGTCTGCACCAGCGCATAAGCCTGAAAGGCGGCGTCTTCTGTGTTCATGCCGGCCTTCGTGAACAGGGTCGTCAAAAACTGCTCCAGGGATTGCGCTTCGATCAACGTGCTATTTTCAGACATAGGCGCTCATCAATCACTTTTGAATACGTATTCATCCTTAGATTTTAACACGCCCTGCCGCAAAACAAAGCATCTGCGGCGCTGGCGATCATGTCATTTGTCATTGATTAGCGGTGACGAATGGCTAGACCCTCAACGCGCGATCGGTGGCAGCGTCCCCAAGGGCTGCCGCGCGAAGGTCAATTCGCGCATCCGCGCCAACACCTCGACCCCGATCTGGTGATAAACATGCAGCAGATCCACCAGCACCCAGTTCTCGCGAATCAGCCCGTTTTCGCAGCGCCAAAAATCGAGGCTGCGCATGGTAATGGCCTGATTCGCCGGCGCGATCCCCAACCAACCGTCGCCGCTAAGCGTCATTTTCATGCCGGGCCAGGCCGTAAAGCCGACGTAATCGCCATCGCCGAACAACGCGCCGGCGCCGGGAATCGACCCCCGGTCGGGCATCCCGTTCAGGAAAGGAATTTGATGCCAGAGGCGGAAACCGGAGATACGGCGGCCTGTGCCGATCCCTGCCGGCCCATACCACAGCATTTTGGGATGCCAGTAGCGCTCAAGCTGCATGGCCGCGATCCCCTGCGGCGAACGTTTGAGTCCTGCCAGCATCGCGCTCACCAACTGCACACTGGCGTCGGCGCGCGCCTTGTCGTAAGGAGCTGTGATGATGCCATCCTGTGTCGCCGGCCCCGGCACCAGCCACTCCACACCCAGACTCGGCGTCATCGGCCAGGCCCACGCCTGCATCATCACCTGTGGGATGTCCCACAGCGCTTGCATTTCGACCACTTTTTGCGCTTCGATGCGGAAGAATTCATGATAGCGCATGGCAACAGCGTGCTGTGTCGGCGGAATATCCAGCCATGCTTTTTCAAAAACACCGGTGTAAAACCCGGCGCAGCCCACCCACTCCTGCCCGCCGGATTCGCCCGCCATGACGATAAAGTCACGCCGTTCCAGATCAGGTATGGCGGCGATCAGCGGCTGATACGCCTGTTCAAACAGCGCGTCGGGGCCGTCTAAGTCCTCGAAGGGATAAGCCAAATGAACACGGGCATCGGGCGCGAAGACCTCATGAAGCTGGCTTTTCAGCCGAGACATATCACAGTCGTAAAGCGCGCTTCTGAATTTCTGAATAAGCTGTTTATTGGCCTGATGATCGGGCATGGGACATCCTATCCGAACATAAAATCCAACTCGAAAAAACTGATACTGTGGGCATCTGCTGCGATACCCCACAGAATTTTAGCCTGATGGGCGGCTACGCCTGCACCAGCGCGAGCATCTCATAATTAAGTTAATTACCTGTCAGTTCGCCCGCCGCCGATAATTCGGTGCAGCCGCCCACGCTTTCCAGCCATTCCTGCGTGCCTTGCCAGTACTGATCGGGGAAGGTCTGTGTTGCCCACGGGTCAGACGTCGGCGGGATCGCCTCGATCAACAGCAGCCCCAGCACCATATCGGGATGCTGTGCCGCGTATACCTGCGCGACAGGGCCGCCGCCCGACCAGGCCGCCAGCACAAAGGGTGCGGTTTCGCCCAGCGCCGCCAGCCGCGCCGCGAATTCATGCGCTTCGTTTTGCGGGAAAGGGATTGAGGGATGGGGATCGACTTTCGTGACTCACTGAGTTTCGTTTTCATACGATCCTTCCTCCCTGGAAAAATGAAACACAATACCTCTTGTGGCCGCCTCGCAGTTCCACAAGTGCCTGAGAATCGGGTATAATTTCGGCTGCGTAGCGTGGATAGCGACCCTCCATCGACTATCCAGCGCTACTCGTTTCTCCCTCTCTCAACTTAATGCGCGATCATTATTCGACGTTATCGAAAAACTCCGGGGGCTTAGAGCCGATGAACTTCAGCACTTTGTTAACGTCGTAGCCCGCCTGCTCCAACACTCCCAGAATATCGATCAGCACCAGATTTTCGGCCAGCTTGCGCTCGCCGTTGCGTTCTTCGATGCGCCAGAAATCCATATAGCGCATCTTAATCTGCTTGCCCGTCGCGCGGATTCCCAGCCAATCCTTGGCGAAAGTCGTCGTCTGATACCCGGTCGCCGCCACCCAGTCGCCCTCGGCGATGCGCACGATGTCGTGGGCGTTTTTGTCCGGGAAGGCTTCAATAAACGGTTTGCGATACACCAGCTCGAACTCATCCACTCCGCGCATCGTGCCGACGCCCGCCGGTCCTTCCCACACCATGTCCTCAAACCAGTAGCGGCGCATCAGGCCCAACACATTCTGGTTCAGACCAGCGTACATGTCGGCGACAAGCTGCTTGTTATCGCTGGGTTGTGTCCCCATAGCCTCTTGTTCTCCTGCGGCTTACCCTTTAATCGCCCCACCCGCTAAGCCCTTAATCAGGTGACGCTGGAAGAAGATAATGATGAAAATGATCGGCAGCGTGATCGACACCGCGCTGGCGTTAGAAAGCGGCAGCAGGCGCACATCCTCGCCGCTGGTGAAGCGCGAAATCCCCACCGGCAGCGTCGAAAGCGTCGAGGTCAGCAGATTCGCCAGCAAAAATTCGTTGTACGCCAGCAGCAGCGTGAACAGCGCCGTCGTGATAATGCCCGGCCAGGTGATGGGAATAATCACGCGCCAGAAAGCCGTCAGCCGGTTGCAGCCATCGATCATCGCCGCTTCTTCCAGTTCGCGCGGAATCTCCATGAAAAAGCTGCGCAGCATCCAGATGGTAAACGGCTGGTTGATGGCGACGAAGGTAATGATCAACAGCAGATAGGTATCATAAAGCCCCGAAAGCTGCGCGAAATAATAGTAGGGCAGGATAAACGCCAGACGCGGCAGCGCACGAAACGCCAGCGCCCCGAACAGCACGATCACCCCCGCCAGGCTCGACGAACGCGCCAGCCCATAGCCCGCCAGACAGCCGATGCTGATCGAGACGAACACCGTCCCTGTCGTCACAATCACGCTGTTCAGGAAAAAATCGTAGAATTCGGCGAACGGCACCAGACTCGGCAGCAGCACCACCGTGCCCACGATCACCGCGACGATGCCCAGATAAACATAGGTTTTGGCATACGGAAAACGTCCGGCGCCAATGCCCGCTGCGATCAGCACAACCACCAGCGCCAGCAGCCCGATGCCATAGGGAATAAATTCCTCGATTTCGGTTGTCAGCCACAATTCCTGATAGCTGGCCCACGTCACATTGAATGTCTGATTCGCCGGTACGGTCGCTGTCGCCAGCAGAAACCCGCCGATCACCACCACCAGCGCCGCCCCCACGCGCAGGAAATGCCCGCGTGTGAGTCGCGTTCCCTGCTGAATCCAGCGCACGGCGAAGATGCCGGCAATGATGAGCGCCAGCACAACGGCAACAGCGATTTGGTTCTCCACCAGAAAGGTCGGCATAAAGCGCGGCTGGCGGGCGGTGGCGTCGCGCGTCATTTGCAGCGAAATGATGATCGACATGACAAACGGCAGCATGCTGTACACCACCCACAGAATCAGCACGGCGTGAATCAATGCCCGCACATAAGGATTTTTGGTGTGCTGCATTACCGCTCCTCCCTTTGCTGCTTGTAGGTCATGTACAGAAACGGAATCAGAATGATGAGGATGCCGATCACCGTCAGCACACTCATGGCATTGGCGCGCCCCAGATTCTGGAACTGCACCGCCACCTTATAGTTGTAGTACATCAGGGTTTCAATATTGGTGTAGATCGGGTTTTGCTTGGTGAGCACGAAAATGCTGTCAAATACCCGGTACGCATCCATGATCGAAATCAGCGCAATAAAAATGAACAGGCTGCGTAGATGCGGGATGATGATATGCCAAAGACGCTGCAACCACGTCGCGCCATCGACTATGGCTGCCTCCAGCGGCTCTTCAGGCACCGTTTGCAGCCCGGCGAACAGCGTCACCACCGCAAACGGCGTGATGTACCAGATGGCCTGAAAAAAAACCAGCAGCGTAATATGATCGGGCGCAAAAAAGTTATATTCGATACCAAACACACGTTCTAGTATATAAGGGTATATTCCATAACGATCAAACGTCTGCCGGTAAACCAGCGTGCCCACAATCGGCGTGACAATGAACGGCAGCAGCGTCGCCGCCAGATACACCCCGCGCAGCGTGCTGACCTGATCCAGCAGCAGCGCCACGATCAGCCCCAGCACAATATGCGTCGGCACTGTCACCACGATATACAGCAAAGTGAATCCCAGTGAACTCCAGAAGCGTGAGTCACTGAGCATGTAGACATAGTTCTCCAGACCTACCCATTCGGGCGTGGTGACATTGCGAAAGGTGATGTAGTGAAGGCCCAACCAGACGGCAGCCAGCAGCGGCACCACCATCAAGGTCACCATAATCACCACGCTCGGCCCCACAAAAAACCAGAACTGCCTTCTGTTCATGGTGGTCGCTCCTGGCTACTGAAATGCTTTGAGGCATGAGAGCCATCGGTCAGAGAGATGGCTCTCATACCAGTTGTGTTATGGGTTACTCCTGAATGAAACCCTGCGCGGTGGCTTCTTCGATGTAGAGCTGCGCCGCCGCCGCCAGCGCTTCTTCCGCCGTCATATCGCCCGTCACTACCATCGGCAGGAATTGGCCGAGCGCATTATTCAGAATCGCCTGCGCCGGGTTCGATGTCGCTGGCCCGCCTTCGGCAATCGTCAGCAGCGAGGCCGCCGAGTAACGCGGCGCGAACTCGCCGGCGGCGTTGCGCGGCACCAGGCCGAATTCTGTCGCGCGAATCTGCGAATCCAGGTCGGCGGTTTCCATAATAATGCGGAACAACAGGTCATGATCCTCATCGGTCGTCGCCGGAATCGCCAGGAAATCGGCCCACGCGATACCGCCGCGCAGCGTCTGTTCTTCCGTCGGATACAGCGCCGGCGCGAATTCGATCAAGCCCACCACGTCCGACAGTTCAGGATTGTCCATCATCGCCGCGCGGCTGGCCCACATATGCCCCATGGCGATGCTGCCGTTGGCGATACCCGCCTGCAAATCGTCCGTCGAGAGCAGCAGCCCTTCGTCGCCCATGCAGGCCGTCACCACATCCAGCATCAGTTGGGTCGCCGCCAGCCCGGCCTCATTGTTGAACGTCGGGTTGTTATCCGCGTCCAGCAGTTCGCCGCCAAATGCGTTGTAAATGTTGACCCATTCGATCTGCCACGCCCAACCCGCCGACAGCACCATGCCGAACGCAAAATCGATGCCCAGCGCGTCTTCGTCAATCGCTTCGCAGGCCGTGATCAGTTCCGTGTAGGTCTGCGGCGGTTCTACGCCCGCTGCCGCCAGGATTTCGGTGTTGTAGTAGAAAATCTGTGTGTTGACTACGATCGGAATGCCGTAGATATTGCCATCCTGCGAGGCAGCGGCATACATGGCATCGTCTATATCGCCCAGATCATACTGCTCGCTGTACTGTTCGATCAGATCATTGAGCGGCAGCAGCCAGCCCAGCGCAGCCAGTTCACCGATGAAGGCATTGCTGCCGTGAATGATGTCGTAGGGCGAAACGCCTTCGCTCGATGCGGCCAGACGCATTTCATTCTGCGCGTCTGCGCTCGCCAGCAGTTGTACGTTCACATCCAGATTCTCCACTTCGCCGCAGCTTTCCAGTTCGGCCGCATAGAAGTCGATAATCGGGAATGTCCAGCCAATGAAATTCACCTCAGTGGCTTCGGCAGGCGCGGCCACATTGCAGTTCGCCGCTTCCTGGGCAAAGGTCGGGACTCCGATAATCAGTCCCAACAGCGCCAAAACAAGTACTAACTTCTTCATGCGTTTACCTTTCTAATATGCAAACTGTCCCTATCTTTGCAAGGCGCGTTCGCGAGGAACGATTGCCACCATTTAGGATGCGGGATGAGGTCTCATGCCGGGCTATGGATTTGCTTTAGCAGCGCAAATTCATCGAACAGAGTCCATTCTTTCTGGATTCTGTCGTCCTTGATGAGATGATGGCTCACCCCAAGAATATGGATGCGTTTGCCGCTGGGTTCGCCGTACAGGCCGTAACCCGTGTGCGTGCCCCGCATACGCCAGCGCGTCGCTGTGCGGTAACCGCTTTCCGCGTTTCCTACCACACAAAAATGTTCGACCGTCAGCGCTAAGTCCGGGAACGGCGCCAGCAGCGACAGCACATAGGCCTGATAGTCATCGTGCCCGCTCAACCGCCGCAGCGACGCCGACTCCAAGGTGATCGTCGCGGCGAAATAGTCGCGCACCTTATTTAATAAGCGCCAGTTCCACACTTCATGGATCGCGCGGCGTATGAAGTTTTCGGGGTCAAATTGTGCTGTCGCGGCGATCACAGGCGGGGGAAGCTGCCCGATTCCTCTGCTGACATCCCCGGCGATCTGCGCAGCGCTGCCCTTCGCCGCCTCTTTGCGCGCTATCTCTTTGGCCGTCACCACCGGGTCCAGTCCCAACTGCCGGATAAGTGTCAGTTCATCGCGCACCAGCCATTCTTCGATTACCATGTTGCGCAGACACAGGCAGTCGGCGATCGCGCGATAATGGATTTTGCGCCCGGTCGGCGGCCCGTACAGCGACCAACCGCGATTCGTGCCTGTATGCGTCAGGCGGTGCGAGGAATAGAAGCCCGCGACATCATCCCCACCCCAGATCACTTCGTCGCCATACAAACGCCGGTCAGGATACGCTGCCAGCGTGGCGATCGTACCTGCCATCACCGCTTCCCGACCGTAGATCGTGCCGTCGGAGGTGTGAATCTGTACGGTGTTGGCATAGTAGTCGTAGAGCTTGCCGATCGCCTTTTCTTCCCAGATTTCGTGGGTGATGCGAATAATATAATCCACGAAATCGGTAAACTTCGGGTCGAAGCCGCTCAGCGACTGCCGGCGCGGCCCGTGGGCGTCGGTCATGAACTGAATGTCCACTTTGTCCTGTAAAGTGGGTTTGTCCTGTTCGCCAGACTCTGACGCCCCGGATTGCTTGCTCATAAAAACCTTTGTGCCCAAAAAACTCTATACGAGTGAATTAAATTCTTTTGTAATGCAACCATCATAGCATAGTTTGAATACGTATGCAAATAATGCTAAGAATTCTGGCCATCACCACACATCTGACCTCATTACACACAACAAATCTGCCGAAATCGAAAAACGATGTCAGAAAGAAGCAAAATCCGCATACGTATTCAATCAGACGTTTAACGATCGCAGGCGTTATGGTGCCGAGCGATAGGGTGTCCGGCGGGAAGCGCCGGCGCGTCTATGCGGCACAATCGCCGCTCTTCACCGCGCGCTGGGGCAGCTAACTTTGCGCGAAATCGCGTTCGGAACGGCGGCGGCGGTAGCCAGCGGGTTGCAGTGGTGGGTTGGTGGTGTAATGGTCTACGATCTTGCGCAGATAATCGGCCAGCGGCGTATAACGCACGCCCAGCTCATCTTTGCTGCGGTGGTTGTCCAGTTCGCTCATCCAGCGCTCGCTGAATGGCGAGCAGTCTGGCAAAAAGCCGTTGGCTTCCAGCAAACTGCGCTTCACCCATACCAGGCGTGGCTCGATGCCCATCATCCCGCCCAGAAGTTCGAGAAAGCCTTGCAGCGTCGTAGTTTCGTCCTGCGAAATATTATAGCTGCGGCCTTTGCCTTTGCCCGTTTCGATCACCTGCCGGATCGCCTTCACTACATCCCCTGCATAAACATGCCGCAGCGGATAATCCGGCGTCTCCGGCACCAGAATCGGCCCGCCGTCGCGCAGCCGCAGCATGTAGCCGTACAGGCGCTTAAAATGGTCGCGCTCACTGTTGACCATCGGAATGCGTATGGCCGTATAAGGGAAATTGCGCGTCGCGCCGGCCTGCGCCAGCACATCTTCTACCTGCCGTTTATCCATACCATACAGCCATTCTTCATAACTGTAGGTGTTCAACTTGGGCGCGGGAATCAGCCGTCCCTCATAATCATCCTCATAAAAGGGCCGCTCCAGCCCCTCACGCACCAGATACACCTGCCCGGTGCTCAGGAAGATGTAGTGCCCGATCCGATCTTCCAGCAGGTCAATGATCGCTTCGGCTTCTGCCCCGCGATACAGCACATTGTCTACCGCCGCGTCGAAGCGCCGCCCGCTCAGCACTTTTTCGAGCTGCGCGCGGTCGGTGCGGTCTGCCCGCAGCCGCTCGACCTCCGCCGGCAGTTCGTCGCGGTCAATGCCACGATTCACCACCGTTACCCGATGTCCTGCTTTGACTAAATCGTGTACGAGGAAATGACCGATGTTGCGTGTACCACCAATTACCAGCACATCCATTGGGGAAATCCTTAAAAATCTCTTTTTGGGCAATCCCAACAAAAATCTTCGATGAACAGCAGCATTGTGCCCAGTATACAGTCCAAAATCCGCTTTTCGGTAGGGGAGAATCGAGTGATGCAGTAAAATGAAGATGGGCGCCGGGCGTTTTTGGTTCTTTATGGATAATAATCGACCTCATTCTGAATTTTTATTATGAGTTTTCCCGAAAACGGCTGACGACCGTCTGTCCAACTTGCACTATAAACTGTGGAGAAGCGATGTCACAGCAAACCGCATACCATCAGACCAAAATATTGATCCAGAAACGGATGCAAAGCGAAAACACCGCCGAGCAGATGTCAGCGCTGCTGCACGCTGCTTTCCGACGTGCCCTGATTGCCGAAGAAATCGTCATCTCGCGCGCGGAACAAAACCGGATGCTGCGCGAAATTCTCGATGACATCGTGACCGAAATGTTGAAAAAATTCTAAAGTCAGGAGCATAACTTCATGCGTCAGCCAGACAGATTCTCCTCATTCCGCCTGCCCTTGTTCGGATTGGTGATTGGTATGCTGCTGGCCGGCGGTTGGGCTGCATTGCAGCGCGCTGGTTGGGCGCTGCCGATGGTTAGCATTCCGCTGGTAGGAATGCACGGCCCACTCATGATGGGCGGCTTGTTTGGGACACTGATCGCGCTGGAACGGGCTACCGCTGTAGGTGTGTTCATCCACGCCCGCTGGCCCTATGCTGCGCCGGTTTTGAGTGCGCTCGGCGGGCTGCTGTTGATTGTTATCGGTCCGCATCCTGTTGCCAAAGTCTGCCTGCTGGCGGGCGGTTTCTCTCTGACTTTCGTTTATGCTTACACCGCCACCACCCGCCGTTTCTGGTCACTGCATACGGCGATTCTGTGCGCCGGAGCGGCATTCTGGGCGTTCGGCAGTTTCCTCTGGCTGTTGGGCCAGCCGCTCTATGTCGTCGTCCATAGTTGGATTGCCTTCCTCATCCTGACGATTGTCGGTGAACGCCTCGAACTGACGCGCGTCAGACGACTGGCCGCCAGCGTCGAACGTCTGCTTGTGCTCTGCGTTGGCCTGTACGCCACTGGTGCGCTGCTGACCGCTGTTTCGCTTGACGCGGCTGTCCGTTTGGCCGGACTCGGAGAAGTGTGTATAGCGTTGTGGCTGCTGCGTTTTGACATTGCTGGGCAAAGCGTCCGTCAGTCTGGATTAACACGTTACATCGCTCTATGCCTGATCGCCGGTTATCTCTGGTTGGCGGTCGCGGGCGGCTTCGGTTTGCTGTTTGGCGCGGTCTACGCTGGTTTTCAGTACGATGCGCTGATTCACGCCGTTCTGGTTGGTTTTGTTTTTTCAATGGTCTTTGGACACGCGCCGCTGATTATTCCGGCCCTGACCGGTCGTCAGGTGGCATATCATCCTATCTTTTACAGTGCCCTGCTGCTGCTGCATTTAACGCTGCTGCTGCGGCTGTATAGCGATCTGACTCTGGATTTTAAGCTGCGCAAATGGGCGGGCTTGCTGAATGCTGTCGCCGTGCTGATGTTCATGTTTTTGCTGCTCTACAGCCTCGTTATTCGCAGGCCGTCACACCTCACGACGAACCTCACGACGACAAGTTAGTCTGGCAATTTTTTCGATTACTAACTGATAACGCTCTTTATCACGAGTAATCGATGCACGCCTTAAAAGCAACCCGCGCTCATGCCGTGCAAGTGACGCTGCGGAGGGGAATGCAGTCAAAAATGGGCTCTGTGTAATGTGAGTTTTTAAATCGATTGTGGCGAAAACGCCGCGCGCTTTTCGTCGCCAGACGCGCCTACAATACGCTACAATTTGGCGCGTCAGTTGTTCAATTCACAAAGGGACGTTCATGAACGACAAAGTGCAGGCTGCGCTCAACACGCAGATCAACATGGAACTCGGCGCGTTTTATACTTATCTCTCGATGGCCGCGTATTTCGAGGCGGACGGGCTGAAAGGCTTCAGCGCATGGATGCGCCATCACGCCGAAGAAGAAATGATGCACGCCATGAAGCTCTACGACTTTATTCACGCGCGGCGCGGGCGCGTGACGCTCAAAGCGCTCGGCGACCCCAAAACTGTGTGGGAAAACCCGGTGGCGGCCTTTGAGGACGCGCTGAAACACGAGCAGAAGGTGACGGCGGCCATCAACGCGCTGGTGGACCTGGCGCGCGAAGAACGCGATCACGCCACCCACAGCTTTTTACAGTGGTTCGTCGATGAACAGGTCGAAGAAGAAGAAATCGTAGACGACGCCATTCAAAAGCTGCGACGCATCGGCGACTTCGGGCCGGGGCTGTATCTGCTTGATCGTGAGATGGCGGCCAGCGCGGCCAGCAGCGAAGGCCAGGCAGAAAGCGAAGCCGGCGAAGGGTAAACCTACCGTATCAGGGCGAGCTACGGCTTGCCCTTTTCCGCTCACGGCAGCCACACAACATTCGCGATCGTGCTGCGCGCCAGCCGTGTGCAGCGTGTCTGCCAGCCCGCCGGCCGCAAAAAACACAAGTCGCCGTCCACCGTGCCGTAAGCCATCGTCTCGCCGTCGGGCGACCAGACGGCGTTGTACAGATCCACGATACGCTGCGCCACCTGTCCATTTTCGACCTGCCAGAACTCGGCGAATGTGACCAGCGTATTCGCCACAATCTGTCCCGACAGCAGCAGCAAAGAGCGGCTATCGGGCGACCACATCACGCCATAATGCATGTCGTAGGGCGAAGGCCAGGCCTGCCGTTCGCCATCCAGTGTCACAATCTCGATCTGATACCCGCGTTCAAACGTCTGGGTTACGGCGGCCAGGCGCGTGCTGTCCGGCGACCACTGCCACAGCGGCACATCGATAGTGTCCGGCGTCAGCATTTGCACTGTATTGTTCGTCAGCTCCACTACCGCCAGATTTGTGGTGCGTTCCTCGCCCAGTGTGCGGAAAGCCACAAAACGGCCATCGGGCGACCACGCCGGGTTAAACGCCACCCACTGCCCGTTGGTCAGGCTGCGCAGCCTGCTGCCGTCGGCGTTCATCACGAAGACTTCCGAAACGCCTGTGGCGCGCCCCTCGAAGGTCAACAGCGCGCCATTCGGCGACAGCATGGGATGATAATAATTGTATTCGTCCGGCGGCGTGAGCGCCTGCGGCACAAAATCCGGCGCGCTGGCGCGGTAAATACGCTGGTAGCCGCTGCCGTTTTCCGGCGCATCGTAGATAAGCTGCGCGGCGCCTTCCGGCAGCGCGCGCGGGAAGATCAGGCCGGGCAGGGTGTGGCTTTGCCCACTTTGCCAGTCGATCATGCAGGTTTGCCGCAGCAGATCATGGCAGAACAGATAGCGGCTGTCAGGCAGCCACAGCGCCAGCCGCGCCGCCAGCAGCGGCAGCATTTGCACGTTGATCCCGTGATCCACATCGTAAGCATAGGGGATCCACGTTTCTATGCCGGATTGCAGCACATAACGCATCTCGCCGCTGCTGGGCAGCGCCGCGCCCAGCGCCCGCGCCCCTACCAGCAGCAGCGCCCACAGCAGCACACCCGCCGCTGCGCTGCGCCACGCTATTCTGATCATATCTGTCCTTTCAGCGTCACGGTAGCCACAGCGGACTCATCAGCCGCCAGTTGGAAAGCGGCGTGCAGCGTGTTTGCCAGCCTTCCAGCCGCAGAAAACACAATTCACCTGTTTCTGTGCCATAGGCTAAGGTGTGTCCATCCGGCGACCACGCCGTATTGTACAAATCCTCGATGCGATGCACGGCCTGCTGCGTCGCCACGTCCCAGAACTCATAAAACATCACTGTGCGGCTGCCGTTGAAGCGCGCCGAACGCACGAGCAGATAACGCCCATTCGCCGACCAGGTGATGCTGTAATGCACGTCGTAGGGCGAAGGCCACGCCTGATGTGTACCATCCAGCGCAAAGACCTCGATCTGATACGCGCCGTCCACTTCGGTGATCACGGCGATGCGCGCGCTGTCCGCCGACCAGCCCCAGGGCGAAAAATTGGCGATGTTGGGCGTGAGCAAACGCACTGCGCCTGTCGCCACCTCCACCAGCGTTAGATTCCAATCGTCATCGGGGAACGCCCGCAGCGCCACGTAGCGGCTGTCGGTCGACCACAGCATACCGAAAGCGAACATATCTTCGTCCACTAGCCGCCGGAAACCGCTGCCGTCCAGGTTCATCAGGCACAGTGTGGAAACATCTGTGCCCCGGCAGTCAAAGGCGATCTGCCTGCCATCGGGTGACAGCGTGGGATTATAATAATTGTGCGCATCCAGCGGTGTCAGCATCTCCGGCGCAAAATCCGGCGGCGCGGCGCGGTAAATGCGCTGATGGCGGCTGCTGGCTTCCACCGCGTCGTAAATAATCTGTGTGCCATCGCTCACCGGCCTGCTGCGCGAAAGTGTCGGACGCCAGGCAATGCATACCTCTTGCCCCGTTTGCCAATCGGCAAAACAGGTGCCGCTATCGATCGCGCGCCAGACCACATAACGCCCGCCGTGCGTCCAGAAACCCTCGCTCCCGTGCAGGGTGGGCAGCATTTGCACACGGACGCCGCGATCAATGTCGATGGCATAAGGGATCGCAATCCAGATGCCCGGCTCGTGCAAATAACGAATCTCGCCGCTGCTGGGCAGCGCCGCGCCCAGCGCCCGCATCCCGGCCAGCAGCAGCGCGCACAGCAGCAGCCCCGCCGCGCCCCAACGCATCACAAAACCCAACATGCGCGTCCTTTCCCCCTCACGGCATCCACGCCGGCCCTTCCTTGTCGCCTTCGTCCTGCGTCTGCGCGCGCGCCACGCCCGTCGCCACCTCAATGATAAACACCTGCCGGAAAAAATTGCGAATCGACAAAAAGGCGATCTCCCGGCTGTCCGGCGACCAGGCCGGCGCCAGATCGTTGTTGGGATGGTTCGTCAGGTTATATGACGCTGTGCCATCGACGTTGACGACAAAAATGTCGGCCTGCGCGCCCAAATGGTTCTCATAAGCGATGCGCGCGCCGTCGGGTGACCACGCGGGATTAGCGGCCCACGTCTGCCCATCGGTCAGCGCGCGCACCGGCTGCGCCGGATTGGCCGTGTCGAAAATGTAGATCGTGCCGCGCCCGCTGCGGTTGGATTCAAAGGCGATATAGCGGCCATCCGGTGACCAGGTCGGATTGTTGTCAAAATCGCGGTTAGCGGTGATGTTCAGGGGGGCGCCCCGCGCCCGGCCATCGCGCTCGACGGCCACCACATAAATCTCAAAGTCGCCATCCGACGACGCGGCATAGGCCAGGCGTGCGCCGTCCGGCGACCACGCCGGATTCCAATGGCTGCCCGCCGCCGGCGACTCAAACAGCGGATAACGCGCGCCGCTGGCCGCATCGAAGACGAAAAAACCGCGCGCGTCCAGCGGCAGATACAGCAGCAAGCGGCCATCCGGCGACCATACAGGCATCGACCCACGCAGCGGCAGCGGCTGCACCCACCCGCGCGCCACATCCACCAGGCTGATCCCGCTGCTGCGCCCGGCGAAGACCAGCACAGTGCCGCCGGCACGCCCCAGCACGCCAGCCAGCAGCAGCGCCAGCAGGCACGCCGCCCAACACAGCCCCATCGCCCGCACCGCCAGCCACGCCACCATGTGCCTCGATCCGCTCTTGTGCCTATACCCTATTGTGCATGATTTCCCGCCAGATTGAGCGCGTCTCTTTTTGGGCGGTCGGGTGCTGTTCCTGGTGTCTTGGTCGCCTGCCGTCTCCGCGCTATAATGAGTGAAACTTATCACGATAGGGATAACTATGTACAAACACTATCAGGATTGGAATGAACTCGCCCCACGCGGCCTGCTGTTGATCGGCTTCGGCATCAGCATTCTGGGCGAGGCCATTATTCTCAAAAGCAAAAACAAATCGTTCTGGCGCTGGTTTCCGCTGGGCACGATTGCGCTGATCGTCATCAACGCTGGTATTTCGGTCTTCAGCGAAGCCACCAAACAGCGCGCGCTGTATGAAATGAAGCTCAGCCAGCCGCTCGACAAGCAGTCCTGAGACAGTCACATTCTTGCAGGGGCGAGTCGCCGCTTGTCCCTGTCTGCGGTCAGGAGACACGATCATGCTGAAAGTCCAGGTCAAAGACAACCGGCTGGTCTTCGGGGAAGGTTTCAGCCTGACTTTTGAGCGCACGCTGCGCATCCCCGACGACGGCAAAAGCTACCCGCTGCCGCCCGGTCTCGGCCATTTCCCGATTCACAAGGTCGAAGACTACGCCCAGACGGTGCCGGCGCACTGGTTACAGCAGGGCGGCGTTTTTATCCCGATGTACCAGCGCGAAGCCCTGTGGCTTCGCTTTCTGGCACGCCACTGGAAACCCAACGCTGTCAAAATCGCTGTCGGCAAGGTCAACGCCGTCTCTGGCAAAAACTGGGAGCAAAACCTGAGCGCCGACAAAGACGATTACCTGGTGTGTCCGCCGCAGCCCTGGCTAGACGGCATCAACGCCGGCCAGGGCATGATCCGTCAGTTCGTCGCCATGCCCCTGGGCATGGGCTACACGGTCGAAGCGCAGGTCACGGGCAAAGAGGAAGTCGGCGGGCTGCAAATCATCGTCTACGAAGCCAAACCCGGCAAATTCCCCGACCAACCGCCGCCGCCCAAAGACAGTACATCCCGTATGGTGCTGTACTCCGCGGCTGTGCCGGCCCGCGCGGCAGGCGGCGCTGAAATGGGACTGGCGGCGGGCGGCAAAATGAAGCAGAAAATTTACCCCGACCCGCACGGTATCGATACCTGGGATACGCACAATTACGGGCGCGTGTTCGTGCATATCGTTAACAGTATGGCCTATCGCGAGATCACGGGCAAAGAACCGCCTGCCACACCGGTTTCGGCCAAAAGCTACACGCAGGCCGGCCTGCCCTGGTTCGACCTGTACGACGAGCACATGGGCGACATCAGCGCGCCTGACGCGCTCAAAAATGTCAAATCGGTCAAGGAGATGGACACCGAAAAAGGCTTCGCGCCGCAGCAGGACGACAGCAGCATCGACGTGCCCGACCCGCAAATCAAAAAATATCCGGTGAACAAAGACGACGTAAGCGACGGTGAATGGTAGTATGCCCAACAGAAAATTTCCGCTGCCCAGCGGGCAAACCCTCGACATTGAATGGCGCGGGCTGTGGCGCGATGTCAGCCTCAGGCTCGGCGAGCAGGTGATTGGCAGTGTCGCCACCCAAAAAGAGATGAAACAAGGGCGCGCGTTCACGCTGCCCGACGGCGGCAAACTCGAAGTCAAGCTGGAAGCGCACGGCGATGATTTTACGCTGCGTGTGAGTCACAACGGCAAACCGCTGAGCGGCGTGGCGCCAAGCGGTGGCATCGGCCTGAACGTGCTTTCGGCGCTGGTGCTGCTGCTGGGGCTGGCGGGCGCCGGCGGCGGTGCGCTCACGCAGCTTGGACAGCTTGACCTGCTGACGACGCTCGATTGGGAAGGGCTGGCGCTGCTGGCGGGCGGCACGGTGATGTCGATCGTCAGCGGGGTTTCGCTGGCCTTCAACCTGCGCCGGCGCGCTTATTAACATATAGTAGACAAAAAATTACGCCGCTCGTCATGCTTGAAACCTCACCCCCGCCGCGTTTCACGCGACTTCCTCTCTCCATTTGCATGGAGAGGGGGTTGGGGATGAGGTTTGTAAAGAAAGATTGTTAGCAATCGCTTTGTTTTATCCATAAGTTAAGATATTTGGGCGCGTTTCCAGGGGTGGCGGATGTTGCAGCTCTATGGTGTAGTCATGCTTACCTCACAGGTCATGTTTTGCATGATTCTCACCATAAACCAGCGCCCGTTCTTTGGACAGTAACAAGCTTTCATGCGCAGATGACAAAGCGCCCGACTTTGTGCTACAGTGAAAAAAACAGCAGAGGTCGCTCATGCGCTATCACTGGCTCGTCGTCCAGCAGGGACATCTGCCGCTGCGTCCTGACCACAGCTTCGCGCCGCCGCTGCACGAACACCGCCCCACTGTCACGCTGCTCTGGCCGCAGGACACCCGCCCGCAGCGCGACAACAGCTTTCTGGTCGATCCGTATTTCACCAGAGAGGGTTATAAGGACGCGCTGAACACTCTCAAAGCGCAACACATTCGCCTCAGCGACATCGGCGCCTATTTCAGCACGCACCAGCACTTTGACCACACGCTGCGGCTGCCCGCTGGCGTGCCGACTCCCGATTGGCGTCCGCTGACGCACATACCATTGGGAATCCGCGCTGTGCCCTGTCCCGGTCACGCGCCGGAACTGCGTGCGCTGGCTTTCAGCGCGCTCGATGGCGCGCGTGTGTGGGTGGTGAGCGACGCGATTCTGGATGAACAATGGCTGCGGGCATGGCGCTGCTACTGGCCGAATGGGTATACTCCAGAAGCCATTGCGCAGACGTGGCGCAGTCTGGCCGTGATTCTCGCCGCTGCGGATGTGATCGTGCCGGGACACGGCGCGCCTTTCGCTGTAAGCGCCGCTTTGCTCGACGCGCTCATCGCCGATTTTCCGTATGCCGAGCACACGCAGGACTGCCCGGAAGTCGCCGACGCTCTGCGGCAGCGTCTCGCGGCGCTGGCCTGAACACAACCTTTGCCGGTGTTGTGCGTATAGCAATCCGTATACCAAACGATCAGGGAAAAATGCCGATGTACGAAGACGACCGTCAGTCGTGGATTGATCTCGCAACCGATGGCCGCAGCTATCGCAGCCTGCTGTATTTGCTGTGGACGTTCTCTACAGGCTTCATGTATTTGCCGCTGCTGGCGGCGGGTTTCGGCATGTCGTTTGGCCTGTCCTTCATTTTGATCGGGCTGCCGCTGTTGGTGCTGATGTTCGCTGGCAGCCGCGGGCTGGCCGATATTGACCGCAAAATCGGCGGCGTGCTGCTGGACAAAGCGACTCTGCCCCTTATTAACGACATCCCGCCGGGGCAGTCGGTGTTCACCCGTCTGGGTGCGTATCTGACCAGCGCGACAACCTGGCTGAGCATCGTCTACCTGCTGACGCGCTTCGCAGCGGGAATGCTGGCGCTGGCCGTGTTTAACGTCATGCTGCCGCTGTTTTTGATCGAAATCCTGATTCTGGCGCCGCTGGGCATCAGCCGCAGCGGCATCACCGTGCAGGTGCTCAACGCGCTGGCCGGCAGCATTCACAACTTCAGCGCCAGCCTGCTGCCCACCGTCAAGGACACGCCCCGGCGCAGAAGCGCGTCCGAACGCGCCCCGCGTGAAAAACCCAAGCGCGACGACTACGAACGCTTGCAGGTCATCGACGAAGACGACCCGTATTACGGCTTCGAAGACGACGAGGACATCCTGCGCGGCGCGCGGCGCTAATATGGCCCATAAACATCGCCGTTGTTGAACAGCACGAACACCTGCGCCACACCCACGTCTTTCAGCAGCGTGCCGCCGTCGAAGCGCTGGAGATGCAGCGCCGCTTCCTGTTCCTGCGTGCTGGCATAACCAAGCGCATCAAACACGCCGGGAATACCCAGCCACAACGCGAAAAAATCACCCTGCGGCATCTGGAACCCCGGCGGCGGGCTGACGGCCTGCGCGATGACCGTCGGGGCAGCCGCTACGTACCAGTACGTGCCGGCTTCTTGCCCGCCGGGCGCGATCGCCCACAAGTCGCCCGTATCACTGCGGCGGTAGATCACCCCGCGCTCAAAAATCTGCACCACGCCGTTAAAGCCGAACATCTGCTGAATCGGGCAGCCCAGCGTCGCGCTGATGGTGCTGCTGGCGTTCCATGCCGGGCCAAAATCGGCGTCGGGCGGGATCGGACACACGCGCGTCACAATCGGCTGCGTGGCGGGCGCGAACAAATCGGGATTCATGATGGGCTGCGCGCCATCATCCAACTGCGCTTCGCCCACGAACACACCCACATAGGGCGTGGCGCTGGCCGTCGTCTGCGGAATCGTGATCGTGGCCGTCGGACGCGAAGCCAACCGTGTCGCCTGCTGCGCTTCCACACCGGGCGTCGGCGACATATAGACCGTCGCCAGCAAACGCGGCAGCGCCGTCGGCTCGCCCACCGCCGCGGGTGTCGCCGCCCCACACGCCGACAGCAGCAGAATCAACGCGCACATTAGCGTTTTTGGCGCACGCGCGGCAAAAACGCGCGCCAGTTTAAAAACCCGCCCGCTGTCGGCTCCGTTTCCACCCCCCACCACGCGCGCACCTATCTGCGTGTCAATTTCGCAGCAAACCCGCGCGCCGTCTGTCCTGCTTTCCTCCCCCTCTGCGCTGGCGGAGAGGGGGCCGGGGGGTGGGGTCAAGCGCATCCGGGCGCGCAGCTCCCCTTCCCTTAAAATCGGGGGAAGGGGTCGGGGGTTAGGGGTGCATCGCGCCGCCCCCAGGCTCAAGGGTTTTCCGGCATCAATTTTGCTACTCATCACACTGCACCGCCGCTTCATATAGCGATTGATTCACAAACGCGCCCACTGCGTCTTGATAATACAGCCCAAAACGAATCTGCGCCGCGCCAGCCAGACGCGGCAGCATATACACGTCGCGCACGCTTTCGCCTGCCGTCCAGCGCGTCAGCGGATACCAGCCGTAAACCGGCGCCGCCTGATCGCCCTGCGCGATGCGTGTGCCGGCGGCGTCTAGCAGATGCACATACACACTCATATCGCGCGCGGGCACCTCTGGCGTCGCCCACAGCACATGCAGTAGGATGTCATCATCGGCGCACATGACGTTGTACTCCAGCGCCGTCACGTCGTCCAGCGTTTGCCCTTCCACCAGTGTCGGCGTGGTGCGAATCTGCACCATAAACGGCGCGGCGGCCTGCAAATACACTCGCCCGCCCAACCGCGCTTCCCACCACGCCAGCGGAAAGGTGTAAAGCGTATAATCCGGCGTGACCAGCGTGCCGCTCTGCGCGCTGGCCGCATAATGCGCCTTGTGATCAACCAGCGTCACCGACGCCAGCAGCCCCAGCACATCGCGCGCGAAGCCGGCGGCGAAATGACGCGGCCCCCAGGGGATCATCAGCGTCGTACCCGGCGGCGTCTGCTGCACCGCGCGGATCGTCTCCAGGCCGCGCGGATCGCTCGTCAGCCCGCCGATAAAGGCGCCGTTTTGTCCCACCAGCCACGCGGCATACAAGCCCGCCAGCACGAAAATGCCTGCTTGTGTCCTTCGCATGAGCGACTCATGACTCGCCCCTACACAGTGCGCGCGTTTTTGCGCCCAGCGCAGCGCTGCATCCGCCAGCCACACCCAGCCGACTGCGAAGCTCACCAGAATGGGCATTATCAGCGCCGAAAGAATATCGCGGTACAGCAGCACATGAAAGGCATACGCCACGCCCGCGCTCAACAGCAGCGTCACGGCAGCGCGGCGCGTTTCCGGCGCGCGCAGCCCCAGCAGCAGGCCCACCAGCCCCAATAACACACCCGGCCAGGCCGCGTCCGTCAGCAGCACGCCGTTTATCAGATCAAAGTTGGCGCGCAGTCCTTCCCACGTCGCCGGCAGCCCGACAAAACGGTCGGCCTCGCGGCCCCAGAACTGGTCGAGCAGCCCCTGCCACGTGCCTGGCTCGCCATACACCCACCCCGCCCCGCTCCACTCGCGCAGCGGCAGATAGACATACGGCAGCAGCCCCAATAACCCCAGCAGCAGGCACAGCAACAGCACGCGCGGGATGCGGCGCGGCGCTGCCGTCAACTGCGGCCACACGGCGTACAGCAGCGCCGGCGCAACCATGATAATCGCGCGGTGATGCGCCACGCCTAATCCGCCGATCAGCGCCAGCGCATAAATTCGCCGCCGAACATCTGTTCGCCACAGCGCCAGCAGCAGCAGCGCCAGCAAAAAAAACAGCCCCAACGAATAAATTTCCGCGATGACGTTGTGAATCCAGATGGTGCGTGCCAGGCCGAACAACACCAGCGCCGCTGCCGCAAGCCATATCCGCCGCGTCAGATGCAGCAGCAGCGCATACAGCAGCGCCAGCGCGCCGCTGCCCCACAGCAGCGAAGTCACCGCCGGCGCGGCAGCCGCAGACACGCCAACAAGCTTCAGCAGCGCCACCAGCGCCGAAGACAGCATGACATACAGCGGGTAGCCCGTGGCGTGCAGCGTGCCCCACACGTTCAGCACCACCTGCGTCTCGCCCACGTCGATCATATAGTAGTTATCGGAGCCGTTGGGGATGGTTTGCAGTGTCGGCAGATACGCTGCCAGCAGCACCATCAGCGCACAGCCAAACGCCAGATAGGGTTGATCGTTCCACAAGCGCTTCAACATGGGCAAAAGCATAGCACAGGAGCACAAAAACTGCCCGGTTTTTAAGGCCAGGCAGTCCTGTTTATGCGCAGTGGTGGGGTGAAGGCTGCCCCTCACCCCTGCTGTGGTTTACTGCTGATTGGGATCGAGCGGAGAGGTATCCACGCTGTCGATCACTGTGTCATCATCGCTGTCATCGTCGTTGGGATCCGTGCCCAGCGCCGCTTCTGCCGCGTTGCTCAGCCCGTCGCTGTCGTTGTCAAGCTGCGAGTCCGAGCAGCCGTCGCCGTTCACCGGCTCGCCGCCAGGCGTGGTCGGGCACAGGTCGCCGCTGTTGACGATGCTGTCGGCATCATCATCGGGGCAGCCGTTGATTGTGCCGAACGTGCCCACGCACTGATCCGCGCCGTTGTCGTCACCGAAGCCGTCGCCGTCGGCGTCATCCACCACCGGGTTGACCGTGATGTCCACCGTCGCGATGTTGGAGTCGTCCGTGCCGTCGTTGGCCTTGTAAGTGAAGCTGTCGCTGCCGTTGAAATCGGCGTTCGGCGTGTAGGTGAAGGTGCCGTCGGGGTTCAGCGCCAGCGTGCCGTTGGTCGGGCCGCTCATCAGCACCGCCGTCAGTGTGTCGCCGTCGGGGTCGCTGTCATTTGCCAGCACGCTTGAGCCATTCAGCACGTTGTCTTCATCCGTCGTGTAGCTGTCGTTGACGGCCACCGGCGCGTCGTTCACGCAGTCCACCGTGATGGTGACTGTCGCGACATTCGAGTCGTCCGTGCCGTCGTTGGCTTTGTAGCTGAAGCTGTCGCCGCCGCAGTAGTTAGTGTTCGGCATGTAGGTGAAGCTGCTGTCAGCGTTGAAGGTCAGCGTACCGTTGCTCGTCGTGCTCACCAGCGCCGCCGCCAGTAAGTCGCCGTCGACATCGCTGTCGTTCGCCAGCACGCTGCTGCCGTTCAGCGCCGTGTCTTCATCCGTCGTGTAGTCGTCGTTGGTCGCCAGCGGGGTGTCGTTGACCGGATTCACCGTGATGGTGACGGTGACGATGTTCGACAGATTCATGCCGTCGAAAGCCTGATAGGTAAAGCTGTCGCTGCCGTTGAAGTCGGCGTTCGGCGTGTAAGTGAACGTGCCGTCGGGGTTCAGCGTCAGCGTGCCGTTGCTCGTCGTGCTCACCAGCGCTGCCGTCAGCGGTTCGTCTTCCGGCGAATTGTCGTTCGCCAGCACGCTCGCGCCGTTCAGCACGGTGTCTTCGTCGGTCGTGTAGCCATCATTGACCGCCAGCGGGGTCGCGCAGCCGACTTCCACGTCCACGCAGATGTCATCAGTGTGGGCGTCGTAATCTGTCGCCACATCGCCGCTGCCGTCGCCGCCGTAGAATTCATCGCTGCGCGCGCCGCCGGTGAGGATGTCATCGCCGCCTTCGGCATACAGGGCGTCGTCGCCCGTGTCGCCGTCCAGCAGGTCATTGCCCTCGCCGCCGTAGAGGTCGTCGTTGCCGGCCTGGCCGAACAGTTGGTCATTGCCGGGCACGCCGCTGGCGTCCACAAACTGCGCGTGCGGGCTGTTCTGGCTGCTGCCCATGTAGGCATCGCCGTACAGTTCGTCGTGGCCCTGGCCGCCGAAGATCACGTCGTTACCATTGCCACCGACCAGCGGCGCATCGTGATCCTGGCCGCCGTCGATGTAGTCGTCGCCGTCCTGGCCGAACACGCAGTCGCTGCCCTGCCCGCCGAGCAGAATGTCGTTGCCGCTGCCGCCCAGCAGGAAGTCGTCGCCCTGTTCGCCGAGGATGCGATCATTGCCGCCTTCGCCGTACATGTCGTCGTTGCCCTGGCCGCCGAGGATCACGTCGTTGCCCTCGCCGCCCCAGACGTTATCCAGACCGCGGCCTGCCACGATGCAGTCGTCGCCGCCCAGCCCGTAGATGTCATCCGAGCCGCCGAGCGCGAAGATCAGATCGTTGCCTTCCGTGCCGTAGAGTTCATCGTAGCGATTCGTGCCGATGATGGCCGGCCCGCTGAAGTTGATATTGGCGCATTCCGCTGGCACCGCTTCGCCCAGCACGTTGATCGTCACCGTCGCTGTGCTCGTCAGGCTGCCGTCGCTGATGGTATAGGTGAAGGTATCGAAGCCGACGAAGTTCAGCGGCGGCGTGTAGCTGAAGCTGCCGTTGGGATTCATCGAGATCGTACCACCGTTCGCGCTCACTGCGTCGTAGGCCGACACCGAGAAACTGCTGTCGATGTCGCTGTCGTTCGCTAGCACACCGGGGGCACTCACCGTCTTGACCGTGTTGATCGCCGTGCTGTAGCTGTCCGGCTGCGCCACCGGCGCATCGTTCACCGGGGTGACATTGATGCACACCGAGACCACGTTTGAATCCACCGTACCGTCGTTGGCATTGTAGCTGAAGCTGTCGCTGCCGTTGAAGTTCAGGTTCGGCGTGTAGCTGAACGTGCCGTCGCTGTTGAACGCCAGCGTGCCGTTGCTCGTCGTGCTCACCAGCACTGCCGTCAGTGTGTCACCGTCGGGGTCGCTGTCGTTCGCCAGCACGCTTGAGCCATTTAGCGCGATGTCTTCATCCGTCGTGTAGCCCGGTGTGCAGTCTGCCACCGCCATCGGCGCGTCGTTGACCGCATTCACCGTGATCGTCACTGTCGCGATATCCGAGTAGGCTTCGCCGTCGTAGGCGCGATAGGTGAAACTGTCGCTGCCGTTGAAATTAGCGTTCGGCGTATAGGTGAACGTGCCGTCGCTGTTGAACGCCAGCGTGCCGTTGGTCGTCGTGCTCACCAGCACCGCCGTAAACGTGTCGCCATAGGGCGTATCGGCATCACTGTCGTTCACCAGAACGGTTGTGCCGTTCAGGGGCGTGTCTTCTGCCGTCGAGTAGCTGTCATTGACGGCCACCGGCGCGTCGTTCACGCAGTCCACCGTGATGGTGACTGTCGCGACATTCGAATCCGCCATGCCGTCGTTGGCTTTGTAGCTGAAGCTGTCGCCGCCGCAGTAGTTGGTGTTCGGCGTGTAGGTGAAGCTGCCGTCAGCGTTGAGCGCCAGCGTGCCGTTGCTTGTCGTGCTCACCAGCACTGCCGTCAGCGTGTCGCCGTCGAGATCGCTGTCGTTGCCCAGCACACCCGGTGCCGTCACGCTTAGCAGCATGTCTTCCGCCACTGTGTAGCTGTCATTATCTGCCGTCGGGCTGTCATTGGCCGCCGTGATAGTGATCGTGACCAGCGGGTCATTGGAGTACAGGTTGCCGTCGCTGGCGCGATAAGTAAAGGTATCGCTGCCGTTGAAGTTGGCGTTCGGCGTGTAGGTGAAGCTGCCATCGGGGTTCAGCATCAGCGTGCCGTTGACCGGGCCAAGCACCAGTTCCGCCGTCAGCGGGTCGTTGTCAGGATCGCTGTCGTTCGCCAGCACGCCATCGACCTCATCCACGATCAAAACTGTGTCTTCAGTCATATTGTAGCTGTCGGGCAGCGCCACGGGCGCATCGTTCACCGGCGTGACCGTGATGCAGACCGAGACCACGTTTGAATCCGCCGTGCCGTCGTTGGCATTGTAGCTGAAGCTGTCGCTGCCGTTGAAGTTCAGGTTCGGTGTGTAGGTGAAGGTGCCGTCGCTGTTGAACGCCAGCGTGCCGTTGGTCGTCGTGCTCACCAGCACTGCCGTCAGCGTGTCGCCGTCGATATCGCTGTCATTCGCCAGCACGCTTGAGCCATTCAGCGCGATGTCTTCATCCGTGGTGTAGCCCGGTGTGCAGTCTTCGACCGCCAGCGGCGCGTCGTTGACCGGAGTCACCGTGATGGTGACCGTCGCCACATTCGAGTCGTCCGTGCCGTCGTTGGCTTTGAAGGTGAAGCTGTCGCTGCCGTTGAAGTTCAGGTTCGGCGTGTAGGTGAAGCTGCCGTCGGGGTTGAAGAGCAGCGTGCCGTGATCGACATCATCCACCACGCTGAAGGTCAGCGGGTCGTTTTCGACATCCGTCGCCGCCACCGC
>JACAER010000051.1 GCA_013388745.1 Chloroflexota bacterium
CACACGGGGGCGAACCGGGGAACTCTCGGCGCGGGCGCCAGCGCCTCGAAAGCGGAAGTGAGCAGGCGGGATAACCTTATGAACAGAATCCGTGTGGCACTGGTGGACGATCATAAAGTGGTGCGGCAGGGGCTGCGCAGCTACTTCGAGGCCTTCCCGGATATTGTGGTGGTGGGCGAAGCCTCGAGCGGGGAAGAAGCGCTGGCGAATGTCGAAAAATGGCTGCCGGATGTGATGGTGCTGGATATGCTGATGCCGGGCGGCATCGACGGGGTGGAGACGATTCGGCGCGTGCGCGTGGTCACGCCGCACACGCGCGTGGTGGTGCTGACGGCCTATACCGACGATGCGCGGGTGGTGGCGGCGCTGCGGGCGGGCGCGATCGGTTACATTAAAAAAGACGCTGAGCCAGAGGTGCTGCTGGGGGCGCTGCGGGCGGCGGCGCGCAACCAATCGATGCTGGATCCCTCGATCGCGGGAACAGTGCTGCAAGAATTGATGCGCGGCAGCAAAAAAGGCGGCCAGAACAGCCTGACGGAACGCGAAATGGAGGTGCTGCGGCAGTTGGCGCAGGGCAAGACCAACAAAGAGATCGCCGAGATGCTGGTGGTGAGCGAAGAGACAGTGAAAACGCATGTTGGCAATATTCTGACCAAGCTGCAACTGGCGCACCGGATGCAGGCCGTGCTGTACGCGCTGAAGCAGGGGCTGATCACGCTGGATGAGGTGGAGTTGTAGGTACGCGCCAGCTTGATTTTCGCGCGTTTTCAAACTGTGCTATGATGAGACTATCATCAGGCATCATTTGAGTTAAAGTCCCGTGAACAACCAGCCGCCTCCGCCCCCATCTGACGATCCCGGTTCACTGCGCTCTCCGATTCGTCCTACGAGGCCGCCGACGGAGCTGCCGCCCAAACAGACGCCGCTGCCGCATACCCCTGTGCCCGGCAGCGCGCCATTCCCTTCGGCATCGGATGCTACCAATCCGGTGGATGCGCTGGAACTGCTGCGGCGCAAGATGGAAAACGCCGCTGGCGAGTTCGCGTCGGGCAAGCTGAACCGCGCGCAGTTTAACGCCGTGTATGGGCGTTACAGCGAACAGCGCTCGATCATTGAACGGTTGATTCAGCGCGACCCGCAAAACGACGCCTGGAAAGCGGTGGCGACGCCGGGACACACGCGCTATCTGATCGATCATTTTGAATCGCGCCCGCTGTACTATCTGGTGTTCCTGCACAACCGGCCCAAACCGCTGCTGTGGGGCGGCAAACAGCCGCCGGATGGTTCGACGATTATCCAGATTCTCAAGACGCTGTGGTCGATGAGCAACCGCCCGAAAGCCGGCATCGCGCGTAAAGAAGTGAAAAACGGCCAATGGCTACTGATCGTCGTGGGCGAAAACGCGGTGACGCTGGTGCTGTTTTCGCTGGAGCCGGCGCTGCTGCAACTCAACCGCGTGCGTGATATGCACGCGGATTTCGAGCGCGCCAACCGTGTGCTGCTGGAACGTGGGCTGATTTCGCCGGAGCGGCTGGTGTTCCCGCAGCGGGCGATTGTCGAAGGCCTCTAGCGCGCTAAGACCACAATTTACAGTCAATTTACAGACGCGGTGTTTCATCGGCGCTAGACTAGAGTGAAAGATCGTCTAATCGAGCGGCTGGTTTATATGTCTTTACGCAACCGATTGCTGGCTTCGTATCTGCTGTTGATCGCGGTCACGCTGGGGGTGATTACGCTGGCGCTGCTGCTGCTGCTCGACGCGCAGCCAGCGCCGCCAGAGGCCACGTATCAACGGCTGTACGTGCTGGCGCAAAGCCTGCTGCCGCGCGGGCAGCAGGGGCAAGAGAGTCTGTTAGCGGAATTCCGGCAGGGCGATTTTTCGTCCCTTAGCGATTTTGCGGCCAACAACGGCGTGCGGGTGCTGGTGGCGAACTTGCAGGATAACCGGGTGGTCTTCGACAGCGGCGCGACGTATGCGCAGGGAGAGCGCGCCAACATCAGCGTTGATCTGTATGCGCCGCCGCTGGGCGGCATGGCGCGCGGCGCGAACGCGATTCTGCCGCGCGCAGAAGTGGTGTTTGGCGACCTGAGCGATCCGGGGGGCGCGGAATGGCTGTTCGCGGGTTATGCCATCAGCCGCCAGGAGATCGGCACGGCGTTTCTGGTGGCGGATCTGCGGCCTACGGCGTCGCTGCAACAAACGCTGCGCGAGTTCGGCAGTTCGCTGCTGCGCCCGCTGCTGCAATCGGCGCTGGTGGGATTCGTTATCGCGCTGGGGCTGGCGGCGCTCATCAGCCGCAGCATTGTACGCCCCTTGCAGCAGTTAGCGGAAGGCATGAAAACAGTGCGCGCCAGCGCCGATATGAAAGTGCCGGTGAGCGGGCCGCCAGAAGTGCGGGCGGTGGCCGAGGGCTTCAACCGGATGAGCGCGGAAGTCACGGTGGCGCAGCAGGCGCAGCGCGATTTTCTGGCGAATGTCTCGCACGATCTGAAGACGCCGCTGACGTCGATTCAGGGGTTTTCGCAGGCGATTATGGACGGGGCAGCCAAAGACCCCAAACATGCGGCTTCCATAATACATGACGAGGCGGCGCGGCTGAACCGCATGGTTGTGGAACTGACGGATCTGGCGCGCATTCAGGCGGGGCGGTTGTCGATGCGCACGGTGCCGCTGGACATCAGCCAGATCGTTTCGGCGGTGATTCAACGGCTGACGGTGGTGGCGCAGCAAAAAGGCGTCACGCTGCATGTCGAGACGCCGGCAATGCCGCCGATCAACGGGGATGGTGACCGGCTGGCGCAAGTGCTGAACAATCTGATCGGCAATGCGATCAAATACACGCCAGCGGGCGGGCATGTGGAGGTCAGCACGCGGGTGAATCTGGCGGTGAACGGGGTGGAAGTCGTGGTGCGCGATACGGGTGTGGGCATCCCGCCGCAAGACCTGCCGCGCATCTTTGAGCGCTTTTATCAGGTGGACAAAGTACGGGGGCCGGAACGTGGGACGGGGCTGGGGCTGGCCATCACGCGCGAAATTGTTGAAGCGCATGGCGGGCGCATCAGCGTGAGCAGCGAAGGCGAAGGACGCGGGGCGACGTTCACCATCTGGCTGCCTTCGCCGCAGATGACAACCCTTGTGCGGCGGCGCGGGGTCTAATGGAAAAACCAATTCAAACGCCCCTAATGTGGTGGGCACAGCGTGCTGCGCCCACCGAAAAATGAGGTGAATTCGTTTTAGGTTGTCCACAAGATTACGGCAGAAGTACAACTTTGAGGCTGCTTGGAACGTAATGTATGGCAGAACATTCGTTAGCAAGGGGCAAAAAAGTCATGCAACACACGCAGGGCCAGCGCTCGCTGTTCTGGCCGCTCGTCCTCATCGCTATTGGCGGTCTGTGGCTGCTGAACGAATTCAACATTATTTCTGGCGCCAATATCGCCATGTTGTTGCGGCTGTGGCCGCTGATGCTGATTGTGATCGGCGTCGAACTGCTGCTGCGCGGGCGCTACCCGCAGCTCAGCACGTATCTGGGGATCGGCGCGGTGGTGCTGATGGTGGCGCTGGTGTTGGTGGGGCCGTCGCTGGGCTGGGTCGGCAGCCGCACGCTGCAAAGCGGCAGCTATGCGGCGCCGCTGGAAAACGCGCAGAGCGCGCAGGTGCAGATCGGCGCGGGGGTGGCGGATATCACGGTGTCGCCGCTGAGCGGTTCGGATAATCTGTTCGAGGCCAGCATCGCCTATGTAGGGACGGTGGAATTTTTCGTGCGCGGCGAAGCCAGCCGTTTCGTGAGCTTGCAGCAGACGGAAAGCACCAGCACGAACATGGGGTTCGGCGATTTCTTCGATTGGGACGACGAAGGGCAAGACCTGGCCTGGAATATCGGCATTGCCACCGGTGTTCCGCTTGATCTGGAAGTCAACGCGGGCGTGGGCAGCACAGAGCTTAACCTGACCGATTTGACGCTGAGGGGACTGAATGTCAACGCGGGCGTGGGCGCGGTCAATGTGCTGCTGCCGGCCAGCGACGCCGCCTACAGCGCGAACCTGAACGGCGGCACGGGACAAATGGACGTGACGATTCCGGAAAACACGGCGGTTGAAGTGCGCGTTTCCGGGGGCGTGGGTGAAGTCGAAATCGACGTGCCAGAGGGCGCAGCGGTCAGGATTGAAGCGCAGACCGGGCTGGGCGGCGTGAACGTGCCGGGCGGTTATACGCGCGTGAGCGGGCGCGACAACAACGGCACATGGCAGTCGCCGGATTACCGGACGGACGCGCGCCAGATTCGCATCGTTTATCAGGGCGGTGTGGGTTCGCTCAACGTGCGTTAGAATGCGTGTTTGGGCGTGGGCGAGGCGCGCCCGGCCCCAAGGGAAGATGTGCGAGAATGCCCAACGCCCGGCTTGTTGGTCGGGCGTTGTCGTTTGCGGATGCGGATCAGCGGCCGGTGACGGTGGCGAGCAGCTCGTCGGTGTGTTTTTCCAGTTCCTGCAAAATTATGACCAACTGCGACTGCTTGGCGCTGTCCTTGACCAGTTGATTGGCTTCGTGCGCCAGGTTCTTGAGGTCTTGCACCTTGCGCGAAAGCTCGATAAAGGCGAAGGGATCGACAGGTTCCGGCGCCGCTTTGGCTTTTTCGGCGGGGGCTTTGCCGTTGCTGGTCCTGGCAGCGAAGCGGTCTTTGTCTAAACCGAGTTTTGCCAGTTCGGCGAAGGCGAAACGCATGGTGATATACGGGCCGCGATCGATGCGCACGTTGGGGCGCTTGAGGATGGCGAGCATGTGATCGCCGCCGTTTTCCATGCGTTCTTCGTAATGGTGCGATTGGAAAATACCCTTGCGCGTGCGGCGGAATTTGGCGGTAAAGGTTTTGTCTTTATGGGCGATAAAACGGTCTGGGATCAGTTCGGCGTTGGCGAGCAAAGCGAGGGCGCGCCCGCGCGAAATTTTGCTGTAACGGCTGGTGTCGATTTCGATCATAGGTGACGGCGGCGAATGCGCGCCTCTCTCCTTAGAATCCTAACGCTGTATATCAATACACTGTAACGCATTTCACGCGGGGGCTGTGGGGATAAAAGCGTTCGGGGAATGTACGAATGTTGTTAGAGACGTGCCGGAGCACACTAGAGGCCGGCAAAAAAGAAGGTTAGCGGGCGAAAGCCAGTTCGAGCGCGGCGTGCAGCAGGACGTTGGCGCCGGCGGTCACGTCTTCCCAGCGTGTGTATTCGCGCGGGTTATGGCTGACGCCGCCGAGGGAAGGCACGAAGATCATGCCCGCCGCACAAAAGCTGGCGAGCATCTGCGCGTCGTGGCCGGCGTAGCTGACAACCGGCGCGCTGGCGAGGTTGAGGCGGGCGGCGGCCTGCTCGATAGCCTGAATACAGCGCGGGGACATGGGGGCGGCGGGCATGTGGGCGGTGCGGACGACGCCGACGGAAAGCGCGTATTCGTCGGCGCATTTTTGCGCCAGATATTGCAGCGCTGCTTCCATTTCGATCAGCACGGGGGCGGCGGTGTGGCGGCATTCGACGGTGAGGATGGCCTGTTCGGGGATGATGTTGAACTGACCGGGTTTGACAGTGATATTGCCACAGTTGAAGATGCCGTCGGCGTATTCATCGCGAATGAGGGTATGGGCGCGCAAAATAAAAAGCGCCGCGCCCTGCAAGGCATCACGCCGCTTTTCCGGTTCGGTTGTGCCGCTGTGTCCCGCCTGGCCGTTGAAAGTGATTTTGAGAGTGCTGCGGCCAACGATATGGGTGACAACGCCGATGGTACAGCCCGCGCGTTCCAACTGCGTGCCCTGTTCAATGTGTAGTTCGAGATAGCCGGCGAGGCTGTGTGGGTCGCGGCGGGCGCGGCCAATGTCGTCGGGGCGGATGCCGGCGCGCGTCAGGGCGGCGCGGAAGGCCGAGTTGTCGCCGTTGGCATCGCTGACGTGGGCGGCGCTAAGCTGGCCGGTCAGGCCGCGACTGCCGAACAACGACTGCCAGCAGCCTTCTTCATCGGTAAAATCAATCACTTCGACATGCACGGGCAGGGGTTGGGCGGCGTCGCGCAGGACACGCATGACTTCCAAGCCGGCCAGCACGCCTACAGCGCCATCGTAGCGCCCGCCGTTGGGCACGCTGTCGAGGTGCGACCCCAGCAGCAGCGTAGGGGCGTTGGGGTTGGGGCAGTGCAGCACGCCGCTGAGGTTACCGGCGTCGTCGTCGCGCACGACGAAACCTTCATCTTCGACACGGTTGGCGAACCAGGCGCGCGCCTCCAAATCTTCGTTGGAAAGCGCCAGCCGGCTGACGCCCCCGGCCACTGTCGCGCCGATTTCGGCCAACTGGTCAAAATCTGCTCGCAGCCGTTGAGCATTCACGCGCAAGTGAGCGAACAGAGCGGGGGAAGCGGTCAAGGAGAGCATATCTTTCACTAGCGAATCCGGCATTAAGAGATATTGAGACGATTATAGTGCGAAGTGGCGCAGAAAACTACAGCGGCGCGGCGCGCGGCGCGGGCAGGGCAAATTCTGACGAAACGGCGCGGGGATGCTACAATCAAGGGAATTAGGGTCGAAAACGAAGGAGCGAGCATCATGCCCCAATGGGATTCTTTCGACAGTTTTCTGGCTGATGCCCACAGGGTGAGCGGCAGCGCGCGCCAGGCGCTGGTGGACGAGTTGTTACACGAGCGCAGCGAATGGCCATGGATTGAGGGCAACCGGGCGACGTTCATTTATTCCGGCATGGGCACGCGCAGCGCGGCGCTGAATATGGACGTGATTAAAGAAGACCCGCCCTTCGCGCCGATGGAAAATCTGGCGGAAACGACGCTGTGGTATGTGACGCGCGCGTTTGAACGCGACGATCTGCTGGATTATCTGCTGGCGGTGAATGACCCGCTGACGCCGCTGGCCACGGAACGCGATGTGGTGGCGCGCATGTCGAATTACTGGCGCGTAGACCCGCGCAATCCGCTGAAAATGAACACTGCGCAGTTAAACGTCTCGGTGCTGCGGATGGGCAGCGCGCGGCCTTTCCCCGATTGGCAGCGAATGCCGAACGTGACGCGCGGGCGGATCTACGAGCATGTGATGAACAGCGCGCAGTTGGGGTTCAGCGGGCGCAAGCTGTGGGTGTATACGCCGCCGGGTTATGAACACAGCGCGGGGCAGGCGTACCCGCTGCTGATTTTCCAGGATGGGCAGTGGGCGAGTGGGCCGCTGCAACTGCCGTTTGTGGCCGATGCGCTGATAAAACATGGGCGGCTGGAACCGATGGTGGTCGCTATGATTCAGAGCGGGACACAGCAGGAACGCTTGCAGGAGTATGTGCTGAGCGATCGGTACTACGCTTTCACGCTGTTGGAACTGCTGCCATTTGTCCAGACACAGTATCGCATCGACGCGACGAATCTGGGGATCGGCGGGGTGGCGGTGGGGGCGATTGCGGCGGCACACGCGGCGCTCAAAAATCCAGCGGTCTTCGAGCGGCTGATTATGATTTCTGCGCCGCTGGGCAAAGGCCCGGATCAGGACAAATTAGAGCAGATCGTGAAGCGCTTTGGGGAAGCGAAAGTCTTGCCCAAACGCATTTTCCAATCGGTAGGGCGTTACGAGGCGCGCGCGCGTTTTATCCGCCCGGCGGAAAACCTGCGCGATATTCTATCGGCGCGCGGCGATGTCGATTATCGCTTCACCGAGATTGGCAGCGGGCACGGGCTGGTGGGCTTCAAGAGCATTCTGCCGGAAGCGCTGGCGTGGGCCTTCCCGGTGGGTGTGCAGTGATGGGATGGACGCCGAGACCCGCGCGCGCCTGAACGCCCTCAACCGGACGTTTTACGCTATCACGGCTGACGAATTCCACGAGACGCGCGCGCAGGCGTGGCCGGGCTGGCAGCAACTGCTGGGATTTTTGCCGGCGGGCGGGCTGCGCCTGCTGGATGTGGGCTGTGGCAACGGGCGGTTGGGCGTGTTTTTGGGCGCGCAGCGCGGGTGGCCGCTGGTGTATCACGGCATGGATAACAGCGGGGCGTTGTTGGAGCGGGCGCGCGCCGGGCTGAGCGCCTACCCCCACGTAAGCGTACAACTGTAGCTGCGCGATATTGTGGAGAATCCGCCGGACGCGGGCGTTTATGACGTGGTGGCGCTGTTCGGCGTGCTTCACCATGTGCCAGGGGCGGCGCAGCGCGCCGGGCTGTTACGGGCGCTGGCGCGGCGGGTGGCGGCGGGGGGGCTGTTCGTTTTCGCCTGCTGGCGTTTTTACGAATACGAACGTTTCCGGGCGCGGATCGTGGCATGGCCGGCGGAGTATCGGGTCGAAAAACACGATTATCTGTTGGATTGGCGGCGGGGCGAGCGGGCGCTGCGTTATTGTCATTACGTGGACGACGAGGAACACGCGGCGCTGGTGGCCGCCAGCGGCCTGCGCGAGATCGCCCACTATCGCGCAGACGGCGAAGGCGGGCAGGCCAATCTGTACAGCGTGCTGCGGGGATAATAGCGGCTAACGGTGGCCGAAAAAGGGGAATTTGCGTTCTGTTTGCGGCGGAAATTCGGGACGCTGTCCAGACAGGGGGCTGACCGCGCGCAGCCCTCTGTCGCTTATGCTGCGCTTATATCAGCCCCAATTCCTGCGCCAGCCGTTCTTCCTGTTCGACCAGGCCGCGCAGAATGCTCAGGCCTTCGTTCCAGAAGGTCGGGTCGTTAAGATCGACGCCGATTTTCGCCAGAATGCGGTCGGGGTAATCGCTATCGCCCGCCGCCAGCACGTCGATGTACTGGGGGACAAAGGGCGCGCCGCGTTTCTTGTACAGGTTGTAGAGCGCCAGCACCAGCAGTTCGCCGAAAGAATAGGCATAAACGTAACCCGGCGTGTTGAGGAAGTGCGGGATATAGCTCCACCACAGCTTGTAATCGTCGGTCAAGTGTACGCTGTCGCCGAACATCTCCCGCTGCGTTTGGTACCAGATCTGGCTGAGCCGCTCGCTGGAAAGCTCGCCTTCGCTGCGGCGGGCGCTGTGCATCCCATGCTCGAAGCGGTTCATGGCGATCTGGCGGAAGACAGTCGCGAAGCTGTCTTCGATCTTGCCGGCCAGCATGGCCAGCCGGGCCTGTTTATTCTGTTCGCGCGTAATCAGTTCGTCGAAAACCAGCATTTCGCCGAAGGTCGAGGCCATTTCCGCCGTGGTGAGCGGCGTATACAGGCCGTAGATGCCCTGCGCCTCTGCCGAAAGAAACATGTGCAGCCCGTGCCCCAGTTCGTGCGCCAGCGTTTGCACATCGCGCGCCTTGCCTGTGTAATTCAGGAAAACGAACGGATGCGCGGAGGGCACAGTGGGATGGGCGAACGCGCCGCTGCGTTTGCTGGGTATGAGCGCGGCGTGAATCCAGTTTTCGTTGAAGAAGCGCTCAGTGATTTCACCGATGCGCGGGCTGAACTGGCGGAAGGATTGTAATACGATGTCGCGCGCTTCGCTCCACGAGTATTGGCTTTCGCTGCGGAAGGGGAGCGGCGCGTAGCGATCGTAGTCGGTGAGCGTATCGAGTCCCAGCAGCTTGCGTTTGAGTTCATAGTGGCGGGCAACGATGTCGTAGCTGGCGGTGACCGCGCCGATGAGCGCTTCGACAACGGCGTCGGGGGTTTTGTTGGAGAGATTGCGCGCCGAAATCCACGAGGCGTAGTGGCGGCGGGTGTCGTCGGAGGCTTTGTCGGCGGCCAGCACGTTAAAGATATAGGTCAATTCCATATTTTTGGATTTGAGCGCTGCGGTGACGGAAGCGGCGGCCTTACGCCGGGCTTCGCGCTCTGGTTCATAAAGCTTGGCGAGAATCTGCGCTTGATTCAACTGCTGGCCGTCGTAGTCGAAGCGCAGCGCGCCCATCAACTGCGTGAAAAAGCGTGTCCAGGCGCCGCGCCCGGTGACGCTCTTGTCGATCAGGATTTGTTCGGCTTCTTCGCTCAGTTGATAGGGCTTAAAGCGGCGTTTGGCCTCCAGATAGTGGCGGTAGTGAGCCAGGGCGGGGTCGCCGAGCATTTGTTGGACATGCGCGTCGGCGGCGTTGTTCCATTCGAGATCAAAAAAGACGAGTTTTTGTTCTTCGCGCGCGTCCCATTCGATCATTTTTTGCAGCAGCGCGCCATACTGGGGGTTGGTAGTGTCGGTGGAATAGAGCAGCGAGGCGAAAGAGGCGATGCGCCCGGCCTGGTCGCTGACGGTTTCGATTTCGCGCAGGGCGGCGGCCATTTCGATGGCGCTCAATTGGGCGACGCGGCCCTTATATTGGGCGGCCAGCGCATCGAAGCGGGCAGAAAGCGCGCCCATATCGGCATCCAGCGCCGGGTCGTCGGGTCCTGTGTAGAAGATGGATAAATCCCAGACGACGTTTTCCGCGCCGGTGGTTTTTTCCAATGTCATATCTGCCATTCTGTGTTTCCTTATGTAGTTGCGATTTAATGACAGTGTAGCCGATTGGCGCGCGCTTTTCAAACTTAGTTGAATGGAGGCGGCAGCGCTTTAAAGCGCTCCTTGCGCTTAAACGCATAAAGCGATTACAAGGCGGCAGCGCTTTAAAGCGCTCCTTGCGCTTAAACGCATAAAGCGATTACAAGACTGTAATTTTGTCCGGGATTCGAATCGCTTATAATCGTTGAAGAAATTTAGAAAGGTAAAAGCATGGCATCGATTCCGCTGACTGAGGCGCAGATCAGGGAAGGCTTGCAGACGCTGGCGGGCTGGGAACGCGAGGGGGGCAAGATCGTCAAGCTCTTCAGGTTCGACAAGTATTTAGAGGGGACGGCCTTTGCCAGCGCGGTGGGCGTGCTCTGCGAAGGGCTGAACCATCATCCCGATTTGTTCATCGGCTACAAAAAAGTGCAAGTGAGTTTCAGCACGCACGACGCGGGCAACCAGATCACGGAAAAAGACCTGGCGGCGGCGCGGGCGATCGAGGCGTTCGGGTTTCCGAAAGCGAAATGAGAAGCGGGTGAAGGCTTTTCGTTCATAAGGGGGAAAAGATGAGCACCACGTTTAGGCGCACTATCAAGGCTGCGCCGAAAGCCGTGTACGAGATGCTGACGCGCGAGCATCTGCTGCCGGAATGGTTCTGCGACACGGCCAGCACCAACGCGCGCGCCGACGGCTATTACTTCGCGGGCTGGAACACGGGCGATTCGGTCAGCGGCAGTTTTGTGCAGGTCGAGCCGGAAAAAAGTCTTGTGCTGCAGATCCGGCATCGCGATGAACCCAGCTATGGGCGCGTAGAAATCACGCTGGAGGCGCAGGGCGAGCGCACGCACGTCACGGTGAACCACGCCGACGCCGGGCCAGAATGGCACAAACAGTGGACGGATGGGCTGGAAAATCTGCAAGCCGTGATGGAAGTTGGGCATGATCTGCGCATCGTGCGCCGCCCGATGCTGGGCATTATGCCGATGGAATTGGATGCGGAAACGGCGGCGAAACTGGGCGTGCCGGTGAGCAAAGGCATCAAGCTGAATGGCACGGTGCCGAATATGGGCGCGGAAAAAGCCGGGCTGAAGGCCGACGATGTCATCGTCGAGCTGGATGGCAAGGCCATCACAGACTACCAATCGCTGCCGCTGGCGATCAGGGGCCACCACGCGGGCGATAGCGTGCCGGTGGTGATTTATCGCGGCGCGCATAAACACACGCTCGAACTGACTTTTTCGCAGCGGCAGATGCCGGAAATCCCGGCCAGCCCGGAAAGCTACGCCGCAAGGCTGGAAAAGAGTTACGCCGAACTGCAAAGCGAAGTCGAAGGGCTGTTTGTCGATGTCAGCGATGGGGAGGGCGGACGCCGCCCGGCGGCGAAGGAATGGAGCGCGCGCGAAGTGGTGGCGCATCTGATCGTTTCGCAGCGCTGGATTCTGGAAGCGATTGGCGCGCGCATCGCCGGCAGAGCCGCCGGCGACCTTGCGCCCAACACGATGCAGCTTGTGGAAGCGCTGGCGAGCATGTACAGCCGCAATGCGGCTATTCTGGCGGAATTGAAGCGGGTGCGCGCCGAGACAGTGGCGCTGGTGCGGCTGATCCCCGAAGAGATCGCGGCAAACCGCGCCAACATGGGCTATATCGCCCTCAACAGCGGTTGGGTGACCGACCATGACCGCGAACACTTTGGGCAGATCAAACGCACGCTGGAAACCGTGCGCGCGGCGGCGCTGGCGGGCTAAGCACGCAGAGAAAGAGGGGCGCATCGGCGGCTACGCCGCCGCGCCAAGCGGCATTTTTGGGAAAGCGGCGAACTCTCGCTATACTCATGGAAAGGTTTCCATGCGTATGAGTGACGGGCGAGAGACTAATGACACCGCAAGACGATTGGTTCGCTAGAGAGGCTTATCTGACGCTGCGGCGGCTGCTGCCGCGCCTCAGCCCGCTGCTGCCGCCGGGCGAGGAAGGGGCGCGCTTTTTGGGGCGGCTTGAACAGCATTTTGCCACGGTCTTTCGCTGTCTGTATTTGCTCTATAACAATCATTACGATTTTTTCTATCACCTGGAAATGATTTTAACGGCGGCGGCACGCCTGTACGCCGCACGTCCCGCCGCGCTGAAAGCGCTTGACCAGCAGCGCGAAGCTAACCCGCTGTGGTTCCAGAGCCAAAGCATGATGGGCGGCGTATGTTATGTCGATCTGTTCGCCGGCAATTTACAGGGCATCCGCGCCAAAATCCCCTATTTTCAGGAATTGGGGCTGACATATTTGCACCTCATGCCGCTGTTTAAATCGCCAGCGGGCGAAAACGACGGGGGCTATGCCGTCAGCAGTTATCGCGATGTTGAACCCAAACTGGGCACGATGGCGGAACTGGCGGGGCTGGCCGACGAACTGCGGGCGCACGGCATCAGCCTGGTGCTGGATTTTGTGTTTAACCACACCTCCGACGAGCATGAATGGGCTAAACGCGCGCTGGCGGGCGAGGAAGAATACCAGAACTACTACTATATGTTCGACGACCGCACACTGCCCGACCAGTACGAACGCACGCTGCGCGAAATTTTCCCGGAGCAGTCACCCGGCAGTTTCACCTACCGCGACGATCTGCAAAAATGGGTATGGACGACCTTCCGCAGCTTCCAGTGGGACTTGAACTATCGCAATCCGCAGGTGTTCAACGCCATGCTGCAAGAAATGCTGTTTCTGGCGAATCAGGGGGTGGAATTTTTGCGGCTGGACGCGGTAGCCTTTATCTGGAAGGAAGTGGGGACGCCGTGCGAAAGCCTGCCGCAGGTGCATGACATTATTCAGGCCTTTAACGCCCTGACGCGCATCGCCGCGCCGGCCATGCTCTTTAAAAGCGAAGCCATAGTGCATCCCGATCAGGTCAACAGCTATGTCAACCCGCAGGAATGCGCGCTGTCGTACAACCCGACGATGATGGCGCTGATGTGGGAAGCGCTGGCGACGCGCGAGGTCAAGCTGCTGTATCATTCGATGCGCCAGCATTTCGCGCTGCTGCCGGAATGCGCCTGGGTGAATTATGTGCGCTCGCACGACGACATCGGCTGGACATTCGCCGATGAAGTGGCGGCGGGGCTGGGCATCAACGGCTTCGATCACCGTCAGTTTTTGAACCAGTTTTATACCGGGCGCTTCAAAGGCAGTTTCGCCACCGGCCAGCCGTTCAACTACAACCCGGTCACGCGCGACATGCGCATCAGCGGCACCTGCGCATCGCTGGCGGGTCTGGAACAGGCGTTGGAAACGGGCGACGCGCTGCTGATCGACCACGCGGTCAGCCGCATCGTGTTGATCTACAGCATCGCCCTGAGCGCTGGCGGCGTGCCGCTGATTTATCTGGGCGACGAGATCGCGACCTGTAATGATTACAGCTACGAGCATAATCCGGCGCAAGCCAATGACAGCCGCTGGGTGCATCGCCCGCCATTCGATTGGGCGCGCGCCGAACGCCGCCGTGACGCCAGCACGATCGAAGGCCGCGTGTTCCAGACGCTCGCGCGGCTGATTCAAGTGCGCAAGAGCACGCCGGCGCTGGCGAACGGCAGGACGACGTTTTTCGACACGGGCAGCGAACAGGTGCTGGGGTATGTGCGCAACGGCGCGCTGCTGGCGCTGTGCAATTTTTCCGAGCGCGAACAGCGCGTGAGCCGCGAGGCGCTGCGGGCAGCCTGGCCGATTCCGGCGCAAATCGTTGATCTGGTGAGCGGGCAGAAGGTGAGCTTTGGCTTCGCGCTGACACTCCAGCCGTATCAAGTGGTGTGGCTGAAGGCAGCCTCATGAAGCGGCGGTGTCGGGCAGCCCAAAGCCGCTTTCGATAAGCTGCTTGAGATGGGCGGCAAAACGCGCGGCGGGCGCGCCGTCGATCACTACGTGATCGAAGCTGAGCGTGAGGTTCAAGATTTCGCGCGCCACGATGTGCCCATCGATGACGGCGGGCTTTTGGGCGATGCCGCCGACCACCAGATTGAGGTTGTAGAGAGGGAAACTGATGCCCCAGCCGGCGCCGGTGCCGAACATGCCCACGGCGGTGACGCCCACAGTGCCGACGGCCTGCTTGAACCACTGCGGGCGCAACATGATGATCCGATAGACCGCCAGGCGTACAAAACCCGGCAGCGCCAGAAACAGGCGCAGCGCGCGCAGCGGCATTTTCTGGATGTGCTCGAAACCCTGCTGCTGGATGGCGCGCATTTCGTCGTGGATGTCTTGCAGTGTGCGCCGGTTGACGCGGCGCAGAACGTGGGCCTGGGGAAATTTGCCCTGCGGCGTGTCGGTTTCGATGATCGTGCTGATGTCGGCATCGGTAAACAGGACAAGCTGGCCGCGCCAGTTGCGGTAGGCGTTAACCACGGGCTCCTGTTCCAGCGCCTGCCCAAGACAGTAGATGAGAAACGCGGTGAACGAGAAGGCCGCGCCGGTTTTTTCGCGCTGGGCGCGCAAACGCTGGCGCGGCACAGTGACATCGACTTCGATCAGCCCATGGATCATCGGTTTGTGGGCGGCGGCGCGCATGGCATCCACCACCAGCAGGCGCATTTTGGGGAAAGGGACGATCCGATAGTGTGTGTCGTTCATAAGCGCCAAGCATAGCGCTTAGATGGGCGTCAGGCAAACCGTCATGACCCCGTGCCGCTGTAGTGTTTCAGGCCGAAGAGCCAGAGACGGTAGGCCAGAAACACCATAATCGCCGCCACGAAAGGCGGCAGCCAGGCCAGCGCGCCGACATCGCGGCCGATCAGATAGCTGGCCGGATAGAACGACGCCAGCCCGTAGGGAATGAGCCAGGTGAGCACAATGCCGATGGGGCGCGGGTAGATGGTCAGTGGATACTGCGCGAACAGGTGATTTTCGAACACTGCGCGTGTCACCGGCACGGATTCGACAATCCAGAAAGCGCTGACGCACGTCGCCAGATTCAGCGCGAAGAAGATCAGCCCGCCGCTGATGACAGCCAGCACCAGATACAGCAGATTGAAGGGCGTCCAGACGATGCCCAAGCCGCTGCTGGAAATGGCGACCAGGGCCGCGCCGACGACGAAGTTGCCGACGCCGTCGTGACAAAAACGATCCGCCAGCAAATGAAAGAGCGGGTCAATCGGGCGGACGAGAAAGCGGTCAAAGCCGCCGCCGCGAATATAGTCGCGCCCGATGGTCCAGAGGTTATCGGCGAACATGTGGTTGAGCGATTTCGCCAGCACCAGCAGGCCGTAGATCATCAGCACTTCGTTCAGTGTCCAGCCGTTGAGGCTGGGGATCTGGCTCATGACCACCCAGACGGTGAGCAGCCCCGCCGCCTGAAAAGCGATGGTCGAAACGGCGCCGATCAGGAAATTGAGGCGGTATTCCATGAGGATTTTGAAGCGCTGGAACAGAAACATCAAGTACAAGCCGAGATAACGGCGCATATCAGCCTCCCTGTACGGTGACACGGCGCACGGCCACGCGGAACACGAGCCGCGACACGAAAAACAGCGCCAGCAGCCAGCCGATCTGGATCAGCCAGAGGCGGGGCGCTGCGGCCAGCGGGGTGACGCCGCTGAGAATCGAGACGGGCACGAACAGCGCCTGCGCGAAGGGCACAGCGCTGGCGATCAGCAGCAGCCAGGCCGGGAACATGCTCAAGGGCAGCAGCGCGCCGCTCAGAAAATTGCGGATGCTCCACACCAGCACGCTCAGGCCCCAGATTTCGGTGGTGTAAAAGCCGGCGCAGGCGATAATCCACATGAACATGTACTGCGCGGCGTGCCCCAGCACGAGCGCGATCAGGTAGGCCAGCCACACCAGCGGGTCGGTGGGGAGTTGCAGCCCAAAGGCCAGCACGCCCAGAAGCAGCAGCGGGATCGAGACGATGAGCGCGACCAGCATATCCATCAGCGAGAACAGATAGCGGGTGAGCTGGAAATCGACCGGGCGCAGCAGTTCGATACCGATGAGGCCTTCGCGCATGAGGCTGCCAATAGTCCAGATGGCGTCACTGCCGGCGATGTCGCCGATGGACTGGGCCAGCAGGATATAGTTGAGCGTCTGGCGCAGGTCAAGCCCGCCGATCGTGCTGTTGTGGGCGTAGACGGCGTTCCAGAAGAAATAGAAGATGGTCATGGCCAGCGCGCGCACGAACAGTTCGAGCCACACCCAGCCACGATAGGCCAGGAAGTACTTGGGCGCCAGCGTGGCGACGGCGCCGTATTTGTTCCAGTTACGCTTCAGCGACGGTAACATGGCCGATCTCCTCTTTGAGCGCACCGTTATAAATCTGCTTGACGATCGCGGCCAAATCCGGTTCGGTGAGCGAAAAATCGACGACTTCGATCTGATTCATGATGGCGGCGGCCACCTGGCTGGCGGAAACCTGTGTGCGATCAAAACGCAGCGCCAGCTTGTGCGGCTCTTTGGCTTCGATCTCTGCGCCATCGGGCAGGGCGATGCCGTTGACTGGCTGCAACGTCTCAAAATTGATGGTGCGGTACTTGCCGAAGCGCGCTTTGATGGTGCTGAGCGGGCCATCGTAGATCAGTTTGCCGCTGTCGATCACCAGCACGCGCTGGCAGACTTCTTCGATGTCGCCCAGATCGTGGGTGGTCAAAAAGACCAGTGTGCCGCGCTGGCGGTTCTGTTCTTTGATGAAGTTGCGAATGCGTTCTTTGACGACCAGATCGAGGCCGATTGTCGGCTCGTCCAGATAGATGATGCGCGGCTCATGAAGCAAGGTGGCAGCCAGTTCGGCGCGCATTTTTTGCCCCAGCGACAAATTGCGGATGGGCACGCGCAGCAGGTCTTTCAGTTCCAGCGTTGCGCTGAACTGTTCCAGCAGGGTTTGATAGCGGGCGGGCGGCACTTCGTAGATACGGGCGATGGTGTTGAGCGATTCGATCAGCGCGAGGTCCCACCACAACTGCGTGCGCTGGCCGAAGACGACGCCGATTTCGCGGGCGTTGGCGACGCGCTGGCGGTGCGGGTCGCGCCCGAAGACCTGCACCGTGCCGCTGGTGGGCGCAAGAATGCCGGTGAGCATTTTGATGGTGGTGGATTTGCCGGCGCCGTTGACGCCGATGAAGCCCACCGTTTCGCCCTGTTCGATGCTGAAGGAAATGCCATCGACAGCCGCTTTGTCCTGATAGGTGGGGCGGAACAGGGCTTTGACGGCGCCGGCCAGGCCGGGTTCTTTTTGCGTGATGCGGTAGACCTTACGCAGGTTTTCGACCTTGATAGCTGACATATGGAAGCCCTTTATCTGCGTGCGAAAATAGAAGACAATGGAAGAAAGCCATGCAGCAGCGCGCCTAACACGATGAGCATAGGCGCGCCCCGTCTCAGGATCGTCTCAGCACGAGGGGAATTTTACAGGGGCGAAGGCAGACGCATAAAACTTTCATGAACCTTTCTGAACCCCTATAATATACTGCGTAGGCGCGTAGAAAACAATAGGCAGGTTTTTTGTGAAACCGTATGTCGTTTATACACCCGATTACGATATTCACTTCGGCGGTCTGGAAAAGCTGCACCCCTTCGATACGCGCAAATACAGCCGGGCGTATGAAGAAGCGCGCAAAAGGTTGGGGGCGGCACTGGCGCAGGCCACACTGATACCGCCCGGACAGGTCAGCGATGATGATCTGCGGCTGGTGCATACGCGCGAGTATCTGGAGAGTCTGAAATCGGTGCAAGTGCTGGTGCAGGCGCTGGAATTTCCGCCGCTGGCGCTGTTCCCCTATGGCATGATCGAACAACATCTGCTGCGACCGATGCGGCTGGCGACGATGGGCACGCTGATGGCGGCGCGCGCGGCGCTGCACCACCGGCTGCTGCTGAATTTGTCCGGCGGCTATCACCATGCCAGCGCCAGCAAAGGCGAAGGCTTCACCATTTTCAGCGATATTGCGCTGGCGATCATCAAGCTGCGACGCGAGGGGCTGCTGGCCGAGCACGACGGCGTGCTGATTATTGATCTGGATGCGCACCAGGGCAACGGCTACGCGCGCATCTTCCGCGACGACGCGACGATCACGATTTTTGATATGTACAACGGGAGTATTTACCCGATGGATGGCTACGCGCGCAAGCGTATCAACTATGATCTGCCGCTGCCGCCGGGCTGCGCCGACCAGCAGTATTTGCTGACGCTGAAGGCCGAACTGCCGCGCGCGCTGGAGGCGGCGCAAGCGAAACTGGCGTTTTATGTGGCGGGCACTGATATTTATGAGCGCGATATGCTGGGCGGGCTGCGCGTGACAGAAGAAGCCATCTTTGACCGCGATAGCTATGTGCTGAACAGGCTGGCAGAGGCCGACATTCCGTTTGTGATGCTGCCGGCAGGCGGCTACAGCGCCGACAGCTACCGCTTTATCGCGCGCACGCTGTGTTATCTCTTCGAGCGCTGGGGAGGATGAGCGCGAGCTTTTATTGCACCCTGCACAAAAGGGACTTTAAAAGTTGAATTCAGTCTGTCAAACAGGGTCGGGCAGAGTATACAAAAAGATTGGCGGGCGCGCGCCGCCGCCATTATCATGACGCGCACCGTACAACGAGGTGAAAGGCCCCGGCGTGTGATACGTCAGGCATTACAATTCCAATTCGTACCCTATCCCCTGTGGCGGCGCAAAATGCCCGCGTTCGTGCGCGCGCTCAGCCGCCCGCTGTTAGAACGCGCTTATCCTGTCCAATTCGATCAGCATCCACCCACCCAGGCGGGGCCGCTGGCACGCTGGCTGGCGCAGCACAACCTGCTCTGCGGCGAGAGCGAAAGCGAAGCCCGCCGCTATCTGGCGCAGCAGCCCGCCACCGTCGAACACAGCGCGCAAAGCACACCGCCGCCCGCGCGCGGCAAAATCCGTGTGCCGGCGCAGTGGGAGGCCGCCGAACAGGTGCTCATCACATGGCCGGTGCTGTATCCGCCGTTGTGGGCGCTGCACGCGCAAATGGTGGAGGGGCTGACGCCGGTTTGCGCGGTGAGCATCCTGGTGCCCGCGCCGCTGTGGGCGCAGGCCGCGCACCTGTTTTTGCGGGCGCGGGCCAAAGCGGATCTCAGCCGCCTGCGTTTTATCCTGCTGCCCACCGACGACATCTGGGTGCGCGATTATGGCCCGGTGGTCGGCCATGACGAAGAGGGTGAGACCGCCGCCGTGTATGGGCTGTATCTGACGCTGCCGAATTATCCGCAGCAGCGCGACCGCGCGGCCGCTGCGCGCTGGGCCGCGCACGAAGAACTGCCTGCGCGCGCGCTGAACCTGCGCACAGAGGGCGGCAACCTGTGGTCAGATGGGCAGGGCACGCTTATCATGTCGCAGCAGGTCTTCCACAGTAATCCGCACCTTTCGCGCGGGGAAATCGAAGAACGGCTGCATGAAGTGTTCATCTTCGACAAGCTGATTCTGCTGCCGCGGCTCAAACGCGAAGAAACCGGGCATATCGACCTGCTGGTGAAGCTGGCCGACGCGCGCACGGCGCTGATGACCGCGCCGACCCTGTTTTACAACGGCAGTGTGCTGCGCAAAGCCCGCTGGCAGCTTGAGCACGAAACCAACGCGCGCGGCGAACGCTATCATGTGCTGGAACTGCCCGCGCTGCCGCCGTATCTCAACTGGTTGGGCTTCCCGATCTGGCGCAGCTATACCAACGCGCTGACCATTAACGGGCGCGTGCTGGTGCCGGTCTACGGCGTGGCGCAGGACACGGCAGCGCTGGAAACCTATCAGCGCGCGATGCCGGGCTATACAGTGATCGGCATCGACTGCAAAGCCGGAGTCAACGGCGGCGGCGCGGTGCATTGTTTGACCAAAGAAGTGCCGCAGTCGCAAAAACGTTTGTAATGTTTTTTTGTAACACAAAAATGAACAAATATCGGCTATAACAGAGGATAGTCCTGTTTATGTCTGCCTAAAATCTGAGGAGCGCATCTCATGAAGTCATTCCGTCTGCTGCTCCTGTTAGTGCTGCTGGGCATTCTGCTGTCGGCAGTGTTTTTTGTGCGCGCCGTCTGCAACCCATCCGACACCGGCACCGCCGGCAACGACAGCATCCTCTGCGACACGGCGAACCAGCCTTCTGGGATTGTCACCGGGGAAGGGGGTGATGATTTGATTGTGGTCGAGGCCGGGGTGGTTACCACAGTGGACTTTGGCCCGGATACTATCTCTACTGCACCGGGCAGCGGCAATGATACGCTGGTCAACAACGGCGTCATTGATGATGTCTACGGTGACAGCAATACGGGCAGCGGCAGCGGCAACGATACCCTCATCAACAACGGCACCAGCGGGGCGCTGGTGGGCGATGCCGCCGATGGCGTGGGCAGCGGTAATGACACGCTCATCAACAATGGCACAACAGCCGACCTGTATGGCGACAGCCAGACGAATGATGGCAGCGGCAGCGATACCCTCATCAACAACGGTATCATCATCGGCGAGATTGTGGGCGACAGTGTGCTGGCAAACGGCAGCGGCGATGACACCATCATCAACAACGGTGTTGTGCTTGCCAGCAGCATTTATGGCGACTCGGCGTCCAGCGGTGTGAGTACGGGTAATGACACGATCACCAATAACGGGACGACCAACAGTATTTACGGCGACAATGCCAGCGGGACCGGGACGGGCAATGATACTATCACCAACAACGGGGTGGTCAACGGCAGCATCATTGCGGGCGGCGGCAGCGACACCGTGATTATGGCCGCAGGCAGCGCGGTGGTCGGCGGCACGATCGACGGCGGCGCGGGCTACGATGTGCTGACCTTTAATGTCAGCAGCACTGACCCGGCGGTGATCCTCGACGCGGCACAGCGGCTCGCGGCGGCCAACCCCGCCGGCGGGACGATTGTGCTGCTGGGACAGACCTACACGTGGACGAATTTCGAGGAACTTGCGCAGTTGATTTTCAGCGTGGTGCGGCTGAACGGCTATGGCGACCCGCTGGCGGTGTTCTGCGCGCTGGGGGGCGGTATCGAAGTCTACGTGATCGCCGGGCAGCAGGGCGTGTTCGCGCTGAGCGTGTCTTCGCAGACGATCAGCAATGGGCTGGCGCGCGCCGCAGGCAGTGGCAGCAGCGTGTTGACGCTGGGCACAGCGGCAGCGGCGACGGTCTACGCCACGTCGTCGGGACAGGTGCAGGTGAACCACGCCAGCGGCTTCAGCTTTATGTTTACGTATCAACTGTTCTGCGGCGGGCTGCCGGACGCGAACGGTGCGCCCATCGGGGCGCAGCCGGAGCTGGAAGACGAACTGCCGGGCAACAGCATTATCAATCGGCCTTTTAGCGGCTAAGGTGCCGTAAAATCCAGGGCTTTCAACACGTCTAGGGTAGTGGGGTTTGGCGCACCAAACCCCATTTGCGTATCGCGCAGCGCCCCGTGCCTGTGCTATGCTATGCTGGTTCAACCATGAAGAAGGATTAATGTCTGTGGAAAATACAGCACCCGAAACAGCCAAAAACAGCGAATCGGCTGCGCCGCATTCGCAGACCACGCCGCAGCAGGAAATTTTCGTTATCCCGCGCGAGGCCTTTAATTATGTGATCGTCGCCATTGTTTTCATGATCGTGGGCACGCTGATGGGGTTCGCGCTCGCCAGCGCCAACGACGAAGAAAACCGGCGTCTGATCAGCGATGCGGTGCAGGCAGCGATCGCGGCGGGCGGCGGGGTGGCGGGCGGCGCGCCCGAAGTCTTCGCTGTCAGTGTCGATGATGACCCGTCTATCGGCCCGGCAGATGCGCCGGTGACAATGATCGAATTCAGCGATTTCCGCTGCCCGTATTGCAGCCGTTTCGAAACGCAAACGCTCAACCAGATTTTGACCAATTACGATGGCCGCATCCGCTATGTCTACCGCGATATGGCGATTCTGGGGGATGCGTCGGTGAACGCGGCGCTGGCCGCCGAATGCGCCGACGATCAAGGGCGCTTCTGGGATTATCATGGGCTGCTGTTCAGCAACCAGCAAATCACCACCAGCACTGACGGTTTGCTGTCGCTGGCGCAAGGCGCGGGACTGGACATGAATACCTTCACGACTTGCCTGAACAACCGCACGCATCTGGGCGAAATCGTCGCCGATCAATCGGACGGGCAGCGCGTGGGCGTGCGCGGCACGCCCGCCTTTTTCATCAATGGGCGCTTTGTCAGCGGCGCACAGCCCTACGAAGTCTTCGCCTCGATCATCGACCAGGAATTGGCGCGGGCCGGGGCGTAGCAGAGGACATGTGGCAAAAACTGAAACACTGGGCGCAGCGGGTCGAACAGGAAATCGATGTGTACCGGCGCGTTTTGGCGCATGCGCATACGCCGTGGTACGCCAAAGCTGTGCTGGGGCTGGCGCTGGCCTATTTTGTGCTGCCGATTGACCTGATTCCCGACCCGATTCCGGTGCTGGGGCAGTTGGATGACCTGTTGATCGTGCCGGGTTTGATCTGGCTGGCGCTGAAGCTGATTCCGCCGCAGATAGTGACGGGCTGCCGCGAAGAAGCGCAGCAGCGCGCGTCTGAATAAAGGGGGGATGATGCGCGTTCTGGCTTCGACTCCGCGCGCCGACGGCTTTCACATGCCGGGCGAATTTGAGCCGCACGACGGCTGCTGGATGCTGTTCCCGTTTCGCGGCGATGTCTGGCGGCAAAAGGCGGTTCCCGCGCAGCAGGCGTTTGTGGAAATCGTCAAGGCTGTCGCACGCTTCGAGCCGGTGACGGTGGGCGCGACGCGCGAACAGTATGAACAGGCGGCGCGGCTGCTGCCGGATAACATACGGCTGGTTGAATTGTCGTATGACGACATCTGGATGCGCGACTGCGGCCCGACCTTCGTCGTTAACGGGCGCGGGGATGTGCGCGGTGTCAACTGGCAGTTCAATGCCTGGGGCGGCCTCTACGCGCCCTACGATCAGGACAATCTGGTCGCGCCGAAAGTGCTGGCGCTGGAACGCGCGCCGCGCTACGACGCCCCCTGCATCATGGAAGGCGGCGCGATTCATGTAGACGGCGAAGGCACGCTTATCACGACGCGCGAATGCCTGCTGAACGCCAAGCGCAACGCCGATTTGAGCCAGGCGCAGGTGGAAGCGCTGCTGATGGACTATTTGAACGTCGGCAAAATTATCTGGCTGGACGACGGCGTGTATCTGGACGAAACCGGCGGGCATGTCGATAACCTGTGCTGCTTTGTGCGTCCCGGCGTGGTGGCGCTGACCTGGACAGACGACGAAAACGACCCGCAGCATGCGATTTCGCAGCGCGCGTATGCGATTTTGCAAAACGAACGCGATGCGCGCGGGCGTAAGCTGGAAATCCACAAAATTCACCAGCCCGGCCCGCTGTATTTTGGTGCCGAGGAGCTGGAAGAAACCGAGGACAGCGGCCAGATCAACATCGACTTCGCGGCGGGCGACCGTCTGCCGGTGTCGTACATCAACTTTTATATCGCCAACGGCGGCGTGATCGTGCCGACGTATGACGACGCCCACGACGCGGCGGCACTGGCGCAGATCGCCGCCCTGTTTCCAGAGCGCCAAGTCGTCGGCGTCTACGCGCGCGAAATCGCGCTGGGCGGGGGCAGCATCCACTGTATCACGCAGCAGCAGCCGCGCGCAGGGGCCTAACGGATGAATGGCGCGCAGGGGCGAGGCGTGACTGGGCCACGCCTGGCCGCAAAGACCGCTCAGCGTTCGCGGATAGCTGAAATAAAACTGTTCTTCGCCGCCGATTGACCACAGCGCGCCCAGCAGGGCCATTGCGAGCGCTCATCGCGCGTGGGGAAGACCAGCGCGAGAAACAGCAGCAGGATGCTGGCGTAGTACAGTGGCCAGATGCGCAGCGTGCGCCGGATATCAAAGTGGCGCACGCTGATCGAACCATTCGATTTGAAATACCAGCCCACGAAAGATCACAACCGAAAAAGCGGCGTAAAAGCGCAGCGCGTTGAGTCCGGGAAAATAGACACGATTCTGCATCCGAGTCTGTCCTTATGACTGATGTTCGCCTGCATTATAGGGCGGATGCGCTGCCCGCAAACCCAAATTCGCCCCAATTTTTCCCCCTACTTTGGGGGGAAGACAGCGGCCGGAAAACGATGCTATGCTGAAGCGTATGCTGTTCGTACAATTCTCTCCACAAGTTTGGTCGTACACTGTGGGAGATGAGAATGAAAATCGCGATTCAAGAAGATATGCTGGCGGGACGCACCTTGCGCGAGCGACTGCGGCTGGCGCGCGAATTGGGGATCGACGGCGTGGAGTTCTGGGCAGAAGGACTCAGCGAGCGCGTGCCAGAGATCGCCGCGGCGCTGATCGAGACAGGCATGGCCGCCGCAGCGGTTAATCTGGGGCGCGCCGATGGCTTTTTGTACCCGGAACGGGCGGCGCGAGAACTGGCGGTCAACCGGCTGCGGCAGGCCTTCGCCGACGCGGTTGATCTGGGCGCGCAGGGAGTGACATTCGTGCCGCATTACGGCGCGTGTCAGCAGCCGGATCTGATGCCTTTTAAGACGCCGACGGAAATTGAGTACGAATTGATGATCTGGCTGCTGCGCGGTGTAGAAGATCTGGCCGATGCGATGGGTGTCATGCTCTATATGCAGCCGGTGAACACCTATGAAACGCATTTTATGACGCGGCTGGAACAGGCGGCGCATTTCCGCCGGCAGATCAAAGACCATCCGTATGTCAAAATCGCCGCCAATGTGTTTCATATGGCGCTGACGGAAACTGACCCGCTGAAGCAGCTCGCGGCGCACTGCGGCGACATCGGTTATGTCTATGTGGCCGACAACAACCGCCGCCTGCCGGGGCAAGGAGTGCTGGATTTTGCGGCGATCCTGCGGGCGCTGCGGGACGGCGGCTACGATGGCTGGCTGACGCTGGAATGCGGCACGCCGGGCACAAACGCAGCGCACAGCAGCAGCTTCGCAGAGGGACTGCCCGCCGCGCTGAAACTGCTGCGCGGCTGAAAAACATGCTGCATGAGGGCTGTGTCTGTCAGGCTCGATGTTGCCGCTTTCGGCTAGCTGCGCAATAGTGCTGAAAAACATGCTGCATGAGGGCTGTGTCTGTCAGGGGGAATAATGACCGCATACGTTCGACATCCGATCACCGCCGCCGAAATCCTGTATCAGGAACGCAGCATTGCCATGCGGGGGGGCTGGCGGCTCTGGCGCTGGCTGAAAAGGGCGTGGCTGGCGCTGAGCGTTTTCAGCGTGCTGTTTTTCGCGCTGCTGCGCCTGAGCGCGCTGTTTTTTCCGCTCCATCTGGATAGCCTGGCGCCAGAAGTCATGCCGCTGGCGTTTGTGCTGTGGCTGCTGCTGCCGGGCTTCGTGCTGCTGCCGACGGTGACGCTGCTGCATTTTGGCCTGCTGCTGCGCACGCTCTTATGGGCGGGCAGCAGCATCGCGCGCGAAAAACAAAACGGGACGTGGGAACTGCTGCTGCTGACCGGCGTGCCGGCGCGGACACTGGTGCTCGGCAAGTGGTGGGCGACGGTGCGGCGCGCCTTCCCGGCCTATGTGCGGCTGTGGCTGCTGCGCGGCGGACTGCTGCTGTGGCTGCTGGAGCTGCGCTGGATGAATCTCAGTCTTTCGCCGCGCTTCAGCATGACTTTCAACAGCGACAGCGGCGATCGTCGCATGTACGAATTGGGCTGGCTGCTGCTGGGGCTGCTGCTGCTGGGGCTGCTGACGCAGGTGAATCTGCTGGTGACGGCGGGCCTAGGCACGGCGGCGGCCTTTTTCACCCGGCGCGGCGCAGTCAACGCGGCGCTGGCGGGCGTGCTGCGCAGCGTAATCCTGAGTATGCCGCTGGCGCTGGCGCTGCTGTGGTCGATTTTCGTGGTGGCATCTTACCCCGCCTATACAAGCGGCGGTTACTATGGCTCTGCGTTTCAGCTTCTCGAATCCGCGCTGCTCGTGGCGGGGGTCACGTTATTCGATAACGGCCTCTTTGTGAATATGAGTCTAGTCATTTTTAAGCCGGGTTTCCCCGGCAGCAGTTGGCAGGATGCCGTGATGTACGGCGGCAGCGTGCTGTTCGCGCTGCTGTCTTATGGGCTGCTGCTGAGCGGCAGTTTGTGGCTGGCGAGGGGGTTGGCGCGGCGGCAGGGCGCGCTGGCGCAGGAAAAAGGCGGTCTAAAGACCGCGCCACTGCGCAGCACGCGCGCACGCTAGCAGGGTTAGATACATGGAGGGATGAATTTGGGGATTTTTAACATTGCACAGAATCCGGTGGCGCGCATCGAAACGGCGCTCAGCGCGCGCGCGCCCGATCGCGGCGGCCTGCTGCGGCGTGTGCTGCGGCTGGCCTTTCTCGGCTGGATGAACGCTTCGGCGTTGGCGCTGCTGGCCGTCGAAATGTATGCGCTCAACAGCGGCTATGATCCCGAAGAATTTTATCAACTGATCCTCGTGCCAATCGTCGGCTTTCTGGCGGCAGCGCTGGTGGCGCATTTCGCCATTATGCTGCAAACGCTCTGGCTGGCGACCAAAATCGGCGGACGGGAACGGCATCACGAGGAGCGCTGGGACATGCTGCTGATGACGGGCATCAGCGCCCAGGCGATTGTCTGGGGCAAGTGGTGGGGGACGGTGCGGCGCGTATGGCCGCGTTACTTGCTGCTGGCCTGGTGGCGCATCGGCGCGGGGTTATGGCTGGCGCTGTATGTCAGCCGGGAGTCGGCCAACACTTTCAGCGGGATGTACATGACGGGCGAAGCCACCGTGTTCGCGCCGCAGATCGGGCATATCCTGCTGGCGGCGCTGTTTCTGCTGGGGCTGACGCTGTGCAATATGTTGTTGACGACGGCCTGCGGCGTGTGGGGCGGGCTGGCGTTCCGGCGCGGGGCGCTGGCCGGCGCGGCGCTGCTGCGTGTGCTCGGCATCATCCTTTTTGTGGTCGGCATAGGCGTTGTTTCCGCGCAGTTCTTTTTTGGGCTGTCCTCTATTGCGCTGACCACCAGCTACTACAGCGCCAGCGTGCCGCCGTTGTTTGTCGATCTTTTCAGCGCCTATTCGCTGAGCCTGGTGACGCTGTTCGACAACGGGCTGACGATCGCCGGCACGATGACAGCCTATACGCTGAGCGTGATGGGGGGCGACGGCCAGAGCACTTCGCTGCTGGCCTTCGTGCTGGCCTTCCTGTTTGCCACCGTCTTTTATGTCGGCCTGAGCGTGCTGGCGCTGTGGCTGGCGCAGGCGCAGGCCGAAAAATACGGCGCGCTGCGCCCGCGCGAAACGAAAGTCAGAACAGAGGCACGAATCCGATGATCGCTAATCTGCGCGCCCGTTTACGGCGTTTTGAGGCGCAGCCGTTGGTCACAGCGGAACTGCGTATCGCCCGGCGTTATCACACACAGCGTAAGAACGGCTTTGGCACGCGACTTGCTGGCTTTGTGAACGATGCTATGCTGGCGCTGGCGGCGGCGCTGCTCGCCAGCGAATTCGCGCGCGCCGCGCTGAACTACACGCTGCCGCTACCGCCGCTGGCACGGCTGGGGGTCATGGGCTTCGCCATCTTCGCGCTGGCGGCCTACAGCAGCAGCTTTCGCCAGATGAGTCTGCTGACGACGATGCTGGTCGCGCGCGATAAACAGAGCAGCGTGGTATGGGAAATGGTCGTGCTCACCGGAGTCGACGCACGCACGTATGTGCGCGCTAAGTGGTGGGCGCTGCTGCGGGTGATACTGCCTGGGATGTGGCGTCCGGCGCTGATTCGCGCCGGGGGGCTGGCGTTCGTCGTCGGCGAACTCTCGCGCCAGGATGCCTTTACGCGCTTCGGGGCGGGCTATGTGGATGCGCCCAGCGTTTTCGATCTGCTGGTGCTGGTCGCGCTCAGTTTTGTGCTGACGTATGCCCAGGCGCCGCTGTGGGCAGCCACGAATCTCGATGCGCAGCTTGATTCGCAGCGGCACGGCAACAGTTGGTGGGGCACGTTTCAGCGGCGTCTGCTTTTGTTGGGCAGTGTGGCGCTGCTGGGTTTCGGGCTGCTGGTGGGCATGTTCGTCGGGCTGCGCGGGGCGCTGGCGAGTGAGTGGATGCTGTTGGTGGCGTTTTTGTGCCTGACGGCGCTTGACGGCGGGTTCATTATCAGTTTGCAGCTTCCGCTTTACATCTTTGTGCGCTTCAATACGGCATTCACGCCGCCTGTGCCGCTGCCGAGCGCGCAAATCCTGTTGATCGGCCTGCTGTCGCTGCTGCTGGTGGCGCTGCTCACGGCCTTTTTCCTGCGTATGGCGCAGTGGACGGCGGGGCGTTACCAACTGCTGCCGGCGCCGAAAACGCGCGCGCCGCATTCCACGCCACATCATGGGTCGGCATTGTCTGCCGCCGCCGCTGCCGAAGACTGATGTTCAACCTGTGCGGTTTTCGCGCTGTAAGTCACCGATAGGGCATGGGCGAGGGAGAGCAGGAGCGCCGCTGGGATCATCCCTTGCCAACTGCGCGACACGCCGCCGTTTTCGATCACCAGCGTCAGCGGCGGATGCACACGAAGAGGGGTTTGAGCCGCAGCAAACGCTGCTGCGCGGATTCGGGAAGCGACGAGAAGGCCAGGCTCTTTCTGGCGCTGTACAGCGTTGAATCTATAGCTGCCTGGACGCCCGTTTATCGCCGCCGCCGCCGTGTGTACCAGCCGGCGATGGTGAGCGTGAGCAAAATGAGGGGCAGGCCGCAGCAGGCCGCCTGCGCGCCCAGCCCGCCGCGTTCACCCGTGATGCGCCACAGGGTTTGCACCGTGCCGACTGTTAGCGTCAGGATGAATTCCCAGATCGGCAGGATAAAGCCGTTGATGATCTGCCCGACGAGACTGTCGTCAGAAGGTGTCAGCGTGGGGGTCGGCGGGGGAATGACCACCGGTGTGGGCGTGATATAGGGGGTGAGGGTCGGCGCGCTGGTGGCGGG
>JACAER010000046.1 GCA_013388745.1 Chloroflexota bacterium
GCCCAACGCAGCCCGCGCAGCCGCAGCAGCCCGCCCCACAGCCGGCTGAGCGGCACCACACCCGCCGCCAGCCGCCAGGCCGCCGCGCCGCTGTGCGCCACACCATGTTGATCGTAGATGCGCCAGGCATCATAGGGCGCAGCGGACGGCGTTTCGCTGTCCGGCGGCGCGCTCACGGCGATTTCGGAGGCGCGCGTCACGGCCAGCAGCGCCCACAGCGGACTGTCGCCCGTGGGCTGCGCGATGCTCAGCGGCGTAGCGGCGCGCCGCAGCTTGTTTTCCAGCCACGCCAACCAGCGCGCGTCGCACAACAGCAGGTACGAAATCAGCATCACCAGCGAAAAATCCTGTATCGCCATCAGCACGCCAATGCCGACATGCAGCATGACGCCCAGCAGCAGCCCGCTCAGGCGCAAATACGGCTGGCCGATAGGCAAAAGCACCAGCGGCACAAACGCGCCTTCTACCAGCAGCGCGAAAAACGTGCCGACACGCAGCAGCCAGGCGGGCGCGTGTAAAAACAGCCAATCGCCTGTCGGCAGTGTCAGCGTTTGCAGTTGCAGCGCATAGTGCAGCGCGTCGCCGCTGCGCCAGGCATCGCCCGGCAGCTTGAGCACAAAGGTCAGCACATAAATGATGCCCACCTGCATCTGCGCCAGCCGCAGCGGAAAAGCAAAAGTCGTGCGCGGCGCTTCGGGGACGCGCAGATCGTCGCTGCGGCGCGTGCGCCCGTAGCCTGTCCAGCGCCGGCCCAGCGCATCCAGCGAATAATAGTCGCCCAGCGGCAAAAACATCCCCCAGAAGCTCAGCACACGCATCGTCGTGTCCGCGCCGCTTAACACCCACACATTGCGCTCGTGAATCGACAGCAGCATGACAAAGCTGAGCACGCTCATCAGCCGCGTGCGCCAGCCCACCAGCAGCAGCAGATTCACCAGCCCGTACAGCACAAAAAAGGCCGTCGCCATGCCTGCCGTCGGCAGCGCGTCCATCAGCGAAAAACGATACGCGCGCGCCAGTGTTTCCAGCAGCGTGCGCGGCAAAAGACCCGCGTCGCTGTAAAACCACAGCGCCAGCGGCAGATGAAACAGCGCGTCTTTGATAAACAGCGCCGCCAGCAGCACGCGGAACACAGCCAGCGGGCGGCTGTCGATCTGCCCAAACCAGTAACGCGGACTAAAAAAATTGTAGCAAGGGGGGAAAAGGCGTTTAACCATCGTCAGACCGCTTCTTGTTTGCTTAATCTGCACAGGGTATACTCTAATTGTTGAGAAGCTCGCTCACGGCACACCGCAGCGCGCATTAAATATTTGCTAAAAGTGACGAGATAACTTAATATCTACATTGTCTTAGCCGAAAAATAACCAACACCATTCTGGAGGCTGACTTATGAATTCTGTGTCGAGAAACCGGCTGCTGCTGGCCTGCGCCCTGCTGGTGCTGCTGCTGGCGGCACTGTGGAGTATGCCGCTGCAAGCGCAGGATGGCAATTTCTTCTTGCAGCAGGCCACTTACCGTCCCACCCTGACCCCGGTGCCGCCGCCTGTCTCGCTCGTGCTGACGATTAATACCTCAAGCTGCGTGCTGTCGGTCGTCGCCCCGCCCAGCGACGCCCCCGCGCGGCCCACCTATCGTCCCACGCTCACCCCCGTGCCCCCCCCGCCCGATCCCAACGCGCCTGTGCCGTTCTTCCTGGGCAACGCGCCGACCTACACCGTGGGCGAAGGCTGCGAGGCGGTCGTGGAACGTCTGCAAATCCCGCAGAACGACGTGCGCTGGTTCAGCATCACCGTGGAAGGCGACGATGTGACGCTGCTGCCGCTGCAACCTGTGCCGAACGATCCCTTCCCGCCGCAGTTGGACACCCGCGGGCGCTACTTCGCCTGCGGTATCCCGGAAACCGGCCAGCAGGCCTGTCAGGTCGCGGTGCTGGTGGGCGAGCAGGCCTACATCGTTTCAATCCCCATCAACGTCGAAGAAGCCTACTTTGGCCCGGTCTTCGGCGAAGCCACGGCGACACCCGCGCCCTAAAACGCGGCCTTCCGCACACGATTAACGCAGGGGGAAGCTCGTCTTCCCCCGTTTTTATTTTTGCGCCCGAACCGCCCGACTATGCGGTAAAATAGCCGTGTTCTGTACATCAACGCGGAGGCAGCACAGTGAAATATCACAGCGACGGCCCGCTGGGCTATTATTTTGAAGAAGTCGAAATCGGCCAGAAGATGGTAACGCGCGGGCGCACCATCACCGAAAGCGATATTGTGCAGTTCGGCACGCTCACTGGCGATTTTAACCCCATGCACTTTGACGCCGAATTTATGAAGCAGCACGCCTTTGGCCGCCGCGTGGCCCACGGGATGCTCACGCTCAGCTACGCAGTGGGGCAGATTTATCAGTTGGGGCACATCGAACGCACCACGCTGGCCTTTCGCGGGCTGGAAGTCAAGTTCAGCGCGCCGGTATTTATCGGCGACACGATTCATGTCGAAAGCGTCGCCACCGAGAAAAAAGAAGTCCGGCGCATGGGCGGCGGCTGGGTGACCAGCGAATTTAGAATCATCAATCAGGACGGCGTCGTTGTGCAGTCGGGTACGATGACGATTCTGATCGCCAGCCAACCGAGCAGCGGCGGCGGCGACAAGCGCGAAGTCAACGCCGATTGAGCGCGCCGGCAGAAAATGATTGAAAAAACTATAGATGGAGATCAAATAATCTCATATGAGTTGAGAGAATTTTGTGCAGGAACCGAACATTTCGCTCAAAGACCTGCGCCGCAGTGAACTCCTGAACGCCGCCAGCCAACTGCTCGCGCTCAAGCCGACCGCCTCGCTGGCAGAAATCGCCGCATACGCGCAGATCGGCAAGGCCACGCTGCACCGCTATTTCGCCAGCCGCCAAGACCTCATGCTGGCGTTGGGCGATCGCGCGCTGGCGCGCCGATCGCCGCCGCGCGCCGGGACGCGCCGCGCCTGCTGATCACAACGCTGTGCGCAATAAGCGACCGCTGTCCTGGCCGATGTCATCGCCGCCGGCTTCTATTCGCGCCTATCGCGCTCCATGAGTGCATTTTAAAGCGCTTACCATGGCGTGGGGACGAGTCGTGACTCGCCCCCACCGAAAGAATTTTTTGGATATGCTCGCTGCTTAGCGGAACGTCACGCTCGTCTCGCCGCCGTCACTGACGAACAGCCCGGCGCGCGTATAGGTCATCTGCGCCGCGTCGCGCTGCGGAATGCGCACTTCCAGCGTCAGCGTCAACTGCTCCGCCTCATAATCCAGCACGCCCCTGCCTGTCGCCGCCCAATTCGGCGTCATCGCGCAGGCATTCAGTGTCCACAGTTCACCCGTCTCGGTCGGCACAAACTCCGCCGTGCCGCCATAGGTGCAGCCCACGCTCAGCAGACTCGCCAGATCCCAGCCCACATACTCCGGCAGCAGGCTCAACTCCACATCCAGCGCGCGCGCGCCTTCCTCGATACTGCTCAGCGTGCGCGCCGGCAGCGGCAGATACGGGTCAATGATGCGCCCCTCGCAGGTCAGGTCGCGCCCCACCGGCAGCGCCCCGCTCACCATCCAGGCCGTCACCGCCACATCCGGGCATTCATTGCCACGCCCGAAAATCACGTGCGGCCCGCCCAACACCGTGATCTGATAAGCGTCCGCCAGCCGGCCAAAGACATCGAAACCCTGCTGCACAGGAGTCGCCGGGTCGGCCGTCGCGTTCAGCACAAACGTCGCCACGCCCTCGGCCAGCAGCGGCGCAGGCCGTGTTGCTTCGCCCTGCACCGGCCAGAACGCGCACGGCAAATCGGTATAAAAAATCGACGCCAGGCGCTGCACACTGGCCTCTACCGCGTCGCCCGCGCGTAAAAACGCCTGCGCGCGTTCCTGCGGCGTGCCCTCGAAAAAGTTGTAGTCGCTGCATTCTACCCCAAAATACATGGCCGCCGAAAAATCGGGGTCAGGCATGATCGCCAGCGTTTGCGGGTCAAGATTCAGGTATACATAGGCCAGGCGCAGCAGCGGCACAAAATCGCCGCGCAGCCCCGCCGCCAGCGTCCGCAAAAACTGCGTCCGGCTCGCTTCGTCATAAACCGCATTCACGGCCACATATTCGAGATTCGCCAGCGTCAGGCTGCGTTCGGCGCGCGTGCCGTCGGCCAGCGGGAAGCTGACATTTGCCGGTCGCTGCGCCAACTGCCGCCGGATCGTGTCGTAGGCCAGCACCGTCGCGCGCCCAAAATCGCCCCCGCAGGCCGCATCGGCGTTGCAACTGCGCAGCGTCGAAGTCAGCGCGCTGCTAAAGGCCTGCGCCTGCTGCGCGTAAAAATCCTGCGCTTCCAAAGTCAAATCCACCACACCGTCCAGAATCAGCCCGGCCAGATGCTGCGGATAACGCGCGGCGTAGGTCTGCGCGAACTGCGTGCCGTAGCTTTCGCCATACAGCCAGAACTGCTCATCACCCAGCGCGCGCCGGAACACTTCCAGGTCTTCTACCGCCTGCGTCGTGCCCAGATACGGCAGCAGCGCCCGATTGCCCATCTCGGCCACGCAGTCAGTGGCGAAGCGCTGCGCCGCCGCGACCAGCGCCGCCTCCTCTTCCGGCGTTTCGCTGCGCAAATCAGCCTGATTCCAGGCCAGTTCGGCGTTATCGCAGCGCAGCCCCCCCGACTGGCCGATACCGCGCTGGTCAAAAAACACGATATCGAAATGTTCCGTCAAGGCCGGGTCAAAATATGCCGTATAGGGGTCTGCCGCCGCCAAACCGGAGTAGCCCGGCCCGCCCGTCGCCGTGACGAAGGCGCCAAAACGCTCGCCCGCCGCCGGCAGCAGCCCAAACACGACGCTGGTGGTTTCCGCGCTGCTGGCGTCAAAATGATTGAGCGGCACGCTCAGGGTGACACAGGTGAACGCGCTGTCTTCTGCGCACGGCTGCCCGCCCAGTTGCGCGATCAACGCCGCCGCGCCGCCCTCCTGCGCCGCCTCCTGCGCTGCCGCCGGAAAAGCCACTACAAGCATCAGCACGAGAATCAGCAGAGTGAAAAAACGCATGATCGCTCCATTGGAAACTTCTGCCCAAACAGATGCCCCTATTGTACGCGACATCGCCGCAAAACTGCTCTACTATTCCCATTTGATCAGGCGCAGCACCACCAGCGACAGCAGAATCACGATCAGCATCATCCCCACCACCGCGCCCACGCCCCAGGGCGCGTCCAGCGGCGGCCAGAACGTCGTATGATTCTCGAAGTTCATACCGTAAAAACCGCTGATGACCGTCATCACGCCGATCACCAGCGTAATCACCGTCAGGCGCGTCACCACCATATTGAGCCGATTCGAGACCGCCGACATATACAGTTCCACCATGCCCGTCAGCAGATCGCGGAACGTATTCACCGTGTCGCTGATACGAATCAGGTGATCGTAGACATCGCGCATATAGTATTGCAGCACGTCGCTCTTGATGAACACTTCCTGATGATGCAGCAGCAGGCCGAACATATCGCGCTGATGCCCGACCACGCGCCACATCTCGCTCAGCACACGCCGCAGCGCGAACATCTCGTCCAAAAGCTGCTTGCGCGGGCGCGCCAGCACATCTTCTTCCAGCGTTTCGATGCGGTCGGCCAGCTCATCCAACACCGGAAAGTAGCCATCCACCATCACATCCAGCAGATGATACAGCAGGTAGCCGGCAGACATCAGGTTAGCCTGATTGGCGCGCTGAAGCCGGGCTTGCATCTCGTCGATGATTTTCTCGCCCCTCAGATGCACCGTCACCAGATAATTGCGCCCCACAAAAGCGTTCACCTCGTGGAATTCGACATCTGCTTTTTCTTGCGGCGCTTTAGACACGCTGTTGAGGATGATAAACAAATAACCGTTGTACTGCTCGATCTTCGGGCGCTGGCGCTGGTTAATCGTGTCTTCAATCGCCAGCGGGTGAAACTGGAAAATATCGCGCAGCACATGCAGGCCTTCGGCTTCGGCTGCCGCCAGATCGACCCAGACGGTGTACCCTTCGCGGCTCAGGTAGCCGCTGATCTCGTGCTTTTCGCAGACTTTGCTGCCTTCAGGGCCATAGGTGATGACGTTCATAGGCGCGGCTTTCGGCGTTCGGGTTTTGGATAATCCCGTCGATATTAAACCCGCCGCCAGCAGCACGCAAAAACCGGGTCAGACCAGCGGTTGGAGCACCGCAGGCAGCGGTTTGTCGCTCACCCACGCGCGCACTGTGATGCTGAACAGTTCCGGCGCTTCGAGATTCCAGACATGGCCGACATCCGGCACGCGCACGCCCCTCGCGCCGCGAATCGTGCGCGCCAGCTTACGCGCGTCATGCTGCGCCACCAACGTTTCTTTCGCGCCCACGCACACCAGCAGTTTGCCGGCCTCTGGCAGTTGCAGCTGCATCAGCGCGCGCGTGAAATGCTGCGTGAATTCCGCTTTCATGCCGTTGATCAAGTCCTGGCGGAACTCCTCGCGGTACTGCGCAGGAACCCCGAACTGCCGCACCGCCATATCCAGCAGCATATTTTGCGGAAACAGCTTATACATCCAGGTGCTGTTGATCGTCAGCCAGCCCAAAAACGCGCCCAGCCCGGCGGAAGTCCCCGTGACCAGCGCGTGATCGACCATCTGCGGCGCAGCACGCAGCAGCGCCAGCGTCAGCGCCCCGCCCAGTGACAGGCCGATGATGTGCGCTTTCTGGCCCGGCACTTTTTCGCCGAGAATTTCCGTCACATGGCGCACGCTGTCTTCCAGCGTAAAGCGGCCGACAGCAGCGCTTTGCCCCTGTTCCGGCAGATCCGGCGCCAGACAGTAAAAAGCGCCCGAAAGCCGTTCAAACTGCGGCTGCCACTGCTTACTGCTCAGGCCGCCGCCGTGCAAAAACAGCAGCGCGGGATTCTCTTTGTCGCCCGCTTCTTGCAAATACAGCACTATTTCACCTCATGCGACGCATTGACCAGACGCAGCGGCTTCAGCAGCGTTTTATCGAAATCCGCCACGTCGCTGATGCGCTCCAGTTCGGCGCGCACGCGGTACGAATCTTCGCGAAGCTGGCGGATATCGACGCCCCGGCAGACATCCGGCAGCAGCGTCAACCACTGCACACTGCGCAGCAGCATTTTGTGCGCGCCGCGCGCGTTGCCGCGTTCGATCTGATAGTAGGCCACCCCTACCTGCAAGATCGCGCGGTACAGGTCGCGCACAGCGCCGGCTTCTTCGACCCACAGCGCCTCAAACAGGTCATGCTGCTTGTAGTATTCGCCGGCGTTAAAACGGCGCACGCCTTCCAGCGCCGCCGGCGGCAGCGCTTCGGCGCACTGCGAGTCCATTTCTTCCACTTTTTCCGGCTGCGGCACGCGGGCATGTACAGCCAGCAGGCGCGCAAGCTGCGCCGCCAGTTCGTCGGCAGTCAGGGCGAAATCCGCGCCGTTTTTGAGCGCCGCGCGGCGGGTTTCGGCCTGCGCGCTCACCACCACGATCGGAATACGGCGGGTAGCGGGGCTGGTTTTGGGCGTGACTATCCAGAAACGCCAATCGTCCAGCGCGTCGGCGTGAACCAGAATCAGCGCCGCCCGATCGTCGGCCAGCCGCGTGATGTAGTGGAGACCTTCGCTGTACACCTTGCAGGCAAAGACCGCACCAGCGGCCTGCTGCACCAATTGGCACCACGTCGGCATTTCCGCGCTCGGCAGCACCAGCACTAACGTCGGGGAGTCAGTCGAGGCTTTCAAGGGATAAATCGTCCAGAAACAAACTTTGTTGGTCAGCAATGTCTACCAGGCCGAAGCCCAGGTGTCCCTGCGGCGTCACCACCGCGTATTGATTATCGATCCAGGCGACAAACCCCAGCGGCCCGCGTGGCGCATACGGCGCGCGCTGCACTGCCCTGCCATCGACCCAGAAGGTCGCGCCATCGCGCCGCCATTCCAGGCTGTAGCTGTGCCAGTCCCCCAGCAAATGGTCATCCAGCAGGCGTTCGCTGATCCCCAGCGCGCGCTGCCCAATCGGCCACAGCCTATTGTACAGCGCGGGCACGCGCATAAGCAACACGCCCACAGGCGCCGCCGGCAGCAGCGCCCAGAACTGCCAGCGGCGCGCGTCGAAGGTCGCGGCTTTCCAGCCGTGACCGGGCACGCCCTGTGCCAGCGCGATATGGCCCGGCGGCGCGCCATAAAAAAACCATACGGCCTGCGGCGGACGCAGCCCGCTTTCGCCCGGCGCAAAAGGATGATTCCACAACCCGAACCCCGCCGTTCCCGCGGGCGCGCCCGAAAAACGCGCGCGCAGCGTCAGGCGCAGCGGCGGCCTCCACACAAAATCCGCTTTGCCCGGCGGCGGCCTCCACACAAAATCCGCCTTGCGCTGCGGCGGCTGTGGCCGATAGTCGTCGATCTGCGCATTGCTGTAGCCAGCGCCCGTCGGCAGCAGATGCAGCGCCAGCCTATGGTCGCTAACCTGCACGCGCCCCTGCCCGCTTTCGGTCACGCGCCAGCGCGCGCCCAGCCCCCCGCCGAAATCTTCCACAACCCGCACACCCGCTCCTTTCGCCCACCAATCAAAAACGCCGCACGGCATACTCCGCACGGCGTCGCTTGCGCCAAATCGGTCCTACCATCTGTGCCAGTGGACCTCAGATATGCGCGCGCAGGCAGTCCGCGACAGCATCCAGAATCACCGGCACTGAAGACGGCTTGGGCAAGCCTTTATACGCGCCAATGCGGTGCAGATGTGCCTGATTATAAACCTTCGCGCCGCCGCTGTGGATAATCACCGGAATATGCGCCACTGCCGGATCGGCCTTCAACTGGATGCAAATATCGCTGCCGCTGACATCTGGCAGCATTTCGTCCAGCACGATCACATCAGGACGCTGTTCATAAATCAAATTCACGCCTTCGACCCCGTTGGCCGCCACCAACGCGCGATAGCCGGCGCGTTCCAGTACCATTTGCAGCAACCGCAGTAGTCCCGCTTCATCATCAATGATGACCACTGTAGGCATAAACTCTCTCCGCTTACATTATGAGTATCGTAAAAATACGATAATGTTTCATAATGTTAAACCATCATCGTGATTATAGCACTAAACCAGATTCCAACCAATGAAGATTTGGCTTAAGATCGCCTGTTTTAAGTATAGTCAAAGTTCTGGCGGTATTTGCGTTAAGCGCACCGCATGGCCCGCCACAATCCGCAGCGGCGCGCTGTCCAGCAGATACAGATGGGTGACCTCCAGCAGCGTGGGCAGCATCTCGCGCGGGACATTATCCAGCAGGCCGGCGCGCTGCATCAAGGCGTGGCAGTCCGCCGCCGCCGCCTTGCGAAAGCCCGCGCCCTGCCAGTTGAGCGGCCCCTCAAAATAGCTGACATCCGAAAACAGCAGATAAAAGGCCGGCTCCGGCGCGCGGCCTTTGAACGCGCGCACATACAGGCGCGACAGCCCGCTGTAGTAGCGGTGAACGTGGCATACATATTCCTGCGCGTGCTGAATGCGAAAGATGTTGGCGGCCATCAGCGGCTCACCCAGGCAGGGTATCGTAACGGCGCGAACCGTCGATTTCCAGCACGAAATCCGCGCCAAACGCCATGCTCGGTGTCAGCGCCCCGACAGGCCGCAGCTCCAGTGTTTTGGCGACAGCCTGCAGCGCGGCCAGCACCGTGAAGGCGTAGGCTTCGCGCGTTTCCAGCCACGCTTCCGCGCTGTCCCCAGCATCGTCCCAGGCGCGCGCGTAAAGATACGAGCGTCCGTGCGCCAGCGCTTCGGCGCTGGGGCCGCGCACCACCCTTTCGATCAGGCTGCCCGCCCCCTGCCGAAACAGCGCGCTGTGCGTCAGCGCGCGCAGCGCAAAGCCCGTCACCGGCAGCAGGGGCAGCGCCACACGCGGCAGCGCCAGCGCCATAAACGCCGTGATATTGGGAATTTTCGTGGCGTGATACGACGTTTCGACATCGCCCCAGGGAATCGGCACCGCCAGCCGTTCGCCGCTGGCGAAGCGCATCTGCCGCGCGCCCGCGCCAAAGTCGATCGGCACAAGCTGGCCGCCGCGCCGCACGACAATACCGACCGTCCTGACGATTTCCAGCATCGACTTGGCTGTGCCCGCCGTGAAACTGCCCGGCGCCAGCGCATCCAAGGCGGTTTCCAGCCACTTGGCGCCCGGCACGCGCTGCGCCACGTACAGCGCCAGCCCATCCGACGGCACAATATCGAAGCCTACGCCGGGAATCAGCGCGATTCCGGCAGCGCGCGCCTCGGCATCATGTAAAAAAATGTGCTGGAAAACAGAGATTTCGCCCGTGATGTCCAGATAATGCGCGCGGTTGTTGAGGCAGGCGCGCAGCATGGGCGCGCTGGTATGCATAAACGGCCCCGCAGCGTGCAGCACCAGATCAAAACCCTTGACCGCGCCGGTGGCCGTAAACACATCATCCAACCCAAAAACGACAAAATCCAATCCCAGCCGTTTTGCCAGCGCCTCCAGTTTGGCTTTGGAGCGCCCGGCCAGCACCGGACGCAGCCCGCGCCGCGCCGCTTCTTCGGCCAGCAGCGTCCCGGTAAAGCCCGTCGCCCCGTAGAGCATCCACTGTGTCATGCCATCATCCTTTTCAGCGCAAGCCGCGCTCGTGCTCGAAACGCACCAGCACGCAGTACGCCCACCATTCGCTCAACCCGTGTTCGTTCTGCAAGCGCTGTACGATCGCTTTACGCTCGCTTTCGGGCACATCCAGCGTATCGAGCAGCGCGAACCATGCCGGCCAGTCTTTGCCGGTGGCTTTGGTCACGGCTTCATTGCTGATGAGACGGCTGCCGCCCGGTTTGTTGCGCGCCATATTGACGCTCCTCGATCAACTCGCCAACCAAAACAAAAAAGGAGACCCACCAACGTGTCTCCCACGACTATAACGCAAAACAAGGTGTAGGGGCGAACGCACGAGGAAAGCCTGCCGGGAATAGGGATTGGGGTTGGCTCGCCCCTACAGGTGAAGAATTGGACGATGTCCTCAGAATAGCACATAAGTTCTATTCTGTCAAGCGCGCAACTTTCGTGCCGGTTTTCACGTATAAGGAGCATAAGTTAAACGCACTGCGCAGGATGACCTGCGAAAGCACCGCCCGCTCCGCCCCAAAGCCAACAAGCTTTGCTGTTTGGCGCGGACGCAGCACGGCTGTGCCCGTTTGAACTTCACTCGTTTTCCCAAAATCCTCCCTTACCCCCGGTCACCCCCTGCGTTGGACAAAATGCGGGGTGTGACCTTTTTAGGACACTGTCTTAACCCACTTGTAGCGGCTGCCGCGCAAAGCTTGTCTTTTGCGCCCTGATACTTAAAAAAACTTGCGCTATACTTGGATTGAAGAACCTATTTAGCTGCATCCTGTAGGACTTATGACGCCATCGCCCGATATTCCCGAAAAAGAAATCCGCGAGCGCTGCTCGACCCTCTTGAGCGCTGCCGCCGAAGAAGCCACCCGACTCGGCCACAGCTATATCGGCACCGAGCATTTGTTTATCGCCGCCACGCGCGATGAAGATGGCTCGACGTGTACGCTGCTGAAGCGCGCCGGACTGAACCCGCGCCAGGTGCGCAACGAAATTCGCCGCGAGATCGGCACCGGCGAAGGCGACATGCCCGACGTGCTGCCGCTGACGCCGCGTGCCGAAATGGTGCTGTCGCTGGCGATTTTCCTGGCCGAACAGGAAGAAGAAGAAGAGATCAACGAAAACCACTTCCTGATGGCGCTGCTGCAAGAGGGCGAAGGCGTGCCCGTGCGCAAGCTGATCGACATGGGCTTCGACCTTAATCTCTGGCTGCAACGCCTGATTTCCGAAGCCCAGGACGACCAACTCGATCTGGGCGACAACAGCGACAGTTCGCTCTTCGACTTTTTCGACTCCGAGAATAATTTTCATATCAACGATTCGGGCGCCGGGCCGGCGGCCCAACGCCCGGAAGGCGTCACCCTGCGCAAGCCCACCCCGCTGCTCGATAAATATGGGCGCGATCTCACGGCGCAGGCGGCGCAGGGCAAAATTGGCCCCGCGCTGGCGCGTGAACGCGAGATCCGCGCGCTGGCGCGCACGCTGGCGCGCGCCAAAAAGAACAACCCCCTGCTGCTGGGCGATGCCGGCGTCGGCAAAACGGCGGTGGTCGAAGGGTTGGCTTTTGCCATTTTTGATAACACCGCGCCGCGTTCGCTGCTCAACCGGCGCATTGTGCAGATCGAAATCGGCACGCTCGTAGCCGGTACAAGCCTGCGCGGGCAGTTTGAGGAACGGCTGGTCGGCATTGTCGAAGAAGCCAAGCATTCGGGCGTGATTCTCTTCATTGACGAGATTCACACCATTGTCGGCGCGGGCGATACCATCGACAGCAATCTGGACGCAGCCAATATTCTGAAACCGGCGCTCGCGCGCGGCGAAATCATGTGTATCGGCGCGACCACCCACGAAGAATACCGCAAGGCCATCGCCCAGGACCCCGCGCTTGACCGCCGCTTCCGCACCATCGACATCGAAGAACCGAGCGTGCAGGACACGCTGGCGATTCTCAGCGGTCAGCGTATCCGGCTGGAAAAACATCACGGGGTGACGATTCGCCCGGAGACGATCGAAACCGCGGTACACCTCTCGGTGCGCTATATGCCCGACCGCCGCCTGCCCGACAAAGCGCTGGATTTGCTGGACGAAGCCTGTACCCGCGTCGTGATCCGCACCGTGTCGCCGGACGAAGCGCCGGGCGAGCAATCCGGTGAAGTGCGTGTCGAAGATGTCGCCGCTGTGCTGTCGGATTGGACAGGTATTCCAGTCACCGATCTGACGAAAGACGAAAAACGGCGGCTGGCCGATATGGAAGAAACGCTCATGAGCCGCGTGATCGGCCAGGATCAGGCGGTGCATACCGTAAGCGCAGCCATCAAAACCGCGCGCGCCGGGCTGGGCAACCCGACACGGCCTATCGGCGTGTTCCTGTTTTTGGGACCGTCGGGTGTGGGCAAAACCGAACTGGCGCGCGCGCTGGCCAACTTCCTCTTTGGCAGCGACGAGGCCATGCTGCGGCTCGATATGTCCGAGTTCCACGACGCCCACACCGTGGCCCGGCTGATCGGCTCGCCCCCCGGTTACAAAGACACGCAGCGCGGCGGCCAACTGACCGACGGCCTGCGCCGCCGCCCCTACAGCGTGGTACTGCTGGATGAAGTGGAAAAGGCCGCCCCAGAAGTGTTCGACCTGTTTTTGCAGGTCTTCGACGAAGGCCGGCTGAGCGACGCGCATGGCCGCGTGGTCGATGCGCGCCATTCGGTATTTATCATGACCAGCAATATCGGTACGCAGGAGGCCGGCAAGCACCTGGGCTTCGCCAGCAGCACGCGCAGTGAGCCCGACTACAGCGCCTATCTCTCGCGCTTTTTCCGCCCGGAATTTTTGAACCGCTTAGACGAGGTCATTACCTTCAAGGCACTGGACGAAAGCGCGCTGAGCCGTATCCTCGACCTCCAGTTACAGGATTTACACCGCCGGCTGGCCGAGCAAAAACTGCGCCTGGAGCTGGCCGACGACGCCCGCGCGTTGATCCTGCGCAAGGGGCATGACCCGGTGAACGGCGCGCGCCCCCTGCGCCGCGCCATCGAACGCTTGCTGACACGCCCGCTGAGCGCCCGCATCGTCGAAGACACCTTTCAGCCCGGCGATGCCATCGTCGCCAAAGAGATCGACGGCGAACAGTTGGGCTTCGAAGCCAAAAAGGAGTGATCGACAGCATGGTGCGCGCCCTCCATTAGGCGAAGGTAGACTGAGGATAAGAAGCTGCTCATCGCGAACAGCGCGGTTGGGCTTATCTCATTTCCGGTTTCCCTTCCCGTTTCGCCCTCCTTTGCCCTGCCGCCGCTGCGCCTTGCCCTCGTCTACCGTATTACGCGCGATCACCTCCAACAACACCGCCTGCCGGTTGCCCGCCTTGCGCAGCACCCGCCCCAGGCGCTGCACATACTCGCGCGCGCTGGCCGTCCCCCCCAGCACAATCGCCACCTTCGCTTCCGGCACATCCACGCCCTCATTCAGCACCTTTGAGGTCACTACCGCCCGGTATCGCCCTGTCTGGAATCCGTCCAGAATCGCCTTGCGCTCGGCGGCCTTCGTCTCGTGTGTCAGCGCCGGAATCAGGTGCGCCTGCGCGATGCGATACACCATCTCATTGCTCTCGTTAAACACCAGCACGCGCTCGTGACTGTACTCGCGCAGCAGCGTTTCCAGCGCCGCCAGTTTGCCCGCCGCCCCCGCGATCAACTTCTGGATGCGTCCCCGCGCCAGCAGCGCCCGCCGCGCCGCGCCATCATACGCGCTGCGGCGCATCAACTCTTGCAGCCAGTATGCCCCGTGCGTCTGCGGCAGCGCGTGCGCCCGAAAATAGCCCGCGTAAACGGCATAATCCGCCTCGTAGCGCGCCCGTTCCTCTGTCGTGAGATCAACCCGGATGCGTTCAGTGCGGTAATGCGCCAGCCGCTCGCCCACCAGATCGTCGATGCGCTTTTCATAGACAATCGGCCCCACCAGCCTATCGACGCGCCAGCGCCCGCCGGTCTGCTCGTGTTCTTCGGGGTATGTCGCCGTCAGTCCCAACCGCAGCGGCGCCGGCGCCATCAGCGCCGTTTCGCCCCAGTTCGGCGCGGGTAAATGGTGCGCCTCATCAAAAATAATCAGCTTATAGTGCTGTCCGTAGTTGGCCATCAAATCCCCCGACGAATGATACGTCGTGACCGTGAGCGGGTGCAGTGTCTTTTCCCCGCCGTAGTACACACCGATCTCGGTCTGAAAAGCGTTCACCAGCCGCGCATACCACTGGTGCAGCAGGTCAATCGTCGGCGCCACGATCACAGCGGAGCGGCTGACACGTTGAATAGCATGAATCGCGACGAACGTTTTGCCCGCGCCTGTCGGCAGCACCACACTGCCGCGGCAGCCGGCTTGTTCCCATGCCGCGATAGCCTCCAATTGATAATCGTGCGGCTCGCGCCTATCGTGCTGCGTCAGCGCCAGCCTTTGCCAGCGCGGCACATCGTCGCGCACAGCAGCCGCGCGCGCCCACGCCTGCACCACAGCGTAGTGATAGCCTTCGCAGCGCCAGCGCGCTTTGATCCACTGAAACGCCGGATGCACGCTGGACTCCGCCGGCACATCGTACAGCACCAGTGTGCCCCCCTGAAACGTGAGGCGCGGACGCAGTGGTAAGGTCATGGCGAATCGCCCCTTCTATACTGATGTTTGACAATCGTATCCTAATGCAAAGGACAGGCCATGACGAGTTACAACGCGCAAATTGTCCACCAAGTCACCTCATGGGACGGCATCACGGCCCAGCCGCATCGTTTCGGCGGCACTGAGTTTAACATCGGCCAAGTCGAAATCGGCCATATTCACGGCAGCCACATGCTCGACGTGCCCTTCACGGTGAAAATCCGCGAGTCCCTGGTGGCCGCTGGCGAAGCGCATCCCCATCATCTGCTGCACGCTTCCGGCTGGATCAGCTTTTATCTGCGTAAAGACGCCGATGTGCAGCAGGCCATCAAGCTGCTGCGCCTGTCCTACCTGCAAAAACGCCTGCGCCGCGCCGACCCCACCACCCGCGCCGCCTACGAACAGGAAATCGCCGCCCTGCCCATCAGCGCCGCGCTCAAAAACGCGCTGCTCGCGCGCCGCGCTGAGCGCCAACAAGACGCTGTGTAGCCCCGCCTTGACCATATTGCCCCTTTTTTGTTTTTCAGAACAGATGTACAATCGCCGATCACCTGATCAGCCGATTGAGAATGGCCTCTAAATGACTCAAGACAAGATCATTGTGCGCGGCGCTCGCGAGCACAACCTGAAAAATATTGACGTCGAGATCCCTCGCAACAAGCTGGTGGTGATTACCGGACTGTCGGGTTCGGGCAAGTCGTCGCTGGCCTTCGATACCATCTTTGCCGAAGGGCAGCGCCGCTACGTCGAAAGCCTGAGCGCTTATGCGCGCCAGTTTTTGGGGCAAATGGAAAAGCCGGATGTCGATCAGATCGAAGGCCTCAGCCCGGCCGTCTCGATCGACCAGAAGGGCGTCAGCCACAACCCACGCTCGACCGTCGGTACAGTGACCGAAATTTACGACTACCTGCGCCTGCTCTACGCGCGCATTGGTGTCCCGCATTGTCCCGTCTGCGGTTCAGAAGTCGTCGCCCAGAGCGCGCAGCAGATCGTGGACGCGGTGCAAGCCCTGCCCGACGGCACACGCATTCAGGTGTTGGGGCCAGTGGTCAAAAACAAAAAAGGTACCCACGAAAAAATTATCGACGACCTCAAAAAAGCCGGCTTCGTGCGCGCGCGCGTCGATGGCGAAGCGCGTGAGCTGGAAGACGACATCAAATTAGACCGCTATGTTATCCACAACATCGAAGTCGTCGTCGATCGCCTCATCATCCGCCACTACGCCGACCAACAATCCGAAGAAGCGCGCAGCGCCGAAACGCGCCTGACCGATGCCATTGAGACCGCGCTGGAACTGGGCGAAGGCGTAATTATCATCAACAACTTGAGTGCTGCGCCGCCCCAGGACATTCTATACAGCGAACTGCTGGCCTGCGTCAACGGGCACGGCAGCCTGCCAGAGATCGAGCCAAGCACCTTCAGCTTCAACACGCCCCGCGGCGCTTGCCCGGATTGTCAGGGTTTGGGCTTCCGGCTGGAGATCGACCCCGATCTGATTGTGCCGAACGCTGATTTAAGCATCCGCCAGGGTGCCATCACGGCTAACGGCTGGAACTTCGAAGAAGACGATACATGGGCGTCGAACATCATGCGCGCGCTGGCGAAAAACTACGACATCCCGCTGGATGTCCCCTGGCGCCGCCTGAAAGAAGAACACCGCCGCCTGATTCTCTACGGATTGGGCGATCACAAAGTGCGCGTGACCTACATCAACCGTGACGGCGACGAACGCGGCTATAACGCCAGTTTCGAAGGCATCATCAACAACATCGCCCGCCGCTACCGCGAAACCCAGTCCGAAGGGATGCGCGAGGTGTTCGAGCAGTACATGTCGCGCGTGGCCTGCGCCACCTGTCACGGCGAGCGCCTGCGCCCCGAAGCCCTGGCCGTGACCGTCGCCGACAAGCGCATCCCCGATGTCACCGTGATGCCCGTGAACCACTTGCTCGCCTGGGTCGAAACGCTGCACGGCAGCAGCCAACAGGTCGGCCAGCTCAACGAGCGTGAACAGCAGATCGCCCACCAGATTTTGCGCGAGATCGAAGCGCGCCTGCGCTTCCTGAACGATGTCGGCCTGGGCTATTTGAACCTGGCGCGCGCAGCGGCCACCCTTTCCGGCGGCGAAGCGCAGCGCATCCGGCTGGCGACACAGATCGGCAGCCGCCTCACCGGCGTATTATATGTGCTGGATGAGCCCTCCATCGGCTTGCACCAGCGCGACAACGCACGCCTCATTCACACGCTCACCGGGCTGCGCGATCTGGGCAACACCGTGCTGGTCGTCGAACATGACGAAGACACCATGCGCTCGGCAGATTGGTTGATCGATCTCGGACCGGGCGCGGGCGAAAACGGCGGGCGTGTAATGGCCGCAGGCACGCCCCAGGAAGTGATGCAGGTCGAAGACAGCCTCACAGGCGCCTATCTTTCCGGGCGCTTCAGTATCCCCCTGCCCGCGGCGCGGCGCAGCGGCAGCGGCCAGTATCTCACGATCCGCGGCGCGCGCGAAAACAACCTCAAAAAGCTCGATGTGCGCATCCCCTTGGGCAAGATGGTGTGCATCACCGGCGTCAGCGGCAGCGGCAAAAGCACGCTGGTCGTCGATGTGCTTTACCGGCGGCTGGCCATGCTCATTAACGGCAGCCGCGAACGCGCCGGCGCCCACGATACCATCGAAGGCGTCGAACAGATCGACAAAATCATCAACATCGACCAGAGTCCCATCGGGCGCACGCCGCGCAGCAACCCCGGCACCTATACCAAGATGTTCGACGACATCCGCAAGCTCTTCGCCGACCTGCCCGAAAGCAAGATTCGCGGCTATGGGCAGGGGCGCTTCTCCTTCAATGTCAAAGGCGGACGCTGCGAAAACTGCGAAGGACAGGGGCAGCTTTTGATCGAAATGCAGTTCCTGGCCGATCTCTATGTGCCCTGCGACGTGTGTCATGGCAAGCGCTACAACCGCGAGACGCTGCAAATCAAGTACAAGGGCAAAAGCATCGCCGATGTGCTCGATATGACCGTCAGCGAAGGCTTAGAGTTCTTCGCCAACATTCCTTCGATTCTCAACAAGCTGCAAACCCTGGATGCCGTCGGCCTGGGCTATATTCGCATCGGCCAGCCCGCCACCACCCTCAGCGGCGGCGAAGCCCAGCGCATCAAATTGAGCCGCGAACTCTCCAAGCGCGCCACGGGCCAGACCATGTACATTTTAGACGAACCTTCCACCGGCCTGCACGCGGTGGATGTCGCGCGGCTGATTGCCGTCTTGCAGCAGTTAGTCGATAACGGCAACACCGTCGTCGTCATCGAGCACAATCTCGACATCATCAAGGTCGCCGATTGGATTGTCGATCTGGGGCCAGAGGGCGGCGACGGCGGCGGCGAGATCATCGCCGAAGGCACCCCCGAAGATATCGTCCGGCAGCCGCACAGCTACACCGGCCAGTTCCTGCGCCCCTATCTCCAGCCCCTGCTCACCCCTTAGCCTTTCCCCGTTTCCAGCGCCGCGCCCCTTGTCCCGGAGGCGAACCCGCTGTTCGCCTCTGTTTTTTACGTTCTTTATTTTTTGGTGATTTCTGCTAAACTCCTCCTGTCGCCGCCGCTTTCTTCGGCTGATTCGCGCCTGCCTTAACGCTTCTTATAAAACTTCGTGAAAGTTGCCCAAATCAAATGACGTTTTTCATAGATTTTTTGCACAATGTCATCTTCTCAAAAAACAACTTTTCGCTATACTGAGATTAATGCTGAACATTGTCCTGTTAGGGATGTCCCCGGCGCTGAGACCGGTTAAGGAGAATAAAATTTATGGTGGTGTCCTACACCCACGATGTGGCTAACGCTTACCAAAATGCGTTGGCGCAGTATGATCGCGCAGTAAGAAAAATGAACCTGGACGAAAATATCGCCGAATACATGCGCTGGCCGCGCCGTGAGTTCACGGTGAACTTCCCGGTTCGGCGCGATGATGGGCGTATCGAAATGTTCACGGGCTACCGCGTGCATCACAACACGGTGCTCGGCCCCTCAAAAGGCGGCATTCGTTACAGCACGGCGGTGACGCTCGATGAAGTGCGCGCGCTGGCCATGTGGATGACCTGGAAGTGCGCCTTGGTCAACCTGCCCTATGGCGGCGCTAAGGGCGGCGTGATTGTCGAACCCAAAGGCATGAGCCAGGCTGAACTCGAACGCCTGACGCGGCGCTACACCAGCGAACTCATTCCGCTGATTAGCCCACAGATGGACATCCCCGCGCCAGACATGGGCACGGGCCCGCAGACCATGGCCTGGATCATGGATACCTACAGCATGACCGTCGGCTATTCCGTGCCGGCGATCGTCACCGGCAAGCCGATCAACATCGGCGGCAGCTTGGGCCGCAACGAGGCCACTGGACGCGGCGTCATCATCTGCATGATCGAAGCCCTCAAGCGGCAGGGCCTGGCCAACAAACCCATGAAGATCGCCATTCAGGGCTTCGGCAACGTCGGCTCCAACGCCGCGCTCTATGCCTATGAACTGGGCTTCACCGTGATCGCCGTCAGCGATGTCAACGGCGGCATTTACAACGAAAACGGCCTCGATATTCCCGCAGTGCTCCAGCACTACAAAACCAACCGCAAGCTGGAAAACTTCCCCGGCGCCGACAATATCAGCAACGAAGAACTGCTCGTGCTGCCGTGCGATGTGCTCCTGCCCTCGGCAATGGAAAACCAGATCACCGAACGCAACGCCGGCCAGGTCAAGGCCAAGATGATCGTCGAAGGCGCCAACGGCCCGACCACCACCGAAGCCGACGACATCCTCAACGAACGCGGCGTGCTGATTATCCCCGACATCCTGGCCAACGCCGGCGGTGTGATCGTCTCCTACTTCGAGTGGGTGCAGGACATCCAATCGTTCTTCTGGGATGTGGAAGAAGTCTACCGCCAGTTGCAGCGCATCCTGGTCAAGGCTTACGACAACACCGCAGCGATGGCCGAAAAGCACAAGGTCGATATGCGCACAGCAGCCCAGATGACGGCGATCCAGCGCGTGGCCGACGCGCTCAACACGCGCGGCTTTTATCCGTAAATCGTAAATTGTGCAAAAACCTGCCAGGGGACTCGCCACGAGTCCCCTTTTTGTCTCCAGATCAACCGCCTGCTGCGCTTGCGCTCACCTTGGGGGCTAATACGCCTCCACCTGCATCAGACATGTCCCCGCTTTCGCCGCAATCGTCAGCGCTTCGCCCGCCGTCCACAACTGGCCGCTGAACAGGTCTGTCCACGCGCCGCCGCTGCCTTCGAAGCCCACTTTGAGCGTCACCGGCTGCGCGCCGTTGTTGGTGATAATGAGCGCACTGCGGGCGGCGTGGTGCAGCAGACGCGCCTCGACCGTCAGCGCGATATCCTGCCCATCCAGCGGCTCCAGCACCACTTCGCGCCCTACGCCGTCCAGCATCCGGGCGAACAAGGCGCGCTGCTCCCACGTCGGCTTGAGCGCGTGCGCCATATCGACATGCGTCGCGATGTAATAGGCCCGCCCCTGCCCATAGCGATATTCCACCACTGCCGGCGTGCCATCATGCTCGAACGTGCCCAACACGCGCGTGTCGGAAGCCAGCTTAAGCAGCTGCTGATGCCAGTACCCCTGTACGTGATGGCCGTTATCCAGCAAAATGCTCAGGTTTTCTGGCGCCGCTTTGCTGATGCTGCTTTCCAGCACGCCAAACACTTCCGATAACCCCGCGCCCGGACGATCGGCATGACTCCAACCGCGATGATCCAGCATGGCGCACTTGGCGAAGCCGATGAGCGTGCCGCCTTTGCGCACAAATTCTTTGAGCGCGGCGCCGGTTTCGTCGTTGACCAACATCAAAAACGGCAGCAGCAGCACATCGTAGCGATGCGCGCCACGCATCACTTCTTCAGGTGTCGTGAAATCGACGCGGTAGCCCTGCGACCAGAGCGCACTGTAACACCCGCGCAGCGCCAGGCGCAGGTGCGGCACGGCCGCCATGCCGTGCAGCGCCGTGTGGTTCACCAGATCGTAGACTATCGCGACGCGCGCCGGCGTGGGCTGCGCCTGGCGGAAAAACTCGTCGTGTTCTTTAACCAGCGCGTTGATTTTGGCGGCCATCTCGTAGCGCGGCGTCGGCTCGCCGTGAAAATCGACCAGCGCCCCCCAGTGAATCGGGATACACGGCCATTCACGATACCCCTGATAGAGAATCTGCCGTGCGCCGCGCGCCAGCCCTTGCAGGTTATAGCGCAAAATATCCTCAGCGCTGGTGTTGTGGTCTGGCCCCAGCACCCAACCGTCTACCGGGCCGCTTTCGATCTCCGGCAGCCAGAATTCGCGCTGGTTGCGCTGCGCGTTGCAGCGCCCAAAATCCAAAAACATAGCGATATATTCCGGCTCGGCGTTCAGGCGGCCTTCGATGCCGGGATACAGATCATAGCCGATGGCGTCTACCGCCCGCGCCAGCCGGTCGCCGTCCATCGCCATCATGATTTCGCGTCCGCTGAAGGCGAAAATATTGGTCATCGTCGGCTGCTGCGGGAAGCGCGCCTTGATCTGCGCGTGCTGCATAGCGATCCATTCCGCCAGCATGTCGTACTGGAATTCGCGCCAGTCCAGCCACATGGTCACGCCGCCCCATTCGCTCGGCATACTGCGCGGCGGGTCAATCTGATACCAATCGCTGTACTGATGATGGGTCGGATCCCAGCGCCAGGCAACGTTGATGGCTGCGATATCCTGATATTTGGCCTTCAGCCAGGCGCGAAAACGGCGCACCGAATGCGGCCCGTAATCGTAGTGATCGACGTTGGCGCTGCCTTCGCGCTTCATCAGCGGGAAACCCGGCTCGTTGTAGATCTGCCAGCCCAGCAGAGCCGGATGCTGGCCGTAGCGTTCCAGCAGCAGGCCGAGATAGCGCTGCACCTCGAAGCGGTAGCCCGGATGCGCTTTGCTGGCCCAGCCCCACACCGTCGCAGTGGGATAGGGCACGCCGTCGCGCGAGATAATCTGGATATCGGGATACAGTTCTTTGATCCAGATCGGCGGGTTGCACGATCCCGTGCCGAGCAGAATTTTCAGCCCGTACTCCTGCGCCAGCTCAAAAATGCGATCCAGCCACGACCAATCCGGCGCGCCGCGCACTTTTTCGATCTTGTCCCAACTCGCCAGCAGTTCGGCGGTGCGGATGGTGTTCAACCCTGCCGCCGCCATCCGCTGCACATCGCGTTCCCAATCCGGCGGGTCGTGATGCGGCGGGTAATACGACGAACCCATCGAGACAAAGGGGAGTAGAGAGGTCATTAAGCATCGTCCTTCGGTTAGCTGGATTTTAGCGGAAAGCCTCAGACATTAACGCAGTCAGGTTGTGCGCCAGTTTTCGCGCTTAACGGGTAGAACGTCAAAATCATCATCAGCAGTGCCAACAATCCCACTGAGACGCTGCGCCACCGCCGCAATCAACAAATCGACGTCGGCAAGTTGTTTGCCGGCAGTCGCCGCGCTCGCCCACAAACGGGCTGCCTGCTGCCAATCGGCGTCTGTCAGCGCCACGCGGTCTAGTAACGGCATCAGCACGGTCTGGAAATGCTGCAATTTGCTGGTGGCATTGGTTGTAATTAGCCCTCGCACCACTTCATAGTATACCGGCTGGCAGCGATAGACCTGATGTCCTGCGCTAACCACCGTTGTCAGACGCTGTATCACAGGTTGACGGGCGTTAATGTCAGCCATTCACGTTGATCAATGTAAGCGCGCAGTTCCCGCAATTCCTCTGGCGAGAGTTCATCCACTGCCTTGATAAGATCCTGAAATATCACGGCTGCCTCCCCGAAACTTTATGGCTATTGTACACCGGAGTGACTACGCCACCACCTCCGCAGCCCGCAGCGCCGCGATTTTTGCCGCGTCATAACCGATCTCGCGCAGCACTTCGTCGGTGTGTTCGCCGAGGCGCGGCGGATGACGGCGGTAAACCAGCGGCGTCTCCGCCAGATGCACGGGCGTCGCAATCGACTTAATCAGTCCCAGCGCCGGATGCTGCAATTCGACAATCATACCGCGTTCCAGCAGGTGCGGGTCGCTCAACGACTGCGCGACCGTATTGATGCGCCCCACAGGCACGCCCACGCCGCGTAATTCGGCCAGCCAGAAATCCGTAGGTCGCTGCCCGATAATCTCGCGCACAATCGGCAGCAGCGCCTCGTAATGCGCGACGCGGCTGGCGTTGCTGGCGAAACGCGCGTCATTGGCCAGATCCGGGCGCTCGACATAACGGCAGAACGCCTGCCAGACATTATCTGAACCGACGCCCAGAATGAACCAGTCGCCCTCCGCGCCCTGCACCGCTTCGTAAGGCACAACCTGCGGGTGCCGGTTGCCGCGCCGCGGCGGCTCCTGCGCGGTGGCGAAGTATTCGCCCGCGTAATTATCCAGCCACGTAATCTGCCCTTCTTGCAGCGATTGGTCGATGAACTGGCCGCGCCCGCTGCGCTGGCGCGCGTGCAGCGCCGCCAGAATGCCAATCAGCGTGAACAGCCCGCACGTCAGATCGGCCATCGGCGTCGGGAAACGCATCGGCGCCCCAGCCACTTCGCCCGTCAGCGCCATAGTGCCCGATTCAGCCTGCGCCACCAGATCATAGCCCGGCTGCCCGGCGCGCGGCCCTGTGCGCCCATAGCCGCTGATCGAAGCGTAGATCAGACGCCGGTTGAGCGCACCCAGCGTTTCATAGTCCAACCGATACTTGCGCACGCTCTCGCTGGTAGGCAGATTCGTCATAAAAACATCAGCGGCGCCTACCAGTTGGTGAATGATATCCTGCCCTTCTGCCGCCGCGATGTTCAGCGCAATCCCGCGTTTGTTGCGGTTGGCCGCCAGATAGTAACAGCTCTGGTCGCCGATATAGGGCGGCGCCCACTGCCGCGATTGGTCGCCGCTCCCCGGTTTTTCGATCTTGATAACATCCGCCCCCAGATCACCCAGCATCATGGCGCAGTATGGCCCGGCCAACGCCTGCGTCTGGTCGATTACGCGAATGCCTGCTAATGGCGCTTCCTTCATCATCTTCCCCTCATCAACAGCGAAAGTCCCCAGGCGACCAGCGCGCACAGCGCCCACAGCCCAAACACGCCGCCCCAGCCTACCCCCTCGATCAACGCGCCCACCAGCACGCCAGCCAGCGCGCCGCCTACAGAATGTACCGCGTTGATCGTGCCTGCTGCCGAAGAGGCGCGGCCTTCAGAAGCCACCAGCAGCGGGATAGCCGTGGTCATCAGCGCCGATGTGCCGCCTAACTCCAGCGAAAGCAGCGCAATACACGCCACCTGCACATACCCCGTCGTCGCCACCGCCAGCAGCATAGAGGCGACAATGGCCAGCAGCAGCAGGCGCATCACGCGCAGCGGGCTGTGCAGCCGCCGCAGCAGCAGGCCGGTCAGCAGCATCCCCCCCGCGCCTATCAGCGGCATGATGCCCACAACGACGCTGATGAACACGCCAGGAAACAGACCCGTGTCGGCGAAATACGCCGGCAGCCACAGTCCAGCCCCGCTGTACACCAACCCCATCACCACCGCCCCCAGCAGCAGCGGCCAGATGCCGACGACATTGCCCCACAGACTGCGCCAGCTAAAAGGCGCTTTTGTCTGTGCCGCTTTGGGCACATCAACCCCCAGCAGCCACCACAGTGCCGCCATCAGCAGCAAAACCCCGCCCGGGACGATAAAGGCCGCCTGCCAGCCCATCGACACGATCAGCAGCGCCGCCAGCGCCAAACTGGCCGCCGCCCCCACCTGATAACTGAGCGGAAAGGGCATGGCGATGCGCCGCTGCTGGAACGGATTAAGCCGTTCCGCCAGGATACGCAGCATCGGCCCCCAACCGCTGGCCTGCGCAAAGCCGTTGATCAGGCACAACACAATCATCGGCAGCAGCGCTGTTTGCAGCCCAAGCAACAGGTTGGCCCCAGCGATGGTCAGCAGCCCCAATAGCACGATGCGATGCGGGCTGAAGTGGTTGCCCAATTCGCCGTTCACAATTTGCCCCGCGGCGTAGGCCCATGTCACAGCCGTGCCCAGCAGACCGACTTCTGCGCGTGATAACGCCAGCCCTTCCGCGATAGCGGTCAGCGCCGGGCTGAGATTCATGCGCCCCAGATAATAGCCGGCGTAGGTAAGCCACAAAACGGCGATCATACGCCGCTGTTCTGTTGTGAAACGAGCTTCAACGCTGCGCAACGACCCAAATCCGATCTTCCGGGAAGGCCAGTCTCACCGCGTCCCCCTCCTCTAAACTGCCAACATCGCCGGGGCGCGTCGCTTCGATCTCGCTGCCATCGTTGAGCACAATTTTGTAGCGCGTATACGTGCCGACATAAATGCGCGCACGAATGCGCCCTGCGATACTGTTGCGCGTGTCTGCCGGCTGGAGCACAATCTGTTCCGGGCGAATTGTCAGCGTCACCGCGCCTTCAGGAGCAGAGTCTTTCCCCGCCGGGTTAAACACAAAATCGCCCAACGCCGTTGTCACGCGGTCGCCGCGCCGCGTGCCGGCAATAAAATTCACGCCGCCGAAAAATCGCGCCGCCCGCTCCGAAATGGGCTGGCGGTAAAAAACGTCGGGCGGCGCATACTGCTGCAACACCCCCTCGAAAATCAGCGCGATCTGGTTCGCCAGCAGCACCGCTTCTTCCTGGTCGTGCGTCACGAAAATCATCGTCACGCCCAACTGCCGCTGAATCGACAGAATCAGTTCGCGCATTTCGTCGCGCAAATGCGCGTCCAGGTTGCTCAACGGCTCATCGAGCAGCAGCACTTTCGGAGCGGTAATCAGCGCCCGCGCCAGCGCGACACGCTGCTGCTGCCCGCCCGAAAGCTGCTTCGGGCGGCGGTTGGCGATATTCGGCAGCTTCACCAGTTCCAGCATCTCGATCACTTTCTGATTGATGGTCTTCTGCGGCACGCCGCGCATCTTCAGCCCAAAGCCCACATTTTGCCCCACGCTCATATACGGGAACAGCAGATAATTCTGGAAGACCATCACCGCGCCGCGCCGTTCCGCCGGAATCGGCAGCACGCTCGCGCCGTCGAACGTGATGTCGCCGCTGCTGGGATGAATCAGCCCGGCAATCATTTTCAGCGTGGTGGTTTTGCCACAGCCCGAAGGCCCCAGCAGCGCCACCAACTGCCCCGACGGAATATCAAGGTGCATATCCTGCACCGCTGCCTGCGTCGTGCCCGGATAGACCTTATTGAGTTTCTGCAAAACCACATGCGTCATGATGAAAAATCCGTTTTCGCCCATAATCTCCAGTACTTCAACAACATGAGATGTCGGGCGTTATTCGTAGGGGCGAGGCTGCCTCGCCCTTACCACTAGCGAATCGTAGATTGTCAGGCTGCTAGATACGCCCGAAGCCACCCACCGCGCTCGCTTCGCCCGAAAGATAGCGCGCCGAAAGCAGCAGCGTCAGCACCGCCGGCGCGATAAAAATCAGCGACATGGCCGCGGTCACCGCGTTGTTGCCGCCCGAAGCCTGCGCGAACAGCAGCATGGGGATCGTAATCACGCGCCCCGCGCCGATCAAAAACGTCAGCAGATATTGACTCCACGAGACGAGGAACGCGAACAGCGCCGCCACCACCAGACCGGGAAAAATCGACGGCAGCGTGATGTACCAGAAGGTGCGCAGCGGCCCCGCGCCCAACGTGCGCGCCTGTTCTTCGAATTCCGGGTTGTAATTGGCGAACACGCCCGAAAGCGTCAGCACCACATACGGCATCACCGGCACCAGATGCACCACCGCCACGCCCAACAGCGTGCCCGAAAAGCCCCAGCGGATGAAGTTGATGTTCAGCCCCAGCACAAAGGCAATCACCGGCACAATCGTCGGCGCCAGAATCATAAATTCTACCAGGCGCTTGAAGCGGAAGCGGTACAGCCCCAGCGCGCGCGCCGCCGGCAGCCCGATGATAACCGAAAGCACCGTCACCAGCCCGCCCAACGCCAGACTCGTCCCCAGCGCGTTGATCACGTCCGAACCGCTGCTCAGCAGCCGCCACCATCCCTCCAGCGTCCGCTGGCCTTCGCGCGGGATCAGGCCGATGCGCTCCCACGCCTGCAAGCTCCACTCATTGGGCACAAACTGCGGATAAAACCAGCGGAAGGCAAAAGCGTTGATAAAAAAGGTGATGATCGGCAGAACCAGCGCCAGCACCACCCCCACCACTGCCGCGTAAAACAGTATACGCTTCACTCTGCTCATGCTCTTCTTCCTACGTCTGCCGGATGGCGCGGTCGCTGATCCACATATAGACCACCACCAGCGCCAGCACGATCACGGCGATAATCATACTCAGCGCCATGCCTTCGGCGCGCGCGTTCAAATCCGGGTTCAGGAAAAATTCCAGCGCCATCACCGGCAGCATCTCCGGGAAGCGCACGCCCAGCAGCTTGGGCACTTCATACGTGCCGAACGTGAAGGCGAAGACGATAATCGACGACGACAGCAAACCCGGCATTATCAGCGGCAGTATCACATAGCGGAAGCGCTGCCAGCCGTTGGCCCCCAGGCTGCGCGCCAAATCCTCATAATCCTCGCCCACCGATTGCAGGATCGCGAGAACGATAATGCCGAAAAAGGGAATCTCTTTCCACAAATACGCCAGGATGATCGAAATCCCCTCGGTATCGCGCACCAGCACCGGAAAATCGCTCGGCGCGCTGATCCAGCCCATCTGCGCCGCCGCCCGCGCCAGCAGACCGCTGTTAGAAAACAGGAAAATGATGCCAATGGCGATCACCAGATGCGGCACGGGCAGATTAAGCTGAAACAAAAACGTCGCCACGCGCTTGCCCACAAACGTCTGCCGCAGCAGCAGCGCGCAGGCGATAGCCAGCCCCGCCGCAATCGCTGTGCTGGCCAAGCTGACGAAGAACGTGAGCCGCAGGCCGCGCCAGAACTGCTCGCTGTAACGTTCGGAAAACATGACCGTGCTGTAAGCGTCGAGGCTGATACTGTAATTGCCGATATTCGGCTGGTAGCCCAGACTCTGGATAAAGCCATAGCCCAGACTGCCGAAAAACAGCACCACTATAATCAACAGCGTCGGCGCTAACATCACCGCGATGCGCCAGCGTTCCCACCACATATCGTTTCCCTATCACCCCTTGATCGCACACTGTGGGGCGGGAGCCACTCCCCCGCCCCAGATGCCCAAGCCGCTTAGCGGCGCAAGACGTTGGCTTCCCAATCCGCTTCGATCAGCGCCTGATATTCGGCGGCGATGTCCGACACCAGCGAGGCCGCCAGATCCGCTGCCGGCGCCGCCCCCGCCCCCATGTTCAGCGCCGCTTCTTCGATCGCCGCGATAAATTCTTCTTCGCTCACGGTAGACACGTCAATGCCATAGCCCAGACCGAAGCCGTTGGCCGGCTGCACCTGCGCCGCTTGCAGATCGGGGCGCAGCATCAAATTGGCCAGCACCAGCGCCGCCGCCACATTCGGCGCGTTGTACGGAATCGCCACGTAGTTGAAATCGCCGATCATGTTGGTCTCGAAGGTGAAAGCCTGCGAGGTCGGCGGAATTTGCCCGGTTTCGATGAAGGTCGAAGCGCCCGATGGCAGGTTGGTGAAGTCGAAATCGACTTCGCCGTTGGCGAACAGTTCGTGCAGTTCGGCTTCGCTGGCCGGGTAGGTTTCCCCCTGACGCCACAGATACGGTTCCCAGGCGTTCAGCAGTTCCCACACCACCGGCGCCCACTGATCGTAAAGTTCCTGATTAAATTCGCCGACCCATTGTTCCTGGCCGCCGCTGACTTCAAAGAAGATCTGCTTGACGAAGCGCGTGCCCAAAAACGCGCCAGGGCCGGGGGCGATGTAGGTGAAACGCCCCGGATTGGCAATCGCCCATTCCGTCAGTTCCGCATAGCTGCGCGGCAGGTCTTCTGCGCTCATGCGCGCCGTGTCATAGATGAAATTGAACTGCGCGCTCGACCACGGGCTTTCGTAACCATCCACCGGGCGGCCAAAGTCCAGCGCCACCGCCGGATTTTCCCAATCGACATACATGCTGTTGGGGATGTTCTGTGCCCACGGGCCGTACAGCAGTTCGGCCTGCCGCATCGTAAAGAAGTTCTCGCCGTTGATCCAGATCAGGTCGATCGTGCCTTCGCCCGGCCCAACCCCCGCTTCCGATTCGCTCAACACCTGATTCACAGCGTCCACCGTATCCGCCAGCGGCACGCGGTTGAGCGTGATGCCGTACTCTTCCAACAGCGGTTCACCGTAGAACGTATCGACAAACTCATTGATCGAATCCGAACCGCCCCACATGTACCAGTTGACCGTCTGGCCGCGCGCCTCTTCCAGCACCGCATCCCAACTGGCGAAGCCCGGCGGCGGCGCCATGTCATCCATCGTTTCTTGCGCCGAAACCGCCATCGGCAGCAGCAGCAGCGCGACCAACACCAGCAGCATCCATTTGCGAGCCATAACTTTTTCTCCTCCAGAGTCATTACTTTTTCCAGAACGTGTCTTTTCAGCGCACAACCTGTTTGTTGTCCTTTTTGTTCGGCCTCCTTTTAGGGTGATCGACAATACATGCTGCACACTCCTCTGCTAGCAATCAGCGCTTAGCTTTTAGCGGTCAAGGCCTTACACATTCACGCCTTCGCGCTGCAAATAGTCGGCATACGGCACTTTTTCGATCAGGCGCAGCTTTTTCCACGCCGCGAATTCCATTAACTCGTTGGTGACATCACCGAATCCGACAGCGAAATGATGCTCATGGCCGCGCACCGTCAGCGTATTGAGCAAATCCATCAGCCCAATCGGCGCTTTGTTCAGCTCGAATTCCGCGAACCAGCCGCGCGTGCCGTCATAGCCTTTCTGGTGATGCTCGATAATGCTCGAACGCAGCACCAGCAGGCTGCTCCCGTCGTCGCCCACATAGGTTACGCTCATCTCTTTTTGCGGCGCGAACAGCACATCCCCCGCCACACCGTAGCGCTGGTTCTCCGCGCTTTTGCGCCCCAGCGTCACATGATCGACCCACTTGATGCCGTCCTCGTTGGCGAAATGGCGCGGCGAGACGCCGCAGTGCCACATCAGCATCGCCCCCGTCTGCGCGTCCAGCGCCGTCATATCCAGCAGTGTAGACGACCCATGCACGTCGGAAAGCAGATTGAGCAGATACATGCTGATCGCCCCCGGCACATCGCCCTCGCACGACACCGCCACGCCGTCTTCGCTGCCCATCCAACTGTAGGCCATGCAGGGCACAACATTGTAAATTTCCTGCGCTTTTGTCCAGCACTGCACGGCCAGCGCGTCATAATCGCGTTCGCGCGCTATATCCTTCAGCGCCATATACAGCCGCGTCACCCGCTCGAACGCTTCGTTCGAACTAACCGTGACCGCCGCCGCCGCGCCGCGAATCGCCCGCGCCATTTCGCCCACCCGCGCTTTTTCGTATTGCTGCGCGCGCGCCACCAGTTCGCCCAATTCATGCTGTTCCACCGTCACCCCCAAGCGGCTGCGCAGCACGCGCTCATCAAAAATCATGTCGTGGAAACCCGGCGACAGCCCGCCGATCCAGCCGATGCGCGCGCGTTCGATATTTTTCACCGCCGTCAGCGCCCGCACAGTGAGCGCGAAGCGCCGTTGAAATTCTGGCGTTTCCACATGCCCATAAAACCACTTATACGGATGCTCCTCGTGACGCAGATAGCGCTTGAGGATGCTGGCGTACTGGCTCATCGACACCAGCGCATGTATCTTGATCTCGCCTTCATAGTCCGGGTCGGGCGTGGCCCACAACCCCAGACGCGGCGCGCACTCCACCAGCGGCAAAAGCTGCTCGCCCATGCTGCACGAACTGTTCTGAATCAGCAGAAAGTCCAGTTGTTGTTCGCGCAAATAATTGGCCGCGCGCCGCGAATCCTCCTCGCTGCTGATTTCATCCGCCACCGGGAAAAACGCAAACCCCAGTTCTTGCGCCAACTGCCTCAGTCCGGCAATCGCCCGTTCGCGCTGGCGCAGTTCCACCGAATAGTACGGCTTGATCGACAAGCCCACATAACCGACTCGCAGCGTATATTTTGCCGTTTTAGCCACCTTTTTCCCTCCAATAATTCCGCAGCGCCTCGAACAACAGCGCTGTCGAAGCCGCGCCCGCGTCGATCTGTCCCAGCGCCCGCTGGCCGACAAATTTGGCGCGCCCGTGTTTGGCGACCAGTTCGCTGGTTTTTACCGCCCCGAAACGCGCCGCCGCCGCCGCCGCCTCATAGGCTTCTGCCGCCGGCCGCCCCTGACTGATGCTGTCGCGGAAGGCGATCACCGCCGGCGCCAGCGCATCGACCATCGTCTTGTCGCCCACCTGGGCGCCGCCGCGCTGCATCACACCCTCTAAGCCCGCCTCCCACATGCGCGCCATATCCTCGCCTGTCAGCCTATCCAAATCTTTCACTTCCACGCTGGCGCGCAAAAACAGCGTCCCGTACAGCGCCCCCGATGAGCCGCCCATGCGATTCATCAGCGTCAGCGCCGCCGCCTTGAGTATTTCGGCCGGGCGCGCCTGCGCCAGTTCCGGCGCGCGGGCAGCGATCTCTTTGAACGCCGTGTGCAGCGCCGTGCCGTGATCGCCGTCCCCCAACGCCGCGTCCAGCGCGTTCAGCTCATCGCGTTTCTGCGCGTACATCGCCTCTACTGCCCCCAACACTTCTGCCCAGTTCATCGCACGAAATACGCTCCTCTGGCCGGCGCGTCCCATAGGCGCTTCAATTCGTCGTCCACCCGGCACAACGACAGCGCGAAGCCCGCCATTTCCTGCGTGGTCGCGTAGGCCCCGATCCACGCCCCGTACACCCCAATGCCCGCCGCATCCAAACGCTGCGCCACGCGCCGGTAAAGAATGAACAATTCCATCTGCGTCATGCTGCCGCTGTTGTTGATGAACACCAGCGCCTCGTCGCCCGCCCGGAACGGCAGATCCGCCAGAATCGGCGGCAGCATGGCGTCAATCGTCGCGTCCGCATCTTGCAGCTTTTGCCGCCCCTGCCCCACTTCGCCATGCACGCCCATGCCGATTTCGATCTCGTCCTCCGCCAGTGCGAACATCACCTGCCCACTGATAGGATTCGTGCCCGGCGTCAGCGCCACCGCCAGCGTGCGCGTCGCGTCGCGCACTTTCTCGGCCAGCGCCTTGCACTGCGGCAGCGACGCCCCCGTTTCGGCATACGCGCCCAGCATTTTCCACGTGAAAAACAAGCCCGCCGTGCCGCGTCGTTCGGCTTCCTGGCCTTTGGGCGCGCTCGAAATATCGTCGTACAGCAGCACCATCTCCACGCCGCTGAGGCCCTCTGCCGCGCACAGTTCCAGCGCCATTTCGGCGTTCATCCGGTCGCCCGCGTGATGCGAGACACACAGCAGCACACCCCCGCCCCGTTCGGCCAGCCGGATGCCTTCGACAATGCGTTCTGGCCCCGGCGCGCTGAAAATTTCGCCCGGCACGTTGACATCCATCAGCCCCGCGCCCACAAAACCGATCATCGCCGGCTCGTGGCCGCTGCCGTTGCCGATCACCAGCCCGACCCGGCCCGCCCCTTTCGGCTGCGCGCGCACGATCAGCCCCGCATCGGTCAGGCGCACGATAGACGGATACGCCCGCGCGAAGCCCTCCAGCATCTCGCGCACGATATTTTCCGGCTGGTTAATGAGCTTCTTGTGTCGTGCAGACATACCATTTCCTCAAAAATCGCCATGCTGTAGGGCCTCACCCGACACACAATCAGCGTTATCCTTGCGCCACAAAATACATCAGATGCAGCGGATGCTGCACCGGCCCGCTGCTGTACGCCACGCGCACCCGCATCCCGATACGCACGTTTTCCGGCGCGGCGCGTAAAATGTGCGGGAACAGCGTCGAAGCGCCATCCAGCAGCACATACGCCAGCACATAGGGCGTCGCCAGCCGGTTTACGTCATCGTTCGCCCCAGAGCCGAAATGCTGCACCGCATACGTTATCAGCGTGCCCGTTCCCGCCAACTCCTGCCATGTCGTCACCGCCAGGCACGCCGGACACAGCGGGCGCGGCGGCGCATACACCCGTTGGCAGCGCGCGCAGCGCGTGCCCAAAAAACGCCCGTTTTCCAGTTCGATAAAAAAGCGCGAATATTTGCCCAGACTGTGCTCATAGCGCTGCCTCAGTTCCAGCGTCAGCACCTCGATCTGCCGGAAATCCGCCCAGATATCGGGCGTCTCGGCATGTGGGCTGGCCGCCGTCAGGATATCGCGCTTCGCCGTCACTTCCGCCATCCTTCAGTCTCTCCGCTCGAAAATATTGACGACACACAGCGTGCCGATGCCGGCGTGGGTATCCGTCAGGCCGCGCCGGGCGTTTGCCGCCTGCCGCGCCGGATGCACCGTGCCCCACAACTGCTGCACGATTTCGATAGCCTGCGCGATGCCGGTCGCGCCGACCGGAGCGCCGCGCCCCAACAAACCGCCGCTGGGGTTCACCGGCAGCCGCCCGCCCAGATCGAACAGGCCGCTCGCCACCGCCGCCCCGCCTTCGCCCGCCGCCACGAAGCCTAAGTCCTCTACCGCCTGAATCTCCACCCCGCTGTAGCTGTCGTACAGCTCGGCCACATCGATTTGCGCTAGCGGGTCGCTGATGCCCAACTGCGCATAAGCCTGTTGCGCCGCCGCGCGCTTGCCGCGAAAATTCGTGATGTCGGGATAGCGATCGCCCAACCGCATGGTATCGCTGCCGCAGCCCGTCGCCGCGAAGTATACGACAGGCCGCCGCGCGAAAACCGGACTGTGGGCGCGTGCCCAGTCTTCCGTTGCCAGCAGCAGCGCCGCCGCCCCGTCGCTCAGCAGGCTGCAATCCAGCAGCTTGTACGGTTCGGCTACCGCGCGCGAATTCAGCACCTCCTCAATCGTCAGATCCATCGGCTTCTGCGCCAACGGGTTGTGCTGCGCGTTTTTGCGGTTGCGCACGGCCACATGCGCGCACTGCGCTTCCGTCGTGCCGTAGCGCTGCATATGCGCGCGCATCATCGCCGCGTAAAACGCTGTGTATGTGCCCCCGACCATCATCTCCCAATCAAAATCAGCCGAAAGCGCGAACAGTTGATTCGCCGTCTGCGTTGATACGCTGCGCCCGTTCAATTCCGCCCCGTACACCAGTATCGAATCACATAAACCGCTTTGCACATAGGCCCAGGCCGTGCGCAGCGCCAGCGCCCCCGTCGCCCCGCCCCCTTCCACGCGCACGTTCGGCAGCGGCGTCAGCCCCAGATGATCGTGCAGAAGCGCGCCGAGCGTCATCTGGCGGTTGAAGTGATCGCTTTCATAGCTCGTCAGCCCGTGCTGCACCGCCTTCAAATCCATCAGGCCGGCATCATGCATACACGCCAGCGCCGCCTCCAGCGCCAGATCGCGCACCGTGCAGTCTACACGATTCGCGGCAAAGGCGGTCAGCCCCACCCCGACCACCACCGGCAGGCCGCTCATGAGTGTTCCCCTGTCAGGCGCAGCACCGCGCGTTGGCCCGCGTTTTCCAGATGCGCGCGCGCCGCCGCCAGCAGCGGCTCCAGTTGGCCGCTTTGCAGCGCGCTCAAAATCTCGCGGTGTTCGGCCTGCGTTTTTTGCACATCGGCATAGGTAAAGCGCGTGCCCATAATCGCGATATAGCCCTGCACATTGGCGTGCTCATACGCCTGCTGCATCCGCGCGTTCCCGCTCAACTGCACGATCTTGACATGCGCCGCCCGATCCATGTCCATATAGTCGATAAGCTGTTCCAGCCAATCGGCCTCGCTGGCAAAATAGCCGTCCATCGTGATAAACAGGGCCATGATTTCCTGCCGCAGCGCGCTATTGTGCGGCGCGAAGGTGTGGCGCAGCGCCTGCGCCTCTAACGCGATACGCAGTTCAAAACACTCCCGAATATCGACTTCGCGAAACTGCGTGACATACGTGCCGCGCCGCGGATGAATCTCCACCAGCCCCTCGTTTTGCAGCCGCGCCAGCGCCATTTTCAGCGGCGTGCGGCTGACCGCCAGTTCACTTTCCAGTTTATTCAGGTTCAACTGCTGGTTAGGCACCAGATGTCCGTGCAAAATCTGTTTGCGCAGCACATCGTACACCACATCGGCCACGCTGGGGAGTTGAATGGGGTATAAAGTACTAATTTTCGACATAAAAATACAATCTGTACATCTGAAATTTCAGATACACAGCCAGTTTAGCGCGCCGGCACAGGCTTGTCAAAAACTCCTGCCCCAGCAACTTTTGCCCACACGTCCACGTAATCAGAAAAAACACGCACACGGAGACGGTCATGAGCAGCAAAACCTACCAAGAAGAAATCCGCAAGCGCATCCAACGCCAATACGACAACCGCACTGAATTCGCCAGCCATCTCATCGCCTTTCTGGGCACGGCGGCGGTTTTGTGGGGCGTCTTGCAGCCGCAGTATGGTTGGGCGACTCTTTCCGCCATCATCATGGGCGGCTGGTTGATCGGGTTGCTCATTCATGCCACGATTTACGGCATGAAAGAAGCGCAGGAACGCGCCATCGAGCGCGAAATCGAACGCGAACGCGCCTGGCGCAGCCAGTATCCCGAACTCAAGCAAAAGCGCGGGCGGCTTCAGCTTTCAGAAGACGGCGAAATCCTCGACATCGTCGACGACCAACCCTACGCCCAAAAACGCTGAAGCCGGGTCTCGAATGTTTTTGTAGCGGACGATGCCTGCATCGTCCCTGCGACCGTCAACCACCTTGCTGGACTTGTTTCGAAGCCCTACTTTAGGCGATTATAAACTCGGCGGGCAAACCCTTATGTGTTTCTCGCCAATGCGCTTTCATAGATTGGAGGAAACTGTATGCAAGCGCTCAGGCAGTGGCTGGGTAGTATCAAACGTTCCTGGTATCCCAATAACCGTCCCGGCCCGTTCGCGCAGGCGATCAACCGCCTTTACGCCTTCATCGCTTCGTCTGGCATCGCCCCCAACTACTTCGTGACCCTCGAAGTCGTCGGGCGCAAGTCCGGGCGCATTTTCGCCCTGCCAGTGGTTATCGCGCTGGTCGATCAGCAGCGGTATCTGGTGTCGATGCTTGGCGACGACGCCCAGTGGGTGCAAAATGTGCGCGCGGCCAACGGCAAAGCCTACATTCGCAGCGGCGCACGCCGCGAAGTGCGGCTGGAAGAAGTGCCCGTCGAGCAGCGCGCGCCAATTCTGAAAGCCTATCTTAAACGCGCACCCGGAGCGCGACCGCACGTCAGTGTGAACAAAGACGCCCCGATGGCCGAGTTTGTCGCCGTGCAGGCCGCCTATCCCTGCTTCCGCATCGTTACCCTATAGCCGATAGCGTAGGGGGCAAAGTCATGGACTCGCCCCCTGCACACCAACCACCACAAACCCCCTTAATGCACGTACTTCGTCGGCTCTTTGATCGCCCCCTGCTCATCCAGCGCCGCGGCGTCGGCCTGCGGCCCTGCCGCTTTGCGCAGCTTAACGGCCGCCATCTTGAAATCGGGGATTTTGGCGCGCGGGTCGATCTTGTCCAGCGTCAGCAAATTGGCCGCCGCCTCGACAAAATGGAAGGGCAAAAACACCGTGCCCTGCGGCGATCGCCCCGTCACCATCACCCGGCACACCACGCTGCCCCGCCGTGAAGTCACTTCTACCCAATCACCCGATACCAGTTGTAAGCCCTGCGCGTCCTCTGGATGCATTTCCAGAATCGGCACCGGGAACGCTTCCTCCAGCTTGGAACGCCGCGTCATCGTGCCGCCGTGCCAGTGGAACAGCACGCGCCCCGTCGTCAGATGATACGGGTATGCCTCGTCGGTCAATTCGCTTTCCGTCCCATAGTCCAGCGCCCAGAATTTGCCCCTGCCGCGCGGGAATTCGTCGGCGAACAAATAGGGCGTGCCGGGATGATCGAGGCTGGGGCACGGCCAATGCACGCCACCTTCGCGTTCCAGCCGTTCATAAGTAATGCCGTAAAAATCGGGCGTCAGCGCGCGCATTTCTTCCCAGATAGCCTGCGCGTCGCCGTAATCAAAGCCGGCGCTGCTCGTCACGCCCGCTGCCTCTTCCATGCGCCGCGCCAGATCGCACACAATCTCCCAATCGGCGCGCGCCGCCCCTACCGTGGGCAGCGCCCGCCGCACCCGCTGCACACGGCGGTCACTGTTGGTGAACGTGCCCTCTTTTTCCGCGAAGCTGGCCGACGGCAGAATCACATGCGCCAGTTCGCTGGTTTCGTTCATAAAAATGTCGATGCACAGCACAAAATCGAGCGCTTCCATCGCGTGCCGCGCGTGCGTCAGATTCGGCTCGCTCATCAGCGGGTTTTCGCCCATCACCACCATCGCGCGGATCGCGCCTGTCAGCGCCCCGTCCACCATTTCCGTCACCGTCAGCCCCGGTTCCGGCGGCAGCGTCGTCTTCCACGCCTGCTCGAACTTCCCGCGTATCGCCGCCTGATCAACACGCTGATACGCCGTGTAGACGTTGGGCAGCCCGCCGCTGTCAGAACAGCCCTGCACGTTGTTCTGTCCACGCAGCGGGTTCAGCCCGGTGCCCGGCTTGCCCACATGCCCGGTCATCAGCGCCAGATTCGTCAGCGCCAGCGCGTTATCCGTGCCGTGCGTGCTCTGGCTGATGCCCATACCCCAATAAATCGCCGCGCGCCCGGCCTGCGCGTACAGCCGCGCCGCCGCGCGAATATCCGCCGCCGGCACCCCGCTCACGCTTTCCGCCCATTCCGGCGTGAAGCCCTCCAGCGTTTCAACATAATGCTCGAATTCTTCGGTGCGTGCGGCGATAAACTCGCGGTTGTACAGCCCTTCCCTGACGATCACATGCGCCATCGCCTGGAACACCGCCACGTCCGTGCCCGGCTTCTGCCGCAGCCACAGCGTCGCGAAATCCGTCATTTCGATCTGGCGCGGGTCGATCACGATCAGTTTCGCCCCGTTCTGGCGCACCGCTTTTTTCAAAAACAGGCTGATGACCGGATGCGTTTCAGTGGTGTTGCTCCCCGTGACAATAAACGTCTCCAGGTGTTCCATTTCGGCGATGCTGTTGCTCATCGCGCTGCTGCCGATCGCCAATTGCAGGCCGGTCACGCTGCCAGCATGACACAGCCGCGCGCAGTGATCGACGTTGTTGGTCTTCAGCACCGCGCGCACCCATTTCTGGAAAACGTAGTTGTCTTCGTTGGTCGCTTTGGCGCAGGCATATGTCGCGATACTGTCGCCGCCGCTTTCGCGCACAATCTGCGTCAGCTTTTCGCTCACCAGCGTCAGCGCTTCGTCCCATGTCGCCTCGCGGAACTGGCCCGGCCCCCCGTCGCGAATCAGCGGCGCTTTCAGCCGTCCCGGATGCGTCGTGAAATCCGTGCCGAAGCGTCCCTTAACGCACAAATTGCCATAATTCGGCGCGGCATCGAACGGCGCAGACACGCGGTAAATCATGTCGTTCTTGATATGCAAATTCATCTGACAGCCTACGCCGCAGTAGGGGCAGGTCGTGCGCACGACGTGATCGGGGTTCAGGCGGGCGTTCATAGGGGTGCAGCTCCAAAACTACTTTAAAACCACGCGCAATTTATGGCTATAATAGCATAAAGCGCACTTCTGCGGCTTTTTGAGAATTTTGGCGCAATCAGCGGTTGGGAAATTATGACTTCTTTAGAAGATTTGCTTGTGCCGTATCGCGGGCGCGCCCGTGACGCGCTGCTGCCCCTGCTGTGGGATATACAGACCGCCTTCGGCCACATCGATCATGACGCCGTGCAGTCCATCTCGCATACCCTGCGCGTGCCCGCCGCCGAAATCTACGGCGTCATCCACTTTTATGCCCTGTTCCACCACCAGCCCACCGGACACACGACCGTCTATGTCTGCGACAGCCCCTCATGCGGCATCGCGGGCGCTGACCGCGTGATCGCAGCCCTATCTGCGCGGCTGGGCGTGCCGCCGGGCACACTCACCCCCGACGGCCAATTCTTAGTGCTGCACAGCCCGTGTCTGGGGTTGTGCGAACATGCCCCCGCCGCTCTTATCGCCCGGCGCGGCGCCGGCGAATTCGCTTATGCCCCAGTCGATGACATCGACTGTTTGCTGGTAGAATGCGCGCAAACCCGCCAAACCATCACCAGCGGCGAAGGCGTTATGCTGACGCGCCAGCCCCAACAGCCCGCGCAAACCCTGCCGGAATACGGCGACTACGCGGCGCTGCGGCGCGCCCTGGCCGAGATGTCGCCGCACCGCGTGATCGCCGAAGTCGATGCGGCAGGCTTGATCGGGCGCGGCGGCGCCGCCTTCCCCACCGGCACCAAATGGAAACTGACGCACGCGGCGCCAGCGCAGCCGCACTACCTGGTATGCAACGCTGACGAAAGCGAACCCGGCACCTTCAAAGACCGCCTGCTGATGGAAAGCCAGCCCCACCTGCTGCTCGAAGGCATGGCGCTGGCCGCCTATGCCATCGGCGCCAGCAAAGGCTTTCTGTTCATTCGCGGCGAATACCCGGAGGCCGCCCGCCATCTGCAAGCCGCCATTGACGCGGCCGCCGCCGCGGGCTTTTTGGGCGCGCGCATTTTCGATACTGATTTTTCGTTCGACATCGAACTGCGGCGCGGCGCAGGCGCCTATATCTGCGGCGAAGAAACCGCCCTGTTCGAGGCCATCGAAGGCAAACGCGGCTTTCCGCGCGTCAAACCCCCTTATCCCACCACACACGGTCTGTTCGGCAAGCCCACGTCCGTCAACAATGTCGAAACGCTGTGCGCCATCCCGCTGATTGTGGCGCACGGCTCGGCATGGTTTCGCCAGTGGGGCACGGCCAGCAGCGCCGGCACCAAACTGGTCTCGGTCAGCGGCCATGTCCGCCGCCCCGGTGTCTACGAGATCGCGCCCGGATTGACGCTGCGCCAGTTTTTGCACGACTACTGCGGCGGCCTCGTCGGCCCACTGCGCGCAGTGCTGATGGGCGGCGCGGCGGGCACATTTTTGACGCCCGAAGAAATCGACGTGCCGCTGACCTTCGAGCATCTGCGCGCCATCGGCAGCACTTTCGGGTCGGGCGCGATCATGGTCTTTAACGACACAACCGATTTGCGCGATGTGCTGCGGCGGCTGGCGCGTTTTTTCCAGCACGAAAGCTGCGGCAAGTGCTTCCCCTGTCAGTTGGGCACCCAGCGCCAGCTTGAAGTTCTGGAGCGCCTGGAGCAGCCTCTGCCCGGCGACCCCCAACGCCTGCGCGATATCGGCCTGACCATGACCGAAGCCTCGTTGTGCGGGCTGGGGCAGACCGCCGCTTCCGCCGTGCTCAGCGCCATGCAGCGCTGGCCCGAATTGTTCGGAGAAACCAAATGAGCGCCAACCCCAACCATACTGTCAGTCTGACCATCGACGACCAGCCGGTCACTGTCCCGGCGGGCACAACGCTGCTCGAAGCGGCCCACACACTCGGCGTGGACATCCCCCTCATCTGTTACCACGACGCCACCACTGCCAACGGTCTGTGCCGTGTCTGCGTAGTCGATGTCAACAAAGGACGTTTGCTCCAACCCGCCTGCATCGCCCACTGCCAGCACAACACCGTCGTGGAAACCAGTAACGAGCGCGTCGAACGCAGCCGGCGCACAATTCTGGAAATGCTCAGCTCTGCGGTCGATCTGCGCCAGGCGCCAGAAATTCAAGCCCTGCTGGACACCTGCAACGCAGACCGTGAGCGCTTCCCCGCCGCCGCGCGCCGCGAACATGCCCTGATCGACGACAACCCGTTTTACGTGCGCGATTACAGCCAGTGTGTGCTCTGCTGGCGCTGTGTGCAGGTCTGCGCCGAAGACGCGCAGTACACCTTCGCGCTCACCCTGGGCCAACGCGGCTTCCACACCCACGTCACCACGCTGTTCGAAATACCCATGACCGAATCGCCCTGTGTGTTTTGCGGCCAGTGTATCGGCGTTTGCCCGACAGGCGCGCTCAAGCCCAAAATCGAATTCGGCCTGGAAAACGGCCTCTCGCCAGAAGAAATCCGCCGCAGCACCCGCCGCCCACGCAAACGTCAGCCCCAAGACGAGGAAGCTTAGCCATGTCGCTTTCCCTATCGCCCGCGCACACGCTGCCCGGCGCGCTCCCCTTTACCTGCTGGACGGTTCACGCCGATCACACCGAACTGAGCCACACGGGCGTGATCGCCGAAACACTCGTCAGCATCTACCTCAACGGCCAGGAATTGGCGACCGTCATGTGCAGCCCGCTGGACGAAGAAGCGCTCGCACTGGGTTTCCTCTTCAACGAAGGCGTGATTTCATCCTTCGACGAGGTCGGGCTGGTGCAGGCCAACCTCCCCCGCACCACCATCGATGTGCTGCTGAAGCGCGCGCACGTCAACCCCCCGCGCCGCCTGATTCTCACCTCAGGCTGCGGCGGCGGCGTCACCCTCCAACACCTGACCGCATCGTATCCCGCGCTCGACAGCGCTTATCAGACCACGCCGCAGGTGATTTTCCAGCGCATGAAGGATTTGCAGGGCGCGGCTGTCCTCTACCAGCACGTGCGCGGCGTGCATACCGCCGTGCTCGGCGACGACAGCCGCCTGCTGGTCAGCGCCGAAGACATCGGACGCCACAATGCCGTCGATAAAGTGGCGGGCAAAGCGCTGCAACAGGGCATTCCCACCCGCGACCGCCTCCTGCTCACCAGCGGGCGCATCAGTTCGGAAATGTTGGCCAAAGCGCGCCGGCTGGGCGTGCCCATTGTCGCCAGCCGCACCTCGCCAACCAGCATTTCGCTGCAACTGGCGCACGCCTGGAACATCTGCGTCGTCGGCTATGTGCGACAGGGCACGCTGCGCGTCTATACCCATCCACAGCGTCTGGGTCTGCCGCCAGTCGCCCCCCAAGAAGGATGACCGGTGGCCAAGACCGAATTCTTTAACGTGCAGCCCGTCGGCCTGGCGCTGGACATGCTGCTGCGCCTGTGGCAGCCGCGCCCGCCGCGCCAAGCCACAGACACGCGCCGCGCCCTGGGGCGTGTGCTGGCCAGCGCGCCGCCTGCGCCCGGCGACTTGCCTGCTTTTCGCCGCAGCGCCGTCGATGGCTATGCCGTGCGCGCTGCCGATACCTTCGGCGCCGGACACGCTTTGCCCGCCTATTTACGCTGTGTCGGCAGTATCGCCATGGGCGCCGCCGCCACAAGCGACATCCAAAGCGGCGAAACCCTGCTCATTCACACAGGCGGGATGCTGCCCGCCAGCGCCGACGCCGTCGTCATGGTCGAGCGCACCCAGCCCTTCGGCCCCGACGAAATTGAAGTGTACGCGCCGGTCGCGCCCGGCGAAAATGTCGTCCAAATCGGCGAGGACATCGCGGCGGGGGCAGCCCTCGTCCCGCCCGGACAGCGCTTACGCCCGCACGACATCGGCGGCCTGCTGGCGGCCGGCGTGATGCAGGTCGAGGTCGTCGCCGCGCCCCGTGTGGCTTTGCTCAGCAGCGGCGACGAACTCATCGCGCCCGAAGCCCACCCCGCGCCCGGCCAGATCCGCGACATCAACGCCCCTACCTTGGCGGCCCTGGTCGAACAAGCGGGCGGCGACCCCCTGCTGCTGGGCATCGCGCGCGACCACTTGGACGATTTTTTGCCGCGCGCCCGCCAGGGCTTCGCCCGCTGCGATCTGCTGGTCATCAGCGCCGGCAGTTCCGTCAGTACCCGCGATCTCACTGTCGATGTCATCGCCGCCCTCGGCAAACCCGGCATTTTGCAGCATGGCCTGGCTGTCAAACCGGGCAAACCGACCATTCTGGCGCTGTGCGACGGCAAACCCGTTATTGGTCTGCCCGGCAATCCCGTATCGGCCTATCTGGTCGCCCGCCAGATCCTCGTGCCGCTGCTGCGCCACTGGTTGGGTCAGCCGCCGCCGCTGCCCGCCACCCTGCGCGCCACCCTCACCCACAACGTCGCCTCCGTCAGCGGGCGCGAAGACAGCGTCCCCGTGCGCCTGTTCCAGCAGGACGGCGCCTGGCTGGCCACGCCGGTTTTCGGCAAGTCGAATCTGATCTTTACGCTCGTCAACGCCAACGCCCTGCTCCCTATCCCCCTCAACAGCGCCGGACTCAAGGCCGGCACTGTCGTGGAGGTCGAAATCCTGTGACCCCGCCCAGCGTGTATCTCGAAGACCTCCCCCTGGACGAAGCGCGCGCGCGGCTCGAAACGGCCCTGCGCGCCGCCGGCCTATGGACGCCCCTGCCGGGCGAACCTGTGCCCCTGAGTCAGGCGTTGGGGCGCATCACCGCCGAACCGGTCTGGGCTAAGCGCTCAGCGCCGCATTATCACGCCGCCGCGATGGATGGCTACGCCGTAAACGCCGCCGATACGACGCGCGCCAGCGAAAGCGCGCCTGCGCGCCTGCGCCTGGGCGAAAACGCTTTTGCCGTAGACACAGGCGACCCCCTGCCGCCCGGCACCAACGCCGTTATCATGATCGAAGACACCCACCAGCCCGACGACCACCATATCGAAATTCGCGCCGCCCTCGCCCCGCGCCAGCATGTGCGTCTGCTCGGCGAAGATATGGTCGAAACCGAACTGGTGCTGCCCGCCAATCATCGCCTGCGCCCGGTAGATCTGGGGGCGCTCGCTGGCTGCGGTCACCCCATCGTGCAGGTGCGCCGCCCGCCCTTCGTCGTGCTCATTCCCACAGGCGACGAACTGCTGCCGCCGGAAATCACACCGCAGCCAGGACAGATCACCGAGTACAACAGCCTGGTGCTGGCCGCGCAAATCAGCGAAAGCGGCGGGCGCGCCCAGGTCATGCCTATCACACCCGATAACCCCCAACGGCTGCGCGCCGCCTTACAGCAGGCCATTTCCCAAAATCCCGATCTGATCCTGATCTTATCGGGATCATCGGCCGGCAGTCACGATTACACCGCCGCGCTCGTGCGCGAAACCGGCCAACTGCTGGTGCATGGCGTGGCCGTGCGTCCCGGTCATCCGGTGATACTTGGCATGGCGGGGGCGATTCCGCTCATCGGCGTGCCCGGCTACCCGGTCAGCGCCGCCCTGACCGGCGAAATCTTCGTGCAGCCCTTATTGGCGTTGTGGTCAGGCCAGCGCCCGCTGCACGACACGCTGCCGCGCCTGACAGCCACCCTGACGCGCAAAATCCTTTCCCCCATCGGCGACGACGATTACGTGCGCGTGACGCTGGCGCGCGTGGGCGAAAAACTGCTCGCGACACCCCTCAGCCGCGGCGCGGGCGTCATCACCTCGCTGGTGCGCGCCGATGGGCTGGCGCATGTGCCGCGCTTCAGCGAAGGCATCGACAGCGGCGGCGCGGCGCAGGTCATGCTCTATCGTTCGCCCGCCGAAATCGAACGCACGCTGCTTATCATGGGCAGCCATGACCCCCTGCTCGACCTGCTGGCGCAGTTCATGGCCGCGCGCGGCTGGCGGCTGACCTCCGGCCATGTCGGTTCCCTCGGCGGGCTGGCGGCGCTGCGGCGCGGCCAAGCGCATCTGGCCGGTATTCATCTGCTGGACACGAACACCGGCGCTTACAATCGTTCCTACGTCGCCCAATACCTGCCTGGCGAACCGGTGCAGTTGGTCAATTTTGCCTATCGCGAACAGGGCTTGCTCGTGGCGCCGGGCAACCCGCTGCGCATCGCCGGTTTTGCCGATCTGCCCCGCGTGCGCTATGTCAACCGCCAGCGTGGGGCGGGCACGCGCCTGCTCCTGGATTATGAATTGGCGCGGCACGCCCTCAGCCCCGCGCAGATCCAGGGCTACGAGCACGAGGAATACACGCATCTGGCCGTCGCCGCCGCGGTCGCTTCCAGGCTGGCAGACTGCGGGCTGGGCGTGCGCAGCGCGGCGGTCGCCCTCAAACTCGATTTTGTGTCCGTCGGCTGGGAACGCTACGATCTGGCAATTCCAGCCGCATTTTGGGCGCATCCCGGCGTAACAGCGCTGCTCCATACGCTGCGCGCCGGCGAATTCCGCGCGGCCCTGGCCGCCCAGGCCGGCTATGACAGCAAAGACACCGGCCAGATCATGGAATAGCCCCCCGAAATTTCGCCTGCGGCGAAATTTGCGCCCTGTGTTAAGCACGCTATAATCTGCGCGTCTCGCCTATAAACAGTGTTCATCTTTGTGCTCCAAGGAGACCGTGCGATGTGTTCACCACTGGTTGAAAAAGTCGTTCGTGAGCGGATTCATCAGCAAGGGCTGCCGCATGTCAGCCGCCGCAATTTCCTCAAATTAGGCGGTCTCACCGCGGGCGGCCTGGCCGTCGCCAGCCTTTTCCCACAGCGTCAGGCGCGCGCCCAGGACATGGCGATGCCCGCTGTCGTCGATCTGAGCCACGTCTTTGGCACCAATATCCCCACCTACACGCCCGGCGAAGCCCCCACCAGAGAAGACTTCGTGACTGTCGAAGCCAACGGCTTTTTCATCCAGCGCTGGTCGCTTTATGAACACGCCGGCACACACGTCGATTTCCCCGCCCACTTCATCGCCGACGGCGAAACCGTCGATAACTATCCGGTAGAAAACCTGCTCAGCCCCGCCGTCGTGATCGACATCTCTGAACGCGCGGCCAGCGACCCCGACGCCATGCTCACCGCCGACGATATTCAGGCTTGGGAAAGCGCCAACGGCGACATCCCGCCCGGCGCTGTGGTCTGTATGTACTCCGCTTGGGAAGCCCGCTGGAACAGTGTCGATGACTTCCGCAATCCCGATGGCGACGGCGTGATGCACTTCCCCGGCTTCGCCCCAGACGCCGCCGCGTACCTGATCGAACAGCGCGACATTCACGGCATCGCCGTCGATACGCTCAGCCTCGATCCCGGCAACTCGACCACCTTCGATGTCCACTATGCGATCCTCGGCGCCGGCAAGTTCGGCATCGAAAACATCGCCAACCTGGCCGCCATCAAGGATATGCCCGCGCTGGTCTTCGTCGGCATTCCGCGCTGGGAAGGCAGCGGCGGCGGCCCCAGCCGTATCGTCGCTTTCAGCATGTAGTCCCTCCTGCCCACTAACGATTCAGAGGCGCCGGTTGTCCTCTGAATCGTTCCCTTAAAAGCGCGCAGATTACACCCTGTGCGCCGGTTCGTCTCCCGCATCAGGATATAGCCGGAGGGCCGTATCGCGTCAACATGATGTTCACTCTTCACGTCAACGGCGCGCCTCATCATTCTATTGATCAGGATCATGCTGTACTCATGTGCGAGTCTAAATTCGACAAACTGCGCGAAATATGCCAAGATAGAGAAGTAACACTGCCTTAAAAATTGCGCCCATTGGCAAATATTGTGCTTCTTTGCAATTGTTCTTTGGACAACCCATTCCCTCTAAGGAGATGAGGCTGTGGAACTGTGTGTCATCGAAGCTGATGGAATCGGGCGCGAGGTCATTCCCGCGGCTGTGCGCGTGCTCAAAAAAGTGGCACAGGTCGAAATTCACACTGCGCAGGCCGGTTGGGACTATTTCGAGCAGAACGGCACACCGCTGCCGGATGAAACCATTGCGCTTGCCAAGCGCTGCGGCGCCGTGCTCTTTGGCGCGGCGGCTTCTCCTCATTATCCCGTCGAAGGTTACTATAGTCCTATCGTCCGGCTGCGGCGCGCCCTGCAAGTCTATGCCAATCTGCGCCCCACCCGCTATTACCCCGTCCCGGCTGCCCGTCCCGGCGTCGATTTGCTGGTGGTGCGTGAAAACACCGAAGACCTGTATGTCCAGCACGAGGAATTGAGCGCCGACCAGCAGACGGCCACCGCAGAAAAAGTCATCACGCGGGTGGCCACCGAGCGGGTCGCGCGCATGGCCTTTGATCTCGCGCTCCGCAGCGGGCGTTCCAAAGTGACGATTGTGCATAAAGCGAACGTCCTGCCGCAGTCCGATGGCCTGTTCCGGCGGGTGGCCCTGGAAATTTCCGAATACTACCCGGAGATCTTCACCGACGAACTGCTGGTGGATACCGCGGCCTACTGGATGGTCAAAGACCCGCTGCGCTTCGATATCGTGCTGACGCCCAATCTCTACGGCGATATTTTGTCGGATATGGCGGCGGCCTGGGGCGGCGGCCTGGGCCTGGCGCCCTCGCTCAATCTGGGCGACGGCGTGGCCATCGCCGAACCGGTTCACGGCTCGGCGCGCGACATCACCGGCAAGGGCATCGCCAACCCGACCGCGGCGATCCTCAGCGCGGCCCTGCTGCTGCGCTATCACTGGCATCAGCCAGAGGTCGCCGCGCGCGTGGAAGAAGCTGTGCGCATGACGCTGAAGGCCGGCCATCACACCGCCGACATCAACCCCGATGGCGCGCTTTCGACCAGCGCCTTTACCGACAAAGTGTTGGAGAATTTGGGGAAGTGACCATATCCAAGTCTAGCTCACTCATATCCCTGCTGGCCGGGCTGCATCTGCTGGCCGGCTGTGCAGGCATCTTGACCCCCGCCGCCCCATCACCGCTAACCCCCACCCTGCCAGCCACCGCCCCTCCCAAGCCCGAAGTCGAACCGCTCGCGGTGCAGGTGCTTTCGCTCCGCCCGCACGATACCAGCGCTTTCACCCAGGGCTTGCTGCTCCACAACGGCCTGTTCTACGAAAGCACCGGCCTGGTCGGCCAATCCAGTCTGCGCGAGGTCGATCCAGAGACCGGCGAGGTGCTCCGGCGCGTCGATGTGCCCGAAGTGTTCGCCGAAGGGCTGGCGCTGGTGGATCAACGCCTGCTCCAACTCACCTGGACTAGCGGCGTGGCGTTTGTCTATGATCTGGAAACGTTCGCCCGCCGCGGCTCATTCGCATACCACGGCGAAGGCTGGGGGCTGTGCTACGACGGCCACCAGCTTTACATGAGCGACGGCAGTGATACGCTCTTCGTGCGCGACGCAGAAACCTTCGCCGTGCTCGACACAGTCCCGGTGCGGCTCAATGGGGTGGCGCTGACGCAGCTTAACGAACTGGAATGCGTGGGCGATGCAATATACGCCAACGTCTGGCAGACCGATGAAATCGTGCGCATCGACAAGCACAGCGGCGTCGTGACCGGGCTCATCGACGCGCGCGGGCTGCTCACAGAACAAGAACAGCAGGACGCGGACGTACTCAACGGCATCGCTTACGACGCCGAAAACGCGGTGTTTTTCATCACCGGTAAACTGTGGCCGCATGTCTTCGAAGTGCGCTTCGTGCCCCCCGACGAAGCCGCCTCGGGATTATGGCCGCCAGACAGCGAATCCGTCGAAGGCCGGGTTATACGTCAGCCGGCGTAGCCCGCTGCCGTCCGCGTTGATGATGTAGACTTCGGCGCTCCCGTCGCGCAGCGAGACAAAGGCTAGGCGCGCGCTGTCCGGCGACCACATCGGGAAATAATCCGGCGCCGGGTCGGCGGTCAGTTGGCGCAGCCCGCCGCCCTCTCTGTCCATGATGTACAGATCATAATTGCCCTGACGCTCCGTCTGGAAAGCAATCGCGCGGCCATCCGGCGACCACATCGGCGCGAAATCGCTGCCGTCGTGCTGTGTCAGGTTGCGTAAGTCGCTGCCGTCCGCGTTGACGCGGTAAATTTCGCGGTCAAGGTCACGATCCGTCTGGAAGACAAGCTGCGTCCCATCCGGCGACCACAGGGGTTGGTAGCTGCCGTAGTCATCGCTGGTGAGCGTTTGATTCTGGCTGAAATCGGCGCTGATAATGTGGATGCTGTAGCGGCGCAGCGCCCCCACCGACCAATAGCTGATCGCGCGGCCATCCGGCGACCACGCCGGCGTTGAGCCATCGGTCAGTCCTTCCGGCAGGCAGCGGGGCTGGCCGCCCGCCGCCGCGATGATACACACACGATAGCCGTAGGCGTACTCATAGGCTGTGAAGGCGATCGCCCGGCCATCCGGCGACCACGCCGGTTCAAAATCCAGCGCGGCCCAATCAGTCAGGCGTTGCAGATCGTCGTTGACCACATCATACACATAAATATCGGAATTGCTGGCGCGCGCAGCGCGAAACGCCAGCCGCGTGCCATCCGGCGACCACGCCGGGAATTCCTGCACCAGCGCCAGCCCGCTGACCAGCACGCGCGTGATCCCGCGCTCGACATCCAGCAGCACAATCGCGCGCTGGCCGGCCTCAGCCGTGATATAGGCGATCTGGGCCGAAGGAAAGGTCGCCCCCCACCAGCGCGCGCCAAACAGCAGCCCAGCGCTGAGCATGAACGCCACCCCGGCGGCGCGCAGCGTCATGCGGCGCATACTTAGCCCCTGCCCTGTTCAAAACCGCCCAGCGCCTCGACCGGCGAGAGCCTGCCGCCGCCGCGCATGGCAGGCAGCAGCGCCCCGATAAACGTTAGCAGCCATCGCCCTTCCAGCGCGCGCATAAATCTTCCCCGACACACCATCACACACGCTCATAATAGCACGAACCCGCGCCGCGCAGAACATCGTGTTGGGTTGTGCCATCGCATCAAAATTGCGCAATACATTCTGCGCCTTCTTGACCCCACCCCACCCCAACCCCCCTCCCCGGCGTAAACTTCACTTACCTTAATGGTACATCCGGTAAATCGTCGAGA
>JACAER010000037.1 GCA_013388745.1 Chloroflexota bacterium
GTGCTGCCCTGCTCGGAACTGACGCCGATACGCTCGACCAGCAGCGTGTATTCGCCGCTGGTCGCGCCCAGACCATAGCCAAAGCGCGCCAGAAGCAGGGTATAGCGCCCGCTGGCGGGCACGCGCAGGCCGTCGATATTGACGGCGCGACCAGCGGCGCTGTCGTCACCGCCCAGCAGCAGCGTGCCCGCCGGGTCAAGCAGATACAGCAGCGGATCGAGGTCGCCGGAATTAATGGTGAGTGTGATGGTGATGACTTCGCCGCGCAAAGCGTCGAAGGTGTAGAGGACGTTGGGGCTGGCGGCGTCCAGCGTGGCAGTAACCGGCGTGCCGTAGGTCAGCGGCACGGCGTTGGCGGCGGCGGGCGTGGCGTCCTGAGCGCGCAGCGGCCCGACAGCCAGCAGCAGGAGGAGGGCGAGGCACAACCAGCGGGTGTTCATCGAGGGTGATGATAGCATATCAGACCTAGAAATGGGCGAGTCCTAACCCTGACGCACTGGGTTTTCGCGCTCAGACTGCCGGGAGAGCCCACATGCCGATCACGCCCAGAGTTTCGATCAGCAGCAGCGTGCCATCGCCCGAAAATCGGGCACCGCGTATGTACGCACTCCCCGGCAGCGACACCCGCGGCGTATCTGTCGCCAGCGTCCATACACTGACACCCGCGTCGTGATCAAAGCGACGGCGCGGCGCTCTGTCTCTTGGCAATGATTATAGAACGCGCGTCACGCATCTGCTTGACGGCAGCTCCTCTTGATCTCAACGCCTGCGGGAGGCCGCAGCGCAACAAAAACCCCCGCTGGCACACGCCAGCAGGGGGCAAAATCCGCGCCGCGCACAATCGGTTAGGGCGTGGTGAACCAGCCGCCGGGATAATCCAGCTCTGGCGAATTGGTCAGTTGGAACAATTCGTTCGTCGCCACGTTCAAAATGTAGATGTCATAGGCGCCGCCGCGATTGCTGGAAAACGCCAGATATGCGCCGCCGCGCACGAACACCGGATAAATGTCGTCGGCCTGTGGGTCGCGGGCGGGCAAATCCGGCGCAGTCGTGCTGCCGTCGGCCGCGCTGATGCCGAGGTCATGGCTGTTGGGGGTTTCTGCCGCGGCGAAAGCATACACGATCTGGGTGTCATTCACCCAGTTGAGCATGGCCTCGACATAGGCGCCGCCGTTATTGGTGACCTGCGCCAACTGCTGGCGTGTCGCCACGTCGAACACCACAATATCCTCGCCGGGATTCAGGCTGTTGGCGTCGTTGCGCACCACGGCGATGCGCGTGCCATCGGGCGACCAGACGGGATAGGTGTAATCGATAGTATCCTGGGTAAAGCGCACCAGTCCGGCCCCACCGGGCGGGGCGTTCAGATCAAAAATGTAAATCTGGCGTGTTTGTACATCCGCGGCTTCGGCCACAAACACGACTTTGGTGCCGTCGGGCGAAAAGGAGGGCATCTCCTGGTTCAAAAACTGCTCGGTGGTGCCCTGCCAGAGCAGATCGAAGGCCTGCGGCTGCGTGCCGTTGCGGTTGATCACTTCTAACCCTGAAGTGGCGGTGGTCGAAAAATAACGGGTGTAGAGCACGCGGTTGCCCTCGCGCGGCTCGACTGTCACGTTGCGCACTTCTTCGTCGCCGATGGTGGTGTAGTTCCCGCCGCCGTCGAGCGGATAGAGCGCGGCGCTCAAAAAACCGCGCCCGGTGATATCGCGCCCGCGCCAGCCGACGAGAAAGCCGGGCACGCCGACGGGCTGCGGCAGAGGCGTGGGCGGAAGCGTGGCCACGACACCCGGCAGCGGTGTCCAGGTGGGGCGCAGGGTGGGCAGCGCGACGGTCGGCGTGAGCGTGGGCGGCATCTGCGCCAGCACGATGGCTGTGCCGGTGGCGGCTTCGGCGATCTGCGTTCCAGCCACGTCTGTGCCCTGCTGCGCGGCGGCAGTGGCCGCCTGTTCCTGCTGGAAGCGCGCGTTATTGTTGCTGATGATGATAATCAGCACCACCGCCAGGATCACTACGCCGAAGACCGCCGCCCCACCCACATACAGCGTCATCTGCCGCCGCGTCACGCCGGCGATCACCTCTTCGTCGTTTTTGGTCATCTTGAGGCGCGCTTCGATCTTAGCGAGTTCTTTTTGCGCCCGTTCGTTGTCCGGGTTAATTTGCAGCACATTTGTCAGGCAGATGCGCTTTTCCTCGTCGGTATCCATGACAGAGGCCAGCCACATCCAGCCTTTTTCGTTGTTTTCTTCCAGTTCAACAACTTTTTCGAACAATTCGCGCGCTTTTTGGCGCTCGCCTTCGCGCGCGGCTTCGATTCCGTCGCGCAAAAGCTGCCTGGCATCTTGTTGACTCATGGCTTCCCCTTCATCACGGTTGTAAACGGAACACAATATCCGGGCGGAAGACCACCCCCTGGTCGTCGCCCGCGTTGTTGGTCAGGCGCTGCACCTGACTGCCGCGCAGATCGACGGCGTAAAGCTGGAAACGCTCGTCCTGGCGGTTGCTGACGAACACCACCATGGTGCCGCTGCTGGTGAAGACCGGCGCGCGATCTTCGGCCTGGCCATCGCTGACGGTCAGCAAAAACGCGCCGTCGCCGCTGGCTTCCATCAGGTAAATATCGCTGTCGCCGCTGCGATCGCTGGCGAAGACGATGTAGGCGCTGTCCCACGACCAGGCTGGCTGATAGCTGCTGCCGACATTATCGCTCAACTGGCGCAGGTTCTCGCGCGCCGGCGTCATGCTGAAAATCTCGGTTGCTCCGGGCGAATTCAAGTCCGAAGCGAAGGCAATTGTACTGCCATCTGGCGACCAGGCGGGGTCGATATCCTGGGCGTCGTTATCGGTGATGGCCGCAATGTTGTTGCCGTCTTCGGTGATGACGAACAATTCGGCATCGCCATTGTTGGGATCGCTGCTGAAGACGATCTGGATGTTATCCGGCGCCCAGGAGGGACTGCTGGTGTTGGGCGCGCGCAGCGTCGTGATCTGGCGCGCGTTGGCCAGATCGTTGACGGCGGCTACGAACAGTTCCGGGAACGTGCCGGTGGGTTCGCCTTCGGCATAGTTCACCAGCCGGATAAAAGCGATTTTTGTGCCGTCCAGCGCATAGGCCACATCGGCGAACTCGTCGCCCAGCGTGCGTGTAGCGCTGCCGTCGCCGTTGGCCTGGAACAGCGAGGGTTGGCTCTGGAACTGGGTGATACTGGTATAGAGCATGGTGAACGCCGAGAGCGGGAAGGGGGTGGGCGAGGGCAGGGGCGTCGCCGAAGGGGCGTCTGTGGGCGTGGGCGTGAAGGTCGGCGGCAGGGTCGGCAGCCCGGCCAGCGAATCGACGACAATGCCGAAGGCCGTCGGCAGCGCTGTCGCGGAGGGGGGGGGTGTGGGGGACTCGGTGATCGAGAGCGCGGCGACATCCTGTGTTGGGCGCGGCGCGGCCTGCTGGCTGCCGCCCGTGATAGCCGCGATGCCCAACCCCGCCGAAACCAGCAGGATCAGGATAATGCCCACCAGGGTCCAGGGGATAGTAAACCCCTTTTCCTGGGGAATTTCGCTGATGATCGGCGCTTGCCCGCGTGCGCGGGTTTGTGGGCGCCCGGCCTGGCCCGCGCCGCCGGCGCTTAATCGGTCGAGCGCTTCTCTGGCGCGCGAATTGTTGGGGTTGATCTCCAGCGCTTTGCTCAGGCAGGCACGCCGTTCGGCCACGTTATCGGTGGTCGAAGCGAGCCACATCCAGGCGGCTTCGGTGCGCGGCTGCGCGCGAATCACTTCTTGCAGCAGCCTGCGCGCGGTGGCGCGGTCGCCTTTGCGCGCCGCTTCAATCCCGGCTTTGAGTTTGGCTTGTAAATCGTTGCTGGCAGACACGCCATTGGCCTCCCTTGGGCAGTGCAAAAAGTATCGCGCCCGATTCTACCAAAGTTCGACATGTCTGGAAACAAAAATGGGGACTGAGCCCCCAATTTGTTACCGGCAGCGCATCGGGCGCATCTTCACAGCACAGATGGGGGCGGGGAAGTGCGCGAAAACACACCCTGCTGACTGCCCCCGCGCAAGCGCTGGCGACTGGACTAAAGCAGCGTAATCAGCAGGAAGGCCGCCAGCGCCAACACGATGATGATCGCCAAGACGACGCCCAGCGTCAGTAACATGCGGTTCTGCGAGGCTTTTTCGGTGTAGGCCATTTTCGCCAGCGCGTCGCGCGCGGTGCTGTTATCGGGGTTAGCGTTTAAGGCGCGCTGCAACCACTGCTGGCGTTCTTTTTTGCTGCCGGCCAGCTTGGCCATCCACATCAGCGCGCGTTCATTTTTCTTGTCTTCGGCCAGCACCTGGCGGAACATGACACGCGCGCCTTCTTTCTGGCCGTTCTTGGCGGCGGCGATGGCCAGTTGCAGCAGTTCCTCGCGGTTCGGCTGGTTGGCTTCGCTGTCCTGTGCTTTAAAGGAAACCATATATCTTCATGCCCTCCACAACGGCAGTTTTCCTGATCTCTCTATGGACAATTCTAAGACAAAACTCTAACAATACCACTGTCCGTAAGTACTATTCGCACACGGGGCTGCTGCTGCGGCATACTCAGAGTGCTATCCATCTACTGGCGAGGTGAAGATGATGTCTAAACTGGACTCCTATTTGCAGCGTAAGGCGGGGGTGCTGGCGGAACGCCGCCATGACTTCCGGCAGAAGCCGGAAGCCGCCACGATTTCGCTGACGGCGGTATCGAAAGTGGCGGGCATTACCGGCGCCCGCCCGACGCGCGTCGGCGATTTTTCGATTCTGACGGACGCGGCGCCGGGATTGGCCGGGCACGCGCTGGGCCCCAGCGCGCCGGAACTGACGCTGGCGGCGCTGGCAAGCTGCCTGGTGCATACCTATCTGATTCAGGCCGCGCTGATGAATCTGCCGCTGGATCATGTAGAAATTGAAGCCAGCGCGCGCGTCGAACTAGCGGGCGTTGTCGGGCTGCCATACGAACAGCCGCCGCAGATGCGCGATTTCACCTACCGCGCGCGTATCGAAAGCAGCGCCAGCCCCGCCGAGATCGAGCGTATGCATCAGGCGGTGGAGCAGACCTGCCCGGTGCTGAACACGCTGCGTTCACCGGTGAATGTGACGCGCGTGGCTGATAGGGGGACGGATTGATGAGAGATTTGTGAATCTATTGGAGATCGATTTCGGATTACGTTACACTCAAGCAAGTGGCGCAAAACTCAAGCTCCAACCCAGACCATTGCGCCGTTTTTATTTTTACCGAAGGGGATTCCAAATGATGAAGTATTCCTTTAAACTGTCGCTTTTAGTGGTGGTGCTCATTCTGGGCATCGTCGGGTCGTCGCTGGCACAGGACGCCAATCCCGTTGTGCTGGGGCCAATCACCCAGCGCATCATTGAGCGGGGCGAATTGATCTGCGGCGTGAACGCAGCGCTGCCGGGCTTCTCTGCGCCCAATGATGCCGGGCAGTTTGTCGGCTTCGACGTGGACTTCTGTCGTGCGGTGGCCGCCGCTATTCTCGGCAGCGCCGACGCTGTTTCTTTCCGCCCGCTGACGGCGGCAGAACGGCAGGCGGCGCTGCAAGCTGAAGAAATCGATATGCTGTCGCGCAATACCACCTTCACGCTGAGCCGCGACACCTCCTGGGGGGCGACTTTCGCTCCCACGACCTTCTATGATGGTCAGGGCGTGATGACGACCACCGAAAGCGGCATTACCACGCTGGAAGGGCTGGAGGGGTTGGTGATCTGCACCAATCAGGGCACGACGACCGAAGGCAACATTACCGATGCCATGCGCGAACGGGGCCTGGCCTTTGAACTGCAAACCTTCGCCGAATTCCCGCAGGCCTTCGAAGCCTTCCTGGCGGGCGGGTGCGACGCGGTGACCACCGACATCAGCGGTCTGGTCTCGTATCAGGCCACAGCGCCGGATCCGGGCGCGCTCTATATTCTGCGCACTGAAGACGGCAGCGACTACCTGCGTACCAGCAAGGAACCGCTCGGCCCGGTGACCCCGCAGTCGGACGCGCAGTTCGCCGACATCGTGCGCTGGACGATTTATGGTATGTTCGCCGCCGAAGAATTCGGCATCAGCAGCGAAACCATTGACGCGGTGCTGGCCGCCAATCAACCGGGTGTCGAAGGCGCCAGACCGGTGATCCAGCGCTTGCTGGGCATCGGCGAGAACCCCAGCGGCTCGTACCTGGGCATTGCCAACAATTTTGTGGAAGTCGTTGTGCGCCAGGTTGGCAACTATGGCGAAGTCTTCGCGCGCAATCTGTCTGTCGCGCCCTTCAACATCCCGCGCGGTCTGAACGAGCTGTACACCAATGGCGGGCTGATCTACGCGCCGCCCTTCCGCTAGCCTGTTCACGCTTAGCTATTGGGGCGTGCCTCTGGCGGGGCGCGCCCTTTTTGTTAGCGGAACTTGTCGCTGTGAATGGTGTTTTTCGTTAAAATACGGTCATCGTCCTTAAAGAGAATCTTAATGATGAGCGATCAAACGCTGGCCCAAAGCGAAACCAAGCGTGAACAGGAAGCCAAAACACGCAACCTGCGCCAGCGTATTCTGACGGGGGTGATCGCTACGCCGCCGGTGCTGCTGTGCGCGATTCTGGGCGGGTGGGTGTTTACTGTTTTTGTGCTGCTGCTGCTGCTGATCGGCGGGCTGGAATTTTACCGGTTGGCAGGCGGGCGCGCGATTCAGGGCAGCGCGGCGGTGGGGATCGCCACCGCTGCCGGCGTGATTCTGGCGTTCACGCTGGAGTCGCCGAGGCAGTGGGCGGCAGTGGCGGGTATTGCAGTGGCGGGGACGCTGGCCTCGCTGCTGCTGGGCGTGCTGCGCCACCAGGACGCGCGCCGCAGCCTGTTACAAACCCTCACGCTGCTGGCAGGCGTGCTGTATCTCGGTTTTCCGGGCGGCTTTGTGGTGGAAATCCGGCAGCAGCCGGAAGGCTTGTTCTGGCTGCTGCTGGCGCTGACCGGCGCGCTGGGCACGGATACATTCGCCTATATTGGCGGGCGCTTGTGGGGGCGGCTGCGACTGGCGCCCGCTGTCTCGCCGAGTAAAACGGTCGAAGGCGCCCTCACGGGGGGCACGGTCGGCTTTTTGCTCATGCTGCTGCTGCTGTGGGGCAGCAATCATCTCACGCCCGCCACCGTGCTGCTGGCCGCCGCCACACCCTTTGTCGCGACACTGGGCGATCTGCTGGAATCGGCTATCAAACGCTTTTTCAAAGTCAAAGATTCGCATCTGGACGGGCTGGACATTCTGCCGGGTCACGGCGGCATCTTAGACCGCGTGGATTCCAGCCTGCTGGTGGTGACCGTGTTCTACTTTTTCCTGCTGGCGATGGGCATTATTCGCTGATGGCCCAGCGCGCGCTTAACCGCCGTCCTCCGGCAGACGCGCGAAGGGATTGGCCAGCCCGGCAAAGATCTGCGGCGCTTCGACAAAAATGCCTGAGCCTTCCACCGCCGCTGTGCCATCGGGCAGCAGAATCGCCCCGGTCGTAAACGTTTTGCGGCGTTCGCTGCCGGCGATATGCCCGGTGACCCGCAGCGCCACCGCCAGCGGCACCGGGCGGCGATAGTTGAAATTGAGATTGACGGCCACGACGCGCTTGCCGCTCGACCAGCAGGCGGCGCCCATCGCTTCGTCGATCAACGCCGCCAGCACACCGCCATGCACATGAAAGGGTGGGCCTTCGTGGTCTTTGGCCAATGTCACCAGGCCTACCACGCTGCCGTCGGCCTGCAAATAAAAGTCCGCGCCCAAGCGCTGGCTGAATTCCGAAAGGTTAATCAGTTTTTGGCCGTCCGCAGGTTTGTTCCCTCAAAATGTCGCTGCCCCATTGTACAATAGAACCCTGCGGCTTTAACACACGAAGGACACAGCATGAGCGGCGAAACGTTAGAAGTCGAAATTATCGCGATGGCGCACGGCGGCAGCGGGCTGGGGCGCGCGGGCAAACGCACGGTCTTCGTCCCGCGCACCATTCCCGGCGAACGGGTATTGGCGCGCGTGACGCAGGACAAGGGGCGCGTGCTGTTGGCCGAAGGGCTGCGCCTGCTGGAGGCCTCCGCCGACCGTGTATATCCGCGCTGCGCGCATTTTGGCAAAGGCTGCTGTTCGCACTGGCAGCACATCGACTATCCGGCGCAGCTTTTGCTCAAACAGGATGTGCTGGCCGACCAGTTGCAACGTGTGGGCGAACTGCCAGAAGCGACCATCGCGGCGGCGCTGCGCCCGCTGATCGCCAGCCCGCTGCTGTGGGGCTATAATCATCATATGACGCTGCACGCCGCGCCGGACGGCCAACTGGGGCTGCCGGCCGCCGCCGCCATCGTGCCGCTGGACGAATGCGCGCTGCTGCACCCCGATCTCTGGGCGCTGTACGAAGCGCTGGAACTCGAACTCGACGGCCTGAAACGCCTGCGCCTGCAAATCGGCACTGAGGGCGATCATATGCTGATTCTGTCGATGGCCGACGATCAGGCGCCGGCGCTGGAAGCCGATATAGCCGCCAGCGTCAACCTGCTGCTGGAAGACAATACAGCGGTGAATCTGATCGGCGATCTGCACACGCGCTGCGCCGTGCGCGGGCGCATGTTCCGTGTAACAGCGGGGAGCAGCGTGCGCGCTAATTTTTCGCAGTACGACAACCTGATCAGCACCGTCGTGGCGCTGCTGGCGCCCGCCGCTGATGAGCATATCCTGGACTTATACGGCGGCGCCGGCTTCTTCAGCGCCTTTATCGCCCCGCACGCCGCGCAGGTCACGCTGGTGGACAGCTACGCGCCGGCTGTGACAGATGCCAAAGAAAACCTGGGCGATTTTCACAATGTCAGCGTGCGCAAAAGCACCGTCGAAGCGGCCTTGAACGACCTCAGCGCCGCCGCCGCCGTGCTCGACCCGCTGCCCGCCGGGCTGAGCATCGAAGCCATCGATGCGCTGGGGGCGCGCAAGTTGTCGCGGCTGGTGTATGTGAGCAGCGACCCGGCGACTCTGGCGCGCGACGCGCAGCGTTTGCTGCGGCACGGCTATCGTTTGCAGGTCGTCCAGCCGCTCGATCTGGCCCCGCACACCTACTATATCGACAGCGTGGCCTTGTTCACACGCTGAAGGCGGCAAGAACGGCGCACGCCCATACAGTTTAAGAAATTGTTTGAACTCCTCGATGGAGACCTGGCACCCCGGCAGCCGGACACTTTAGTCTGGCGGCGTCTATTGGCTTAACCCGCTTGCTATATGCGCATAAGCAAATTTATGATGTTTGTATAAAAAATCTCTATGAATTTTGTAATCGTTTTCCTTCCCTCGTTCCTGTAATTTCTCTACACTCTGAGTAACCCCTTGTAACATGTACGGGGGCACTAATGAAGCAATGGGTAGCAGGAGTCACCGGCATCATGGCAGAGAAAGTTAAAGGTACGGTTAAGTGGTTTAGTCCCGAAAAAGGTTATGGCTTTATTACACCCGAAGATGGCACTGATGTTTTTGTCCATTACAGCGCTATCCAGATGAACGGCTACCGCACGCTGGAAAAGGGCACGCAGGTCGAATTTGAAGTGATCGAAGGGCCGAAAGGCAAACAGGCCAACGGCGTCATCCAGGTCTAGGCGCGCGGCCCGCCCCACGATTCTTTGACCCATCCAACAGCGGTGGGTCTTTTTCTGGGCGGCGCGCGTTACAATAGACGCGATGCCGATCCTTGTACGCCCCTCGATCCTCTACTCGGACCGCTATCTTAACGCCCTGCGCGAATTCCAGGCGGCAGGCCGCCAGGCCGACATGGACACACGCGCTGCTGGATCGTCGTGAGCTGAGCTGCTGCGCGCGCCTGCGTTGGCGCTGCGGTGATCAGGAATGCTCAGTGACGGGAAGCGCCGTTTGGCCGCAGGCCGGGCTTGGGGCCATTCGCTGTTATTCATATTTATGCTGCGAGCATTTCCCTGTCCAATTAGGCTGGCTGGTTAGCTTAGCCATCTGGCGGAATAAGACTCGCCATCTGGCGAGGCGAAGTTGTGAATTTATCGTTTATTTTTAGAGAAACTGTCAAATTTGTGATAACACAATCTTTAAACAGTGTTATAAAGAAGTAGGGGGTATCACAAGTATATTTGGCGACCCATGAGGTAAGGCAATGCAAACGTCACCATACCTGATTCCGCTGGCGGCGGCGACGCTGGTGGCGCTGGGGCTGACCGTGTTGAGCTGGCGGCGGCGCAGCACACCCGGCGTGGTGTATTTCACCGTGCTGATGATCAGCATCACGATCTGGTGCGTAGCCGCGCTGGCCGAAATTATGTTGGCTGACCTGCCCGGCAAAATCCTGTGGTCCAAGGTCAGCTACATTGGCCTGTGCAGCATTATCTGGGCATGGCCGAGTTTCGTCTGGTCACAAACCGGGCGCGAACGCTGGCTGACACGCCGCAACCTGATTCTGCTGGCGATCGAGCCGGTGGTGATGCTGCTGCTGGTGTGGACGAACGAGCTGCACCTGCTGATCTGGCCGACGCTTGATCTGGTGAATATCGACGGCATGATCATTGGCGATTATGGGCACGGCTTTGTCTTCTGGATTCACGCGGGCTATGCCTATCTGGTGCTGCTTTCCAGCACGGTTCTGCTCGGCTATTCGCTGCTGCGCGCCAGCAGTATTTATCGCGGGCAGGCCTTTGTGCTGCTGGTGGCGACGACGGTGCCGTGGATAGGCAACGCGCTGTATCTGATGAACTTCAGCCTGGTGGATCTGACGCCTTTCGGTTTCATCGTCACCGGCATCGCCTGCGCCTGGGGGCTGCTGCGCTTCCGCCTGCTGGATATTGTGCCGGTCGCACGCGAAACTGTCATCGAAAATATGCCCGATGGGGTGCTGGTGCTGGACGGGCAGCAGCGGGTGGTGGATCTGAACACTGCGGCGCTCAATATGCTCGGCAGCACCAAAGAGCAGCTTCTGGGCAGCAGCATCGGCAGCGCTATGCCGGTGCTCTTTGAAATGTTCGATAACACCCAGAGCCGCCCCAACCGCTGGCAGGAAATTGTCTGGCGCGGGCACACCTACGAAGTGCAGATCACGACGCTGCGTGACCGCAGGCGCCGGGTGCGCGGGCGCACGGTGCTGCTGCACGATGTCAGCGAGCGCAAAGAGGCCGCACAGCGCATCGAAAGCCAGAATCAAGCGTTGGGGCAGGCCAACCGCGAACTGGAGATCGCGCGGCGGCAGGCCGAAGACGCCACCGCGCTCAAAAGCCAGTTTCTCGCCACTATGTCGCACGAGCTGCGCACGCCGCTGACCGCCGTCATCGGCTATACTGAGATTCAATTGGCGGGCATGTGTGGGCCGCTGAACGATGAACAAACGCTGTACCAGCAGCGGGTGCTGGCCAACGCCGAACACCTGCTCAAGCTGATTAACGAGATTCTCGATCTGGCGAAAATCGAAGCCGGGCGCAGCGAAATCAACAAGAAGCCCTTCCGCCTGCAAGCGTGGATCGATCAGGTGGGGGAACATGTGCGCGGGCTGGCGCAGGAAAAGGGGCTGAAGCTGGAATACACGCTGGCGGCGGATTTGCCCGAAGAGCTTTTGGGCGATTCGGCGCGCCTCAAGCAGATCGCGATCAATTTGTTGGGCAACGCCATCAAATTTACGGAAAAAGGCTTTGTCAAACTGGAAGTATGCCGCCAGGACAACGAGAACTGGGCGCTGATTGTCAGCGACAGCGGCATCGGCATCCCGGCGCATATGCAGGAAGTGATTTTTGAGGAATTTCGGCAGGTGGATAGCAGTTCGACGCGCAGCTACGGCGGCACGGGATTGGGGTTAGCGATTGTGCGCAAACTGGTACTGCTGATGGGCGGGCAGATTCGTCTGCAAAGTCAGGTCGGCGCCGGCAGCACGTTCAGCGTGATCCTGCCGCTGCTTGCTGTCCAACCCGAAGTGGAAGCTGCCACTGGAGCGCTCAACGGCGCCGCCAGCCACGCCAGTATCGGGACGCTGAACGGCGTTTCCGCCGGGACATCCGCCGCTGCGTCCGCTGAATGAATGAGAGGAACGACGATGACAGATATGGACAGCGTGAAACAATGGACGGTGTTGGTGGTGGACGACGAACCGGATAATATCGGCGTGGTCGAAAAACTGCTGACATTTTACGGCGCGAAGGTCTGGACGGCGAGCAACGGGATGCAGGCGCTGCAAATTTTGAACGAAATCACGCCAAGCTTTATTCTGCTCGATCTATCGATGTCGGTCATGGACGGTTGGGAGACGCTGAAGGCAATCCAGGCACAGCAAAAGCTGGCGCAGGTGCCGGTGATCGCGCTGACGGCGCACGCCATGAGCGGTGATCTGGAGCGGGTGCAGGCGGCGGGCTTTAACGGTTATATTCCCAAGCCGCTGCGTTTGGCGACATTTTTGATGGACATTCGCCAATGTTTGGCGGGTGGACAAGGACGGACAACGGATGAGTTTCGATCAGTGGAAAGTGCTCCTCGTTGAGGACGAGTACGACAGCGTACAGACGATTTCCAAGATTCTGCGCCATTATGGCATCGCGGTAGAGACGGCGCATAATGGCCGCGAGTGCCTGGCGGTGATGGAACGTTCGCTGCCGACAGTGGTGGTGATGGATCTGATGATGCCGGAGATGGATGGCTGGCAAACGCTGGCGCGGATCCGCGCCGATTCGCATCTGGCGCAGGTGCCGGTGGTGGCGGTGACCGCTTATTATTCCTTCGACGTGGCAGAAGATGCGCACAAGGCGGGCTTCGACGGTTACTTCAAGAAGCCGGTGAGCGCCACGGGCTTTGTGCAGCAGTTGGCGCATATCGTGGGCGAATAAGCGCCAAGCCCTTCAATGTAGGAAGGTGTGTGGCGCGGGGGACACAGGCACAGGACGCGCGCTTAAACCTCAGCCACTGCCCTCTCCATGTGCGGGGCTGGCGGGGGCGGGTAGGCGCGCGGCGTGAGGGGGGCGCTGGCCGTTTTTTGTGTTTGCGCCGCCTCTGCGCTACTCTTGGCGCAGAGGGGACACACTATGGAATTTGACGTTTTTCTCTCTTACAGCCGCCGCGACAGCGACATTTTCGGCCGTGTGCGCGATGATTTGCGCGCCGCCGGTTTGCGCGTCTGGACGGACGAGTCGCTGACTCCCGGCACCCCCGATTGGGCGCGCGAGATCGAACGCGCTATCAAAGCGCGCTGCCGCACGCTGGTGGTGCTGTGTTCGCCCGCTTCGTATGAGTCGGAGTGGGTGCGGCGTGAGCTGGCGCTGGCCGATGCCGAACACAAGCCTATTTTCCCGCTGTGGATCGCCGGCGAAGACGCCAGCGACGCGATCCCGCTGCAACTGCTGACGACGCAGTATCTCGACGCGCGCGCCGGGCGTTATGGCGACGCGCTAACGGCGCTGGTGGACGCGCTGCGCCAAGCGGATGTGCCGCGCCAACCGACGGCGCAAAAACCGGTCACATTTCACCCGCCGACAACGACCGAAGCCAGCAAAACCATGCAGCGCCGGCTGGAAGCCGCGATGCCCAAACAGGCCAAAAGGGGCGCCAACAGCGAAGTGTGGGTCAAAATTTCGCTGCCGAAGTCGCGCGGGCTGCGCGGCGAACTGCCCGCCGAAGTCGAATCGGGCGAGGTGATCGAACGCAGCGATGTGCGCGGCAGCGCCTTTCCTTTCGCTTTCCCGCTGGACGCGCGCACCGGGCTGCCGCTGGCCGGGCGCTGCTGTGTCGAAGCGCTCAGCGACGAATTTGAGGCGCAGGTCGTGAGCGGCAAGAGCGATCTGTGCGGCGGCGCGCAGGCCGAACTGGAAATCGCGCCGGAATTTGATTCGCGCACGGTGATTTTTAAACTGCTGCCGAAGCGTGTTTTTGCTGGGCGCGCGCGCGTGCAGATCGTCGTGTATCATCAGGACAAAGTGATCGCCCAGACCTCTGTCTCTACCGAAGTCGTAGAGGCTGTGCAGCAGCCGGCCTGGGTGCTGGCGGCGCTGACGCTGCCGCTGATGCTGGGCGGGACAACAGGCGCCGCGCGGCAAAGTGTGGCGGGAGAACTGCCCGCGCCGGCAGAAGCCGAAAAACGCGCGCGCAAAGAACGCAAAGAAGATGAACGGCTGTCACCTGGAGACGAAAGAGGCACGGGCGAAGCCAGTCTGGATCTGGATGATGCGCTGGAGCAGTCCGACGCGCCGGGCAAACCAGCGCCGGCCGCGCCGCCGCAGGCAAGACCGAGCACGCCGCCGATAACGCCCCCGGCCACATCGGCGACGTTTGTTGAAGTCGAGCTGGGACCGCGCAAGAGTTTGCCGCTCAGCAGCGCCTTCACCGCTGCCGTCGTGCTGATTTTTGTGCTGATGGCGCTGGCCTGTGTGGTGTTCGTGATTCTGCCGCTGCTGCAAGGCACATCACAGAACAGCGCGCCCCCGCCGACAGTTTCCCCTACGGCCACACCCACGCTCAGCGCGACCAGCGCGGCAGCCGCGACCGCCGCCCCCGCCGACCTGGTGGTCGTCTCGTTTACCGGGCAGCAAAATCTGACGTTCGCGGATGACGACGAGGGGGTGGCGGTCACTTATACGGCGCTCATTACCAATCTGGGCGGCACGGCAACAGGCGATTTTGTCGCCCGGTTGGTGATCCAGCCGGAAGAACGCACGCTGGATTTTAACATCGCGTCGCTGGGCCCCGGCGAGGCCGTCAGCCTGCCGCTGGATGTCTGGCTGCCGCAGCCGGGGACCTATACGCTGACGCTCGACGTGGATTACAGGCGCGACGTGGCCGAAAGTTCAGAGGTGAACAACGTCGCCACGCTCTATCTCAGCGCAGCCGCCGCGCCGGAGGATGACGGCAGCGCCAATATGCCCTGAAACCTGGCGCAAGGCCAAAAATACAACGCCCCTTCCTCTGCCGGGCAAAAGAAGGGGCGCGGGGCTTCGACACACGGCGGCCTAGGGCGCGCGCGGCGGTTCGAAGTTACGGGCATCCCAGGTGAAGCTCACGTCCGAGGCATTACGCCCGTCGTCGATCTCGATCTCATACTCGGCGTAGGCGCAGCGATCGAGATTGTCGTCATATAAGGCATTAAACACCATCAGGTAAACATAGTCGTAGCCTTCGGTGCTGAAGTCGCCGTCGCTGCCCAGACTGATGATGTCGGCGTCGCTGCCGTTCACGCCGATGACACACAGCGCCAGCGCGCCGTCGGTGCTGTCATCGTTGATGCTGGCGTTATACACGCCCTCTGCCAGATCGAGCAGATAGTAATTGGCGGCCAACTCCTGCACGCCGTCGCCGCTGTACGTCCAACTGCCGGTATCATCGATGGTGTTTTCCAGCAGCACCGTCGCGTCGAATTCGTCGGCCAGTTCATAGACGCGCAGCAGATTTTGCACGTGGTAGCGCGCCAAGGCGGTGGGGATGTCCTCGTCATAGGCGTCGAGTGTGGCTTGCAGCGCGTCGAAGCTGTTCTCCTGCGCGATATTCGTCCATAGCTCTTCGACCACGTCCAGGCCGTAGGCATCGGCCAGCGATTGGATGAACAGCCAGTGCCCGTACACATAGGTGCCTTCCTTATCGCCGAAGCATACTTCGGGATACTGGAAGTTGCCGGCCACGTAAGGGGTCGCGTCCTCAAATTCGCCCGCGACCATCGTTTCCATCCATGTGGCCGTCGCCTCGTACATCCACTTCTCGTCGTTGATGTCGAAGCCGAACTGCACCGCATGGTGGAATTCGTGCGCGGCGGTTGTGAACAATTGGCCGATGGGGTCTACGCCGGGGCGCGTGTCTTCGGCCATGTCGTTTTCCACCACGAAGAAGCTGGCCGAAGCGTTTTCTTCCACTGCGTCGGTGTTGGGGTTATCGACCGTCGGCAGTTCCGGCGCACAGTAGCCGAAAATGCCTTCGTCCAGCAGGTTGGCCACGTACACATCATAGCGCGCGTCGCCGCCATCGGTGCCGTCGGGCGGGGGCGCCGGCCAGCCCAGTTGGTCGATTTCGACTTCCCACACCCGTTCCATGATGTCCGCCAGTTCATCGACCCAGGCTTCTGTCGTGGCGTCGTCGCCCTCCAGCGTATAGTGGATGATGAAGTTTTCGGTTTCGCGCTGGAGCACCGGCCCGCTCAGTTCGACGCGCTTGGAGGCGTTCAACTGGGCGATCAATTCTGCGCCGCCAATGGTGATTTGCAGCGTGAAGCGGCCTTCGCTGCCGCCGTAGCTGGTGACGGTAGCGGTGTATTCGCCGCTTTCCTCCGCCGTGTAGGCGATACCGGAGTTGTAATTGCCCGCCGCTGTGTTGATGTCGTCGTTCTGGTCGATCAGCGTGCCATCGGGCGCGTACAGCGACAGAATCGTATCAAGCTGCGAGTCTTCGTCGGCTTCGGTTTGCAGCAGCACCGTCTGCCCTGCTTCCAGTTCAAAGGGGAAATCCACTGCGTCGCGCCGGCTGGTGATTTCGCCGTCCAGGTATTGGCTGCTGGCGTCCACCACATCGTTGTCCTTGACATCCTGCGCCACTTCCTGGCCGCCGACGGTCGCGATCAGCAAAAACGTGCCTTCGCTGTCGCCGTAAGCCGTCACCACTGCGAGATACGTGCCGGCGGCTTCGGCGGTATAGACCAGCGCCGAGTTGAGCGTGACGCGGCTGCGGTCGTCGTTTTCCGCCACCGGATCACCATTTTCGTCGTACAGCGTCAGAATCGTATCGAGTTCGCCGTCGATCGTCGCGGTTTCCAGGAAAATCGTCTGTCCGGCGTCCAGTTCAAATTCAAACGCGGCTTCATCGGTGCGGCGGTCAATTTCGCCTTCGTATAATTCCGTCTCTTCGCCATACGGATTATCGAGCAGTTCGTCGCCGCCGACCCGGAAGACGATGATAAATTCGCCTATCGATTCGTCATCGTAGCCGGCCACTTCGGCCACGTAGGTGTCGTCGTTCTCGGCGGTGTAGACGATGCGCGAGTTCAGATCATAAATGCCGCGATCATCGTTGAAGTCGATTTCGTCGCCGCGGCTGTCGTACAGCGTCAGCACCGGGTCTAGGTCGCCGAACGATTCGACGTTGATGACCACCGTCTGGCCTTCCAGCAGTTCGATTTCGTATTCGGCAGTTGGCTGATCGTCGCTGATTTCGCCTTCCTCCTGCGTCACCGTCTGCTGCGCCAGGGCGGCGGCGGCGCTGAGCAGCAGAATCAGCATAATAAGAGCTATTTTGAGATAGCGGGACATAGAAAATTCTCCTGCGTTGTGTATAGTGAGTGCTGTTTACTAGTGTAGCGTGTTTTGCGTTTTTGCGCGTAGACATATAGCCGCTGCCGCAGGGCCTGCCCTGACAGATTGCTCAGGAAGGGGTGTTTTTCCGCGTGTCGGCCAGCGGGAGAGCCATCACCGGCAGCGGCGCGGCCTCCAGTCCAAAACGAGAATGCGATAGGGATGCGCATCGGCGCTGCGCTGACGACGGCTGTAATCCACCAACCGGGTGAATGTGGGCGGCGTTTCGTGCAAAAAATCGAGTGCCACAAAGACCAATCCTCGCCGCAGCGGCATCTGTCGGTTAGCCAGGTACATGGCGGCGCTGCGCGTTTCGCCTTTGGTGCTGGGCGAAAGCAGTTCGATCCAGGCGAGAGCGTTTCCACGCTGCTGGTCGGGCAGCCGTTCGCGAATTACGATCGCGCTGAAGGGATGCTCCAGTTCCTCTTGCATGACGAGCAGTTCAGCCACGCTAATGGGCGGCGGCGCTGCTGTTGGCGCGGGCGCTTATGGTGTAGATAATGACATCAGCCTGCGGGCGCAGCGGCACAGCGTCCAAGCGGCGGATTTGCAGCGGCTCTTTAATATTGGCGGTGTAGCCCAGCGGACGCAGCGCAGGCTTGAGGTCTTGCATCAACTGGGTCATATAGACATTGTGAAATCTGTTCCATGTGCCCGCTGCCGGCCAGAAGTTGTGCAGATGGGCGTTGATGCGGGGATACTGATTTTTGAGCGAGCGCACCGGGGGATGGGCAACCCTCCCTACTCCACTTCGAACAGCCGCAGCAGCTTCAGCGCCACTTGCAGATTCGTGCGTATCAGCGGATCGGACAAGTCCAGCGCGCAAATTTCCACGATGCGCGTCAGACGATAATTGAGTGTGCTGCGATGAATATGCAGCAGTTCCGCCGTTTGGACGCCGTTGCCGCCCGCGTCCAGGTACGTTTCCAGCGTGTTGAACAAATCCGCGCCGGTGTCCAGCAGCAGTTTGCGCAGCAGCGGCACATAAGCGTTGCCCGCCAGCGCGCCCGGCCCGGCAGCATACAGCGCGTGCAGATAGCCCAATTCGTCAAAGCGCACTGTGCGCCGCAGATCGCCGATCCGCCGCGTGATGTGCAGCGCCTCGCGGCACTGGGCGTAAGCCAGCGCCACGCTTTGTGCGCCACGCTGCACGGCGCTGATGCCCACGCGCAGACTGCTTTCGCCCACTGTCTGCGCATGAATACGCTCCGCCATGCCGTAAAAATCGTTTTCGGCTTGCAGCAGCAAAACCACTTGCCCGGCGAACTGCCCGACCAGCACGCGCCCCGTCGCCAGACGGTTAATGCGGCGGTAGAGCGCCAGCAGCCGCCCCGTGCCTTTGCCGCCGTCGTGCTCCACCAGCATCAGCGCGAAGGGCTGCGCCAGATCCAGGCCGAAACGCAGCGCTTGATCGTTGAGCACCGCGTCGCGTTCGCGCAGGGCCGCGCTGTCGGCTTCGATCAACTGCGCCAGCAGATCGCCCTTGAGCGAGGCTTCGGCGCTTTGCACCGCCTCCTGATGCAGCAGCATGAGCGCGGCAATCGTCGCGCCGCTTTCGATCGCCAGCCGTTCCAGATCAGAAAGCGGCTGGTCGGCGGCGATAATCCAGAAGTAGCCGTAAATGTCGCCGTGGACGACAATCGGCGCCAGAATGCGTTCCAGTTCCAGCCCGACTTCCGGCACGCGCGGCAGCGCCACCGGGCGCAGGGTGCGCCGGATTTCCGCCAGAATGCCGCGCTCCTCAATCGCCTGGATCAACTGCGGATTGGTGCGCCCCTGCTTCAGCGTGTAGCGCCGCGCTTCGTCCACTTCGGCGATATTGTGGCTGGCGAGAATCTCGAAGCGCTCGTTTTCGATGCTGATGGAATGCCCGATCAGGTTGGCCAGCGTGGTCGCCAACTGCTTAAGATTGCCGCCATCGAGCACGATCTGCGTCAGCACGCGGTTGATTTGCAGGGCGCGCGTCACCATCTCCATATTGCGCTGCGCGATGCGTTCGTTGATCGCCTTGATGACATCGACAAAACGCAGCGTATAGGGGATTTCGATCAGGGGGAAATCGTTGGCTTCGGCCACCGCGCGCATGTGCGCGGGCGCATGTTCGATATAGCGCCCGACAGCCAGCGCCAGCGCGGTCACGCCCTTATCGGCCATCTCCTGCACATAGCGCTGCTGCCCGGCTTCGTCGGCGGGCATATTGATATATGTGGTCAGCACCAGTTCGCCGCCGTTGAGCCACTGCGCGGCATCCGGCACGCCGACATTGTGCACCCAGCGAATCGCCTTATCCAGCCCGCCGCGCCCGGCGACCACCTGTGCCCCGTTAAGTTCCTGCAAACGCAGCGCTTCGGCTACGGTCAACATCATGCTTTGCCCGATGAAAACGCAGGCACAGCGTTCTGCGCCTGTCAAACGATCGTATCGAAATTGTAGCATGGTTGGGCGCAGCGCGTAGGGCGCAAACCGGGGTGTTCAGGGCGTGCGCAAAGCGTAGGGCGCAATCGTCAGCGATTCGGTCTATAATGGAGAAAGGGCGATGTCCTATCGCTCGGCATAGAGCAGTCAGGATCAGGCTTGTTCCAAAAAGGCGATCTGGTAGTCCACCCCAAATACGGCACAGGGACGGTTTCCAACGTCCGCACCATGTCCTATAAAGGCGTCGAACGCACGTATTTTTGCATCGCGCTAACGCACAATCGCGGCGAAGTGATGATACCGGCAGACCGTGTTGAGCAGGCCGGGCTGCGCCAGCCGCTGCGCGACACGCGCCTGGTTGAAGAGGTCATGGAAACGCTGCCGCAGGCCTTGAGCGACGACGCGCGCCTGCGCCAGCTCGAAATCGAAGATGGCCTGCACAGCGGCGACAGCCTGCGTTTGATGCAAACGCTGCGCGATGTCTGCTGGCGCGAACAGATGACCAAACTCTCGTACAAAGACCGCCAACTGAAAGAAAGCGCGCTCAATAAGCTGTTCGAGGAATTGACTCTGGGGCTGTCTACCCCCAGCGAAACACTGAAACAGACGTTGGAGCGCATTATCGAACAGGCCATGCAGCGCCATATCGCGGTGGCGGGCGGCAGCGGTTAGCGCCTGTGATTTTTGGCGGCCAAACCCGCAACATCCGGCGAAAATATTTGGCCTAGAATGAGTGTGCGATCGGTTTCTCTAGTTTGAAAAAAGGAGCAGAAACCATGTTGTCGCACAAAACACAGGCCGGCGCCTTGAGTGTGCGTCTGGTGACGCTGGAACCACTGCGCGTTGCCAGCCTGATCGGGCGGGGCAAGACACCGGAACTAGCGGGCTGGAAAGCGCTGCTGGACTGGGGGCGCGCGCAAGGGCTGCTGAAGGCCGCGCCTGCGCCGCGCTTTTTCGGCTTCAACGTCAGGCGCGCAGACCATATCGAGCATGACTATGAAGTGTGGATGACGGTGGGGCCACAGGTGCAGTCCGACAGCATCGTGACGGTGAAAGACTTTCCCGGTGGGCGCTACGCGGTGGCGCGCGTCAAAGGCGTCGAGCAGATTCCGGGAACGTGGATGCGCTTCACGAACTGGCTGAAGACCAGCAGCTATCAATACGGCGAAGAGCAGTGGCTGGAAGAGCATGTGCAGTTCATCGACCTGCCGGAAGATGAATTGGTGCTGGATTTGTATCTGCCGCTGCAAGCTTAACTACGCGCGACAAACCGTGAACACAGCGTAGAATCGAAAAGAGGCGTGGGACTCCGCGCCTCTTTGTTTTTTCTGACTAACCGAGGGCTTCGGCTTCCAGCGCTTGCAGCGTGGCTTCGTGTTCTTCCAGCCAGTGGATAGTGCTCATGGCGGCCGCGCAGCCCTGCCCCACCGAAGTCGCCGCCTGCTTCCATGTGTGATCGGCGATCTCGCCCGCCGCGAACACGCCTTCGACGCTGGTGCGCATGTGGGAGTCGATCAGGAAGTAGCCGTCGTTGTCCATGGCGATCTGCCCCTTGAACAGGTCGCTGTTGGGGTCGTGGCCGATGAAGATGAAAACACCGTCTACCGGCACTTCCTGGCGCTGGCCGCTTTGCAGATCGCGCAGCACGACGCCGCTCACCTTGCCGTTGCCCTTGATCTCGTCGATCACCGTGTTCCAGGTGAACTTGATTTTCTCATTGTTTTTGGCGCGCGTCTGCAAGGCCACACTGGCGCGCAGTTCGTCGCGGCGGTGGACGATGTTCACCGAATTGGCGAATTTGGTCAGGAAGATGCCTTCTTGCAGCGCCGAATCGCCGCCGCCGACGACAATGATGTCTTTGCCGCGGAAGAACCAGCCATCGCAGGTCGCGCACCAACTGACGCCGCGGGCGGTGAACTGTTCTTCGCCGGGCACGCCCAGCTTGCGCGGGCTGGCGCCGATGGTGACGATCACGGCGTCGGCCAGATACTCTTCGTCGGTGCTTTTGATGCGGAAGGGCGAACCGCTGCTGAAATCGACTGCCTGCACCAGGTCCCAGACGAAGTGCGCGCCGAAACGTTCGGCCTGCGTCTTCATGCGTTCGGCCAGATCGGGGCCGGTGATACCCTCCGGGAAGCCGGGATAATTATCGACTTCATCAGTGCTGGCAATTTGCCCGCCCAGCCGATCGCCGACAAAGACGACGGTGCTGAGCTGAGCGCGGGCGGTATACAGCGCGGCGGTCAGGCCGGCGGGGCCGCCGCCGATGATGGCGACACGTACTTTCTTGGGCATAGGAACTCCTCCAGGATAGCGAATGGCTTTTAGCAGTTAGTCGATCAGCACGGGCAGAATGCCCACGAATGCGCCTGGCTTTGATGAGCGACTCTCTGGCTTCAGGATGTATAAGTATCGAGCAACGGGCAAAACGTGACAGCCGGGCGTCTTATTCCTGCAAGGTGCCGCTGGCTTCGGCGCGCAGAATCGCCACCAGCGCATAAAATTCTTCTGCCGAATCCGGCCAGGTGTGGAAATGTGCTTCCAGATCAGGCCGCAGATCGGCCAGGCGTGCGCCGGCGGCTACCTGTTCGGCCAGGCAGGCCAACTGCTCGCAGCACATGTTGCAATCCATGTCGATGATTTCATCGCTGGAGGTGGAACCACATAAAAAATCAACCAAGCGCTGCATAGCGGGATTCGTACTCATGGGCGCACCTTCATTCTTCTGCGCTGTAGATTTGACGCCGGCATAAGGCTGCTTCTTACATCAGCCGCGGGTCAATGAAATAATTCCAGCATATAGTCAATAGGCAAATCCTGCGATTCGAGATACAGGCGCAGCTTGCGCCGCGCGTCGTGCAGCAGCTTGTAGAGCGCGTTGCGGTTGCTGCCCATCTGCTCGGCCACCACATCCATCGGTATATCGCGCATGGCGATGGCGACGAGCGCCTGATACTGGCGCGGCGTCAGAACTTCGCTGAGGGCCTGGTCGATTTTTTGCAGGACTTCGGCGCGTTCGGTGGCGCGTTCGGGGTCGGGCGGGGTGGTGCCGTTGAGGGCGGAGACGGTGGTGTTTTCGATCTGGAGATCGCCGTCAGCCGTCATGTCATCCAGGCTGAAATCTTTGTGGCGGACGCGCCGCAGTTCGCTGATCGCCAGGCGCACGGCGATTTTGTTGGCCCAGGTCGTAAAGCGACTGTCGCCACGAAACGTGCTCAGATTTTCCATGACGCGCAGCGTGGCGTCCTGCGCCAGATCGTCGGCCATCTGCGACAATTCCTGGCTGGAACGCGAAGCCAGGTCGCTGCGTTCGTGGCTGAGGTAATAAAGAATGCTGCGCTGGAGGCGCATACGCAAATCCTCCAGCGCTTGTGCCTGTACGCCGGGCGCGCCGTGCAGATCGGCGACCCACTGTTCATTGGTGCGCTCGCTCATCGTTAGACGTTGGGAGTCGCCGCGCGTTCGAAAGTCACACGCAACACCAGATGCCCCAGGCGCACATCGTCGCCATCGCGCAGCACGCGCGGCTGGTTGGCGATCAAGCGCTGGCCATTGAGATAGGTGCCGTTGGGACTGCCCTGATCGACAATGCTCAGCGAACCGTTGCGGCGCACAATCGTCGCGTGGCGGCGCGAAACGCCTTTTTCCACCGCGCCATGATCGCGCAGATCAATGTCGGGCGAAATACCGGTGGTCGGATCCTGCCGACCGATGACCAGTTCTTCGATACGTTCAGCGTCAAAGACAAAGGCTGTGCTGGTATCATGCACCGTCAGCACCAGATTCATGCGGGCGTTAAAACGCGCCGTCCCCCAGCGCGGCACGCTGTCTTCGAAGTCGGGATCGTTCAGGGCGCGGGTGTTGGTCTGCGGAACTTCGAGCAGTGACCCGCAGTAGGCGCAGATTTTGGAGTTCTCTGGCACCTGCCGTTTACAATTAGGACATTCCATCACTGCCAACACCTCCCAATAATCCCTGTTCATGAGACCTTTACCTATTATATCCATTATTATAGACGATGCAGGTTGCGCGGCGTATAGGTGATCGGAAAAATTTCCAAAAAAATGTAAGACGTAATATGAAGCGCAGACGGGATAACTCTAACGCAGCGTTCATGGCGGTCTATTGACCCTATCCCGCTCTACGTGTACTATCAAATGTTGAGACACCCCCTCAATAGCCTGGTTTCTGGAGCTTTAGTGTGAATAACAAACCCCCCGATAATCAGAACAATAGCAACGATAATTCCCCCCTGTCTGGCAAAAACGCGCAGCGTTTCTGGATTGTGGCGGGCGGAGTAGCGCTGCTGGTGTTCTTCCTTTACCTCTTCAACCCTAATAACCTATCGCAAGGCCAGCGCATCACGCTCAACCAACTGGTGGCGCAGATCGAAAGCGATAATGTGCGTTCGATCACCGTGCGCGGCGGCAACGATGTTTTTGTGCGTCTGAACGATGGTTCGGTGCTGACCTACTACAAAGAACGCGAAACCGATCTGTTCGAAGCGCTGCAAACCTTCGGCGTGGATGCGTTGCAGTTGGCGACGATTGAGTATCAGGAGCAGAAGGGCGATAACAGCGCGACGCTTCTGTTCCAACTGATGATCGCTATCGTGCCCACGCTGATCATCATCTGGCTGCTGTGGCGCATGATGCGCTCGGTGCGCATGGGTCAGGATCAGGCCATGAGCTTTGGCCGCAGCCGGGCGCGCGTCACCCGCGATATGGAACGTCCGCAGGTGACGTTCGCCGATGTGGCCGGCGCGGAAGAAGCCAAAGAAGAACTGAAAGAAATCGTCGAATTCCTCAAAGAGCCGGAAAAGTTCATCCGTTTGGGGGCGCGCGTGCCCAAAGGCGTGCTGATGGTCGGGCCGCCCGGCACGGGCAAAACGCTGCTGGCGCGCGCTGTGGCGGGCGAAGCCGGTGTGCCGTTCTTCAGCATCTCCGGCTCGGAATTCGTGGAGATGTTCGTGGGCGTGGGCGCATCGCGCGTGCGCGACCTGTTTGAGCGCGCCAAAGCCGAAGCGCCGGCCATCATCTTCGTGGACGAAATCGACGCTGTGGGCCGGCATCGCGGCGCGGGGCTGGGCGGCGGCCACGACGAACGCGAGCAAACGCTGAATCAAATTCTGGTAGAAATGGACGGCTTCGAGACCGGCACCAACCTGATTATCATCGCCGCCACCAACCGCCCCGACATCCTCGACCCGGCGCTGCTGCGTCCGGGACGTTTTGACCGCAAGGTCACGATGGACAACCCGGACATCAAGGGGCGGATGGAGATTCTGCAAGTCCACGCCAAGGGCAAACCGCTGGGGAGCGATGTCGATCTGGAAGCTATCGCCAAGATCACGCCCGGTTTCAGCGGGGCGGATCTGGAAAACCTGATTAACGAGGCGGCGATTCTGGCGGCGCGGCGCAACAAAAAGACCATCGGCATGAGCGAACTGCAAGAAAGCATGGAACGCTCGATCATGGGGCCGGAACGCAAGTCGCGCGTGATCTCCGAACAGCAGAAGCGCGTGATCGCCTATCACGAAGCCGGCCACGCGATACTGTTCCATCTGCTGCAACATACCGACCCGGTACATAAGATCACGGTGGTGCCGCGTGGGCGTGCCGGGGGCTATGTGCTGTCGCTGCCGGAAAACGGTGACTTTGGGCTGCGTCCGCGCCAATGGTTCGAAGACACCATCGCGGCGGCGCTGGGCGGGCGCGCGGCAGAAGAAATCATCTTCAAGCAGTTCACCACCGGCGCCAGCAACGATTTGCAGCAGGTGACGCAAATCGCGCGGGCGATGGTCACGCAGTATGGCATGAGCGAAAAGATGGGGCCGCGCACCTTCGGCGGCGGCGGCGGGTCGCTGTTTTTGGGGCGCGAACTGTACGAACAGCGCGATTACAGCGAACACGCGGCGGAAGAGATCGACGGCGAAGTCAACCGCATCGTGACAACGGCCTATGAGCGCGCGATAACGCTGCTGCGCACGAATCATGACAAGCTGGCAAAAATCGCCCAGGCGTTGATCGAGCGCGAAACGCTGGATCGTCCTGAATTTGAGGCCATCATGGAGACAGAAAAAGCGGTGCCGATGGCTTGAGGCGCTGGCCGTTGATACCCACGCCCTGTGCGCAAACACAGGGCGTTTTGATTCGTGGCGCACGGCTTTTTACAAGCGGCGGGCAAACGCTGTAGAATAAGGGAGTGGGCCGGCGATAAGGGGAAAGCAGGGTTATGCCGTTTCGCGATATTGAACAGGGAATCGCGGCGATTCAGGCCGGGAAAAAAGAGGAAGGCGCACGCTTGCTGCGCATCGCGCTGCGCAACGAGCTGGTGACGGGCAATGTGCGCGCGGTGACGCTGATCTGGCTGGCCGAAACCAGTGATGATCGCCAGTTCAAAATTGGCTGCTACAACGACGCGCTGCTGGCCGAACCGGGCAACGAACAGGCCAAACAACGTCTGGGCATACTGCTGGCGGCCACGCTGCCACCCGCGCCGGCTGCTCCGGCGGCGCCCGCGTATCCCGCGCCCAGCGCGCCACAGCCCGCGCCGCCGCCGCGCTATTCAGAGTCCGGGTATCCCGCCAGCGTGGCCACGACGATGCCTATCACGCCGCAGCCCGCCAACAGCGCGCAGGCCGCGCAGCACAGCGCCTACCGGGTGTGCGCGGTGATCGGCGGCCCCAACGGCGCGGGGTCGGGCTTTTTTATCACGCGCGATGGGCTGCTGGCGACAACACGGTATGTTGTCGGCAGCGCCGAAACCGTGACGATTGAGGTCGAAGCCGGGCGGCAGGTTTCCGGGCGTGTCGTGCGCAGCTACAGCGAGATGGATCTGGCGTTCGTGATGCTGGTCGCGCCGATGACGACCGAAGTGATGCCCATTACCTCTGCCGCGCAGGTGGCGGATAATACGACTCTGGTGGCGCTGACCGCCAGCGGCCAGCGCTTAACCGGACGCCAGCGCCCGACGAAACGCCTGCTCGCGCCGCATTGGTTCCCCACGACGATCGAAAAGCTGATCGACGCCGGCGGCAACCCGGTGTTCGATGATCGCAATTATCTGGTGGGCATGTTGACGCGCAACAGCAGCCGCAGCTCGCAGCACCTTTTTGGGCTGCATATCAACGCCATTCTGCGCGCGCTGGAATATTATGTCAACGAACTGCGCGCCGACGCGAACCGCGTGTACTGCCCGGCCTGCGGCGGGCTGAGCCGCGCGCCGAGCGTGCGCGGATTTTACTGCGAGTACTGCGGGACAGTGCTGCCGCACGCCAGCGAGATCACGCGCTTTCCGGTGGCGCAAGCCGACACGCTGTACGGCGAAAACAACGTGAGCGCCTGCCCGCACTGCGGCTCGCGTTCCGGGATTTATGGCGATCGCTGCCTGCGCTGCGGCGGCACGGTGAAAATCTGACAGGGATGAAGGGGGCTTGTGAGCGAAGGTTGGCCACAGGGGAGGAAAATGGGTTTTCCTTTGCGCTTGTGGTATCTTCACGGTCGATTTTGTTTTTTTGCTAACCGCTAAAAGCTGATCGCTAACAGCTATTTTCAAGGGGAAAGTGTATGGTGCTGCCTTTTGGGCGTAAACGCGGGACAGGCAACCTGATTGGCGCGCACGCCGCGACTGTCGAGCAGATTCTTAAGAACATTGGGGTTGACCCGCAGGCTGCGCGCATGAAAACCGGGCGCGATTTCGGCTGGAGCTTTCAGCGCGGTTCGGCGATCATCGAGGTCTACGTCACGCAGCAGGGCACGGCGGGCAACTTGCAGGTGCTGGCGCCGCTGATGCATCTGCCCAGCAGCGGGCTGCTGCCGCTGTATCGCTATCTGCTGGAGCTGAACTTGCAGTTGACCAACGCCGCCATCGGCGTGTTTCAGGATGTGGTGTATGTCTACAGCGAACGCCCGCTGGAAGGCATGGACGACGTGGAAGCCAACAATATCATCACGCTGGTGGCGCGCTACGCCGACGAACTCGATAACCGGCTGGTGACCGAGTTCGGCGGGCGTTTGTATTCGCAGGTCTAGCCGGGCTATTGGATGGCCGCGCCGCCATCCACGCTCAGCGCGTGGCCGTTGACGAACGAGGCGTCATCGCTGCAAAGCCACAAAATCGCGGCGGCGATTTCTTCGGCCGTGCCCAGACGCTTCATAGGGTGAATGGCGATGCTGCCCTGAAGCTGGCGCGAGGCCACCGAGTCCATTTCGGCGACCATCGCCGTATCGGTGAAACCGGGGCAGACGGCGTTGATGCGCAGCCCGCGCCGGGCGTATTCCAGCGCCGCGCCTTTGGTCAGCCCCAAAACGCCGTGTTTGCTGGCGCCGTAAATCTGGCCGTAGGGAAAGCCGATCAGGCCGGCCAGCGAGGCTACATTGACGATGCTGCCGCCGCCGGCTTCGATCAGGTGTGGAATCTCGTACTTCATGCACAGCCACACGCCCTTGAGGTTGACATTCATCACCAGATCCCAGGTGTCTTCGGTCTGTTCGTGGGTGCGCGCCAGCTTGCCGCCGACGCCGGCGTTGTTCACGGCGCAGTTCAACTGCCCGAAGGCGGCGACCGTCGCTTCGACCAGCGCCTGGACTTCGCCTGCTTTGGCGACATCGCAGCGGCAGAACTGTGCCTGGCCGCCGCGTGCCGTAATCCGCTGCACCGTTTCCGCGCCGCCCTCTGCGTTGATGTCAGAAACCATGATGCGCGCGCCTTCGTCGGCCATCAGCAGCGCTGCCGCACGGCCAATGCCGGAAGCCGCGCCGGTAATCAAGACCACCTTGTTTTGCAGTTTCAACGTCTCATCCCCACTACAGGCTGTTGGATTCAGATGAAAACAGTGTAGCCGAAATCGCGGCGTTTGCGCTACAGCACGCTTGATCAGGTGATTTGACAGCATAATGGGGCGCAATCGGCGCTGCAAGTCACGCCGCACGAGCAATAAACGCGGCACGATCGCCAGCCGCCGCGTTTTTGCCAGGACACCTGCAACCTATTTGAGATGATTTTCGTCCTTGTGTATACTCGAATCGCGACGGATTTGTTATGATAGGGGTTTATCTTGTGAAAGTTCTCGCAATCAGCAGACACCAAGCTTTGTTCGTTATATAAAGGGATGGCAACGTGTTAATTCAGGATCCACAGTTCGGCAAAATCGTAGACTTCGATTATCTGCGGCGGATGATGCGCCGTGTCTATGATCGCATCTTCCCGGAATTTCAACTGCTCAGCGCGATGCATATGAGCACAGAACTGTTCGACGATGATCCCAGCTATCTGATCGCGGCGGGCGCCAGTATGCTGGCCTACCAACTGCTGCTGGCGGCGGATGAACATGAGCTGGCCGAAAAATGCAAGGATGGCATTTTTACGCTGGGCTGGACCGAAGAACACAGCGGCTCAGATTTGCTGAGCGTGCGCACCACCGCCACGCCCATTCCCGGCGATAGCAGCGGGCGGCAGTATCATATCAAAGGCCAGAAGTGGCTGATTAACAACTCGTATCACGGCGATTATCACATCGTCGTCGCCAAAATCGATCCGACGCAGGACGGGCCGCGCTCGCTGTCGCTGTTCCTGGTGCCGCGCAGCAGCACCCACAGTTGGGAACGACTGCCGGCGCATGTGCTGGAAAACATGGTGCTGACCAAGTACCAGATCGACGGTCCCGGCACGCTGCTGGGCAAGGCCGGGCACGGGCTGAGCATTATCCAGCGCATGGCCATGCCCAGCAAGTATCAATGCACCTATGTCGGCGTGCAGATGTTGAAGCGCGCTGTGCCGCCGGCTATCGAACACCTGGCGAAGAAGAAGATTTTCGGCGATCACCCGCTGAACTTCAACAACGTTTTCCGCCAGATGTACAATATCAGCCTGCAAGCGGCGTTTTACGATTTTGTCTTCCACCGCGCGATGGTCTTTAACGGCGGCAGCTTCTTGCAGTTCCACGGCACGATGCTCAAATCGTGGCTGCTGCTGCGCATCAACGAACTGCTGGGCAAGAACCTGCTGGTGGCCGGCTCTAAGGGCTTCCTGAAAGAATCGTGGATCGGCAAAGCGGCCATCGACTCCTTCATTCTGCCGGTGTTCGACGGCCACTACACCATCAACACCTTTATGTCGGAAAAACACGCCGAACGCTATCTCAGCGCGACGCAGCGCATCGACCCGGCAGTGCGTGTGGAACAGATGCGGCGCGAACTGTTCGTCGAAATCAATCACAACGAGATCAACGCCAAGCCGAGCGAAATTCGCAAGCCGGAATTCTTCGATTACGCGCAGTACATCGAAGACTGCGCGCTGCCGCTGGATATCCAGCCGCGCACGCTGCTGACACAGATGCGCACGCTGCTGAACGAGATCGAAGAACGCGATCTGGGCAATGACCCCGATTACCGCTACAAAGTTGGCGATCTGCTGCACTGGTTCGAAGCGCTGCTGGCGTCGGTGGAGTTCTGGAAAGTGACGGCGGACGACAATTACCTGAACGTCGTGGTGCAGCAGTTCAACGGGCTGGCCAACACGCTCAACACCATTATCTCTGAAGGCGGGCTGACGATGCAGTTCTTGCAGCCGCTGCGGCAACTGCCTATGCCTAAAGTCGAGAATGTGCGCGAATATCTGATGCGCCTGCTGGATGTGCCGGGCGCGGTGCAGCGCGCGCGCCAACCGCTGCCGCAGATGCCGTAAAACAACGAGGTTGCCGTTGGCAAGTCAAAACAGGGGGCGAGCCGCACAGGTTCGCCCCCTGTTTTGTTGGTGGGTGACCCCACCCCAACCCCTCCCCGGCAGCGGAGAGGGGCTAAAAGCGCGCGTATTTCCGTCTTTGCTCCCCCTTTGTGTGCTTGCGGGGAAAGGGGGACGGGGGATAGGGGTCGATTATTGTGCATTATTATATTTTGATGCAGGGGGTATGGGCTGCTTGTGGGCAGGCTGCCCATGTGCATCTTGCCCGCTTTTTCGGTATAGTCTAGCGCTGTTGCAAATGTGTTCCGTAAACGAGCCTATGTTCCCACCACTCACCAACCGCCAGCCGCCAAAGCTGACGGACGACGAACAGCGCACACTGCTGCGCAAACGCCATGCCGGCGACCACAACGACCCGTTCGCCAGCGACCCGGATACCGCTATCCGCGCGGCGGGCCGCCTGGCGCTGCGGCGCGAGGACATCAACGATGCCTTCATGCTGGGCGACCTGTGCGCGCAAAAAACGCTGAGCAAAGACAACCGCCTGCTGGTGTTTTACGCCGGCAAAACGCTGCTGGCCTACCGCCGCGCCGCGCAGCGCGCCAAAAACGACATTGACCGCAAACGCGCGCAGCGCGCCATCGAGGAATTTGTCTCCTGGCTGGTCGATGTCGCCAAAACCTTCCCCAACCGCCGCAATCTGGCGGTGGCGCTGTGGGCGCTGGCCGAAGACGAGGACAGCGACCCGGCGCGCACCAGCATCCTGCCCGAAACGCCGCCCAAAGCGCTGGAACGCACCATTGCCGAACTGCTGGCGCTGTACCGCGGCGCCGAACCGCTGGCGCCGGGCACGATGATTACCGACGAGCAGCGCACGATTTCCGCCGATCTTTCCGAACCCTATGTTGACCCGCTGGCGACGGTGGCCGATTACGGCGTGGATGTCGCGGCGCTCTCGATGGAAATGATCGACGACGCCAGCCGCCCGGACGAAACGCGCATCGAAGAAAAATTGTCGCTTTCTTTTACCTCCGCCGAACCCAACGCCAGCGATTCGCGCCCGTCGTCGATCATTCTGCTGGGGCAAAAAGCCGCCCCTGCCGACGAGCGCAGCAGCGATTTTCGTGTCGGCAGCCGCATCGAAGGCCGCTACGAAGTGGCCGATGTGCGCTTCGGCGGCATGGGCGTGGTCTACCTGTGCTACGACCACGAAAACCGCGAACCGGTCGCTATCAAGACTTTCCAGAGCCGCTTTTTGAACAACGAACGCGCCGTCGCGCGCTTTGAACAGGAAGCCCTCACCTGGATTCGGCTGGAAAAACATCGGCATATCGTGCAGGCGCGGCTGGTGCAAAACATCGCCAACCGCCCGCACATCATCCTCGAACACATCAGCGGGCCAGAAGGACTCGGCCCCGACCTGAAAAGCTGGATCGACCACCGCCGGCTTGACCTGCGCCAATCGATCGAATTCGGCTTGCAGATCGCCGCCGGGATGCAGCACGCTATGCTCAAGGTGCCCGGCCTGGTGCATCGCGATCTCAAGCCGGCCAATATTCTGGTCACGCACGACAGCATCGCCAAAGTCACCGATTTCGGGCTGGTGCGCTCGCTGGAATGGGACGACATTCCCGGCCCGGTAGAAGATGATTCCTCGTCGGAAGAGCGCAGCGTGCGCCTGACGAAAATCGGCGCGGTGGTCGGGACGGCGCCGTATATGTCGCCCGAACAGTGCCAGGCACGGGCGGTGGATCTGCGTTCGGATATCTACGCCTTCGGCTGCGTGCTGTACGAGATGCTCACCGGCCAGTATGTGTTTAAGATGCGCAAGTTCGAAGCCTGGCTGCAGGCCCATGTGCATGATCGCCCGCTCTTCGAAGCGCCGCACACACGCCAGATTCCGCCGCGCCTGCGCGAACTGGTGCTGGGCTGCCTGGAAAAAGACCCGCGTGAACGCCCGCAGTCGTGGGGCGAAATCGTGCTGGAGCTTTCGGCCATCTACAACGATACGCTGGGCGATATGCCCGTGCTGGAAGTCACCGGGCCGCAGCTCGAAGCGCGCGAGCTGATGGACAAAGGCTATTCGCTGACCGAACTGGGACGCTATGAAGAAGCGCTGGCCGCTTACGATCAGGCTATCGGCCTGCAAACCGATTACGCCTGGGCTTATGCGCGCAAAGGGCGCACGCTGCGCCTGCTGGAACGCTACGGCGATTCGCTGGCGTGTTATGACAAAGCGCTGGAATTACAGCCCAACTATGCCTGGGCCTGGAACGGCAAAGGCATCATTCTGGAACGGCTGAACCGCCACGAAGAAGCCCTGCGCTGCTTCGAGCGCGCGACACAAATCAATCCCAACGATGTCTGGTACTGGTACAACTATGCGGACGTGCTGCAAACCATCGGGCGCTATAACGACGCCATCCCGGTGCTGGAACGCGCGCTGAAGATCGACCCGGCGCATCCTAACAGTTGGGCCAAGCTCGGCCAGATTCGCCGCCTGCTGCACGACTTCCCCGCCGCCGTGTTCGCCTATGAGCGCGCTATCAAGCTCGACCCGACTTATGCCTGGGCACACAACGGCTGTGGGCTGGCGCTCAAAGCGCTGGGACGGCTGAAAGACGCGCTGATGTCCTTCAAGCGCGCGGCGCGCTACCAGCCGAACGAAGTCTGGCACTGGTACAACCTGACAGAAATGCTGGTGGAACTGGGCCAGTATCAGGAAGCCGTTGCGCCCGCGCAGGAAGCCGTGCGCACCGACCCGGCGCACGCTTTCAGTTGGGCCAAACTGGGGCAGGTCATGCGCTATGTGCGCCGCTATCACGAGGCGCTGGAGGCATACGACAAAGCCATCACGTTGCAGCCGGATTACGCCTGGGCCATCAACGGCAAAGGCATCGTGCTGGAACAGTTGGCGCGCTATGAAGAAGCGCTCAAGTGCTATGAAGAGGCTACCAAACACAATTCGAGCGATGTCTGGCACTGGTATAATCGCGGCAACGTGCTGGTGATGCTCAGCCGCTTTCAGGAAGCGCTGCCGCTGCTGCAAAAAGCCACCGAGATCAACCCACGCCACGCGCGCAGTTGGGCGCGCCTGAGCAATACGCTGCGCAACCTCAAGCGCTACGACGAGGCGCTGGAAACCGCGGCGCAGGCTACACGCATCGCGCCGGATTATGCCTGGGCCTGGAACGAGCAGGGCATGACGCTGGAATTGATGGGGCGCTATCAGGAAGCGCTCGATACCTACCGCCGCGCCAGCGCTACCGCCCCCAACGAAGCCTATTATCTGTATAAGCAGACCGATATGCTCTCGCAGCTTGACCGCTTTAACGAAGCGCTGGAACTGCTGGAGCAGGCGCTGCGGCTCGACAACCGCAACCCGCAGATCTGGGCCAAATATGGGCAGGTGCTGCGCCGCCTGAACAAGCTGGAAGAAGCGCTGCACAGTTATACGCGCGCCGTCGAACTCGATGCGAGCTATGGTTGGGCGTGGAGCGGGCGCGGGCTGACGCTCAGCGCGCTGGGACGCCACGAAGAAGCGCTGCTGTGTTTTGCCAAAGCCATCGAATCCAATCAGCAGGATGTGTGGTACTGGTACAACTATGCCGATGAGCTGATCGCGCTCAACCGGGTGAGCGACGCGCTCAACGCGCTAGAAAAAGCGCTGGAACTTAACAGCAGCCACAGCGAAAGCTGGGCCAAGCGCGGGCAAGTCCTGCGGCGTATGGACAAACAGCCCGAATCGCTCGATTCGTATGATCGCGCTATCGCGCTCAATCCGCATTATGCCTGGGCGTGGAACGGGCGCGGGCTGACGCTCAAAGAGATGGGGCGGCGCGAAGAAGCGCTGGTCAGTTATGAGCGCGCGGTGCAGGAAGACCCGCATGTTGTCTGGTACTATATCAATCAGATTGACGTGCTGCTCGATTTGCAGCGCAAGACGGAAGCGCTCGCCGTGGACGACCAGGCCACGCGCGTGGCGCCGCACAACCCGACGACGTGGGCGCGGCGCGGGCAGGTGCAGCGGCGGCTGGGCAACTATGAAGACGCGGTGGACAGCTACAAAAGAGCGCTCGAACTGGATAACACCTATGCCTGGGCGTGGAACGGGCAGGGATTGGCGCTGGTTTCCTTGGGACGCTGGCAGGAAGCGCTGGCCTGCTATGATCTGGCCGTGGCCTATGATGCGAACGATGTCTGGTTCTGGCATAATTATGGCGAAGGGCTGATGCAGATCGAACACTGGCGCGAGGCGCTGGAAAAATTCGAGCGCGCGCTGCACATCGACCCGCATCACGAGCCGACGCTGGAAAAAGTGCGGCAGGTGCGCAGTAAGTTGGATAAAGGGGAATAAACCCGATGGATGTTTACGACGCGATTCGCAGCAAACGCGCGGTGCGGCTGTTCAGCGATCAGCCTGTGCCGCCAGACGTGCTGTAAAAAATTCTCGACGCCGGGCGGCGCGCCCAGAGCAGCAAAAACACGCAGCCCTGGCAGTTTATCGTCATCCGCGACAAAAACACGCTGGCTGCGCTCGCCACCACGGGGGATTACGCCGGGCATCTGGCGGGCGCGGATTTTGCTGTCGCCCTGGTCGGCACAAAAACCACCGCCTGGAACAGCTTCGATCTGGGGCAGGCCGCCGCGTATTTGCAGTTGGCGGCGTGGGAAATGGGCGTCGGCTCGTGTATCGCCGCGATTTATGACGCCGAGCGCGCCAAAACGCTGTTGGGCGTGCCCGCCGAGATGAATTTTTACGCGGCGCTGTCCTTCGGCTATCCCGCGCCCGATTTTGTGCCGGCGCAGATGGGCGGGCGCAGGCCGCTGCAACAGGTGGTGCGCTGGGAAAAGTGGTAAAACGATGCGTATGAAAAAAGAGATTTCCGTGACCTTCATGAGCGGCCCGCTGGACGGCAAAAAACTGGGCTTCGAGCAGCCCGAACCGGGCGAAGAACGTATTTTGCACATTGGCCGGCGCGAGGGCTGCGAAATTTATCTGTCGTTCGACAATCAGGTGTCGCGCCTGCACGCCCGTCTGGGCTGCATGTCCACGCCCATCACGGCCAGCGACACGGGCAGCGCGCCCTTTGTGCTCTCTTTCTGGCTGGAAGACGAGGGCAGCCGCAACGGCACGTATGTCGAAAAAGACAAAGAGCCGCTCAGCGGGCGCACGCATCTGCGCCCCGGCACGCTGTTTCGTATCGGGCGCACCTGGCTGCGGCTGGATGTGCCGCTGTCGTATGATGATTGAGGTGGCGTTTATGGACATCCCCGCTGAATTGAGCACGTATATCGATGATGAAGGCCGGCTGAAAGAATGGCCGGCGCGCAAACGCCAGCTTCAGCGCGCGGCGCTGGAATACCTGGCCTCGAAATTTGAGACCGGGCGCGCCTACAGCGAAAAAGAGGTCAACGATCTCTTAAAACAGTGGCATACCTTCGCGGATTGGGCGCTGCTGCGGCGCGAAATGTTCGAGGGCGGCCTGCTGAACCGCGACAAAGACGGCGCGCGCTATTGGCGCACGCCCAACACGACGCTGTATTAAGCGCCCGCCGCGCCACCCCTCGCCATACTCCCCCCACACAGGCACGCAAAAAACGGGGCGCCAGGCCGCGCCGTTGTACTTGGCAGATGCTTGTTATGACATAATACCTTTACGAGACGAAAAAGAGCATTCCGGGGCGCTGGCTTGTGGCGCTGAAATTTTATACGGATACTCCTATCGCAAAAGCCGTGGCCGTTCAGCTTCGAATGCGCGGGGTGGATATCGTGCGCTGTGAGGAAGTGGGTTTAGCCGCCGCGGCTGATCTGCTGCGCCAGCGGCATCTCAGGCCAATGCCGCCGCCAGTTCGCCCACGCTGCTATACCGATCGTCTGGATTCTTGGCGAGCGCGCGCAGCACCGCTTGCGCCGCTGCTGCCGGGATGTGTTCATGTGTTGCGCGCGGGTCGGGCGGCGGCTGCTGCAAATGGGCGAACAACACCTGCCCGGCGCTGCCTTTGAACGGCTTGTCGCCGGTCAGCATTTCGTACAGCACCACCCCTAAGGCATAAATATCGGCGCGATGATCGACTTCTTTGGCTGCCAGAATCTGCTCTGGCGCCATATAGTCAATCGTGCCAACGGCGCCCGTGCCGGTCAGCGCGGTGCGCGCGTCGCGAATCTTGGCAATGCCGAAGTCCATCAGCACAGCCTGTAAGCGCCCCTGGGCTTCGCGCAGCATGATGTTGGAGGGCTTGATGTCGCGGTGAACGAGTCCCTGCCCGTGGGCATAATCCAGCGCCGCCGCGCAATCCTGGACAAACTGGCGCGTTTCGGCCAAGGAAAATTGGCTGCGCTCTTGCAGCCAAGCGCTTAATTCCCGCCCCTGCACAAATTCCATCGCCATATAGATGACGCCATCGCTCTCGCCAGAGCTGTAAACTTTGACGATATTGGGATGATCGAGGCTGGCGAGCGTTTGCGCCTCGCGGGCGAAACGGCGGCGGAAGGCGTCTTCTCCCGCCAGCTCTGCGGGCAAAATCTTGAGCGCCACGGTCTGGCCTGCGCCTACGCCCTGATAGACTTCACCCATGCCGCCGCGCCCCAACACGCCGAGCACCTGATAGCTGCCCAGGGTGCGCCCAGTGAGCAGGCCGGGATTTTTCACTGCGGGCATTTTTTGCCCTGCCGCGAGTTCATTGAGATCGAAGCGAAAACCATAAAAACGTCGGTCAATGACATGCTGCACTCGCTTGCGTGCCGGGTTGAAGAGCAGCGCTGTCACTGCCGCGCTGACCGCGATCGCCGCGCCCGCTTGCTCCGCGCCCCACAGCGCGCCCAGCGCCGCCTGCGCGCCCCAAAAGATCGCCACGAACAGCGCGCCCAGCCCCAGCGTCACCAGCCCGTAGACCAGACCGCGATTAATCGCCAGATCGACATCGTACAGCCGGTAGCGCAGCATGGCGAAGGCAAAGCCCAGCGGCAGCGCCAGCGTCAGCAGCGTAGAAAGCGGGTAAACGAAGAAAAAGAACAGGCGCAGTGTATCGAGCGGTGCGGCGTTTCTGACCAGTTCGAGGCTCAGCGGATACAGGGTGTTACTCAGAAACGCAATGACAATGCCCAGACCTGCCCATTTCGTCTGTTGGCGCTGGGTGGGGGTCATGAAGCTGCGGAAGCGATGCACAAACAACGCGCTGTAGAGCACCGCCAGCACCAGATTTCCGGCGGTGCTGGCCAGCGGGGAGAGCAGATCAAAATTAATGGCCGCCGACCACAGCGGATACACGATCAGCAGCAGCAGCGTCCAGCGGGGACGAAATCGACCATCTGGAAACAGCAAGCCGAAGCCCAGCGCAAGCGTGCTGCCAGCAATGAAGTAAAGCACGCGAAAACTGTTGGCAGCATTATCGAGGTTGGGCAGCGCTTGGCCGAAAATGATCATGGCGATCATCATGGCCAGCGCGGCGTAAAGCGCCATCCAGTCGTCGGCGCGCCGCCAGGCAATCAAACCCACGACGAACAGCGTGACTCCCATGATCACGATTTCCAGCGCCAGGGCGTAGATGTAGGCTGCCTGAAAGGGCATGCCCAGCAGTATCGCGCCGCCGATCAGCCAGTTACCGGAGTCACGCACCAGCGTGACATCGCGCGCGGGCGCTTCGCCTGTTTGCACTGTCAGCGTGAGGGGCGTGCCTGCCGCTTGATTATCAATAGGCACGATCGCCTGGCTGGGGCTTGTTCCCGGCGCTAAAGTCATGCCGTCCACGGCCAACAGCACATCCCCGTCCTGAATCAACCCCGCCGCCGGGCCATTGGGGTTCGGGCGCAAGATGATGAGGCCATTTTGCGTATCGACCAGATTGAGCGCCACGCACAAACAGCCTGTGCGCAGGCCGTGCGCATAGTTGACTAACGCCACACAAAATGTCAGCAGGTTGAACAGGATGAGCAGCGCCCAAAGGCTTTGAATCAAGCGCGCGCGCCGCGGGTACTTGAGCCGTGTGTAAGTATCGGTCTGAGCAGGGTGTGAATCAGGTACAGGCATAAGTTTCCGCCAGGCTGGGTAGGCACGCGAATAAGGCTATTATACAGCAGCCGCCGGCGCAGAACCCATTTACCTCTGCTGTTTCCCCTTTTTGTGTGTAGGGGTGCAGCGCGCTGGCCTGCACACCCAGGCAGGCACGCAAAAAACGGGGCGACGCACAGGTGCCCCGTCGCTCACACAGTTTTAAAATTGTAATTGTTTCTTATAACCCCAATCACACATCATTGGCTATAATCTTGGAATTGTCATTCTGTTGAACACACTCATATTACGCGGGGAGCCATAAGCGATGAATCTATCCAGCGGGCAAGATGACATTCAATGGCTGACGCTTAGCGCTGCGTCTGACGAACTCGACATTCCTTCCCCCAGATTGCGTAAGCTGATGCGTATGCACAATATCGTCCCGCAGCATCGCGACGGGCGCGTCTATATTTCCGGCGAAAATGTGGAGAAGCTCAGGATGTATCTAGAGCAATCGCCGCAGAAGGTCATCGTTGAAGATACGGGGCTGATCGAAATCAGTGTGGCTTTGACAGGCGTAGCCACCGCGATCACCGCATTGGCCCCTGTTCAACTGCCGGTCTTTGTCGCTTTTGCGGTGATTAACCTGCTGAGTCTCTATACATCGCTGTGGTTTCTGGGTGAATATGTAGAAGACAAAGGTCTTACGGAAGTCAGATTTTTAGGAGACAACCGTTTTGGCTTGGGACATGTGTTGCGGTTATTGACTGATTTGTCACTCGGCCCTTATTGGCTTTTGGGTTTCATTCTTTCCACTTTAGTGATCGTCTTTATTTTTCTCAGCACAAGCATTTCTCTTCCTGGCGGACTACCACGAGGATAATGTGCCATGTCATCTGAAAACCCCAAAAACCCGATGTGGAACAGCCCCTTAATACTGATTGTGATTGCGCTGATCGTGGTGGGTGGGGCGCTAGGTTTTGGTTCTGTCCTGGGGAGGGCAGATCCGGTCACCCCTACCGCTGAGCCGACGGTTCCAACTGCTACCGTTACCCCAATCGAAGTGATACCTACAGCGTCTTCGTCTCCAACCGCTACAGAAGAAATGCTCATGCCTTCGCTCACCGCTACTTCTACTCCAATGGTTTGCCTGGTGCGCGTTCTGGTCGCAAGCCTCTATGTGCGCAGTGGGCCGGGAACAGGTTACCAACAGCGCACGTATTTGAACCGTGACAGCGAACAGACAGCAGTTGAAATGTCGGCTTATGGTCAGTGGTGGAATATTGGTGTCGGTTGGATTGCGGCGGGCGGTTATTCAGCGCCCGTCGCCGGATATGAAGCCGCTTGCGCCGCGCTGCCCGTGTCGGATATGCGCATCATCAACGCGACCAGCACGCCCCAACCCAGCAGTACGCCGCAAGTGTTTGTAGAAAACACGCCTGCTCCCCAACCTCCACCCTCGGACAATCGACAAGCGGATCCCCCTGCTGAACCGCCGGTAGTGCCTGTTACCCAGGCAACTGCAATCCCGCCTGCGCCTACTTCCACCAGCGCGCCGGCAGAGCTGCGCGTGAGCGGGGATAACATCCTGGGGTATTGTCGTGCAAACTACGGCACCAATGCCTGGGTGGAAAACTACAACACGCCGCGCTGCGGTTATTACGAGAATGGCGATCGTTTCGCCAACGTGAACATGAGCAATTTCTGCGCGCAGTATGGTTCGACTTACCGGTCAGAGTCGCGCAGCGGCGTCTGGTACTGCGTCTCGCCCTAGCGCTGGCCTGCACACCCAGGCAGGCACGCAAAAAACGGGGCGACTGTGCGCCGCCCCGTTTGCGTTTCCTGCTGACTACCGACGACTGACAGCTCCCTACGGCCAGCTATACTGCACTGTGTAGCTCAGCGCGACTTCGCCGCCCGGCGGCACGCTCACGCGGAATTCAATGGTGTTGGAGTCGAGCTGCGTGTAGGGCTGCGAGCTGTTCAAAATCTGCCAGTTGCTCCAGCGGAAGAGATGCTCCGGCACGCGGATTTCCACCGTCTGCGCGTCTTTGCGGCTGCGCAGGAGGATTTCATAGGTTTCTTGCAGCACGTTCTGGCTGATGAGCGTATAGGCCGTCTGTGTGCGTTCGCCCACCAGATCGAAAGCGTTGCCCAGATACAGGCGCACGTCTTCGCCTTGCGGCGTGTGGTCGATGCGGTTTTCGCCGATCAGCAGCGCCGCGCCGTCTACATCCGCCTGGTACACGCGCATCCGCCCGGCGGGCAGATCCGCGCCCAGCCCGCCATCCTCGGCGGTGGTGAATTCCAGGTACGTGAGCACGTCGGTGATGCCGGTCTGCCCATAAAACTGGTCAACCAGCGCGTAGCCGTAATTGTAGTAGGGCGCGCTGCTCTCATAGACGAAAAAGGTGCTGGCCGGCACATCCGCCCCGCTGACGAACTGCACCTGCTTGGTCTCGTTGTCGCCGAGCGTCACCGGGCGGGCGATTTCGTACAGTTGGTACTCGAAAAATTCGCGCTGTTCCACAGGCGGCGCAGCCGGCGCGCCGATGGCGATGGTCGAGTCGGCGGCTTCCATGCGCCCCTGGTCGTGCGGCAGCCGGTTGACGTCGCCCGCCACCAGTTTGACCTGGGCGTCGCTAAAACGCGCGCCGCTGGTGTTGGTGAGCGTGATCCAGCCGTTGAGGTCGAGCGAAGCGTTATCGGTCGCCAGCAGCAGGGTGTAATCCGCCGCCCATGTCATGCCGCCTGTCAGATACGTCAGTTCGACCTGCTGCGGGCCGCTCTGGGCGCTTTGCACCACCCAGCGCAGCGTCGGGCGTGTGATCAGGCCGTCGGGCAGATTCGGGAATGCCATGTTGCGCACGCTGTCGATGGCGATCACGAGCACCTGTTGGTCGGCGTCGCGCAGGATGATTTCGCCGCCGCGCCCGCTCAAAAGCTGGCCGGTCAGCACCGTGCCGTCGTCCAGCGTGACTTCGATAATTTCGTCCAGATAACGCGCCAGCAGCGCGCTGCTGTTCACCAGGTCAAAAACGAAATTCTGCTCCAGCACGACTGTGCCTGTCGGGTCGGTCAGCGACGTAAAACTGACCGAGGTCGGGTCGATCATGGCGGCGACATCGGTGAAATTGATGATGTTGACGCCGGCCTGAAGCTCGAACGTGCGCCGATCCTGCACCAGCGCCGTGCCCTGATTGTAGATCGTGATGCTGACGCCGTCGGAGCGCGGCACGGCGTCCTGTGCGCCGGTGACGGCGGTTTGCAGCGCGCTGAGCACAAAAACGACCAGCAGCAGCAGCCCAAAAGCCCATTTACGCATGATGGTTCCCCCTTTTTGTATTCCAGATCAAATGAGATATGGCACAGAAAAAGTCGTGATCACGCCATTGACATTCAGCGTATAAATGCCCGCCGCCAGCCCGTAGAGCGGCACCTCCAGCGTGAAGGGCGTCGGCCCGGCCATGCAGCGCACGTTCGGCGGAAGCTCGCGGTTGACGTTGATCGTCAGCGTGCTGCCCGCGTAGATCACAGAGGCATACGGCGGGAATTCGCAGGCGTCGTCGTAGCAACCGCTGATGCGCACGGTCACCGTGGCCGGTTGAGCGCTCTGCACCGTGGCCTGCACATCCTGCACGATGATTCCCGCGCCGCTGGGAATGCCGAAGGGTGTCGGCGTAGGCGTGAGGGGCGGCGGCGCGCCGCCAAAATCGACCTGCGTGCTGACGCCATTGACCGTCACGCTGTAAATGCCGCCGGTGAATGTGCCATCTACCGTAATGTTGGCCTGGTAGGGCACGATTACCGCCGGACACATGACATCAATCGGCACCTGGCGATAAATGCGCACGGTGATCGCGCTGCCGCCGATGGCCTGCTCGACGATGACCGGAAATTCGCAGCCGTCAGGGTGATAGCCGCTGACCTGTAAGACCAAGTGCATGGGATACGCTTCGAGAATCAGCGGCTGCACGCTTTCGATCACGGTGTCGATGCCGGGCGCGGGTGTCAGCGGCGCGCTGACCGGGGGCAGGGCGGTTTGAATGCCCGTCACGCAGCCCCACAGCAGCCCCGAAAGCAGCAGCAAGCGAATCAGCCATTCCAGAATGTTCATGCCTGTCCTCAACTTTGTCGCTTATACCCTAAAGACGAACGCCGGGCCGCAAAAGTTCCAAAGCTTATGTCGATGGCCGGATATTCAGGATATTATTGAGTCGTTGCGTCAGGCATTTTTTAAGGAACGGTTTGTGATTGCTTCAGTGCATCGACGTTTAGTGCTGCTTCTGGGCGGCGTGTTTTTTCTGTCGGGCTTCAGCGCGCTGCTGTATCAGGTCATCTGGCAGCGTTTGTTGGGGCTGTTCACCGGGTCGGATGTGCGCTCGGTAACGATTATCACCGGCGCGTATCTGGGCGGGCTGGGCGTGGGCAGCCTGATCGGCAGCGCCATCGCCGACCGACTGAGCAGCCGCCAGGCTGTGCGCGCCTATGGGCTGTGCAATATCGCTATTGCCCTCTTTGCGCTGGCCAGCCGCCTGTTTTTTTACGATGTGCTGTTTTTGCGCCTGAACACACTGGCTGAAACGCCGCTGTTGATGCTGGTGACGGTCTTCGCCAGCCTGCTGATTCCCACGACCCTGATGGGGTTGTCGCTGCCGCTGCTGGCGAAAGCGCTGGTGCGCAGCATCGAGGGCGCGGCGCGGCTCATCAGCCGCCTTTACGCCGGCAACACACTGGGGGCGGGCGTGGGCGCGCTGCTGGCCGGCTGGGTGCTGACCGGCGCTGTGGGCTACGAATGGGCGCTGTATGTCGGCGCGGCCATCAGCGGGCTGGTGGGCATTGTGGCGCTTTTGGCCGGCGCGCGCTTCGAAAACAGTGACGCCGCGCCCACGCGCAACGGCGCCTGGTTGCAGAACCCGTTTGACGCGCCGCGCGCCGTGTGGGGCTGGTGCGCGCTGGTATTTGCCTCTGGCTTTCTTGTCATTTCGCTGGAAATCGTCTGGTTTCGCGTGCTGGATTTTACGCTCAAATCGAGCGTGTACACGTTCGGCCATCTGCTGGCGTTTTTCCTGATCGGCGACGCCATCGGCAGCCTGATCGGCGCGCGGCGCGTGGCGCGCATTCGGAATCCGCGCCGCGTGTTCTTGCTGCTGCAAGCCTTAATCGCGCTCTATGCGCTGGGCGTGACGTGGCTGCTGGCAGCGGCGGCGGGCAGTCGCGGCAGTTTTCTGGCGACTTATATCGCCGCGGCGGACGGGCGTATCACGCTGGTGCATCCGCTCATACTGGTTATCCTCTTCGGCGCGCTGCCGGCGCTGGTGCTGCTGCCCCCCGCGATTATGATCGGCTACTATTTCCCGGTGGTGCAAAAGGCGATTCAGACCGATACGCAGGTCGTCGGCCAGCGCGTGGGGTTGGTGGAAGTCGCCAATATCATGGGCAACACGGCGGGCAGCATCCTGACGGGCACGCTGCTGCTGGACACGCTGGGCACACCGGGCACGCTCAAGCTTGTCGGCCTGTTAGGGGTGCTGTTTGTGCTGCTGCTGCTGTGGGAAAATATGCGGGCGTGGTCGCTGCGCGCGCGGCTGGCGCACGGCGGGCTGGCGGCGGCGCTGCTGCTGGTGGTGGTCGCCTTTCCGGGACTCGATGCGTTCTGGGCGCAGATGCATGGCGCTGTGCCTGGGCGTTACTTCGCCGTCGCCGAGGATTCGACAGGCATTTCCGCTATGCGTGAAGCCGACGATGGGCTGGTCAATATCTGGGCCAACGGGCGCAGCCAGGGCGATATTCCGTTTTTGGACTGGCACAGCTTTATTGGCGCGCTGCCGGCGCTGGTACACCCCGATCCGCGCAGCGTCATGGTGATCGGCGTTGGTTCGGCGGGGTCGCCCTATGCCGTCGGCGTGAATCCGGCGATTGAGCGGATTTACGCGGTGGAATTGATCGGCTCGGAACTGCATGTGCTGCGGCGCTTCGCGCAGGAAGACGCGCGCGGCGCGGCGGTGGGCGCGCTGTTCAGCGACCCGCGTTATACGCTGGTGGTGGGCGATGGCCGGCGCGAAGTAGCTATCAGCGATACGCTGTTCGACGCCGTGATTATCGACGCCGTGCTGCCCTGGACTTCGCACGCCGGGCTGCTGTATTCGCAGGAATTTTACGATGTGCTGCGCGCGCGCCTGGCCGCAGACGGGCTGGTGGTACAGTGGCGTCCCACACAGCGCAGCGAAGCGACGTTCACGCGCGCCTTTCCGTATGTCGTGCTGGTGGGCGAAATTGTCATGATCGGCAGCAGCAGCCCGATTCCGTATGATGCAGCGGCGCTGCTGGCGCGGCTGCAAGACGAGCAGGTCAGCGCTTATCTGCGCGCCGGCGGCACGGATGCGGCCAGCTTCACACACTGGATCAGCGCCGCGCCGCTGACAGTGTGGGGGCCGCAGGACGCCCGCCCGGCCTACGACCTGCTGACGGATTTATTCCCTCGCGACGAATACTACCTGAACAATCCGCTCGGCGCGATTCGCTATCCGGTGTCGGGCGTGGGCTGGGTCGAGTTGGAGGGCTAAGGGCAATGGACGAGCAGAAGCCGTTAATTCTGGTGGCGGACGACGATGGGGATGCGCTCAAAATCCTCAAATTGATCCTGAACCGTGCGGGCTTTGTGATGGAAAGCGCGCAAAACGGGGAAAAAGCGCTGCAAAGAGCGCGCGAACTCAAGCCGGCGCTGATTCTGCTCGATACGATGATGCCGACGATGAGCGGCTATGAGGCGCTGGAACACCTGCGCGCCGACCCGGAATTATCGAAAATCCCGGTTATCCTGATATCGGCGGGCAATCCTTTTGACATGGTGCCCGGTTTGCAGATCAGCGCGGACGAACTGCTCACCAAGCCCACTAACGTGGGCGAGATGCTGAGCCTGATTAACAAACGGCTGGGGCGCGCCCCCTGACGCATGGCTTGACTCTCCCCTTGTGGGAAGGTGTATGCTCGTTCTAAGCTGCGCTGCGAGGGGAATGTATGTTCAAGATTGGCGATTTTTCCAAACTGAGCCGTGTCTCGGTCAAAATGCTGCGGCATTACGACCAGCTCGGCCTGCTCAAGCCCGCCTATGTCGATCCGTTCAGCGAGTACCGCTACTACAGCGCTGACCAACTGCCGCGCCTGAACCGCATTCTGGCGCTGAAAGACCTGGGTTTGACGCTGGAACAGATCGCGCGCGTGCTGGACGAAAATATCAGCGGCGAACAGCTTCGTGGTATGTTGACGCTCAAACGCGCCGAAATCGAGCAGCAGGTGCGCGCGGAACTCAACCGGTTGGCGCGCATCGAAACGCGGCTGCGCCAGATCGAAGGCGAGGGTACGCTGCCGGCGCACGACATTGTGCTGCGCACTGTGCCCGCGCAGCTTGTGGCCGGGCTGCGCCAGAGCATCGAGGCCGACAGCGCGGTCGCGCCGCTCTTCGACGAACTGGAAACCTATGTCGCGCGCCACAAAGCCCGCGCCGCGCGCGCCCCGCTGCTGCTGTGTCACGAGAGCGAACACCGCGCGCGTCTGGATCTGGAAGTTGTCGTGCCGTTGACGAACGCGATTCCCGCCAGCGCGCGTGTCACGGTCTATGAACTGCCGGGTATCGAAGCGGCGTGCATCGTGTTTACCGGGCCGTATGATGTCCGTATGGCCGAAGCTGCCGCCGCGCTCTTCCGCTGGGCCGATGCGCACGCTTATCAGGCGGCGGGGCCGACGCGCGAAGTGTTCCTGCGCTTCGGCGCCGATGATCTGGGCTTTCCGCTGCCCGCGGCGTATCTGACGCACGAGCCGGCGGCCTATGTCACCGAATTGCAGCTTCCGCTGCGGCGCGCGCCCGCGCGCCAGGCCTGAAACGCCGCCGGGCGTGAAAAATCATCTCCCCACAGCCATGCATCTTATTTTTTAGCGAAAGGGAATCCTCATGCGTTACAAATTGTTGGGCAAAAGCGGTCTGCGCGTCTCGGAATTGTGCCTGGGCACGATGACGTTTGGCGAAGATTGGGGCTGGGGCGCGTCCAAAGCCGTCAGCCGCGAAATTTTTGACCTGTTCGCGGCGGCGGGCGGCAACTTTATCGACACCTCCAACAATTACACCAATGGCACGAGCGAACGTTTTGTCGGCGAATTTATCGCCAACGAGCGCGAACGCTTCGTCGTCGCCACCAAGTATGCGCTCAACACGCGCAAGGACGACCCCAACGCCGGCGGCAATCAGCGTAAAAATATGGTGCAGGCGCTCAACGCCAGCCTGAAACGCCTGAACGTCGAATATGTCGATTTGCTATGGCTGCATATGTGGGACTACATGACGCCGGTCGAAGAAGTCATGCGCGCGCTGGATGATGTGGTACGCGCCGGCAAAGTGCTGTACATCGGCATGTCTGATACGCCGGCGTGGGTGCAGGCGCAGGCCAATACGCTGGCGGAACTGCGCGGCTGGTCGCGCCTGGTCGCCACACAGGTGGCCTACAGCCTGGCGGCGCGCGATATTGAACGCGAAATCATGCCGATGGCGAAGGCGCATGATCTGGCGGTGGCGGCGTGGGACATCCTCGACGGCGGCGCGCTCACCGGGAAATACAATACGCCCAGCGACGAACCCAAACGCAGCAGCGGCGCCAGCCCCAGAGTATTGGCAATCGCCGCCGAACTGATCAAAATGGGGCAGGAGATCGGGCGCACGCCGGCGCAGATCGCGATCAACTGGGTGCGCCAGCAGCAGGCCAAAGCGCTGGTCATCCCGATTGTGGGCGCCCGCAGCGCCGCGCAGATGCGCGATAATCTGGCCTGCCTGGAATTTGAACTCACGCCGCAGCAGGTTCAGCAGCTCGACGCGCTCAACCCGCTGGAACTGGGCTTCCCGGCGGCGTTTCTGGCCTCGCCGCATGTCAAAAATCTGATCTTCGGCGACACCTACCCGTTGATTGACAGCCACCGCGGCTAAAGCCGGTTGTCGCAAAAAGACATGTGGAGAACGCGGCGCCTTGCGGGGCGCCGCGCGGCGTCTGCCGCCCATTTTCATAAAACTTTTGCGCACATTCGTTAAATCTCGTTTATATTTAATATACGAGGCTTTAACACGCAGCAAAGGTATGGTCAGTATGGGTATCCGCGTGGTCTGGGATAATTCCGAACAAACCATTGTACGTTTCGATTTCGAAGCCAAATGGAATTTTTTGGATTTCGACTATGTGATCCACGAATGTATCAGCATGATGAGAAAAGTATCGCACCGCGTTGATGTGCTCATCAACATCGGCGAGTCGGGGCCGCTGGCGGTGGGGGCGGTGCTGGAAACGCGCGATCTGCGCGAAACGCTGCCCTCCAATTTCGGCGTGATGGTCTTCGCCGGCAACCCGGTCTATGGCAGCGCCATTGCGTCGGTGCTGACGCGCGTCTATCCGGCCTTGAGCGATGAATTTGTTTTTGCCGACGATCTGGCGCAGGCGCGCGCTGCCGTCGCCAGAGCCGCCGAAGGCCTGGGCGCGCCTTAAGCCAGTGTTCGAAAAAATAGCGTTTCCCCGAAGGGCGCGCTCAGGGGGTGTCCTTGGCGCTGCCCACTTCATATTTCAGCAGCTTGTAGACGGAGTCGCGCCTGGGCACGGCGGCGTCGCAGCTTGGGTAGGTTTCCCACGCCGACGCGCTTTCTACAAACTGCACCCGATGGATCAAATGCCCATGCTCCTGCGATTCGAAGCGCGCGACATGCGTCTGGTCGGCGTCCTGGCGGATATCCAGCAGCCGGAAAGCGTCCAGCGCGCGGTTTCTGCTCTCCGCGCGCAGATAATATTCCGCCACCTGTGCCGCGCGCGGGTAACACGCCCGCCCGCGCAGTTTTTCGTAGTACATCTGCCCGGCGCGGTACAGCTCAATCACGGTATACGCCTCTGAAGGCGCCACCTGCCCGTAATAAATGCCATGCGGGAAACAGATCATCGTTGCCGCGAAGCGATGGCCGGCGATATGCGACGACTGCCACACAGCGCCGCCGCCGTGCTTGTGCATTTCGTGATACAGCGGCAGGCCGTGTTTGGCGCAGCAGGGATCGCGCTTGCCATTGGTGCAGACCAGGAACAACGGCGCGCTGTGGCGTGCGCGCTCGAACTCACTGGCGCCGCGCAGCAGCGCCTCGGCGTCTAATTGCAAAATCTCATCGTAACGGCGCAGCTTGAACTGATACAGGCGCGGCTGCACTTCGTCGGTCACCGCCACGAACAGCGTGATGGCCTCACTGCTTTTGCTCTCCTGTTGTTTGATCAACTGCCAGCGCGAATCGGGGAAAGCGCTCAGGCGTTTGTGATCGATTCCCGCGAATTCCTGTGCCCAAAAATCATCTATGGCGTTGGCGCCAAAAGGCTGCGCGTATTCCAGCAAAAACCAGATTTTGATATGCTGGGCGCTGCCGAACTGCTGTGTGCCCGCTTCATGCGCGAGCTGCGAACACATCAATGACGGTTGTGTCATACCCCTGTCTCCACAAAAAATCGTGCGGCAGCCGCCTCGCCCTCGCCAGGTGGCGCGTCTTGCTACGCGCCGCTGTCTTCGCCACTTTTGCGTTTGCGCAGATCAGCGGCGCGGTGCGCGATCTCCTGAAAATACTGTGTCTCGGTGATCTCGCCCACCTGCTTGTTGGTGCGCCCCATATCGATCTCGATGCGCAACTGCTGCAATTCCTGCTTGACCTTGCCGAAGGCCTGTGCGTTGTCGATCGCGATCGCCGCCTGATCGGCGAACAGCATCAGCACCTTAACCTCGAAATCCTCGAACACGCCGGTCATCAAGATGTTGCTGAGGTAAATCGCGCCTTCGATCTCGTTCTTGCGTTTGATCGGCACGCACAGAATCGAACGCATACCAAAGCTCATCACGCTTTTGTTGCTGCGCATGCGCGGGTCATCCACCGCGTTGTCTGTCAGCACTGCCTCGCCCGACGCGATCACCTGCTTGACGACCGTCGTGCTGATGTCCTCGTTGGCGCCGGGCAGAATTTCTACCGAACGCGAGACGCGAAACGCGATTTCCTGCGTGTTGGGGTCGTTGAGCAGGATATAGCCGCGTTCCGCGCCGGTCAGCTTAATCACGCTGTCCATCAGCGTGTTCAGTACCGTATCCAGATCGAGCGACGAATTGACCAGCGTCGAAACCTGCGCCAGCGCGCGCAGTTGTTCCAATTCCATGCGCTCGCGTTCCACTTGATCGCGCAGCGTGCGCAGGCGTGTGCTGACCATCGTCAGCGTCTCCAGCACGCCGGGGGGCATACCGATGCCGCGCCGCTTGAGCAGTTCCTGTTGGCTGCGCAGCGACGCTACCCCTTCTTTGAGTAGTTCCAGCGTTTGCGACAATTCCAGCACGATGCCGCTTTTGCTCAGCGTCTCGCGCAGCTTACGTATCGGGGGCAGCGTGGTCATAACGTCTCCGGGATCACAAAATTGATCGGATACAAAAGTATACCTTTATTACAAGGCACGGCCAAACTTCAGCACGCTGTTGTCTCCCGCTGCGCCCCGCGTTAGACTTAATGTAAGGATGGCAAAATGACAGTTCTTCACAAAAGCATCTTCAAGAAATACGATATTGGCGGCCCGGCGGAAGGCGACGATGCCTTCATCAACGATGAAATCGCCCAACTCATCGGGCAGGCTTTCGGCACCTACTTACAGCGCTTCGAGAACATGCAAAAAGTGGTCGTGGGGCGCGATAACCGCCGCACGTCGTACAACTTGCAGCAAGCGTTCATGCAGGGCTTGATCGCCAGCGGGTGCAGCGTGCTCGATCTGGGCTTGATCGCCACGCCCGTGCTGTACTGGCACGCGGCGCAGCAGGCGGGCTGCGGCGGCGTGATGGTCACCGGCAGCCATATCGGCCCGGAATACAACGGCTTCAAGTTGTGCGTCGGCCGCCGCAGCGTTCACAGCGAACAGCTCATGCTGCTTCGCAGCTTTCTGGAAAAAGACACGCTGGCTTTTGGGCACGGCAGCAGCAGCGTCGATTTTTCGGCTTACCGCCATTACGTGGCCGATCTGGAAACGCGGCTGAAGCCCGCGCGCCCCCTCAAGGTCGTCATCGACGCGGGCAATGGCACAGCGGGACTGTTCGCGCCGCGCCTGCTGCGCAAATGGGGTCACAACGTGGTGGCCTGCCTCTTTTGCCAGCCCGACAGCCAGTTCCCCAACCACGCCCCCGACCCGCACAACCCGCACAATCTGCGCGCGCTGGCCGAAAAAGTGCGCGCAGAGCGTGCCGATGTCGGCATCGCCTTCGACGGCGACGCCGATCGTATCGGCGTCGTGGATGAAAAAGGCCAACCGGTCGAATCCGATCGCCTGCTGGCGCTGCTGGCGCGCGATCTACTGACCCGCCATCCTGGCGCGGCGGTGGTGGTCGATGTCATGAGCAGTCAGGTCGTGCTGGACGAGATCAAAAAAGCCGGCGGGCTGCCCTTTATGTGGATGTGCGGCCATGCGCTGGTCAAAGAAAAAATGGCCGAAATCGGCGCGCTGCTGGCGGGCGAATTCAGCGGGCATTTGTTCATGGGCGAAGATTATTTCGGCTTCGACGATGGTTTTCTGGCGGCCGGGCGGCTGTTAGCCCTGCTGGCCACCAGCGGGCAGCCGCTTTCGGCCCTCAATGCCCGGCTTCCCACGCGCCATATCACGCCCGAATACCGCCTGCGCTGCCCGGAAAAAGACAAAGAGGACATTGTGGAAAGTCTGCGCGAGCCGATGCGCGCTCACGGCGAAGTGCTGGAAATCGATGGTCTGCGTGTGCAGTTCCGGCACGGGTGGGGCGTGCTGCGCGCCAGCAACACCGAAGCGGCGTTGTGTCTGCGCTTCGAGGCCGAAACGCCCGCCGCGCTGGCCGAAATCCGCGCGGTCTTCGATCGCGCTTTGCGCCCCTTTCCACAGGTCGCGCTCCTGCCATAAGGCGGCCAGGCAGTGAAGCGCCGGCGCGCTACTTGGCGCGCATCCGGTTGTTACGCGGGTGGTGTTCGACTTCGGCCAGCCCCAGTTCTTCCAGCAGCGGCGGCACATACATGCCAAAGCGCCCGCGCAGCCCTTTTTTCAGCCCGTACCAGCCGCCAATCGGGTTATCGGCAGAGCGCCCCCAGGCTTCGACTGTGCCTTCTTTGGCCGGCTTTTGCTCGTCGGCGCTGCCCAGTTCCATCCAGTCACCGTGCGCTTTGAGCATGGCGTGCAAATCCTGAATGCAGCGCCAATCGTAGTGCAGCGTGGTGGTGCCCACCACACACACCAGCAGCGGCGGCTGGTGGCTTTCGTCCTTGTACATGATGTACTCGGCTGTGCCCGACGGCGTCTTCAGCGTCCAGGGATTCTCTTTCGTGCCTTTTTCTGCGCTCATCTTGACTCCTCGCCCTGATCGTCTACAGGTCCAAATAGGTTTTCGAATGTTTTTGTGGGGGACGACGCCGGCATCGTCGTAGGGTGACGCAATCTTCTTGGGTTTCGTTCGCGAACCCTCCTTTAGCGGCTTTCGGCGGCTTTTTTCAGATCGGCGGCATAGCGTTCGAAGGATGGCCCAAAATCCGGCAGCGAACCGGCGATCATCGGCAGCATCAGCCCGGAAAACACCTCGCTCATCGCGAACTCGGTGACGCCGCTGCCGCGCGGTGTCAGTGTGTAGGTGCGCACTCCCTGAAACATGGGCGCCGCGCCATCGCGCCAGACCATGGTCTGCGGCGGTGTAAAGGCGCTGACGCGCAGCTTGAACACGCGATCTGGCACTGCCGTCGTCACCAGCTTGAGCGTTTCGCCCGGCGCGATGCGGCCTTCGATGCTTTTGACGGTGGAATTCCAGCGGGGAAAGGCCGCCGCATCGGTCAGCAGCGCCCAGATTTTTTCTGGCGCGGCGTGGATGTCGATGCGCACGGCGCATTCCATACGAAACAGACTTTTGCTTTTCGTGGCACTTCCAGCACTCATCAGGAAACCTCGTTTCTGTGTTTCCCTGTAGTATAGGAAAATTAGAACTGATTTTCTTGTAAAAGTTGGACAAATCGGGAGACAAGCTATCGCCCACCCCCCAGCGCAAGCTCGCGCACAGTCATCAGTTGGCTGTTTTCAGCGCAGGCACGGCCAACGCGCATGCTTTTTGCTACAGCGGCTGCGTTGAACCTGCACTATGAGCCTGTCGCGGCGCTTCAGGCGCGCGCGCAGCTTTCGGTCAAGGCGCGCAGCCGCCGCCACATCTGTTCGTCGTTCAGTTCGCGCAGTGTACAGCGCCAGCGCCAGTTGCCGCCGCCTTTGCCCGGCGTGTTCATGCGCGCCGTCGCGCCCAGATTGAGCAGGTCTTGCAGCGGCGTGAGGAAAGCGACGGAATTGCTGCGGCTCGCCAGTTCGATCATCGCCCAGTTGGGCTGCTGCGCCGCCTGCGCGCCGATCTGCCATGTGTGTGCCATTTTTTGCAGGCGTTCCTGCTCGAAGGGCTGCGCGTCGCTGTGCCACCAGCCGAGCGCTGTGTTGTTGTCGTGCGTGCCGGTGTACATCACCGAAAAATCATCGGCTGCTTGCGGGTCGTGTGGATAGGTGGCGAACTGCTTTTGTTCTTCTTCGCTGCCACCGAACAGGAATTGCAGCACTTTCATGCCCGGCAGATGCAGTTTTGTTTTGCGCCAATCGACAATAGCGCCCATCGCATCGCCCAAATCCTCGGCGATGATGCGCGCTTTCACCTCATCCCTCAGCGCTTTAAAAAAGACATCCTTCGGGCCGTCCAGCCATTGGCCATTGGCGGCGGTGGCTTGGCTGGCGGGGACGCTCCAATAATTCCAGAAGCCGCGAAAATGATCGATGCGCACCAGATCGAACTGCGTGAGCGCCGCCTCGATGCGTTTCTTCCACCAGGCGAAGCCCTCTTTCTGATGCCGCTTCCACAGGTAAAGCGGGTTGCCCCAGCGCTGGCCGGTGGCGCTGAAGTAGTCCGGCGGCACGCCGGCGATATTCACGGCGTAGCCGTTTTCGTCCAGATCGAACAGGGCGCGGTGAGTCCAGACATCGCTGCTGTCGTGCGCCACGTAAATCGGAATATCGCCGATGATGGCGATGCCGCGTTGGTTGGCATAGCCCTTAAGCGCCTGCCACTGGCGCGCGAACACCCACTGACGGAAGCGCATTTCGTCGATGCGGCTTTTGAGCGCTTGCCGCGCGCCGGCGATTTCTTCGGGCGCGCGCAGGGCTTCTCCCTGCGGCCATTCCCACCAGGGGCGCAGTTGATGCGTTTCTTTGATGGCGGCGAATAGGGCGAAATCGTCCAGCCATTCGGCCTGTTCCTGCCGAAAACGCTCGAAGTCGCTTTTTTCGTCACGGTCGTTTTTCTGCAAAAAGCCGTCGTAAGCGCGCGCCAGCATTTTGTCGTGCCAAGCGATGACGCTTTCATAGACGGCTTCGCGCTGCGGGAAAAAGGGACGGTCAACGTCGTAATCCGGCGGCAGCCAGCCTTTGGCGGCCAGATCGCCGAGACTGATGAGGTTGGTATTGCCGGCGAAGGTCGAAAGGCACTGGTAGGGCGAATCGGCGAAGCCTGTCGGCCCCAGCGGCAGCACCTGCCAGTAGGTCTGTTTGGCGGCGTACAGGTGGTCGATCAGTGTGCGTGCGCCGGCGCCCAGATCGCCGATGCCTTCGGCGCCGGGCAGTGAGCTGACGTGCAGCAGCACGCCGCTGCCACGCTGCTTCAACAGTGCATGGGGCAGGGTGTCAGTTTGACGGGGTGTGGTTTTGGGCTTAGCGGCCATAAGAATTCTCCGCGTGGGATGGATTCATCGGCGGAAGTGTATCCCGCGCGGGACACAGGCGCAAGCACGCACAAGAGGCAGGCAGGGCAAGCGCATCACAAGCGTCGTGGCTATTCAGAGTCCCTGGCGGCGGCTTAGGATTGTTTAAGGTGTATCCCATTGTCAAGACAGCGCCAGTGTCCTTTTATCAGTGGATTTAGCGCCTTTCATGAAATAGATGGATGCGGGTGATTATGCGCCGCGCGCCTACCTGTCTCAGCGCGCCCCAAAAATCCTAACTTGACACAGGCCGCCCCTTTGCACTACCCTTTTGCACAGCGGAAGCCGGGGGGAATCATCAGTGTTGACCACCCGGCCTTCTTGTTTCTATCGGCATTACGAGACCTGCTACCCATGTATATCAAACGCGATTATTCCGAACCGTTTTTTGGCCGCCGCCGCAAGCGCGGCGGTTCGGTGCGTAAAATCGTGGTCTTCAGCGCGTTCATCGCGGCGCTGCTGATTTTCGTGCAGTGGCAGTTTGACCGCTTGCAGCTTGTGGCGCTGGACATCGTGGGCATGGCGCCGACGCCCACGCCGTTCGCCAGCGAAATCGCCACACAGGGCTACCAGCGCTGGCTGGCGGGCGACCTGACAGCGGCGGAAACGCTGTTTGCCCAGGCCGTCGCCCAGCAGCCCAACAACCCCGATTATCTGTATGAATATGGCCGCACGATGCACGAACGCCTGCTGCGCGATTTCGGCGCGCAGGCCGATTTCACGCCGGTGATCGATCTGGGCGATCGCCTGATTACCGCCGCCCCTGCTGATCCACGCGGCTACGCCATCAAGGCGCGCGCGCTGTTTTACAACGGCGACGCCGCCAGCGCGATTCCGGTGGGCATCAACGGGCTGGAAGTGAATGACCAGTATGCCGGCATTCATGCCGCGCTGGCGATGAGCTACGTAGATATCGGGCGTTACCAGCAGGGGTTGAATCACGGCGAACTGGCGGTTGAACTGGATCCGATGGATGCGCTGGCGCGGCGCAGCCTGGCCTACGTGCTGATTTTTCTGGGGCGGCGGCAGGAAGCCATCGACCAGCTTGAGCAGGCGGTGGCGCTGCTGCCCAACCAGGTCAACGCCTATTTTGAACTGGCGGCGCAGTATCTCGCGCCGGGCGTCGATCTGGATACCGAAGGCGTCGCCACCTATGAGCGCATTCTGGCGCTGGAGCCGCGCAATGTGCGCGCAATGGTGCGTCTGTGCGCGGCCTATATCAAGGTCGGTCTGTTCGACCAGGCACGCGGCTACTGCGAAGACGCGCTGGCGATCGAACCGACGTATGCCCTGGCCTGGCAGCAGTTGGGCGAACTCAGTTTCCGCCGCCGCAACTACGAAGGCGCGATCGAAGCCTATAACCAGTGCCGCCAGTTTGTCGGCGAGGCCGACGCAAGCGGCAACTTTATCCAGTGCTGGTATGTACGCGGGCTGGCGCATTATTATCTGGGCAACTGCGAGGCGGCGTGGACCGACTTGCAGGACGCGCTGCGCATTCTGACCGGTAACGGCGATACCACCAGTTCGGTGGTGCAGTCCACGCGCGACGGCCTGAGTCTGGTGACGCAGCGCTGCGCGGCGTACAGCGGCCAGCTCTTGCCTACCGCGCCGGCCCCGACCGTGATTCCCACGCCGTTGGGAGGCTGAGCGCGTTATGTATTTGCGCACGCCCAAACGCTACAGCAGAGGCGGCCAAAAAAAGCGCGTCTTTAACCTGCGCTGGCTGTGGCTGTGGCTGATTACGCCGGTGATCGTCGTGCTGGGGCTGCAAATTTACAATCACCGCGCGCTGTTTATCCCCGTGGTCGATCAGTGGATGAACGAGCGGCTGGACGAAGCGCAGCAGGGTATGGCGACGGCCATGGCGCCCACGCCGCTGCCCACCGAAGACCCGCGCGCCCGCCGCCAGCAGGCCGACGATTCGTGGCGGCTTGGCGCGATCGAGCAAGCCACGCGCATCTATCAGGAGATTCTGCCCGCGCTGCCCAACGACGTTGTCGTGCATTATCAGGTGACACTTGGACTGCTCATCAACGGGCGCTTCGGCGAAGCGCTGGCCGCCGCGGAACGCACGGTTAACGCTAATCCCTTTTCGACCGATGCCTGGGCGATTCGCGCGCTGGCGCTGGAACGCAGCGGCTTCTATGGCGAGTCGATAGCCAGCGCCATGCAGGCCTTAGCGCTGGAACCCAATAATGCGCGCGCGCTGGCGTTTATGGCCGAAGCCTATTTCGACATCGGCCAAATTGACCGCGCGCTGAGCACGGTAGAGCGCGCGCTGGAAATCGACCCTAACAGTTTCGAGGCCTACCGCGTGCGCGGCGTGCTCAACCGCTTTGTGCGCTTCGATTTTGCGGCGGCCATCGACGACTTCGAGACGGCCTATGATCTGGCGCCGAACCTGATCTACCCGGCGTTTGATCTGGTGGAGATGTACTACACCGAAAATTACGAGCAGGCGCTCGAACTGCTGCGCCCGATTATCGACCTGAATCCCGGCAACACGATCGCGCTGTTCTGGATGGGGCGCATCTATTTCCGGCAGGTGGGCGACAACGCCCAGGCCAGCGATTATCTCCAGCGCTGCATCGACACCGACGCGCGCAATATCCTGTGCAATTATGAGCTGGGGCGCGTGCAGGGCGAACTGCTGGATTACAGCCGCTCGGCGGAATTGTTCCGCGCGGCGATCGCCGCCGGATCGCGCGATCCGTTCCATTGGTATTGGGCCGGGTATTCGCAGATTCTGCTGGGCAACTGCCCGGCGGCGCTGCCCTATTTGCAGCAGGGTTATCAACTGGCGTTGGACAGCGAAATCATCGACCTGTACGACCTGTACGAAAATGGGCTGCGCGACTGCCAGGCGCCGGGCTTCGTCTCGCTGCTGACGCCCACGCCCGGCGCCGAAGCCACTGCTGAGGGCGGGTAGCGTTCCGCAGTGTGCTGGTTGACGAAAGTTGCGTCTGGCTCTCGCCTGGTCAGGGGCCGCGCCCGGAAGATTTTCCGGCGGGTGCCGACGGCGTAATGAGCGCCGCGATTCAGGTCGATCTGGCGACAATGGAAGTGGTCAATACCCTTGATCTGTGCGCTTTTGAACAGGAAAACAACGACGCCTGTGACCCTGAGCGGCCGGCGCGGCGCGTGTTGAGTTCAACCGCATATTGACTTCAATTTCGCGCTATGCTAGACTGACGGCCTCAAATCTGAAGCATTTTAGAGAGGAAGTTGGCCTATCACAGGTGAGGAATACCGCATTAATCGAGAAATCCGCGCGCGCGAAGTGCGCCTGGTGATCGATGGCGCCGAAGGCAGCAGCCAGAACATCGGCGTTGTCTCGCTGTCGCAAGCTCTGCAAATGGCGGAGGAACGCAATCTCGATCTGGTCGAGGTGGCGCCCAATGCTAACCCGCCGGTCTGCCGTATCATGGACTTTGGCAAGTTCCAGTACGAAAAACAGCGGCGCGAACGCAAAGCGCGTAAAGCGCAAAAAGTGGTCGAAATCAAGGAAATCCAACTGCGTCCCAAAACCGACGACCATCACTTGGGCTTTAAGATCCGCGATGCGCGCGAATGGATTCAAGACGGTATGAAGGTGCGGGTGCGCATCCGTTTTCGCGGGCGCGAAATCACCCACGCCGACATCGGACGCCAACGCCTGGATAGAATCGCCAACGAACTCAAAGACGTTGCGATTGTCGAACAAAGCCCGAATATGGAAGGCGGGACAATGCTGATGGTGCTGGCGCCGGCTACGGAGAAAAAGAAATAGGTTGCATCTATGGGCAAGCTGAAAAAGTATAAACTGAAAACGCATAAATCGACAGCCAAGCGCTTCCGCATCACGGGCAGCGGTATGGTGATGCGCACGCGCGTGGGCAAAAGCCACTTCCGCCGCCGCAAGGCGCAGCGCGTGAAAGCCAGGCTGATAGGGGTGCAGCCGGTCAGCAGCAGCGCCACCGCCAAGCGTATCCGCCGGTTGGCGCCCTATCTGCACAAGTACCGCCAGAACCCGCCGGCCTAAATTTGCGGGCTTGCGGCCTTTGGCCAGCGTCTAAGTTCTTATCTGCTGCCCGGACACGTTGTTCTGGGCGCTTTCTTGTATACGGAGTAGTGTGTCATGGCTCGAACCAAAACCGGCTTTGTCAGACGCCGCAGCCACAAAAAAATCCTCAAACTTACCAAAGGGCAGTTCGGGTCGCGCAGCCGCCTGTGGAAGCGCGCCCACGAAGCGGTGCTCAAAGGTCTGCATTATGCCTACCGCGATCGCCGCACCCGCCGCCGTGACCTGCGCCGCCTGTGGATCGCGCGGATCAACGCTGCCGCGCGCCTGCAAAAGCTGAGCTACAGCCGCTTTATGCACGGCCTGAAGCTGGCCGGTGTGGAACTCGATCGTAAGACGCTGGCCGATATTGCCGTGCGCGATCTGCCGACGTTCAACAAAATCGTCGCTGTCAGCTTGCAGCACCAGCACTAGAGGCGGCCGCCGTGCATTTGCAGCGATGGGCGAGTTGTTGCCCATCGCTTTTTGCTTTTTGCGCAGCAGCTATAACCGATCAGTGCGTCACAGGCGCTGATCTAGTTCGCCGCCTGATTTGACAACCGACAGATTGTTGCCTATACTGCCTTCTGAAAGTTCAGAACTTCACAAAAAGGGAGGTGGCCGATGATCAATACCGACAGCAGCACTTCGGTTCTGCCCTTTACGCAGCTTGCCGACACGCTGAAAAGCGCGCATTACGTCGATGTCAAAATTGTCGAGGGCGCGGGCACGCTGCGCGAATTTGTGGCGCGGCTGCTGGCTTATCAGCCGGCCTGGCTCACCTTCCTCTATCGGGTGCGCGGCCTGTTGGCGCGGCTGCTGCGCCTGGAAGAGCGCGGCGTCCCGCCGGCGCCGCAGTTCAGCCCGGCCACTGTGCCGATGCAGCCGGGCGAAAAAGCCGCCTTTTTCACGGTGACGCGCGCCGACGGCGAACGTTACTGGCTGGCCGAAGCGCAGGATCGCCATCTGGACGCGGCGCTGGGCGTGGTGGCCGAGCCAGAAGTCAATGGACGGCGGCGTTTCCACGTCATCACCATCGTCCATTATCACAACTGGCGCGGGCCGCTGTATTTCAACCTGATTCGCCCCTTTCATCATCTGGTGGTCGGCAGCATGGCGCGCGCGGCGGCACACAGCAGCGGCGCATGATCACCAGCCTGCAAAACGAGCGCGTCAAGCTGGCTTATGCGCTGCAAAACCAGAGCAAAGCGCGCCGCAAGGAAGGCAAAATCGTGCTGGAAGGGGGGCGGCTGCTGCGCGACGCCTGCCAGCAGGGGCACATCCCCGATTTCGTACTCTACAGCGCCAAAGCCGACGGCGCGCTGCTGCGATCCCTCCCGACCTCGAATCTGCTGCTCGTTTCTGATGCGGTCATGCGTCATATCAGCAGCGCCGAAGAACCGCCGGGTATCGTCGGTGTCTTGCCGCTGCCTGCCGCCCGTTTGCCAGAAAAGCCCGCGCGCAGCTTGATCCTGGACGCTGTGCGCGACCCTGGCAACGTCGGCACGCTGCTGCGCACAGCGGCGGCGGCGGGTGTGCAGGCTGTGCTGCTGGCGCCCACCTGCGCCGACCCCTATAACCCCAAAGCGCTGCGCGGCGGCATGGGCGCGCACTTTCGCCTTCCGCTGGCGGCGCTGGATTGGCCACAGATCGCCGCTTACTGCGCACACGCCCAGGTCTACCTGGCCGACAGCGCCGGCACGCTGCCCTATTATCAGGCTGACTGGAGGCGCGACTGGGCGCTGCTGATCGGCAGCGAAGCGCATGGCGCGGGCGACGAAGCGCAGCGCCTGGCGCAAACGCACATCAGCATCCCGATGGCCGCGCAGAGCGAATCGCTGAACGCCGCCGCCGCCGCCGCCGTCATCCTCTTTCACGCGGGGCTGCGCCGTTGAGCCGGCAGACATTTGAAGATGGTTCGCGGTTTCTATCGGTGTCTGCCGTAGAATGCGCTATACTTATCATCAAGAAAACGATTTTTTAGCCCAAAAACCCATGTCATTACGTCAAAAAAGTCTGCTCATCACTGTTCTTCTGCTCATCGCGCTGGTGCTGCTGCTCTCGCTGCTGGTGCGCACGCTGCTGTTGGGCGATTACGCCGCTCTGCAAGCGCAGGACACACGCGCCAATCTTCAGCGCGCGCTCAACGCTTTGCAGCGCGCGGCGAATGAGTTCGCCATCAATGCCAATGACTATGGGCGCTGGGATAACAGCGTCGATTTTGTGCAGACGCTCGACCCCGAATACGTCGAGTCGGATATTCCCGACGAGACTTTTGTCGCCTTCGCCGTCAACACCATGATTTTCACCGACGGCGCCGGGCAGGTGGTGTTCAGTAAAAGCGTTGATCTGCTGGAGGAAACACCGGTTGAAACGCCGGCAGCGCTGCTGGCGTATGTCAGCGGCACGCCTGCGCTCAACCGGCACGCCGATAATAGCAGCCGCACGGCGGGCTTCGCGCTGCTGCCGACGGGGCCAGCGCTGCTGGTCAGCGTGCCTATTCGGGCCAGCGACGACAGCGGGCCGCTGGCGGGCGCGCTGGTCTGGATTCGCTTGCTGGACGCGCAGCAGATCGCCGTTCTGTCTGAAATCACGCAGCTCGCGCTTGATCTACGCGCGCTCAATGATGCGCAGCTTCCCGACGATTTCCGCGCGGCGGCCAGCGCGCTGGCGTCACAGCCGAGCTACGTGCAAACGCTGCCGGGCGAACGCAGCGCCGCTTATGGCTTGCTCAACGACTTTAACGGCGCGCCGGCCTTTATCCTGCGTGTCGATACGCCCAACAGCATTTACGCGCAGGGCGACAGCAGCAGTTGGACGTTTATTGGCGCGCTGCTGGCGGCGGGCGTGTTCACGGTAGTGGTTGCCGCGTTGATGTTGGACTGGCTGGTGCTGCGGCGGCTGGCGAGCCTCAGCGCCGATCTGCGCGCCATCACCGAAAGCCAGTCGCTGTCTGCGCGTGTGACTGTTGCCGGGCAGGATGAACTCGCCACCCTGGGCACAGACATCAACCAGATGCTGGCCACGCTGGAAAGGGGACAAAACGAACTGCGCGCCGCCAAAGAAGCCGCCGAACAGTCCAACCGCGTCAAAAGCGCTTTTCTGGCCAACATGAGCCACGAACTGCGCACGCCCTTGAACGCCATCATGGGCTTTCTGACGCTGATGATGATGAACGGCAAGCTGGATTCCAAAGACGCTTACCGGGCGCAGCGCGCGCACGCCAACAGCGAACGCTTGCTGAACACCATCAACGATATTCTGGATATCAGCCGCATCGAAGCCGGACGGTTGCAAATTGTGCCCAGCGCGGTCAGCGTGCGCGATGTGGTCGAAAGCGTGCGCACCCAGATCGACGTTCTGGCGGACGAAAAACAACTCAAACTGGAAACCAGCGTGCAGGCGCATGTGCCGCCGCTGATCGAAAGCGACAGCGAAGCGCTCACCAAGATCATCACCAATCTGTTGAGCAATGGTATCAAGTTCACTGAGCGCGGCAGCGTGACGCTGACGATCGACGCTACGCCGGCCAAGCTGATTATCGCCGTGCAGGACACCGGCATCGGTATTCCGCCGCATATGCGCGACCTGATTTTCGAGAGTTTTCGGCAGGTGGACGAATCTTCGACGCGCGCCTATGGCGGCACGGGGTTGGGGCTGACGATTGTCCAAAGCCTGTGCACGGCGTTGGGCGGCAGCATCCGCGTCGAAAGCGAAGTGGGCGTCGGCAGCACGTTTATCGTCACCCTGCCGCTGCAAATTCTGCGTCAGGAGGTGGCATGAGCGAGGCATGGCGCATTCTGGTGGTCGAAGACGAGCCAGACGGCCAGGAAGTGGTGATGGACATCCTGGAATATTATCGCATTCCCTCCGACGCCGTAGGCACGGCGGAAGAAGCGCTCAAGCGGCTGGCGCAGCAAATCTATAACGGCGTGGTGATTGATCTGGCGCTGCCGGGGATGGACGGCTTTGGCCTGCTGCGCGCGATTCGCGGCGACGCGCGTCTCAAAGCGCTGCCGTGCATCGCCTGCACCGCTTATCACACGTCGATGGTGCGCAAGGAAGCGCTGGAGGCGGGTTTCGACGCTTATTTCCCCAAACCGCTGGATGACCACGCGCTGATCCGCGAATTACAGCGCCTGATTCCCAAATAACCGCGCCCCGTTTTGACGGGTAATCGCAAACCTGTGCTCAATGAGAAACGACTCGTCGGTTAATAACTCACAACGACTTTGCCGTGATTCTGCCCGCTGTACAGGTATTCCACGGCGTCGGCCACCGCTTCTAACCCGCGAAAGACACGGCTGTCCACCTCTGCCGTCAGCTTGCCGCTGTCCAGCAGGCCGACCAGTTTGAGCAGATGCGCGGGGGCATGATCGCGCAGGAAGTGGTTCAACCAGAAGCCGCGCACAGAGGCCGATTTCGGCAGCAGATACGAGTAGACGCGCGCCTGTTCGACCTTCTGCGCGCCCGTGTCGTATTCGGCGATATAGCCGATGGTAATCAGCCGTCCGCGCACCGCCAGATGGCGCAGACCGGTATCGAACAGGTCGCCGCCGACCGATTCAAAGACGATATGCACGCCTTTGGGGTATTCGCTTTTGAGCACGTCATGCAGATTTTCGCGCCGGTAATTGACCGGGCGATCACAGCCTAAAGTGCGCAGCAGGCCGGCTTTGTCGTCGCTGCTGCATGTGCCGATGACGTGATTGCCGGCCAGTTTCGCCAACTGCACAGCGAAATGCCCCGTGCCGCCTGCCGCCGCCGTCACCAGCACGGTTTCGCCGCTTTTCATTTCGCCCACGACTTCCAGCGCAATCGACGCTGTGAGTCCGCCCACGCCCAGACTGACGATCTCTGGCGTGGCGCGCGGAATGGGAAACACGCGCGTTTCGGGATGATAGCTGTATTCGCTGTAGCCGCCGCCCAGTGTCAGCACGGCATCGCCCGGCCTGTAATGCTGCACCTGTGCGCCGACGGCGACGACTTCGCCCACGGCCTCGCCGCCCAGATCGAAAGGCACAGGTGTCGCGGCGATATACGCGCCGGCGGCCATTATGCGGTCAGCGGCGTTGACGCCCGTGCAGCGCGTGCGCAGCAGCAGTTCGCGCGGGGCGGGGTCGCGCAGCGGGCTTTCGACGATTTCGATCGCGTCGCGGAAGTTTTTGCTGTGGCGCGCGGCGATCAGTTTACGGTAAGTTGTGGTCATGGTGTCCTCAAGAGTTATTCGCCGGCGTCCAACATATACTGCGCCAGCAGCTTCACGCTGTCGTTGATGCTGTCGGTATGGGTGCGCTCGTAGGCGTGCGAGGCATCCACGCCCGGCCCGATCAGCGCCACGCGCCCGGCGCCGCCCGCGCGCCAATACGCCGAGCCATCCGAGCCGTAAAAGGGGTAAATGTCGATCTTCAGCTTGATGCCGACATCGTTTGCCAACCGCCGCAGCTTGTTGTTCAGCTCAAAATGATACGGCCCCGTCGTATCCTTGACGCACAGCGTACAGGAATACTCGTCGGAATTCTGGCCGTCGCCCAGCGCCGCCATATCCACCGCCACCAGTTCGGCCAGGTTATCCGGGAAGCCCGCCGCGCCGCCGTGCCCGACTTCTTCGTAATTGGCGATCAGGATATAGGTGTCCTGCGCGGGCGTCTGTGCGGCGGCTTTCAGCGCCAGCAGCGCGCCATAGATGCAGGCCACGCACAATTTGTCGTCCAGATGGCGCGAGCGGATAAAGCCGCTGTCGCTGACCTCGACGCGCGGATCGAGGAACACAAAATCGCCGACTTCGATGCCCAGGGCGCGCGTATCGGCGGCGCTGCGTGTCACAGCGTCGATGCGCACTTCCATGCTGTCGGCTGTGCGCTTGGCTTCGGCAATATCGCGGTTGACATGCGTGCTGGGGTTTTGTGGCAGAATCGTGCCACGATAGCGGCGGTTATCGTGCGTGCGGATCGTGCAGCCTTCGAATTCTACCGCGCCCCACATATAGCCACCAAGCATGGTCGTTTTCAGCCGTCCGCTGCCCTTGATCTCCTTGACCATCAGCCCCAGGGTATCGACATGCGCTGTCAGCCCGCGCGGGGCGCTGCTGGCGCGGCCTTTGATTGTCAGCAGCAGCGCGCCTTTGGGCGTCAGTGTCAGCGTGGCGCCGGGAAATTCCAGCGCCGCGAAGGCCGTGCGCACATACTCAATCGCCTCGACGGTATACCCTGTCGGGCTGGGGATATTGAGCAGCCCGACGAGAAAATCAACAATCGGCTTCAATTGTACATCCATGTCATAACCTCCTGGAGCGGGTACACCGCCGGATACGGCTAGCTCGTCAATCTTCAGATAGCAGTCTACATGAATATAGCCGATTGCGCACAGCCAATCATGCTGCGTTTCTGTGGGCGTCAGGCTATGGGCGGCTTTGTCGGCGCGGCTGTGGAATTCGACTGCCATTGGCTGTCGTTGATGGGGTGCGCGACTGCGGGTTGCTTCTGCGCATCATCACTGTCCTGCATTATTTGCGTTTGAGCGTTTTGCGCGCCGCTTTTTGCTGGTTTTCCGCCACGCGGAATGCCACGATACGCCCGATCAGTTCTAGCGGCAAAGGCTGGTCGATGGGGAACTGCACCGCGCCTTTGGAGCTTTTGTAAGCGGCCAATTCGGCTTTGAAGGCTTCAATGCCGCTCGGCGCGGGATAAAAACCGATATGCTTTTTGAACGCCGCGAAATGCACTAAATTGCCGTTCAGGACGAAAGTTGGCATCTGGTAGCTGATTGTTTCTTGGGCGGCGGGCGCGGCGGCTTTGATGACCTCGCGTAAGGCTTGCAAGCGCAGGCCGATGTCTTCTGGAAAGGTGGCAATGTACTCCTCAATCGTCGCAAAACCAGGCGAATCGCTGTCCATGCGGCCTCCCTATAAACCTTGCGCCCTGTGCGCCTTTTGCTTACTTTGCATTATAGCGGCTTTGCGCGCTGCTTGCCGCCGCCGTGCAAATCCCTTACAATGCCAATTAAGTTGACAGGGGGAGATATGCAGCAGCACAACCAGTCGGCCGACAAAGAGACCAAACAGCGCGGCGCGGCGACGACCGAAAACGCGCCGGCTTTTGCAGAAACGCCGTTTTTTTCGCCCCTGATGAACGCGCGGCAAATCCTGTATTTACAGCGCACCGTCGGCAACCGCGTCGTGAGCCGGCTGCTGGCGCCCGTCCCGGCGGCGCCCGCGCCGCGTATTCAACGCTTTCAAGCCGGCGACAGCGGCCACGCGGCTATCGAACGCGATGCGCTCGCCATTCAATTCAGCGACGAGGAAATCAACCAGACGTATTACGGCAACTGGCTGCGCGATTTTTCGCAGTTGGGCGGCCTGGCGCGCCAGTTCCCGCCGCTTTTGGATGTGCTTAACCTGCTGGCTTACAGCGAGTTCGGTCACGGCACGACCCTGAATGATCTGGGCGGCTATGTCGCTTCCGAGCATATGGATAACCCGGAAGGCGGCGGCACGGTAGAAGACCCGGCGGTGCGCGCCGACCCGGAACGGCTGCGCGCGGCGCTGGCCGAACTTTCGCCAGAACAGCAGGCCGAATACTGGGCGCACGAAGCGCAGCGCGCCGAAATCACGCGCGCCGCTGCGGTCAGCGGGCTGCCGGAATATATCGAGCGCGGCAAACTGCACGCCAAAAACAAGCTGCGTCAGGCCATCAGCGATGGGCGCACGCCGCTCGGTTTGCAGCACATGGGCGACGCGCTGCACGCCGTCGAAGACTATTTTTCGCATTCCAATTTCACCGATGCCGCACTGTGGATTTTGCATAACGAGGGCAACGCCCAGGCCACGATTCTCGTCAACCGCATGATCGAACGGCTGCACGGTGTTAACCCGGCGCTGCTGGGCAATAGCGACCCCAACTCCAGCGCTATGCCCATTGTGACCGGCACCTATGGCACCACCTCCGACAGCGCCGTCAGCCTTTTGGAAACCATTAAAACGCAGATCGAGCGCGAAGAACTGACGCCCATGATCGTGCGTTCGCTGATTCAGCAGGGGCGGCTGGGGGTAGACCTCATCAGCGAGATGCTGTGCGGGCCGGTTGGCGGCGTGCTCGGCGGCATGGCTGGTATCGTGCCGGGCGGCGTCGAAGGCGCAGCGCGCGGGTACGAATCCGGCGCGATGAGCGGCTACGCCAGCGGGCGCGCGGCGGGCAGCATGTACGGCCCCGGTGTCGGCGAGGCCATGGGCGAGATCGAAGGGATGATCGGCGGCGTCACCGGCGGTATCAGCGGTTTTTTCAGCGGGCTGTGGACAGGCGGCGTGGAGGGCGCGCGCGCGGGCAGGGAGGGCGCCAGCCTGTTGTGCCAGCGCTGGGGACAGGGTATTCTAGGCGTGGCCGAGCTGGCGGCCTTATCGCAGCTAGAGGTCGTGCGCGCGCAGATTTCGCACATGCTGGAAGTGATCGCCGATGTGCTGGTACAGGCCTCTGGCATAGAGGCTGACGCGCGCGGTTTGGCGGGGCCGACGCATTCGGAGCTGGCCAAAGACGCGCCCGATCACCCGCTGTTCGGCGTTGCGACGCAGTTGGCGGCAGAAGCCGACCGCGCGATCGGCGAGGCCATGCCCACAGCCTGGGAAGATGCCAGCAACCCCGCCAGCGCCGAAAGCGTGACCGCGTTGGTTGATGTTTATGTCAGCGACCCGTCGCGCGATGCCTGGTGGCGTCCGATTTTGACCGCCGCGCTCAGCGATGTGCATCCATAGAATCTTAATTTGACATGAGGTGATTGATGATACTTTTTTACCGCCGAATCGTTTTGTGCTGCGCCGCTCTGTTCTGCCTGCTCAGTGTCGGGCTGGCCGGCGCGCAGGATGAACCCGACACCGGATTTTTGGGCGAGACATTTATCATTTACGCCGCTGCCCCGCTGACTGACCTGGATGGCAGCTATTTCGCTACCCTGTATACGCTCGATGCCGATGGCAGCCGCCCCCTGATCAACACGGATGGCAATCAGTTCAGCAACAACTGCGGCGACTACAGCGCCGCCAACCAGCGCGTGCTCTTTGAAAGCACGCGCGCCAACAATGGTTCCAGCGGCTATGTCCACGCCGAACTCTACAGCGTCGATTTTAACGACACGCGCCGCCTGCGCCGCCTGACCTTCACCGACATGGACGAAACCGCGCCGCGTTGGTCGCCCGATGGCACGCGCCTCGTGTACATGGCCGGCACAGATACCAACGACACCGGCACTTACGAGATTTACATCATGGACGCCGACGGCGACAAAGTCCGCCAGCTCACGGACAACGACAGCGCCGACCGTTATCCGACCTGGTCGCCCGACGGCCAGCGCATCATTTTTCATTCCAACCGTGACGGCGACTATGAACTCTACACTATGCTGGCCGACGGCAGTGATGTGCAGGCGCTCACCGACAACCGCCGCGAAGACGCCCGCGCCGCGTATGCGCCGGATGGCGCGCGGATCGCTTTTAATGCCGGCGCGCTGGAAGACCTTGACGATCTCTTTGTGATAGACGCCGATGGTCGCAACGCTCAACAGCTTACCGACACCCCCGACCTGCTGGAATTCGGCGCGGTGTGGTCGCCGGATGGCGCGCAGATCGCCTACACCGTCTGGGAGGGCTTCGACGATCTGACCGCTGAAATCTGGGTGATGAACGCCGACGGCAGCGACGCGCGCCGCTTGTTTGGCGACGACAATACCGATTATGGCATTTGCGATTGGGCAGCGCTGGAGGGCGGATGAACATCTTGCTGAGATTTGCGCTGTGCCTGTTCGTGCTGTTGTGGAGTGTCGCGCCCGTTTTCGCGCAGGCTGCGCCGCTGGCCTATGTGCGTTTCGCCCATCTGTCCGCCGACGCGCCCAACGTTGATATTTATGTCGCCGGCGATGTGCTGCTGGCCGACGTGCCTTTCGCCACCATCAGCGCCTATTTTCCGCTGGAGGCCGGCTTGCAGCAGGTGGCCTTTGTGCCTGCCGGCGGCGACCTGAATGACGCCGTGATCGGCCCGCTGGAAATCGAAGTCGTCGCCGGGCAAGATTATCTGTTTGGCGCCTTCGGTTTGGTCGCCGATGGCAGTTTTCAACGCCTGCTGCTGAATGAAAGCGCGCTGCTGGACGAGGCCGCCCCTGGCGCGGCGCAGGTGCTGTTTTTCAATGGCCTCAGCGGCACGCCGCCGCTGGACGCGCGCATCGAAGGCTCCGATCAGCGCTTCGCCAGCGGGCTAGAGTTCAGCGGCTATGAGGCGCACACGGCCGCGCCCGGTGAGTATCCGCTGGTCGTCTCACTCGCCAGCGATTCGGCGCAAATTCTGCTGCAAGACTGGAATCCGATTGTCCTGCGAGCTGACCACCTGTATTTTTTGGCGGCGCTCAACGGCGCGGCTGGCGAACCGCAGGCGCTGCTGCATGTCACAGGCACGCGCACACTGGCGGAACTGCTGGCCGCCGCGCCGGATCTGAACACGCTGCGCACCTTCTTCGAGGCTGCCGGGCTGGGCGAAAGTCTGGGTGATCGTGCCGCGCCGCCGCTCACGATTTTCGCGCCGAACGACGCGGCCTTCGCCAACGCCTTTGACGCGCTGGGACTCGAACCGGAGGCGCTGCTGGTGGAATTCCCGGAGGCGCTGCTGCCGATTCTGTTCTATCACATCGTCGATGACTTCGTGCTGGCCGCCACTGCCGCCCAAGCTGGCGAACTGCCGACGCTGCAAGGCGCTGCGCTGCGTTTCACGCTCGACGATGACACACTGCTGCTGAACGATGCCGTGCGTGTCGTGCAGCGCGACCTGCTGGCCTCCAACGGCGTGCTGCACATCATCGAGGCTGTGCTGATTCCGCCCGCGCCGTAATCGGCCTGATGGCGACCCTGCCCGCTTCCGATTCCTTTCGTCCTAATGATCGATTGAAAGAGTGAACCATGTCCACAGATTCGACACCACCGGCGGAGAGCTCGACCAAACCATTCCTGCGCTTCTACCACTCCGACGGCCTGCGCACCAAGACGCTGACCGTCCTCAACAAGCTGGAACAAGCCAAAGACTGCACGCGCCACCGCGATATCCTGGCGCAGCTCGTAGTGGAACTGACCAACAGCGGGATGGACTACTATTTTATGAGACCGCTCAAGCTGGCGAAGGTCGGATTTATTGTCGAGCAATCGGCTGTCATGGGCATGTCAGGGGCAACGCGGGTGTTGGCGAGTGTCATCCACAACATCATCGGCCGGATGGATCGGCCTCAACTGCTGTTCGTTTGCAGCTATATTCGAGAGCTGATGGAGTGAACGCAGCAGCGTTCCAACTTCACCCCCAAGCCGCTGCCGACAGAACAGGGTCGCTTATGCTTGAGAGAGGGGACTGAGTGAGGTCAAGAGGCTTTCGGATGCGCTCTAACCAGGCTCAATCAGCCGCTCTAACCTTCAGCGCGCGCACAAAAAACAGGCCCAAGCTGCTATGCGCTTGAGCCTGTTTTGGATTACCGTTCGGGCAAACGAGCGTTAGTTGCTCTCAATTGTCAGTTCGTAGTCGCCTTCGCCGCTGAAGCGCGACGCGATGACGTAGTACACGCCATCGGCGGGCAGTTCGAACTCAGTGATCTGCGAGTCGAAGGTGTCGGGCAGATCGGCGCTGCTGTCGGCATCGTCGTTGCGCGTCACTTCGTCGCCGTTTTCGTCCGCCAGCACCAACAGCGGGTCGAGCGTATCACGGCGCGAAGTGTCAATCATGGTGATGGTGACGACATCGCCTTCCTGGCCTTCGAAGACATAGAGCACGGCGGGCGCATCTTCGGTGATTTCGCCTTCCACCGTATCGCCGTATTCCAGCGCTTCAGCATCTTCGACCTGCATTTCAAAGTCGCCGATCGAGATCGACACCAGATCGCCGCTGCCGCTGTCATCGCCGCCGCCGCTGCCTTCACCCTCTTCCAGCGTCAGTTCGAAATCGCCTTCGCCGCTGAAGCGCGTCGCCACGATGAAGTAGGTGCCGTCGGCAGGCAGTTCGAATTCCGTGATCTGCGAATCGAAGGTGTCGGGCAGATCGGCGCTGCTGTCGGCATCGTCGTTGATGGTCAGGGTCTCGCCGTCTTCATCCAACAGGACGACCGCCGGGTCGAGGGTGTCACGGCGGGAGGTGTCGATCATGGTGATCGTCACAAAGTCGCCTTCGCTGCCCTCAAATTCGTAGACCACAAAGGTGACATCTTCGGTGATTTCGCCTTCCACCGTATCGCCGTATTCAATCGGTTCGGCGTCGCTGGTGTCGAAGGTGAAGTCGTCGCCGCCGCCGCTGCCGCCGCCGCCTTCGCCCAGTTCAATCGAATCGAGCATGGCGAGGAAATTCGCGGCCAGGTCTTCGGCATCGCGTTCACGCGCGACAGCGATAAACAGGAAGGCAAATTGGTCTTCGCTGTTCACTTCCCCCAGAATCCCCACCCGATCTTCGATGGTTGTCGACGCCACAAAGGTCGGATAGCCATTGGCGATCTCCAGTTCTTCGACATCGCGTTCGCGGATCGAGTCGAAACCCGCGCTTTCGGCGAAGCTCACCAGACGTTCGGCGGCGTCCCCACCCAGCCCTTCGAGTTGATCGATGGTCACCGGGAAGACGTATACCATCTGGTTACGCACATTGGCGAATGGGGCGTTAAAGTCGGCTTCGTCTTCGCCTACGCCAAAGAAGGCGTTATCGTCGCTGGCGAATTCCTGCCAGCCATCAGGATAAGACATCGTAAAGCCAAAGTCTTCCAGTTCGAGCGTTTCGGTCAAATCCTGCGCCTGCGCGCTGAAGGCGGTAGGGAGCAGCACCAGCCCTAACAAAAGCATGATGAGAAAGAGTTTTCTGAACATTGCCTTTCCTTTACAACGTATGTGGATAGGTGATAACACCTACCCTCACCATACCGCAAAACCATGTTAAATTGCAAGACATTAGCCTCAATGATCCCCCGATTTTAAGACTTTTATACAGTGGGTTTTGAGGCGGCGACTCAGGCGCCGAAAAAACGCAGCAGTTCGGCGCTGACTGCGGCGGCTTTTTCCAGCGGCAGCCAGTGGCCGGCGGCGGCGAAGCGCACGACCTGCGCGCCTTTGCTGCGCAGCCGTTCGGGGAATTCGGTCGAAATATAGGGGTCTTTGTCGCCCCACAGCAGCAGCAGCGGTTGGCGCGCGGCCAGCGCGTACAGCTTATCGTCCCAACCAGCAAAATCTGCCGGGTCGCTGGCGCGGTACAGGCGCAGCGTATGGCGGGCGCTTTCCCAGCGCAGATTGTCGATCACCGCGCGCACATGCTCTTTGGACAGTCCCGCGCTGCCGCGCAGCAGTTCAAATTCCACCAGCCAGTGGTTAATCGGCAGCAGTTGTCCCCAGACGACCAGTTCGCCCAGCAGCGGTGTGCGCCACAGGCGCGCCCAGAAGTGCCAGCGATAATCGCGGTGAAACAGTGTGTTTATCAGTGTCAGCGTGCGCGCGCGCTGCGGGTGCTGTACTGCCCACGCTGCGGCGAACGGCCCGCCGTGATCGTGGCCGACGATATGAAGCGGTTCGCCGATCTCTAACGTGCGCAGCAGGTCATCGACCCACTGCGCGCGGTTTTCCAGCCGATAATCAAAATCGCGCGGCGCGGACGAACGTCCCAGACCGGGCAAATCGGGCGCGATACAGCGGTAGTGCGCCTTCAGACGCTCGATCACGCCACGCCACAGGTCGCCGCTGTCGGGCACGCCGTGCAAAAAGAGCACCGGCGGGCCGCTGCCTGCGTCGATCACTGGCGTGCGCACGTTCTGGATGGTGATTGCGGGCGTCATGATTGTTCCACTTTCGCCGCCAGATCGTCGCGCACGGCGCGTGCCAGCGGCGTGCGCGAACGATAAGCCGCTGCGGCGATGGCGTGCGAACCGACGGGCAGAGTCAGCACGGCGAACAGCGCCAGGGCGATCACTTTCAGCGTCACTTCCGGCAGCAAAAAGGCCGCCGCCACCAGCAGCCCGCACAGTCCCAGCGTGGAAACCTTGCCCGCCGCGTGCAGCCGGCAGTAGACATCCGGCATACGAATCAGCCCGACGACGCCGATCACGCTGAAAAACAGGCCGAACGCCAGCGCTGCCAAACCGAGGATTTCGCTCATGGCCTAAAACACCTTTCCCTCGCGGATATAACGCGCCAGCGCCAGCGTGCCGATAAACGCCAGCGCCGCCAGCGCCAGCGCCACATCCACAAACATCGCTTCCTGCCGGATGATGGCCAGCAGCACAATGATGCCGATCAGCAGCGTCGTGATGGTGTCAATCGCTTGCAGACGATCCGCCGCGCTGGGCCCCAGCGCTACGCGGTAGCCGCACGGCAGCAGCAGCCCCACCAGCAGCAGCAATGCCGCTTGCAAACTCCACATCGTGATCTCGCTCACGTCTTATTCCCTGCTTCTTTTTCCAGGCGTTCCAGGCGGTTCACCCGCTGCCTCTTGCCCTGCGCCGCGTTGAGGACGCCTATTCCGCCGGCGGACGTTTGATGCGGAAGCGGCGGCGCGGTTTTTCCCCCGCGGCTTTTTCTTCGTCTTCCGGCTTATCTTCCCAGATTTCTTTGGCGATGTCGATAAACAGCCGCCCGTCGAGATGGTCGATTTCGTGTTGGAAGACGCGCGCCAGCCAGCCTTTGGCCTTGATGCGCTGCGCCTTGCCCATGCGGTCTTCGCCCGTAATCAGCACCTCTTCGTGGCGCTCAACCGTGCCGAACCAGCCGGGAATCGACAGGCACGCTTCTACCCCTTCGACCATTTCGCGGCTGGCCTTCACGATCTTGGGATTGGCGACCACGTACAGCACCCCCGCCTGTTCGCCATATTCTTTCTTGCTTTCCTCGTCATCCGGCAGCCGCACGACGATCACGCGCTCTTTGCTGGCCACCTGCGGCGCGGCCAGCCCCACGCCCGGCGCGTCGAGCATGGTTTCCACCATATTGTCTATCAATTCCTGGAATTTACTGCCAAAGTCGATCACCTTCAGCGCTTTTCTGCGCAGCACGGCGTCGTTGGGATGTGTGATAATCGGCAAAACGCTCATGACTCATTTGCTCAGATTTTATGTGCGATTTTCGCGCGCCATTATAGCACAGCACTCAAGGTCCAGAACCCGGACGCGGCGCATTCGGCGGGCGTGTGCCCAGCGGTTGACCCGGCTGTGCGCGCGTGGGCGGCAGCGCCCCGCCCGACACCGTTTCATGATACGCCGCAAGATAGTCGGCGATCGCCTGCCGCTGCTGGTGTGCCTGTTTAACCTGTTCTTTCTGGCGCGCTCCCGCCTGGCGCGCTGTGACTTCGGCGGCAACCGCGCGCGGATTATGCACCAGTTCAAAACGCTTGATGTCTTTGGCGTCGGCGCCTTCTAGCGAGAGCCGCACCTCGCCGCGGTTTAACAGCGAATTGAGCAGCCCTGTTTGATCGCTGGCGATGCTGTCCACCTGTGAGAGAATAATCTTATCGACCTTGTTTTGCAGCCACAGCGGGCGGCGGTGGATCAGCGTCACGGCCTCGTCGCCCACGATATACATATCGTTGCGCCAATCCCAATCTGCCCAGTACAGCCCCAGCCCGCCCAGCAGCACCGGCAGCGCCGACAGCGCCAGAAACAGCAGGCGCAAATCGGCCTCGCGCGTCAGCGCAAACACCGCGAAAGCGCTGCCGGCCAGAATCAGCACGCCCGGCAAAAAGGTATGCGCCAGCCACACAGACCAGTGCTTGCGGTACACCGTTTCGCCCTTTTCGTTGACAAAGCGCATCGCCAGCGGATGAAACGCCCCGGTGTTTATGGGCGGCGGCGGCGCTGGCGGCAGATTGGGCGCGCCACCGCCGCCGATCATCTGCCCGACTTCGCGGCGGATCACGTCGCGCTGCTGGCGGGCAACCACCTCTTGCAAATGCGAACGGTTGGAAAAAATCAGCTTTTGCAGTTCGATGGGATTGGGCATCATCGTCAGCACCAGATTGCCCGCGTCACCCGCCGTGCGCATCTTCACCGTGCCGTAATTCAGCAGGCGCGACGCCGGATCAAAATGCGGATAATCGGATGTCACTTCCAGAATGCTTTCGACAGGCAGTTCGCGCACGCGCGTTTCAAACGTCAGAATGCGCCGCTCGACCCAGATCACGCGCTCTCTGGTCACGATCAGATAATCGTTGCGCCACTCGCGGTACAGATAAACCAGCGCCAATCCGGGCAGCAAAACGGCCGCTGCCGCGAACAGCAGTTGTAGAAGCGCCACCTGCACGACGCCAGACAGAATAAACAACCCGATCAGAATACACAGCGGCGCCCACGCCAGCCGCGCGAAGGCCCACCAGTGCCGCCAGACCTGCGCCTGCACCTCTTCGTCTTCGCGCTGCCCCTCGAAGAGCCGCTTAGGCGGCGCGGCGCTCACCCGCTGCGGCCCGCTGGCGGGCGGCGCGGCGGCCAGCCCCGGCGTTTCGAGCTGCGAAATCGGCGCGGCAGGTGTGTCGCTGCGCGGCGGCGTGATTGGCTGGCGCTGTTCCATTATCGGCGGGCGCGCGGGGGTACGCGCGGGGGTGGGCGACAGCAGCGGCGCGGGCGGTGTTGGATTGACACCCGTTGTCGGCGGCGGCGCGGCTTGCAGCGGCGGTGGCTTGACCAGCGGCGCGTTAGCCGGGCGCGCGCGTCCGCTCAGATAAGCGTTGATGCTGGCGCCCAGACGCGGATACTGCGTCACCAGCCCGCTGAGGCTCGCGCGCGGCAAAAACAGCACCAGCGCCGGCTCGACAATGCGCAGCGTGGCGCTTTCGGTCGTCGCGGCGAACAGCGCCCCCTCGTTGATATACTGCCCGGCCTGCACCATGCCCACCGGACGATTCTGGCTGAGCACGCCGCTGCCATACACAAACACGTACATGCCCTGCGACGGCTGCCCCTGCTCAAACAGCACATGCTCCGGCGCCAGCCGCAGCGCCTGGAAGGCCGTCGCCAGCAGCGCGACTTCTTCCGCTGTCAGCGCTTGGCACAGCGGCAAATTCTGTATGCGCGAAATAATGAATGGGTCGCTCATCGTTTTACCCCATCGCAAAATCGAGCGCGTGCGTAGCGACCAGGCACGCCTCGTGCGGACACCACGCCTGCCTCATCCATTATAACGTATCGTGTTCGATGCGCGGCAGCGCCACGCGAAAGGTGCTGCCGACCCCCGGCGCGCTCTCGACATCAATGCTGCCGCCGTGCATCTCGATCACTTTTTTGGCGATCGCCAGCCCCAGCCCCGTGCCGCTGATCTGGCTGGAACGCGCTTTGTCCGCGCGGTAAAAACGCTCGAAGATGTGCGGCAAATCGCCCGCGCTGATGCCAATGCCCGTGTCCGAGATTTCCGCCAGCGCATCCTCGCCCTGCTGGCGCAGCCGCACCGTTACCGCGCCGCCATTGGGCGTGTAATTCAGCGCGTTTTCGATCAGATTGCTCCACAAGCGGTGCAGTTCGTCGCGGTCCGCCAGGACGTACAGCGCGCACTCCGCCAGCCCGACTTGCAGCGCGATCTGCTTGTTTTCGGCTGTGGCGCGCAGCAGTTCAACCGCATGGCTCATGCTTTCGTTCAGATCAAGCGCCCGAAACGTCAGACTCGGCGCGTGATCCAGCCGCGAAAGTGTCAGAATATCCTGAATATAGCGTCCCAGCAGCACGGTTTGCGCTTTGATAACGCGCAATTTTTCCTGCTGTTTTTGCGGCTCGCGCTCCAGTAGATACAGACTGGTGTTAATCACCGAGAGCGGCGTTTTCAGATCGTGCGAAATATTGCCCATGAACTCTTTGAAAAACTCCAGCCGTTCGCGCGCCAGCGCCAGTTCCAGGCGTTGATGTTCGGCCTGTTTGCTGGCCGCCAGATCGGTGGTCATCGTCAGATAATGCGGCTGGCCGTCCAGTTCGAGGATTTCCGACGACATGAGCACCTGCAGGGGGGCGCCGCTGCGATGACGAATGCGCACCTCGACATTGCGCAACTGCCCCTCGTTGATCGTTTGCTGGATCACGCGCTGGCGTTCGTTTAAATCGAACCACAGGTTCAGGTCAAGGCCGGTGCGCCCGATGACTTCGTCGCGGCTGTAGCCGTAGAAACTGCACCAACTGGCGTTTATATCCACATACTGATTGTTGTCTACGCGGTTGATGGAAATGTTGACCGGCGCGGTGTTGAAAATCTTGGCGAACCAGGCCTGTGAATGCCGCAGCGCTTCTGTCGCGCGTTTTTGTGCGCTGATGTCGATCGATACGGCTTGCAGCGCCGGGCGTCCCTGATACAGGATACGGCTGGTGAACACTTCCAGCCAGCGTATCTGCCCGTCACGGTGGACGATACGCATCTCATAATGCGTCGGCGGACGCTCGCCCAGCAGCGTCTTGTTGAGTTCGTCCATCAGATACTGGCGATCATCGGCGTGTATGACCTCCAACGGACGCTGCATCTGGCAGAGTTCTTGCGGGCTGTAACCGGTCTGCGTACTGCTGGCACGGTTGGCAAAAACGATCCGCCCGTCCTGAAAGATCGACAGCCCTTGCAGCGAATTTTCGGTCAGCGCATCATAAACATCCTGGAGCTGGGCGCGCTGCTGGCTTTCGCGGCGGCTGCGTTCGCGCGCGCGGCGCAGATTAAGGGTCGCCACGCCGAGCAGCAGCACGGCGAAAACGAAGTAGCTGCTGTGCGCCAGCCAGTTGAGCACGCTGTCGCGCGTCAGCCCAAGAATGGTCGCGGACATTTCCAGCCCGACCAGCAGGCTCAAGACCGCGATCAGCAGGCTCGCGCGCCAGCCGATGAAAAAGCCGGCGATCAGGATGGGAAGCACATAGCCCGTGAAGACAATATCATAGACCAGCGGGCGGCCATCGGTCGTCACTGCCCAGGTCAGCACGCCCCACAACGCCAGCGTCAGCAGCCAGACGGCCAGGCGCACATGCCCGCGCCAGGCGAAGGCCTGCACCAGCAGCGCCACCCCCGCCACGGCCAGGCCGAGCAGCAGGCTGCGCATGCTGCCGCCCAGAAACCAGCATAGAATGGTATACAGCAGAGCAATGGCCAGCACAGCCCACGTTACCAGCAGCAGCGCACGCGCGGTGTGTGTGTGTTCGTCGTCGGCGAAGGTCGGCAGGCGAAACCAGTGGCGCAGCATGGGTCGTCGGGTGCTCTTTCGTTTATTATGGGCGCGGCGAGAGCGGGAACTGCTCGGTCATGATCTGCAAGTAGCGCTGCACATAGCCGAGCAGATCGCGCCGCCCCTGGGGACTCAGCAGGCGCAGCACGGCGTTCATCTGCGTCATGATGGCCTTTTGCACCGCCAGAAAACGCGCCTGCCCCGTATCGGTAATCGTAACCAGCACCGAACGGCGGTCGGCGGCGGCAGCGCTGCGCGTCACCAGCGGCGGCGCGGCGCTCGCCATGCGCTGTATCAGGCCGCTCATGGTGGCGTTGGTCAGGTGATGTTCGCGCGCGATCTGCCCGATGGCGCAGGAACCGCCATGCTCGATCAGCGTTTTGAGCACGAAAAACTGCGGCGGCGTCAGCCCTTGCTCGGCCACAAAATCTGCCAACCGCTTTTCGGCGTCCAGCACCACGCCGAACAGCAGCGCCCACAGCATTTGCACATCGCGCTCGAAATCCGCGTCCACGCTCTGCCCAACACCTCTCTTACTCGACTTGAGCGTAGTGTAACGCGAAGCGTGGCGGCGGCGCTAGGCTTTTTCACCTATTTTCAAGCTGATTTAAAGCTGGGCGATGAATTCGCGCACCAGGCGGAAATACGTCGCGCGCTGCGTGGTCGCGGCGGAATGCCCGGCCTGCGCGAAGGTGTATACATGCGCGCGCGGATACAGCGCTTTGACGGCGGCGCGCTGCGCAGGGGCAAAAGTCGCGTCGTCCGCCGATTCGATAATCAGCACGTGCGGCCAATCCAGCGGCGCTAAGGTCATATTTTCCGCCCAATCCAGCAGACAGCGATATGTACTCAGCACATCTTCTTTGTTCAGCCGCGCGCCGAACAATTCGGCCAGATACGCTTTCCAGAAAGCGCTTTCGCTTTCATCCGGCGCCACCATCTGGTAAAAACGTTCGGGCGCGCCGGCGCGAATCACGTCATCTGGCACGGGCGTCAGCAGTTGCAGTTCGCTGCGATAACGCGCGGCGGCGGCGGCATCCAGCACCGCCGTATTGGAGAGCAGCAGCGAACGCAGACGCGCTGAGTGCGCGCGCGCGAAAGCCTGTGCCACCATGCCGCCGAACGACCCGCCGAGCACATGCGCCCTGTCCACGCCTTCTGCATCAAGAATTGCTGCTAGCCCGGCGCAGATTTCGGTCATCGTGGCCACGCGCGCATAGCTGGGCGCGATCACCCGAAAATCACTTTCCAGTTCCAGCAGCGCGCGGAAACCGGCGTCGGCCACACGCAGTCCACCCACCAGCAGCAAAATCGTCTGCCGGGCGTCTGGCGCGCCGCCCACCAGATAGTCCCACGCCGCGCCGCCCACCGTCAGTGTCTTCGGCGCGTGACTCGCGCGGAAAGCGCGCAGGCGTTCGCGCTGCTCCGCCGGCACCGCCGCATACCAGTCATCAAAAGTCAGCATGTTTTTATACCGCTTTCTCTTGTGAACCCGTGTACGCTCAGATTTTTGGTGTGCTGGGCCTTACGGGCAGGCCTTCACGCCCCCAGTGTTTTCACCGCTTCGGCCACGCTCACCTCTGGCTTGACGTTCAACTGTTCGTCGATCACTACGCCGTGTTCGTCGATCACCCAATGCGAGCGGATTACGCCAAAATACTTTTTGCCGTAGAGCGACTTTTCGCCCCAGGCGCCCCACTGTTCCAGCACGCGATGCTCGGTATCGGCCAGCAGGTCATAGGGCAGTTTTTCTTTTTTCTTCCATTTCAACTGGTCGCTCGGTTTGTCGGGGCTGATGCCCAGCACGACGACGTTGGTGCTTTCGAGCTTGGGGAAGGCATCGCGGAAGCCGCAGGCCTGTTTGGTGCAGCCGGGCGTGCCCGCTTTGGGATACGCGAACAGCACGACCTTCTTGCCGCGGAAATCACTCAGGTGTACGCTTTTGCCATCCTGGTTGAGCAGTTCAAAATCGGGGGCAGTTTCGCCAATTTTCGGCATGAGGTTATTCCCTGCTACATTATAAAATAAAGCATTGCTCTACGATAACATCATTTGCTTAAGCGTGTCTGAGAGACTGGCGGAGTCCCGCGCCGAGGGCCGCACGTCTCATTAAAGAGTTCGCCCGGTACGGTCTGTCATGCCGCCGATCGGCGGCATCATGCGGGCGGCGGTCTTCGGCGTGCTCCCGCCCCCGCCTATCCATATTTCGCTGTGCGCGCCGTAACATTCATTGCAGCACGTAATATGCTGCTTTCGCCTTACAATGAACACTGGTCGAATCATCCCCGGCCCAACAGGAGCGCCCATGCGAACCTTTATTGTCAACCATGTTGAACTGCTGGCACGCCGCTTTGGCGTTTCGCGCCGCGAAATCGTAACCCTATCCGTTATTGCCATGATCACACTGCTCGCCTTGCTCGTGTGGTACTTCGTTTCTGACCATTCGGCGGCGGATTCCAGTGGTTTTTTCCTCAACTGGGGCACAGAGTTAGGCGGCGCGCTGCTGAGCTTTTTTATCTTTCAGGTTATTTTCCTGCGCTTCCGCGAGACAGAAGGCAAATCGCACCAGGGCTTCGACTACAAGCAGTACGTTGCCGATGTCGCCAAAAGCAAAAAACGGCTTCGCATTCTGACGACCTTTTTGTATTTGCTCAGTCGTTCCAGCGATCCCAAAGCCAATCTGGCGCTCAAACAGAAATTCCTTCAGAGTTTGACCGGTTTCGTCAAAAATAACCCCGATGGCAAAGTCAGGCTGTTGTTCCTTGACCCGTTTTCGTATGTCGCTTATCAGCGTGAAGAAGAACGCCCGGAAGAACAAGTGCAGCGGCACATTAAAGACAACCTCATTGAGCTGTACAAATTTAAACAAAAACTGCCAGCGGAGCTGCAAGAGCGTATTGAAGTGCGCGTCTTCGATGCCCTGCCGCCGTTTGCTTTGCTACAGGTCGATAATCTGGCGTCGATCGTATTCTTCCGGCGTGGGCAGTCCATCACACGCTCGCCGCGCTTCGAATTCTTCACCGAAACCCGCTTGGGCGAATTCATTGAACAGACCTTTGACACGCTGTGGATCGACGAAAAAGTGACACGGCTGCTGGAACGTTATATGCGTTTGACATTCAAGGTGAACAGTCAAGAATATACAGCGCATTTTGTGAAAGAAGAAAGACGCTTCTTGCGCCATGAGTGGGATGCTACTAAACGCTTTTATCTGCTGCTGGACTATAAGGGTGATAGCGACCTGATCGCCCAACTCAATAAGGAGAGCGCGTCGGTGCAGGTGCAGTGGCGCGACAAACCGCAGCGCTGTACAGCCAAACGCTTGATCACGCCGGCAGACGAACACTATGGCGCGGTGCGTCGCCTGAAGGAGGACAAATACGCCGACAGCATTGCCCCCGACGTTGTCTACGAGCTGATTCTGGAGCAGCAAAGCAACGACAGTGTCTCGTAGCCTGTGCTGAATGTGGGGCGGTCTTGTGCTAAAATGCACGTTCATGAGACAAAAACCGCGTTTTTTTCGGGCTGTTTGGGGCGCGTTTTTCGCGCGTGTAGATTCGGGTTTGCTGCTGGCGCTGCTGCTGTGCCTGTTCGCGCTGCTTCCGCTGCTGCGTCCCGGCCTGCCCAACGGCACCGACGTGCTGTACCACGTCTACCGCGTGGCCGAAATGGACAGAGCGTGGGCGCACGGCCTGCTGCTGCCGCGCTGGGCAGAAAACTTCTACTACGGCTACGGCTCGCCGGTGTTCCACTACTACGCCTCATTCACCTATTACCTGACCAGCGTGCTGATGCGTCTGTTGGCGCTCGACGCGCTCAATGCCCTGCGCGCGCTGATCGCGGTGTGCGTGCTGCTGGGCGGCGCGGGCATGTACCTGCTGGCGCGCGTCGTGTGGCGCCATCGGGCGGCGGGCGTGATCGCCGCGCTGTGCTTCGTCTACGCGCCCTATATGCTGTTCACCGAACCCTATGCGCGCGGCGCGTATCCCGAAACGCTGGCGCTGGCGCTGCTGCCGCTGGCGCTGTGGCGCTTCTACGTTGTGCTGCGCGACGGACGCGGGCTGCTGCTGGCCGCGCCGCTGGTGGCGCTGCTGATTCTGACGCACAACCTGATGGCGCTGGCCTCGTTTGGGCTGCTGGCGGCCTGGCTGCTGTGGCACGCCCTGACGCGCGCAGCAGGCTGGCGCAATCTGGCGCTGGCGGGCGCGGCGCTGGCGTTCGGCGTGGGACTGGCGGGTTATTTCTGGCTGCCGGTAATCCTGGAACGCGGCGAAGTCAAACTAGAGAATTTGATCGCCGTCGCACAGCTTGATTTTCGCAATTTTTTCGTGCCGCTGGCGCAGCTTGCCGCCTTTTCGCCGCGCCCGGACAACGGCGCGCTCAACGGGCTGCTGCATCAGTTGAATATGGGCGTGGCGCAGTGGGGGCTGGCGCTGGCCGCGCTGCTCGGCGCGCCCTTTGGCGTTCGTGAAACCGCGCCGCCCGCCCAAAGCCGTCTGCGCGCCTTTTGCGCGCTGCTTTCGACTCCTTTGTGGTCGAATCTGCTGTTTTTCGCCTTTGCCAGTCTCGGCCTGATCTTCATCAGCGCGCCGCTCTCGGCGTCGCTGTGGCAGAATATCAGCGCGCTGGCCTATTTTCAGTTTCCGTGGCGTTTTTTGGGGCCGCTGGCCGTGACACTGGCGCTGCTGGCCGGGGCTAACGCCTTGTGGCTGGCGCGCCTGCCGGCGGCTGCGCGCCGCGCGCTGCTGGGGCTGGCGCTGCTGCTGCCGCTGGGGCTGGCGCTGCCTACGCTTTATGTCCCCGAATGGGTACACCCACAGGTCGATGCCTCGATCGCCGCTTATCAGCAGGCCGAAGTCAGCGGTTTGCAGTTGGGCACGACCTTTTCCAACGAATATCTGCCGCAGAGCGTATTTGTGCTGGCGGGACCCACGCCGCGTCTGCTGGCCGACATGGCCGACGGCTATCCTGTGAACCGCGCGCATCTCGAAGCGCTGCCGCCGGGCGTGCAGCTTGAACTGCTGGAACACGGCCCACAGCATGATACCTGGCGTGTTTCCGCCGCCGAACCCTTTACGCTCGAAGTGCTGACGCTGTATTTCGCCGGCTGGCAGGCGCAGATCGACGGCGAAAATGTGCCTGTTACACCCTCCGACCCGCACGGGTTCATCACGATACCTGTGCCAGCGGGCGAACATACCGTGCGCCTGTTTCTGGGCAGCACGCCGGCGCGCGGTCTCGGCGGTTGGCTGACGCTGCTGGCGGCGGGCGCGCTGGTGGCGCTGGCGCGGCGTGTGCGGCGTGTGACTCGCGCGCTGCCGGAAAAATGGCAGGACGCGCGGGAAAATCTGTGGTGGGCGGGCGCGGCGGCGGGCGCGCTCATGCTGGCGCTGGCGTTCTTCTTGCTGCGCGAGGGCGGCGCGTGGGTGCAGTCGCCCCCTGGCACGGCGCTGCCGGCGCAGAATCGCGTGGATTACCGGCTGGGCGAGAATACCTATCTGATCGGCTACGATTTGAATGCGACGAGTTTCCGTCCCGGCGCGCGCGTGGAACTGGTGCTGTACTGGTATGGCGCGCAGCCCGCGCCCTACAAGTATCAGCCCTTCGTGCATATCGGCGTACCGGGCGTGCCGCCGCTGGCACAGGCTCCCGGCAAAGACCACCCCGGTGGCCGCCCGATGACGGAATGGACACCTGCGGGCTACATCCGCGACGAGCACATCATTTTCCTGCCGGAAACCATGCCGCCGGGCAGGTATCAGATCATCATCGGCCTGTATACGTGCGAAACGCGCCCGGCGGGGGCCTGCGGCAACGGCGAACGCCCGCCTGTGTATGCTGCCGACGGCGCGCCGCTGGGCGATGCGCTGCCGCTGGCGACGATCAGCGTGGGCAGTTGAGGGGCTAGGCGCCTTGCAGGAAGGCCAGCGCCTTCGTCAGCACAAGCTGCGGCTGGTCATAGGGCAGCAGATGCCCGGCGTCGGCGATCAGTTCTGCGCGCCCGCGTGGTAAAAGGTCGCGCGCCCGCGCCACCGACGGCCCCGCCAGAAAAATGCGGTCATGTTCACCGATCAGCATGAGCGTCGGCATCGTCAGCCGCCGCAGCGTTTCGTCCGGGAACACGGGCGGCGCTTCGCGGTTCGATTGGTAATGGGTGAAAATCAGCCGGAAGCTTTCGCGCAGATCGCCCGCCAGCGGCTTGTGGGCGATAAAGTCGATCAACTTTTCTCTGGCGCGCGCGCCGCCAAGCTGCCCCAGCGCCGCCATGCCGATAAAATCCCAGCGCGGGAACAACAGCCCCGCCGGGCACAGCAGCACCGCCCGCCGCACGCGCTCCGGCGCCAGCGCCGCCAGCTTGATGGTCATCCAGCCGCCGAAGGAAATGCCCATGACCGCCGCCTGCCGCACCTTCAGCGCATTCAGCACGTCCAGCGCCCATTCGCCATACGCCGGACTCGTGCCGCTGGGGCGCGCGGCGGCGCTTTTGCCGGGTTCGCCGGGAATATCGACGGCGTACACACGGTGTTTGCGGCTCAAAAACGGCGCGACTGTCCCCCAGATACTGGCGTTGGTACTGCGGCCATGAAACAGCAGCAGCGGCGACGCGGCGGGGTCGCCGCAGGCGATCACATGTGTGCGCGCCAGTTTCGTGCCCAGGTAGAGGCGTTCATAGGGCATCGGCCATTTCGCCAACATCTGGTCGTAGTGCCCGAACAATGCCTGCTGTCCAATGCTCGATTTGAAATAGCCCTGCGTCCCGTTGATGGCCATAATTGCCTTTTTAAAAAATATTGTCCGCTCGATTTTAGCGAAGGTGCTGGTGAAGAATCTACCCTGAGTGTCAAAGAAATTGAAAAAGTAGGATAGCAGCGGCCAAGGTAAACGCCGCTTGCAGCGGCAGCGGGGTTGGCGGGGCAAGCAGGCGTAAAATCCAGCGCGCAAGTTTGAAGCGCGTGTCCTGCTGTGACGGGTCTGTTCATCGCCAAGCCCCGCAAAATGGCCTATACTTATCCCTGCTTCCCCGCTTTTGTGGTCAGGATTTTTTATGGCACGCAAGTTTCTTATCGACACCGACACCGCTTCCGATGACGCGGTGGCGCTGATTATGGCGCTGCGCTGGCCGGATGTCGAGGTGGCGGCGATCACTGTCGTGGCTGGCAATGTGCCGCTGGAGCAGGGCGTGCGCAATGCGCTCTATACGGCGGAATTGTGTGGCAGCAGCGCGCCCGTGTACAAAGGCGCGGCGTACCCGCTGCTGCGCCCGTATGCCAGCGCGCAGTGGTTTCATGGCAAAGATGGGCTGGGCGATCAGGGTTATCCCGCCCCCAAACGCCAGCCGGAGGGCAAACACGCGGTAGACGCCATGATCGACACGATCAAGGCTAATCCCGGCATCGTCGTGGTGACGCTGGGGCCGCTGACCAATGTGGCGCTGGCGGTGGCGCGCGCGCCAGAGATTGCCGCCAATGTCAGCCGCTGCGTGGTGATGGGCGGCAATGCCTGCGTTGTCGGCAACGTGACGCCCGCCGCCGAGTACAACATCTGGGTAGACCCAGACGCCGCGCGCATGGTCTTTCATTCCGGGCTGCCGGTAGAGATGATCGGTTGGGAACACTGCCGCCACGAATCGCTGCTGAACGACGCCGAGATGACGATGGTGCGCGGCTTCGATACGCCGCTGGCCCACTTTACGCTGGATTGCAACGCGACGGCATTGCAGGCCGGCTACAAGCAAAGCGGCGAATGGGGGTTGGCGCTGCCCGACCCGGTGGCGATGGCCGTCGCGCTGGATGTTACGATTGCTACCGAAATGACGGAACACTATGTGGAGGTAGAAACGCACAGCGATCTCACGCGCGGTATGACGGTGGTCGATCAGTTGGGCGTGACGCACGACGAGCGCAACCGCGCCATCTGGGCCGCCGCGCGCGCGCACCCGCCGATCAAGGTCTGCTGGCAGATCGACGCGACGCGATGGAAAGAGGCGCTGTACAGCGTGCTGCGCTGAGGCGATTTTAAAAGAACGGTTTTGGGCTGTAGGGGCGCGTCATGACGCGCCCAC
>JACAER010000056.1 GCA_013388745.1 Chloroflexota bacterium
ATCCTGCGCTTCCAGCGCCAGCGGTGTGGGTGTCGGACTGACCAGCGGTGTCGGCGATCGGTAGTCCATGCATCAGCAGCCGCAGCATGGCGCGGGCTTCGGTGTCCAGTTTCCAGTCGCGCGGCGGTGACTGCATCGCTACATGTTCGGGTTGGATCCTAGATTGTGGGCATTACAGGACTCGAACCTATGACCTTCTCGACGTCAACGAGACGCTCTGCCAACTGAGCTAAATGCCCTGACTGCCCGTTAGTATAGCGCAAGCGGCGCAATTTGCAAGGGATTTTTGCGTCCCCTATTCTCCCGGCGCTTCGGCGCTGGCGGGGTCAATCGCCAGCAGCGTGAGCCGCTGCTTTTGCAGCACAGCGGGTTCAGGGTTGAGCAGCACCCCCTGCGGCCAGGCCTGCGCCACCTCCTTGCGGAATCGGGCGACCTTGTTGATGTCTCGGATTTTGCCAGCCAGCACCGCCGGCTGCATAAAGGCCACCGCGCGCGCCAGACTGCTGAAGGCCAGCAGTACCGGCGTCTCAGCGCCCTCCAGCGCCACTGCCTGCCAATCAACTTTTTCGTGCGGTTGGAGCGCCCACACCGGTTTATTCGGCGTTTGCTGCACCAACAGATGTACGTAGCGCCCGCTGTAGGCCTGCAAATCGCTCAGTTGGCGCGCCACAGCGTCGTCTTTGCCCGCGACACCCTGAATGCGCTCCAGCGTATCCGGCGTGGCGTGGGGCTTTTCGCCGCGCATCAGCACCCCCGCCGGCAGGGGACATTCCACGCCCACCCCTACCAGAATGCGAGTATAGCCCGCGTCTTCCAGCGTCTTGACGTGCGTTTCGTTCACTTCGCCTGCCGGATCGACCATAATCAGCCGGCCACCGGGACGCAGCGCGCGCTGCGCCGCGTTCAGCCCCGCGTGATCCAGCGCCGCGCCATATACCACGACAGCATCGACACTGTTTGGCGCGATCTGCCAGCCGGCGCTGTCGGCTTCGACCGTGATCACATCCAGATCGGCGCGCACTTCTGCCAGCGCCGCGCCCGCCGCGCCCGCCACGTCCAGCAGCCGCAGACTGGCCGCGCTGGGCGGCAGATGTTTGGCAAGTTCCTCGATCAACAGATGCTTCAAACGCCCCGTCATGGCTTATTTGCCCTTTTTGCTGGCCACGCGCACCAGCAGCACCAATTCATCCCATTCTTCGGGCAGCAGGTGCAGCGTCAGCCGCGCCAGATCGAGATGATAAATCGGCCCGTCCTCCGGGTCTTCTTCGACATACACCGAAAAATTTTCGCTTTCGGCCAGCGTTTCGACAATCGGTTCTTCCTTCATAACGCACCCTTTCCAACTACAAAATCAGACACCGCGTATTCCTCAACCATTATACTACCAGCGCAGCGGCTGCCCATCGCGGAAAAAACCGCCCGTCGGGCCGTCATCTGGCAGCGTCACGGCCCACACCACGCTGGCCGCGCCGTCATAGGATTATGCTGCACACGAACATCCCCCACCTGCCAGCTTTGGTCGTGCAGCAGCCCCGGATGATCCGCCAGCGACATGCACGTGCCTCAACCGTTGCCCAGATGGGCTTCAAGGAAATCGGCTTTGGCGTTGCCGTTGAGCAAATACCCCGGCGCGCTGCTCTCCACACGGGGGGCGTTATTGTAGCTTCCCACTGTATCGCCAGACCTTAAGACGAACCCGCGCCCCCCAACCGTCCCCTGTGTTTTGCCGCCATCATGGGTTAAAATTGTGCCCATTGTCACAAATCAGCCATGCAATTCAGGGAGAACAACCAGATGGCGACAGATGGACACAAACGCTTAGTCATTCCCGGCCCTGTCGAGGTGCGGCGCGAAATCCTGGAGGCGCAGACCGAATGGATGATCGGCCACCGCACGCCCGAATTTGCCGATTTATTCGCGCGGCTGCAAGCCAAACTCAAGCAGGTGTTTTTGACACAGTACCGCGTTATTGTCAGCGGCTCCTCCGGCACCGGCCTGTGGGAAGGCGCCTCGCGCAACTGTATTCGCGATGACCGCCGCGTGCTGCATCTGGTCGGCGGCGCCTTCAGCGAACGCTGGGCCGAGATCAGCAAGGCCAACGGCAAACAGGTCGATGTCATCGAAGTCGAATGGGGACGCGCGCATACGCCCGAAATGGTAGCCGACGCGCTTCAAAAGCAGCGCTACGACGCCGTATGCGCCGTGCATAACGAAACCAGCACCGGCGTCACCAATCCCATTCAGGACATCGGCGCCGTCGTCAGCCAGTACGACGAAACCCTGTTTTTGATCGACAGCGTCAGCGGTTTGCTGGGCGTCGAACTGCGCCCCGACGATTGGCACGTGGATGTAGTGCTGACTTCTTCGCAGAAGGCCTTCGCGCTGCCGCCGGGACTCTCGTTCTGCTCGGTGAGCGACCGTGTGCTGGAACGCGCCAAACAAATCCCGTATCGCGGCTACTATTTTGACTTTTTGGAACTGGACGAACTGTTGAAAAAGAACAACACGCCTGCTACGCCGCCGGTGTCGCTCATGTTCGCCGCCGATAAACAGTTGGACGATGTGCTGGCCGAAGGGCTGAGCAACCGTTGGGCGCGCCATCTGCAAATGCGCGATATGACGATCAACTGGGCGCAGATGCGCAATTTCGGCCTGTACGCGCAGGAAGGCTATCGTTCCCCCACGGTCACCACTGTCGCCAACACGCGCAATATGGATGTGTCTGGCATGGCGAAGTTCATGGCACAGCGCGGCTGGGGCATGGATCAGGGCTACGGCAAGATCAAGGGCAAAACCTTCCGCATCGCGCATATGGGCGATATGCAGCCTGCCGAACTGGAAGAAGTGCTGTCCGGCATTGACGAGTTTTTAGGACAGTAGGGCGCGCCATGACGTATCACATTCTTGTCCCTGATAACGTACACCCGCTGGCCGTGAAAGTTCTGAGCAATGCGCAGGGGTTGACCTACAGCGCGCCCGGCCAGATGAAACGCGACGAAACGCTGGCGGCCATCAGCGGCGCAGATGCGCTGATTATCCGCAGTTCTACGCAGGTAGACGCGCCTATGCTGGCGGCGGCCAGTAAATTGAAAGTGATCGCGCGCGCCGGCGTCGGCGTCGATAACGTCGATGTGCCCGAAGCGACCAAACGCGGCATTGTCGTCATGAACACGCCCGACGGCAACACGGTTTCCACAGCGGAACACACTTTCGCGCTCATGCTGGCTTTGGCGCGCCATATCCCGCAGGCGCACGCATCGCTGGCGGGCGGCAAATGGGATCGCAAATCGTTCATGGGCGTAGAACTGCGCGGCAAGACACTCGGCGTGGTCGGTTTTGGCCGCATCGGGCGCGCCGTCGCCAAACGCGCGCTGGCCTTCGAGATGCGCGTGCTGGCCTATGACCCCTATATCCCCGCCGATGTCATCAGCGATCTGGGCGCGCAGGCGGCGGATCTGGACACGGTGTTCGCCGAATGCGACTTTATCACGCTGCACACACTGCTCACGCCCGAAACGCGCGACATGGTGAACAAAACCACGCTGGCGCGCATGAAAAAAGGCGTGCGCATCATTGATGCGGCACGCGGCGCGCTGATTAACGAGACCGATCTGGCCGAGGCGCTCAAGAGCGGGCACGTGGCCGGCGCGGCGCTGGATGTGTATCAGAACGAGCCGCCGGAAGCCGATCACCCGCTGATCGGCCTGCCCAACGTCGTGCATACACCGCATCTGGCCGCCTCTACCGACGACGCGCAGATCGTCGTGGCCGTCGAAGCCGCCGAACTGGTGGTGAACGCACTGCTGAAAGGCGAGTACAAAAACGTCGTCAATCCCGATGCGCTGCGCAAATAGCGCGGGCGGGCAGGGCGGCTGGCAGCAGGCCGCCCTTTTGATTTCCCGCACGCCGCGTTCTCGTGCGCCAATGCGCCCAATCGCCCAGCGCAATCGCATCAAAATTGCGCGATAGATTCTGTACCTTCTTGACCCTACCCCAACCCCGTCTCCGGCGTAAGCTTCACTTACCTTAGCGGAGAAGGGCTAAACGCGCGTGGGTTCCCGCCTTTGCTCCCCCTTTTTCTGCTCGCGGGGAAAGGGGGACGAGGGGATAAGGATTGCTTATTGCGCATAATAACGTTTTGATGCGATAGCCCTGCCCAATCGCCCCAAGAACTTGCCGGGAAGCGGTTTTATGTGCCACAATAGCGCCCATGAATCTGGAAAAACCCCGCCTCATTTATCAAGCATCGGTTGAGCGTAAACGCTTTTTTCGTCGCTTTACGCTGACATTTTTGGCCGCGCTGGCCTGCGCCGCCGCCTGGTTCGCGCTCGAAGAAGCCAGCGCGCGCGCTGTGGTGAGCGCCGCCCTCTCTGGCATCGGTCAGCTTGTGGCGCTGATTGCTCTGGTCTTGTTCGGGCTGCGCGCGCTGGTGAATTTGTGGACCTGGCTGCGGCGCAAGGACGAAATGCTGCGGTTTTACGACCAGGGCTTCACCTGGATTCGCGGCCAAGAGTCCTACAAGGCCAGTTGGAACAAACTGGTGACTTTCCGCGAAGGCGCGCACACGCTGCGGCTGGGGCGGCTGGCGCTGCTGCAATGGGGCGCGCACACGCTGAAAATGCATGATGGCCCGCTGCTGCGCTTTACGGCGGCGCACGGCGACCCGCGCGCCTTCGCCAAAGCCGTGCGCCCCTTTGTGGCCGACGTGACCGGCACGCGCATCGCGCGCACGCTGCGCAGTGAAAAACCTGTGCGTCTGCATCCGCATCTGGTGGTGTGGCCAGGCGGGCTGGAAATCGACAAGCTGAAAGTGCCGTGGACGGAACTCGATGTACGGCTTAAAGGCAGCAGAATCGTCGTCTATCGCCTGGGCAAAAACGACAAATTTAAGGCCATCCACAGTTATCCGCTGGCGCAAGTAGACAATGCCGCCGGATTTTTGGAACTGGCGGCCAGCACTGTCAAAAATTACCAACCGGATCGGTTTAACATCAAAACGCAAAGCCGGCTGCCGAAGATCGACGACATCCGCTATGCGCCCGGCATTTATAAGGGTACGCCCATGCGTTCGCAGAGCGAAATCAGCTTCGCCAGCGAACTGGACGCGCGTCGTATCCGCTGGCAGTATGAGCCGGGTCCGCTGGGGCGCAGCAAATTCGTGGTCGATTTTTATCTGCCCGATTACGGTGCCTGGGTAGACATCCGCCGCACCGAGCCGAACGCCAAAGAACAGGTGATTTTGGCGCAGGTGGCCGACGCGCTGTGGCTGGAACGCAACCGCGAGCGGCTGTTTGTCTTTATGCCGGAGGGCGCGCTGTTGGTCAACCCACAGGGCAACCGCGCCATGGGCCGCGACGATTTCTGGATCAGGCTGGCGAAGCCGTGAAGCGCGTACTGAGCCGCCACCGCCTGCCGCGCCCCTATCGCGCCGCCCTGGCGCTGCTGTGGTTCGCTCCGGTCGCGCTGCTTTTGGCGGCGCTGCTGCTGGCGCACGGCATGACGCTGGCGCTGTTCGACCCACGTCTGCTGCTGCCGCTGCTGCTGCTGAGTCTGCCGGCGCTATATGTCTGGCAGGAAGGCGTCGATGTGCTGGAAGATGGCCTGGTGGCGCGCATCCATCTGCCGCGCTACTACCCCTACCAGCAGCTCAGCTATTGGCGTTACGATGCGCATCCCGCGCGGCGCGTGCTGACCATCTGGCGCGCGCAGTACAAAGCGCTGGAATGCCGCGCCGGGCATCTGAGCGATTTTCCCCTGCTGCTGCGTGCGCTGGAAGCGCGGGTGCGGGGCGACAGCGGGCGTTAGAACGGCGCGCATTAGAACAACGGGCGTTAAGCGGGTATTCATCGAATCCTCTTGTGAGCGTTTGCGAAAAATCGTTATAATGACGCTTGAGCGTAAAGGGTTACGCTTCTCTTTTTGGTGTGGGTGAATGCTTGAATTACCTTTGTTCCCGCTGAATACGGTGCTTTTTCCGGGTATGCCCCTGAGTTTGCATATCTTCGAGGAACGCTATAAGCAGATGATCGGGCTGTGCATCGAGCAGCGCACGCCCTTCGGCGTCGTGCTGATTAAACAGGGACACGAGGCGCTGGGGCCGCTGGCGCAGCCCCATATCATCGGCTGCACGGCCCAGATTCAACGGGTGCAGCCGCTGCGCCAGGGGCAGATGAATATTCTGGCATTGGGGCAAGAACGTTTTCGCATCCTCGAACTCAAGCACGATAAGCCCTACCTGGTGGGCATGGTCGAAATGCTGCCCCTGCGCGATTCAGACGTACACGCCGTAGACGACGGCATCAGCCGGCTGCGGCCTATGATGATGCGTTATCTGGACATCCTGAAAGAAGCCGGGCAGATTCAGTTTGACAGCAAACAACTGCCCGAAGACACCGAAACGCTGGCTTATTTGGCGGCGGTGCTGCTGCAAGTCTCCAGCGAGCAGAAGCAAAACCTGCTGGCCTCCGAGCGCCTGTCGGTCATGCTGGCGGAACTGCGCACGCTCTACCGCCGCGAACTGGCGCTGCTCAACTTCATGAAGTCCCAAAGCGAGAATGAAAGCGCCAAAGGTCCGTTTTCGCTCAGCTAACCCTATAACGCCATGAGTCTACAAGTCGCATTTAACGATCTGGTCGAACGCCTGCGCGGTGTCAGAACCGTGAAGAACTTGCGCGTGCGCGACCAAGGCACACTTATGCTGGAACTCGAACAGCCGGGATTCATCGAAAGCGTCATCATCTATCTGATCGCGGGCGAACTTTCGGTGGGTTTTATCAAAAAAGCGGTCAACAACAACACGCACGCCGACATCAACACCCTGCTGATCGTCTCCAGCGATTTGCTGCCCGCCGACGGGGCTTATGCCCAGCCCACCGAAGCGCTGCGCCTGCTGCTGGCGCTCTACAGCGGCAAAATTTACGCCTATAGTGTCGTCGGCCAGGCTGTGCGCATCTTCCCCGTCTACATCAGCCGCGAGAAGCCTGTCAGCTACGGCGCGGAAGTCGAACTGAGCAATCTGGGCATCGACTACGCCGAAATTTATTCCAACCATATCTGGGGCGTGCGCAAGGTGGCCGATTTTACAGCGCGGTATTTTGAGTACCGCGCCAGCAGCCCGCCGCCGCGTCAGGATCCGCTCCAGGCCTTTTACGATCTGTTGGACGTGCCGCTGACGGCCAGCCCGGCGGAGATCAAAAAGGCGTATCGCAAAAAAGCGCGCCAGCATCACCCCGATGCCGATCGCGCGCCGGACGCCACGCAAAAAATGCAGCGCATCAACGAGGCCTACGAAAAAATTATGCAGCGGTTCGAGGCATGAAGCGCCTGTGCGCAGTGCTGACACTCTGTTTACTGTGCGCCGCGCCCGTGACGGCCCAGACCGGCGCGCCAACGCTGGAGGATTTCTGGGAGGGGCGCGCCGAATGGGTGCTGGAAAGCGCCGATGTTGGGCTGCCGGTAGGCGAAAGCGATACGCTGTACATGGACGATGGTGTGTACTGGTCATATCTGCACGCCAGCGATCGTTCCGCCGCTGTGGTCGATCAGTGCGGCGAGCCGGTGGCCTTTCCGGGCTGCCTGACACGCTGGGAAAGCGGCGATGGCGGGCAGACTTTTACGCTGCCGGCGGCGGTGTGCGCCATGCCCTGCGCCGCCTGCCCCTGCGACGACACGCGCGACCATATCACCGCGCAGCAGTATCCCAGAGTGGCGCGCGCGGCGGACGGCACATTTTACATGGCCTATGAATGGCACGCGCAAGTGATTCTGCGCACCTCGCCCGATGGCCTCAACTGGTCGGATTGGTCGTATCTGCGCACGCCCGGCGGCACCTGGCCCAGCAGTTTCGAGCCGTGCAGCGCGGTGGAGCGCATCGGCCCGCACCCCCATATTCGCGGCGAAGTCTTCGACTGTCTGGTGGGCGGCCCGCCGGGCATTTTTGTCGAAGGCGACACGCTCTATGTGTTCGTGGCGGCGGGGTCGGCGCCGGGACACATGCGCTGCTATCGCGGCGATCGGCGCGGCGGCGCGCTGCAAGTCTGCGCCCACGATCCGCTGTTTGGCGGCGCGCGCGAATACGGGCCGCTGGACATCAGCAGCGGCGCGGCGATCAACCCTTACTTCGATTTCCGCTACGTCAGTTCGGCGGATGTGCTGCGCGTGGGCGAGCGCTACTATATGAGCTACGAGGGCATACGCGGGCCAGATATGTTGGAACGCGGCATGGACACGCAGTACGGCCTGGGTTTCGCGCGCTCTGTGGGGTCAGAGATCGACGGCGTGTGGGAAAAGTATCCCGGCAATCCGCTTCTGATGGATGTCGGCTTCAATTTTGGCATCGGGCACGCCGATCTGCTGGTGGTAGACGGCGTGACCTACATGTACACGCAGACGGGGCCAGACCAGCGCGGGCGCTATAGGCTGCGCTGGTCGGGGCAATAAACCACAGGGCATCTGCCCATCGAGAGGGCGCCTGGCCGCGCAGTCCAAACATATCCGCTTGCCCACATTTGTGTTTATAATAGCCTCTGTTTTGTTCACAACTGTTAAAGGGCTATCGCATGGCGCAGATCATTTCTCTGGGCGACATCGCCAAGTATGTCGGGCAGGAGGTCACGGTGCGCGGCTGGGTCTATGACCGCACCGACAAAGGCAAGCTGCAATTTATCATGGTGCGCGATGGCAGCGGTCTCACGCAGGCCGTGGCCTTCAAGGGCAACCTGAGCGCAAGCGACTTTGAAACTGCCAGCAGGGTAACGCAGGAATCGTCCGTTGTTATCAGCGGCACGGTCAAAGCCAACGAGCGCGTCAAAAAGGGCTTTCCCGGCGGCTACGAAATCGACCTCAAGACCTTTCATCTGCTGCAACAGGCCGAAGATTACCCCATCACGCCCAAAGAACACGGCGTCGAATTCCTGATGGACAACCGCCACCTGTGGCTGCGCTCCATGCGCCAGTGGGCGCTGCTGCGTATCCGCGCCACCATCGTGCGCGAAATGCGCAACTGGCTGGACGACCACGATTACCTGCTGGTCGATACGCCCATCATCACGCCCTCGGCGGGCGAAGATACCACCTCGTTATTTGAGATCGATTATTTTGGCGAACCGGCCTTTCTGGCGCAGACCGGCCAGCTTTACAACGAAGCCAATATGATGGCTTTCGGCAAGGTCTACTGCTTCGGCCCCACCTTCCGCGCCGAAAAATCCAAAACGCGCCGCCATCTGATGGAATTCTGGATGCTGGAGCCGGAAATGGCCTTCACGTCGCTGGAAGAAATGATGGACATGGAGGAACAGTTCGTCAGCCATGTCGTGCAGCGCGCGCTGGAAAAACATCGCAAGGAATTCGAGATTCTGGAGCGCGACACCGCCAAGCTGGAAAAAGTGCTGCCGCCCTTCCCGCGCATCAGCTACGACGAAGCCGTCGAGCGCCTGCACAAGCTGGCGGCAGAAACCAGCGACCCCGAACAAAAAGAACTGCTCAAAATCGAATGGGGATCGGATTTCGGCAGCCCGCACGAAACCGCGCTCACGCAGATGTTTGACAAGCCGATTTTTGTCTACCACTATCCCACCGCCGTCAAAGCCTTTTACATGCAGCCGGTCGAAGGCCGCCCGGAAGTCTGCCGCAGCGTTGATCTGCTGGCGCCGGAAGGCTACGGCGAAATTATCGGCGGCAGCGAACGCATTTACGACGCCGCGCTGATCGAACAGCGCGTCAGTCAGCTTGGCATCCAGCGCCAGGCTTACGAATGGTATTTGCAACTGCGCAAATTCGGCAGCGTGCCCCACGCCGGTTTCGGCATCGGCCTGGAACGCACGGTGGCGTGGGTCTGCGGCCTCGATCACATCCGCGAGGCGATTCCCTACGCGCGCATGTTGAACCGCAAATATCCGTAGGGGCGAAAAATCGTCTGCTGACAGACGGCGCGAGAGCAATGATTCCCGCGTCGTCGTTCATTCGCTGCGCACCGCCCGGCTGATGAGCAGCCGTCCCAGCCGCCACGCCGGGTATAAGCCCGCCGCCAGCGCCGCCACTACCGCCACCATAAAGGCCTGCGCGAACTCATCGGGCACGGTTTGCAACTGCATCGTCCAGCCGAACGAGCGCACATTAATCACATAAATCAGCACCAGCGCCAGCCCAAAGCCAATCGGCAGCGCCATCAGCCCCGCCGCCGTGCCCATCAACCCGGTCTGAATCAGCGTAAAGTTCCACAATTGGCGCGGCGTCATGCCCACCGCGCGCATCACGCCGTACTGGCGCGTGTTTTCCAGTTGCAGCGCCAGCAGCGCGCTCAAAATGCCGATAAACGCCACCACCGTCGCCAGCAGCCGCAGCGCGATCGTGATCGAAAAGGCGCGGTCAAACACATCGAAAACGCCGGCGCGCAGCACACGGTTGCTCTGCGCCTGCAAATCCGTGCCCACTAGCGTTTGCGTGCGCAAAATCTCCAGCACTGCCTCGGTCGTCGCTTCTGGCGCCACAAAGGCCGCGATCGACGTGATGAACGGATCGTTCCAGTAGCGCCTGTAGGTCGCCAGCGCCATGTACACCGTGCCCTGATCGGTGCTGTAATCATAAAACACGCCGAACACCGTGAACGTCTGCGCGCCGCCATCTGTTAGCAGCCGCAGTTGATTGTTTTGCGGCGTGATGCCGCGCCGGAAGGCAAACGGCTCGCTGACTATGACGCCGCCGTTGGCCAGCGCCGCGCGGTAATCGCCATCGGGGGCATTATTCCAGGCGAACTGGCGCGGCCTGCCCGCGATATCAAATTCCACCGCCGTCAAATTGGCCGGCGGCAGATCGGGATAATCGGGCGCGGCCACGTTCACTGTGCGCGCCGCCGACACGCGCGCCACACCCGGCACTGCCGCGATCTGCTCGCGAATCGCCGCATCCACATCGACTGTTGCGCGGTTGGCGGTGATCAGCGGCGGCGCGATATAAATGTCGGCTCCCAGCGTCGTATCCAGCCAATCGGCCACTGTGCCGCGAAAGCTCTCGATCATGACGCTCACGCCGACAATCACGCTCACGGCAATCGTCAGCGCGGCGACGGCCACCGCCGTGCGGCTGAGCGAGCGCACCACCGCGCGCGGCGCCATGCGCCCCAAAAGCCCGAAAACACGCTCCGTGAGCGGGCTGGCCGCCCACATCAGCAGCACCAGCGCCAGGGGCGTCAGCAGCGCGCCGCCCACCACGATGCAGAACAGCGCCACGAACGCCACGACAATATCCTGCGTCGGGATTTGCAGCAGCAGCAGCCCCGTCGCGTTCAGCGCCAGCGCCAGCAGGCTGATGAGCGGCAGCAGCCGGCGCGTGCCCTGTTCGACATCCGAACGCCGCAGCGTCCCGGCGGGCGGCGTGCGTGTGGCGTCAATGCTCGGCACCAACGCCGCGATCACCGCCGCCAGCAGGCCGATTCCCGCGCCTTTCAGCAGCGTGAACGGCTCGACCGCCACGCGCTGCACGTTTACCGTAAAATACAGGTCGCTGATGGTCTGCGCCACCAGCCCCACCGCCGCCCGCCCGAAGATAATGCCCACGCCCATGCCCAGCACGATGCCGATGAAGCCCAAAAGCAGCGCTTCGGCCAGAATCAGCAGAAAAATCTGCTCTTTGGTCGCCCCCAGCGCCCGCAGCACGCCGATCACCGCGCGGCGCTGCACCACGCTAAACGTCACCGTGTTGTAGATCAAAAACAGCCCCACGACCAGCGCCAGCAGACTCAGCGCTTGCAAGTTCAGTTCAAAGGCCGCCGTCATCTGCCGCAGTGTGCTGCTGCTGGCGTTCACGGTCAACACCTGCGCGCCCGCCGGCAGCAGCGCCGTGATCTGCGCCACATCATAATTTTCCGGCAGAATCAGGTCGATGCGTGTGATGCTGCCCGGCGTGCCCAATATTTCCTGCGCGCTGGCGATGTCCATCAGCAGCAGATCATCAATCGCCGCCGCGCTGACCTCATCGTCCGGTTGCAGCAGCCCGACCACGCGCACCGCCACCACCCGCCCGCCCGCGCGCAGTTGAATGCGCTCGCCCGGCGCCACGCCGAAGCGTTCGGCCAGCGCCCGGCTGATCAGCGCCGTATTCGGTTCAGCGATAAAGGCGTTCAGCGCGTCAAAACTGCTGCCCTGCGCCGCTTCGACTTCCACTGCCGAAAGATAGGCGCGGAACGGCGGCTCAGCGAAGGGGTCTACCCCCAGCAGCCGCAGCGGTTGGTCGCCCAATTCCAGCGCGCGCACATATTCCGTCACCACCGGCGCGCTGTCGCGGATGCCCAGTTCGACCCGCACCTGCTGGTACAGGCTGCTCGGCAGCCCGCCCGGCCCGCCGATAATCTGGTGCGTGGCGCGCCCGGTCACGCTTTCGCTGCTCAGATCAAAGGCGCGGCTGGCCGAACTGTTGGCGATGTCGATGGCGATCACCACCGCCACCCCCAACGCTACGCCGATCACAAACAACACACTTTGCAGCAGCCGTCGGCTGATATAACGCGCCGCCAGGCGCACAATCACCATCGAAAACATACACAGCCCATCACATTGTTCGCTTTATCACGAATCTAGCAGGCATAGATTAATGCTGGCTGTGCGTCGGGCGTGAAAAAACAAAAAAGGACACAGCGCGCGGCGCGTGTCCCCCCCAACCTCGTCATTCTGTGGCCAATGTTGTTCAGACTTCCGGCTGCGGCTCCGGCAGAGACGTTTGGCTTTCCTCTTCGCAGGGGTTGTACCCCAGCCGGATCAGCGCTTCGGTGGCGGCGTCGCGCACTTTGCCGCGCCCTTCGTGATACAGGGTCAGCAGCGGCGCCAGCGCGCGTTTGTCCCCGATTTCGCCCAGCGCCTGCGCTGCATACACCGGCGTTTGAAAGCCCGGCGCGTCCAGCGCATCGATCAGCGGATCCACCGCCCGCGTATCGCGCAGTTTCCCCAACATCAGCGCCGCACGCCCCCGGACAATCAGGTCTTCATGCTCGTTGGTCAACGCGCGGATCAACGCCCGCACCGCCTGATCGCCGCCCAACATACCGAGTTTCATCACGGCAGTGCGCCGTTTTTCTTTGTTGACATCACGCAGTTCGGCCAATATGTGCTTGATCGTGTTGGGGTCAGACATTGGGAATAACTCCCTTCAGCTAAATAATTCCGGCCATCGTATCCATGAAGAATAATATGCCTTACAGATCATTATCGCAGAAGCGTATAAAAATGTAAGAAAAATGAAGTCAATTTTTCATTAAATCTTGCAAATTACGCGCATCGTACCAACCCTTACACAGCATAACGCATTTTGGCTAAGCTGGCGAGTGCGCGATAAGTCCATGCTCGGCTGTAATGAAAAGTTGACCCTCATGGATACGGCACACACGGTCGGCGAGCGGCACGATTTCGGGGTTGTGCGTAGCCATTACCAACGTTTTTCCGGCGCCGCGCGTCAGTTCCAGCAGCAGTTGCAGCACATGCTGCCCGGTCTCCTCGTCCAGATCGCCCGTTGGCTCGTCGGCCAGCACCAGCGCGGGCTCATGCACCAGCGCGCGCGCGATCGCCACGCGCTGTTGTTCGCCGCCGCTCAGCTTGTCGGGGAAGCTGTCGGCGCGGCTGCCCAGACCTACGCGCTCTAACAAGACGCGCGCCAGGGCCTCGCTTTTACGTCGGCTGACCCCGCGCAGTTCATGCGGCAGCGTGATGTTTTCCAGCACCGTCAGCGTCGGGATCAGGTTAAAGAACTGAAACACAATGCCGATGTGGTCGCGGCGGAAGAGTGTAAGCTGGCGTTCGTTGAGCGCCGTAACGTCCACGCCGTTGATGCTGATCTGGCCGCTGTCGGCGCGGTCAATGCCGCTGATAAGGTTCAGCAGCGTGCTTTTGCCGCTGCCGCTTTTGCCCAGCAGCACGAAAAATTCCCCCTGCGTTATATCCAGATTCACGCGCTCCAGGACGCTGCGCGCCCGCCCACCTTCCTCGAAGGTTTTGTGCAGGTCGCGAATCTGGACAAGGGAGTGTGTCATACTTTGTTCCTTTTTTCACGGATTTCTCGGCATTCTACTATATCAATATGAATGCCGGATGAACACTCGCTGACCATACACGAAGGCGCTTCTTGCGTTCTGAATCCTCTATACGCACGCACTCGAAAAATGATACGCTGCATTTGGCAACAAACATACAGTTCGGCGTCTTTTGTGGCTTGGGAGTGGGTTATACTTCAACTATAATCGGTGAAAATGCGGTTGCAGAGGCGACAAACGAATATGATCGAACAACTGGCGGCGGCGCTGCGCCCCTTTCTCGAACTGCCGATGGTGCGGCGCACCCGGCGTAATCATGGTCTGGAGCACGCTACGATTCATGTGCTGTCCGGGCGTGTCAAAAATCTGCGCATGTCTGGGCGCAGCACCGACGCCGGCTTTTTCCTGTTCGGCGACGTGCCTACCGAGATGATCGAAAACGCGGCGCGCGATGCCCTGCGGCGGATGCGCGGCGGCGAACACGGCCTGGCGCTACACCCCAACTGCGGCACCAATTATGTCACGGCGGGCGCGCTGACGACTTTCGTGGCGCTGCTGACGATGGGCATCGGCCCGCGCCGCAGCGTGCTGGAACGTGTGCCGCTGGTGATGCTGCTGATGATTCTGGCGGTGCTGTTCGCGCAGCCGTTGGGCATGTCGCTGCAAAAGCACATTACGACAGAGGGCGATCCCGGCGATCTGGAAATTGTGGAGATCACGCGGCGCGAAACACGGCTGCCGCTGGGCGATCAGACGATGATCGTGCATACCGTGCGCACGCAGTCGAGTTAGGACAGAACGGATGACAAATCGAGCGCCGGCGCGGGCAGTCGCGCAGTTGATGATGTTCGCGATGCTGGCCGCCAGCGGCGCGGCCTTTTGCACCGCCAGTTCCGGCAACACCCAGGGCGCTATGGCCATCTGCGGCGCGGGGATCGGCGCAGCGCTGCTCATTTTGCTGCTGGGGGCGGTCTTCGTGGCAGTTGCTAAACGAGGCCAGCCGTGAGCAAAAACGCGCCCAGCTTCTATATCTTTCATGGCGACGACGATATGGCGATCGAGGACGAACTCCATAAGCTGCGCAGCGCCATGCGCCAGACCCCCAACGGCGACCTGAACACAGTGGAATTTGATGGTGAACAGATCACGGCGGGCGAAGTGATCGCCGCAGCCAGCGCTTATCCCTTTCTGGCCGATAAGCGGTTGGTGATTGTCAAAGGGATGCTGACGTATTTGACGCGCAAAGGCGCGGGCGAAAGCGCCAAAAAAGCGCTCGATTTTTTGCAAAGCGAACTGCCCAATCTGCCGCCTTATGCCCGGCTGGTCTTCGGCGAGCGCGTGCCGCTGTCGGAAAATCATAAGCTGCTGAAGTTAGCAGCGAAACACGGGCTGGCGAAACAGTTCAGCGCGCCCAAAGACAGCACCGGCTGGATTCTCAAACGCGCCAAAGAAGTCTATGGCGTGCCGATTTCCCCGCGCGCGGCGGCGGCGCTGGCTTCGGTCACGGCGGAAGATTTGCGGCGCGCCGACAACGAACTGCTCAAGCTGGTCAGCTACGTCAACGGCGAACGCGAAATCAGCGAGACCGATGTGGCGCGGCTGACACCCTATGTGGCGGAGGCCAGCCTGTTCGATCTGGTGGACGCGCTGGCCGAAGGGCGCGCCGCGGACGCCGCCAAACTGCTGCGCCGCCTGCTGGATGACCGCGAAGACCCCTTCGCCGTCTACGGCATGATCGTGCGCCAGTTTCGGCTGCTGCTGCTGGCCAAAGAGCACCTGACAACCGGCAGCACGCCGAGCACGATTGCCGATGCTCTGCGTGTGCATCGCTATGTGGCCGAAAAATTGGCAAAACAAACGCGCGTGTTCAGCCTGGCGCAGTTGGAGAAAATCTACCGCCGCCTGCTGGATTATGATGTCAAAATGAAGACCGGGCGCATCGAGCCAGAATTGGCGCTCGATTTGCTGATCGCGAGTCTGGGGAAATAAGCCTGTGCGGGTGTTTTTTCGGATGCTGCTGCTGGAATTAATCATCGCGGGTGGGCTGGTGGTGGCGCTGCTGCTCACCAGCTCCTTCGATTTTCTGCTGGAACGGATGGTCTGCGCGGCCAGCGATAATCTGGTGCGCAACCGCCCGGCGGGCGCGGCGCTGACCGAAATCACCTTCTGGTGCGTCAACAGCGCAGGCCTGCGCCTCAGTGCGGGCGAAGCCATCAACCGCCTTATCGCGCTGGCGGCGGTGCTGCCCGTGATCGCTGCCCTGTGGACGATGTTCGATGACCGGCGCACACGCCGCCCGCAGCGCACACGCCAGCCGCAAGCCGACGTCACACCCGCCGCCGACTACCGCGCCAGGCCCCAAAAGCAGAAGGTGGAGGAAACCGACAGGCTGCTCGCGTTGAGCGAGCGCCTGCAAGCGCTTCAGGACACGTATACGCAGGGGCGCATCACGCGCGAACAATACGAGACCACACGCAAGGCGATGCTCGATGAACATAGCAATGGATAAGATCGACCAACTGAAGTGGGACGCGCAGGGCTTGCTGCCGGCCATCGTGCAGGACGCCGCCACGCAGCAGGTCTTGATGCTGGCCTATATGAACGCCGAGTCGCTGCGGCAAACGCTGCAACGCGGCGAAACCGTGTTCTGGAGTCGCAGCCGCCAGGAGTTGTGGCACAAGGGCGCCACCAGCGGCAATACGCAAAAAGTGCGCGAGATCCGCGTGGACTGCGACGGCGACACGCTGCTGCTGCTGGTCGAACCCGCCGGGCCGGCCTGCCATACCGGGGCGGTGTCGTGCTTCTTCCGCGCCTGGGCAGATTTCGCCGGGCAAGAAGCCTAAACCCCCACCTGCGCCAATTTGCGCACGGCGTGTTCCATACTTTCGCGCGCCCCCACGCCGATCTGCTGGTCGAGCAGCACGCCATTTTCGTCGATCACCCAGTAGGAACGTTTAATGGGCGGGAAACCGATCAACTGCTTAACATCAAAGCCGCCCCACGCGCCCCACGTTTCCAACATGCGCCGATCCGTGTCGCACAGCAGATCGTAGGGCAGATGATGGTTGCGCTTCCACTGGCGCAGCGCTTCCGGGTTGTCGGCGCCCACGCCCAGAATCACGGCGTTATGCGCGCTGATGTGCGGGAATTCGTCGCGGAAGGCGCAGGCCTGGCGCGTGCAGGTGATCGAGCTGGCTTTGGGAAAGGCGAAGATCACCACTTTTTTGCCACGTAGGGCGCGCATGCGCACCGGCTGGCCGTCCTGGTTCACCAGTTCAAAATCGGGGACTTGTTTGCCGATTTGCAGCATAATTTTATCCTCAAGCGCGGGCCGCGCCTGTGCTCACAGCGATTCGCTAGCTGCATATCTGAAGGGGGCGGCCACCTGTTTCTTACGAAAACGGCGGCTTGGCGCGAGCGCAATCTTCTCGCCTGTTGTATGATTGCCTTCAGCCGCATTGACTGGACATTCAACAGGAGCTGCTTTGAGCGTCAGCACGTATCCTTTACGTTTCGGCACGGTGGGGGCGCCGCAAAGCGCGCCTGCCAGCGGCACGCCCGCCGCTATCGAACACATTAAGCTGCTGGGTATGCACCATCTGGAGATCGCCTGGGTGCAAAGCGTGCGCGTCAGCGACGACATGTGCGCGCAGATCAAAGCCGCCGCGCAAAAACACGGCGTCAGCCTCAGCATCCACGCCCCCTACTACATCAATCTCAACAGCCAGACCGACGAACTGATGCGCAAAAGCGATGAACGGCTGCTGGCGGCGGCGCGCAAGGGGTTTCTGGCGGGGGCGCGCGACATTGTCTTTCATCCCGGCAGCTACCACAACCAACCGCCACAGCAGGTCTATGCCCGCGCCAGAGACAAGCTGCTGGAGATCACGGGCATTTTGCGCGGCGAAGGCGTTGATGTGCTGCTGCGCCCGGAAACGATGGGCAAAAGCGCTATGTTCGGCAGTCTGGAAGAAGTGCTGCACCTGAGCCGCGACGTACACGGCGTCGCCCCGTGTATCGACTGGGCGCATCTGCACGCCCGGCGCGGCGACGGCAGTTTCAACAGCTACGACGAGTTCGCCGCTGCGCTGGAACAGGTCAAGGCCATTCTGGGCGAATCGGGGTTAAAAACGCTGCACTTCCACATGAGCGGCATCGCCTACACGGCTAAAGGCGAAAAAGCGCATCTGCCGCTGAACGAAGCCGATCTGCGCTACCGCGAACTGCTGCAAGCGCTGCTGGATTACGGTGTCGAAGGCACTGCTGCCGTCGAGGCGCCGCTGCCCTTTCATGTGGCCGACGCGCTCACGCTGCAAGCCACCTATCAACGCCTGTGGGACACCCGGCAGGGCACAGACAGTGCCACGGAAAGCGAAAATGCCGAGGAATAATGAGCGCTGCACAATCGAATTGGTTATAATCAACATTAAATAAAGTTTGACTTTCTCGTGAGGCGTGCACATGGCGATTACGTCTTGGATTATTGAACTGAGCAGTGCGAATATGCCGGGCGCGATGAAAGTGCGTCTGGATGAGCGCGTGATCGTCGGGCGCGCCGAAAAAAATCAATCGACGCAGCCAGACGTAGACTTAGGCCCGTTTGGCGCGGAATCTTTGGGCGTCTCGCGTCAGCATTTGACGATCGACGCCCACGACAATCACCTGACGATTTCTGACCTCAATTCGATGAACGGCAGCATGCTCAACGACAAAAAGCTGGAGCCGAACAAAGCCTATCCGCTCAAACACGGCGATCAGGTCACGCTCGGCAGCTTCAAGCTCAACATCGCTATCGTCGTTTCGCCGACTTATGGTCCCAGCGTGGTCGAACAGAGCAGCGTGCAGTTGCAGGCTGATGTTTATCCCGGCAGCGGCCAGTTTATCCTCATCGTGGAAGACGACCCAGAGATCGCCAAGCTGATTTCGCTCATCATGGAGCAGGCCGGTTATACCACGCAAACCGCCCGCGACATGCTCGGCGCCATCCGCACCTTTAACGCCCGCCGCCCCAGCGCTGTCATCGTCGATGTCACACTGCCGGGACTCAACGGCCTGGAATTCTGCCGTTATGTGCGCCGCGACCAGCGCCAGAACTCCATGCCGATTGTCGTGCTGGGCGGGCCAAAAACCAGCGAAAGCGTCGCCCAGTCCATGCAGGCCGGCGCCAACATCTTTATCGGACGCCCGATCAACGCGCAGGAATTGGCGCACGCCGTCACTTCGCTGGTGCAGCAGCACGAAAAAGGCGTTTCGACGCTGCACACGCGCCATCTGGTCGGCACAGCGCCGCTGCGCGCGCTCAAACCCGAATCGCGCAAAGACACCGCCGTGATTTTTGTCTACGGCCATCCCGATACACCGATCACCGTCAGCCTGAAACAGGCCGTGACCTTCGGGCGGCAGGCCGACAAAACCACCAGCGCGCATGTCGATCTGACGCGCTTCCAGGCAGTCGATCTCGGCGTCTCGCGCGTGCATATGGTGCTGCACTACAAGGACAACCGCTTTTTTGTCGAAGACCTGGGCAGCGTCAACGGCACGTTTCTCAACGGGCGCTCGATTCGTCCCGGTCAATTGGAAGAACTGGAAAATGCCAACGAAGTACGGCTCGGCCAGCTTCGCATGTATATCTATTTCCTGACCGACGAAGACAAAGAGCTGGAGTAAAAACTGTGATGCGCCTGCTCAGCCTGCTGCTTGCGCTCGTACTGCTGTGCCTGGCGCCGCTTGCGCTGGCGCAAACCGACTGCCCGGCGCTGGTCGAGGCCGCGCTCCATACTGCCAGCGCCGCCTGTGCCGATCTGGGGCGCAACCAGGCGTGCTACGGCAATGTGCTGCTGCAAGCCACCCCGCGCGGCGATGTGCCAACCTTCACCTTCGAGCAAACGGGCGACATCGTCAACATCGCCGACATCGACACCTTGCAGCTCAGCAGCATGAGCCTGAGCGACGGAACCTGGGGTGTCGGCCTCATGAAGCTGCAAGCCAATCTGCCCGACACCGTGCCCGGCCAGAACGTCACCCTGCTGCTGTTCGGCGATGTGCAGCTCACCAACGCGGTTGAGCCTGTGGTCGAACTGCCGATGCGCGCCACCGGCAACGTCAACGTGCGCCTGCGCCCGCGCACCGATCAGGACAATATCATGGCCTCGCTCACACGCGGTCAGGAGGTGGTCGCCAACGGGCGGCTGGCCGACAGCACCTGGATTCGTATCGAAGTCGAAGGCGATGCGCGCGGCGTCGGTTGGGTGTCCGTCGATTTTCTGACCAGCGACGGCGACATCAACAGCCTGAACATCGTGCAGCCTGGCGCTGCGCAGTTCGGGCCGATGCAGGCCTTCTATTTCAGCAGCGGCCTGGGCGACGCCCCGTGCGCCGAAGCGCCAGAGAGCGGCATTCTGCTGCAAACTCCCCAGGGCGCCGGGCAAATTCTGCTGGATGTCAACGGCGCCAGCATCCAGTTGGGTTCTACCGTCTTTGCGCAGACTGGCGACGGTTTCATGTGGTTGAGCGTGCTGGAAGGCGGCATCAGCGTCAGCGCCAGCGGCGTCACACAGGCCGTGCCCGCCGGCACTTTCACGCGCGTGCCGCTGGGCGCAGATGGTCTCGTCAATGGCGCGCCGGAATTCCCCCAGCCCTATGACCAGAGCAAATTCGCCGCTCTGCCGCTTGTCCTGCTGCCCGAACAGATCGTCGTGGCCACGCCCATAGACCCCGAAAGCATCCAGACCGCTGTGCAGGCCGCGCAGGCCGAAGCCAGCGGCGAGTTTTTCCCGCTGGAAGGCGTCTACACACAGCATTGGACCTTCACTGGCGGCGAAACCTTTAATACCGCGCAGATCACCATCATTACCCCCGGCGAATCCTTTAGCTGGGTGGTGTTGGGCGGCAATCCCAACCCCACTGTCTTTACGCGCACCGGCCCTTCGGTTTATACGGGCCGCATCTATGTCTTTACTTTTACCTCCGATACCACTTTTATCGGCACAGCGACCGATCCTACCGGCGCGATCATCAATATCACGGCGGAACTTGTGCCCTGAGGCAGGAGTCCGCTCTCCTGAAAACAGCTTTTGGCGATTAGCTGATAGCGGTTAGCAAATGCAAAGACTGCATGCCGGGACACGCGCATTTCCTCTCCGATGCCGAACTGCCTATTGTGTTCGTGCTGCTGTCCCGCCCTGTATAGCGCACCTGCTTTATCCGCTGCCGGCAAGGGGGCCGCTTATACAGTGGGCGGCGCGGCGGGGATGTCCTTTGCGGTGGGCGCTTGCTGTGTGCTCTGCGCGCGGTGAGTGTGGATAATCAGCAGCGCTTCTTCCAGCGAGGGCGCGAAAAAGTTGACCTTCTCCAGGGCGGGGTTGATGTGGAACAAGAGACGCAGAATCATTTCGACCATGCGCCCGCCGACGATGACACTGATGCCGTGATTTTTGGCGCGCGGGATGACCGCGCCGCTGCGGAAATTGTGGATGAACCCAAAAGGTGGCAGCAGGTTCATAGAGACATCCACCACCAGATCGACACGGTAAGGCAGCGCTTCGGCTTCGCTCATAGCGCGCGCCGCCTGTGTGTTAAATTCGTCCCACGTCCACAGGCCATCGAAACGCCAGAGACCGATGCCTGCGTCTTTATCCAGCCAGTCGATCTGTATGCCCATCTGCGTTCCTTGTTCTGAAACGACTTCCAGCAACCTCATTTTAGCACAGCGTATAATGAAGTAATATTTTTATGTACCTAAAAATCTATGAAATCTATGACACGCGGAAAGTGCCCAGGGGCAGCCGTTCGCCGCTGGCCGCGTTTGCGCCAAAAGCAGGCAGCGGCGCCAGCGTTTGCCAGGCGTAGGCCGTGCCGGTGAGCGTGTAGCTGCCGGAGGGCAGGCCGGCCAGCGCGATCTGCGCCTGACGACAGTGAAAACCGCCGTAGGGCAGGCCGAAATCCGCTTGCGCCACCAGCGTGCCGCTGCTGTCCAACACATGCAGGCCGAGCGAATAGGTTTCGGGGGGCACATCTGCGCCGACCCTGATTCCCACCATGACGGTGAGCGTGTCGCGCGCTTCGGCGGGCAGCGGCAGCGCCAACCGCAGACCAATGCTGCGCGCCGCGCCGAAGAACAGCGTCGGGGGGATGTCCGCGCGGGTGTAGAGATCGAAGCGATAGCCGGCGATCTCGGCGGGTGCATCGCAGGCGGCGTAGTCGGCGCTCAAGGCGCGCTCAAACTCGCGCAGGCCGTCGGGGCGCTGCGCCGCCGGGTAAATGTTCCACAGGCGCGGCGCGGCGCTCTGGCGCAGATAGTCCTGCGCCACCTGAAAATACTGCGTATCGGGCACACCGGGAAACGAATCGAACAGGCGATAGGGGTAGGGCAGGCCATGAAAATAGTAGTCGGCGCTGAACTGCTGCCACACCCACCAGACGCGATCGGGCAGATGAAAGGCCGCTGCGTCACCCGGTTGGGCGCGCTGCTGCAAGGCGGGGACGAGGCGATTCCAGGGCTGGGCGTTGATGAGCGGGTTCTGATAGGCATCCATAAAGGTGGGCGAAAAAACGGCCAGCGCGCCGGCCACGCCCCACGCCGCCAGCGCCAGCGGCAGACGTACACCCGCCGCCGCCAGCCGCGCCAGCCCCAGCCCGGCACACAACGCCAGCAGCGGCCAGACAGCGATCAGATAGCGATAGTAGAGCAGAATCGGACGCCATTGGTTGATGAGGAAGGCCGCGCTCAAAGCTGTCAGGGTCACAAACACGGCGAAAAACACGCCGCGATGAGGACGATTTTTCTGTGGCATAAGGAAAAAGGCGACCAGCAGCAGCAGTCCCGCGCTGCCATTGGCGAAAGCCAGCAGTGTGCCGGGAAAATCGGCCAGCGTGAGATGCGGGCTGAGGTGGCCGCTCAGCGCGACACGCCCCAGAATCGGCAGGGTCGCCAGCAGCGCCCAGGGCAAAAACAGCAGCGCGCTGATCGTCAGCAGCAGCGGCACGCGCCACCAGCGCAGTGTGCGGTAAGCAGGCTGGCCGTCCACGCGGCGCAGGGCTTGTGTCAGGTGATACAGCGCCAACCCGATGAGCGGCAGCACGCCGAAATACTGCAAGTAGGGCAGCACCGCCGCCGCCAGCACAAAGCCGATTTGCAGCGCGCGCGAAACCTTTGGCCTGTGACTGATGCGCCAGTAGGCATAAGTGACAAAGGCGGCGATGGGTGGCAGCAGCGCGTAGTTGCGCATCTCGCTGGTATAGTGGATAAAAAAGGCCGACAAGGCCAACGCCAGCGCTGCGCCCAGCCCGGCGCGGGCGCCGCCGACAGCGCGCCCTAAGCGATATGTCCAGGCAACGGCCAGCAGGCCGCACAGCAGCCCCAGCGTGCGCATGGCCAAGGGCGTCCAGCCGACAAACAGCGCCCAGGCATTCATGGTGGCGAAAAAGCCGGGCACATTCCAGGGGTCTTCGCTGATGAGACGTTCGATCAGGCCATAGGGCGTGAGCGGGCCATAATACGAGCCGCCGCCGGTGTAATATGTCCAGAATTCATCGACCCAGATGGCGTTGTTGAGGCGCGGCGCGGCCAGCAGCGCGACCAGCAGCAGCAGCGGCAGCACCCACAGCCATGTCAGGCCTTTAACAGCCAGGTTAATTCTCCGCACACGCGCATCCCCCTGCGCCGGGCAGCGCGCTATTTCTTCTCTGGCGCTTTTTCCTTGAGCGCCAGCGCGATTTGCAGTTCGTCCAACTGCTTTTGTTCGGCGGGCGAGGGGCAGTGCGCCATGATGTCCGAGCCGGTGGCCGTCTTGGGGAAGGCGATCACCTCGCGGATGTTCGGTTCGCCCGCCAGCACCATCACCAGCCGGTCAATACCAGAGGCGATCCCCCCGTGCGGCGGCGTGCCGTATTCAAAGGCTTCCAGCATATGGCCGAACTGCTCTTTAGCGTGCTCCAGCGTCATGCCGATCAGCGGGAACATTTTTTCTTGCAGCGCGCGGTCATGGATGCGGATGCTGCCGCCGGCGACTTCGTAACCGTTGCAGGCCAGATCATACTGCGAGCCGCGCGCCGCGCCGGGATCGCTGTCCAGCAGCGGGATGTCTTCTGGCAGCGGCGAAGTGAACATATGCTGCGACGGATCCCAGCGCTGTTCTTCTTCGTTCCAGTAGAACATCGGGAAGTCGATCACCCAGCAGAACGCCACCTGTTCGGGGTCGATCAGGTTAAGCTGTTCGGCGACTTTGCGGCGCAGTACGTCGATCACCGCCCAGACGATTTCGCGCTTGTCAGAGGTGAAAAACAGGATGTCGCCGGGCTGCGCGCCGACTTTGTCGAAGAGCGCCAGCTTTTGCTCGACAGTGAATTTGTTGCCGACGGGGCCTTTGACCTCGCCATTCTCGCTTTCGGGCAGCGCCATCCAGGCCAGCCCTTTGGCGCCGGCGCTGCGCACCAGCGTTTCCATGTCGGCCATCTGCTTTTTCAGCTTTTCGCCGCTCAGCCCCTTGCCCAGTCCCGGCGCGCGCAGCACTTTCACTGGCTTGCCTTCGGCCACGTTGTTGACGAACACCGGGAAACCGCTTTTGCCGGCGATCTCGCTGACATCGACGGCAGCCAGATCGTAGCGCAGGTCGGGCTTGTCGCTGCCGTATTTTTCCATCGCGTCCTGATATTTCAGGCGCGGGAAGGGCTTAAAGAGCGGCGTTTTGCCCGCGACCTGTTCGCTGAGCGCGATCATCAGCCCTTCGATCAGTTCCATGATGTCTTCGCGCTGCACGAAGCTCATTTCGAGATCGAGCTGCGTGAACTCCGGCTGGCGGTCGCCGCGCAGGTCTTCGTCGCGGAAGCAGCGCGCAAGCTGGAAGTAGCGCTCGATACCCGCCACCATCAGAAGCTGCTTAAGCTGCTGCGGGCTTTGCGGTAGGGCGTAAAATGTGCCGGGCATCAGGCGGCTGGGCACCAGAAAATCGCGTGCGCCTTCGGGAGTGGTTTTAAACAGAATCGGCGTTTCGACTTCGATAAAACCGCGCGCGTCGAGATAGTCGCGGATAAATTTGACGAGGCGATGGCGCAGCACGATATTGCCCTGAATGCGCGGACGGCGCAGGTCGAGATAGCGGTAACGCATACGTGTAGTTTCGTCGACTTTGTCATCGACGTTGATGTAAAACGGCGGTGTTTTGGCCTCGTTGAGGATGCGCAGCGCGCTGGCATGAACTTCGATCTCGCCGGTTGCCAGATCGGGGTTGGCCGTGCCTGCCGGGCGCATCTCAACACTCCCGCTGACTTGCAGGACGTATTCACTGCGGGCTTCGCTGGCGATCGCGTGCGCGGCGGGGGCGTTTTCCTTGTTGATGACCACCTGCGTGATGCCCCAGCGGTCACGCAGGTCAATAAAGATGAGGCCGCCCTGATCGCGGCGGCGGTTGACCCACCCTGCCAGAGTCACGTTCTGGCCGCTGTGCTGGGGGCGCAGCTCACCGCAGTTCTGTGTCTTCAACATGACGCTCTAGCTCCTCGCGCAGACCGTAATCGAGATTCCGATAATTGAACAGCACGCCAAGCATAGCAGGTTCGCAGAGAGAAACAAGACGAAATTAGCGCGCGCGTTATTGGGAATTCCTTCGCTGGCTGTCACCCGCCTGTAATGTAGCGGTGGTTGAATGAGACTCTACGGTTGGCTCTAAAGCGGAAAGGGATGGCGATGGGCAGGGCAAGATGGGCGCTTGGGATACTGATTGTGCTGCTGGTGGCGGCGCTGTATGTCGCGGCGCAGGCCGACACGGATTACGACACCTCGCGGCTGCTGTATGACAGCGGCGACACAGCCTATACGCGCGCACTGGCGATCGCCCCCGATGGCGGCTTGCTGGCGATCGGCAGCAGCGGCGGCGACACGCTGCTGATCGATGTGGCGGCAGGCACGGAAAGCCAGCGTTTGCCGGCGCAGGACGGCGGTATCACCAGCGTGGCTTTTTCGCCCGACAGTCGTTATGTGCTGAGCAGCGCCGTGCCGCTGGCGGCGGAGGGCAGCACCTCGCTGACACTGTGGGACACACAGGAACAAAGCGTTGTCTGGCAGCTTGTGGATGTGGTGGTGGCCACAGCGGCGGCGTTTTCGCCCGATGGCGTTTTTATCGTGACGGCGGGGGCCACCACCCGTGGCTTTGGCGCGCAGATGCGCGAGACCCGCAGCGGCAGGCTGCTGCGCGAATTCACCGGCCATACGGCGATTGTCTGGTCGGTGGCGTTTTCGCCCGATGGCCGCTATCTGCTGACCGGCAGTGAGGACGCGCGGCGCGGCGAAGACAACAGCGCCCGGCTGTGGGACGCGGCCAGCGGCCTCCTGATCCGGCGTTTTGATCACGAGGCGGGCGTGCGCAGCGTGGCCTTCGCGCCCGATGGCGCGCACATTGTCACAGGGGATGCGTTAGGCGTGGTGCGCCTGTGGGAGACGGAAAGCGGCGCGGAAACGCAGCGCTACGACGGCCACAGTAATCTGATCAGCGGCCTGGCCTTTTCGCCCGATGGCCGCTCGCTGTTGACGGGCAGTTGGGACTTGAGCGCGCGCCTGTGGGACGCGGCCAGCGGCGCCGAAACGCGACTGCTGCGCGGCGATTGGGTGACGGCGGTGGCCTATGCGCCCGACGGCAGCTATGTTGTCGCCAGCTTCGGCGATGGCAGCGTGCGCCTGTGGACGCTCACTGATTTGGGATAAGTTTTATCCCAAACATATCGCAAATTTGCGATAAATCGGTAGGGTAGGGCGGATATAGTCATTCATACTGCAAGCATTTAACCGCGGTGTATCGCCTGCGCTTTAGCCCCCTGCCCGACTCATGTTGAGAGGGTAGGGGGCTAATTTTTGCCGGCAAGAAACGGATAGTCTTGGACATAGACTTGCTGTAGCTTATCCCTGACACTGTTAACTGGTGGATAGGGCGCTTCTGGCCTGCGGAACATACGGCGTCGTAAAGTGGGGAGTATTGCGTGAGCAGTAAAGTGGAGAGCGGCAGTCTGCCGCTGGCGGCAGAACGGGATACGCGCGTTTGGAAAATCTGGCTGGCGCTGCTGGCCGTTTACGTCATCTGGGGATCGACATATCTGGCGATTCGCGTCGCCGTCGAAACCTTCCCGCCCTTCATGATGACCAGCATCCGCTACTTTTTCGCGGGTGGGGCGCTGCTGCTGTTTTTGCTGCTGCGCGGCGCGCCGCTGCCGTCGCGGGTAGAATGGCGCAACGGTTTGCTGACAGGCGGGCTGATGCTGGGCGTGGGCACGGGCGGCATTGCCTTCGCCGAACAGCAGGGTGTGGCCTCTGGGCTGGCGGCGCTGGCGGTGGCCGCTGTGCCGCTGTGGGCTTCGCTGTTCGCCGGGCTGTGGGGGCATTGGCCCAGCAAACGCGAATGGGGCGGCGTCCTGATTGGCTTGATTGGCGTGGCGATTCTCAATATGGAACACAGTATGCAGTCCACGCCCATTGGCGCGCTGGCGGCGATCGTGGGGCCGATGGGCTGGGCGTTAGGGTCGATCTGGGGGCGGCAGTTGAAGCTGCCGGGCGGGCTGATGACCACCGCCGTGCAAATGATGGGCGGCTGTCTGACGCTGGCCGTGATCACGGTGCTGTTCGGCGAACGGCTGACGGCGATGCCCAGCGGGCCTTCGATCCTGGCGCTGGTGTATCTGGTGACGTTCGGGGCGCTGGTGGCCTTCAGCGCCTATACTTATCTGCTGGAACATGTGCGCCCGGCGCTGGCGACCAGCTATGCTTATGTCAACCCGCTGGTGGCCGTGTTTCTGGGCGTGCTGCTGGCCAACGAACAGATGACGCTGTATGGCATGGTGGCGATGGGCGTGATTCTGGCGGGCGTGGCGCTGCTGGCCCTCGGCAAAACGCGCGCGCATTAAGATGCGGGCATAGGTCAGGGGGCGGTCGGCAGGCGGCCGCCCCCTGCCGGCGCTGCATTGGCGCCACGCTTGCCAACAACGTTTGAGTGTCTTTCTTCGCTTCCTTTCACCCCTGCACTCATTGATTTAGGCCGCCTACGGGCAAAGCCGGCGGCGGAATGCGCTGCGCGGTATAATCGAACCGCTGTTTAATTGATGAGACTTTCGGGAGCATTTTTATGGAATACGCGCATATTTTGATCGAAGTGCCGACGGCAGGCGTGGGGCTGATTCGCTTCAACCGCCCGAAAGCACTCAACGCGCTGAACAGCCAACTGGTGCAGGAGATGTTCGACGCGCTGACAGCCTTCGACGGTGACGACACCATCGGCTGCATGATTGTCACCGGAAACGAAAAGGCGTTCGCGGCGGGCGCGGACATCAAAGAGATGGCCGAGACGACTTATGTGGAGATGTTCACCAGCGACAACCTGACCGACTGGTCGGCGTTTAACAAGATCGGCAAGCCGGTGATCGCAGCGGTTTCTGGCTATGCCTTTGGCGGCGGCTGCGAGATCGCGATGATGTGCGACATGATCGTGGCGTCGGAGACGGCGGTTTTCGGGCAGCCAGAGATCAATCTGGGCATTATTCCCGGCGGCGGCGGCACGCAGCGTTTGATCCGCGCGGTGGGCAAAGCGCTGGCGATGGAAATCATTCTGGCTGACCGGCGGCTGACGGCACAGGAAGCGCTGCACTATGGGCTGGTGAACCGCGTCGTGCCCGCTGATGTGTATCTGGAAGAAGCCATCAAGCTGGCGGAAAAAATCGCGTCGCTGTCGCATGTGGCGGTGCGCATGGGTAAGGACGCCATCAACCGTGCTTATGAACTGACTCTGCAAGAGGGGCTGAATTACGAGAAGCGCAATTTTTACCTGCTGTTCGGCACAGAGGACAAAAAAGAAGGCATGGCGGCGTTTATCGAAAAACGCAAGCCGACATGGCAGCATAAATAACACACGGCGATGAAAGAAACTCTCATCCTGTACAGCGGCGGGCTGCGCGGGCAGTTGAGCTTGTGCCCGCCGCTGTATACCTTTCTTAAGACGCTGCGCGCGGAATTCGGCGTGGCGCAGGCGCATGATGAACGGCGCACGCTGCTGGTGGATGTGGGTGAAGCGTGCGCGACGGAGGTCTGGCACTGCGCGGCCACCGGCGGGCGTTCGACGCTCATCGTGCTGGATGCCATGGGCTATCACGCGGCCAATGTGGCCGGCTATCTGACTGCCGAAGCGCGCGCACAATTAGACGGCGTGGTGAAGCTGGCGCTGGTGGATGCACAGCCGGTCGTACAGGATGATCTCTGTTTTGCGCGCGATGCACACACACATGATGGCTTAACGGTTGTGCTGACCCCCGCGTCGGTGACAGAAATACACGAGCAGAGTCTGCGGCTGGCGCGCGCCGGCGCGGGCCAAGTGGGTGTAGCGCATCTCAGCAAAACGGGCGCGCTGGTGGCCGCCAAAGTGCTCGCGCTGCCGCCCAGAACGCCGCCCGACGCCACGATTGCCGGCGTGGTCGATTTTGTGGAAAGCGAGGCGCGCTATTTCCGCAAAAAGCGCGGCGAATGATGCTATCAGCTTAGACTGCGTAAGTTCTCATTTTCACAAAGCACAATTTGACATACAATCATCGTGGCGCTGACCTACATTAAGCTCCCGTGACAGGTTTCACAATCCGCTTGCAAATGCACCAGCAGGCGGGTAAAATTCGCCGGGTGCCTTGTGCCTTTTGTAACAACAGCGTTCTGGAAAACTGGCATTTCCCTTTCTAACGGGTTATAGTCCTTTCGTGGGTATGCCCGCAGTTTTGTGAGTGGGGTTTATGAACCGTTCCTCGTCCGGTATCAATATTGTCCCTATCCTCATCGTGGCCGTTGTGTGTATCGGCGGTGGTCTGTTGATCTCGACGCTCACGCCGACCTTGTTCCCTGTGCAGGCATCGAGCCAGGCGCAGCAGATTGACACGTTGTTCCAACTGATGCTGGCGATTGGCGGCGGCTTGTTCTTGCTGGTGCAAGGCCTCATTTACTACGCAGCCTTCCGCTTCCGTGTGAAAGATGAAAATGATCGCAGCGATGGCCCGCCGATTCACGGCAACAACACGCTGGAAATTGTGTGGACGGCGATTCCGGCGGTGGTGGTGGTGATTCTGGTGATCTACAGCTACAGTGTGTGGGTGTCGATCGAAACACCGCAGCAAAACGAAACGACGGTGGAAGTCGTGGGCCGGCGTTTTGCCTGGACATTCACCTATACGGCGGAAGACATTATTGACCCGCAGACCAATGCGCCGGTGCGCTTCAACGATCCCAACCTCTATACCTATGTCAACGAAGCGCTGCGGCTGCAAATGACCGCGACGGATGTGAATCACGCCTTCTGGGTGCCGCAGATGCGCATCAAGCAGGATTTGCTGGTGGGGCGCATCACCGAAATGCGTTTTACGCCCATTTTGAGCACCGACACCAACGGCGACGGGATTTATGAAATGGCCGAAGCCTTCCCGCTGCGCTGCGCGGAACTGTGCGGCGACGGGCACGGGGCGATGGGGCTGGTCTCGCATGTGTACGTCTTCGGCTCGCGCGAGGAATATGACAACTGGTTCGCGCAGCGGGTGAATCTGGTGCTGAACCCGCCGGAAGACCCGGTGGCGCGCGGCGCGCAAATTCTGCCGACCTATCCCTGCTCCGGCTGCCATGTGCTGACCTCGCTGGGCTGGACAGGGCAAAGCGGCCCTAATCTGAACGGCATCGGCGACCGCGCCAGCCGGCGTGTGGCCGGCGATTCTGCCGAAGAATACATTGTGCATTCGATACGCCATCCGCTGCGTTATCTTGTGCCGGGCTACGCTGGGATTATGCCGCAGTTCATCGAAGATGATCCAAGCAACGCCAACTATATGTCCGACGCCGATTTGATCGCCATTACCGCGTATCTGTGTACACAGACGGCCAGCGGCGACTCGGCCTGCGACATCAGCACGATTGAAGAAGCCGCCGCCGAAGAAGTGACAACCAGCGGCATGGCATCCCAATAAGGGGCGCTTTCTCTGGGGATGGGCAAGGGCGCGCGGCGCTGGCCCATCCTGTATTTTGAACACACGTGGTCAGGCTGGAATTGAGCGAGGGATTTTTATGGCGAGTGTAGTATCTCTCCCTGTCGGGGAACTGCGGAAATCGGACGGCAAGCCGATTATGCTGCGCGATGTGCTGGGCTGGAGCGTCGATCATAAAGTGATCGGTGTCCAGTATGCGCTCATCGCGTTGTTCTTCTTCATCATCGGCGGCAGCCTGGCGATGCTGATTCGCTGGGAACTGCTGACGCCGGCGCTGGACCTGATGGCCAACGGCGCGGCCTATAACACGCTGTTCAGTATTCACGGCACGGTGATGATCTTCCTGTGGGTGATTCCCATGTCGGCGGCGTTCGGCAACTATGTTGTGCCGCTGCAATTGGGCGCCAAGGATATGGCCTTCCCCTGGCTGAATGCTTTTGCCTTCTGGCTGATCCCGCCGGCGGGCGTGCTGATGCTGATGGGCTGGTTTGTCGGCCCGGCAGAGGCCGGCTGGACAAGCTACCCGCCGCTGAGCACGATGTTCAGCCCCGACGGCCAAACGCTGTGGGCGATCTCGATTCACCTGCTCGGCCTGTCGTCGATTCTGGGGGCCATCAACTTTATCGTGACGATTGCCAATATGCGCCCGGAAGGCATGGGCTGGTTCCAGATGCCGCTGTTCTGCTGGGCGATTTTGGCGACCTCCATCATCATCGTGATGGCGACGCCCTTCCTGGCGGGCGGTCTGACGCTGCTGATCCTGGATCGTGTAGCGGGGACGGCGTTCTTTAACCCGGCGGAGGGCGGCGATGTGCTGCTGTGGCAGAACGTGTTCTGGTTCTACAGCCATCCCGCTGTGTATATCATGGTGCTGCCGGCCTTCGGCATTCTCTCGGATGTGCTGTCGGTACACGCGCGCAAGCCGATTTTCGGCTACCGTATGATCGCCTTGTCGAGCATTGCGATCGCCGTCGTGGGCTTCACGGTGTGGGCGCATCATATGTTCACGGCTTTAGCGCCGCAGTTCCGCATCCCCTTCATGATCACCTCGATGATTATCGCCGTGCCCACCGGGATTAAGGTCTTTAGCTGGTTGGGCACGATCTGGGGCGGCAAAATCCGCTGGACAAGCGCCATGCTGTTCGGGCTGGGCTTTTTGTCGATGTTCGTGATCGGCGGGATCAGCGGCGTGATGCTGGGCAGCGTGCCCTTCGACCTGCACGTGCATGATACCTATTTCGTCGTCAGCCACCTGCATTTCGTGCTGTACGGCGGCTCGGTCTTCGGCCTGTACGCCGGCATCTATCACTGGTATCCCAAAGTGACCGGGCGGATGCTGGACGAACGTATGGGCAAATGGCACTTCGCCCTGACGTATATCGGCTTCTTCTTCACGTTTTTCCCGATGCATATGGCCGGGCTGGCGGGGATGCCGCGCCGTATCGCCGTGTACGCGCCGGAATTCCAGACGTGGAACGTGGTCATCAGCATCGCCAGCTTCGTGCTGGGCGTTTCGACCTTCGTTCTGCTGTATAACATGGTGTGGGCGCTGCGCAATGGCAAGGTGGCCGGCCCCAACCCGTGGCGCGCGCTGACGTTGGAATGGGCGACTTCTTCGCCGCCGCCGGCGACTAATTTCGTGGGCGACCCCGTGCCGTTCAAAGACCCCTACGGCTATGGCACCAAAGAAGCCGCCGCCTATGTGGAGGCGGTCGAAGCGCGCTACGGCACGCCCGACGATGTGGCGCAGAGCAGCAAACCCGCGCCCGCCGAAACCGCCGGCGATTAATGCGCTGCCATTTGCACGATGTGCGCTTTCAGGGGCGACTCATGAGTCGCCCCTGGGCAAAGCGTGATTTTTTCAGACGAGTGTTCAGAATCTGTGCCGTGATGGTTGTGTAGTTGGGTTGTAATGGATGCAGCACGACGTATTGGAACAGGAGTTATCCCGGCAGGAGCGGCTGGCGCTGAAAAACCGCCGCACCGGTATGACCATCTTTCAGATTTCGTGGATGATGGTTTTTGTGTGTCTGATCGTGGTTCACTGGCAGATCCGCGCGAACTTCGCCGCATGGCCGCCGGAAGGCATCGCGCGGCTGGGGCTGGGGCTGCCGACCCTGGCGACCGGGCTGCTGCTGGCGAGCGGCTGGACGGTGCGCGGCGCGCTGCGCCGCGTGCAGCGCGACCAGCCATTTCTGGGGGCGTGGCGCGCAACGCTGGCGCTGGGGGCGATTTTTGTAGCGATCATGGCGTGGGAATGGCTGAACGCGCCGGTAGCGAGCGGCGCCGATCGGCAGTATGGCATGGTGTTCCGCGTCATGACGGCTTTCCATGCCGTTCACGCCCTGGTGATCGGGCTGTATATGTGGCGGGTTGACCGCCGGGCGATTCTGTACGGCTCGCGCGATTTTTGGGCGGTCGAGGCGGGGGCCAAGTTGTGGTATTTTGTGGTCGCCGCGTGGATAATGTTTTACGTCGTTTTGTATTGGGTCTAGCCGGCTCAATCAAAGGGGGTAAGGTCGATGAAATATGGGTTAAGCCGCGCTATCCCGATGGGTATTCTGGGCTTTTTGCTGGGGCTGCTGCTGACCATCGGTCTGCGCGCCTGGCAGGGGCTGGACCCGATCTGGGATGCTGAAGTCGGCATTATTCTGGGAACGCTTATCTCGTCCATTTTGTTTGTGTGGTCGATGGGCGCGTTTGACCCGGCGATGAGCGCGCACGGCGAAGCGCATGGCGACGAACACGCCGCCGCCGAACACACGCACCACGCGCCAGAAGAAGATAAGCCAGGCACCATCGTCACGGGCTATGTGTTTCAGGTCACGACGTGGACGATTATCGTCCTGCTGACAATCGCGGTCTTTGCCTTCTGGCCGGGCGGCTTCACGGTGTTGCAGACCAACGATGCGCTCGGTTCAACCGCCAGCATCGGCTACCAGACGATCAATCTGTTCGGCACAGATGTGGTGTTCAGCGAGCTAACGCTGTTCCTGCTGCTCGTCATCTGGACATTGATTTCGCTGGCGCTGGCCGGCGGCGTGATCGGACTGGTGATGTATGCGCTTTCGCGGCAGGTCAAACAGGTGAAAGGCAAAGCCCCCGACCCGGCGGCGCTGGTGCCCCCTGCTCCCGCGCGCTGGTTGAGTCGTGGGGCGACCTGGCTGTTGAAGCGCCTGCCCGAACCGCCGCAGCCGCGCCGTTAACCCATTGTTGTCGAGGAAAAAGCCAATGAGTGAAGTCAGCATCCAACACACAGACGTTTCTGTCAGTCAAGCCGCCGCGCGCGCCAAAGCCAAAGCGCTGCGCGTCAGCAATTACAAATTCGCCATGTGGCTGTATCTGGCGTCCGAAGTTGTGATCTTCGGCACGCTGATCGCGGCCTACGCGGTGTTTCGCTATAACAATCCCGAAGTTGTCCACGAAGTCCACAAAGAAGCGGGCGTGCTGCTGGTGGCCATCAACACCTTCCTGCTGCTGATGAGCAGTTGGTGTATGGTGATGGGGCTGCGCGACATCCAGATGGGCAACCGGCAGGGCTTGATCCGCTGGATCGCGGCGACAGCCGTGCTCGGCACGGTGTTTATCGCCCTTCAGGCGGTGGAATATTCGGTGTTGAGCGCGGCGGGCGTGCTGATGACCCCCGGCGCAGAATTTCATGCCTTCGCGGCGCATTTTTACCCGCCGACCTTCTTTCACGGTCTGCATGTGTTCGTCGGCGTGCTGTGGGCGGTCATCTGGGTCATTATCCCGGCGATGCGCGGCAGCTATGGGCCGGGCGATTATCTGGGCGTGGAATTCTTCGGGCTGTACTGGCACTTTGTCGATGTGGTCTGGATTGTGCTGTTCACAGTAATTTACCTGTGGTAGGGGGCGAGATGGACGAGAATAAGCAAACCCATGCGCAGAGCGAACACGCGCCGAATGATACGGTGCATTTGCCCGGAGGCCGCAGCATTACGCTGCCCGGCGGGATTTACACGTTCGTGTTTGTGATTCTGGCACTGCTGACGGTGTTTGAAATCATCGTGGCCGAGCTGCCGGACGGCTTTTTCACGCTCCCGCTGCTGCTGCTGGCTTCGCTGCTGAAAGCCGTGCTGGTGGTGACGTTCTATATGCATTTGAACACCGATAACCGTATTTTCCGGCTGGTGTTGTTGATTCCGGTGGGCGTGATGCTGCTGTCGGCCATGTGGCTGCTGGCGGTGCCGCCGGTGGCGTGGTAGCGCGCGCCTTGGTGAAAAGTAACAAAAGCAGCGCCCAGAGCGCTGTTTTTTGTTGCGCGCGCGGCGCGGATTGAATGCCCGTGCGCGCTGCGTTATCATAACGCGCAGGCTTAGAAGGGGACAGCTTATTATGCGTGTGGAATTGACCAATCAGGTCGCGTTGGTCACGGGAGGGGCACATCGGGTAGGCCGGGCGATCGCGCTGGAACTAGCACGGCGCGGGGCGCATATCATGCTCCACTACTACCGTTCGCCCGACGATACCGTGCGCGAAACGCTCCAGGCTATTAAGTCGTTCGGAGTCAAAGCGTTTCAGGTGCAGGCCGATATTGGCACGGTGGAGGGCGTAGAAGCGGTCTTCGCCGCGCTGCGCGAGTCTTTCGGGCGGCTGAACATTCTGGTGAACAACGCTTCGATTTTCCAGCGGCGGCAACTGCTGGAAGTGACGCCCGAAGATTGGCACGCGACAATGAATATCAATCTGTTTGGGCCGTTTTTGTGTACGCAGCAGGCGGCGGCGCTGATGCAGGCGACACCCAGCGAAAATGTCGAAGACCCAACGACACACCCGCGTCCCGGCGGCGTGATTATCAATATTTGCGATCGCGGGGCGCTGGAGCCGTGGCCAGAGTTCGCGCATCACGGCATCAGCAAGGCCGGTTTGTTGGCTTTGACCAAAGTCAGCGCGGCGAGTTTGGGGCCGGAGATCCGCGTGAACGCGATTATTCCGGGTCCCGTGCTCAAGCCCGAAGATACCAGCGACGAAAAATGGGCCAAATCGGGGGCGCGCGTGCCGCTCAAACGAACGGGGACGGCAGAAGACGTGGCGCGGGCGGTGGCCTATCTGGCGATGGAAGATTACATTACGGGGGCGGTGCTGCATGTCGATGGCGGCAGCAGCGTCGTATAAATAAAAAGAGGCGGCGCTGGGCCGCCTCACTTTTGCACTGAATGTTACTGGTAGCGCATGGGCATAGGCTTCTTTTCGACATGAAAAACGCTGAAGCCGCGTTTCGTGTAATTGTCCAGCGCGTGCGGGCCGTCGAGGTTGCAGGTGTGTACCCAGACACGCCGCGCGCCATCGCTCCAGGCGTGGGCGATGCCGTGGCTCAGCAGATGCTTGCCGTAGCCCATGCCAAAAAACGCGGGACGCAGCCCAAAGTAGGCGATTTCTGTATCTGTCCCCTGGCGCGCCAGTTCGACATAACCGGCGGGCACGCCGTGAACATAGAGCACATCCACCGAAACGCTGCTGTCGGCGATCACATTGTACAGTTCTTCTTCTGAAAGCAGCAGGCGATCGCGCCAGCGCCACTGTTCACCCACGGCGCCGTACAGGAAACGGTAAAAACTCACGTCGGGGGTTTTCATGCGATTGATGCTAAAATGCGTGCCATTGACATACGCCGGGCGGAAAGCGGCACGGCTGGTCATTTCCAGATGAGTGGTGATGAGCATATCCGGCATTATGGGTTTGGCAAGCGCGACCATCGTGATCGTCCCTTGGTGTGTTTGTTAACGCATATTACCAAGAGTATCGCAAGCGCGTGCGCGGTTCTACGGCTACGGACACCGAGAAGGGCGGGAATCTTTTTGTGAAAAGTCAACAAAACAGGGCGTATTTCACGCTGACGCTGGCCTATGCCGGCTTTCTGATGCTGGGATTAGGCAGCGGTATTCTGGGGGTGGCGTGGCCGACGATGCGCGCTGAGTTCGGCATGGCGCTGGACGCGATGAGTTATCTGCTGGTGGCGGGAACAATCGGCTATACGCTGGTGAGCGCCAATTCTGGGCGGCTGGCGCAGCGCTACGGGATGCGCTGGCTGCTGGTGGGCGGCGTGCTGACGACGGCGCTGGCCTCGTTTTTGCAGGCCTTCGCGCCGGTCTGGCTGGTGTTGATCGCGGGGGCGTTTTTTGCCAGCGCAGGGGCGGCGGCGCTGGATGCAGGCTTGAACCTGTACGCGGCGGCGCATTACAGCCCGCGTGTGATGAACTGGCTGCACGCCAGCTTCGGGTTCGGCTCTGTGCTCAGCCCGCTGATGATGCGCACGATTTTTGAGGCCGATAGGTCGTGGCGCGTGGGCTATGTGGTAGCGGGTGTGCTGAACGTGGCGCTGGCGACGGCCTGTTTCTTCGCCGTCTGGCGTTCGCTGGCGGTGCTTTCGCAGCCGGATGGCGTGAGCCGCAGCGAGCGTTTGCCGCTGCGGGCGACGATCCGGCTGCCGCTGGTGTGGTTGAGCGTGAGCGTGTTCGCGCTGTATGTGGGCGCGGAGATTACGCCGGGCAATTGGTCGTACAGCTTTTTGACCGAAGGCCGCCTGATCGACACAGCGACGGCCAGCCTGTGGGTGAGCTTTTTCTGGGGCGGGCTGACGGCGGGGCGCGTATTTTTCGGGCTGATCGCCCATCGATTTAAGCTCGAAACGATATTGCGGGTGGCGATGGCGCTGGGCGTGCTGGCGCTGCTGGCGCTGTGGTTCGGCGGGACGAGCGTGCTGACGTTCGCCGGGCTGACGCTGTTGGGCTTTTCGCAGGGGCCGATTTTCCCGCTGTTGATGAGCGCAACTCCCGGACGGCTGGGGCAGCACGCGGCCAACGCCATCGGCTTGCAGATGGCGATGGTGGGAATCGGCAGCGCGGCGTTTCCGAGTCTGGCGGGGATTCTGGCGAATCGCATCGGCCTGGAGATCATTCCGCCGTTTGTGCTGCTGCTGACCGTGGCGATGATCGCGATTCATGAAGCGTTGATCGCCCGGAGCCGGCGGCCAGTGGCGGCAGCGGCGTAAGAAAGTGCCGCACAAGCTGAAAGGGACGCGGGCCAGGGGTTAAGTCCGCTGCCGTTTCAACGGGCAGCAGGGTCAGTCGCGGGCCTCTGGTTACTCAACGCGCTGTCCCATGCGTTGTCTCGCGCCACTTTCCCGCGATTACTCATTGATAATGGAAATTATCATGAGTGGTGTGAATTTAAAGCCATCGACACCAAAATTCATCCCGGCGCGCCTCAATCCCACAGCACGCCGCCCAGCGCGTCCAGAAAGGCGCCGCCCTCTAATCCCAGCGCCCGTGTCATGATGATCGTGTCGAATGTGGTGCGCAAATGCCCGCTGCCTTCTGCCGCCGAAAAACGGATGTCAAAATACCCCTGGCGCGCCGGCAGTGTCAGCCCGTCCATCAGCGTGTTAGCGCCCGTCAGAATCACTTCTGTCAGGGCCGGCATATCCGCCAGCGACGCCACCCGCACCGTCAGGAAGAAATCCACGCTCACCGCCGTAAAATACAGCACGCTGCCATTCGTATCCAGACAGTTCTGCCCGCTGATTTGCGTGCGCACCTGCATACTGTCCAACAGCAGGATGCCCGAACTGTCGATCTTCTGCTGCGCGGCGGCGGTCAGCTCCGGCGCATCCTGCGTCGCCCATGTCCAGTTACAGGGCGGCCCCACCGGTGTGAACAGCAGCGGCGGCGGGGTCGGTGTTATCATCAACAGCGGCACCTGCCCCGTATTAGGCTGCGCCGTCAGCAGCGCGGAAAGAGTCGCGTTGGCAAGCTGCGGCGCCAGCGCGAGCTGTATCGCTGTCGCCGTTTGCTGGATAGGCGAAGGCGCAGCCGGCGCGCAGGCCGCTGTCACCATCAGCCCCAGACACAGTGCCCACAGCCAAAATAGTTTTTTGAACATCGCTGCGCCTCACTGGAAGGCCTTCAGGACATCCTGCGCCAGCGCTGCCAGCCCATCCAGATCATCCAGCATCAGCCATTGCAGCATAAAGCGTTCGACCCCCGCATCGACATACGCCCCCAACTGATCGACCAACTGCTGCCCCCTGCCGATCAACATGCCGCGTTCGCGCGCGCGCGCCAGATCGCTGTGGTACAGCGCCGCCGCCTTGTCCGCCACTTCCGCTTCACCGCCATAGATCACCCCGTGCATCAGCGAGCGTTTGACATCGCCTGGTTTGCGCCCTGCCTGCTGCAAGAGTTCGTTCAGGCGCGCATTATTCTCGCGGAAGCGCTCCGGCGGCGAAAAAACGGCATTCCATTCGTCGGCATATTTCGCCACCAGCGGCAGGGTTTTCTGCGGGCCGTTGCCGCCGATCAGCAGCGGCGGGCGGCGCGGCGCGCGCGGCAGCAGCACCGCGTCTGTCAGCGAAAAATACTGCCCCTGAAAGCTGATTGGCTGCGTGTTGTCGTACAACAGCGTCGTCAGTTCCAGCGCTTCATGCAGCATGGCGAAGCGCGTTGTAAAGTCGTAAAAAGGGATGCCGAACTGCTTGTGTTCGCGTTCTTGCCAGCCCGCGCCCATACCCAACACCAACCGCCCGCCGCTCAGCGCGTCTACCTGCGCCGCCATGCGCGCTGTCAGCACGGGCTGTCGAAACGTCACGGGTGTCACCAGCGCGCCGAATTCGATGCGTTGTGTGTGCGCCGCCGCATAGGTCAGCGACACCCACAGTTCCAGCGAATCGTAATCCGGCGGCTGCGCGTTGCTGTAATGGTCGGAACGAAACACACACTGAAAACCCAGTGCTTCCGCCGCGCGCAGCAGTTTTTGCCAACGCTCCCAGTTCAGGCCGTTCTGGCCTTCGATCATAATACCCATCTGCGCCATCGCTTTACTCCGTTCTGCTTATTTACTGCCTGATTGCTGGCCGCTGTTGTTGGTCTTGGTGTCCTTCGTCTGCCGCGCCGCCTCATAGGCTTGCAGCGCCGCCAGATGTTCCAGCAAGATTTCCTGCAAGTCTTCTACCTGCTGCTTTAGTTCGCGGATTTCGATTTCGGCCTTCAGATTGACTTCATATTCGATGTCGTTGCGCACTTTTTCACGCGCGGTCTGTCGGTTCTGGCTGATCAGCACGAACAGCGACAGAAAAATGGCCTCCAGCGACACGACCATCGTCAGCAGCCCATAGGGGAAGGGGTCGAAAGCCGTGTAGCCCGGCAGCAGGCCGTTTTCCAGCAGCAGATTGCCGCCGATCCACAGCGCGAACCAGAGGACGCTGAAGTACACAAAACGGATGTCACCCGCCACCATCGTCAGAAAATCTGAGAGCCGCTCACCCCACGATTCTGTTTTTTCGATCAATTCGTTGACATTGCGTGTCGTGCGTTCACGCACCAACAGATTCGATTCGCGCACTCGTTTGCTGAGCATCGTCATCATGTCCAGCGCCGCGTCGGGGTGCTTGGTGAACAAAATCTGTAAGTCAGCGCGATCAATGCCGATCAGCTTGCTGTTTTCCAGCGCTTTGGCGCTGGCCGAACGCGGCTGTTCGTCGAGCAGCGACAGCTCGCCAAACATTTCGCCCGGCTCCACCACACCCAGAATCACGCGGTCGCCGGCCTTATCCTGCACATACAGCTCGATCCTGCCCGACTCCACCATGAACATTTTACCGCCGGGATCGCCTTCTGCGAACAATCGTTTGCCCGCCAGCAGCGTCACCTCGTCCATGGCTTCGGCCAGCGTACACAATTCGTCGAAATCGAACATCTCGAAAAACGGGATATTGCGCAAAATATTCGGATCAAAAACCGGCATAAGACCCCCTGTGGTGATGAATGCGGGCTGTGTGGTGGAAAACAAAACGGCCTGTACACTTGTACTAGTGTACACCCGCCACCCTAAAGCCAAAAGTTCCGCGACGTTAAGCCTGATATTAACCAAACATCATGCCCAAAACAGGACAGGTGACGCTGTTGCCCACCGCCAAATTGTGATATGTCTGAAAGTGGATACAGCGTAAGGAGGAAAAAGGAACTATGGAAAGCTTCCTGATTGCTGTGGGTTTGGCATTGCTGCTGATCGTTGTGCCGGTTTTCGCCTACTGGATTGTCGCCGAATATCGGCTCGGCCGCCGTCTCGCAGATTACTACTTCAACAACCGCGGCCGCACCTTCCCCGATAAACCGAATCCGCTGGAAACGCGGTCGATGGCGCGCAAAGAGCATTAGCGGCTGCGCAGGCGAAAAAAGCGCGCGTCCACGCGGGCGCGCCTTTTTATTCGGTGGCCGAATCCTCATCGCTGGGCTGTATGATACGCAAAAAGTCAAACGCATTCACGATCTGAATGCCTGCATAGGGATGCAGGGCTAAAAGGTCTTGATCTTCGCAGACGATATACTGCGCGGCGCTGGCGCACGCCAGGAAAATAGCGCCATATTGTCGTACACATCCCCCCACATGCCGGGCGCGCGTTGACGGGTGCGGTGCGGCGGCGGTATACTTTTAACACAATACAAGACACAGAAATGAGGCTGATGCTGATGGCAAATGAAACCCCCGCGATCGAACCGGAACTGTTGGAAATTTTACGCTGTCCGGTAGCGGTGCATTACAAAGACAAAGGCGATGACCCCGGCAAGCTGGAGCTGGTGAAGGGCTGCTGGCTGGTGAGCGCCGATTCGGGCTACAAGTATCCGATTCGCAATGGCATTCCGGTGATGCTGGTAGAAGAAGGCGAACGCTGGAAAGATACGCCTGTTGAGCAGCTCCCCGTGCCGCCGCCGGAGAATTAAGACCTGACCCCGCCCCTGTTGGCGGGGTTTTTGTTGTGCGCGGCGAGCATGTTTTGCCCAATTGTGTGTCTCAATGCTATACTGACCTTTATGAATGCAATCTTTAAGCAGGAATAGTCATTATGTCCGATTTTGTCTCCCATGAAGCCCCGGCGCGTGAGGTTGCCGCTCTGCCAGTCCTGCTCACGGGTAAACCGGTTGGCCGGGACACTTATCTGGCGCGCGTGTATGCGCAACTCAAGGTGAATCAGCCTGTACAGCTCACCGGCGCGGCGGGCAGCGGCAAAACGCAGATCGCGGCGGCGCTGGCCGGGGCCTATACGCAGCAGCCCGGCGGCGTGCTCTGGCTGACAGTCAACCGGGCGCCGCTGGAAGAACTGCTGGTGCGTATCGGGCGCGCCTATAATCTGCGCGATGTCACCAGCAGCGAAAACCCGCTGGCGCTGGTCGGCAGCGTCGCCAGCGCGCTGATGCAGCATAAGCCGCTGCTGGTGCTGGATGGCGCCCTGGACGACACTGTTGCCGCCGAATTTATCAGCAAATGCGCGCAGGGCTTACCCTTGATTCTTATCGCCGACACGCATATCGCGACGGTGCAGCCAGTGATCGAGGTGTTGCCGCTCGATCCACAGCCCGCCGCCGTGCTGTATAAGCAGATTTCCGGCGAAAGTGACGACGCGGCGATTGCCGAAGTTGTGCAGGCGCTGGCCTATCATCCCTTTGCCATCACGCTGCTTGCGGCGGCAGCCCGCAGCAGCAAGCAGCCCACGTCGCTGTACGCCAAAGCGCTGGCGCAGCTTCCCGCTGGCAGTGCGGTCAACAATGCGCTGACGATTGCCTTCAAGTCACTCTCTAATGCGCTGCAAGGGCTGCTGCTGATGATGAGCGCGACCTATGGCGGCGCGGCCTCTGCCGAAATGTTGAGTATGCTCAGCAATGCCCCGCTGGAAACAGCGCAGCAGGCGGGCAATATTCTGGCGGCGCAGTTTTTGCTTGAACGCTCGCAGCGTTACGGCAGCCCGTACTATCGCCTGCACCCGCTGACGCGGGCTTTCGCCCAAAACATCCTCAGGAACTCCAACCGTCTGGAAGCGCTGCAAGCCAAAGTGCGCGACACGGTGCTGGCCTACGCCCAAAAATACAGCAGCGCTGATCCAACGGCGCACAACCGATTGGCCGCCGAAATGGAGGCTTTCCTGGCGCTGGCAAAAACCCAGGCCGACGAAGGCGAACGCGGCCCGGCCAATCAACTGGTGCTGGCGCTGATGCAGGCGGGCGATTTTGTCAAAGTGCGCGGTTATGTTTATGAACTGCTGCGGCTGCGTTATTTCGCCAGCGGCATGACCACCGCTTTCCCGGCCTACGCCGCGCCGACGCCCGTGCGTCCGATCGTCGAAGACGCCGAAGAAGACGAAGCAGTCGAGGAAGAATCCGACGAGGTGTTCGCTGTCAGCGCGGTGCTGGACGAAGCGCTGATGGACGCGGCAGGCGAAGAAGACGAGATCGACGAGGAGTTGATCGAGGACACCGGCGCGCAGGAAGCGGTCGCCGAGTCGGAGATCGAACTCAACACCGATAACCTGCCGATGCTGCGCGCCGCGCTGACCCAGGCGCGGCAAAGAGGCGACAAAGACCGCCAGATCGCCGTTTTGAACGCGATCGGCAAGGCACAGGTCGATCAGCAGATGGAAAACGAAGCCATCGCGACGTATTCCGAGGTGCTCAACCTCTATGAATCGAAAGACGATGACAGCGGCGTGCTGGAAACGCTCGATACGCTCTCTGTCTTGATGACCAAAACCGATAATTCGCAGGCCGCGGTGCTGCACGCCACACGCGGCATTAAACTGGCCGAGCAGTTGGACGATGCCGATACGCGCATGCACATGCTGATGACCCTGGGCGATGCCCGCCAGCAGTTGGGCGAAAGCGGCGAAGCGATCCGCGCCTACAGTCAGGCGTTAGAAATCGCCCGCAAGCGCGACGACAAACAGAACGAGGCGCTGTCGCTGTTCAAGCTCGGTTACGCGCAGTTGGACAACGGCGAGCCAGAAACGGCGATTGCCACGTGGGAACAAGCGCTGACGATGTTCCGCGAACAGCGGCGGCGCGAATATGAAGGGCGCGTGCTGGGCGGGCTGGGCACGGCCAACGCCGAACTCGAACGCTGGAGCGAAGCCATCAACTATCACAGCTCGGCGCTGCATATCGCGCGCGAGGTGGACGACAAAGAAGAAGAAGCGCTGCAACTCAATAATCTGGGGCACGCCAGTGTCGAAGCCGGGCAGTTGGGGCAGGCTGTGCTGCGCTACCGCCAGGCGCTGCATCTGGCGTATCTGAGCGGTGACCGCGAAAATATCGTGACGACGATTGTTGATCTGGCGCGGCTGCTTTCGCGCAGCGCACGCCATCTGACCGTCGCTGAACTGCTGATCGACGATGCGCTGCGGCTGGAACCCACCGCCCGCGATGTGCGCGCGCTCAAAGACCGCATCAGCGCGCAAATAGGTGGCGTGGATCAAGAGACACTGATCCCTGTCACGGGCACGGCACAGGATTACGCCGCCAACGCCTACAAACTGCTGGAAGGCTAAGCGCGGCGCAGGTCTTCGCGCTATAAATTTTCGACGTGAGCAGGGGCTTTATGCGCCCTTGTCCGTTATCACACGTGCGTATGCGGCGCATGCGCGCAGATTGCTCAGCCGCGCGGCGCGGTACACCCTTCAGTTTGGCAAATAGCCTTTGAGACCGTTGAGGCTGTTTTTCGACAGCCGGACGTTTTAATATCTGGCGGTATGCCTCGCCCCACAAAGCGCATGCACCCTCCATGAAATCGGCAGTCGCTGGCGGCTGTGAGACAGCGGGGTGACGTGCTATCCTGCGGAATAAAAGCGCACCCAAAGCACATGTGAGAGAGCAGGCTGTCATCGAAAAGGCTGATTGAGAGGTGTGCGCACGTTTAATCCAGACCCGCACAGGATTACCGTTACATCTGATCCGCAAAAATGATGAGTTTCATTGCAGCAGTTCAGGTCAATTGTCACTGATGACAGAGCGATACTTTTCTTAGAATCGTTCTAATAACACAGTCACGATGGAGGCGATGATGCCTGATTTGCCAGCACCTTATACCCGTATCCGCACAGAATTTCCCGAAGTTGCCGCCGCCTACGATGCACTGGGAAATGCTGTTCATGAAGCTGGTCCGCTGGATGACAAGACACGCCAACTGCTTAAACTGGCGCTGGCGGTCGGGGCGCGATTAGAAGGCGCGACCCACGCTCATACACGGCGAGCGTTAGAGATGGGCATTCCTGCTGATGCAATCAAACATGTGGTGCTGCTGGCAATGACGACACTCGGATTTCCGACAACGGTAAGTGCTTATACCTGGGTCACTGACGAACTGGATAAATCATAGCTGCGGGAGGGGAGATGCGGCGGTCAGTGATCAGGGTATGCATTCTGGTATTAGCTGTCGTGCTAAGTTCTGGATGTGCTGCCACCTCCAGTCAGCCTGGGATTCAACTCTCCAGCCTGCATCCTTTGCCTGCGCCACCTGCCAGTGAGATTATTCCACTGCGGATTTCCGTCGCAGCAGTGATCTCGCCACGGGGAACCGTCGAAAGTTATCAGCCTTTGCTGGACTACCTGAGTGACGCACTGAATCGCCCGGTGGAACTGGTGCAGCGCCGCACCTATGAGGAAACCAATGATCTGGTCGAAAGCGGCGAGGTGGATCTGGCATTTGTCTGTACCAGCGCTTATATCACCGGACATGAGAATTTTGATATGCGGCTGCTGGTTGCCCCTGAAGTCAACGGCGCGACAACCTATCACTCTTTGTTAATTGTCCCAATTGACAGTCCCGCACAGACGATGGCGGATTTACAGGGCACAGTCTTCGCCTTCACCGATCCTATCTCGAACAGTGGGCGTGTCTACCCGACTTATCTTGTGCAGCAGCTTGGTTTCACACCAGAAACCTTTTTCGCGCGCACCTTTTTTACCTATAACCATGACGATGCGATTCGCGCTGTCGCCGATCAACTGGCGGATGGCGCGGCAGTGGACAGTCTGGTGTATGAATACGCACTGGAACGCGACCCCACGCTCTCAGAACGGATACGCATTATTCATCGCTCGCCCGCTTTTGGCATTCCCCCTGTCGTCGTAAGTCCAAATATCCGTCCCCAGACCCAGGCGCTGATGCAAGAAACGCTGCTGGGCATGAGTGAGAATGCTGAGGGACGGGCGGCGCTGGCCAGCCTCGGTATTGATGCTTTTGTCCTGATTGACGATAGTGCCTATGATTCGGCGCGTGAACTGATCAGTGAGGTCGGGATACTGTCGCCATGAGCAAATCTCAAGCTGAGAAGTGGCTGCACCGTCTGTGGCTGATCGCTGGATCAGTCAACATTCGGGTCAAAATCCTCGGCATTGTGCTTGGTTTAGTATTTCTGCTGGGTTTTACAGTCACGGTGCAGGTGCGCCAACTTCTTGCTCAAAGCATGTATGTGCAGCTTGAGGAGCAGGCCGTCTCGATCACCCGCGATCTGGCAGCGCGTGCCACCGATCCCATCCTCATCAATAACCTCTATGCCCTGCAACAATTGATGCTTGGCGCGAAAACGACCCATACGGTTGTGCGTTATGCCTTTGTGATAGATACGGAGGGCTACGTCCTGGCGCACACGTTCGCCGGCGGCTTTCCAGAGGGGCTTATCGAAGCGAACACGGTGTCCGCGCAAGCCTATGAGCATACGGTTTTGCTTCAGACCGATGAAGGACAAATCTGGGATATCGCCGTTCCGATTTTTGATGGAAGGGTTGGCACAGCGCGGGTCGGCGTGTCGGATGCTCAGGTCGTCCAGACGATCAATGCCATCACCGGTCAGCTTTTACTAACCACCGTGCTGGTCTCCGCAGTGGGTATCACGGCTGCCGTGCTGCTGACCTGGGTGTTGACCCGTCCCATCCTCGCACTGGTACAGGTCGCCAAAGCTGTCGAGAAAGGTGATTTCTCGCAGCGTGTTCCCCGCTGGGCAGACGACGAGGTTGGCGAACTATCAAACGCCTTTAATGCGATGACCGAAGCGCTGGCAAAGAGCGACGCAGAACGCGCTGAACGCGACCAGCTCCGCGCTCAATATGTCAGTGGTTTTATCTCGGCTCAGGAGGATGAACGCAAGCGGATCGCCCGCGAACTGCATGACAGCACCAGCCAGAGCCTCACGTCGTTGATGATTGGTCTGCGTGCCCTAAGCGATAGTTGTTTACAGCCGGATATGCGCAGTCGGGCTGAGGAACTGCGCGCGGTAGCCAGCGCTGCCCTTGACGATGTTCACAGCCTGGCGCTGCAACTACGCCCCAGCGTGCTGGATGATGTCGGCTTACCCGAAGCAATCAAGCGGCATGTGGCGGACTGTCAAAAACGGAATTCCCTGAATATTGACCTTGCGATCACAGGGCTGGAGGACTGTCGCCTGCCCCCGGCTGTCGAAACCGCCCTGTACCGTATCACTCAGGAAGCGCTCACCAATGTCATTCGACATGCAAAGGCAGAAACAGCCAGCATCTTTATTGAACGCAGTAACGATAAAGTGCTGGCAATCATTGACGATGATGGGCAGGGGTTTGATCCAGAGTTCGTCGAACGACAGGATGGTCATCTGGGGTTATACGGAATTCGTGAACGTGCTGAACTGCTGTCCGGGCATCTGGTCATCGAATCCGAACCCGGCACTGGCACGAGTCTTTATGTAGAGATACCTTTATCTCAAAAATGAGGTTTTACGGCAATGATACGCATCATCGTGGCAGATGACCACACGGTACTGAGAGCGGGGCTGCGCATGCTGCTGGATGCCCAGTCCGACATTACGGTTGTTGGTGAGGCGGGCAGCGGGGCAGAACTGCTTGGTTTGACGGCACAGCTTCAGGTAGACTTGATTCTTCTGGATCTGTCTATGCCGGGACTCGGCGGACTGGAAACCTTACCTTTGCTGCGAAAGACCTGCCCGACGGTGCGGATTCTCATTCTGACCATGCATGACGATGAGGGCTATTTGCGTCAGGCGCTGCACGAGGGGGCATCCGGTTATGTCCTGAAAAAAGCGGCAGACAGCGAACTGATTGCGGCAATTCGGGCGGTTATGCGTGGCGAGGTCTATGTCCATCCCTCGCTGACCCGCAGTTTGCTGGAAGACCTGCTGCCCTCAAATGGAATTGACGCCGTCAGTCCGTGGGATGCGCTGAGTGAGCGCGAGCGTGAAGTGCTGCTGCTGGTCGCACGCGGACATACCTCTGCCAGAATCGGCGAAACCCTCAGTCTCAGTGCCAAAACGGTTGAAACGTATCGGGCGCGGGGCATGGAAAAATTGGGGCTGCGTTCCCGCGCTGCACTGGTTCAATTTGTACTGTCTCACAACCTCCTCTCCCACGATCTGGCTTCATAAACTTGGCTGTCGGGAATTTCCCTACAATCTCCGACATTCTTGCGGACTTTTCCTGATACCGCCTCTTTTCCTGCCGACCTATATTGGTAGTACAGGTCCTGTTTGTAGCGCCATGCTTCGTCAGCTACGGAAAGGAAAAGAACGTTATGAGCGATAAAGAGACAGTTAAACAGGAGGCGGATCTCACCCGGCGCAATTTTTTGAAAGGGTTGATGGGTGCGGCGGGAGCAGCAACGGCGCTTGCTGCCTACGAAACACTTGTCAACAATCCAGAGGGGCTGCTGGCTCAAGAAGATGTTGCCAGCCCTGGCACTGTGACAGCACTGAGCAGTGCCGATGATGGGCAGGTTGACATTCTTGAGCGAATGCGGGCCGAACTCAGCCAGGCGCTCCAGAAACCGGTGGCAGACCGGCGCTGGGTCATGGTCATTGACCTGCGGAAATGTGTCGGCTGCCACGCTTGCACGATTGGCTGCGTGGCAGAAAACAAGCTGCCTCCCGGTGTTGTTTATCGCCCTGTGCTGGAAGAAGAATGGGGAACGTATCCCAATGTGGGACGGCGCTTTATACCGCGTCCCTGTATGCAGTGCGACAACCCGCCCTGTACACCGGTCTGCCCGGTGAATGCCACCTTCAAAAACGCGGAAGGCATCGTCGAGGTGGATTATGACCAGTGCATCGGCTGTCGTGCCTGTCTCACTGCCTGTCCCTATGGAGCGCGGACATCGGACTTCGGACTGACCTATACCGAAGGGCTGCCGGTGGCGGATGGTCTGATTGCCGGGCGTCTCAATGCTGAGGGCTATGAACGTGCTGCCAATTTTGAATACGGTGAAGCCCGTGCTCGTCAGGGACGCGAATCGCCTATCGGTAATGCCCGTAAATGTCATTTCTGTCTGCATCGTATCCATGTGGGTGAACTGCCTGCCTGTGTGACAACGTGCATCGGGCGCGCGACGCTGTTTGGTGATGCTAACGACCCGGACAGCCTTGTTTCCGAGATGATCGCTCAACCGAACATGATGCGCCTCAAAGAAGAGCTGGGCACATCACCGCGCGTGTATTACCTGGTGTAAGGGAGAAGACTCATCATGATTACGGCGAAACGAGTGCTTTATGTGCTGGGCATTGTCGCCCTGATTTTGGGACTTTACGGCTTCTACAGCCGTCTGTTCATCGGTGAACGCGACGTGAACTATGGTTCCTATGTCACCTGGGGTTTGTGGGTGGCGATGTATCTGTTCTTCGCGGGTATCGCGTCGGGTTCTTTTGTTATTGCGACACTGGAATATCTCTTTGAAATTCCTCTGTTTAAAGGCACTGGAAAACTGGCGCTCTGGGCGGCCATGGTGACACTCCCGGCGGCATTAATCTCTATCGGGATGGATCTCGGTCATCTGGAACGCATCTGGAAGGTGTATCTGCAACCCAATCCGACCTCTTTGCTGGCACAGATGGTCTGGGGCTATACCCTTTTTGGCGGGGTCATCCTGCTGTCGTTGTGGTTAGTCGCCCGACATGGGCATCGCTCCACTTTTGCGGTCAAAGCACTGATGATGGTGGGCTTTGTGATGGCCATCTTTGTCAGCGGTGGTGTGGGCGCGCTGCTGGGTGTGAATGCCAGCCGTGCAATCTGGCATGTGGGTCTGCTGCCCGCTCAGTTCCCCATTTTCTCGCTGGCAACCGGGGTCGCGCTCATGCTGACCATCATCAGTTTCTTTGGGACGATGGAAGACGCGATTCGTGTGCGGTTACAGCGGGTATTGAGCATCGGCATGATTGTCCTGCTGCTGGTTAAGACTTACCTGCTGTGGTCGGATTTTTCGATGTCGCTCTACAGCGGCGTGCCGCAGAACGTCGATGCCATCAACGCCGTGATGTACGGCGATTACTGGTGGTCGTTCTGGATTCTACAAATTGTTCTGGGAACGATCCTGCCCATTATCGTCCTGATTATGCCGAACTGGTCAAAAAATCGACTGCTGGCAGGTTTGACGGGCATCGTGATTCTGGTTGGTTTCGCGGCAGCGCGGGCCAACATCGTCTTCCCGGCATTGTCGATCCCCGAACTGGAAGGGATGGCGGAGGCTTTTAGCGGTCCGCACCTGAACTTTGATTATTTCCCCAGTCTGATGGAGTGGTCACTCACGATTGGTGTCGTCGGGCTGGCGACCCTTGCCTATTTGATCGGAATTGACCGTCTGCCGTTTCTCAAACAAACACCGTCGGAGGTGACACAATGACCAGCAAACCTGAAAACAAACAGCCAGAGAACTGTGGCCTCTCCCGGCGCGATTTTGTCAAGATCGGTGCTATCACCGGCAGCGCCGCTGCCTTTTTGGGTGGCATGCCCGGCTTCAGCCGCATTATGTCGGTACGCGCTCAGGAAGTAGAAGGCGAACAGGCGTATCCGCTGGCGGATCCCGCCAATCAGATTTATACCGTGTGCTTGCAGTGTAATACGGGCTGCGGCATCAAGGTCAAGCTGCTGGATGGCATTGCTGCCAAGATTGACGGCAACCCCTTCCACCCCATGACGATGTATCCCCACATCCCCTACGAGACCCCCGTTTCAGAGCTTGGCACTGTAGAAGGGGCGATATGCCCCAAAGGGCAGGCGGGTTTACAGTCCGTCTATGACCCATACCGGTTGGTCAGTGTCCTTAAACGCAAACCGGGCACGCCGCGCGGTGGCGGTCAGTGGGAAACCATCTCGTTTGAACAGGCGATTACGGAAGTCGTCGAAGGCGGCGACCTGTTCGGAGAGGGTCGAGTGCCCGGTCTGCGCGAATCGTATGCCCTGACGGATGCGGATATCGCAAAACAAATGGCAGCCGCCATCAAAGCCATTCAGAATGAACGCGATGCTGACGCACGGCAGGCGTTGATCACCGATTTTCAGGCGACCTTTGCCGATCATCTGGATGCCCTGATTGACCCGGACATCCCCGACTTTGGACCTCGCAACAACCAGTTTGTGTTCGCCTGGGGACGCTTGAAAGATGCGCGCAAAGACCTGATTGCCCGCTTCCTTAGTGCTTATGGTACTACCAATGCTCATGGACATACCACTGTTTGTCAGGGCAGCCTGTACTTCACGGGCAAAGCCATGTCCGAGCAGTTTACCGATGGGAGCTGGAAGGGCGGTGTCAAGTTCTACTGGCAGGGTGACATCGGCAACAGCGAGTTTGTGATTTTTGTTGGCGCATCGCCGTTTGAAGGCAACTATGGACCGCCGCTGCGCTCCCCGCGTATTACCACCAACATGTTGAACAGGGGGCTGAGGTTTGCGGTGGTTGACCCACGTTTCTCCAAGACGGCGGCCAAAGCCTGGCGATGGGTGCCCGCCAGACCGGGAACAGAAGGCGCACTGGCCCTATCGCTGATCCGCTGGGTGATAGATAACGAACGCTACAACGTCCCTTATCTGTCTGCCGCCAATAGAGCGGCGGCCAGCGCCAACGGCGATCCGACCTGGACAGAAGCCTCATGGCTGGTCAAGCTGGATGATGAGGGTAATCCGAGCAAATTCTCACGTGCCAGCGAAATTGGGCTGCGCGAGCCAGAAGAACGCCCGCTTTCCACCAACCCCGAAAACACCTACCTGTTTGATTACTTTGTCGCGCTGGTGAACGGTGAACCGACTGCCGTTGATCCCTACGCCACCGAACCTGAAAATGCGGTGCGCGGCGATTTACTGGTCGATAACCTGCAACTGGGCGATTTCACGGTGAAATCTGGGCTGCAAATCATTGCCGACTCCGCGCGCCAACATACCCTCGAAGAATGGGCGGAAATCTGCGGTATCGGCGTGGATGATATCGAGGCGCTGGCCTTCGAGTTCACCAATCACGGACATAAAGCTGTCGCCGACATCCATCGCGGGGTCAGCCAGCATACCAATGGGTTCTACAACGTCTATGCCTGGTATACGCTCAATGCGCTCATCGGCAATTATGACCGTGCCGGTGGGCTGATCAAAGCCACCACCTACAAGGCGGATGGCAGCAAAGCGGGACAGCCGTTTAAGATCAGCACAAGCAACGGGACAATGGCCCCGTTCGGCACCAGTATCATCCGCCACAACGAAAAATACGACAAACATACGCTGTTCCGGCGCGACGGCTATCCAGCGCGCCGCAACTGGTATCCGCTCTCCAGCGACATTTATCAGGAGATTATCCCCTCTATCGGGGATGCCTACCCCTATGCGGTCAAGGCGCTGATGTTTTATATGGGGTCGCCGGTCTACTCGCTGCCCGCGGGCAATACGAATATCCCGATCTTGTCCGACCCGCAGCGGCTGCCGTTGTTCATCGCCATTGACGCCTTCATTGGCGAAACCAGCATGTTTGCCGACTATATCTTCCCCGACACCATGTATCTGGAGCGCTGGGAATTTCACGGCAGCCATCCGAGTGTCGCGCCCAAGATTCAACCGGTGCGTAACCCGGCGATTGCGCCGCTTGTGCCAGAAGTAACCGTTTTTGGTCAACCAATGCCCCTGTCACTAGAAGCGGTACTGCTCGGCATTGCTGAGAGATTAGAGCTGCCGGGCTTTGGAACGGGGGGGTATGGCGATCTTGGGGACTTCAAGCACCCTGATGCGCTCTACATCAAGATGGTTGCTAACCTCGCATTTGGTGAAAGAGAAGATGGCTCAGACTCGGTGCCCGATGCCGATGCTGAAGAACTGCGTATCTTCAGCGAAGCGCGCCGCCATCTACCCGCCAGTGTGTACAGCGCAGAACGCTGGCAGACCATCGCGGGCGATTTGTGGCCGAAAGTGGTCTACGTGCTCAATCGCGGTGGCCGTTTCCAGAGCTATGCCAGAGGTTACAAAGAGGGCGAAGTGCCTGAACAAAGCGCCAACTACTTCGGCTTTGATCCCACGATTGCCTCCAATCCCTTTGGCACGATGGTCAACATCTATCAGGAAAAAACCTGGGATACCAAAAGCGCAATGACGGGCGATCACTTATATGGCTACGCCCGCTATCTGCCCGGCCCGTTTGATGTCACCGGGCAGCCATTGAATGACGAGGCCGATGGTTACGATCTGCGGCTGATTACCCACCGCGAAATCATGCAGACCAAGAGCCGCACCTCCTCGAACTACTGGCTGCTGGCGCTGCTGCCGGAAAACTCCGTCGTCATGAACACCGTCGATGCTGAAACGCGCGGTCTCCAGGACGGCGATCTGGTGCGCATCGTCTCACCCAGCAACCCAAACGGTGAATGGGACTTAATGAACGGCAACACGGTTCCGATAATCGGCAGAGTCAAGGTTACAGAGGGCATTCGCCCCGGTGTCATCAGTTTTGCGCTGGGATTCGGGCACTGGGCCTATGGCGGTGTTGACGTGAGTATCAACGGCCAGACCATCCCCGGTGACCAGCGGCGTATTCGCGGCTTCCATGCGAATGCCGTCATGCGGGTTGATCCTTATCTTCAGAATACAACGCTGGTGGATCCCGTGGGCGGTAGTGCCGTGTTTTACGATACGTTTGTCCGCGTAGTCAAAGTTTAAGCCTGAAACTCGGTTGGGGCAGCAGACATGCCTGCCCCAACTGGTCTGTGAAAAGAGGTGGATAGAATGACATCCTTCGCTGAGTTACTCGCTCAAACTGCCGCCCGCCACGATCACCTCTGTCCTCGACAGGTGATTGGCGTTCGTATGGGCATGTATGCTGCAAAACTCCTGGAGTTGGCATTGCCCCAGTCGGACAAACGGTTGTTGACGTTCGTCGAAACAGATGGTTGTTTTGCGGATGGGGTGTCAGTGGCGACAGGCTGTTCGCTGGGGCATCGCACGCTGCGGCTGATGGACTTTGGCAAAGTCGCGGCAACTTTCGTCGATACTAACACAGAGCGTGCCGTTCGGATTTTCCCTCACGCTGAATCACGCTCCAATGCGCGTTTATGGCTGCCGGATGCCCGCAGCCGCTGGCACGCCCAGTTAGAAGCCTATCAGGTGATGCCGGTGGAACGGCTGTTGTGCTGGCAGCCGGTGACGCTCACCATCGCCTTGCAACAGCTTATCAGCCGTCCGGGTGTACGTGTCAATTGTGCTGTTTGCGGCGAAGAGATTATCAATGAGCGCGAAGTGATCGTTGATGGACAGGCGATCTGCCGTACCTGTGCCGGTGATTATTACTATCAGGTCGGCAGTGACGCTTTTGATGCTGTGCTGAATGAGGTCGTGCAGGCACATGCGCAATGATGTGACGGCAGCAATTCTGGCTGGTGGGCTTTCCCGACGCATGGGAACCAACGAGAGCTTTATATTGCTTGCCGGTAAGCCGCTGATTGCGTATGTGATCGAGCGCGTATTCGCGCTGCGCCTGCCCGTTCTTCTGATTACCAATACACCTGAGCAGTACGCTCACTTTGATTTAACCTTGTATGGCGATCCGCAGCGCGGGTCGTTGGGCGGGCTGTATATTGAACGCTTCGACCCTGACCAACGCTCATTTGCGAATTTGAACACCCCGGATGATGTGGCACACATCCAGAAGTGGCTGCCATGACCCTCTACGATGCCTTCAATCGCCCGCTTGAGAATCTCCGTATCTCGGTGACGGATCGCTGCAACTTCCGTTGTTCCTACTGTATGCCCGCCCATAAGTTTCCACAGGGATACCGCTTTATCGCCAGCGGCGATCTTCTGAGCTTCGGGGAAATTACCCGGCTGGCGCGTATCTTCAGCCATCTTGGAGTTCACAAAATTCGGTTGACAGGCGGTGAGCCGCTGGTACGCTCACATATCGAGCAGTTGGTGGCGATGCTCTCTACAATTGACGGCATACACGAGATTGCGATGACCACCAATGGCTACCTGCTGCCGCAAAAGGCAGAACTGCTGAGCAAGCAGGGTCTGAAGCGCTTAAACATCAGCCTCGACAGCCTGGATGAAGCCATCTTCAGACAGATGAATGGCGGACGCGCCGAGGTTAGCGATGTCCTTAAAGGTATTGATGCGGCGGAGCGTGCAGGATTTTCGCCTCTCAAGATCAATACCGTAGTCCAGCGCGGTGTCAATGACCATACGCTGGTTGATCTTGCGCTCTACTTTCGGCAGCGCGGGCATATCATCCGCTTCATCGAATTTATGGACACAGGGACGCTCAACGGCTGGAAGTACGATCACGTTCTGCTCACCGACGAACTCATCCAGCAAATTGAGCGTGTGATTCCGTTGGAACCACTCCCCGCTCAACATCATGGCGCAGTTGTCCGACGCTATCGTTACGCCGACGGCAGCGGGGAGCTTGGGTTCATCACGTCCGTTTCAAATCCTTTCTGCGGCGGTTGTAACCGGCTGCGCCTTTCAGCAGAAGGGAAAATCTACACCTGTCTGTTTGCCAGAAACGGAGTCGACCTGCGTGATCTGCTGCGTTCAGGGGCTTCGGATGACACCATCGTTGAACGCATTACGCAGACCTGGCAGCGCCGCACAGATCGCTATTCAGAACAGCGCAGTTACGGACAGCACACTGAAAAGGTGGAAATGCACCATATCGGCGGCTAAGCCATGAGCTTCAGTTCAGAATCAGCTTAAGACCTGCAACCGCCATGACGACAGCCAGTGCATAGCGTACTTGATGACTCCCCCAGCGTTTGCTGCCATATTCCGCCCGAATCCAGCCGCCGCCCGCCACCGCAATCAACCAGAGCGGCAGCACGTCGGGCAGTGAACTCAGGCTGGTCGGCTGTCCCAATAATCCAGCCAGAGAGTTCACCAGAATAAACACCGATGCCACGCCGGATGCCTGTCTGGGTTCAGCCCAGCGCATGAACAACAACAGTGGACTCAGGAAAATACCACCACCTGTGCCAGTGAGACCAGAAAGTAATCCGATACCTGCTCCCGATAGCAATGCTGGGATGAGTGGAAGCGTGCTAACGGCTGCCGGGGCTGCTGTGCGCGTACTTCTAAACATCCGGTAAGCAGCATAGATCAAAATCAAACCGACAATGACTTTATAAGCATTTGTCGGTAGGGTGACCCCCCCCCGACAAACGCCAGTGGTATTGAAGTGAGAGCGAACGGCCAGAAAAGCGACCATGAGAAAGCCCCGGCGCGGTAGAACTTGAAAGCGGCGATACTGGCGACCAGGACATTCAAGACCAATGCCGTAGGTCGCATGGTGGCAGGTGCTACGCCGAGCAGCGCCATCGCGGTTAGATAACCCGAAGCTCCGGCGTGTCCTACAGAAGCGTAGAGCAGCGCTGCACCCCAAAATGCAATTGCGAGAAGGAGAGCTGTGGTGATTTCCATGGAGGGTATCATAGCTGAGATTATAGACTTTTGCTGCATCCACGGGACAAATGTTATCTATAGCTGATGACATTCCCCACTGATGTCTGACGGTCATCGCCGTTACCTTATATTCAGGGTCATGAATTTTGAATATGGAGCATGTCATGGAGTCCTCCTACGAGCAGCTTGCCGAGCTTTTCAAAGGACTGTCACATCCCACCCGACTGCAAATCCTTGATTTGCTGCGTGAGGGGGAGATGTGTGTATGCCACATCGAAGCGGCGCTCAATAAGCGACAGGCGTATGTGTCGCAGCAGTTGATGTCGCTGCGCGAAGCCGGACTGGTTCAGAGCCGCCGTGAAGGGTTGCAGGTGTACTACTGGCTTGCAGACGCTCGATTGACGGATTTGCTGACGCTCATGCTCGGAACAAGCCGTCCGACGGTCATTCAATGCGTTGAAGGCTGTCCCTGTCCCACTTGCTCCGTCATTTCCCTCGCGCAACTTCAATGAAAAGGAGTTTTTCATGTTAAACATCAAAGTTCTCGGCTCAGGCTGCCCCAACTGCAAACGCCTGGAATCGGAAACCCGCGCCGCACTGGATGCCGCAGGCATCGCTTATGATCTGTCAAAAGTGACCGAGTATAACGATATCGTGGCCTATGGGGTGATGAGTACGCCGGCGCTGGTCATCAATGAGAAAGTGGTGTCCAGTGGTCGCATTCCGGCGCGATCCAGGATTGTCGAGCTGGCACGCGAGGTTGAAGCAGCAGCGCAGTAGCCCAGAGCGCAGGACATCCTCCGGGATGGGTTTTTATTTGCACGACCACATGCAACTTTCTGCATATTGGAGCTGTACATGCAAATCGGTGATTTGCTCCTTCAACTGCTTGAGGCGGGCTGGCTGGGACTGCTGGATTATCTGGCAGCGCATGTCCTGCTGTGTCTGGTGCCTGCCTTCTTCATCGCGGGTTATCTGTCGCTGATTCCAAAAGAAACCGTGACTCGTTATCTGGGACCGAAAACACCCAGATGGATCAGCTATCCAGCTTCGGCTGTTGGCGGATTTGTGCTGGCGGTCTGCTCCTGTACCATCCTGCCGCTGTTCGCGGGAATCTGGAAGCGCGGCGCGGGGCTGGGACCTGCCATCACCTTCCTGTTTGTGGGACCTGCCGTGAATATCCTCGCCATCAGCTATACAGGAGCAGCGATAGGCGGCGATATTGCCCTGGCGCGACTGATACTGGCAATCGCCTTCGGGATTGTCATCGGAATGATTATGGCAGCACTCTTCAACCAGCCTGAAAACCAGCTTGCACCCCAGGCCGCGATGTTTGAGCAGCAATCCACCATGCATCCCGTCCTCTGGACATTGTTCGCGCTGCTGCTGAGTGTTCTGATTGCTGGCACCCTTCAGCTTGACCTGCTCACTGCTACGGTCTTTTCTATCACACTGCCCGTTGAACTGCCTGTCGGAGTGCAGAATGCACTGGATGCACTGCACCTCACCCTGCAAGGCGCAGTTCTCATCGGGCTGCTGGTGATCATCGCCCCGGTTGCGTGGAAAGGGTTGAACGATGTCGTGAACGGCTTCAACCGCTAGACGTGGACATCGTTGGGGCTGGTCGCAGCGACCCTGCTGCTCGCCGCACCGACTACCGCAACAGGCAGCCTGATTATCCATATCACCGGACGGTTCATCGCTGAAATCGCGCTGTTAGCCAGTATTGGCTACATCACCGCCCGTTACCTGACGCGCGAGGAACTCGCCGATTGGTTATCTGAAACCTGGCGCTTCGTCAAACAGATTTTTCCACTGCTGCTGGTCGGCGTATTTGTCGCCGGGATGGTGCGCTCGATTGTGCCAGAGGACTGGATCCGAACGCTGGCAGGTGAAAACACGGTCTGGGCCAATGCGCTGGGGGTGTTATTCGGCGTATTCATGTACTTCCCCACGCTGGTCGAGGTGCCGATTGCACGCATGTTTCTCGATCTGGGGATGCACAGGGGACCACTGCTGGCGTACTTACTGGCTGATCCTGAACTCAGCCTGCAAAGCATCCTCGTCACCAGCAAAATCATGGGACGCCGGAAAACAGCCACTTATGTCAGTTTAGTAGCGGTCTTCAGCACAATTGCTGGCTATCTGTTCGGTATGTTCCTGGCGTCAGTTTAACAAAGGAAACAAACAAAATGCGGTGGCAGTCAATTGACATGCAGCCTGTGTCGAACAGCACTGGGTTGTAGGTCCAGCGCAGAATTAGGTGAGGATCATGAAACGCTTCACTCAACGCATTCATATGGCAAAAATACTGCTGGGACTGCTTGTTCTACTGCTGCTCCCGATCTCAAGCCAGGCACAGCAGCCCATTGTCTATGGCGTATTCTTTTACTCCCCCACTTGCCCGCACTGCCACGAGGTTATCACCAACCATTGGCCGGGCATTCAGGACGAATTCGGCAGCCAGCTTCAAGTGTTGTTCATTGATGTAACGACCCGTGAAGGCAGTCAACTCATGGGCACGGCGATTGCGGCAATGCATATCCCATCCAACGGTGTCCCTATGCTCATTATCGGGTCAGATGTGCTGGTTGGCTCTATCGGTATTCCGCAGCGTGCGCCGGGTATTATTCGCGCCGGATTGAATTCAGGCGGGATAGGCTACCCACCCATCCCTGGAATAGAAGTGGTTTTTCAATGTGCTTCTGGCTGTTCAGCTTTTCCGCTCAACATCGGTTGGACAACTCGCAGACTGGTTGACTCCCCTCCTGCTTGCAGTTGGTTTGCTGGTCGCTGGCTATCTAGCCTATATCGAAATGACTCTGGCACAGGCAACTTGTGGCGTTCTGGGAGATTGTAACGCCGTCCAGCAAAGTCCTTATGCGCGTGTCCTGGGGATTCCGGTGGGTGTTATTGGCATTCTGGGCTATCTCACGCTTCTGGTATTGTGGGGGGGGAAACGGTTTAAGAAACAGCAGTGGCTCGATGTGGCGTTATTTGTGATGGCATTGGCCGGTGTCGGGTTCTCGACTTATTTGACATTCCTGGAACCCTTTGTTATTGGGGCGAGTTGTGCCTGGTGTCTAACCTCAGCGGTTGTCATGGGCATTCTGCTCTGGATGACAGCGCCAGCCGGGTTGGATGCTCTATATGCTATGAAGCATTCCGATGACCGCCTCAAAAAATCGGTGTGAGACAACTCACAGCATCACAATTCACAGGCAGAGCAACTCCGAGGGAATGCCGGGCAGCCTGAATTTGGTCAATGATGCCAGCCGAGAGGTTCATTTTTTCCCTGTTCCGGCCAGTGGGCAAAACGTTCTGAGATGAGATGTAAAAACTTATAGTGCTGGCGGATCCTAATCCTGATGGATTGGAGCGGGTTGCTGAGGATCACGGTTTTTTGAACACTGCTCAGGCTCCGACATATACTATTTTCCCCAATTAAGCCGTTCCATTCATTGACAATGAGACTCTCAACCAAACCGGTAAATCAGAACCCACCACGTCCAGCGAAATGATGCTGGTATAGATGTGCTGATCCCGTGGGACGGGGCACATCCTGAAGCGCTTACAGCTCGTGGATCACTCGCGACATAAGCATCGCGTTGGTGGCAAGTTCGATGCTAGGGCAATTGCATATGGCGGGTTGGAAGAGTAAAATTGCTGACCAAAAGCGAGGTGAGCGATGTCTACTCCCCCCATGTCGAGTATTGGGTCTTAGACATTGCCTTTGGCGAGGACGAGAGCCGGGTGCGCAATTGCCCTAGTATGACACCATCCCATAATGCAGTTCAAGAATTCGTCATACTACACCGCTGAACAGGATCGTCTCACTAACGAGATGCTGTCGCGTTTATTGCTGATGGGGCAGGACGATATTGATCGTGGGCTGGTCATCAACTTGCCATTGGAGGTAATCTACACGATGACGTTCACCGTCGTCTTGCATCTAGCAAAATCACACATCGCCGCCGATACCAGCCTGACGCAGAGGTGCTGGATATGATCGCCGGAAGGGTTAGTCGAAGCGTGTTAGCATAGCTCATGTTTTTTGCGTCTTATAGAGTGAGCGCTCACTCTATACTGCCCATGATGTGTGACAACAATTTAAGCCGTAGAGGAGAAGACCGATGCAGGCAACAACACGCAGCAACATCCGTTTTGCGAAGCCATTAGGCTGCATCGTATGTGTGATCCTCATGATGTTGGCTGTCGCAGTCACACCCGCTGTGGCACAGGACGATGGCGAAATCATCGCCGACATCGCCGCTTTCATGCTCGACTGGCAGGTGTGGCTGTGGCGCATGGGCGAGACGGCGCCTGTGCAGCTAACCGATTTCGCCGATGAGTGGCGCGTAGGCAGCATTACTGTATCACCGGACGGATACTGGATTACCTTTCTGGCGCATACGCCGCTGGCAGAGCCGCGCCAGTATCCTGGCTACGAGCGCGATACACTCTGGCTGTACGACGTGGCGGCGGGCGACTTGCTGCGCATTGACGGTCTGCCTGAGCCGCAGGACAGCGCAGAAGCAGGGCGCTACATGCTCGGCGCGCCGCAGTTTGCCCCGGACGGGGGCAGCCTGATGTGGCTGGAAGTGGATTGGGAGGCACAGTCTCAGCTCATCTTTTACGATCTTGTACAGCGCACACGGCGCAGCATCCCCAGTGTCGCGTCGTGGGGCTATCAGGACGGCGGCGATGTCGCCCTGCCCTACTTGCTCTGGGGCGGCGGCGGGCTGCTGAACACGGTCGGCACATTCCGCGAAGGCAGCGAACATCTGTTTGTCGAAGTGATTGATCCGATCACTGCCAGCAAGCAGGTCTTTGATCTGTGGCAAGAAGCAATGGGCCATGATCAGTACCCGCGTGACATTACGTGGGCATATGCCTCTGCCGAAGCAGCCACAGCGCAGGTCATTGCCTTCCGACAGGGCGATGCGTGGTACGCGCTTGATCCGGTCGAGAGCATCATCACGCGCTACGCCGGCGCGCCCACCACCACGCAGGCAGGCTTCACCGTACTCAAGCGCACGGAAACACGCGAGGATACCACGACCTACACGGTGAGGAGCCTGGCAACGGCATCCGGCGAACCCGTCGTACTGCCGGAATGGAGCACGGGGTATACGGTCTCCACGGGCGGAAGCGGTGTATTGTTTGTCGGACCAGAAGCCATCGGTGTGTTAGAAGCGGACGGCATACGGCTGTTTGAGCTGCCGCCAGACCCTGATCCAGAGGACGCCGACCGGCGCTTTGGCAGTCCTGCCGGGGCAGATGAGCAGGTGCGCTTTGTGGATGTTGAAGCGCTTGAAACCAGCAGCATCCCCTTTGAAACGGTCACGGCGTGTTTCCTGCCGCCGCGCCTAGAAATCGGGCAGAGCGCGGTGGTCGTCCCCGGCGCGGGCGCGAACGTGCTGCGCGAAGAAGCCGGGCTTGATGGGGCGGAAATCGGAAGCATTCCCGAAGGCGCGCAGGTGATCGTTCTCGACGGCTCGGTCTGCCGCGATGGCTACCGCTGGTGGCAGGTGGATTACGACGGGCAAATCGGCTGGACGGCAGAAGGCGACCCACAAACGGGCGACTACTGGCTGGAAGCCGTGCAAGAGGACGGGGACTAAAAATCCCCTTCGTCAATGCCGGATCAAGGCGTTGCCGGAGCACGAGAACAGCTACGCCAGCGCCCAACCGACCTGTTTCAACCGTTCATTGGTCTGCTGCATCAGGCTGTCGGCGATGATGCGCCCGGCGATAGAAAGCTGGTGAAGCCATGACAACAGAACTGAAAGCAAAACGCCGCCATCTGCTCTGGAGAATAGGGCATTCCTTCGCGCAGCCACCACGTGACAATACTCACAACAGAACTTGCCGAAGCTCGCACAAGTAAGGTTGACGATACAAAACCAGAGATTTCGGCAGGTAGGTTAATCTGGCGGCTGGCATAGTCTGTCATATAGTCGATAATGCGATTGCTCACATAGCCTGTCCCGCGCTCACCGAGCAGCACTTTATACAGCGCGGCATATTGTGCGATGTGGTCAAAGAGTAATTGATACCCTTTCGCGCTTTCCAGCAAATTTATCGGGCTGGGCGATGTCTCAAACGCGGTAGTGAGTTCGCTCAACCTGCTTTCAATCGCATCGCCAAGCAGCTCCGATTTCGTCTTGTAGTGCAGGTAGAATGTGACACGGTTGACCTCTGCCCGGTCGGCGATGTCTTGGATCGTGATGGCTTCCAGATCATGACCTGCTCGGTCAGCTTCGATAATCAGGTCAAGTATTGCATCCCAGAGGAGTTTGCGAGTTCGCTTCACACGCGGATCAAGTTTAGTGGCAGACATAAACCCTCTGATTAATTGACCTATGTTGTATAAGCGACAGAGCATCAAGGATGCTGATTGACAACTGCCTCCTGATTGATTACTTTATCAACATATCGTAAGTTGCACAACATCATGTCGTTAAAGGGGAGTGTCATGAAGATCACACAGGAAGAGATCGCGGCGGAATACGCCAACGCAGTCAACGGTGTGCAAGCAGGGGTCGTCGGACAAACCGGCAGTGCAAAGTTTGCTGGCTACTCAGCAGCAGAGGTTGAGCTGGTCCCGGAAGGCGTTGCACAAACTTCGTTTGGATGTGGGAATCCGGTTGCGTTCTCTGAGGTGCTGCCGGGTCAAACCGTATTGGACTTGGGCTGTGGGGCAGGTATGGACTTGATCCTTGCCGCCAGAAAGGTCGGCGCGACAGGTAAAGTTATTGGCGTAGATATGACCCCCGAAATGCTGACCCTTGCCCGTCAGAACATCGCTAGATCTGGTTTAACCAATGTCGAGGTGAGGCAGGGTAAGATCGAAGCACTGCCGATTGAGTCGGGATCGGTGGATTGGGTGATCTCCAACTGCGTTATTAATCTGTCGCCAGATAAGCAGACCGTTTTCAACGAAATCGCCCGCGTGTTGAAAACCGGTGGCCAGATGCTCGTCTCCGATATTGTTGCAGACAATTTACCCTTGTGGGTGCGCCGGAGCGGGTTATTGACGGTCGCGTGTGCCGGTGGCGCAATCTCTGAGCAAGCCTATCTATCAGGGTTGTCGCAAGCGGGCTTTACACACCATGAGGTGATCGCACGAGAATACTATGATGCGGAACAGATGGCATCTGTCGCGCTGGGGGTATTGCCCGCTTTCATGGCGAACCGAAAGTTAACCAAGCAGTTGTTCGCCCGCTTGGCAAAGCCGATCACAACCAAGCTTTGGAGTGCGCGCATCTATGCGCGTAAATCCTGATGGGGTAATAACATTTGCGCCACCTGCTGATACTCCGTTTTACTCCGTTTTACGGGGAAGAACGCTGTAGCCAGTGAGGATACGCTGTCCGTCGCCTTCGGGCGTGGGCAGCGTCAGCGTGATGATGGGCGGCGGTGGTGCGGCTTTCTTGTTGACTTTAATTAGAGTATTTGTGCTATACTTCTGCTGTCGTCTGTGAAGGCGTAGACACCACTGCGCTTGGCGGGATGAAGATCCATCGCCTCACACGTAAGCTACTTTCGTTGGTGCTTGGAGCTGTTATGAATGCCGATTCCTTTCGCCACCTCTACAACTATCACTTCCGAGAGAATCGCAAGCTTTGGGACAGCTATATCACGTCCCTTTCTCAAGATCAGTTCACCCTGCCCATCGCCTATTCACTAGGGTCTGTGCGTGACCACATCGTTCACTTAACGGAAGTGGACGATATGTGGTTTAGCGAACTCAAGGGTTTAACAGAACCTGCTATTCCATTCATAGTGGATGGCGATGATCGAATAAAAATTCGCCAACAGTGGGATGCAGTTGAGCAGATGATGAGCGATTATCTGGCAGATCTGCGGGATGAGATGCTGTTTGCGAAACCGATCGTGTTAGAGGAAGACAAAGACTTGACAACCTGGCAGGTGCTGCTGCATGTAGTCAATCATGGAACCGACCATCGCGCCCAGATACTCAGGCTGTTGAGCGATTTGGGCGTTAAGACGGGTCCACAGGACTTCGTCTTTTATTTATACGAGCAGCCCACCTAAGCAGTGTTAAACGCAGGCAACAGCGTCGTGCAGACACACTACCGCAGGTGTTCTAGGTCGTCGCGCTGAATCAGCAGGGTCGCGGTGGCGCGTTTCAGCGGAAGGCTGCCCTCCGCAGGCGTGGGCAGCGTCAGCGTGATGATGGGCGGCGGTGGTGCAGCTTCCTTGTTGACTTTAATTAGAGTGTTTGTGCTATACTTCTGCTGTCGACCGACGGATTATAAACTGCCGGACTGGTTGCAGCAGTTCATGGATTGGTCAGGCACGACAGACAATCTGACCCCCATGATCTTTCATCAGGCAGCCGGGTTATGGCTGCGACAGCCTGCTCCCTATCACATGCGGGCGAGCGCGCCAAATTCGTCGGCATCCAGGGTGCGATCCAGCTCCTGCCGCCGTTCCGAATTGAGGGCTTGGTGCGGCTGGCGCGGTTGGCCACAGTCGAAACCCAGTCTTCCCATGACATAATTCAGTGCGCCCGCAAAGCCCACATCGACCAATCGCTGGGTAATTCCATTGGCACGAAGCTGCAAAGCGTGTGCCTGAGCAAACTCACCGCGCGCGATATGACCCCAGATCGCCCGATATACACCCGGCATGATATTCAGCGTGGAACCGATATGTCCGGACGCGCCAGTCATGGCGGCGAAAATGCTTTGCTCATCCATACCGGAGAAGATTGTCCATTCGCCATTGCGCCCAAGCTCAATGACCCGCTTCAGCTCATGTAGGTTGGGACCAGTATACTTGGCACCGATGACCGTTTCAAACTGCATCAGACACTCCATGAGGTGGACGGCGTCCAGATCGCGGCCGTAAATGTACGCCAAGAAGGGTATCGGCACGCTGGCAGACAACGACCCCACATAGCGGACAAGTGCCGGTAGGTCCGGGTATTGGGGCAAAAGCAGGCTGCTGATCCCGCTGGCCCCCTGATCACAGGCGTGGCGCGCCAGGTCAACAGCGTCTACCTCGGCGACAGCGCCGACGTGGACAATTACCGGCACGCGGCCATTGACCTGTCGGAGTACTGCCGCCGTCAGTTGCTTCCGTTCCTCTAGCGACAGTAACAGCCCTTGTCCCGTGGTGCCGGCGACGTAAAACCCATTGACCTGTTTGGCAAGCAGATACTCGACAATCTGCTCGAGCACCGGGATATTTAGGTGATTGTCTTCTGTAAGCGGGGTGACGAGTGCAGGCCATAGACCAGCAAAAGTACTCATGATAGGTCCTCAATCAAGGTATGTTGTAAAGTCGGGTCAGTGCCGACTGCCGCGGTCCGAAAAGGCTAGAGAACGATTCTCGGATCAAGCGCGTCACGCAGACCATCTCCGATAAAGTTGATAGATAGTACGGCCAACATGATAGCCAGTCCGGGCGGGATCCACATCCAAGGGCGGTTTTCGAGAATGGACAATGTCTGGGCATCGCGCAGCATGTTACCCCAGCTTGGCATCGGGACTTGCACACCCAGTCCGAGGAACGAGAGCGCAGCTTCTAACAGAATCGCGTCGCTTACGGCGAACGTGACGGCTACGACGATAGAACCCACGGTGTTGGGCAGGATGTGCCTGAAGATGAGCCGGGGTGGGCGGGCACCCAATGCCACAGCCGCCGTTACGAATTCCACCTGGCGCAGGTACAAAAACTGGCTGCGCACCAGGCGCGCCATCGTTGGCCACCCCAGGATGCCGATGGCAATCATCGAGTTATAGATGCTGGGTCCAGTAATGGCTACAAAAGAAATGACCACGATAAGCATCGGGAACGACATGACGATGTCCGTCATGCGCATGAGGACCATATCCACCAGCCCCCCGAAAAAGCCGGCAACGCTGCCGATCAGGACGCCAATGACGGTAGAGATCGAAACGGCGACGATCCCGACAGAGAGCGAGACCCGTCCACCGTAGATCATGCGCGTCCAGACATCGCGCCCGTTGCCATCGGTTCCCAGCCAGTTGGCGGCAGACGGCGGTTGGTTACGTATCTCAAGGTTGACTTGATACGGATCGTGGCTGCTGAGCAGTGGCGCGAAGACCGCCAGGAAGAGCAGCACGATGATCATGACAAGTCCCAGCACGGAAAGACGATCCCGCAGGAAGCGGCGAGCCTGTTTTGACTCCAGAATGCCCTCACGGTGATTGGCTGCGGCCAGCGCTTTTACTTGTGAAGATGTGGTGATTTGTTGGTTGGTCATCAGATTAGCTGTACCGGATACGTGGGTCAACAACGCTGTAGACGATGTCTGTAAGCAGATTACTGAACACTACCAGCACGGCTGTAATCGTGGTGATGCTCATCAGAACGGGAATATCGCGTTGGGTGATAGCATTGATGTAAAGCAGTCCGATCCCCGGCCACTGAAATACCGTCTCCACGATGATCGCACCGCTGAACAGCGCCGGCAGGGTGACACCGACGACGGTGATGACGGGGATCAGCGCGTTGCGCAGAACATGTCGAACGAGAACGGTGCGCTCACGCAGTCCTTTTCCCCGCGCTGTGCGCGTGTAATCGTTGTTGATGACTTCGAGCATGCTGGCACGCATATGGCGCATGAACAGTGGGGTGCGCACTAGGACGAGGCAAGTGGCCGGTAGAATCAGGTGGCGCAGATTGTCAACGAAGCTGTACTGCTCACCAGCAGTGACGCGGCCGGAAGTCGGCAACCAGCCTAGGCGGAGCGAGAACACGTAGACCAGCACCATGCCGAGGAAGAATACCGGCACAGATAGCCCGACGAAACTCATTACGGTCAGCATGTAGTCCAGCCAGCTAGCACGTCTGACCGCGATGACGATGCCCAGCATACAGCCTAGAATGACAGCAATCACCAGAGATGTGCCCATGAGCTGTACGGTGGCCGGCACCCGGTCAAGGATCATCGCACTAATGGGCGTGCCGCTTACGTAGGAATAGCCCAGGTTGCCCCGCAGGACATTGATAATCCAACGCACATACTGGACGGGTACGGGATCATCAAGCCCAAGCTGGCCGCGGCGGATGGCAATAAGGTCCTCGGCTAGCGGCGACTCGTCCGAGATCATGGCGACAACCGCATCACCCGGCATGGCGCTGGCAAGGGCAAAGATGACCAGCGTCACCCCCAACAGCACCGGAATATTGATCAATAAGCGGCGTAGAACGTATTTGCTCACCGAGCGAGGTCCTTTTGCGCAGTCAAATTGGCCGATGATATGGGAGCATGGGGCGACACGCTGCCGCCCCATGCTCACAGCCTATTTATTGTACTCAGCCTTCCACGTACCAGGTGTGGATTTCTTGGTACACGGGTAGGTTGAACAGAATCAGCGGCTGCTCCAGCCAGTGCTGGGCCAGACCGACGATCCGGTTGTTGAAAGCTAGTGGACGCGCAGCATACCACAGGTAGCCCTTCTGTAATTCCTCATTGAGGATGAGGCTTATTTCGCGATAGTACACGGCGCGTTCATCACGGTCGGCTACGGAGATGCCAAGCTGATGCAGTTCGTCAACGCGCGGGTTGCAGTAGCCGAGGGCGAGCTGCGCGCCACAGGTGGTGAGTACGCGACCCAGTGAGGGATCCAGGCCCTGTCCGTTGGCGAAGTAGCCCATCTCAAAGGCGTTATCAGAATAGACAGCCTGAATACCAGCCGGATCAAGGAGGCGCGGCGCGATGTTGATGCCTACGTCGGCTAGGTAGGACTGAATGGCAACCATAACCTCCGCAGTGACATTATCAGTGTAGTAGTAGATAAAGTCGAAGGGTTCAGCATTGGGAGCCCAACCCATCTCTGCCAGCAGTTCGCGGGCGCGGTCAGGGGCGTAGGGATACGTGTTCATGCCTTCTTCCGGCCTGGCCCACGCCTGCGGGAACTGCGTGTCGGCGCGGCTGGGCAGTCCCAGCATGATCGTATCTATGATGGACTGGCGGTCAATAGCGTAAAGCACCGCCTGGCGGAAGCGCACATCGCTGAATGGCTCTTTTGTCAAATCCCACTGGATATAGGTGGGCAGACCCGCGTTGAGCTGGCCCAGGACAGTGAGCTCAGAGCGATTTTCGAAGCGCGCCACCTCAGTTTCCGGGATGCCACCACCTTCATACGACATATCGTCAACTTCGCCGTTTTCCAGGGCATTGAGAATGGTCGGGATGTCGGCGTAAATCTGATAGATGATGCGCTCCAGAAGTGGTGCGCCCTCGTAGTAGTTCTCGTTGCGAACAACCTCGATGAACTGATCGGGAGCATATTGCGACCAGATGAACGGGCCAGTGCCCACGCGGTTCTCCCAGAACGGATGGCTGCGCAGCTCGGACGCCGGAACGTCGCCCAGGATGTGTTCTGGCATCATCACAATGAAGATGAGCTGCAGGTCAACCCAAAGCGGCGATGGATTGGCCAGCTCAATACGTACAGTATAGTTGTCAATCTTGGTCACACCGGATAGGCTGTCTGCCGCGCCGGACTGGAAGTCGGCGTAGCCGGCGACATCCTGGAGTTTACTGGCCCAGGTGGAGGCGATTTCTGGATCGGCGTAGGCATTTAGGCTGAAGACCACATCGTCGGCTGTGAAAGGCTCGCCGTCGTGCCAGGTCACACCCTCTCGAAGGCTTAGGACATAGGCGTCGCCGTTGCCCTCCATTTCCCAGCTTTCCGCGAGCATAGGTTGCAGACTGTCCGCAGTCCAGCGGATCGCAACCAACGGTTGCAATACGGTCATGTCCAGGCGGTGGCCGCAGGTCGTCCACAGCGGCCCCTGCATACAGCCGGTGCGGAAGGCTGAGCGATAGGTGCCATCTTCCTGTGCAGTCGCTATTCCTGAAATGCTGAGGACTATTAGCGCAACGATGAGCATTGCATATTTCTTGACCATCTGATTATCCTTTATGTAATTGTAATTCATACAATGTGACAGAAATTGTGTCTTTGGTCGTGTCGCTGATTTGTGATATGCGTCCTTTCTTCTCTGGTCATTGGCTGCCAAGATAGCCCAGCTTGGTCGAGATCAAGCTGGCGGCCCAGATTACGGCTTTGCTCAGCTCAGCCTCGCGGTCTGCGCGAACGCGTGTTTTGGGTCCAGAGATGCTGACAGCGGCACAGACCGCCTCGGTGTAATCACGAATGGGGGCCGCAATGCAGCGAATGCCGTCCTCGATTTCCTCGTCGTCCACGGCGAAGCCGCGTCTGCGAGTGCGCTCAAGTTCCTGCTCAAGCACTTGGGGGGTGACTAGGGTTTTCGCCGTCATCTGGTGCATACCACGGCGTTGCAAGATATCGGTCACTACTTCGCACGACAGGTGGGCCAGCATAGCCTTGCCCAGTGCCGTGCAGTGTGCTGGCACACGTTTGCCAATATAGGTGTACATGCTTGGGGGCGTATGAAGGCCCTCGACGCGATCAATGTAGAGCACTTCACCTTCGCTCAACACAGCCAGATGCACTGTTTCCTCGACCCGCGCCATAAGTGCTTTCATCACTGGCATAGCCTGAATACCCAGGTGCATGTTTCGGAGCACACTGCCGTGCAGGCTGAGCATGCGCAGACCAAGTGTATAGCGACGCGTTTCCCTGTCCTGGCTCACATATCCGAGCTTTACCAGCGTAGCAAGCAGGCGATGCACAGTGGCCTGCGGAAGCTGCGTCGCATCCGCCAATTCGCACACTCCTATTGGCATATCAGAATGTGCCAGCAGTTCCAACAAACCAAAAGCGCGTTCAACAGATCTGATTTCACTGTTCATGGCGAGTTTTTAAGCTCTATTTTCTTCAAGCGTAGGTTCTTCCGAAATCCGAGTCAATGAATTATTCCACCACGCGGAATTTCCCTTTGTTAGCTGCGTCAACCGCTACCCAGGCCGAGAACAGATGATTGACGTCTGACATCCGCTAGGGCACCCAATTGCGCTAGATCAAATTGAAATCAGATGGCGTTAAGATTGACTGCATCACCGTCACCAGCGCCAGCCGCCAGGGGGCTTCGGCAAATTGACCGACGTTGCCCAAGGCGGCTGGCGCAACCGGGACGGTTGTGACTTGCCTTCATGCAGTGATCTCAGATGGAGAAAGTATCTCTGTCAACGCTCGCGCGTAACCGTGCGTTACCCCTTGAGCGCGCCAGCCGTCAGTCCTTCGATGAAGCGATCTGACAGCGCGAGATAAATGATCAACACGGGCAGCATCGCCACGACCAAGCTCGCCGATGCCATCGCGTAATCCGAGCTGTTTTCACCGACAAACAGCATCATGGCGGCGGGAAGTGTGCGCATTTCCGGGCGCGTGATCATCGTTACTGCCAGCAGCAGTTCATTCCAGAAGTTGAGGAAGTTCACCAACAGCACCGTCGAGACTGCGGGGCGCGCCAGCGGCAGCATCACACGATAAAACGTTTTGAGATCGCCGCACCCGTCGATATAGGCGGCGTCTTCCAGCTCGTCCGGCAGTTCGGCGAAAAAGGTTGCCATCAGATAGGTGCTAACGGGGAGCGCCGAAGCCGTGTAGAGCAGAATGAGCGAGAGATGGGTATTCAGCAGCCCGTACTCGGTCATCATCTGGAACTGCGGCAAATACTGAATCTGCGGCGGCAGCATCATCGCCAGCAGCAGCGAACTAAAGACCGCCGTGCGAAAGCGGAAGCGATAACGACTGCGTCCGAAGGCATAGCCCGCCAGCGTGGATACTGCCAGCGTGAGGAACAGCGAACCGACCGTGACCACCACGCTGTTATAGAAGTAGCGATAGAAGGCGATACGTGGACTGAACAGCAGTTCCGCGTAATTGTCAAAATTGAGACTGGTCGGCAGTCCATAAGGATTGGATAGGATTTCCCCCGTCGTCCGAAAGGACATAATGACCATCCAAATGAACGGGATGATAATCAGTAGGGTGATCGCCAGCAGCAGCAGCAGGACGATCGCATTTTGAGACAATCGTGTGAGGCGCAGCCAGAAGCCCGACACCGGTCGGTCAGTGAAATTGGGAGTCATGCTCGGATACATCATGCCCCGCCTTCGCGTTGATAGCTGCCACGATTCAGGAAATAGCGCAGCAGGATCACCCCGACCAGCACCACCCCGAACCAGAACACCGCAATCGCGGAGGGATACCCCAGATCGAGCGTGCGCCAAGCGAAGGCGCGCTTCTGCACATAGGTAGCCACCGTTTCAGAAGCATGCAGGGGACCGCCTTCAGTGAGTACCCACACCACATTAAAAGCTTTCATCTTGCCGGTGAACGATAGAATCGTCACGGTGATCAGGGTCGGGCTGAGCAGCGGCAGGATAATGCTTGTGATGATCTGGCGCAGCTTCGCCCCGTCCACGCGCGCCGCTTCGATGAGATCGTTCGAGATCGAGCTTAGCCCGGCGAGGATCAACACGAACGAGAAGCCGAATGTTGCCCAGAAATGGACGAAGATGACGACCCAGAGCGGGGTGTCGCGCCGCCCCAGCCAGTTCACGGCGAGCGCGTCCAGCCCGATCCCGCGCAGCGCCGTATTGACCAAACCCCATTCATTGTTGAAGATCCAGCGAAACACCAGCCCGACGATCACGCCAGAGACCAGCATCGGGGTGAACCATGCCGTGCGAAAGAACCGGTAGAAGGGCACTTTGAAGTAGACCAGCAGCGCCAGCGACGTGGCAAACACAACCTCGATGATGGGACCGACTACGCCCCAGATAATCGTGTTGATCATCGACGTGTGGAAGATGCGATCCGTAAACAGGGCGGCGTAGTTGTCCAACCCAACAAAGGTCGTTACCTGCTGCCCCATGTTGTAACTGATCGTGTGAAACGAATTCCAAATCGTTGCTATCAATGGATAGACAACAAACAAGACATAAAAGAACAATAATGGGATTAGAAACAGCGCAATTGCACCCCAGGGCGTGCGCTGTCTTCGGGTGCCGATGCGCGAAGCTGAGGCACGAGCCAGCGGGCGAACCGCACTTGCTTGGTTAGTGGACATCAGGCATCCTTTGAACACGGTGGGGTGGCAGAACCACCCCACACACGCTATTTACCTATTGAACGCAAAGCGCGCTGTCGAGCATTTCAATCGCTTCATCAACGCTCAGCAAGCCCAACGGCAAGCCTTCATTGAGGGTGGACACCACAGCCGCGTCGAAATCACCGCAGCGTGCCGGGGCGACGCTGACGGACGGCAGCGACCGGTAGACTTCATTGAACTGCTCCCAGTACCAGTCCCACTGTCCCGGCGTAACGCCCAGACTGGTCAGCAGTTCGTCGGAGGGCCAATCGACCGCCGGGTCAAAGCGAATGGCAGACGGGCTGTTCGTGACAGCCGTCCACAGAGCGCCGTAACGCGGCTGCGCGGCAAAAGCGAGGATATCGCCCGCAACATCGGGATTCTGTGAGGCGGTGGTGATGGCGTAGCCCGACTCGAAGGCCCCCCACACCACATCATTTGCGGCACCATTTTCCCACGCGGGGTAACGCAGCATCCCGAAGTGCCATTCGGGGTCTTGTCCACCTGCATCCTGCGGTTTGAACGCACGACCAGAGTACCACGTTGGGATGAACATCATGCACGCCTGACGCTGCGTGTGGAAGTAGATGTGGAATTCGTCAATCGTCATTGTGGAGAAGCTCTCTGGCCACAGTCCGGCATCACGCAGTTGCACGCTGTAGTCTAACACCTGCCGCGCTTCCGGCGTATCCCATGACTGCAAGCCGTTGTCATACAGACGGAACTGTTCGGGTCCGACCAGCGTCCACAGCGGATACTGAACGGCCCATACCGCCGGGTAGGGACGATTGCCAATGGCGTTGGCGACACCGGCATAACCTGCCGCGCTGCACGTCTGGACGACATTCAGAAATTCGTCGGTGGTGAACTGGTAATCTTCGGGGACTTCGATGCCTAGTTCCGCGAATAAATCGGGGTTGTAAATGAGCATGTTGACAACGTTTGAGATATTGAACTTGTACTGACCGTCAATTCCGATATCCGAATAATTACCGTCCGCCCGCACGCCGCCTACGAAATTATCCCACGGCAGATATTGATCGAGGTCAACCAGCCAACCCGCTTCAACCCACTGAATGGCGAAATCGCTGTCCATCGTCGTGATGTCCGGCGCGCCTTCGCCCGCGCTCATCGAGGTGCGAATGGCATCACGCAGCGGGTCTTTGTCCCACCACGTCAGGTTAATCGTGACGTGCGGGTTTGCCGCCATATAATCCGCCGCGATCTGTTCGATGACCGCGACTTTGGCGGGTTCGTTCGCCCAGTGACTCCACCATTCAATTGTGACCGGCGTATCCTGTGCGGATACCACGCCAACAGACAGAACCATGATTGACAGCAGTAGAACCGCTGCATAGACGAAGGTTTTCTTCATGACACAATCTCCTGAGTAATATTGGTTCGTAATATGGTTCATTGTATGTTCGGCTTATCTCTGGTTTCTTCGATAAACGCTCCTCATGGATCGCGTTGGACACCCTGTACATTCAAGCGAACGCCTGCACGCTGCGCTATGCCTTGCCGCCAGAGGCAAACAAGCGGAGCTTGTCCAGCACCACCGTTTTTACCGCCGCCACGACAGCGGCTATGAGATCGCTCAGGTCAGCAGGTTTCGCCCCCGTCAGCGCTGATCGCGCGGCAGTCAGATACGCCTGCCGCAGTTCGGTGTTGACATTAAACTTGCATACGCCCAGCCTGATCGCCTCGCGGATGTGTTGTTCCTTCAATCCGCTTGCGCCATGCAGCACCAGCGGCACGCTCACCCGTCGGCGAATCTCTGCCAGTCGCGCCAAGTCGAGCTGGGGTTCGCCCCGGTACTGCCCATGTACATTGCCGATACACACCGCCAGCGCATCAAGCCCCGTCTCGTTGACAAACTCGACCGCCTGCGCGGGATCGGTCAAGCGCGCATCGTTTTCCGCGACAACCAGATCGTCTTCCGTCCCGCTGATCTGACCGAGTTCGGCTTCGACGGATGCGCCGTGTTTATGCGCCAGCGCCACCATCGCGCGGCTGAAGATCACATTGTCCGCATACGACAGGCCAGCGCCGTCTGCCATCACGGAGGTGATCCCCAAGTGCAGCGCCCGCTCGATGGCCTCTGCGCTCGCGCTGTGATCGAGATGGACGGCGGCTGGCACGCGCGCTTCGTCAGCGGCGGTCTGGCATAACACGATCAACGGCGCGCCCCCGTGCAGCAGTGCTTTGGGGTGAATCTGAAGGATGACCGGGCTGGATTCCGCTTCAGCGGCGGCGATCACGGCCTGCACCCCTTCGAGGTTGTAAACATTGAACGCCCCCACCGCATAGCCGCCGTGCTGTGCCGCGCTGAGTAAGTCAAGCATGCGCGCGCGCATGGTTAGTCCTCCCTGCGCAAGATGCGGCGGCTGATCACCAGCGCATCGTCGTCGCCAACATTACCGGGAAAGACCACATAGGTCAGACCGGGGAAACGGCTCTCCGCGCCCATCTGCCATACCGGGACACCCGGAAGAAGCTGCCCCAACACCTGTGCTTGGCGCATCCCATAGGCCTTGGTGGCAATGTCGCTGGAGGTGATTCCCCCTTTGGCGAGGACAAAGCGCGGTCGTGTGCTAATGCCGCGAACGATAGCGATCAGTCCGTCGGACACCTGCTGTCCGATTTTGAGACTGCGGTCTGCATCCTCAGCGCCCACCAATAGGCGACTAGTGTAGATCACGGTATCGCGCCCTTCACGCAGCGCCGATTCAGCGGCGGCGCTCACGTTGGCGATCACCTGCTCCCGCTGCGCGGGATCGAGCAGTGCCTTCACATCCACTTCCAGCGCGCACTCGATGCCCGATGCAGCCAGCGCCGCAAGCTGTCGCCCGGTCTTGGGCACATACGAACCGACAATGATCAGCCCGCCGGTCTGCTCGGCTGCGGCTAAGGCAGCGCCGCGCACCAGCGGACGCTCGAAGATGGCGCTGCGCGTCGCGACGAACGATGCGGCGGTGCGATAGAGGTAGCGTCCGCCCGCTGCCTCCGCGCGCAGCAGGCCGGCGACAAAGACTTCCAAATCGCCGTAGCTGGCGGCATTGACCACGCCGACCGCGCCCGCGCGCAGCGTCAGCAGTTTCGCCGCGACGGCGTTCGGTCCCCCGACACGAATATCGGTCAAGCTGATCCGTGCGACCTGCTGCGCGGGAATGCGCCCTCCGGTCTTTTCCTCTACCCAACCGGGGAGATAGGCAGTGTGGTAGCCAAAGGCGGCATCTTGGGCAAACGGCGTTAGATCTGCCGGGACAAGCTCCGCGCCTTCGGCGACGTAATGTACATCGTCAAGGGTATAGCGTCCGCCTTCAAGGAAGAACGGGACGATCAGCCACGCATCGAAAGTCTGGGCTAAACCCGCCTCCAGCGCACGCAGTTCGCCGGGGAAATGCCCGCGTAAAGTGGAGTCGCTGCGACTGATGACGCTGAAGGGAACACCTGTGCGCGCCGAAGCTTCTCTCAAGTTCGCGCCAATTGCGCGGTTGAGCGCCTCTGCCGGCGCGGGTGGCAGGCTGCGCGAGTTGGTCAGCAGATAGAAGGTCACCGCATCCGCGCTCAGTGCTTCCACGAGGGTATCGACCGTCCAATCCATGTAGACGGTAATCCCGTGCATGGTTTGTGTCCCGGTGGGATCATCGTCCAGGACACACAAGCGCCTTGGGCTGGTCTGGACGGCAGCACGGATTTCCGGGCGGACGTCATGTGCCCATTCCGGCGGCAGCGTCGCCAGCGTCGCGGTGAGGTCACGACGCGGGTACATGAGTCAAGACCTCGCGCACGGCTTCAAAACCGCACTGCCCGCTGGTGAAGACCGGCACGCCAAACGCTGCTTGTGGATCGGGATAACTGAGCAAAAACACCGTCATCGAGAGCTGCGCGAGTACCACACTGCTCAAAGCCGAGTCTGCCGCAAGGCGGTCGCGGATCGCGTCGGCAAGGGCTTGGTTGTGCCCTTCGACATTGCCCGCCGCAAGGCGATACCATGCCTCTGCCACGTCAAGCCCATCAAACGCAATCGGCAGTCTGGCGGCTTCAGCAGTTTCGCGCAGCAGTGCTTGCGTGCTGGCAACCGTCGGGCCGTGTGTTGCGACCACCAATACCCGTCCGCCGTGTGCAACCGCGCGCTGCATCATCGGTTGGTCGATCTGAATCACCGGAACATGATACGGCGCGAGGGCAGTTTGGACGGCTGGAAAAGCGCGGTTCATTGTGGAGCAGGTCAACAGCACCGCATCGACGCGCGCCAGTTCGACCAGATCGCGCGCATAGCGCACGAAAACATCGATATTCGCCTGCGGCGGCGTCGGCAGATGTGCGGCGTGGGCTTCCATGAAGTTGATTTGCACAGCTTCGTTGCCCACATTAATCAGGTGAACGCCCGGCAGATACTTACGACCAAAGTAGTTCGCCCACAAGGTGATCCACGATGAGCCATTTAATACGCCCAACCGTTTGCCGATCAGGGCAGGATCACCCGTCGTCTCTGGGTGCGTGTGCGCGATTCCCGTGACGTCGAGATAGCCCGAAAACAACTCTAAGGCGTTCATCGGATCACCCTCTGTTCGCGGCGCTGAAGCACTGCTTTCGCTGCAAGAGCGATATCTGATGGCTGCATTCCATGTTCGGTGAGCAAATCGTTGATGCCGCCGCTGTCAACCCAACGATCGCGCACGCCGATGCGGCGCAGTGGGGCGGGATACTCCTCGCCCAGCACTTCGGCCACTGCCGCGCCAAAACCCCCGTTAATGCTGGCGTTTTCGGCGGTCACAGCGCAGCCTGTGTGCATGACGGACTCGACAATCAGTTGGCGGTCAATCGGCTTGATCGATGCCAGATGCACCACTTCAGCGCTGATGTTGTCGGCTTGCAGCAGGTCAGCCGCTTCCAGACATTGCGCCGTCATCATGCCAGTGCCGAACAACGTCACGTCGCTGCCAGTGCGCAGCCGTTCGCCTTTGCCCCACTTGAACTGGTGATTCGCCGGGAAGATTTCTGGCAGTGTGTAGCGGGTAATGCGGAAGTAAACCGGGCCTTCGTGCTCAACCGCAGCCCGCATGATCGCCGCCAGATCGTTGTTGTCGCCCGCGTCTGCCACGTACATATTCGGCAGCACGCGCATGACGGCGAGGTCTTCAATACAGTTATGGGATGCGCCCGCCCGACTGGTCGGGATGCCGACATACGAGCCGGGAATCTTCACATTGAGCCGGGGGTAAGCGATGGAAATCGCGATCTGATCGAGCGCGCGCCGGGTCGCAAACACCGCGAAGGTGCTTGGAAACGGGATAAAGCCCGTCAGGGCAAGCCCGGCGGCGATGCCAAAGAGGTTCTGCTCGGCAATCCCCACCTGAATGAAGCGGTCAGGGTAGGCTTTCTTAAACATCCCCGCCTTCGACGAGGTGTGCAGGTCAGCATCCAGCACGATCATGTTGAGGTGGTCGCGTCCCAGTTCCACAAGGGTTTTTCCGAACGCATCGCGCATTTCGGGTAGGGTTGAGCCGCCGTGATTACTCGCCGGCATAGAAGCTCTCCTTCTCTATGCTCGCCTGCATTCGGCTGAAGCCTTCTTCCGGTTTGCCATAGCGCCGCGCGAGTTCGCGCAGGAAGCGGTCGGCGGTCTTGGCATCCGGTGCATGGGTATGCCACTTGTAGTTGAATTCAGCTTCGTGAATGCCCATCCCTTTGACAGTGTGTGCGATCAGCACAAGCGGTTTGCCGCGCGGCAGCACCCAGCGCGCCTGATGCAGAGCGTGGTTGATCGCTTCGAGGTCATGCCCGTCCACTTCTACCACATCCCAACCGAACGCGCGCCACTTTTCGACAAAGGGTTCAATGCTCATCAGATCCCAGGTAAATCCCTTCGCCATGACCTTGTTGTAATCCACGATGGCGATCAGGTTGTCGAGGTGATAATGTGCCGCTGCCATCGCTGCTTCCCACACGTTGCCTTCGTTGGTTTCGCCATCGCCGAGGATACAGTAGACGCGGGTGGCGGCGTGTTCGTGGCGGCGCAATCCGAGCGCCATCCCAACCGCAACCGACAGCCCCATCCCTAACGGTCCCCCTGAGGTTTCCAGCCCGACCGTCTTGGTCATGTCGGTGTGACCTTCTAGCCCATGCAGGTCACAATACGTGTACAGATCGTCGATGGGGAAGTAGCCGCGCAGCGCCAGTGCTGCGTACAGCGCGGGCGACCCATGCGCTTTGGACAGGACCAGGCGATCCCGTTCCGCCCACTGCGGATTCTGGGGATCAATGTGAAGCTGGTGGAAGTAGAGCACCGCCAGCAGCTCCGCCATCGACAGCGAACCGCCGATGTGCCCCCACATGCCGAAGGCGATCATCTCAACGCTTAAGCGTCGGATTTGATATGCCCTCAGTTCCAGTTCATTAAATTTGTCGGGTGATAATCTCATGATCGTTTCCCGAAAGACACCTTCGGATATTCCTGTATCTTGATAAATCATTTCTTGTATACAAATATAGCTGATATTGGATGCAAAGTCAAGCGCAGATATACGAAAAACACTGCTCCTGTATACAGAATTCGTGGTAGAATAGTGCGATAAAGTTTGTTCATCCAGGTGGACTGTGTTACGTCATGAATCCAGATACGGAATCTCTCCAAGAAATGGCCTACAGGAATGTCAAAGAGCAAATACTTCAGCTCAGGCTGAAGCCGGGGCAGTACGTCACAGATACGCAGATCGCGCAAGACCTGAACATCAGCCGTACCCCAGTCCGCGAAGCCTTCTATCGACTTGAAAACGAAGGCCTGCTGGTCAATGCCGCACGCAGGGGATGGCACGTGTATTCGCTTTCATTGGACGATATTCATCACATTTTCGACCTCAAGATCGCAATCGAGGGACTGATTGCGCGCCAAGCTGCCGCTTGTCAGGTCGAAGCCTTGCGTGAGCAGTTACGAGTCGCGGTGCACGATATGCATGGCGCCGTCGCCGCGCACAGCCCACACGATTGGCTGAACGCGGATTACAAGCTGCACGATACGCTTTTTCGCATGGTGGGAAATAAGCGTGCCGAGCGCATCGTCCTGAACCTGAATGATCAATGGCATCGGCTGCGTATTGGTTTCGCCGCACTTGAAGGACGGATCGAACGATCTGCCCAGGAACACCAGCTTTTTGTGGATGCCATCCTCGCTGGCGATGCTGAGCGTGCCGAGAAGGCGATGCGTGACCATCTGAACCAGGTCCGCGCTGAACTAGTGCGATTGCTGGTAAACATGGTGCTGCCTTTCGTCGATGAAGGTGTGTGAGAATGAGCTGATTGAAGCTTTTGAAAAGCGGTGTGGATAGTGCATCATGGAAGGAAAAACCCGACCATGAGCACTATTCCTGTCAGTGGACTTGAGTTGCGCGCTGCTGGTCGATCGTCCGCTTGTAATTCATGACATCGTCCATGCGGATACGCCGATGTTTGCCAACTTTGCGGTGGGGAATTTTGCCCTCGTCCAGCAGCTTAATCAGGAATGGGCGGGACACATCTTTCCTTGACACGCCCCTTACACCCCTTATCTTACAGACGTGTATTTCAGGCAGTTATAAGTGTGGTTTGTCAAGCAGGCACTGTCACGGTGACACGGGTACCTGCTGCTAATTCACTGCTTAGATTAAGCTGCCCGCCTAAGTGCAGAATTCGTTCGCGTATGCCGATTAATCCATAATGTCCGCGCACTGAAAACTCTTGAAGCTGCTGCGGAATCTGAAACCCAATGCCGTCGTCACGAACTTCGAGTGTCACTGCTGCTTCTGAATACATGAGTGTCGCGATGATGCGGTTTGCCTGGGCATGACGTTCGGCATTGTAAATAGCTTCCTGTGCTGCGCGGAAAATGGCTAATTCATGGGTCTGCTCTATGCCATAAACATCGCCAACAACAGAAAATTCGAGTGTGGGATGTTTTTCGCACAAGACTTCGATAGCCGTAGCTAATCCTAATTCATCAAGGATGGTCGGGCGTAGATTGGCAATCATCTGACGCAGGTTGTCGATGGTCTGAATCAACTGCCGCCGCGCATTTTCCAGATGTTCTCCGATAGGGTGTTCATTCAGCTTTGTGGATTGCGCTGCCCGCTCAATGCTGTGAGCAACCAGTACCAGTGACTGAATCGTGTCGTCGTGAATGTCACGGGCAATTCTTTTGCGTTCATTCTCCTGACTCTCGGTCAACGCATTGCGATAGGTGGTTTCACGTTCCTGAGCCGTTTTGATTTCACCGATCATGTACTGAAGCGAACGACGAAGCTGCTCAATCTCCCGAATACCCCTGACAGGTCGGTCAAAAGCAGGTAGATTCCCTTCCATCATGCTTGCTGCCTGTTGCGCTAAACGGCGCAGCGGAATCAGTACCCGCACAACGACCCAGGTTAAGCCAATCAAGAAGACGGCAACGGCGATTAAAACACACCAGTGGAGCAGGCCGTCAAATTGAAATACATAATTAGCGTGATGTATCATTTCGTTCATTCAATGGTTCCTTCAGTTGGATGCACAATCCCCATTACCATCGCCCGTAAAACTGCTTCCGTTCGATTCGTGACATTGAGTTTTTGATAAATCGCCTGCAAATGCACCTGAACCGTCCGATCTGAAATCTCCAGATGGGCGCCGATTTGTTTATTGGGCCAGCCGCGCGCCGCACAAACCAACACTTCAAGCTCACGCTCCGTCAGTGGATTGTTCGTATCGGACGAGACGACCCGCGGCGTCATCGCTGTACTTTGGCCACTGTCTATCACCTGTCGAATCCCCTGCACCAGTTCTGAAAATTCAGCGGTCTTTAGCACAAAACCATCCGCGCCAGCTTCGCGCAGCGCTCGCTGATAGGCTTTCTCATTATAGGCGGTCAGGGCGATAACACGGATATGGGGGCATTGACGGCGAATTTGTCGGGTTGCCTCAATCCCGCTCATTTCCGGCAGATGCAGATCCATAATGATTAAATCGGGCTGAAGTTCCAGCGCTAACTGAAGCGCTTCGCTGCCTGTGCTGGCTTCCCCCACGACTTCAAACGCTGCTCCCTGAAGGAAAGCGCGAATACTTTGTCGGACTAAAACATGATCTTCAACCAGGAGTAAGCGGGTCATAGGCTGTTCTACCTCTATTCCCGATTATACGTCTGACTTCAAACCCTCTGTCTACGCAATTTAGCGTATATAAAAACTCACAACGACGCGCTAGATTCAATATCAAGTTCCATACGCCTTGTCAGGCATAGCACAGGGAGACATATCATGAAACTACGTGCACTGGTTCTAGCAGTCTTCGTCGTTTTAGTTTTCAGCGTGTTGAGTGTCACCGTTTTTGCCCACGAGGGACGCGAAGCTGGCGATTACGAAATTCACTTTGGGTGGCGGAATGAACCTGCTTACGCCGGACTGTTTAACGGACCGGAAGTTTATGTCAGCCTCCACGATGCGGCTGAGGGTGAGGCATTCCCGGCTGATATTGAGGTTGCCCTACAGGCTGAAGTCACCTTCGGACCGGAGACAACTACCGTCACATTTGAAGCCGCCTGGGGAGAGACCGGGCATTATATTGCCGATCTCATCCCGACACTGCCCGGAGATTATGCCTTCCGTGTTTTCGGTACGATTGGCGACACTGAGGTCAACGAAACCTTTGACTCCGCCGATGGAGAATTTAGCACGATACAACCCAGCACCGATATTATGTTCCCGGCAGCAGGAAGTATTGATCTAGCCGCGCTGCTGACCCGCATTGAGGAATTAGAAGCACGAATTGCGGAACTCGAAGGAAATTAGCGATCCTCAAATTGCAGCTTCGGGGTGGGAACCACCTGTACGGAGCTGCAATTTTTTACTGTTGATCCTAAAGAATAACGCTCTAATGAAAAAGCTTGTCTTTAGTGTTGGATTACTTTTGCTGGCAATCCAAGTTCCCTTTGTCAGCGCCCATGCCAATTTGTCGCGGTCTGACCCTGCGGCCAATGCTTCATTGGACACCGCACCCGTCGAAATTCGGCTCTGGTTTACCGAGCCGCTTGAGGCAGAATTTAGCCGCTTTATGCTGATCGACAGCAGTGGTGCGGTGATAGAAACGCCAGAAAGTCAGTTAGACCCGACTGATCCGACGCAACTGTTTATGCGCCCCGGAGAATTAGCGCAGGGTCTTTATACCGTCTCATGGCGGGTGTTGTCCACTGATGGACATACGACGGAGGGCAGTTTCGCCTTTGGAATTGGCGTTGCTGTTACCCCTACTGCGACAGCGCCGACCATCAGCGAAGCCATTCCTGCTGACAGCATGTTAATTCGCTGGATCAATCTGCTGAGTTTGTCACTTGGAATAGGAAGCTTAGCCTTCTGGATTTTCGTCTGGAAACCAGCGGTTCCGCAGGGGCAGCCCGATGTGGAACGCTGGATGCGGCGCATCATCTGGTCAGGATGGGTGCTGATGGGCCTAGCGGGCATTTTCATGCTGCTGCTTCAGGTCGCCGTTGCGGCTGGTATCTCCGTTTTGGATGCCGTGACAAATCCGGCTTTGAGCGCCGTACTCAGTGGTTCGCGTTATGGACAGGTCTGGCTGGCGCGGCTGGTGCTCTGGCTGGGGTTGGGCGGTGTGCTCTGGTTGGCACGACGTGAACCCTGGCTGTACTGGGTTGCGCTGATCCTGGGCTGCTTGATGCTGTTGACCAACAGCCTTTACAGTCACGCCAGCGCGATGCAGCAGGACACCTTCCTTGCTATCGTGAGCGACTGGCTGCACCTGACCGCAACCGCGTTGTGGATGGGTGGACTCATCCAGTTTTTTGTCGTGATCGGCACTGCTAAGCGCCAGCTTGGATCGATCACAGCCCTCCTGGGCGATCTGGTAGGGCATTTTTCTAACTTCGCCCGCGTGACCGTCGCCGCGTTGATGATCAGTGGTATGTACGCTGCCTGGTTACAAGTGGGTTCAGTCGAAGCACTCGTAACAACCGTTTATGGACAGGCGCTGTTTATTAAACTTGTGCTGGTTGCGCCGCTGCTGGCAATTTCTGCTGTCAACCTTGTCTTTACGCAGCGGGGGTTGCGTAACGGCGAATCGGTGTGGGCGGGACGCTTGCGCGGGCTGGTCGGCGCGGAAATTACCTTAACCATTGCGGTGCTTGCGGCAGTCGGGGCCATGACCGCGATTGCGCCTGCTCGCACGGTGATGGCAGTGCGAAACGCAGGAACAGTCGAAACTGTACAGCCTTACTTTCAGATGCAAATCACCAGCACTTTGATGGCGCATCTCGAAATCATGCCGGGCTACGTTGGAGAAAATACTTTCAGAATCACCCTGTACGATACCGAGGGCAATCCCGTCATCGATGCTTCACGCATTCGACTGCGCTTCGACCATGCCGAGCAGGCAATTGGCCAAAGCGAACTGCGTCCCGAACTCCAGGCAGATGGCAGCTATGCGATCACAGGCGCAAATCTGAGCATTCCCGGAACATGGGAGATTCGCATGACGGTTCAGCGTCCGGGAGCGTTTGATACGCTGATGGATTTTGAAGCCACTGTTGACTCTGCGCCCCCTCCGATAACCCCTGTGATTGATACATCTATCCCACTCACGAGTCAGTGGACAGCCTCACTAGTAACAGGGTTGGCTTTGTTAGGGGTCGGCGGCTTTTTCGTAGGGCAGTATGGATTGCGCCCACTGACTGCGCCTACACTGGCTGCCTTAGTCATGACTGCCGCCGGACTCGTGTTTTTGATCTCAGTGGTTAGCACGATGAATGCTGTGGCTGCCAGCAGGTCGGGCCAATTAGCCGTGCGCGATGCCTGGACACGTCCTGTGGCTCAGGGGATGACCGGAGGTGTTTATCTGACGATTGAGAATGGCACTCATCGGGATGATCGCTTAATTGCTGTCACCAGCGATGTTGCTGAAACCGTCGAAATTCACCAGACGCAAATCGACAACAATATTGCGCGAATGCAGTTCTTCACCGGACTGGATATTCCAGCGGGTGGCAGCCTGACCATTGCGCCCGGTCACTACCACCTGATGCTGGTCAATGTGCAGCGCGAATTATCCGTTGGCGACCGTATCACGACCGTTTTACATTTTGCAAGTGGCACACAACTGTTGGTCCAGGTTCCTGTTCAATTTGATGCCGAAACACCGCCATAGGCAGTGGGGCAGGCGTTAAAACCCGGATTAGTTACGGGTATTTTACTCGTATGACCGATGCAATTGTCATTGTCTAACGAGTTTGAGTGCAATGAGGATCATCTATCTAGTGAGGAGCAAAGGTATGAGAAACCGTAAATTGCGTATATTGGCTGTCGTGATGTTCCTGATCTTATCAGTGGGCATTGTGTCTGCTCACGATGAGGCCGAACCTGTGACCATTCGTTTTGCGGCGATGGTTGGGGATTTGCCTGCTGCCTGCGGCATTACCTACTCAGGCCTGGGAACAGAAGCATCACAGGTCAGTCTCAATGACTTCCGTTTTTACATCTCCAATGTGCGCCTGATTGATGCCGATGGGCAAGAAACTGCGGTTGAACTCACTCAGGACGGGTTGTGGCAGTATGAAAATGTCGCGCTGTTGGACTTTGAAGATGGCACTGCCGGATGTGGTGAAGCCGGCAATCCTGAGATGAACAGCCGTATCATCGGCGAAGTTCACGAAGGTGATTACGTGGGTATCGCCTTTGATTTAGGGGTTCCGTTTGAACTCAACCATCTCGACACCACTACCGCTCCCGCCCCCTTGAATGTTCCAGCGATGTGGTGGAACTGGCAGTTTGGCTACAAATTTGTGCGTATCGATATGCTCATCGCCGACAGTGAGCTTCCGGCGTGGTTTATCCATCTGGGCAGCACTGGCTGTGAGGCAGCCGACAGCAGCACCGCCCCCGAAGAACCCTGCTCGAATGCCAATGTGGTTGCCGTTCAGCTTGATAATTTTGACGCGACGCAAAACTTTATCATCGCCGATCTCAGTGAACTACTCGCGCAGGTCAATCTGACTGAAAATTCACCTGAACCACCCGGTTGCATGTCGCTGCCAGAAGACCCCGACTGCGGCGGATTATTTACAGGCTTCGGTCTGGCACTCGATACCGGCACGATGCTGGAAGATCAGGCGCAACACTTCTTCCAGGTGCGCTAATTTCATACCATGTCCTGTACCCATTCCAGCAAGAATGGGTACAGGCATGAATGAGGCAGAATCGTATGCAATTTCTACGCGAGTTTTGTGGAACATTATTGCTGGCATTGATATTGATGTTTTTGGTGGTCACGGCAGATTTCGTGCTTCGTTTGCCAGCTTCCTTCACGGCTTCAGCTCAGGACGATACTACGACTTCAACAACCGCCTATCTGACTATCGTCAACAGTGGCGAAGCAGATACGCTCGTGAGTTTATCCGCAGCAGGGACGGCAGAAATCAGCATTTTTCAGAGCACTGGCGCACACGCTCAGGAAGGCATCCTGCTCAATCGTCATGTGCGTGTCGAGTTTGCGCCAGGTGGGGCTTATTTTCAACTCAATGACGTGTCAGAACCCCTGTATGACGGCGATGTCCTCAATATCACGCTGAGTTTTGCTTCAGGTCGTTCGGTGACTGTGCCGTTTGATGTGCTGGCTGCCCCACCCACTGAGCGCATTAATTTCATCACCCTTGAAGATTTCCAGTTTACGAACGCATGGGTCTATTCCACAGGTAGTGCGGCGGCGCTACAAAGTTCAGCTTATGAGTGGCATCTTCCGGCTGGATTTCCGCTGCCGCCTGTGCCTGCGGATAATCCTATGACCGCTGAAAAAGTTGAACTGGGGCGTTATCTCTTCTACGATCCTCGACTATCCGGGAATGGCACAGCTTCATGTTCCTCCTGCCATCTGCAAGCATTGGCGTTTACCGATGGGCTGGCGCTGCCTCTTGGCTCTACGGGAGAAATTCACCCACGCAACGCAATGACCCTGACGAATTCTGCCTACAGCGCCACCTTAACCTGGGCAAATCCGAATTTACTGGTACTGGAACGGCAGATACCCATTCCGATGTTTGGTGAATTCCCAATTGAACTGGGGATTACCGGGCATGAGGACGAGGTGCTGGATCGTTTGCGCCAAGACCCGCTCTACCAGATATTATTTAGGGCGGCCTATCCCGATCAAACCGATGCTTTTACCTTTGCCAACATCACACGGGCGCTGGCATCGTTCACCCGAACATTGATTTCCGGGAACTCTGCCTATGATCGTTACACGCAGGGAGACACTACCGCGCTCTCCGAATCGGCACAGCGCGGGATGACTTTGTTTTTCTCAGAAGGGTTGGAATGCCATCACTGCCATACCGGCTTCAACTTCACACTTTCAACCGTCACCGCGCACTCGACCTTTCAGGATCGTCCGTTTTTCAACACCGGTTTATATAATTTGGATGGCGCAGGCGCTTACCCATCGAATAACACTGGCATTTTTGAAATTACTGGCAATCCAGAGGATATGGGGCGTTTCCGCCCTCCAACTTTACGCAACATCGCCCTTACCGCACCCTATATGCACGATGGCAGTATGGCCACGCTGGCGGAAGTGATCCAGTTTTACGCCGATGGTGGGCGCATCATCACGGATGGCGAATTCGCGGGCGATGGCACTGTCAATCCATACAAAAGCGGGCTGGTGTCGGGTTTTATCCTGACGGCACAGGAAACCGCTGATTTAATCGCCTTTTTAGAAAGTCTCACCGACGAGGAATTTGTCACCAATCCCGCTCTGAGTGATCCATTTGCTGCGAATGCAGGAGTAGCAGTTGACGGTGGCTAAACCGAGTCCCAATAGAGAAACGAAAACAGCGGCGCTGATGCCGCTGTCCCGAATGTTCGGATTGTACCGCTTCTGGTGGACCTAAGGAGATTCGAACTCCTGACCTCTACAGTGCGATTGTAGCGCTCTCCCAGCTGAGCTACAGGCCCGTTGTGACTCATTGTATAAAGCGGTGGTGGACATGTCAAGGCAGAGTTAGCGCTTGTCGGGCGCACCCTGATCATAAAGCTGCACCGCGCTGTTGATCAGATGCGTGATGCGATCGGCAGCGCTGCGAATGCGCTCGGCGTATTCTTCGATCAGGCGGTAATCCAGCGGCGTCTCCGGCGGCAGGGTTTGTAATTCCCCCAGAATATAGCCCAGATTCACGCGCGTCGTCTGGTTGGCGTTAAAAATCTCGTTGCGCAGCGCCGCCAGCCACTCTTCGCTGTTCAGCGTGCTGAAAAAGTCCAAAGCATTGCTTTGTTCATCACTCATGGCCGCCGCCTTTCAATTACCCTTGCACGCATTGTACAACCAGTTGCCGCGCGCCAGTGTAACGATTCTGCAAGATTAAAAATTGTGATTTTCATCACTTTCTGAATATAATGAAAGTAGGTTTATTGGCGAGGTCAGCGCGATTTGTTATAATTTGTTCAAGCGATACCGACCTCGCTGCACGCTGCTTCCTCACGCTCAAATATTGATTCAGGAGAAGGAATTTTGACTTCGCTCGTACTCACCTTAACCGAAACGCTGCGCTATCGCGGCGCGGTAGGACAGTGGAGTTGGGTGCTCCATCGCGTGACCGGTCTGGGGGTCGTTCTGTTCATCATCCTGCACATTATCGATACCTCGTGGGCCGTCTTTTACCCCGACTTATATGTCAAGGCTATCGCGGCCTACCAGTCGCCGCTCTTCACCATCGGCGAATTCGCGCTGGTAGCCTGTGTTGTCTACCACGCCTACAATGGGCTGCGCATCATCTTATTCGACGCGCGTCCGCTGTGGTGGCGCTTCCAACAGCGCGCCGCGATGGTGGTGTTGGCGGCCACAGCCCTCACGCTGATTCCGGTCTTTATTCTGATGTTTAACCATGTGCTGAAGCACTACAGCGACACACCGCTGGTGCTGCCGCTGGGTGTTGTGCTGCTCGAACAAGTGCCGTTTGGCATTGGCATGGTGCTGGCGCTGGTGGCCGGTCTGGCGCTCTCCGGGCTGTATGGCGCGGTCTCAGGTGGCAAAGAAGCCGCTCCGCAGAGCAGCCGCGCCGAACGCTTCTGGTGGTCGTTCATGCGCCTTAGCGGCATCCTCATTATCCCGCTGGTCTTCGGCCACCTCGCCGGGATGCATGTCGTGCAGGGCGTGTTCGATATTCAAGGCTCGCACGTATTGGAGCGGGGAATCGCCGCCGGGCTGGAAGGCGGTCTGCCGGCGGTGGGCGCCAATATCGCGCAGGTCGGCGTGAATTCATCGGGTACCGCGGTGGAATTTGTCGGCGATCGCTGGAACACGCTGGTGGCGGGGGTCGCCATCTGGCGTTTGTACGACGCCGGGCTGCTGGCGCTGGTGGTAGTGCATGGCTTCAACGGCCTGCGTTATGTGCTGACCGATTATACGATGAGCAGCCCGCTGCTGCGGCGCGGCATGATCTTCACCTGCGTCATCGGCGCGACCATTCTGCTGGTGCTCGGCAGCGGTATGCTGGTGCGGACGATCGACAGCACGGCTATCGAAATGGCGCGCAATTCGTTATGCCGGCTGTATGAAGAGAACCATACGGAAGTGCCGGAAGTGCTGCAATGCGCGGCGGAAACAGGTCAATAGGGAGTGATTCATGGTCAAAACACATCAGTTTGACGCTATTATTGTCGGCGCGGGCGGCGCGGGGCTGATGGCGGCGCTGTACGCCAGCAAAGGCGGCGCCAATGTGGCCGTCGTCAGCAAACTGTATCCCACGCGCAGCCACACCGGCACGGCGCAGGGCGGTATCGGCGCGGCGCTGGGCAATCTGGAAGAAGATAACCCGCTCTGGCACGCCTATGATACCGTCAAAGGCGGGGATTATCTGGCCGATCAGAACGCCGCCAAAGTGCTGGCGGAAGAAGCGATCGACGCCGTGATCGAATTGGAACACATGGGGCTGCCTTTTGACCGCACGCCAGAAGGCAAAATCAGCCAGCGGCGCTTCGGCGGCCACACCAGCAATTTTGGCGATAAACCGGTGCGCCGCGCCTGCCACGCCGCCGACCGCACCGGCCACATGATCCTGCAAACGCTTTACCAGCAGTGTATCAAGCATCACGTCAAATTCTTCGATGAATATCAGGTGGTCGATGCCATCATGAACAACGGCGCGTGCGCCGGCGTCGTTGCCATGCAGCTAGGCACGGGCGAATTGACGGTCTTTCATGGCAAAGCCACGTTGTTCGCCACCGGCGGTTGGGGCAAAATCTGGTCGGTGACCAGCAACGCCCACAGCCTGACGGGCGACGGCGCGGCAGTCGTTTACCGGCGCGGCGTGCCGATGCAGGACATGGAATTTTTCCAGTTCCATCCTACAGGCATCTATAAGCTCGGCATCCTGATTACCGAAGGCGTGCGCGGCGAAGGCGGCGTGCTCATCAACGGCAAGGGCGAGCGCTTCATGGAAAAGTACGCGCCGCGCATCAAAGACCTGGCCAGCCGCGATGTCGTCAGCCGCGCCATTTACATGGAAATCAGCAGCGGCAACGGCGCGGGCAAAAACAAGGATTACGTCTATCTGGATGTTACGCCCAAGACGGTCAACCGCTACTTCGCCGAAGCCGGCGACGAACGCCGCATTACCGCCGAAGATGTCGAAAAGAAGCTGCCCGATATTCTCGAATTCTGCCGCGTGTATCTGGGCGTTGATCCGGTCAAAGACCCGATGCCCATTCAGCCGACAGCGCATTACGCCATGGGCGGTATCCCCACCAACGTCAACGCCGAAGCGGTGCTGGACGAACACTGGACAGTGATTCCCGGCCTGTACGCGGCGGGCGAAGTGGCCTGCGTAAGCTGTCACGGCGCCAACCGTCTGGGCACCAATTCGCTGGTCGATCTGGTGGTCTTCGGGCGGCGCGGCGGCAAAAACATCGCCGATTACGTCAAACGCGCCGACTTTGTGCCGCTGCCCCCCGCGCCCGAACGCGAGATCGAAGCCGAACTCAACCGCATACGTAACGGCAAAGGCAAGACGCGCCCGCACGAACTGCGCAGCGCCATGCAAAAAGAGATGATGCAAAATGTCGGCGTCTTCCGCGAAGAAAAAGGCCTCAACGGCGCGCTGGAAGTGGTGCGCGAACTGCGCGAACGCTTCAGCAAAGACCTGACGATTGACGACAAAGGCAGCACGTTCAATACCGACCTGATGGAAGCGTGGGAACTGGGCTGCCTGCTCGATCTGGCGGAGGCGACGGCGTTGGCCGCGCTCAAACGCACCGAAAGCCGCGGCGCGCACAGCCGCGAAGACTATAAAGAGCGCGACGACGCCAACTGGATGGTGCATTCACTGGTGACGCGGCATGGCAGCGAACTTTCGCCCAGCACCGCGCCCGCGCTCACTATCAATGTCAACAAAAAAGTCGATATGTCGCTGGCCGAAGTCGATCCGCGCTTCGCGCCCAAGGTCAGAACCTACTAGAGCGCTGGAGGCCAACCTACATGGACGTTACATTTCGCATTCGACGCTATAACCCGGATATTCCCGGCAAAAACAAGCCCTACTGGCAGGAATTCCGCCTGGCCGATGTTGACCCCAATGACCGCGTGCTGGAACTGCTGCACCGCATCAAGTGGGAACAGGACGGCACACTGACGCTGCGGCGTTCGTGCGCGCACGGCGTGTGCGGTTCAGACGCCATGCGCATCAACGGCGTCAACAAGCTGGCGTGCAAAGTGCTGATGCGCGACATCAACGGCAGCAAAGTACAGGTCGAGCCGATTCTGGGGCTGCCGGTCATTAAAGACCTGGTGGTGGATATGGAGCCGTTTTTCGGCCATTACCGCGAGGTCATGCCCTTTTTCGTCAACGACGAGCCGGTGCCCGCCAATGGCCGCGAACGCCTGCAATCGCCCGATGATCGCGCGCAGTATGACGACACGACCAAATGCATTTTGTGCGCGGCCTGTACGACTTCCTGCCCGTCGTTCTGGGCCAACGGCAAGTATGTCGGCCCGGCGGCCATCGTGCAGGCGCACCGCTTCATCTTCGACACGCGCGACCGCGCCGCCAAAGAACGCCTGAATGTGCTGGCCGAACCCAACGGCGTCTGGCGCTGCCGCACGATCTTCAACTGCACGCCGGCCTGCCCGCGCGGCATCGAAGTCACGCGCGCCATCGGCGAAGTCAAGCTGGCGATCCAGCGCGGCACGACCACCGGCATTGTCGATATTTCGACCATTCACATCAAAGAGCCGACGTAGAACCGCTGACCAGCGAGTCTGGCGTGAGGGGTACAGCCGCGCGCTGTGCCCCTTTTTGCTGCTCAGCCTTTGACCACCGTGAGCTTGGTGGCTTCCGCGATGATCGTTTTTGCGCCGTGTTTTTCGAACTGCACGACCAATTCTTCGTCGGCGCCGCGATGCTTGGCGCTGATGACGATGCCATCCCCATAAAGCACATGCTGCACGCGCTGGCCGCTGCGGTACTTGAGCGCCCGCGGCGGCGCGGAAGACGGCGCAGGCGGCGGCGCGCCGCGTTTGGGCGACTCGGCCAGCAGCGTGAGGTTGCTGAAGCTGGCGAGGAGCACCTTGATGTCATGTTTTTCGAACTGAATCGTCAGTTCTTCGTCGCTGCCGGAACGCCTGGCGTTGATGATGATGCCTTCGCCGTATTTGCTGTGCTGTACGCGCTGGCCGGTCTGGTATTTGGTGGGCGGCGCGGAGAGCGGCACAACAGCGTGTTTTTTGGTGTCGAAGGGAATGATTTTAGAGCGCGCGTCGCTGTCGCGGGCTTCGCGGCCACCGCCCTTGAGGAAGGCATCATCGCGCTCCCATGTCACCTGCTGCTTGTAGCTGCGCTCGCTGGCCGAAGCCGAAAGGCGCGGCGGCAGCCCTTCGGTCAGGTTTTCTGGCACATCCATCAAAAAACGCGAGGGCATACTGAGTTCGCTGCTGCCGAAGACCATGCGGCGAAAGGCATAGGTCACGAAAATTTCTTCTTCGGCGCGCGTGACGCCCACGTACAGCAGCCGGCGTTCTTCTTCCATACCTTCCGGTTCGCTCAGCGAGCGGGCGTGCGGCAGAATGCCTTCTTCCACGCCGCTCAAAAACACCACCGGATATTCCAGCCCTTTGGCGGCGTGCAGCGTCATCAATGTCACGGCGTCGGCGTCTTCGCGCAGTTGATCGACCTCCGACATCAGCGCCATATCGGCCATAAATTCGTTGAGCGGTGTGCCTTTGTCGCGCGCAGCGGCGATCAGGTTGCGCAGTTCCTCGATGTTATCCTCACGCTCGCGGATTTCTTCGACGCTGTCGCTGATTTCGCGCAGATACAGCCCATAAGCCAGCCGGGTGCGGATATCGTCGAACAACATGAGCAGGTCGCCGTTTTCGCGCTGCAACAGCGCGCGCCAATCGGCCAGCAGGCGCGCAAAATCCGCCAACTGGCGCGCGCTTTTGGGGCTGAGCGCGCTCGCTTCGCCGCGCCGCAGCCGTTCCAGCGCTTCGCCGTAGGTCAGGCGTTCAGCGGCGGCCCAGGCCATAAAATCTTCCTGTGATTTTTTGCCGATGCCGCGCTTGGGCACGTTAATCACGCGCGTAAAGCTCACGGTGTCGTTGGGATTGTTGATGAGGCGCAGATACGCCAGCAGATCCCGCACTTCGCGCCGCTTATAGAAGCCAACGCCGCCGACAATGCGGTGCGGGATGCCCGCCGCCACCAGCACGTCTTCCAGCGCGCGCGATTGGGCGTTCATGCGGTACATGAGGGCGAAATCGCGGTAGGCGAAGCGCCCGCTTTCGCGCAGGCGTTTGACCTGCGCGGCGATATAGCGCGCTTCGTCGTCCTGATCGTAGGCTTCATAGACAGTGATGCGCTTGCCATCCACGCCGCGCGCCGCCTGAAGAAACTTCGGTGTGCGATGCACATTTTTGGCGATCACCGCGCGCGCCACATCCAGCACAATCTGTGTCGAGCGGTAATTTTGCTCCAGCAGCACAACGCGCGCGCCGGGGTAATCGCGGCGGAAGTTGGCGACATTGCGGTAATCGGCGCCGCGAAAAGCGTAAATCGCCTGATCTTCGTCGCCGACCACAAAAGCGTTATTCTGCGGCTGCGCGAACAGCTTGACCAACTGATACTGCGCTGTGTTGGTGTCCTGGAATTCATCGACCAGAATGTACTCAAAAAGGCGCTGGTACTTGTCGCGCACGGCGGCGTTGCTACGCATGAGCAGCGCCATGTTCATCAGCAAATCGTCGAAATCCATGGCGTTATTTTCCAGCAGCAGCGCTTGATAACGCGGATAGGCGCGGGCGATCACTTCGCCCTGATAAGCGACCGGCTGGTATTCGTCGGGAGTAATCAATTCGTTTTTGAGGCTGGAAACCGCGTTGAGAATCTGGCGCGGCGGGAATTTTTTGGAATCGACGCCGAGTTCCGCCAGCACGCGCGTCATCACTTCCATCTGGTCGTCGGTATCGTAAATCAGATAATCCGCGCCATAGGGGTGCTGCGCGTGTTCGCGCCGCAGCAGACGCGCGCAGATGGCGTGAAACGTGCCGATCAGCAGGCCGCGCTGTGCCCCGTTGAGCAGTTTTTCGACGCGCGCGCGCATCTCGCCGGCGGCTTTGTTGGTGAAGGTCACGGCAACGATGCGTTCCGGGTAAACGCGCAGTTCTTCGATCAGATAGGCGATGCGATGAGTCAGCACGCGCGTTTTGCCGCTGCCCGGCCCGGCCAGCACCAGCATCGGACCGTCGCCAGCCATGACGGCTTCGCGCTGCCGGTCGTTCAATCCATCCAAAAGCGCCGTCGCCATAACAGGGTCTTTCTCTATGAACTGTTCGCTGCGACAGGCATTATAGCAGAAATCGGCGCGGGAAGGGGCGAAAACGCCGGAACGCTCAAGCGGGGAGACGCTCCGCCTTACATCCGCTAAGACAATACATCAACAGCTAGCGTAAAGACGCGGATTATCACGGTTCAGGCGCGTGACCGCACCAGTCTCACCGATGATCTGGACGATATTCAGTTCATCCATCTGAAGGATAGCGTATGCAGCACGTATACCGCTAACATGGCTTTGCTTATATCTCACGCGTCTTTGATCACCAGGTTTTGTTACCTAGCAGACAGGTATCTATGAACAAGACGCTGGCAGGGCTGGGTCTAGCGGTCTTCTGAGGCCATGCGGCTGCCACAAACTATTGCCGAGATGCCGCTTTGGACTGATAATTGGGTCATATGCAGGCAGGGGGAAATATTATGGCACAAGACCAGATCGACTATCGTGCGGTGCTCCGGCGCGTCGAAGAAGGCATCAAGAAGCAAAAAACAACAACGCGCGCCTTTTTTCTCGCCTCCAGTTTCACACTCTACACCATTTTTATGCTCATCGGCTGGGGTATCGCCAGAGAGGCCGGCGTGCTGGTGAATGAAGACGCTGTCAGCGCTATGGTGATGCTCAGTGTGGCCGGCTTCATGAGTCTATTGTTTCAATTCATCTCGGTCATGCTGGAAACCAAAGCTGGCGAGGCCAGTATACGTGAACGGCTGATCGCGCGCGAACTGGGCGAAGAAATGCTGCGGCTGGGCATGGAAGACGAAGCACAGGACAAACGCAAGCGGGTCATGCGCCTGAGCAGCGACGGCGAATTGGCCGAAATTGTGGACGAAAGCAGCGCCGACGATTTCAGCGCGGAAGAACGCGGACGTTCGGCAGGCGCCTAAAGCAGTCGCCTGCAAATTTCTGGGACAACATCGTCCGTTTCGCCTTTGCGATTGACCGCCAACTGACGACTTAACCCGTTTTGGTGGGCGTCGGCGGCTGCGCCGGCAGCCGCGGCGGCAGATTGGCTGTGGCGCTCGGCGTGGGCGAAGGTGGCGGCGTATCGGTCGGGGGCAGCGTGGGGCCGGGTGTGTTGGTGCTGGTCGGCGTGCTGCTGGGTGTCGGTGTAGCGCTGGGCGTGGGCGTGATCGACGGTGTGTCGGTGGGCAGCGGCGTGTTGGTGGGCGTCGGGCTGGGGCCGGGCGTGCTGGTCGGCGTGAGCTGTTGAATCAACGCGCCCACATCAATCGCTGAGGTGGGCAGCGGCGTCGGGCTGAATTCCGGCGTGGGCGCGAAACCCGGCCCGGTGACGATCTGCATAGCGCTGCGCGTGAAGGTGATGTCGATACGCTGGCCGCGCCCGCCGAGCATCCCCTGCTGCTGGCCGTTGTAGCGCACATTCAAGGCCTGGGCGTTGCTGGCGGTTACGGTGATCGTATCGTTGGCGCGGTATTCGACAATCGTGCCCGGCGGCGCGATCCCGGCGTAACGTTCGATATCATCGGCCACAAAACGCAGCCATGTGCGTTCTGTCATTTCCACCAGCACCCACACGCTGCGCCCATCCCATGTCGGCAGCGGGCTGGCCGCCGCCACAGCGCTTTCGGGCGAGGGGCGCGGGGTAAAGGTCGGCGCGGGTGTGCTGGTGGGCACGTCGGGCAGATCGCCGAGCACGCCGGCGGGCGCGTCGTTAGCGGGCGTGAGCGCCGGCTGCAAGATTTGCAGCGCGACGAAGGCGATCACTGCCAGCGCAGCCAACCCGACCAGCGTCATTACCAGCGAATTGAGCAGGCCGCCGCGCGCCGGACGGGTTTCCGCCCAGGTAACGCGCGGCAGCGTGGGGTTGGTATCGGTAATCGAACGCGCGGCGCTCAGTTCGCGCGGCGGCGGTGTGCGCTCACGACGGGAGCGCGCGCGGCGTCCGCGCCGCTGGCCGTTGTGCAGCGCGTCTTCGTAAAACAGCACCACGCGTTCTTCATCCAGGCCGAGATAACGCGCATAATTGCGGATAAAGCCGCGCACCTGCACGGGCGACGCGCCGCTGACGTTAAAATCGCCGACTTCGAATTGTTCCAGAATGCGGCGGCGGATGCGCAAGTTCTGTTCAGCATCGTCCAGCGTTAATTCGCGTGCTTCGCGCGATTCACGCAGATAACGGCCAAGCGCTTGTGCATCCATCGTTAGCGGTGGACTCCCGAACGGGGAAACAGGATGAGGCGCTGAGTCGCAGAGGCAGCGCCGCGCCGCCCGCGCCTCAGCAGACCAGTTTTTTTAAGCAGGATTTTCAGGTTCAGCGGCGGCAGGCGCTTCGAACGGCACATAAGCCGATTCAGGGCGCGTCTGTTCTTCCAGCGCTTTTTCCGCGGCTTTGGCGGCTTCGGCCGCGCGGGCGGCCAACAGGTTCGCCAGTTCGCCTTCGCGCACAATCGTGATGACCAGATGCGGCGACGTATCGCTGCCCAGACGCACAGGGATAGGGTGGGTGCCCAGTTCGCGCGGGACGATCTGGCTGATGCGGCGCTTGTTGATGTCGATGCCGGTTTTGGCGTTGAGCGCATCGGCGATTTCGGTGGTGGTGATCGAGCCGAAGAGCTTGCCAGTGGGGCTGGCGCGGCGTTCGAAGAACAGTTCCACGCCGTCGATCTGGCGCGCCAGTTCGTTGAGCCGGCCTTCGAGTTGGGCGCGGCGGGCGGCGGCCTGTTCGCGCAGCTTGGCGGCGCGCTTGACCTCGCCTTCGGTGGCCTTCACCGCCAGCTTCTTGGGGATCAGGTAATTGCGCGCGTAGCCGTCTTTGACATCGACGATTTCGCCGGCGACGCCTTGTTTATACACATCCGAAAGGAGAATGACTTTCATGACCGAAACGTCCTTGCTTCAGGGCAGTATTTTCACTTCAGTTTTAGGGGGTTCATTATATAGGGCGCGCGCGCGCCTTGCCAAGTGCGAAGTCTTGGTTGTTTTGCCGCCCGCCTCTGCCATAATGGCGCACAGCCTGTCGATGCTCCGCCCTGCTGAAAGTCCTACCGCATCACCTGGCTGCCCATCCCATCAAACAACCTCCTATCCACACGTGTTGTCCTGCTTCTACCGCGTTTTTTGTGCCAATCTGCCTACCATAAGGCCATCTGCGCGGCGTCTAACGCCGCCTGCACCTGCGCCAGCCCCGCCGGGATCCCGCCGCCCTGCGCCAGATCAGGCCGCCCGCCGCCGCGCGCCTTGCCGAGCAGCGTGAGCGCGGCTTTCAGCGGTGCATTCATGTCGGGCGTGGCGTCTGTGCTGCGCGCGCAGATGATCTGCGCTTTGTCGCCGGCTGTGCCCAGCAGCGCGACCACGCCGGGCGTTTCTGTGAGGCGCGCGGCGAGCAAACGCAGTTCGGCGGCGGCGCGGTTTTCGAAGGCCGCTTTGACCAACCGCAGCCCGTTGTGTTCAGTGGCGTTTTGCAGCAGCGCCGCGGCATCGTATTCCACGAGACGCGCGCTGGCGGCGCGCAGGGCAGTGTGTGCGCTTTTCAGTTCATCGCGCAAACGGGTGATAGCCGCCACGATCTCCGACGTGGCGCAGGTCAGATCGGCGCTGAGCGTGCTGATGATGGCATTTTTCTGCTGATAGTCGCGCAGCGCCCGCCCGCCGCAGCGAAATTCTACGCGCAGTTTATCGCCGCGCCGTTCGGTTTTCAGCACTTTGATGAGGCCGATTTCGCCGGTATGGGCGACATGCGTGCCGCCGCAGGCGGTGACATCAAAGCCGTCGATGTCGATCACGCGCAGCCCGTCGGTGTACATTTTCTCCGGGATTTTGCGCACGCGCACGCCTTCGCGCCCGCCAGAAGGCGCGGCTTCTGCCGCATCGAGCGCGATCAGGCGGGCACGCACGGGGCGGTTTTCCTGCACGATCTGATTCGCCAGCGTTTCCGCCGCGCTGATCTGCTCGGCAGGCAGGTTTTTGTCCAGATCGATCGTCACGCTGTCCGGGCTGAGATGAAAGCCCACCGTATGCGCGTCTGCCGTCTGGACAAAGGCCTGTGTCAGAATATGCTGGCCGGTATGCTGCTGCATATGGTCGAAGCGGCGCGCCCAATCGACCTGACAGGCCACTTCGGCGGCGGCGGCCAGCGGCGCTGCCAGCACATGCAGCACCGCGCCATCGCTTTCGCGCGTTTGCACATCGACCACAGCCACGCCGCCGATCTCCCCCAGATCGTGCGGTTGGCCGCCGGACGCCGGGTAAAAATAGGTGGCGTCGAGAATCACGACCGGGCGCTGGCCGGCCTGGAGACGTTCGCGAATGCGCGCCTGAAACCTGGTGGTGTAGGCATCATCGTAGTAGCGGCGTGCGTTCATCAGTAACCTGTCCTTCGGCATAATGTCAGCACTGCAAACGGATAATCGTGAACGCGCTCTAGTACCTTGACAACCGAAGCGCTGATGGTAAGGGCCAGGCTTACCTCGCCCTTACGAATAACACCTGTCATTCTCATAGTGTTGAAGCGCTAGGCGTCGTCGCGGTCAATGACATCTTGTGTCGCGCGTTCCAACTGGTCGGGCGACATCGTGCGCGCCTTCTGGATACGCTCCAGCCGTTTGCTGAACTGCATGGTGGCATAGTTGATGAAGTCCTCGACCTTCAGGCCGAAGGGCACAGGATCGTACAGAGCGAAGACTTCGTTAATAATGCCTATCGTCGGCAGCAGCAGGGTGTTCATCGTGTTTTCGGCGGTGTCCCACAGCGCGTGATTCTCGGCTACGAGGCGCGAAATCAGGAAGACACCGTAAGCGATATGGCGCGATTCGTCCTGCTTGAGCAAGCGGATGCCTTCGCACTGGCCGGGCATCAAATTGTTGTTCTTAAGCATGGTGAAGTAAGCATGATAGCCGGTTTCAGCCAGCACGCCTTCGACGATCATGTTATAGGTGACAGAGGCCTGAATCTGCGCGGCGGGCGACGAATCGACCGTCAGGCGGGAAAGCGCGCTGGGCAGCGCGTCGTAGAACAGCATCTTGTAGGTGTCGGTATGAAAGCGGCTGAGATCACCCGGCGTTTGCACCACATCATCGAGGAAGCGGCGGAAAAAGTCGGTGTGCTTGGCTTCTTCCCACAAAAACGTTGTCAGGAACATTTCTTCTTCGATGCGGCCTTCTTTGGCGATCGTCATAATCAGCGGCAGCAGGTCGAGCGTGACGGCTTCCTCGCCTGCCTGGAACAGCGCTGTCAGGTGCAGAATCACCTCTTTTTCGTCGGTTGTCAACTTTTGCCAATCGGCTTTGTCCTGTGTGAAGTCGATGTCGCTGGGATTCCAGATGCCGAACTTTTTGGCTTTTTCGAACAGACGCATGGGCGGGCTTTCGCGACGCAGCCCGCGTGTGGTGGTGGCGAAGCTGGTGTGATGGCTTAACATGGGATACTCCTTAAGGAAATTCCTGTGAGCGGTTAACCTGTGACGGTTGGCGAAGCAGCCGGGACAGCAAGTCGCCAGCCGACAGATGGCCCACAGGCAGTAAACGCGGCCAATGGGGCGCGCCTGTGTAAAGTGTACCGCTTTGCTGCCGAAAGCGGCAAACGCATGGCCCCAAAGGGCCAAGTAATCGCTTCCCATTTAGCCTACAGGGCGACCCTCCCCGTCAAAGGGTGCGCGCGGCGGCCTGCTGGCCTATTCCTTAATTGTGGCTGGCTTGTGTCCACCTTGATTCTAATGTCATAATAACCCAATATTGCAGCACCGAGCCGCAAGGGTTAAATCACGATGCCCGACATTTTTGTCTCGTATTCACGCAAGGACAAGGAATTCGTCCGCCGTCTGGTCGATAGCTTTAAGGTCCAGGGCCGCGATGTGTGGGTCGATTGGGAAGATATTCCGCTCACCGCCGATTGGCTGAAAGAGATTTATCAGGGGATCGAAGCCTCGAACAACTTTGTGTTCGTCATCAGCCCGGATTCGGTGGCCTCAGAGGTGTGTGGGCAAGAGCTGGCGCACGCGCTGGAACACAACAAACGGCTGGTGCCGATTCTGACGCGCGAGGTGACGGATTTTAAGCTGATGCACGGCGCGCTGTCGTCGCACAACTGGATTTACATGCGCGCCGGCGATGATTTCGACACGGCCTTCAAAGGGCTGACGCAGGCCATCGACACCGATCTGGAGCATGTCAAGGCGCATACGCGCCTGTTGGAACGCGCGCTGGAATGGGAGCAGAAAAAGCACAACGACAGCCTGCTGCGCGGCGCAGAACTGCAAGCGGGCGAGCAGTGGTTGGCGCAGAGCGCTAACAAAAAGCCCGGCCCCACTGTTACACAGTCCACCTACATTTACGAAAGCCGCCGCGCCGAAAACCGCCGCCAGCGCACGCTGCTAACGAGCATTTTTGGCGCGCTGGTGGTTTCGGTGATTCTGCTGATTTTCGCCGTGTATCAGACGGTACAGGCGGGGTTGCACGCGCAGCGCGCCGACCGCAACGCGCAATACGCGCTGGCGCGGCAATTGGCGGCACAGTCGGCGGTGCGGCTGGATACGCAGTTGGACGTGGCGCTGCTGCTGAGCCTGGAAGCGAATACGATTGCCGGCCAGGTGGGGCTGGCGGGGGGCGAAGTGCGCGGGACGCTGCTGAACGCGCTGCAATACAGCCCCAATTTGCTGCTGTATCTGCACGGCAACGGGGCGGCGGTCAAAAGTATTGCGCTGCGCGCCGATGGCCTGGTATTGGCTTCGGCGCACGCTAATGGCGAGGTGCTGCTGTGGGATATGCAGACGCAGCAGATTATCGCCAGGCTGGCGCGTACACAGGGCGATCGTATGGAGGCGGTGGCGCTTTCGCCCGATGGCCGGCTGCTGGCGTCCGGCAGCAACGATAATACTGTCGCGCTGTGGGATGTGAGCGACCCGACGAACGCGCAGCGTATCGGTGCGCCGCTGGCCGCGCATACCAGCACGGTGACGAACGTGCTGTTTAGCCCGGCGGGCACACTGCTGATCAGCGCCGACAACGCAGGCACGCTGATCGTGTGGGACATCAGCGATCCGGCTGCCCCGCAGCCGGTCGGCGCACCGCTGGCGGCGCACGACGTGGCAGTGGGCGATCTGGTGTTTACGCGCGCCGGCGATATTCTGATCAGCAGCGGCTATGACTCGACGATCAAATTCTGGCAGATGGACGATCCCGCCGCGCCGGAATTGATCCGCACGCTGGCGGGACACGAAGGCAATGTGCTGACCGTCGCGCTGAACCCGGATAACACGCTGCTGGCTTCGGGGGCGACTGACCGCGATATTTTCCTGTGGGAGATGGCCGCTGCGCTCGATACCAGCGTGGAAGGTGTCGAACCGCTGCGCGTTTTCGCCGGGCACACCAATTTTGTGGTAGAAGCGCAGTTCAGCCCGGATGGGAGTGTGCTGGCATCGGCGGGGGCAGACGAGGAAATTATTCTGTGGGATATGAACGCGGAGGCGGCGAACGATACACGCGACGTGCCGCATCTGATCGGGCATTCCAACTGGATTAACGGGTTGGCGTTTTCTTTGGATGGGCGCGCGCTGATTTCGGGCAGTGACGATACCAGTATTATTCTGTGGGACTTGGCGCGCCGCCAGCAAATCGGGCGCACGTTGAGCGGACACACCAATGAGGTGCTGAGCGTGGCCTATAGTCCTAACGGCGCGCTGATCGCCTCTGGCAGCCTGGATCAGACGGTGATTCTGTGGGACGCGGCGACGGGCGCAGCGATCGGCGCACCGCTGGCGGGGCATAGCGGGCAGGTGGAAAGCGTGGCCTTCAGTGCCGACAGCCGCCTGCTGGCGACGACCAGCAATGATCTGGAACATCAGATCATCCTGTGGGATGTGAGCGACCCGGCCGCGCCGCGTCCGCTGGGCGCTGCGCTCAATGGGCACACACAGGGCGTGCTGAACGCTGTGTTCAGTCCCGACGGCACGCTGCTGGCGAGTTCCGCTTCTGACGGCACGATCATTTTGTGGGACATCAGCGACCTGGCCAACGCGCAGCAGATCGGCGCGCCGCTGACCGGGCATACGGGTTTTCTGAAGGCGCTGGCCTTTTCGCCCGATGGCACGCTGCTGGCGTCCGGCGCGCGGGATCGCACCGTGCGCCTGTGGGATGTGAATCGCGAATCCGCTGCGTTCGGCCAGCCATTGGGCGAGCCACTGACCGGGCATACGCGCGCGCTGCTGGCGGTGGCTTTCAGTCCCGATGGGCGGTGGCTGGCGACGACCGGCGTGGACGAGACGATCCGCGTGTGGGACGTGCGCACGCGCGCACTGGTTTTCGGGCCGATGCACAGCCATACCTGGTTCGTGCAAAGTGTGGCCTTCAGCCCTGATGGGCGCATGATGGCAACAGGCAGCACCGACCAAACGATTATTTTGTGGGACACGGCGACGTTCCAGCAGATCGGCCGCCCGATACGCGGGCATACGGACAGCGTGCGCAGCGTGTCCTTCAGCCCGGACAGCCGTTATCTGGTTTCGGGCAGCGAAGACATGACGCTGATTATCTGGGATGTGGATTTTGGCGTGTGGGAAGCGCGCGCGTGCCAGATGGTGAACCGCGAACTCACCAGCGCCGAATGGCAGGAATTTGTGGGGGAGGATAATCCACCGGCAGTGTGCGCGGCGGGCGACAACGCCGGCAGCCCGTAACGCATCGCCGGCCTCACCCCCCTGCCCCCTCTCCATGTGCAGGTTTGGCGTATGTATGAACCATGTGACATGGAGAGGGGGAGAAAAGGTGTTCGGCGTCTGTCAGGGCGCGGCAGTAGCTTCGGCTTCGCCATCGAGCAGTTGGCCGCTTACGGGGTCAACGCCGGTGGTGATCGAGCCGTCGCGCAGTCCTTCGAGCACTGCCGTCACCCGCTCGGTGACTTCGCTGGGCACAGCGGCATCGTGCGCGGGGGCAAAAGTGATGCCGTCGTTGGCGACTTCCAGCACATAAGAACTGCCCGCAGGCCAGTTGGCGGTCTCACCTGCCGCCGCAACCCCCAGCAGGTGATACACGCCGTTATCGACGCGCTTCACGGCGCTGGTAATCAGGCGGTCTGCGCCGGGTGTTTCGCCGCCGCCGAAGGTGGTGAAATATTCATCCTGATCGACGCCGATGACCCACACGCCCACCGACGCGCCGAAGACAATCGCGCCGGAGCCGGTGGGGCCGCCCGCGCCGAACACTACGTCCGCGCCTTCGCCAATGAATTGCTCCGCCGCCGCCGCGCCGCGATCGGGCGCCTGGAAGTCGTCGATATACACGCCCAGCAGGCCGATTTCGGGGTTGATATAGCGCGCGCCCTGTTCAAAGCCGTTGCGGAACTTGACCACCGGCGGCATATCCACGCCGTAGACGCCCGCCACGATGTTGGATTCGGTCATCAGCGCGGCCATCGTGCCGACGATGAAGCCGGCCTGATCTTCGCGGAACTGGATGCCGACGACATTGGGCGGCGCGTTTTCGATCACCTGATCGACGCCGATGAACAGCACATCGGGGTTTTGTGGCGCTAAGGCCAGCACCGTGTCGGTGAAGTAAAAGCCGACGGTGACAATCGCGTCGTAGCCTTCGTTCAGGCAGGTGGTGATGTTGGCTTGGTAATCGGTTTGCGCCTGCGTTTCGATAAACGTCGAATCGAGGCTGAAGTCTTGCACCGCGCGCACCATGCCTTCGTAGGCGAATTGGTTAAACGTGCCGTCCGTGATAGTCCCGACATCGGTAATCAGGCAGACGGATGTGATAGGCGTCAGGGCGAATTCGCTGGAAGCGCTGGCTTCGGGCGTGGGCGCTTCGGTGGCGGCCTCTGTTGCTACTTCGGTGGCTTCGTCACTAGGTGTGGGGGCGCTGGTAGGTGTGGGCGCTGGCGCGCAGGCCGCCAATAGTATCAAGATCAACAACAGTCCTATCGTGAATCGCTGCATGGGTTGCCTCCTTATAGTGGACATGCTGATAGAGAGCATAACACAGCGCAGGGCAGGCGCGCCGCCCAATTTTTAGGCGCTTTCCTGGGCGATGAAGGCCTGCAGCGCTGCGGCGCTGTTGAGCGCGACGCCGCTTTTGCCGCGATCGATGCGCTTGAGCAGGCCGCTGAGCACGTCTTTGGGGCCAATTTCGATGAAGCGTTCCGCGCCCGCCGCGATCATGGCGCGCACGCTTTCGGCCCAGCGCACAGACTGCGTAAGCTGCTGGTTGAGTTCGTCGCGGATGGCCTCGACGCTAGTGAGCGGCTGCGTGCTGACATTGCCGTACACCGCAATACGCGGCGTGTAGAAGCGTGTTGTGTCGAGCGCCTGCCGGAATTCCGCCGCTGCCGTTTCCATCAGCGGCGAATGCGCGGCGATGCTGACGGCCAGCTTGACGGCTTTTTTGACGCCAGCGGCGGCGGCGAGTTCCAGCGCTTTTTCCAGAGCGCTTGCATCGCCGGAAATGACGACCTGGCCGGGGCAGTTATCGTTGGCCAGCACGACAGGACGCCCGCTGTGCGCGCTAGCCTGCGCGCACAGGGCACGCGCGGCCTCGGCATCCAATCCTAGCAGCGCAGCCATCGCGCCCGGCTGCTGCTCGCCGGCTTGTTTCATCAGGCGTCCGCGTTCGCGCACCAGCCGCAGCCCATCGGGGAACGACAGCGCGCCGGCGGCGGTGAGCGCCGTGAATTCGCCCAGACTGTGCCCGGCAGCGCACAGGGGCGCGATGTCGCTCAGTTCGCCTTGCAGCACGCGCAGAATCGCCACGCCGCAGACGTAAAGCGCGGGCTGTGTGTTAAGGGTGTCGTTCAGCGTGTCTTCGGGGCCGGCGAAGCAGATTTCCGAAAAACGGAAGCCAAGCACATCGTCGGCTTCTTCGAAGGTCTGGCGGGCGACGGCGTGGGCGGCGGCGATATCCTGCCCCATGCCGACAGTCTGCGAACCCTGACCGGGAAAAACCAGCGCGGTGGTCGATGCCATCATAAGTCCTTTTGGGTGTAGGCGGCGCGAAACATGCCGACAAGCATAACGCGAATCAAAAAGCCGCTCCAGAGGGGAAACGGCTTTTAGGGCAGTGTCGTCAGGAGATTATTTGTCGGCTTTGATTTCAACAACGGTCTCGCCTCTGTAGCTGCCGCAGTTGAGACAAACATGGTGCGCAACATGGTATTCGCCACAGTTTTCGCACACGACCAGATGCTTGAGCGACAGCGCATCGTGCGCGCGGCGGCGGCCACGACGACTGCGAGACAGTTTGCGTTTTGGATGCGGACCCACAGAAGTGCTCCTTAAAATTCTACACAAAACGCTGCGCATTATAGGGTGGGGCGTGGGTGGAGTCAATCGTGAGTATTTACCGCGCCTCTGCTATAATCGCGCTGATTTCAGGAGCAAATTATGCGCATTCAGGTCGAGGGGGGGCATCCGCTCAACGGCACATACCAACCGGGGGGCAACAGCAACGCGGCGATCGCGCTGCTGGCGGCGGCCTGCCTGACGCACGAGCCGGTAACGCTGCACAATCTGCCGCGCAGCCTGGCCACCGCCACGATGCGCAGAGCAGCGGACAATCTGGGCGTAGAGATCGCTGAAAATGACGCGCACAGCCTGACGCTGCGCGCCGCGCCGATCACCCGCCGGGTGCTGACCGCTGAGGACATGAACGGCTTTATCGGCGTGCTGCTGTTTTTGGCGCCGATGTTGATGCAGCGCCAGCACGCGCGCCTGGAAGTGGATTTTCCACTGAACCGCATTCGCACGCATCTGGAAGCGCTGCGCGATCTGGGAATCGACGTGGTGATCGGCAGCGGCGCGGTGGAATGCAAGGCCAACGTATGGGAGCAGCGCGATATTCTGCTGGCGCAGGCCAGTGTGACAGCGACGGCGCTGGCGCTGATGCTGGCGGCGCGGCTGGGGCGCGAGACCATCATCCGCAACGCCGCCTGCGAGCCGCATATTCAGGAATTGGCGCACTTGTTAAATGCCATGGGCGCGCAGGTGAGCGGCATTGGCTCCAACGTGCTGCATGTGGTGGGCGCGCCAGAATTGCAGGGCGCAGAAGCGACCATCGGCCCGGATCATGTGGAAGTGGCGAGCGTGGCGGCGTTGGGCGCTTTGTGCGGCGGGCGTTTGCAGATCGAAGGCATTCGCCGCGCCGACCTGCTCATGGTCGCCCGGATTTTCGGACGGTTGGGTATTCAACTCGATATGGATGAACAGGTGCTGTATGTGCCCAAACACGGCGATTTGAGCGTATCCAACCGCGAAGAAGATGTCGATTCGTCAATCGAAACCGCGCCCTGGCCCGGTTTCCCCTCCGATCTGGTGGCGCTGGCGACACTCGCGGCCACCCAGTCGCGCGGCACAGCGCTGATTCACGAAAAACTGTTCGACAACCGCCTGTTGTTCGTGGACAAGCTGAAAGCCATGGGCGCGCAGATTGTGCTGTGCGACCCGCATCGGGCGCTTGTGGTGGGGCCGACGCCGCTGCAAGCGATTTATATGGACACGCCGGATGTGCGCGCCGGATTGGGCATGTTGGGGGCGGCCTTGGTGGCGCAGGGCAAATCCGTCATCGACAATGCGCAGGCCATCGAACGCAATTTTGAGGGCGTGCTGGGCAAACTGCAAGCGCTCGGCGCACAGATCGTGATCGAATGACGCCTGCGACGACGCGCACGATCAGCGGGCTGACGATCAGCCAACGAGTCGGCGGCGAAGGACACCCGCTGCTGATGCTGCACGGCTGGGGCGCAGACAGCAGCCTGCTATGGCCGCTGGCCGAACGCCTGCTGCCGTTGGGCTATCGTGTCTATGCGCCCGATTTGCCGGGATTCGGGAGCAGCGCGCCGCCGCCCGCTGTATGGTCAGTACATGAGTATGCCGCCTTCGTGCTGGATTATATGCAGGCGCATGGGCTGGACAAAGTCTATTTGTTCGGCCACTCGTTCGGCGGGCGTTTGGGGCTGGTGCTCGGCGCGCAACAGCCGCAGCGCATCTACAAAATGGTGCTGGCCGACAGCGCTGGCGTGCGTCCCACAGCGTCGGCGCAGGCGCAGTTCCGGCTGAACGTCTACAAGACGCTGCGCGATGGACTCCGCGCCGCCGGGCTGAAAAGGCTCTCGGAAAAGCTGCGCGCCTGGTATGCGGCGCGCTATGGCTCGGCCGATTACAAAGCGGCGGGCGCGCTGCGCGAAACTTTCGTGCGCGTGGTGAACGAAGACCTGCTGCCGTATGCCGCGCGCGTGCAGGTTTCGACCCTGCTGCTGTGGGGCGAAAAAGATGCCGACACGCCGCTGTGGCAGGGGCAAACGCTGGCAAAAACCATCCCCGACGCGGGGTTGGTCGTGCTGCCGGGCGCCGGCCACTACAGTTATCTCGACGCGCTGGCGCACACAGTGACAGTTATCGACTATTTTTATAAGCAACCATAAGGTTTTGAGCCTGTTCGCCCGCACCCTGACGCCGGCAAAGCGCGACGCCTGACGTTCGGGGAGCTGTTCGACGCTGAAAGAGTAAGCCAGATAATCATGACAGTGCTGCTGTTTCTTATCCTGCTGGTGTGGCTGATCGGCGCGTGCCTGCGTATTGTGCGCCAGGCGCGCTTTTATCAGATCGAAGAATATATGAGCGGGCGCTACCTGCGCTGGCTGCTGGCGCAGCGCTACCGCTGGCTGCCCGGACGCCCGTTTCTGGCGTGGTTTGTCGGCGCGGGGCTGGCCTTTTTTCTCGCAGAAGCGCCCGGCAGCCCGCTGCCGGCCATCATCGCGCTGCTGGCGGCGGGCATTGGCGCGTACCCGGAACGCGATAAAGAAGTCAAAAAGGCGCTCAAATTCACCGATCGCGTGAAACGCATGTTGGCGGCGGCCTTTGTCCTGGCTGTAGCGCTGGCGCTGGCGGGCGCGGCGCTCGTGCTGAGCTTGCCGACCGACTCGCCCGAAATCCCGGCAGTGATCGCCGCAAGTATGGGCTTTGCGCTGGTGATCGCCGCGCCGCTGCTGCTGGTCACCGGCAATCTGCTGATGACGCCGGTGGAAGCGCTGCTGCGGGCGCGCTTCGAGGCGCAGGCGCGCGCGGTGCTGGCCGAAGCTAATCTGACGGTGATCGGCATCACCGGCAGCTACGGCAAAACCAGCACCAAAACCTACCTGGCGCATATCCTCAACAGCCGCTACAAAGCGTATCCCACGCCCAAAAGTTACAACACCCTGATGGGCGTGTGTATCGCTATCAACAACGACATCGCCAACAACCGCAGTCTGGAATACTTCATCGCCGAAATGGGCGCGTATATCCCCGGCGAAATCGAGCGTATCTGCGACCTGACCCATCCAAGCATCAGCATCGTCGTGGAAGTCGGCCCGCAGCATCTCGAACGCTTCGGCACGCTGGAAAACATCGCCAGCGCCAAGTATGAAATCATCAGGGCGCTGCCGCCCGACGGTGTAGGCGTCTTCAACTGGGATAACCCCTACGTGCGCGCGATGTATGAGCGCGGCTACCCGCAGACGCGCATTGCCGTCAGCCGCGCGGTCGATCCGGCGCAGGTGCCCGCCGATGGCCCGCGCTTGATCGCCAGCAATGTCGAAGAGTCGCTGAACGGCCTGTCGTTCACCGTGACCGATACGCACAGCAACCAGCGCGAAGACTTCCAGACGCCGCTGCTCGGCCAGCATAACGTGACCAATGTGCTGCTGGCGACGGCGGTGGCGCTGCATGAGGGTGTACCGCTGAAGGATGTGGCGCGCGCGGTGCGCAGCCTCCAGCCCGCCGAAAGCCGCCTGGTGCGCAATGTGCTGCCGGAGGGCATCACCGTCATTAACGATGCCTACAGCGCCAATCCGGTGGGGGTGGTTCATGCGCTGCGCGTGTTGGGGATGCACCAGACGGGCAAACGCCTGCTGATTACGCCCGGCATGGTCGAACTGGGGCCGCTGATGGAAAGCGAGAATCGCAAGTTGGGCGAGATCGCCGCGCAGTATGCCACCGACGTGATTCTGGTCGGCGCGCGCCAGACCGACGCCGTCAAACAGGGCTTGCTGAATGTCGGTTTCCCGGCGGAACGCCTGCATATCACCGCCACGCTGGCCGAAGCTGTAGAGTGGTATCAGACGAACCTGCAAACGGGCGATACGGTGCTCTTCCTGAACGATCTGCCGGATGTGTATGCGTCATAATAGTTGCCCCTTTGCATCCGCCGTGTCGCCCTATATCCTTGAGCTGAAGACCGAAGCGCTGGCGGCTTTCGGGCTGGTAAGGAGCAACCTATGTCTGCAAAACGCAAACTGACTGTCGCCGTGCTTTTTGGCGGGCGCAGCGTGGAACATGATGTCTCGGTGGTGACCGGCAATCAGGTACTGCGCGCCTTCGACCCCGAACGTTACGAAGTCGTCCCGGTCTATATTGACCGCGATGGCCGCTGGTTCACGGGCGCGCCGCTGCTGGATTTGAAAAATTACCGCAACGAAGTCATCAGCCTGAAGGGCGTAGAGGAGGCGATTCTTTCGCCCGCGACGCATCATCACGGCCTGATTATTGATCCTACCGCCGGGCGCTTCGCCAAAAGCAGCGTCAAACGGCTGGACGTGGTGTTCCCGGCGCTGCACGGCTCGCACGGCGAAGACGGCACCGTGCAGGGTTTGTGCGAACTGGCCGATATTGCTTATGTCGGCTGTGGCGTGCTGGCTTCCGCCGCCACAAATGACAAAATTATGACCAAAACCATACTCAAGCAGCACGGAATTCCCGTCGTAGATGACGTACACTTAACGCGCGCCGAATGGGAGGCTAATCCCGACGGCGTGATCGCGCGGATTCACGCGGCGCTGCCTTACCCGCTGTTCATCAAGCCGGCCACGCTGGGGTCGAGCATCGGTGTGGGGCGCGCGGACGACGAAGCCCTGCTGCGCGCGTCGCTGGATGTGGCGGCGCATTTTGATCGCAGCGTGCTGGTTGAACGCGCGATTACCGACGGCGTGGAGATCAACTGCGCGCTGTTGGGCAATGCCCAGCAGATTCGCGCCTCGGTGCTGGAGCTGCCGGTATCTTGGGATAAGTTTTTGACCTACGAGGAAAAATATCTGCGCGGCGGCGAAGGCATGAAAAGCGCCGATCGCATCATCCCCGCGCCGATTGACGCCGCGCTGACCGCGCGCATCCGGGAGATGGCGGTGCGCGCGTTCCAGGCGGTCGGCGGGCGCGGCACAGCGCGCGTGGATTTTCTGGTGAAGCCAGAGGCAGGCGAGGTGTATTTGAACGAAATCAACACCATGCCCGGCTCGCTGGCCTTTTATCTCTGGCAGCACGAGGGTTTATCGGCAGGTGATGTGGTGCAGCAGTTGGTGGAACTGGCGCGCGAAGCGCAGGCCGAAAAACGCCGCAGCACCTATAATTATCAGACGAATTTGATCGAGGTGGCCGCGATGCGCGGGCTGAAAGGCGTCAAAGGCCGCAAAGCCCCACGCCCCGCGCAAAGTTAGCGCGATGCGACAAAGGCCACTAGAATTGAACAAGTATTGTGTTCACACAGTCTGGGGGTCTGCATGAGGGTTCGCTCACGCCTCGTTATCTCGTTGGTTTTGCTGCTGCTGGCGGCCTGCGCACCCGCGCCCGCCACGCCGACTCTGCGCGGCCCGCTTGTGCCGCTGCGCAGCGGCAGCCCCACGCCTAATGCAACTGCTGTAGCGGCGGCTACCCAGGTGGCGATCAGCATGACTGAAACGGCGGCGGTGACCGATACGCCGACGCTGACGCTGACGCGCACCCCCACCAACACGCCCACCAACACGCCCACACAAACCCCCAGCAATACGCCGACGCTGACGCCCACCCAAACGCCTACGCCCAGCGCGACACCCACCGCATCGGCTACACCCACGCCCACACCGACCCTGCCGCCGGCGCGTATCAGCATCGCTGTGGGCGATACGCTGGCCGGCGAAATCTCGCCGCAGGTCTATGAAGTGGAATATGTGTTCAGCGGGCAGGAAAATCAGTCTGTGACCATCAGCATGAACGCGACCGGCGGCGATCTCGATCCGCTGGTCATTCTCTCGCGGCAGGACGCTGACGGTAATATCGTCAAGCTGGTGGAAAACGATGACGCCAGCGAAGGCAATTTGAACGCCCTGATCGACAATTTTACGCTGCCGAGCACTGGCAGCTACATAATCACCGCCACGCGCTACGAGCGTGAACAGGGCACGTCTACGGGCAGCTTTACGCTCTCGCTGCTGCCGGGGCTTGCGCTGCCGCTGGTCAACCTGGACGAAGTGCTTGAGGGCAGCATCGACGACTTTAGTCCCTTCGTGCTCTACCGCTTTAATGGCACACAAGATCAGGTCATCAACATCGCGCTGCGCCGCGCTTCTGGCGACCTCAACCCGCTGCTGATCCTGCTGGCGCCCGATGGCCGCGAATACGCGCGCAACGACGACGAAGACGGCGAAGACGCGCTGATCAACGGCCTGCGGCTGCCCGCGACAGGCGCTTATACCATCATCGCCACGCGCTACCAGCAGGCGTTGGGCGAAACGCAGGGCGATTTCGAACTTGAGGTGAGCGAAGGCCGCGCTGCCGATTCGCCGCTAACGGTGCTGGCGCGCGAAATCACCTACGGCGCGACCGAAGAAGGATCGCTGGGCCGGCGTAATGAGCCCTATTATCAGATTTTCACCTTTAACGGGCGCGGCGGCGATGTCGTGACAATCCAGCTAACAGCAACTTCCGGCGATCTCGATACCACACTGATTTTAACGACGGCAGACGGGCACGAAGTGCTGCGCAACGACGACGATCTGGTCACCAACACTTTCGACAGCGCGCTGCGCGACGTGATTCTGCCGCGCGACGGCAGCTATACCATCATCGCCACCCGCTTCCGTGAGGCCGTCGGCGAGAGCCGTGGCGATTTTGACCTGGAACTGACACTGGAAGAAAGCGCCGACGACAACTCGACGCGCCTGCTTTACGCGCTGTTGGATACGCGCAACTCCGGCTCGCGGCGTTCGGATGCCGGCGGTTTCATCAATTATCTGGCGGGCGATGTGCTGAACGATAACGGACGCGATGTCGAAGTGCAGGTGCTGCTGACCTTCGTGCTGCCGCCGCTGCCGCCAGGCACGACCCCGCAAGGCGCGCGGCTCAACCTGAACTACTGCAACGAAGTCGGCGACGGCTGGCGCGGTTTCGACGATCTGACGGTATACGTGGATCCGTATCGCAATTTCGATAATACCGATACCGACCCGACTGCGCGCGCGCAGGAAATCGACGCCATCGGCGACTGCGAAAGCCTCGATATTTCGCGCGAGGTGACAGCCAGCTACGACGAAGAACGCCCGGTGCTGCAATTCCGCCTGGCTTTTGACGGCGTGCAGCGCAACAACCAGCAGGACTACGTGCTGTTTGACCCACGCCTGGAAATTGTGCTGGAAAACTAGCGCGCGTTCACTGACCTAACGCGGCCAGATAGCCGGCGCCAAAATCATGCTGCCGGGCATAGTCCATCAGCAGCCCAAAGTTCTCGCGGCTAATGAGCGGGCAAGACACATTCACCGCGTCCAGCAGCGCCCGCGCCGTATCTGTGTTGAACAAAATCGGCGCGCTGGTCACATACGGCGTATACAGTTTGCCCACTTTGGCATAGTACAGCGCTTCAATCTCATTGAGCTGCTGCGGCATCTGGTCTACCCGTGTCACGCCTTCCACCCGCAGCGTATCGAGAATCAGCGGCACATACAGCGCGTGCGGCGTTTCTTGCTCATTGACCAGATGATAATTCTCGCCCGGATCCCCGCTCATGGCGATGCACAGCATGGCTTTGGCAACAAAATCCACCGGCACAATGTTCAAACCGCTCTCCAGGCTGTACAGCGCCCGAAAACTGAGGTGGAGCGCCCGGTTATAGCGTTCTTCCCAGGGATACATCTGGAGTTTGACCCCCAGAAAAAACGCGCCAATGGCATAAAACACGTCGAACTTGTTGGTGGCGCCCAGCGGCGGCGCGTTAAGCCGTCCACAGATCGTTGAGGGGCGAAAAAAGCGGCAGCGCGTTCCTGTGCGCAGTTTGAACAAGCGCACCCGAATCTCGGCTTGCAGTTTGCTGTGTTCATAGGGGTTGCGGAATGACTGGTGGATGTTGACGTAATCCGGTTGAATTTCCCCCGTGCTGACGCCGCAGGTATAGGCGCTGCTCACATAGTCAAATTCGCCGACACGCAGCGCTGTCACCAGATCGAGCACCCGCCGTGTGCCTTCGACATTGGTGCGCTTGAGGGTTTCGACCACAATCGGCAAATCGCGGAAGTCTGTCAGCGCCGCGATATGAAAAAAGAAATCAATCCGGGCCGCGGCCAGACTCTGAAAATCGTCCTCGCTTATACCCAGCTTATCCTGTTGCAGATCAATGTCGATATAGCGCGCGCGCTGGTCGAGATACCCATAGATTTCGGCGATCTGCGTCTCGGAAAAGTAATCCGGTGTCATCGCCGCGAACATTTCCTTGACTCGTTCACGCAGCGGGGTATCCGGTTTGTCACGCCCCAAAAGCAGCAGCTCCAGTTGTTCAAGTTGGCCGCGATAGTGCGTAAACAACTCAAACAGCACATTGCGACCCAGCAGACTGGTCGGCCCTGTCATCGCGATACGCATATGCAACTCAATCTGGTTATGAGGGAAGAGAATTACGAGTATAGCTGAGAACGGCAGCAGCCGACAGTGTAAAACATCACCCCAAAGGCCGCCGTTCGTCACCAGAAAGAGGGGGAAGTGCCCCCTCTTTTAATGTGGCGCCTGGCCGATAAAGCGGTAGCCGATGCCGTATTCGTTGTGGATATAGGTGGGATTCTTCAAATCCGGTTCGATTTTGCGCCGCAGATGCGAGACATAAATGCGCGGATAGTGATGCTCGGTGGTGTACTCATAGCCCCAAACGCGCTCTAAAAGCTGTTGGAAAGTCAGCACTTCCCCGGCGTGCTGGATAAAGGTCGCCAGCAGCTTAAACTCGGTCGGCGTCAGGCGTACTTCTTCGCCCTGAATACAGACACGCCGCGCGCTTACATCCACTGACAGATACGCATCGTGATAGTTGACGGGCGTTTTGTCTTTGGGGTCATCGTTGAGGCGGGCGCGCCGCAGCAGGGCGCGCACCCGCGCGTGAAATTCCAGATTGCGCAGCGGTTTAATCATGTATTCGTCGGCGCCGACATTTAAGCCTTCGGCGATCTGTTCTTCGCTGACGGCGTGCGCCGTCATCATCAGAATCGGTATATCGGAAAGATCGCGAATGCGCTGGCAGACTGTCAGCCCGTTCATCATGGGCAGCGCCACATCCAGCACCACCAGATCGGGCTTGAATTCCTGAAACAACCGCAGTCCTTCGACACCGTTGGCAGCAGTGGCGACCTCATAGCCGTTGCGTTTCATGTCGAGTTGCAGCAGTCGCGACATCTCTTTGTTATCTTCGACAATTAAAATCCGCGCCGCCATACGCCCTCCCGTGCTTGTCCATGTTGCAATTTTACCACATTTTTATAATTCGACTTTTGGGCTGTGATATGCTAGAAAAGTCCAGAGCCAGGTATCGATGCTCCCTGTGGTCGCTCTGGGTTGGGCGCGGGGTAGTTAGCGAGTGGATCGGGATTGTGCCGTATCGTTCAACGGGTGGTCGTCGGAATAATGTACAGATTGGTGTCGGGCGTTCGATCTGGGCGGGCACGCCGCCTTCGCCCATTCCCGAAAGAGTGCTGGATGGGATACCGGGCTGCGCGGCGTGGTTAGCGCTGCTGCTGTCGATTGCGGCGGCTGTGGCCTTCCCGCGCGCCCTGTTGTTTGTGGCGGCGCTGCTGGGGCTGTATTCGGCGGTGCGTTTTCTGTTCGCGGGGATCGCCAATGTGCGCGGCCTGCGCCTGATTCACCAGTGGGAGCAGATCGACTGGCGCACCCGCTACTGCGACGAAAAAGATGCGGTCTCTGGGGTGCTGGCGTGGGACGATGTGCAGCACGTCGTTATCATCCCCAACTATAAAGAACCGGCAGCCGTGCTGGAACGCACCCTGGAGGTGCTGGCGGCGCAGTATGAAGCGCGCCAGCGTCTAACGATTGTGTTGGCGATGGAGGCTGCCGAAGAACGCTGCGCGGAAAAAGCCGAAGCGCTGCGCCAAAAATATCTGCAGCGCTTCGCCGCCTTTTACTATACGGTGCATCCACGCGGGCTGCCGGGTGAAATGCAGTGTAAATCCGCCAATCAGGCCTGGGCGGCGCGCTGGATTAAACGCCGGCTGGTAGACGAGATGGGCTACAACCTTGATCACATCGTGGTAACGACCATGGATGCCGATACCCGCTGGCATCGCCATTATTTTTATGCGCTCACCTATTTGTTTGCTATCAATCCCCAGCGCTACCTGCGTTTCTGGCAGGGGCCGATTCGCTATCACGGCAACATCTGGGAGATCAACCCGCTGATGCGGCTGGTGAACGCCTATGCGACGGCCTTTGAACTGGCCTACCTGGCGGCCCCGTGGTGGATGCCGCTGCCCATGTCGTCGTATTCGCTCAGCCTGCGCCTGCTGGACAGCAGCGGCTATTGGGATACCGACGTGATCGCCGACGAATGGCACATGTTCATCAAAGCCTATTTCGCGCGCGGCGGTGATGTGCAGCTCATCCCGGTCTTTTTGCCGTTTCTGGCCGACGCCACGACCGGCGTCGATCTGTGGGATGCCATCAAGAACCGCTACCAGCAAACACTGCGCCATGCCTGGGGCAGCAAAGAAGTCGGCTTTACGATCGCGCGCATGTTGGAACACCCGGAAATGCGCTTTTTGCCGGCGTTTAATCTGTTGGCGCGCATCGCCCACGATATTCTGCTGGCGGGCGCGGGCTGGATTATCCTCACCGCCGGCTCGCAGCTTCCGCTGTGGATTCACCCGGCGCTGTTGCAGCAGATTCTCAGCGAAGGCTTCAATAATCCGACGTTCACGCTGCTGCAAGTCTCGTTTTTCACCGTCTCGATTCTGGGCATCGTCTTCTGGTATCAGGATGTGATGGTGCGTCCGCCGCGCACGCAGGCCATCACTTTTTGGGAGCGCGTGCTGACGCTGCTCAGTTTCCCGCTGCTGCCGCTGCTGACACTGCTTTTTGTGGCGCTGCCCGTGCTGCAAGCGCAAACGCGCCTGCTGGTGGGCGTGCCGCTGCAATTCCGCGTGACCAAGAAGCTGTGAAACTTATGCCTGCGCGCCGCCCGCGCGCAGCAGCGACCACGAGGCGTATGCGGTGATTTAGTAATTAATGACCTGACACCCTTCAGCCGCCAGTTCACTGATTTGAACTGGTGCCCTGAGCTTGAGCCGGCGGCGCTAAAATGTCTTTTGTCCGCCCTGACCCCTCCCTAGCGCAAAACCAGACTTTGGGGTTGTTTCGCAGCGCGCGCGCGTGTGTTATACTGGCGCTATGAACGATAAATTGGCCTGGATTGATACTGTACGCGCGCACGGCATGGAAAATATGCTGGGTGCGGCGCTCGACGCGCTCGAACCGTTCGGGGCGCTGGCGGCACAGGCGCTGTGGGTCTTACAGCCCGGTCTGGGCCTGCTGCTGCCGCGCGCGGCGCTGGAGGATGTGGCGCACGCGCTGGAAGAACCGGGCGGCATCGAGCGCCTGCGCGCATCTTTATTTGAAGACTAGTTGATCGCGAATCGTCTACAGAGCTCAGGGGGCAGCGTGGACAGCACCACTCAGGTAAGCGCTATTCTCATTTTGCTGCTGACACTGGTCGTCAACGTGCTTTTTTCGCGGCGGCGGCGGCAGCCGTTCGGGCTGCGCAGCATCCCGGCTTTCGCCCTGCTCACGCCGACGATTGGCGCGGCGATCGAAGCCAACCACCCGCTGCACCTGTCGTATGGCAGCAGCGCGCTGGGCGGCGAAAACACTGTGCTGGCCCTGGCGAGCAGCGAACTGTTCTATCAGGTGGCGCGGCAGGCGGCCATCGGCGATACGACGCCGATTCTGACGACCAGCGCGCCGAGCACCCTGCCGCTGGCGCAGGATACACTGCGCCGCGCCTATCAGTCGCGCGGGCTGCTCAACCGCTATCATTACAGCAGCGCGCGCTGGTATCCCGCCGGGCCACGTTCACTGGCTTTTGCCGCCGCGCTGACCTCCATGCTGCGCGATGATGATGTGCATGCCAGCGTGCTGGTGGGCGGGTTCGGCAGCGAACTGGCGCTGATCGCCGAAGCCGCCGCGCGCCGCGACCAAACCCTGATCGCCGCCAGCGACCAGCCGGAAGGTCAGGCTATCGCCTATGTGCTGGCCGATGAAGCCCTGATCGGCGAGGAAATGTTCGCCGCCGGCGCCTATCTGGACGAAAATCCGCGCGCCAGCGCCAACGCCGCCGTGAGCGATGTGCTGCGCTGGCTGCTGGTGTTGGCGCTGGTCGTTGCCACCTTGAGCGCCGGCAATCAGGCCTTCGCCCAACTGCTGGGCGAACTGCTGGCCCGTCTTCAGGGAGGCGGGTAAATGCGAGTACGCTTTGGCGCGCTGCTGCCTTCGGCCATCGCCATCGGCTTTGGCCTGCTGACACTGATCGGCCTGCTGGCGGGCGGTGATGGCAGCCTCTTCGATTTATTGACCACCTTGTTTTTGCAAATTGTTGTCATCACTGTGGCGCTGGCGTTTTTGCTCGGCATTCTTAATTTGCTGCTGGTGCATCTGGGGCGCCTGTTCGGGCGCAAACGCGGCGCGCTTTACAGCCTGGTGCTGCTGCTGAGCTTTGTGCTGGCGCTGACCCTGGCGATTCTGGAGCGCACGGGTGGCCTACCCGCCAGGCCCGCCGGTGAACGCCCGCTGAGCATGATTCTGCTGGAAACCGTCCAGGTGTCGATTGAATCGGCGCTGGCGGGGCTGCTGGTCTTCGCGCTGGTCTATGGCGCGTATCGGATGCTGCGCCGCCGTGTGACGTGGGGCGGGCTGTTGTTCCTCGCCGCGCTGCTCACCGTGCTGCTGGGCGAAATCGCCGCGCGCGGAGTGTTCGAGTCGCCGCTGCTGCTTTCGTTCCGCACTTGGCTGAGCAGCGTGCCGGTCAGTGCCGGGGCGCGCGGCCTGCTGCTGGGCATCGCGCTGGCGACAGTCATCGCCGGGGTGCGCGTATTGATCGGTCAAGACCGCTCTTACCGCGAGTAGGATGAATCATGAGCGATAAGTTTAACGACGATTTTTCCTGGCTGACCGATCCCGATGATCCCGAAAATAAGGATCAGCCGTCGCCCGATTCCGATGACCTGGCATGGCAGCAGGGCGGCCAGCGCCCCAGCGGCGAAAGCGGCGGCAGTCTGGGCTTTACCGGGCAGCTCTCGTGGAAGCAGGACGCGGGGGATGAGTCTGCGCCGGGCGACGATGAGCAGGGCTTCGACTGGCAGGAAGACGAGGGCGAGAACCAGCCCTATAAACCGAGCCGCACCGGACTCACCGGGCAGCTTTCGTGGCAGCGCGAAAACGCCCCACAAAAATCGTCCGAAGACTGGCTGAACGATCTTGCCAGCGTGATGGGCAAAATGTCCGACACCCAAGACGATGACGACAGCGGCGCGGGCGATACCCCCGCCGCTGCTGCTGATATGCCCGATTGGCTGCGCGGGGCCGCGCCCCCCGCCGCCCCCGGCCGCGCGCCACAGCCACCGCCGCCCGCCGCCGAGGA
>JACAER010000052.1 GCA_013388745.1 Chloroflexota bacterium
CCTGCGGCGAGGGGGCGGGGTCCGTCTTCCTCCTGCACGGCGTCACCGGCAGCGGCAAAACCGAAATCTACCTGCGCGCCATCGAAGCCGTCCTGGAAGCCGGTCGGCAGGCCATCTTTCTTGTGCCCGAAATCGCGCTCACCGCGCAAACCGTGCGCCGCGTGGCCGCGCGCTTTCCCGGACAAGTGGCCATCGTCCACAGCGGCCTGAGCGACGGCGAACGCTACGACACCTGGCGCCGCGCGCGCGCGGGCAAAATCGGCGTCGTTGTCGGCCCGCGTTCGGCGCTGTTCACGCCGCTGCCCGACATCGGACTGATCGTGCTGGACGAAGAACACGACCACAGCTACAAACAGTCGCCGCCCTTCAGCGCGCCGCACTATCACGCGCGCGCCGTCGCCGAATACCTGATGCGCCAGAACGATGGCCTGCTCATCCTGGGCAGCGCCACGCCAGATGTCGAAACCTACTACCGTGCGCAGCAGGGCCAACTGCATTATCTGCATCTGCCCAAGCGCATCATGGGCCACCGCGCGCGCATCAACGCGCAGGCCGAACGCGCGCAGGTGCAGCCTGTGTACCGCCCGCTGGCCGAAACGTCGCCCGACGTGCTCACGATTGAGCTGCCGCTGGTGCAGCTCGTCGATATGCGCGCAGAACTCAAAAGCGGCAACACCGGCATTTTCAGCCGCGAATTACAGGCCGCGCTGGAACGCACACTATCACGTCACGAGCAAACCCTGCTGTTCATCAACCGGCGCGGCCACAATACTTATGTCTTCTGCCGTGACTGCGGCTATATCGCCATCTGCCCACGCTGCGAGGCGCCGCTGACCTTCCACAGCGCTGACGACGCCCTGGTTTGCCACCGCTGCGGCCACCAGCAAGCGCAGCCCGAACGCTGCCCAGTGTGCAAATCGCCGCGCATCAAATACTTCGGCGCGGGCACGCAGCAGGTCGAAGCCGCCGTGCGCGAGCATTTCCCCAGCGCCCGCCTGCTGCGCTGGGACGCCGACACCGCCAGCGACCACCGCGCCCACGACGACATTCTCTCGCGCTTCATGGAACGCAAAGCCGACATTCTGATCGGCACACAGATGATCGCCAAAGGGCTCGATCTGCCCCTGGTCACGCTGGTTGGCGTCGTCAGCGCCGATATGGGCATCGCGCTGCCCGATTTCCGCGCCGGCGAACGCACATTTCAACTGCTGACACAGGTCGCCGGGCGCGCCGGGCGCGGGTTGCTCGGCGGCCAGGTGATTCTGCAAACGTATCAGCCGGGACATTACGCGGTGGCCGCCGCCGCCCAGCACGACTACGCCGGCTTTTATGCCCGCGAAATCGCCTACCGTCGCGAACTGGGTTATCCACCCTTCCGCCGCCTAGCGCGCATCGTCTTTCGTTTTCCCAAAGCCCACAAAGCCCAATCCGAAGCCGAACGCTGTGCTGTCTGGCTGCGCGAACGCCTGCGCAAGCTGAAAATGACCGGCACCGACATGATCGGCCCCGCCCCCTGTTTTTTCCAGCGCGTCAACAACCACTACCGCTGGCAGATCATCCTGCGCGGACCCAACCCCGCCGACGCGCTGCACACGCTCGACACGCCCCCCGGCTGGCACATCGATATTGACCCCGTGGACGTGTTATAGCGCTCAACCTGGAACAAAACGCCTCCCGAAAACGTCATCAAACCAAACACACAGAGGGAGGCTCATTATGAAACGCATGTTAGTGGCTGTTTTCACGCTCATCCTCTTGAGCGTCTCGGCGGTTTCGGCGCAGATCGTGCCCTGCCCGACCATGCCACCCTGTCCCGAAGGGCAAACCTGCCCGCTGATCGACTGCCCGCCGATCATCACGCCCGGCGTCTTCACCAACCCGGAATGGCTGCATGTCGATTTCCACCGCGTGCAGGTCAATATCGCCAGCCAGATCGCCAGCACCAACGTCGATTTACAATTCACCAACACCGGCAGCGGACTAGCCGAAGGCACCTTCATTTTCCCGCTGCCGCGCGGCGCGGCTGTCGATCAACTGACCATGTGGGTCAACGGCGTCGCCATCGAAGCGCGCATCCTCAGCGCTGAAGAAGCGCGCGGCATTTACGATGCCATCGTGCGCCAGTACCGCGACCCCGCCCTGCTGGAATACATCGGTTCGGGCGCTATCCAGGCCAACGTCTTCCCCATCCCGCCCGGCGAAGCGCGCCGCATTCAGATCGCCTATTCGCAAGTGCTGGAAGCCGAAAACGGCCTGATTCAGTACGTGTATCCGCTGGACAACAACAGTCGCCAGATCGCGCTGATGAGCATCAGCGTCGCGGTGACCAGCGCCGACCCCATCAGCAGCGTGTATTCGCCCACGCACAGCATCGCCATCAACCGTGCCGGCGATAACCTGAGCTTTACGGCAGGCTTCGAGGCGACGAATTTCGTGGCGAACGGCGATTTCAGCCTGTACTACGGCCTGGCGAACGACGAAATCAGCGTCAGCCTGCTCACTTTCCGCCAAAGCGCTGCCGAAGACGGCTTTTTCATGCTGCTGGTGCAGCCGCCCGTCGTCGTCGATCAAGCGCGTGTGCAGCCCAAAGACGTCATTATCGTGCTCGACCAATCCGGCAGCATGGACGGCGCCAAGTGGGAACAGGCGCGCAACGCCGCCATCTATGTGCTGCACAACCTGAACGCTGCCGATCGCTTCAACGTGATTCTCTTCAGCACCGGCTGGCGCATTTACGGCGACGGCTTGCAGCCCCCCGATAGGGTGGACGACGCCGTGCAGTGGCTGCAAAGCCAGATGCCCAACGGCGGCACCGACATCAACGGCGCGCTGACCGCCGCGCTGGAAATGGCCGACCCCGAACGCACCACCACCATTGTCTTTTTGACCGACGGCCTGCCCACCGAAGGCATTACCGACACAGACGACATTCTCACCAACCTGCGGACAACTATCCTGCCCAATGTGCGCATCTTCACCTTCGGCGTGGGCGACGACGTGGACACCGTGCTGCTCGATACCATCGCCCGCGATTTTCGCGGCAGCGGCTCGTATGTGCGCCCCAGCGAGCGCGTAGACGAAGAAGTTGCCGCCCTGTATAACCGCATCAGTTCACCCGTGCTCACCAATATTGCGCTGGATTTCGGCGGCATCCGCACCGAATTACACTACCCGACGCAGCTCCCTGATCTGTTCGCCGGCACGCAGCTCACGCTCGTCGGGCGCTACCGCGACTCCGGCGACGGCCAGACCATCACCCTGACCGGCACAATCAACGGGATGCAGCAGACCTTCGTCTACTCTGGCCTGAGCTTCCGCGCGAACGCCGGCGGCGAACCGTTCATCGCGCGCTTGTGGGCCACGCGCCGCATCGGCGATTTGTTGAATCAGATTCGGCTCAACGGCGAAAACCCGGAACTGGTGCAAAGCGTGGTGCAGTTGAGCGTGCGCTACGGCATCATCACGCCCTACACCAGCTTCCTGATCGACGAAAACGACATCTTGACGCAGAGCGGGCAGGAAGCCGCCGCCGCTGATGTCGCCGAAGAAGCGCGCAGCGCCGATGCCAGCGGCGCCGCCGCCGTCAGCGCTGCCGACGACACCAGCAATCTGGCCGCTGCCGAAGCCCCCGCCGCCGCCCCGACTGCTGGCGGCGCGCCTAGTGGCGGCACAACCGGCAACGTCTTCCGCACCGTCAACGACAAAACCTTCGTGCTGCAAGCCGGCGTGTGGATTGACACCGCTTTCCAGCCCGACACCATGACCACCACACAGGTTGTTTTCCTCAGCGACGCCTATTTCGCGCTGCTGGAGTTGTCGCCGCTAATGGGCGATTATCTGGCATTGGGCGAGCGCGTCATCGTCGTGATCGACGGCGTGGCCTACGAAATTGTGCCAGGCTAACGCCCGTTTTCAGGAAAAACGACGCACGAAGCACATACGGCTGTCCCCGCAAAACTGAAAGCGCACAAAATGAAAATCCCCTTTGTCGGCATGATCGGCGAGGGGATTTTTGCTGGAGGCGCCAGCTTTTTGCAGCGCGCGCACCACCTGTTCATGGCGTTGGTCGAAGGCTGGCATGAGCTACCCCTGCGGCGCGTGCCGCCGCGCCAGTTCCGCGCGCACGTCGTCCAGCGTAATACCCAACTGCGCCATCAGCACCAGCGTATGATAAAACAAATCGCTCAGCTCGCCGATCTGCTCGGCCCGCCCCTGTCCCAGCGCCGCCACCAGCACCTCGACAGCTTCTTCGCCCACCTTCTGCGCGATCTTGTTGGTGCCGGCCTCGAACAGGCGGTTGGTATAACTGCCCGCGCGCGGCTGCGCCTTGCGTTCATGGATAATCGCCTGCAATTGATCGAGCATATCCATCATGAGTCCTGTCCTCAGAAAAAAAGCTGAACCCCGGAAAAAAACAGCACCAGCAGCACAATACGCCGGAAGCGTTCCTGATGCAGCCAATCATCGCTGCGAAAACCCAGCCACAACGCCAGCCCCGCCGCCGGCAGCGCCAGCAAAAAAAGCTCCCAGAGCGCGGGCGTTAAGTGCCCGTTCGTCCAGTGCGTTGCCAGCACCGCCACGCTGTTGAACATGGCGAAGCCCTGCAAATTGCTCCTGAAGACATCGCGCGGCCATCGGCGGCTGTTGGCGTAAATCACCACCGGCGGCCCGCCAACATTATACGCGCCCGCCAGCACACCCGACACAAAACCCGCGCCGAACGCCCACGAGGTATGGCGCATTTCTGGCAGCGGCCGCTCCTGCCAGGCGTACAGCACATAGACGCACAGCAGCACACCGAGCGTCATTTCCAGCGCGCGTTCCGGCACAAAAAACAGCAGCCGGCTGCCGATCTGAATGCCGATCAGCGAGGCGATCACCAGCGGCAGCACCGCGCGCAGATCAAACACGCCGCGATAACGCGCCAGAATCACAACGCGCCCGGCGAAAGCCAGCAGCGCCACCAGCGGCGACGCCGCGCCCAACCCCAGCAGACTCGTCAGCAGCGGCATCGCCACCAGCGCGATCCCGAAACCGCTCACGGTCTGAACATAAGTCGATACAAAGGCGATGACGGTGATCAACAGCAGTTCCATAAGCCATATCCATCCAGGCGAAGGCCACATTATAGGCCCGCCAGGGGGAATCAAAAAGGACAGGCTGCCCTGCCCTGCACTAGGCCGCTTGCCCGCGCCTACAACCCACGCACCCGCGCGATCAGTTTCGAGACCAGACTCTGGCGCGCGCGCGCCCGATTGCGCCTTTCCAGTTCCTGCTGCTGCACATACAGGTCGCGCAGGCGGTTGATTTCGCCCAGCAGCGTGTTGCGGAAGATGATTTCGTTGTCCAGTTGATACCAGCCGTTGCCTTTGTATTCGATCTCTGGCTTCCAGCCGTAAACCTGCTCAAAAGACAGGCTGTAGGTGTCGATGATGGCGCTGGCGGTGAGGGTCGGGTCGCTCTGATACATGGCTCTTGTCTACGCTGTGACAACACATTACACTGCCTTACAGCATAACAGCCAACAAACCCTGCAACCCTTGTGGTTTTGTGAAAAAATTCCGAAACAAGCGTAGGGTGAACGTCCAGCAATTTGCGCCGGAACGCGCTATCATAAAAACAGCAGTCGTTATGGCGTTTGGAACAAAACAGGAGTGTACCGCGTCTATAATAAGCGGATGCACACCAGGGTCTCATCGTTCTACTCATGCAAGTTCAAGGAGAAAAAATCATGTGGCGCAAAGCGCTCTTGCCGCTGTGCATTTTGATCCTGGCGCTGGTCGCTGGCCTGCAACCGGCGGCTGCGCAGGGTGTCCTGTGGTCGGGCGGTTACTATAACAACGTCTACTTTATCGAACCGCAGTTGGCTTCCACGACGGTCAACACCATCGCCTTTAACTGGGGCACGGGTTCGCCCGATCCCAGCGTGCCGGCGGATAACTTCAGCGCGCGCTTCGGCACAGATGTCAATCTGCCGGCGGGCACCTACCGCTTTTACGCGCTGGCCGACGATGGCATCGTTGTCACCATCGACTATCAGACGCGCATCATCGACAGCTTTAACGTAGCCCTGGTCGGGCAGGTCATCAGCGCCGACATCACGCTGACCGCAGGCACCCATCATATCCAGATCGATTACCGTGAATACGGCGGCACGGCTTTCCTGTACCTGCAATTCGTCAACCTAGCCACCAACCCCACCGGGCCGAACTTCGGGCCGGGCGCGCCCGTGCCCACGCAGGCGCCCAGCGTGCCCACCGGCAGCATCAACACTTCCACCTGGACAGCGCAGTATTACGCCAATACCAACCTCAGCGGCTTTCCTTCGGTGATCCAGACCGAAGCCTTCCCTTCGCGCAACTGGGGGCTGGGCGCGCCGTTTGGCAGCATCCCGGCCGATAACTTCAGCGTGCGCTGGTCGAGCGTGCAAACGCTGGCGGCCGGCAATTATGTGATCAACGTGCGCGCCGATGATGGGGTGCGCGTGACGGTGGACAGCGTGGTTTATATTAACCAGTTCCCCGGCCCGGTGGGGCAGGTGTTCACAATCAACCTGGCGCTGGCCGCTGGACAGCACACCTTCGTCGTGGAATTTCTGGAATTGGGTGGCGCGGCTTATATCGAGTACAGCCTGACGCTGCCGGGCGTATCGCCGACGGCCACTGTGCCGCCGACGCCGATCATCACGGGCGCGACAGTGCGCATTAACGCGCCGGTCAACCTGAACGTGCGCGCTGCGCCTTCCACCAGCGGCGCGATCCTCGTGCGCGTCAATCGCGGCGAGGTCTACCCGGCGATCGGACGCAGCGGCGACAGCGCCTGGATTCAGATCAACGCCAACGGCACAATCGGCTGGGTATCGGCGCAGTTCATCACTTTTGCCACTGGCAGCGCCGCAGCGCTCAGCGTCACCGACGGCAGCAGCGGCAGCAGCAGCGTGCCGCTCACTGGTTTCACGCTGACCGCCACGTCCGAAGTCAATATTCGCAGCGGGCCCGGCACACGTTTCGGCGTGCTGGGGCGCATCCCACAGTTCGGCGTCGCCAACATTGTCGGGCGCAACAGCGATACGTCGTGGTGGCAGATCAGCTACAGCGGCATTATCGGCTGGGTGAGCGCGCGCTTTGTCAGCCCGCAGTCCGGCATCGACCTCAACCGCGTGCCTGTGCGCGGCTAGACACTTATTTCCTCTGGAGGGGCGGCGTTCACCGCCCCTTTTTTGTTGCCAAATCGCCCGACTTGGGCGAAACTGAAAGCACTTTATTTGAGAAAGGGCGAGTCTTATGCCGCGTCATTCTCTGATCTCCGCGCTCATGGGCCTGTTGTGCGGCCTGCTGCTGATAGCCCTGTTTGCCTCCTCGTCGGCAGAGGCGCAGCAGGGCTACTGGCTGGCCGAGTTTTTTAACAATCGCTACCTGCTTGATCCGCCTGCCCTGACACGGCGCGACAGCCGCATCAACTTTGATTGGGGCGGCGGCGCGCCCGCCGACGGCGTCAACGCTGACGGCTTTTCGGCGCGCTGGACACGCACGTACACGCTCGGCGCGGGCACGTACCAGATGAGCGGCAGCGCCGACGATGGGATGCGCGTCAAAATCAACGGCGTGGAGTATATCGACGCTTTTAATCTGCCCGCCGGGCGCGCCAACAACGTGACGTTCCGCCTCATGGCAGGCGATTATACGATTGAGGTCGAATTTTATGATGTGGGCGGAAACGCCTTTATCAATTTCAGTTTTGGCGCGTTTGTGCCGCCCACCGCGCCGCCGACCCATACGGCCCTGCCCGGCGTCACACCGTCGTTTGCTCCCGCCACGATTATCCCCACGCTGAACCTGACCGGGCCGACCATCACGGTCGCCACTGGGCGTTTGAACGTGCGCAGCGGGCCAGCGCTGGACGCGCGCGTGGTGGCGATCATCGAGCGCTTCGAGCGCTATCCGATTGTCGGGCGTAACACCGACAGCACGTGGTATCAGATTCTCGTCAGCAATCTGCGCATCGTCGGCACGCTGGTGGGTTGGGTTGCGGCGGATTTTGTGTTCGTTGACCGCGCGGCCAACGTGCCGGTGACCTATGGTTTCGTGGGGACGCCCAGCGCCACAGGTTATCTGTTACGCACGACGGCGACAGTCAATTTACGCGCGCAGCCTTCTACCGAGTCGCCGAGTCTGGGGCTGGTGGTGGCGGGCGTGCTGGTGGACATCCTGGGGCGCACGGCGGGCGGCTCGTGGTGGTTCGTGGCGGTGGGCGATACGCTCGGCTGGATGCAGCGCGATTTTGTGCGGTTGGAGCAGGACGTGGATTACGGGCTGATTCCGATCATTGGGGGATAGCGACTAAATTCGCGCACAATGGCAGCGAAAGGGGTGACGCTTTACACTGGCGCGCAAACGCTGTTCTATGACACGCTGTGCATAGAAGCTACAACCGCCTGATTCAGGAGCAGCACCCGTGTTCAACTGGAACGATAAATTCGCCGCACGCGCGGCGCACATGAAACGTTCGTCCATCCGTGAAATTCTCAAGCTCACGCAAAAACCCGACATTATCTCCTTCGCCGGCGGGCTGCCCGCGCCGGAAAGTTTTCCGGTGGAGCGCGTGCGTCAGGCTGCCGATAAGGTGCTGCGCGAACGTTTCAACGACGCGCTGCAATACAGCCTGAGCGAAGGGCTGCCTGAACTGCGCGATTTTATCGCCCAGCGTATGTCGCGCCCCGGTCTGACGCTGACGCGCGACAATATCCTGATCGTCGGCGGCGCGCAGCAGGCGATTGATATGATCGGGCGTGTCCTGTTGGACGAAAATGATCGCGTCGTGGTGGAAAATCCGACCTATCTGGGCATGTTGATCGCCTGGAAGCCCTACAACCTGCGCTATGCCACAGTCGATACCGACAACGACGGGCTGCGCGTGGAACAGGTGGAAGCCATTTTCCGCCAGAAGCCGAAGTTGATTTACCTTGTGCCCAATTTCCAGAATCCGCAGGGCGTGACGCTGAGTTTTGCGCGGCGGCGCGAATTGGTGCGGCTGCTGAACAAGTATCAGGTGGCCGTCGTGGAAGACAATCCCTATGGCGATCTGCGTTACAGCGGCGAAGACATCCCCTCGCTGTACGAACTGGACAGCAATCAGGTGATTTATCTCGGCTCGTTCTCCAAGATCGTAGCGCCGGGTCTGCGCGTGGGCTGGGTGGCCGCGCCGCCGCCGATTCTCGATAAAATTCTGGAAGCCAAACAGTCCACCGACCTGCACACCAGCCCGCTCACGCAGATGATTATTCACGAGGTGGTGAAAGACGGTTTTCTGGACGAACATATCCCGCGTCTGCGCGCGCTGTACCGCCAACGGCGCGATGTGATGCTGCAAATGCTGGAACGCTATTTCCCGCCAGAAGTCCAGTGGTCGCGGCCCGATGGCGGCCTGTTCCTGATGGTGACGCTGCCGAAACACGTGCCAGCGGCAGAACTGCTCAAACACGCGATTCAGCATAAGGTGGCGTTTGTGCCGGGCGACGATTTTCATGTGGGCGAAGCCGGACGCAACACGCTGCGCCTGAATTTTTCCAACGCGCAGTTGACGCAGATCGAAGTCGGCATCCAGCGGTTGGGCAATTTGCTGAAGGAAGTGCTGGTCAAAGAGGGCGGACTGTTCGCGCTGCCATAAAGCCGGACGGCGCTTTGACAGCCCGCGACCAGACCGACTAAAATCGTCGTCCTCTACAGTGGATACAACGCAGAGGACACGATGAACCGCCTCACCAACGACCTGATCGAACGCCTGCGCGCGCTGCTGGGCGCGGATCACCTGAGCGTCGCTCTGGCCGAGCGTGAACTGCACGCCCGCGACCAATCGGCGCACCCGCCGCATCTGCCCGATGTCGTGCTGTGGCCGACGACAGCGCAGCAGGTGGCTGATGTGCTGCGGCTGGCCAACGACGCGCGCGTGCCGGTCACCCCCTGGGGCGTGGGCACCTCGCTGGAGGGCAACTGCGTGGCGGTGCGCGGCGGCATTCTGCTCTCGCTGGCGCGCATGAACCAGATTTTGCGCGTCCACGCCGACGATTTTCAGGTCACCGTGCAGCCCGGCATCCCCTATAAGGACATGAACGCCGAACTGGCCAAATACGGCCTGTTCTTCGCCCCCGATCCCGGCGCTAACGCCACCATCGGCGGGATGCTGGCGAACAACGCGGCGGGCATCCGCACGGTGAAATATGGCGCCAGCAAAGACAATGTGCTGCGCATGCAGGTGGCGCTGGCCGATGGCCGGCTGATTCACGTCGGCTCGCGTTCGGTCAAGCAGTCCTCAGGCTACGATCTGCTGCATGTGTTCGTCGGCAGCGAAGGCACGCTCGGCGTGATTACCGAAGCCACGCTCAAACTCACCCCGATTCCGGCCTATATGAGCGCCGTCGTCGCCTCGTTTCCCAGCGTCGAAAAAGCCGTCGAAGCCGTCGTCGCCATTCGCGGCAGCGGACTCGACCCGGCGGCGCTGGAATTTATCGACGAGGCACACGCCCGCATGCTCAACCACGAAGAAGGCGTTGATCTGGGCGAGCAGCCGGTGCTGTTCATGGAGTTCCACGCGGCTTACGAAGAAACCCTGCGCCTGGGGCTGGAAGCGGTCCAGCAGATTTGCGACGAATTGGGCGCCAGCCGCTTCCGCGCCACCACCGACAACGCCGAGCGCAAAAAGCTGTGGCACGCGCGTCACCATTCCTACGAAATCATGGTGCGGCTGCACCCCAACGACAAAATTTACATTATGGACGTGGCTGTGCCGATCAGCGTCTACCCGGCGCTCATCGCTTGCGCCCGCGAAGCGCTGGCCGCCGAAAATGTCAAAGGCTACATGATCGGGCACGCAGGCGACGGCAATGTGCACGTCGAACTGCTGCACCACGACGCCGACTCGTATCAGCGCGCCATGGCTGTCAACCGCGCGATTGTCACCCGCGCGATCGAGCTGGGCGGCACGGCGACGGGCGAGCACGGCGTCGGCCTCGGCAAACGACCCTACATGGCGCAGGAGCACGGTGCAGCGCTGGATGTCATGCGCGCGCTCAAACACACGCTCGACCCCAACGGCATTCTGAATCCCGGCAAAATTTTCCCGGAATAACCGCCTAAACCGCGGAGCGCTGCTTCGCGCGCCACAGCAGCGCCAGCCCCACACCTGCCAGCGCCCCCGCCAGCAGCCAGGCCGGCGCGCGTGCCAGCAGCGCCAGGATTTGCCCCGGCGGAAAATCGGGGAAAACGTGCGCGTGCATGGCGGTTTTGAAGAACATCAGCAGCGCTGTCGCCAGCGCCGCCCCCAGCCCCCACGCCGCCCCCAGCAGCGCCGCGCCCGGCAGCAGATAACGCGCCGCCAGCGTTTTCCCGCCCAACTGCCGCAGCACACTGTGCGCCGCGATCAACGCCGCCAGCCCCGCGCCATACAGCGCCACTGACAGCGCAAAAAAATCTTCCACCGCCAGCCACAGCAGCAGCAGCACGCCGAAACCCAGCGTCAGGTTGCGCAGTCGCCTGCCGCGCGCGGGGATCACCACTGTTTCAGGCGCGTTCGACATGATAAATAATCGCCGTATACGGTTCGACTTCCACCGCCAGCCCGCTTTTGACCAGTTCTTTGCCGGCGCGCGTGGTGCGGCTGCTGCCCAGCACACTGCGCAGCTCCCATGTCGCCGCGCTCAACCAATCCCAGCCGCCCAGATTCACGATGCCCTGCTGCGCTTCGCCCTTCAGATTGACGATGATCAGCCGCGCGGCATCGGCGCTGCGCCAGCCATAGGCCAGCAGCCCGCCATTCACCATATCGAACAACTGCCATTCGCCCTGCTGATAAATCGGCGCGCGTGTTTCTTGCAGCAGCGCCTGATAGTAGCTGCGCAGCGTACCGTTCAGCGCTTCCTCCGGCTGGCGCGCCAACTGTACCGGCAGTTTGACGCGCCGCCCTTCCAACTGGCCGTCGTGCAGCAGCGCCATGCCCGGCAGTGTGCAGATCAGCGCGGTAGCTGCGCGCGTTTTGGCTTCGCCGAAGTGGGCGTTGGCGCGCGGCTCGTCGTGATTTTCGACAAAACGCACACTGCGTTTTTGAAATTCGTGGATGGCGTTCAGATGGTCATAGACTTTTTCGATGCTGCCTTCGGCGATGCGATCGTACAGTACTTTGTCGTAAGTATAGTCGAAGCCTTGCTGCTGCAAGGTGAATTCCAGCCCCCAATAGGCCTCGGCGATGAACAGAAAATCGGGCGCGGCGTCTTTGACATGCGAAATTACCTCCGCCCAATACTCTGTTTCTGGCGCATCATCGACATGCCCGATCCAGGTTTGCCCGAAAATACTGTTGAGCATCAGCATGGCCATGTCGCAGCGCACGCCATCGCACTGCGCCGCGATGTCGCTGAGCGTCTGGATTGTCTGGCGGCGATAGTCCGCGTCAAAGGCGTTGAGCTGCGCGGTGTCAATCCAGGGCGGGAAGTAGGGGTCGCGCCCATGGGCGACAATCGTCGTGCGCCCCCAATGGTCGAGCGTGCTGAAAAACATATCGCCCCGTTTGCTCAGATCGCGCGGCGTGCCTTGCACAAAATAGCCGGGATGTTCGCGCAGCCACAGGCTGTCGGCAGACGTATGATTGGGCACAAAATCCAGCATCAGCCGCAGCCCGCGCGCCTGTAACCGCTCGCGCAGCGCCGCCAGCTCCGCGCGTCCGCCCAGCAGCGGTTCGACTTCGTAGGCATAAATGGCATAGGCCGAGCCGATCACATCCTCATCGCTGAGATCCGGCAGCGCGTGGGCATATTCGTGCTTGTAATTCAGCGCCGAACGCCGCGCCTCGGCGCTGCGCTGCCAGACGCCCATCAGCCACACCGCGTCCAGGCCTGTCGCGGCCAATTCGTCCAGCACGGCGTCGGGCACCGTGCCCAGCGTAATCGGTTGTTGGTAACGGCGGCTGAGGGTGTTTAACCAGACCCACGTGTTGATCTCATAGATGAAAGGTTTAGCAGGCCAGGGGGTCATAGGAAACAGTTGCTTTCTGAAAAATCGTCAAACCCTACAAAACCAATTGTAGCGAAGGCGCGTGCATGTGGCTAGTGCGAGCACAGAGTAAAGGGATTGAATAATGAGAGGAAATCGTGTTGAATGGAGGCATGAAACCACTCTACGCACGCACACTAACCGATGAAGAACGACAAGGACTGCGCCAGAGCCTGAAATCCAGCAACGGC
>JACAER010000014.1 GCA_013388745.1 Chloroflexota bacterium
CGGGCGCGGGGGCCGGCGGCGGCGCAGGCTGCGCGACAGGCGTGGGGGGTGGCGCGGGCTTGGGCGCGGGCGCAGCAGTCACCGCGGGTTTGGCGGCGGGCTTGCTTTCTTCCGGTTTCTTGTTTTCTTGACCGTAAGGCACGTAGCCCGGCTCGTCAATCACCACGCTGTTAGGGTCAACCTCGGCTACCTGCATATCGGCAGCCGTAGTAAAGCCTTCATAAGCCCCCTGGCGCTTGGCCAGCGACTCCATCCAGCGCATGATTTCTTCGGGCGACATCTTGTCGAAATCGGGTGTATCGGACATCACTCGCACCTTTCAGGCAAGAACGTTTATTTCAGCCAGTCGGGCAGATCTACATCGTCATCTCTATTATCGCCCGTGTCGCTCGAATCGTGCAACCACTCCGGCTCAGAAACGGCGGGCGCGGCGGCAGGCGCGGGCGACTCTGGCTTGCGGCGCAGCCATGAGGGCAAGCGCGAGAACGAGAAACGCGGCGCGGCGCGCGGTTTGGGCGCGGCGGGCGTTTCGGGCATGACGGCAGGCGCCTGCGGCGCGCGCGTTTCTTCTTCCACAATCGCACTCAGCCAGCCAAATTCGGCCTGCGCTTCTTCGGGCTGGGCGGCGCGCTGGCGATGCGCGGGCGCTTCTTCTACAAACGATTGTTCGACCGGCGCTTCCTCAGCAGCGGTGTAGTCGATATCGAGTCCCGGCACCATAGCGTTGAGCCAATCGGGAGCGTTTTCGGCGGGTGCGGGGGCATATTCTTCTTCCAGCCCATATTCTTCTTCGCTGACGAGGCCAAAAGAATCCTGATCGAGCACGCCAGACGTTTTGGCTGGCGCGGGCGCCGGCGTTTTCGCGTCGAGCGCGTGCATCCACGAAAACTGTTGGTCATCGGCTGGCGCAGCGGCGCGCGGTGTGTACTGGACAGCTTCTTCGTCGTCGTCAAACCATTCGGGGCGCTCTTCGCCCGCGACTTCGGCTTCGGCGACTTCGGCCATCCACTCGTAGTCGCTTTCTTCATCCTCCTGCGGCGCTGCGGCGGGCTGTTTGGGCAGTCCAACGGCGGAGAGCCAATCGGTCTGGCCCTGCGCGATCAGCGGCGCTTCGGCCTCTTCTTCGGCGTCCTGTTCCATCCAGCTAAATTCGTCTTCCATCGCAGCGGCGGCAGGCTCGGCCGCATCCTCTTGTGAGGGCGCGACGGCTTCCATTTCGGCCATCCAGTCGATGTCGCCCTGCGCTGGCGTCTGCACACTAGTCACGGGGGTAGACTCGCTGAGCCAATCGGGGATGTCGCCCTGCGCAGTGGGTTCGACCATCCAATCGAGCGCTTCTTCCTCGTCTTCGACAGCGAGCGGCTGTTCTTCGGCGAGCGATTCATCCATCCAGCCGAAGCTCATTTCGGGTTCGGCTTCCGCTTCGGCCTCTTCTTCCACGCTCATGCCCGTTAACCAGTCCGGCATGTCTTCTTGCGCGGCTTCTTCTTCTTCGGCGAGCGCCGCTTCCTCATCACTGAGTTCAACGCTGCTGGCCTGCATCCAGGCGAGCGGGTCTTCTTCTTCAGTCGGCGCGGCGGCGGCGGGCACGTCGCTCTCATCCATCCACGCCAGGCTGCCATTGTCAGCAGCTTCAGCGGCGGGAAGCGCTTCGGCGCCGGGCGCGAAATCCAGGGCCGGCTCTGTCCAGCCATATTCGGCTTCGGGGAATTCATCGGCGGGCGCGGCAGAAAGCGCCATCAGGTCGGGCAGTTCTTCGGCAGGGGCCGGCGCTGCATCGGGCAGAATGACCGTCGAGTCTTCAAACGGCAGCGGTTCAGCGGGCGGCGGTTCAACAGGCGCGGCGGCCACCTGCGCGGCAATCTCAGAGAGCGTTTCGGGCGTAGGCGGGCTGACGATAAAATCGGGATCATCGTCGATTTCCGCCAGCGGCACCGCCTCGCGCGCTTCTGGCTCGGCCAGCGTTTCCGGGGGCGGGACATAGCCGGCGTCGCCGCTGCTGTCGCTCATCTCCGGCTGCGCGTCGTCGTGCATCGACCAATCAGGCTGCTGTTCTTCAGGCATAGGGTTTTGCCATTCCGCTAAGGCCGATTCCTCGGCAGGCGCATCTTCAGCAGCCAGCACAGGCTGCGCTTGCTCGTCTTCGCTGTCTTGCAACCAGTATAACGCCTCTTCTTCAGCGGGCGCGGCGAAGGCTTCTTCAGCGGGCGCGGCGAACTCATCATCGGCAGGCGCCTGCACTTCCAGCCACTCCGGCATTTCGTCAGCGTCGCCCTCTGCCTGTTGGGCAGCGTTTTCGGCGCTCTCTTCGGGCGGCACAGCGGGCATTTCCCACGAACTGGTTTTGGAAAGCTGCTCCATATGCAGCATTTCGTCCAGCAGCGCTTCGTCGCTCAGGGATTGGGCACTGGGCGCGCTTTTGGGCGCGGCGGCTTCAGTTTTGGGGCGGCTGGTGGGGGTTTTATCGGCCACTTCCATCCCCGCATCGCGCATCCAGGCGAGCGGGTCGGCGTCTTCGTCGATTTGCGCTTCGGGCTGCATATCGGCGGTGGCACTTTCGTCGTACTGCTGCAACCAGGCCATCGGGTGTTCCTGCTGCTGGCGCATGGGTGTAGCGTCATCCTCCGCGCCGAACAAGTCGCCGGGGGTGCTGCGCTGCTGCGTGTCGTCGATTTCGACGCCGGCATTGCGCATCCAGGCGAGCGGGTCGGCGCTGTCTGTAGACGCCATCGGCTGGGCTTCGGCGTCGTCTTGCAGCCAGTTGAGCGCGTCATCGTCCTCTGGTTCGACGCGCGGCGCAGTGGGCGGAATAGGCGTCGCCGGGCGCTCGATGGGCGCGTTGGCGATGGCCTGCAAAAAGTCGGTAAAACCGCTGGTAGCGCTGGCGTTAGCCGGCAGATCAGAAAACAGGTCTTCGAGATTCGAGTCTGGGTCGGCGGGGGGCAGTTCGTCTTCGAGATTTTCCGCGAAATCCGGCTGCGGCTCGATCCCGGCGGCTTTGGCGCGCTCGGCGGCGGCGCGTTTGGCGGCCAGCAGCTCGTCTTTGCTCAAATTGACCGTCTGCTCTGCCGATGTATCCTGCAAGGTTTGCAGCCAATCGTCGCTTTCTGCCGGCGCGGGCGGCTCTGTGGGCGGCGCGGCCTCTTGCTTCACCGGCGGGGTCGGCGGCATCGCTTCTCCGAGATCCAGCAGCCAATCGGGACTGGCCATCGCCAATTCCTGCTGCGCCAGCCGGCTGTAATCCAGTTCTTCGAGCACCAGATCGCTGTCGGCGGCCTGCCCTTTGGCGAGTTCCAGCGCCAGATACGGTTCAACCGCTTCCAGGCGGTTCAGGTAGCGCTGCGCATCGGAGGGACGGCCTTCGGACAGCCAGAGTTCGGTCAGGATGCGGTTGGCGGGCATACAGTCCGGCAGGGTGTCAAGCACGTCGAGCGCTTTTTCGGCGGCCTCGATGCGCTGGCTGGCGTTCCACAGGGTTTGCGCCAGCAGCACACGCAGATCGGCGCGTTCGGGCGTGCGTTCCAGCGCCTGCTGCAAGACATCGATGGCCTGCCCATAGAGTTCACTGCGGGCATACTGGCGCGCCACAGCCCCGGTCGTCAACTGGAGCTTGTTGTATTCGACCTTGCGATAGCGCAGATACAGTTCGCGCAGCTCTTCGATCAACGCCTGATTGTTGGGGTCTTGTTCAAAGGCGCGTTCCAGATGCCAGATGGCGTCGTCAGGCTGGTTGAGCTTTTGATAGGCCACGCTCAGCCCGGCGTGCGCGGTCAGATCATCGGGATACACGCCCAACACACGCCGCAGCACTTCGGCGGCTTCGGCATATTCGCCGTTTTCCAGCAGCGCGCGCCCCAAATAGCGATAGACCTGCACGTTTTTGGGGAAGAATTGCAGGATATGGCGGCAGTGATGAATCGTTTCGGCGTTGGCGTCGTTTTTCAGTAAATCTTCTAATTTCTCGCAGTAATCTTTGAGGGTAATCGTCGTCATTTTCCCTTGACTCCAGACGCCCAAGCCGCATAGTTTAGGTGAATTATAGCACACAACTTCGAATCACAACTAAAGGTCGCGTGCCTGCCGCATTTCAGCCGAACAGCCGGCGTTTGGACGGGGCGGCGTGCGTCAGGGTGGTCAGGCCGCCGCCGCATATGTCCCACAGCGGACGCCATTCCTTAAGCAGCAGGCCGATGTCGTGCAGCGGGCGCTGGCGCTGGACAATCTCTAGAAAGCCGCCATGCTGGCGGAACGCGCTTTGCGCTTCTTCTTCGCTCAGGTGCGGAAACCAGCGCCATTTTTGCGGGAAATAGTAGTAGTACAGGGGGTAGGCGACGGCGGTGACAACCGAAACGCCGCGATGTTCATAGCGCCACAGGTCAAGCCCGGCGTGCTGCCCGGCTTCGGCCAGCAGCACCAGCGCCTGCGTACAGGCGATATGGCGCAGATAACTGCCTTCGGGTTGTTCTTCGACGGCGGGGCGCACATAGCCGTCGGGGTGAATATCCTCGCGCACGCTGCGGCGGAAAGACTCGGCGATGGCGGGGAAGGGCTGCGTATCGTCGCACACGATCGCCGCGATCAGGTCGAGCAGCAACCGCCACACCCGCTCATGATAGGCGGCGCTTGCGGGCAGCGCGGCCACATGCCCGGCGAAGGCCTGCGCCCAGCGGCTTTGGGCTTCGGGCGGCAGCAGCGGGCGCAGCATCTCGAAGCTTTGCCCCAGCGCGGCCAGCGTGCGCAGGCTCTCGAAATCACCGCCAGCAGGAAACACACTTTCTGCCAGCAGCGCGGCAGCGCGCAAACCAGCCTCCCGATCATCGTCAAAACGCCAGCGCAGGCCGCTGCTGACGAGCAAAGGCAGCGCTTCGGCGGGCGGGGTTTTACGCAGCAGCGACCACGCGCTGCGCAGCGGCTCGCGCGCCTGCTCTTTGCGTGCCGCATGGATATGCGTGTCGGTGAAATATAAACCGCAGTGACTTAACATCGTTTTTCCTCTGGTATGCGGTTGAATGTACCAGAAGACCTGCGTTTTTCAACTCAGAAGCGCCCGGTCATGGTGTCGGCGTAACCCGTGAGTTCTGCGTAGCCGTAGCCGCTCAGGTCACCGCCGATCTGCACCGCGCCTTCCCAGTAGGCAATCGCGCCGTTATGCAGTTCCTGGTCGCGCAGCAGCGGTGTAAGCGTCAGACGCAGCGGCGCGCTGTCCGGCAGGGTGACGACGATTTCCCAACCGGACGGATATACGGCGGCGGTGTGCGGGCTTGTCCAGGTGTCCAGCGCCGTAATCGTAAAGTCGGCAGCGTCCAGATACACGGTGCTGCCGTCTTCGCGCACGTACAGGCCGCCGAAATACGGCTCGCGCTCGCCATCCACCAGGCGAATTTGCCCGACCATTAATTCGGTATTGTTGTCGAAAATCAGCCCGAACCAGTCCCAGCCAAGCGCATCGCTGCCGAGCGCGCTGGTGCTGAATTCGTGATCCATCCACGTATAGCCACTGACGGCGAAGCTTTCGCCGCCGATACGCATGCTGCCCTCCGTGACCAGGCGCGAAAGCGAGTAGTAGTAGCTGGCGTTGCCGGGAGTCGCGCTTTTGGCGCTCAGGCCGTTATCGCCTTGCAGCGCCGGTGGTTTGACCTGCTGTAAGGTCATTGTGACAGCGAACGTCCCCGCGTCGGCGCTGATCTGTGTCTGCGTGGCGTCGGCGTTCAGCGCTATCACCTGCCAATCCTCCAGCCACACGCGGTACACAGGATCGCTGCTGGCCCCGGCAAGTTCCGCCGCGCCGCGGCTGTAACGCTCGTCGTGGTAAAAGCGCTGGCCGCTGATGTCGCTGACCGTGAAATGCGCCATGTAAATCTGGTCGCTGCGCCATTCGGACTCGCTGCGGGCGGCAGTGGGGCTGATCGCGCGGCGAAAGACGGTGAACTGGTAGCCGAAGCGCCGCCCGTCGGCGGTGGCGACATTACCGGTGTAGTACCACCATTCCGTCTGGAACGCGGGGTGCGGGCCGTGATCGCGCGGGAACTGCCACTCCCAGGGGGCGAGCGCACGGGCGAAGCCGCTGCTGTCGGTGTTCACGTCCACCAGCAGCGCGGTGGCGCCCACTTCGCCGCCGCCGTTCGAATCGATGAGGCTGAAGCCCAACAGAGCGATAGCGACGGCACACAGGGCCAGCAGCAGCACACGCCACATAGGGAAACCACATCCTTGCCCGCGCAGGGCGCTTTCTGTGCGAAAAATCACAAACAGCATAGCGGGCAAAGATGAAAACGGCGTGAATAGGACGTGATCAGTTGCGTGTTTTTGAAGCGGGGTGCGGCCTGCCTCGTCCGCTGCCAGCGGACAAGGCACGCTCCGTCGCTAACAAAACATGCCGATACCGGCTCAGGGCAGCGTGAAGACACCGCCGGGATCGAGCACGATAGGCTGCGAATCGGTCTCGCGGCTCACATGGTTGGCCCATTCGCCCGCGTTCTGCGCGATCATGTCGAAGGTATTGTAGTGCATGGGGAAGACGTAGCGCGGGCGCAGCCACTTGATGGCCTGAATCGAGTCGCTCGGCCCCATGGTGAAGTTGTCGCCGATAGGCAAAAAGGCGATGTCGATCTGCCGCTGGCCGATTAACTGCATATCGGAAAAAAGCGCGGTGTCGCCGGCGTAGTAGATGCGCTTGCCAGCGGCAGCGCTGGTAATGAGGAAGCCGTGCGGCACGCCGCCGTAGCTGCCATCGGGCATGGACGAGCTGTGAAAGGCGACGGTGAATTTGGCGTGCAAAAAGCCGTGATCAAAGCCGCCGCCGGGGTTGCCCTGATGCACATGCGGCACGCCTTTATCCAGCAGCCAGTTGCCGACTTCAAAGTTGCAGATGACTTTGGCGCCCGTGCGTTTGGCGATCGCGATAGTATCGCCGATATGATCGCCGTGCCCATGCGACAGGAACAGCAGTTCGGCGTCCAGGTCTTCGGGGCGGGCGGCGGCCAGCGGGTTGCCGTTAAGGAAGGGGTCAAAGACCACCGGATGCCTGTCGATTTCCATGAAAAAAGCGGAGTGACCGAGCCATTTAAAACTGACCGACATGTGGCACTCTCCTGAAAATAGCTTTTAGCGATTAGCTGATAGCTGTTAGCAAATACAAAAACGATCACTGAGCTGCATTTTCATCCCTCGTGGTGGGCTTTAGCTCATGGTCACTCCGTACACTATTTGGCATAAAAGGATTTCTTGATTATAACGCAGGGGCAGGCGCAAAACGATGCAGGAGTCGCGCGTTTCTACGACACGTGCACCGAACATCATGAAACGGGGGAATCATACGCGGGCGAGTCATGATTCGCCCCTGCGCCAAGCCCGCATTTTGAACTCCGCGCTGCCTATTTGCGTGCTTTGGCGAGCATGTCGGCGCTGGCGAGCGGGATCGACAGGTAGAAGGTCGCGCCTTTGTTCAGTCCCGGACTCGTCGCCCAGATACGCCCGCCGTGCGCGTCAATCACCGCTTTGGCGATGCTCAGGCCAATGCCGAGTCCGCCGTGCTTGCGGATCATGTGGTCTTCGACCTGATAGAACTCGTCGAAGATGCGCTTCATCTGTTCTTCAGTCAGGCCGATGCCGTTGTCGTTGATCGAGACGACGACTTCTTCCTGTCCGTTGAGGCGCGTTTCCACGTGAATCTGGCCGCGATCGGGCGTAAACCGCACAGCATTGTTCAACAGGTTGTTGAGCGCCATGCGCATGCGCCCGGCATCGACATACACATGAATATCGTCGGCAGGGAAGCGGATGTCCACCTGGTGTTCTTTGGCGCTGGCCTGCACTGCGGCTTCGCGGCTGACATCGCGCAGCAGTTTGCTCAGTGGCACCGGCTCGCGCACCAGTTCGCTGGCTTTCTGTTTGAGGTAGCGCAGGTTGGTCATGCCTTCGATGATGCCGCGCAGTTGCAGCGCGCTTTCCAGCACTTTGGTCGCGTGCTCGTTGACCTCGTTGTCTTCGCTTTCCTGCAAGAAGCTGGCGTAGCCCATAATCACGCCCAGCGGCGTGCGTAATTCGTGCGAGGCGATGGCAATAAAGTCGTTTTTCAGTTTATCCAGTTCATTGAGTTCTTCGTTGGCCTTTTGCAGCGCCATCAGCATCTGCGCCGCTTCGATAGCGACGGCGGCCTGGGAGGCCAGCACCGTCATGTACTGGCGATCTTCGTCTGTCCAGGGCAAGCGCCGTTTGTTCAGGACTTCCATCACGCCGATCAATTTGTCTTTGGAGGTCATCGGCACGCCCAGCAGAGAACGGGTGACAAACTGGATTTCCTGCCCGGCTTTTTTGTAGATGCGCGGGTCGTTGAGCGCGTCGTTAATCACCACTGGGCGGCGTTCGCGCATAATCATGCCGGCTACGCTGCCTTCCAGCGGCACAGGCTTGCCGATCAGCGCTTGCGAGGTGCTGCCGGTAGTGGTCGCGGCGAAGAACAATTGGTGCGAACGGTGATTCCACAGCAGCACAGAAGCCGCTTCTGCCCCTGCGATGTCGGCGGCGGCATCCATCAGGTAGCCCAGCAGCCGCTCAAGCTGGAGGGTTGAATTCAGCACTGTACTGACTTCGGCCAGGCGCGTCAGAACTGCGACTTTGTTTTCGAGTTCCTGAATGTGGGTGCCAAGATTGTTCTGATCCATAACCGCTCATCTCCCCAAGACCGCGATTGCCATTATAGTGTACACCATCTTTATGGATTAGCGAACGGAGGGCGTCGGGTTTTGTTCTAAAACAGATGGTGTCTGAGAGTGTCTTTCTATTATAACTAGTAGTAGTAGGGCTGTTCAAACCTGTTCAAAACTTTAGAATTTATGAGCTAAATATGCAATTTTATCGCAAACACGAACCGCTGTGACCCCTTAATATCGCAAGAAAACCCAAATAATTACAAAACATGTTACGAGAGTTATGAACAGGCCCTGTTCATAACTCTGGCGTGTTTTGAACAGGTAAGCTTAATAAGTAAGTGTACCAATCTAAAGTTATGAACAGGTAAGCGCATCACTAATCCGAGTTATGAACAGGTTTTGAACAGGTTTTGAACAGGTTTTGAACAGATTTTGCCGAGTTATGAACAGGCATGTTCTATATCCTTCATTGTTAATTTCTAATATTTACTATAGCAAACATTGAGACAGATGGCGAGAGACTCGGCGAAACTTTCGGAAATCTTTCACGATTTTAACAACGTTCAATTTGTGCTGCGCTGCTGCGCCCCACCCCGCTAAAAAAAGAGGCCGGACATTTTCCGGCCTCTGTGCGCGAGCAGGTCAGCTTATTGGCGGGTGCGGCGGCGGCGGTTGAGGATCAGGAAGATCAACAGCAGCAGCAGCAAGCCCAGCCCACAGCCGACCAGCAGCAGCATGGGCAGGTTGTCGGCGGGCGCTGTCTGCGCTTCGACTTCAGTGAGCGCGCCGATAGGGGTGAGTGTGGGCGGCGGCGTGCGTGTGGGCGTGATCTGCGCGGTTTCCAGCGCGCTGGCGGTGAGGGCAAGCGCCGCGTCGGTGGTGGCCTGTGCGTTGGCGGTTTCCTGTGCGTCGAGCGTGCCCTGCGCGTCAAGTGTTTGCTGCGCGACGGCCGTTTCGCTGGCCTGCGCGGCGGCGGTTTCGCTGGCTTGAGCGGCGGCGGCATTGGCAACGACGACAGCGTCGGCGGTCAATCGCGCGTTAGCGGTGGCCTGCGCGTTGGCGGTTTCGCTGGCCTGCGCATCGGCGGTCAATTGCGCGTTGGCGGTTTCGCTGGCCTGCGCATCGGCGGTCAATTGCGCGTTAGCGGTGGCCTGTGCGTCAGCGGTCAATTGCGCGTTAGCGGTGGCCTGCGCGTTGGCGGTGGCCTGTGCGTCGGCGGTCAATTGCGCGTTGGCGGTGGCCTGCGCGTCGGCGGCAGCCTGCGCATCAGCGGTCAATTGCGCGTTAGCGGTGGCCTGCGCGTCGGCGGCAGCCTGCGCATCAGCGGTCAATTGCGCGTTGGCGGTGGCCTGCGCGTCGGCGGCAGCCTGCGCATCGGCGGTCAATTGCGCGTTGGCGGTGGCCTGCGCGGCGGCGGCAGCCTGCGCATCGGCGGTCAATTGCGCGTTGGCGGTGGCCTGCGCGTCGGCGGCGGCCTGTGTCGCGGCAGCAGCAGTCTGCTGCGCTTCGTTCATCGCTGCCACCGCCTGATTGGTCGCCTGCGCATCGTTGGTCGCCTGCGCGGCGGCGGCGTCCAGCGTGGCTTGCGCATCGCTAGTGGCCTGTGTGTTGGCCTGGGCCGTGCCCTGCACTGAGGCGGTGGCTGTGCCGATAGCGTTGGAAGTGGCCTGCGCGTCGGCGGCGAACTGCGCGGCGGCAGTTTCGCGCGCTTGCTGCGTGGACTGGCGATCCAGCGTCGGGCTGGGCGTGGCCGATGGCGTGGGGGTGTTGGTGACTGTCGCTGTGGGCGTGGCCGTCGCTGTGGGCGTGGCCGTCGGCGCCAGCGCGGTAGCTGTTTGCGCGACACTAACCGGCACGCTGAAAGTGACTTCCAGCGTAGAAGTCTGGTTGTTGCCGTCCTGCGCGCCAACCGTCAGCGTATGTTCGCCCGTGCTGAGTTCAAACGGGTTAATAGTGATGCGGAAGGGGCCGTTCAACTGGTGCGCCAGATCACTGCCGTCGAGGAACCACGCCACATGCACGATCGGCGCCTGGCTGACGAAGCTGGCGTTGACGACGGTTTCTTCCGTCAGCGCCGCGCCTTCGGCCAGATCGAGCGTGATGAGGGGCGGCAGCGTGGCCACCGTGAACACCTGCTCCACAACCGTCACGGTGCCGGCCTCGTCGGTCACGGTAATCAGCAGCGTATTGTCGCCGGGATCGAGCGTGTAGGGTTCAAGCGTGAAGGTCTGCGACTGGCTGTCGCCGCTGGTGGCGACTGCTTCGCCGTTGAGTGTAACCGTCGCACTGCTCACGGGCGTCTGGCTGTAATCGACGCTGACCGTGATGTCGGCGGCGGCGGCCAGGGATTCGCCGGCGGCGGGCAGCCCGCTGATGCTTACTTCGCTGGGCAGCGCGGCGACTTCGTAACTGAAGGACGCGGCGGCGCTGTCGCCATCTTCGTCCGTGGCGGCAATATCGACTGTATAGACGCCGGGGGCTAAACTGCGCGGGTCAACGCTGACAGTGAAGGCATATTCGCTGTTGTCGCCTTCAGGATTATCGGCAGCAATCAGCGTTTGGCCGTCGCTCTGCGTGGCCGTGACGTTGGTCAGTGCGTCGTCGGCATACACGAAGAATTGCAGATCGGTGGCTTCGCTCAGCGCGCCGGAGACTTCCGGCACTTCGACAAAAGGCACGGGGATGGGCGCGCGCAGCACGGCGGTGGCGCTGTCGCTGCCGTCGGGCGTGCTGGCGCTGACATCCAGCGTATAGGTGCTGCCGTCGCCGGGCACGGGTACGTCGAGCGTAATCACGTACTGCGAACGCAGCAGCGCCGCCAGATCGCTGTAAATCTGCACAAGCTGTTCTTCTGTGGGCGATTCGTAGAAGCGCGCGTTAGTGCCGGCGGACAGCGCTTCGAGGTACGAGCGATCCGTGCCGAAGCCCAGCCCAATGGTGTACACCGGCACGCCGTCGATAATCGCCTGGCGCAGAGCGTCTTCGCGCGCGGCGGCGCTGTGTCCGCCGAATTCCGCGCCGTCGCTCAGCAGGATAACCACGCGGCGCGAATCAGGCGCCTGCGCCGCCTGCAACACACTCTCCAGCCCGGCCTGGTACAGCGCCGTCTGGCCGCCGATCGTCAGGCCGTCGATGACCGCCAGCAGCAGATTTTTGTCGGTGGTGAAGTCCTGCGCCAACTGCACGCTGGTGTTGAAGGTCATGATGGCCACGCTGTCGTTGTCGCTGATCAGGTTGACAAACGTGCGCGCGGCTTCTTGCGCTTCGGCGAAGGGCGTGCCATCCATACTGGTGCTGGTGTCGATGACCAGCACAACGCTGAAGGGCACAGCGTCGTCGGTGATATTTTCGACACTGACCACGCGCGCGCCCTCGACTGGCCCATCAACGCCGGTCACGCTGACGGCGAAGTTTTCTTCCGTCAGTCCCAGAATCGGCTGGCCGAGTTCATCCACGACGCTGGTGGTAACGATCACCGTCGGCAGGCTGCTGGGGTTGACGCCCGTGATTTCGAGCTGTACGGGCGGCGGCGGCGGTTCCTGCGAGAGACCGAGCGCCACGGGCACGAGAATAAGCAGCGGAATAAGCAGTAAAGACAATTTTTTGAGCATAGATGCCCCCGCTTCTGAAACAGGATAAAGACGCTGGAAAGCCGCGCTCGGAGGGGTCTGTGCGTGTGTGCGGGAGGGTTGTCGGCAGCAGCGACCCATACCTCGGCCGACTGCGCTGTTCCACAATACGAATGACACCCGCTGACCTATCCGGCGGTTGTGATGCTGAACGACATTTGAACGAACACTATTTTAACTGATTTGCGCCCAAGCGCCACTTATTCGGTGTGCCGCACTTACTCGGTGCGCCGCAGCAGCGTATGCAGTTGGCTGAGGGTGACATCGTTGCTGAACAACGCTTGCGAGACGATGACGGCCTCGACACCGATTTTCAGCGCCAGCTCGACATCGCGCAGCGATTCCAGGCAGCACATAATCATGACGCGCACCGATGGGGGGGCGAGCGCGCGCAGATGGAGCAGTGTGTTGATGTCCAGATTGCATTCTTCGGCGGCGCCCAGCCCGATGACGTGCGGGCTGAGGCTGAGGGCGTAGCGCAGTTGGTCTTCGTTCTGCACCTGCACGATGCTGGTCATGCGGTTGCGCTGTGTGGCGCTGACCAGCGTGCGCAGCGCGTGTTTATCCAGCAGATCGGCGGAGAGCACCAGCGCCGACGCGCCCGCCGCCCGCGTTTCGACCACATGGTATTCGTCCAGCACGTAATCCTGGCTGACGAGCGGCGTGTTGACGGCGCGCGCAACCAGCGTCAGATCGTCCAGCCCGCGCCCATAAACGGTGGAATCGCTGAACAGAGCGATAGCATCGACTCGTCCGCGCGCGAAACGCAGCGCCATACTCACCGGATCATAGGTTTCCAGCAGGCTGCCCGTGCGCGAGACAGCATGTTTGACCTGGCCGATGAGCGCGACATGCGCGCCGACGGTGTTGAGCACCGGCTGCGGGCGCTTTTGCATACTGGCCAGCGCGCGCACTGCGTCAATCGGCGTTTTGGCCTTGCGTTGTTGCAACGCCTGGCGCTTGGCGGTGATGATCGTCTCCAGATCCATGTCTGCCCCTGTTTAACGTTCCTTAAAAACTATAGCACTATCCGCATTTTGGAGAAAGCCGAGTTTGCGCGATTTTGGGCGGTCTCCCCGAATCGCCTTTTGCCTTAACGCTGCGCTTCGGTGCTATAATAAGGGCGCAGTGGTTAGGAAGCTGAGGGAGCGCGCGGCATTGGAACTGACGCATGAGCAAATCCGCCAAATCGCCGAACTGGCGAAGCTAGACCTGAGCGCCGAAGAAAGCGCGCTCTACGCCGGGCAGTTGACCAACATCCTGCGCTATTTTGAGCGCTTGCAAGAACTCGACACGTCGCACATTCCGCCCACCGCCTCGGTGCTGCCGCTGAAAAACGTGCTGCGCCCGGATGTCGCGCAGCCGCCGCTGCCGCCCGCCGTGGCGCTCGCCAACGCCGCCGATACCGACGCCGGGCAGTTCCGGGTGAGCGCGGTTCTGGGGGATGAATAGCCTATGTCCAAAAAACGTCTCCTGATTATCGAAGACGATTTCGATGTCGCCGAAATGTTGATTATGTACTTCGAGTCGCACGACTATGAAGTGCTGCACGCCGAAACCGGCCCGCTCGGCGTGGAACAGGCGCGCACGCGCTTTCCCAACCTGATTCTGCTGGATGTGATGCTGCCAGAAATGGACGGCTATGATGTATGCGTGCGTCTGCGCCATATGTCGCTGACGCGCTACATCCCAATCCTGTTTTTGACGCAGCGCGACGAGCGTTCCAGCAAGGTCAGGGGGCTGGAACTGGGCGCCGACGACTATATCACCAAGCCATTCGATATTGATGAACTGCGGCTGCGCGTGCAGGGCGCCATCCGCCGTGCCACCAGCGAAAGCCTGCACGAGCCGCGCACCGGCCTGCCCACCGGCCAACTGGTGCACGACGAAATCAGCCGCCGCCAGCAGGGCAGCGCGTCCTACCGCGAACTGCGCTACGGGCTGGAAGGCTATGCGGCCTTCAACGAAGTGTATGGTTTTATGGCCGCCAAAGAGGTCATGGCGCACACCGCCAAGCTGATGCAGGACGCCGTCGGCCAGCAGGGCACGTCCGACGATTTTGTCGGTATTCAGGGTGACGATTTTGTCATCCTGACGCACAGCAAAGAAGCCGACAAGCTCGACCAGCAGATTCGCGCCAAATTCGACAGCAGCGTGCGCACTTTTTACACCTTCAGCGACGCCGAACGCGGCGGCGTGCTGATTAAAGATGGCGAGAGCGAAAAACTCGTGGCGCTGATGAGCCTGAAAGGGCTGAAGCCCGTTGCGTCGTAAGCCTTTTCGGGCGCGCAAGGGTTTTACGGCGGCGGAGTCACATTGGCGCACTGCGGTGGGCCTTCCGGCGGATAGCTCCACGTCTGCGGCAAGCCCGTGTTGGCGACCATCGCCAGAAACTCGTTGTAGGTGGCGACCAGCGCCGCGCAGTCGCCAAGAATTTCTGCCGCCTGCCCCTGCAAATACCAGCACTCGAAACGCCGCTCTGCCAGCGGCACATTTTGCAGCGTTTGCAGCGTAGAGCAGCGGTGCAGGTTGCTCTGCGCGGCGGCAAAATCGCCCTGCAAAAAATATTCGCGCCCCAGCCGATACCAGCCCTCCGACCAATCCGGCGCGCGCTGCGTGACTTCGCCGCAGTAGGTCAGCGCCGCCTCGCGCTCGCGCATCATGCTCGAAAGCTCGCACAGCCGCAGCCGCGCTTTGACGTTATCCGGCGCATAGGCCAACACCTGAAAATACGCCACTGTCGCCGCATCGGCATCGCCGACTTGCAGCGCATACAGCGCGCGCTCGAAATACAGCGGGAGCAGGCGCGGGTTAAGGATTATGGCGCGCTCGATAGCGGCAATCGCTTCGCTGTAGCGTCCCAGATCACTGTAGGCGATCGCCAAAACACGCAGCGTATCCAGCGGGTAATCGGACTGACTGGCCGCACGCTGGCCTTCGCGCAGTGCGACATCAAAACCGCCCACCGCGCCGTAGGAAAGCGCCAGCGCCAGCCGTGCCAATGTCTGATTGGGATTGCTTTGCAGCGCGCGCTCGGCACGCTGCGCCGCCTCCAGGGGCTGCCCATCGGCTTGCAGCGCGAAGGCATACACCGCCAGCGCATCGGGGTTGTTGGAGAAACGTTCCACAGCGGCCGCGGCGATTTCCAGCGCGATCTCACGGTCAATCGCCCGATTGTATTCGCTGTAGCTGCGATAAATCAGCGCGCGCACCAGCAGCGTCAGCGCCGCCAGATTGTCGGGCGTGCGTTCCCAAAGCTGGCGCGCCAACTGCACGCTCGTGTCGAGATCGCCGCGCGCGAAAGCCGCTTGCGCGCCCGATAAACTGCTGTCTACCGGGCCGGCAGCGCTGTTCAGCCAATTGTCCATCCAATTCCATGCCAGCGTAAGCAGCCCCAGAAACAGCCCGACCAGCACCAGCGCGGAAAAACAGCCGCCGCCGCCGCGCCGCCGCCGCCGCACCGGAGCATAAATGCCAGAAGCATGATAATGCCGTTGAATGCGCATTGTGATTCGCCACCTTAGAATTAACTTCTATAGTAACGAATCCCGCCGGCGAATGCACGCAACTCAGGGCGCGTCTACCACCGGGATATTGTCGATCGTACCCAGAACAACCACTTCGCTGGCCGCGATCCAGCGTTCCTCGCCGCTCAGACTGCCGATTTTGTACCAGTCGCCGTCACGGGATTGGCCGACGACGTAAAAAACCTCGAAGTTAGAAAGCGTAGCCACCACATCGTAGCGGCTGCGGCTGGGGCCGTCGTACACATCGACATCGCCGCTGGGATTGACATAGGACAGGGCATAGCCGCTGATGTCGTCCACCTGTTCGAGACTGAGTTGATAATCGCCGGGCGTGCCGAAGTAGGCGCGCGCCACCAGCGTGTACGTCCCGTCGGCGGGCAAAACGGCGAACAGGAACGAATCCGCCAGCAGGCCGCTGTCGTCGTCGCTGCGGATAATGGTGTTGTCCGGGCCGTAAAGGACGAGATAGGTGTCGAAACCGCGCCCGCCGGCCATGGCGATCGCCACCGCATCGCCTTCGCGGCCTTCAAACGTATACCAGTTGCCGCCCGTTTCTTCGGCTTCGGCTTCGAACACGTCGCCGTAGTTCAGTTCGCCGGCCAGCGGCGCGCTGCTCTCATCAACACGCAGTTCATAGTCGCCGCCGTCGTTATTGTCGGAAGAGCGCACCAGCACGACATACGTGTCGTCGGCGGGCACGAGGAAGGCCGAAAGCAGCGCGTCGTCGCCTTCGTTGTTGTTGTCGTTGAAGAACAGGAAACTGCCCGTGCTGTTATACAGGCTGAAGGCCGTATCGAAATCGCGGCTGAAGGTTTCGATAGCGATCACATCGCCCGCGCGCGCGCTGAAGCCCCACAGCGCCACTTCGCCGCTGCTCAGGCGGGCTTCGGTGGTCACGCCCGGTCTGACTATGCCTTCGCCGCCGCTCAGGCTGAGCGTATACGTTCCGGTGTCCTGCTGCGTGCCGCGCACGTGGAGGCGGTACGTGCCGTCCTGCGGCAGCACGAGGGCTTCAAAGTTAAAGTAGGTATACTGCACCAGCACGCCATCGGGGGCGTACAGGTACATGATGTTGCTCAGGTCAAAATCTTCCGTAAAGAGCGTGATACGCACGATGTCGCCGGCGTCGGCCTGGAACGACCACCAGTCGCCGCCCACATCTTCGACTTCGTTATCTTCGACAGCGCCGACGCGCAGGCGGCCTTCATTGCTGATGTCGATGGTATCGATCAGCACTTCGTAATCGCCGTTGCTGCTGTCCGCGTTGATGACGACGACGGTATATGTGCCGTCTGCCGGCAGAATATAGGCGACGATGCTGGGCAAAAAGTCTTCACCGCTGCTGAAATCATAGGTCAGGCGTGTCCCGTCGGCATTGTACATTTCCAGCGTCATCACGCTGAGATCGCGGCTGCGGACACTGACATTGACGACATCGCCTTCCTGCCCCTCGAATTCCCATGCCTCGCTGCTATCGGTTTCCAGGCTGCTCTCGCCGCTGTCGCCGTAGGACAGCGTATCACGCACGACAAAACCGCTGGCCGAAACCGCCGGCAGCCATTCCTCCTCATAGGGGAAGGTCTGCACAAAAAACGAGGCGCTGTTGTCTTCGGTGTACAGGAAAAGGGTAATGCCGCTGGAGGTGATCGGCTCTGTGCCCGTATAGGTCAGCGTGACGATGGTGGTGCCGATGCCTTTGCTGATAAGCGCGGGTTCAAAGGTGTAGGAGACAAAATTGCCGTCGCGCTCGATGCTGGCGCCCATATACATCTGCGTATTGAAGCTTTCCACGACGTTGTAATTCACGGTGATGAGACGCGCCGCGCCGTCGTTGATGACCTCGATGTTGTCGATTTCCAGCGTCGTGACTTCGACTGTAGGCGTGACCGACGGCGTATAGGTGGCCGTCGGCGTGGGCGTGTTGGTGGGCGTGGGTGTCGGCGTCCACAGCGTGGCCGTCGCCGTCATGTTTACAGCAACCTGTGTGGCTTCGCGGATCGCGTTCTGCTCGTTGATGTAATTAATGCCCAAAGCCCCGCCGCCGATCAGCGCCAACACAACAATCACGGCGATCACCCACAGCAGCGGATTACGTCCGCCGCCGGATGGCCCCTGCCCGATAGGCGCAGTGGGGGGCGGCGCGGCGGGCGGCGGCGCCACAGGCGTCGAATCAGTAATCGTTTTTTCGTTGGGGCCGGCGGGCGTGTATTCCGGCAGCGGCGTGCCTGTAGGACGCGGCGCTGGCTTGGGCATGGGCTTCAGCTTGAACGTGAACATGCCCGACATTTTGCTATCCACGCCCGTCACCGCACTTTCGAAGGCCTGCGCGAAGGCCGTGCAGGTCGGGAAGCGGTCTTCCGGCTTTTTAGCCAGCGCGCGCTCCAGCACCAGCCCGACCGCGGCGGGCGCGTCCGAACGCCAGGCGGTGATCGGCGTAGGCGCTTCGTTCACATGTTTATGCATCAGTGCAAAAGGCGTTTCGGCGTCGAAGGGCACGCGCCCGGTCAGCATGGCGTAGGCGATAATGCCGAGCGCATATTGATCGGCGTTGGGCGTTAGTTCTTCGCCGCGCCACTGTTCCGGTGGCATATAAACCGGTGTCCCCATCGACATGCCGGTCGCCGTCAGGATTGCGCCCCCGCCGGCAAGCAGCTTGGCGATGCCAAAATCGACCAGATAGGCATTGCCATGATTGTCGAACATGATGTTGCTGGGCTTGATGTCGCGGTGAATCACGCCGTGGGCGTGGGCGTAATCCAGCGCGCTGCCGATTTGCTTAAGCAGCGTCGTGATTTCTTCGAACGACGGCAGCGGCAGCCCGGCTTCTTCGCGCTGCGCCAGCCGTTCGGCCAGCGTGCCGCCTGGCAGCAGCCGCATCACCACAAAACTCACGCCGCGCTGCGTGCCATAATCGACAATCGGCACGATATGCGGGTGTTCGAGCGCGGCGGCGGTTTCGGCCTCGCGCGTGAAGCGTTCGATGTAGCCCGGCTGCTGCGCCAACTGCGCCGGCAGCACCTTCACCGCCACTTCGCGCTTGAGCGTCGTCTGGTAGCCGCGATACACCGCGCCCATGCCGCCCGCCCCCAGCAGCTCGCGCAGTTCATATTGCCCCAGCGTTTGCCCGACAAGATTTTCAAAAGCCATAACGCAGCCCTGCCGTTTTGATCGTTCTCAAGTGCGCTACGAGTATAGTGCTGGCAGGCACAGCGGTCAAAGTTTCAGACGCAAATTTAACCTGCGATCTGATACCAGGGGTACGGCGCTGAGGCTGAGCAAACGCGCGCCGCCCGGCCGCACCGCTTGGATTGCGAGGAGAATTGGCCTCTAATACGTCGCCATCGCCGGGTCGATCTCGCGCGCCCAGGCCAGAATCCCCCCGCTCAGGTTGCTCAGATGCGTCCCCTGATAGCCGACTTCCTGAAGCATACGGATCACGTCGGCGCTGCGCACGCCCGAACGGCAGTGAACGATGATCTCGGCGTCCTGCGGAATCTGCGCCAGCACGGTTTCCTCGTGCAGCTTGCGCCCTGCCAGCACCGCGTTTTTCGCCATCTGGATGTCGCCCTTGGGGATGCGCAGCGTGCCCTCCAGCGCGCTGATCTGCCATTCGTGCGGCTCGCGCACATCCAGAATCAGCGGCTTTTCCCCCGCGTCCAGCCGCGCTTTCAGCTCGCGTACTGTGACTGTTTTCATGGGTTGACTTCCGTTCGAGGTTTCTGCGTGGAACGTGCTGCGATCATGCGCCGGCACGCCGCAAAACTGTTCGTAGTCGATCAACTGTACCTCCTCGGCGGGCACACCGCACACCGGGCAGGCCGGATTTTTGCGCACTTTGATCGTCGTAAAGCTCATTTCCAGCGCGTCGTACAACAGCATTTTGCCGATCATCGGCTCGCCAATGCCCAGAATGAGCTTCAGCGCCTCCGTCGCCTGTAACGTGCCTATCGTGCCCGGCAGAATCCCCAGCACGCCGCCTTCGGCGCACGAGGGCACCAGCCCCGGCGGCGGCGGTTCCGGGAACATACAGCGATAGCACGGCCCCTCTTTGGCGTAAAACACGCTCAACTGCCCCTCGAAGCGGAAAATACTACCGTAGACATTGGGCTTGCCCAGCTTGACGCAGGCATCGTTGACCAGATAGCGCGTTGGGAAATTATCCGTGCCGTCGATAATCACAGCATACGGCGCGAACAATTCCAGCGCGTTTTCCGAAGTCAGCGGAACATTGTACTTGTCGATCTGAAGATACGGGTTGATGTCGCGCATACGCTCAGCCGCGCTGTCCAGCTTAGGCTTGCCCACGCTGCTCTGCCCGTGAATCACCTGCCGCTGCAAGTTGGTTTCGTCCACCACATCATAATCCACCAGCCCGATACGCCCGATGCCCGCCGCCGCCAGATACAGCGCCAGCGGACTGCCCAGCCCGCCCGTGCCGATCAACAGCACGCTGGCCGCTTTCAGCCGCCGCTGTCCTTCGATACCCACCTCCGGCATGATGACATGCCGGCTGTAGCGTTTGATTTCCTCTTTCGAGAGGCTTTCCAGATGATTGATCAGCGCTTCCATGCTTTTCCCTTACTGTAAAAGAGGTTTCCTACGCGCTCAGTTCGTTGAGCGCCGTGATCTGGCGCTTGAGCTTGTCCAGTGGGGCGACGCCGTAATTCACATCGCGCGTGCGCCCGGCGCTGTCCAGGATAAACGTCGTCGGCACAGACAGCACGCCCCAGCGTTGGGCAGCGGCCGGGTCGAGCGTGGCGTCGATCTTCACCACCTGCACGCCCAGTTCGCGCTCCACCACCGCCAGCGCCGGACGCTGTACCGTCTGGCAGGGGACACACTGCGGCGTCGTAAAGTAGATGATGGCCGGCGTCCCGCTTTTGACGTGCGCCAACACCGGATCGCGCAGAATATGCAGTTCGGTGGTATGGCGAATCTGGCGGCGTTTGCTATAAGCGTATACGAGGTAGCCCAGCGCAAACAGCAGCGCCACCAGCAGCAAACGTTCGATCATGACGACTGCTCCTTGATCGGCGCCTGGTTAAAACCCGGCACGCCAAAACGATTCAACTGGTAGTACATCCAGCAGCCCATGCAAAAATTCAGCCAGAAGTTGAGGTTCGCCAGCACCACCACCACGCCCACCAGCACCCACGCCAGCGCCGGCAGCCCCGCCAGCAGCGCCAGGGTCGCCGCCAGGTTAAACACGCCGCCCACCAGCATGGCGAAACGGTGCGGCTCTGGATTGTCTGCGATGACGTGCGGCTTGACCAGCCCGCTGGGGCGCACCACATTTTTATAGAGCAGGGCATACGGCGCGTAGGCGCTGCCCGTCGCGCCCATAAGCTGCGCCAGCGCCACCAGCGCCACCAGCAGCGGGCTGTTGAAGACAAACGCCAGAATCAGCAGAATAATCGTCGCGGCCATCCCGGTTTTTAAGCCGCTGTGATCGACTTGACGTACTTCAGCCATGAGTCATCCCTCTTTTTCTCAACTGCCTGGTCTGGTTAATGTTATCCGCCTGCAATGCTCGGAATAATGCGCAGGTTGGCGTCCGCCGCGATCGGCGTATCCAGCCCATCGAGGAAGCGCACGTCTTCTTCGCCCAAAAACACGTTGACAAAAGTGCGCAGCTTGTCCTCTGCGAACAGGTGCGGGCGCAGTTCCGGGTACGTCGCCACCAGATCGGAAAGCGCCTCGCCCACCGTGCCCCCGCTGACCGTGACCGTGGCCTGATTGCCGGTGAAGGCCCGCAGCGGCGTCGGAATTTTGATGCTTGCCATAACTACTCGTGCTCCTCAAATGCAGCTTACCAAGAGACGTGGACGGGAATCGAACCCGTGTATACGGTTTTGCAGACCGCAGCGTCAGCCACTCCGCCACCACGTCACACGAGAACACCGTACTCATGACTCTTGCGTTCCAGATAGCCGCCCACCAGCCGCGTCATGCGCTCGACTTCCACCAGGAACGAATCGTGCCCGAAAAACGCCGGGACATGCTGATACTCCACATCCCGCGCCAAATGTTCCAGCGTTTGTACCAGTTCCAACGACTGTTCCGATGGATACAGCCAATCGCTGGAAAACGTTACCACCAGAAAGGCGCACTGCGATTTCATCAGCGCCGCTTCCAGCGACCCATAATCTGCCGCGATGTCGTAGTAATCCAGCGCCTTAGTGATGTACAGATAGCTGTTGGCGTCGAAGCGCTGGACGAACTTCTCGCCCTGATACTTCAGGTAGCTTTCGACGGCGAAATCGACGTTGAAGTCATAACCGAGCGCCGGACGTTCTTGCAGCCGCCGCGCGAACTTGACCTCCAACGAGTGCTCGCTCATGTAAGTGATGTGGCCGATCATACGCGCCACAGACAGCCCCGCCGCCGGAATGCTCTTGCCGTAATAATCGCCGTTGCTCCAATTGGGGTCAGCGTAAATCGCCTGCCGCCCGATCTCGTTGAAGGCGATATTCTGCGGCGACGACCGCGGCGTGCTGGCGATAAACAGCGCGGTTTTCAGGCATTCCGGGAAGACCACCGCCCATTCCAGCGCCTGCATCCCGCCCATGCTGCCGCCCGCCACCGCCAACCACTGCGCGATGCCCAGATAGCGCATCAGATGACGCTGCGCCTGAACCATATCGTGAACCGTCACCACCGGAAAACGCAGGCCGTAGGGCTTGCCATCTGGCGCCAGCGACGACGGCCCGGTGCTGCCCTGGCAGCCGCCGATCACGTTCGAGCAGACGACGAAGTACTTGCGCGTGTCGAACATTTTGCCCGGCCCCACCGCGTCATCCCACCAACCGGGCGCTTCCTCCGGGTTGTCGCTGTAGTAGCCTGCGACGTGCGAATCGCCCGAAAGCGCGTGGCAGATCAGAATCGCGTTGCTGTGGTCGGCGTTCAGCGTGCCGTAGGTCTCGTAAGCCAGTGTGAAGGCCGGCAGGCTTTGCCCGCTGCGCAGCGCTAGCGGCGTGTCAAAATGCGCGTACTGCCGTTTGACGATGCCGACGGAATTCGCTAACCGCGTGCCGTTGCTGTGTGTGACCATAAACTCGCTTGCTGCTTATCCGTTCGATCTTGCGGCGGGAGCGGGACGGTTTATCGAACACGCCCGCCCCCTGTCACGCTGTACCTTGACGCTGCTCTCCCGCGCGCCCTTACTTGACGGCGACGGTCTTGGCGCCCTGCGCCACGGTTAACGCCTGATCGAGATCCCACAGGATGTCGTCAAGATCTTCGATGCCGATGGCGAGCCGCACGAAATCTGGCGTGACGCCTGTCGCCCGCTGTTCGTCTTCGCTCAACTGGCTGTGCGTCGTCGTGGCCGGGTGAATCGCCAGCGAGCGCGCATCGCCCACATTCGCCAGATGCGAGAAGACTTTCAGATTGTCGATAAAGGTGCGCCCGGCTTCGCGCCCGCCCTTAATGCCAAAGCCGATCACGGCGCCTGCGCCCTTCGGCAGATATTTCTGCGCGCGCGCATAGCTGCTGTGGCTCTTGAGGCCCGGATAATTGACCCATGCCACTGCCGGATGCTGTTCCAGATATTCGGCCACCGCCTGCGCGTTTTTGACATGTCGTTCCATACGCAGCGCCAGCGTTTCCAGCCCAATGATGTTCAGGAAGCTGTTGAACGGCGCCTGGCTGCCGCCGAAATCGCGCAGCCCAACTACGCGCGCCCGGATAATAAAGGCCGCTGCGCCCGCCACGTCCGCCAGCACCGCGCCGTGATAGGCCGGTTCCGGTTCCACGATACCGGCGTGCTTGCCGCTGGCCTTCCAGTCGAAATTGCCGCCATCGACGATCACGCCGCCGATGCTCAGGCCGTGCCCGCCGATCCATTTGGTGGTCGAATGCAGGCTGATGTTCACGCCCCACTTAAACGGTTGGAACAAATAGGGCGTGCCGAAGGTGTTGTCGATGACGACGGGCAGGCCGTGCGCCTTCGCCAGCGCCGCGATGCCTTCAAAGTCCGGGATTTCGAGTTTGGGGTTGCCGATGGTTTCGAGGTAAATCAGTTTCGTCTTGGGGGTAATCGCTTTTTCGTAATCTTTGACTTCTGTGCCTTGAACAAAGTGCGTAGTGATGGCCAGGCGGCGCAGACTTTGCGAGAACAAGGTGTATGTGCCGCCGTAAAGCGCCGCGGTCGATACGATGTCATCGCCGGCGTTCGCCAGCGAAAGCACCGTCAGCGTTTCGGCGAACTGGCCAGAGGCCGTCGCCAGCGCCGCGATGCCGCCTTCCAGTGCCGCGATACGCTGTTCGAACACATCATTAGTCGGATTCATGATGCGCGTGTAGATGTTGCCCATCTCTTGCAGCGCAAACAAGGCCGCCGCGTGATCGGTATCGCGGAACTGATAAGAGGTCGTCTGGTAAATCGGCACCGCGCGCGAACCGGTCGTGGGGTCGGGTTTGTAGCCGGCGTGCAGCGCTAAGGTATGAAATTTGTGCGCGTGTCCGTTTTCGTTGGCCATGATCGTGTTTTTCTCCTGATACCTGCTTGGTTGTGACGGGTGTTGTGTCTTTGCGAAAAAACTAAAGACCCTCAAAATAACATTTTTCCCAATAGAGATTCTCTATTCGACGATTAATGCCTCCTCGTCAAACTGGCTGCCGTCGTCGCGCAGCCGCCAGGCGCGCATTGCAAGTGCATGGCCGTCCTGCACCTGCGTAATCAGATAAGTAAAATTCGGCCAGGCATGGTCGCGGTCAAAAATCGACGGAATCGGCTGCGCGTTGGGGTGGCTGTGATAGTAGCCGACCAGTGCCAGCCCGCGCGCGTCGGCTTCGTCTTCCAGCCGCGCCCAATCCTGCGGCGTCATGGCGTAGCGATGATACTGTTCTTCGCTGGCGAACACGTTGTTGATCTGGATGATCTCCTGCACACGCTGCGTGCCGCCGCTGAGCGTGCCCAACAGAAAGCCGCCGCCCTCGTTGGGATAGGTGCTTTCCATTTGCGCTTTGATGCGCGCTTGTAACGCGGCAGTCAGGACGATAGGCATGGACTGTTTCTCTTCTCTCGTGTTCTGCGCCAGTAAACAAAAAGAGCCAACCCGGAAGGTTGGCTCTGTGGTGTGCGCAGCAAGTGTGACTTAGTCTGGTCGCCTCAGCACCAATCGTTCCGGGATGAAAAAGAATCGCAACACATACAACACGCCATCAGGCCGTTGCAGGCATTCATCAGCGGAACGGAAACGATAAAAGTGACCATGTACAGTAGCCTAACACGCTTTTTTGCAGATAGCAATAGTTTTTATGGAATTCTCAGAAACGCATTTTGCGCGCTTGCGGCGACCCGCATAGGCGACAAACGCCCGGCACACGCGGCGCCCGCGCGCAGCAGCCTATGTCGCGGCCTGACGCGGCACACCGCCGTTGGATTCCGGCGTGGCGAAGATCATGCGCCCGGTTTCCTTGTTGATGAGTTTGGTCACGGTAACGCGGATGGTGCGATCCATGTAGGCCTTGCCGTTTTCCACCACCACCATTGTCCCGTCTTCCAGGTAGCCCACGCCCTGCCCGTATTCACGCCCTTCCTGAATGATGTGAATGGGGAAGGTTTCGCCGGGGATATACACCGAGCGCACGGCGTTGGCCAGCAAGTTGATGTTGAGCACCATCACGCCCTGCGCTTCGGCCACGCGGTTCAGGTTAAAGTCGTTGGTCAGAATCGGCGCGTCCATCTGCATCCCCAGCGCCACCAGCTTGGCGTCCACCTCGTTAATTTCCTCTACTTCGTCCTCGATGATTTTCACAGGGGCGAGATTGTTGCGCTGGAGCTCAGTGAGCTTGGCCAGCCCACGCCGCCCGCGATTACGGCGCAGCGGGTCGGACGAATCGGCCACCTGATGCAGTTCGTTGAGCACGAAACGCGGAACAATCAGCGTGCCGCCCAGAAAACCGGTCTTAGCGATCTCGACGATGCGGCCATCGATCAACACGCTGGTATCGAGCAAAAGCTGGCGATTCGACTGCATGCCCAGCGGGCGCTTGCGGCTGCCGATCAAATCGCTGACAGCGGTCCAGATTTCGCGCGCGCGCAGCGAAAAAATCAGCGCCGTGAAGTAACCGAACAGCAGCGAAACACTCAGCGGCAGCAGCGTGCCCAGCGGGTCGAACAGCAGCGAAAGCGGGAAGGCCATCAAGAGCGCGACGATTAACCCGATCAACAGACCGACAACCCCCATCAGCAACATCTCGATGGGCATCTCTTTGATGACTTGCACCGAGCGGCGGATAGGGCGCACAGTGAAAATCGGCGTGACGATGAGGCCGAACAACATGCCGACGAGGCTGAAGAAGAAGGAAAAGACCAGTTCCGAAGCGCCGAGCGCCAGCGCCGTTTCGACGCCAAGACGGCCGCCGATCAACGCAAAAACGACCATGCCGATCAGGCGGGACAGCAAATCCATAGACATGAGGTTGACTCCCGCGTTGGTCACTGGGTCTGGTTCGCAGAATAAAGAGGCGAGCGCCAGCCGGACAAACGCAAAATAAAAAGCGGACGGTGTTGAACAGCAGGCGCGCACAGTTAATAAGCCGCTGCACGCGCTTATCCGTAAATGTAGCACAGGTCCAAAGGGCGAGTCAACGCGCTTCCACAGGGGCACAGGCGGGGGTTTGGCAGGATTGGCGCGCATTGCGTGGGTGACTTCTGTGCTGTGAGCGGCTATAATACGCAGGCATGGTATCCGGCTGAACATTGCGAGAACAAACATGAGCGAAGCGATGAGCATTTTTGTGACGGCGGGCACGAGTCCGGCAGGGCGCGCGCTGGTCCGGCAGTTGGTGGCGCAGGGGTATCGGGTGATAGCGCTGACAGCGGGCAAAGCCGGCGCGGACACAGCCCGCCAGGACGGCGCGCTGCCGGTTTATGCCGATCCGACACGCGCGGGCGAACTGAAAAGTATGCTGCGTATGGCGCAGGCGCAGGCGGTGGTGAATCTGCTGCCGGTCGTGCCCAATACGCTGCTGCATGACGGCCACGCCTGGAAAGGCTATGACAGCCTGCTCAAGGCCAGCACCGCCGCGCTGCTGACAGCGGCCAAAGACAGCGGCGTGGGCTATTTCCTGCATACCAGCTACACACTGCTCTACGGCGAAACGCACGGCGCGGCAGACGAAAACGCGCCCCTGAACGTGCCGGGAATGCATCCGGCCTTCAGCGCGGCGCTGGAAAGCGAAGGCCAGGTATTGGAGTCTGGGCTGGCGGCGGCGGTGCTGCGCGCGGGCTTTTTATACGGCCCACAGGATGTAAATCTCAATTTGTACGCCGCGTCGTTGAAGATGGGCAAGCCCTTTGTCGCGGGCGCTGGCAAGCCCGCCGCGTGGCTGCATCACGAAGACCTGGCGCGCGCCTGTGTGCTGGCGCTGGCACAACAGCCCAAAGGCGAAATCTTCAACATCGCCGACGACACGCCGGTGTCGCTGGCGGCCTTTCTGGACGCCTATACGCACGCGCTGGGCTTCAATGCCGGCGCGCGCCTGCCGGGTTTTCTGGCGCGGCTGCGCGTGACGGCTGAACAGGTGACTCTGCTGAATACGGCCACACAGGTCAGCACGGCCAAAGCGCAGACCCAATTGGGCTGGAAGGCGCAGTATGCCTCGTATCAGCAGGGCATCGATCAAACGCTGCTGGTGATGCGCGCTGTGCAGCAGGTGTAAGCGTGCCGAAGTCAAAAGTCGTTAGGTGGCGTTTTAATGTGCGCAGACTTGGAAGGCTATGCTAAAAGGCATCTTGTTTGATCTGGACGATACGCTGATCGATTGGAGCGATTTCAGCGATAATTGGGAAGTGCGCGAACTGCAACATCTGCGTGGGGTGTACGATTACGTTCACCGCGAAGTGCATCCCCTCAGCGTCGATCTGGAGACGTATGCGCAGGAATACTATAAGCGCGTGCGCGACGCCTGGATGGGCGCGCGCGAATCGCTGCTGGCGCCGCATCTGGGGCGCATTTTGCTAGAAACGGCGCAGCATATGGGCGCCCCCGCCGATAAACTGGATATGCAGCGCTGCCTGGATGAATACCGCTGGGCCGCGCCGCAGTCTACTTCCGCCTTTCCCGACGCGCGCGAAGGGCTGCAAATCCTGCGCGCCCACGGCATCAGGGTCGGCATCGTCACCAACGCCTTTCAGCCCATGAGCCTGCGCGACATCGAAATGCGCGCGCACGGCCTGTTGGAATTTTTCCCCGACTGCCGCATTAGTGCCGCCGATGTTGGTTATCTCAAGCCGCATCCGACGATTTTTAAGACCGCGCTGGAGTGCCTGGGCACGAAGCCGGAGGAAACGCTGTTCGTCGGCGATAACCCGGTGGCGGATATCGCCGGCGCGCAGGGCGCGGGCCTCAAAGGCGTGCTGCGCGTCAAACACCCGACACAGCCGCTCATCAGCGGGGTTATCGTGCCCGACGGCGCGATCAACACCTTGCACGATTTGCTGCTGCTGCTAGACAAATGGTATCCCGGATGGCGCTCAACATCCTCGTCGCCCCACAAGATCGCAATCTCATCCTGACGGGCTATACCGGGCCGAATCAGCCGGCGCTGGCGAATTTGATCGCCGACCGCCTGAAGATGCCGTTTATCAATGTCGATGCGCAGATCGAAGCGCGCGCCGGCCTGCCGATTGAGGAGATTCGCCAGATGTATGGCGAAACGCGGCTGAAAACGCTGGAAGCGCAGGCCATCGAAGAGGCAGCGCTGCGCCGCAGCGCGCTGATGCAGATCAACGGGCGCACGCTGCTGAACGCCAATCATCTGCCGCGTATGCAGGAAACCGGCCCGGTGATCTGTCTCGTAGCGGCGCTGGATGCGGTGCTGCGGCGGCTGCATCTGACGTTGGGGGCGCGCTATCACGACCCGCAAGAACGCGCGCAGGCGCTCGGTTATTTGCAGCGCGAATGGGCGATTCGCAAACACGCGGGTGTGCTAGAATTAGACACAACCTATCTGACACCGGAAGCCATCATTGATGCGGTGGTCGCCCGCTGGCGCGCCACGCTGCTCGACTAAATTGGAGTGAATCATGCCCAAACTGCACATCAGCCTTGCCCAGATGAATATCGCGCTGGGGGATGTCAATAAAAATTATGTCAACGCCGAAAAGCTCGTGACCGAGGCCGCGCGGCGCGGCTCGCAGTTAGTCGTTCTGCCGGAATTGTGGTCAACCGGCTATGCCCTGGAGCAGGCCAAAGAACTCTCCAGCCCGTTGAACACCGGCATGTTCCAGCAGCTTACGACGCTGGCGACACAGAACAAAATCAGCATCGTCGGCTCGCTGCTGGAAAAGCGCGGGCTGGAAGTTGCCAACAGCGCGGCGTTTTTTGCCCCCAACGGGCGCACGATGGGGGTGTATCGTAAGATTCACCTGTTCCGCCTGATGGAAGAAGACAAATGGTTGCAGCCTGGCTCGTCGCCGCTGACGATGGATTTACCGTGGGGCAACACGGGCATCGCGATCTGCTATGATCTGCGCTTCCCGGAATTGTTCCGGCGCTACGCGGTCGAAGGCGCCAAAGTGATCGTCATCCCGGCGGAATGGCCGCTCCAGCGTATCGAACACTGGCGCGCGCTGCTGATCGCGCGGGCGATCGAAAATCAGTGTTATATGATCGCCTGCAATGCCTGCGGCGAAACGGGCGACACGACCTTCGGCGGCCATTCGATGATTGTCGATCCCTGGGGCAAGATTGTGATAGAGGCGGGCGAAGCCCCCGTGCTGCTGACCGCGCAAATCGAGATGGACACAGTGGAAGAAGTGCGCGCGCGGATCCCGGTGTTCGAAGACCGCCGCGCCGATCTGTATTAGGGAGCCACCTTATGCAGCCTATCGCCATTGATTGCTCTTGTAGCGACAAGGCCGGCCTTGTCCGCTGTTGACGGCAAAACCAGCCAGTTCCAAAGAAGCCGTTGTCCAATTATTTTCCTAAACTGCTTGTTAGCGAAGGGCAAGCAAATTCAGGAGGAAACGGAGTGTTTATGTCGGTCAAATACACGTTTACGCGCATACTGGTCACGAACTTCGCCGCCTGCTTCCGCTTTTATCGCGATGTGCTGGGGCTGAAACCCGGCTTTGGCACGGAAAACGATACCTACGCTGATTTTGAGTGCGGCGATGCCAACATTTCGCTGTTCGATAAAAACGAGATGAGCGAGACGCTGGGCACGGGCGCGCTGCCCGCACGGCCCGCTGCGCAGGATCACGTCTGCCTGATCTTCAGCGTCGAAAATGTGGATACATTCTATAAGGAACAGAGCGCCAAAGGCGTGACATTCACCCTGCCGCCCACCGATCATCCCGATTGGGGCATTCGCACGGTGCATCTGCGCGACCCCGACGGCAATCTGATCGAACTGAATCACAATTTGCCGCGCTGAGAATCAAAAACGCCAGGGGCTGCTGCCGCTGGCGTTTTGTTGTGCGGTATAAATTAACCGAAGCGCCCGCTGATGTAATCGGCGGTTTCCGACTTGGCCGGGTCGTTAAAGACCTGTTCTGTCTGGCCGAACTCGACCATTTCGCCCCAGCGTGTTTCCTGATTGCCTTCGCCGCTTTTGCGCACGTTGAAGAAAGCGGTGTAATCGGAGACGCGCGTGGCCTGCTGCATATTGTGTGTCACGATGACGATGGTGTAATTCTGCGTCAGTTCGCGCATCAGTTCTTCGATGCGCTGCGTGGCGATGGGGTCGAGCGCCGAGCAGGGTTCGTCCATCAAAATCACTTCGGGTTCGACCGCCAGCGACCGGGCGATGCACAAACGCTGCTGCTGCCCGCCAGAAAGCGCCAACCCGCTTTTGTCCAGGTCGTTTTTCACCTCGTCCCACAGCGCGGCCTGCTGCAAGCTGGATTCGACGATTTCGCCGAGCATCTTTTTGTTGTTGATGCCCAGCAGGCGCGGCCCATAGGCCACATTATCGAAAATCGACTTGGGAAAAGGATTGGGCTTCTGGAAGACCATGCCGATGCGGCGGCGCACTTCTACGGCGTCTACATGGGGTTCGTACAGATTTTGGCCGCGAAACACGATGGCGCCTTCGACACGCGCCCCCGGTACCAAATCGTTCATGCGGTTGATGGCGCGCAGCACCGTGCTTTTGCCGCAGCCCGACGGGCCGATCAGCGCGGTGATTTTGCGGCGTTCGATCGGAAAGCTGACATCTTTGACCGCGCGGTAGGAACCATAGTACACGGCCACATTTTTCAGTTCGATAGCGTAGTCCAGTTGGGTTTGAATCATGCCTGTAAACTCCGGCGAGCCTGATTACGGAGGATGAAAGCGAACAGATTGAGCACGATCAGCAGCACAAGCAGAACGACGATGGCGGCAGCGGCCAGTTCTTTGAAGCCGGCCTGCGGGCGGATCGTCCAGTTGTAAATCTGGATGGGCAGCACGGTAAAGCGCGCGAATAGACTGTTGGGGTCTTGCACGATGAAAGTGGAGGCGCCGACCACAATCAGCGGCGCGGTTTCGCCAACAGCGCGCGCGATCGACAAAATCGTGCCCGTAAGGATGCCGGGCAGCGCCGCCGGCAGCACCTGCCGCCAGATGGTCTGCCACTTGGTCGCGCCCAGCCCGAAGCTGGCCTCGCGGTAGGAATAGGGCACGGCGCGGATAGCTTCCTGCGCGTTGATGATGACGACCGGCAGCACCAGCAGCGACATGGTCAACCCCGCCGACAGAATCGTGCGTCCGCTGGTATCGGTGAAGCCGAATATCGCGCCGCTGGTGAACGGTTCCAGCGCGCGCGCGAACAACTGCAAGCCCAACATGCCGTAGACGATGGAGGGCACGCCCGCCAGATTGCGGATGTTGTTTTCGATCAGCCCGTTAATCCAGTGTTTGCCGGCGTATTCTTCGAGGTAGATGGCGGCCATGATACCCAGCGGAAACCCGACCACAATAACGATCACCAGCACATAGATCGACCCCAGCAGCGCCGTGCGGATGCCGGCGAACAGCGGGTTATCCGCGCCGGGCACAGTTAAGATACTCAGGTTGAGCCACGAACGGAATTGTAGTTCCGGGCGGGTGATCGGATCGGGATATTGTTCGATGATGCGCGCCTGGATGGCTTCGCGGTTCAGCAGACCGTCGAAGAGATGCCAGGCTTCCTGGACATCGGGCACGAGAATGATATTTTGGATGACCGTCACAAGCTGTTCGGCAGACAGATTGTTGGCCAGAATCGTGCCCATGATGGCCGGGCGATCAGCCGCGGGCAGGTCGCGCGGCGTCAGGTTGGCGACGCCTTCGGGCAGCGTGCGCCCGGCCAACGACTGCCCCAGCGGGGCATTGGCGAAGGCCGCGACATCCATGTTCGCCAGATTTTGCGCCGCAATGGGGATCAACTGTCCCGGCACTCGGGCCTCCAAAATGGCGGCCAATTCCGGCGCGCTGAGCGTTTCCAGCGGGCGTTCGGAAATGGTTTCCGGCTCGACACGGTAGGTGATGAGCACGTAGCCGAAGGCCTGGTTGACGATGGTGAATACCAACAGCACCAGCGCCACGATGGCAATCACGAACGAAATCTGATAGAAACGCATCCACAGCGTGCCGCGCGCGTGGCGGCGGCTAATGCTGCTTTTATAGACGCCTTCCTGGACATAACTGAATTGGCTCATTCGTAAATCTCCCGGAAGCGGCGGGTGATGTATTGGCTGATCTGTGTCAGTGCCAGTGTGATGAGGAACAGGGTGAGGCCGATAGCGAAGATGCTTTCGTAGTCGATCGACTGGTAGCTAAGATCGCCGGTGCTGATACGGGCGATATGGCCGGTCATGGTTTCTGCGCCCTGGAACGGGTTAAACGTGAAGTTGGGGCCGGAGCCGGCGGCAATAGCGACGATCATGGTTTCGCCGATGGCGCGCGACATGCCCAGAATGATGGCGGCGATGATGCCGGAAAGCGCAGCGGGCAGCACGACACGCGCAGTGGTTTCGAACTTGGTCGCGCCCAGCCCATACGAGCCTTCGCGCAGCGCGCGCGGCACCGCGCCCATGGCATCGATGCTCATGGAGGCAATCGTCGGCACGATCATCAGGCCCACGACCAGCCCCGCCGAAAGTGTGTTGTAGAGATTGACCGTACCCGAGCCGAACAGCGGGCGCAGCACGCCCTGTGTGACGAATTCCAGCGCGAAGTAGCCGTAGACCACGGTGGGCACGCCCACCAGCAGTTCGATCACCGGGCCAAGAATGCTGCGTGTGTGTGGGGAGGCGTATTCGCTCAGATAAATGGCGACGCCCAGACCCACAGGGATGGCGACGAGCAGGGCGAAAAAGGTCGTCATCAGCGTGGCATTGACCAGCGGCAGGATGCCGAAGGCGCCGACCTGCGGCTGCCAGACCGTGCGCGTGAAAAATTCACCCAGCGAAGGCTGGCGCGAAAACTGGATGGCGGTTTCGGTGCTGTGCGCGGCGGCCAGCGAGCCGTTTACCGCGCGTTCGACCGTGAGGCTGTCTGGGGTGACACTGATGATGCGCATTTCTTCGGTGCCGATGGTCACATTTTGGTCAACCGAGAATTCGCGGCCAAAGCCCGGCTCAAGCGTGATTTCATTGGTCATCAGCGGCAGGTTGTCCAGCAGCACTTGCGCAGGGTCCAAGGCGCTGATGGGCGAGCCGTCGAGGTTTTCTGTGGCGCGCGTGGCCTGCGTGAAGCGTTCGACAGTGAGGGTGTCGCCGCGGATGGCGTCAATCTGGACGACTTCGCCGAAAACATTCACCAATTGGCCGACTCGCAGTTGTAATGCCGCCACCGCGCCAGAAAGCAGCGGGATGTCGGTCATGGGAGCCGTCAGGGCGTTGAGTATGCGCACCTGCACTTCGATCAGCGGCACAATGGGCGAACCCGCCGCGTGCGCTACCGCTTCGCTGCCGTTGACGCCCCGTTCGACCAGCAGCGAAGTTTCGCGCCGTTCGATCACGCGCATGATTTCATCGTCGATCTGGATCAGGCTGTTGGGTGTAAACGGGATGAGTTCGGCGGAAGTGATTTGCAGCAGCAGCACGTTGTCGGTGGGGCTGAGCGTGCCTTCTGCCGGATTTTCGCGCAGCGTGTAGGTGACCTCTGCGCGCTCGTCGGCGACGATTGTTTTGGTGGGCATCCAGGCGCGGGCGTTGAAGAAGCCCACCGCTTCGATACCCAGATAAATAACGATGAACAGGGTGATGAAGATCGAAAAAATACCGGAGGCGAACAAAACGCCGCGAATGATTTCTTCGCCGATACGGGGGCGCTTAAACAGTGAGTCCACATGTTTCTTGCCGGAAAGCGCTTTTTCCAGCAGTTTAGGTTTTTGGGCGGCTTCGATTGGTGTTGGGAAAGCCTGTTCCATAGGGATCCTTTGAGATTTTTCGTAAGGATTGGCGGCCATGATACCACGCCTCAATAGGAGAAGGTTTAAACTTTCTTTAACGGCGTGTTATCTCCTGTAGAATTTATTGCCAAACAAAATGGGGAGAAGCATGCTTCTCCCCACTCAGTCTCAGACAAGCAGGCGGGATTTACATGCCGCCCATGGCGCTCATGCCAGAAGTCGCCACCCACCACAGTTCAGTGCGGTTCATGGCGTATTCGCTGACAGGGAAGTAACCGACTTCGCCGATCACTTCGTTCACGACGCTGATGTAGTAGCCGACAAAGGCCGCCACCTGCGGCTTGGCCGCCATCACGCCGGCGTCGCTGTAGATGAACAGCGGGCGCGACAGCGGATAGCTGCCATTTTCAGCCGTCTGGGCGGTGGGCTGCACACCATCGAGGGCGATACCGGTCAGCCGGTCGCCTTCGGCCTGGAAGTACGCATAGCCGAAGAAGCCAACGGCGTAGGGGCTGCTTTCCACGCCCTGCACCAGCACGTTGTCATCTTCGCTCAGGTTCAGGTTGCTGGCGGCCAGGATGGGCGCGCTGTCGTCTTCAAAGACTTCTTCGACAAAGAAGTCGAACGTGCCGCTGTCGGTGCCGGGGATGTAGCGGATGATCGGTTCGGCGGGCCAGGAAGGATCGACATCGGCCCAGGTTTCGGCAGTCGAGAAGACCTGCGCCAGTTGTTCCAGCGTCAGTTCGGTCACGAAATCATTTTCAGCGCTGACCACCACCGTGAGGGCATCAATGCCGACGCGGAAGGGAATGGGCACGCGCGGCGTGGCCAGGGCGGCGCACGCGTCGATTTCGGCCTGGCGGATAGCGCGGCTGGCGTTGCTGATATCGCTTTCGCCGCTGGCGCAGAAGCGTTCGAAGCCCGCGCCCGTGCCGATGCTGTCAATCGTGATATTGCCGGTGTAGCCTTCGGCCACGAAGCGGTTAGCGACCGCTTCGGTCAGCGGGAAGACGGTGGAGCTGCCGGCGGTGATGATGTCGCCTTCGACGCTCAGCGGGTCAATCGCCGGGATCATGTCGGCGAAATCGGGGATCAGCACGCGGTCGATGACATGAATCACGCCGTTGGAGGCCACGATGTCGGCGGCGGTCACGGTGGCATCATTCACCATCACGCCCATGTCGCTGACCGTGACGGTCAGGGGGTTCGCCATATCGAGGCTTTCCGCCGTCACCTGGCCGTTTTCATCGACCATGCCCGCCAGATCGGTGGACATCACATTGCCAGCCACCACATGATAGGTCAGCACGCGGGTCAGTTCCGCCGGGTGCGCCAGCAGGTAGGCGATGACCGGAGCGGGAACAGCGGCGAAGGCTTCATCGGTGGGGGCGAAGACGGTGAAGGGGCCTTCCGAACCCAGCGTTTCGGTCAGGCCGGCGGCTTCCACAGCGGCCAGCAGGGTGGTGAAGTTGCCCGCCTGGGCGGCCACTTCGGCAATCGTGCCGGCTTCTTGCGCCTGCGCACCGAACAGCGGGATCGCCAGCAGCACCAGCAGGACAAGGATAACGAGACGCGACTTCAGCATGTTTCTTCTTCTCCAGAACTCTTTTAGACAAAGTGAGCGAAAACGTTTTTCTTCGTTTTCATATTCCGATGCTAACGCCCATCCTTTAACAAATAAGGGTTTGATTGTTAAGAACTTTGGCCGTATTTTTTAAGCGATGATTATCCCCTTAGACAGAGATTAACAAAAAATGAGCCGGCAAAAGAACTTATGTGCTATAATTGGAACAGTCAGCGCAGACCGGGCTTTTGGGCGCTTTGGTCTCTGTGGCGCGCGCCCACTCTCGCTTATAATAAGAGCCTGAGTCGCATAACTCAGGAGCGCAGGGTTTGACAGCCTTAAAACATATCGGCGTGTTGGCGCACCCGCTGCGCCCAGAATCGGCGCCGGTGGCCGCCACGATCGCCGCCGCGCTGCAAAAACGCAATGTGTCCTGCTGGGTCGAAACGGTATGGGACGAACACAATGTGCGTGAACGGGTCCGGCACTCCGAAATCGTGATCGCCATCGGCGGCGATGGGGCCATGCTGCGCGCGTCGCGGGTGTGCGCGCCCTTCAGCGTGCCGGTGTTAGGCGTGAATATGGGGCAGTTGGGGTTTCTGGCCGAACTGCGGCTGGACGATTGGCAGGCGAATCTCGACGCTGTGCTGGAGCGCGAATACTGGATCGAACGGCGCATGATGATTCACACCTCGGTGGTGGAAGAGGGGCGCGTGGTAGTAAGCGGCGACGCGCTGAACGATGCTGTCATCAGCGGCGGCATCACGCGCATGATTCAACTGCATACCTTCATTGATGGCGATTGGGCAACGACGTATAACGCCGACGCGCTGATTATCGCCACGCCCACCGGTTCTACCGCTTATGCGCTGGCCTGCGGCGGGCCGATTCTGCCGCCGGAGCTGCACAATATTCTGATCGTGCCGGTGGCGCCGCATTTGAGCATGGATCGTCCGCTGGTGCTGTCGCAGGGGGCGACGGTCGAAGTGCAGCCTGTGCCACACCCGCGTGCGGAAATCGGCGTGAGTCTCGATGGCGTTATGCTGTGTCATCTGCGCGAGGGCCAAAATGTGCGTGTGCGCGCCAGCGATCACGCCAGCCGTTTTGTGCGGCTGCGCGGGCGCAATTATTTTTATCGTTCGCTATTAGACCGCCTGGAGCCGCGCACGCCGCGTCCCAAACCGGAACAGCGCAAACTCAAGAGGTAGATGTGAGTGAATCGAGCGAAACCTTAACCTACTGCGCGGTGCATCCTGATCGGGAAACAGCGCTGCGCTGCAACCAATGTGGACGCTATATGTGCGCCCAGTGTGCGGTATCGACGCCTGTCGGCTACCGCTGCCGCGAATGCACACGCCGCCACGAGGACAAATTTTTTAACGCCGCGCCCCACGACGGCCTGCTGATCGCCGGGGTGTGCGGCGGGCTGGCGCTGCTGTTGGGGATCGCCGTGATGGTGCTTCCGCTGGTCGGCTACCTGTTGTTTGCCCTGATTCTGGGCGTGCCGGCGGGCGGGGCGATTGCCGAAGCGGCGCTGCGCCTGACCGAGCGGCGGCGCGGGCGGCATTCGGCCTATATCGGCGCGGCGGCGACGGTGATCGGCGGGTTGGCGGGCATTGTCGGGGTAACGGCTGTCAATTTTGTGCAGTACAGCGCGCAGTTTGCCGATCTGATGCAGCGCTATGGCCCAATGGTCGCGCGGGCGAATTTCGCCGAGCCGACAGCGGCGTATTTTTTGCAGATGGTGTTGAGCAGCTCTGGCCCGCTGCTGTTTGTCGCGCTGGCGGCTTTCGCCGTCTATGCGCGTTACCGGCTGCGGATGTAGAATTGGACTATTCAGGCTAAACGATGGGCAAGGCCATGCTAGAAGAACTGCGTATCCAGAATTTCGCCATCATCGACGAGTTAGAACTGAATCTTGCGGCGGGCTTTAACGTTGTCACGGGCGAAACCGGCGCGGGCAAATCGATCATTATCGACGCGCTGGAACTGCTGCTGGGCGGCAAGGCCGACGGCGGCACGATCCGCGCCGGCGCGGAAAAAGCGATCATCGAGGGCACCTTCACGCTGGACAGTGCTACGCGCGCCCTGCTGACGCCGGTGCTGCGGCGCGAAGAACTGCTGGAAGGCGACGAAGCAGCCTTTGTGACGCTGGCGCGCGAGGTGCGGCGCAACGGGCGGTCTTCCGCGCGCGTCAACGGCGTGGCGGTCAGCAATGAAGTGCTGCGCGAAGTGGGTTCGATGCTGGTGGATATTCACGGCCAGAGCGAGCATTTGTCGCTGCTGAACGCGCGCGCGCATCTGGATTTGACCGATCGTTATGCCAATCTGATCGAGATGCGCAGCGGGCTGGGGCAGGTGGTCGAACGGCTGAACGCCGTGCGACAGGAGATCAAGCTGCTGCTTTCGGATAAAAAGGAACTGGAACGGCGTGCCGACCGGCTGCGCTATGACATCGAACAGATCGAAGCGGCCAAGCTGGAGGCGGGCGAAGAAGAAGAACTGCGCGCGGAACGCAACCGGCTGGCCAACAGCGAACAGTTGGCGAAGTTGTGCGCCGAAGCCGCCACCCTGCTGAGCGGCAGCGACACGCCCGACGCGCAAAAGTCCGCCGTTGATCAACTGATGCAGGTATCGCTGCTGTTGGGCAAGCTGGCGCAGATCGACGCTGATCTGGAATATGAGCATGATCTGGCGGTGCAGGTCAGCGAGCAGGTGCAGGAGCTGGCGATTGCCGTGCGGCGCTACGGCGACAAAGTGGAATACAACCCCCAACGGCTGGATGAAGTCGAGGAACGGCTGGAACTGATCGCCAATCTGCGCAAGCGCTACGGCCAGGACATCGAAGCCATCTTAGAATACGCCGAAAAAGCGCGTGCAGAACTGGAAGGCATTGAAAACAGCGATGAACGGCTGGAAGAACTGCGCGGCAGCGAAACCAAGCTGCTGAAGATCATCGGCGAACTGGCGCAGCGCATGAGCATGGCGCGCGTGGCTGCCGGCAAGCAGTTGAGCGAGCGTGTGGTCAAGGAACTGGCCGATCTGCGCATGGAAAACACACGCTTCGAGGTCGAAGTGTATCAGGAAGAAGACCCGGAAGGCTGTTTTGTGCTCAACAAGCGGCTGGCCTTCGACGCGACAGGCATTGATCGTCTGCAATTTTTGATGAGCGCCAACCCCGGCGAACCGCTGCGCCCGCTGGCGAAGGTCGCTTCGGGCGGCGAGACGGCGCGTATTATGCTCGGCCTGAAGCGCGTGCTGGCGCAGGCCGACCAGACGCCGACGCTGATTTTCGACGAAATCGATCAGGGGATCGGTGGGCGCGTGGGTGCGGTGGTGGGCGAAAAATTGTGGACGCTGGCGCACGATCATCAGGTGTTGTGCGTGACGCATCTGGCGCAGTTGGCGGGCTACGGCGACAAACATTACCGCGTCAGCAAATCCAGCGGCGGCGGGCGCACGCTGACGCACGTGGCCGCGCTCAATGATGTCGAACGCATCGAAGAATTGGCGGCCATGCTGGGCACGCTCAACGAGAGCGGACGCCAGAGCGCCAAAGAGATTCTGGCCGAAGCCCGCGCGCGCAAGGGCGAAAAACCGAACAGCGACAAGGCCGACGCCGAACAACCGCGTCAGCCGACGCTGCTGTAAGCGCTGCGGCGTCTGTCGGGCTGCGATCGCAGACCGACACTAAGCTTCGTGGGCTACACTGAGAATGACTTGCCCCTTTTTTTGCCCCGTCTCGACGTAGCGGTGGGCAGCGGCCACCTCTTCCAGCGGATAAACGCGGTCAATCACCGTCTTGATCTTTCCCCCCGCGATCAGCCCTTTGAGGAAAGCGAAGTCTTCAGCATATTGGCCGGCTGACCGGATTGCCCAGGGGATGAGCCGCTTATCGGCGTGCCGCAGCCTTAACCAGCGCTCGCGCAGCATATCGAAGGTGTGGGGATTCGCCAGCAGATACCGTCCGCCAGACGTGAGCAAGGCTGTATTGCGCGCATACCCACCTTCGCTGATCACATCAAAAATCACATCATACATTGCGCCGCTGCGCCGGAAATCCTGCTGCGCGTAATCGATAACCTGATCGGCGCCGATCGCCCGCAGCATTTCCAACTTGCCGCTGCTGTCCACGCCTGTGACATGCGCCCCCAGAGCTTTGGCCATCTGCACGGCATAGGTGCCCATGCTGCCGCCGGCGCCGATAATCAGGACGCGCTCTGCGGGCTGGATGTGGGCGCTGCGCATGAAATAGGCGGCGTCGAGTCCGCCGACGGCGAGGGGCGCCGCTTCGGCATAGGTCATCGTGGGCGGTTGGATCGCCATCACGGCCTTTTCTGAAAGGCAGATGTACTGCGCATACGTCCCCAGGCGTAACCCTGTCCAGGCGACCACCTGAGCGCCCGGCTGGCAGCGCGTGACCGCCGCGCCGATGGCTTCGATTTCGCCGGCCAATTCCTGACCGAGAATGAGCGGCCCCGGCGCGGTGACGCCGAAGAGTTTGAATAAGCGCGGGGTGTTAGACTTGCGCAGCCCGCAGTCCCCGGCGGTGGCGCTGGTCGCGTGGATTTTGATCAGGACTTCATTGGCCTTCGGCGCAGGTTTTTCGACTTCCTGAAGTTGCAGCACCTCCGGCGGCCCGGCATGTGTCCAGACAACGGCTTTCATGGGCGCGCTCCGGGTTGGCTGGCGTCAGGCGCGACGTGAAAAACGACTTTACCGCGCGCGTGGCCTGCGGCCAGATAACGCACCGCTTCCGCCGCCGCGTTCAAGGGATAGTGTCGGTCAATGACCGGCACAATGTTGCCGTCTTGCAGCAGTGTGCCCAGCAGCACCAGGTCTTCATGGTTGGGGCTGGCAATCCCCATGAAGCCTATTTTCTGACTGCCGAGCCGGGACAGCAGCGGCCCCAGCAGCATAGCCTGAAGCACCTGTGGGATAGCGCCCCCGACGACCACACAGCGCCCGCCGGGATGCAAGGCCCGGCGATACGCCAGCAGCGTGTGATAGCCGTTGACGGCGATAATCAGATCATAGCGCTGCCCGCTTGTGGTGAAATCAGTTTGCGTGTAATCCAGTACATGATCGGCGCCGATCGAAGGCAGCATGTCCAGATGGCGCGCGCTGCACACGGCGGTGACTTCTGCGCCGAAGGCTTTGGCGAGCTGTACGGCGAACGTGCCCACGCCGCCCGACGCGCCGTTGATGAGCACTTTGGCGCCGGGCTTGATCTGCGCGTGATCGCGCAGGGCTTGCAGCGCCGTCAGGGCAGCAACCGGAACAGCGGCAGCAGACTCGAACGTGATATTGGCTGGTTTGAGCGCTAACGTTTTTTCGCTGGCGCAGGCATATTCGGCAAAGCCGCCCACCGACCCGGCAGCCGTGCCAAAGACCGCATCGCCTGGCTTAAAGCGCGTGACGGACGCGCCAACGGCTTCGACACGCCCGGCAATGTCTGCGCCGAGCACTTTGCCCACCGCCTTAATCACGCGGCCCTCCATAAAGCGGGACAGCAGCGACATGTTCTCGCCGTGCAGCAGCCCTTCAAAGCGCCGGTAGTCCAGCGCATTGGCAGAGGCCGCCAGCACTTTGACCAGCACTTGATGATCTTTGGGCACGGGTGGGGCGACTTCCTGAAGCTGCAAGACTTCGGGCGGCCCCAGGCGCGTGTACACGACAGCTCTCATAGCGAAAATACCCCCCTTTTCCGCGCGTGGCACTACAGCCTTATACGGCAAACGAGGCGGCGGGTTGCGTCCTCACCACAGCGGCGGCAGCCAGAAGGCGCGCAGCGCGATAAAGCAGTAGGCCAGCAGCAAACACGCGCCGATGCCCACCACGAAGCCCTGCGCGATGGCGCGCCCGCGCAGCACACGCGCCAGCGCATAGATGCCGAACAGGAAGACAAAAAACCACCAGAAGCCCAGGTAGCGCGCGTGAATCACTACCGCCTCAACATACGGGTAGCGCAGGTAACGCACGATCTGCGCGGCGTGTGCCACCAGCGTGAACAGCAGCAGCAGCAGGCTGCCGTCGCGCGTGGCGTAACGCCACTTGAAAGCGCAGCGATACACGGCATACAGCAGGCCGAAGCCCATCACCCCCGTCACCGGCAGCGCCAGCCATTGCAGCAGAAGCAGATCGTTGACGCGCGCGATCGGCGCGGGGAAGCGGTGCGGCATAGCCGTCAGCGCGTTCACGTCCCATGCGCGGTAAGCGACGGTATTCCAATGGTTGTAGTAATCGCTGTGCAGCGTTACATAATGCAGACTCCAGTAGCCACGCTGCCCGTGTTCATAGGCCAGCGGCAGCAAAACCAGCGTCGCATCGAAGCTCAGCAAAAAGCGCACGTGGTTGATCTGGTTTCTGGGCTGCGCAGGCGGACGCACGCCCATCGCGCCGATGGGGTCATCCAGAAAGCGGCTTGTCTGGAGGTAATTCACGGCGAAAGGCAGAAGCAGCAGCGGCACCCCCCACGCCGCCGCGCGCAGAATGCCCCGCGCATGTCGAGCGTATCCGCGCAAACGGGTGCGCAGCGCCAGCGCCGCCGCCAGCGCCAGATATGTGCCCGCCAACACCAGCCCATTGTTTTTGAAGGCGACCGCCAGCCCGCACAAGGCCGCCGCGCGCAGCCATGCGCCGCGTTCGTGCGTGCGCCCGCTCCTGACGATGCGCCACAGCGCCACCGCCGCCAGCGTGCCCAGCATCAGTTCCGGCAGATCGTTGCCGAACATCGCGCGCGCCATGATATGCATCGGCATGAGCATAATCACGGCCAGCGTCAGCGCTTTGACCAGCCCGTGCACGCGCCGCAGCACATGCTCGATCACATGCGCCAGCAGCGCCAGCCACAGCAGCGAAAGCGCGCACAGCACCGCCGGCATCAGGTGCAGCATCGGGTCGCCGAAAAACGGTTTGCCGACGATCAGCACCCACGCGGCGAGGATATAATAAATCGGTGCCTGATGCGCTTCATAGTTGTCGCGCGGGTTGTTTTCCGGCGTAGGCAGCCCGCCTGTCTGCATGATGATGTGCACGTTCATGAAGTGCTGCGGCATATCGTAGCCCAAAAACAGGTCGTAGTACTGGTGATTGTTCAGCGCCAGCGCGCCGACCACCAGCGCCGGCAGCAGCGCCCATGCATAGCGCCCGCGCAGCATACGTTGAAGCAGGTGGCGGAGACGAGTCGCCATCGTATTCCCCCTAACAAAAACAAGGCGAGCGCCGCTCACCTTGTCCTGTCGTTGGTTTGCTGCCCAATGGACGCCCTTCAGATCAGCAGGCGCATCGGGTTTTCGATCAGCTTCTTGAGTTCCTGCACGAACTGCGCGCCCTCCGCGCCGTCGCTGACACGGTGATCGACGCTCACCGTCACTTTCATGCGTGTGCCCACGCCCAGCGTGCCGTCGGGCTTGACAACCGGCTGCTTTTGCGCCGCGCCCACCGCCAGAATGCCCGCTTCCGGCGGGTTGATGATGGCGATAAAATCATCGACACCGTACATGCCCAGGTTGCTCACCGTAAACGTGCTGCCGGAGACATCATCGGGCTTGACCTTGCCGGCCAGCGCGCGCTCGATCTTCGCCTTATTTTCCACCGCCAGCGTGCCCAGCGCGGTTTTGTCGGCGTCGTGCGCCACGACGTTCATCAGCCCGCCGTTGGGGAGCGCCACCGCGATGCCGATATGAATGCGCTTGTAACGCGCGATTTTGTCGCCGTAAAAATGCGCATTCAGGTTCGGGAATTTGCGCAGTGTCAGCGCGACCGCTTTCACCAGCATATCATTGACGCTGATACGCGCAGCTTCGTCCAGGCTTTCGTTTAACTGTTTGCGCAGCGCCAGCAGCGGGTCTACGTCGATTTCCATCGTCACGTAAAAATGCGGCACCTGCTGTTTGCTTTCGGTCATGCGCTCAGCGACGATGCGGCGCATTCTGGTCGTGTCGGCGATTTCCACATCCGGCCCGGCTTCTGGCAGGGGCAGCACCGGGCGCGTGATTCCGGGCGCGGCAGCCGGCGCAGCAGCGGGCGGCGTAAACGCCAGCACATCGGCGCGCGTAATGCGTCCGCCGGGGCCGCTGCCTTTCACCAGGCGCAGATCAATGCCGCGCTCGCTGGCGACGGCGCGCGCAATCGGCGACGCCTTCACCCCGCCGGGCAGATTGCCGTTGCCTTCCGCCACGACAGGCGCGGGTTTGGCTTGCGTCGGGGCAGGCACGCTGACGGGCACGGGCGCACTCACAGATGCCGGCGCACTCACAGATGCCGGCGCTGCTGCCGGCGCCGCCGCTTCGCCCGCCGCCCCGACATAGCCGATCACGCCGCCGACCTTGAGCGCTTCGCCCGGCGTGCCGATCAATTGCAGAATCACGCCGCCGACTTCCGCCGCGACCTCAATCGCCGTTTTGTCGGTTTCCACTTCGGCAATCACATCGCCGGGTTTAATGGTGTCCCCGACGTTTTTTGTCCAATTCAGCAGGGTGCCCTCGGTCATATCCATACCGAGTTTTGGCATGACGATTGCTTCTGCCATAATCCATCCCTCAAACAACTAAATCAATCACCAGCATAACCGGTTTACAGTGCTTTTGCTACTTGTAACGGCCGTTTTGGATAAGAATTTTGAGCGGGGCGTTTCATGAAACGCCCCTACAGATACACTGACGCCTTAAGCAAAACTCACGCTACTTACGCTACTTATGGACAACCTAAAACGAATTCACCTCATTTTTCGCTGGGCGCAGCACGCCGTGCCCACTACATTAGGCGCGTTTGAATTGGTTTTTCCATTATTTACGCCGCCGCACGAGCAGATAAATCAGAAATCCGAAGGGCGCGGCATTCATGGTCAAGAGCAGCAGCGGCGACACCCACCAAACATTGTAATCGCGCTCGCGGCTGTCGAGATATATCCAGCGTCCGGCAAATAAATCGAAGACCAGCAGGTGTACCCACACGACCATCGCCCGTTCTGGCACCCCCATGAGCCCGGTGATACCCGTTGGTGAGACGAAATTGCCCAGCAGCTCGATGAGTCCCCCTGCGGGTGGATGGCTAAACCAGACATAAAATCCCCACACCACCGTGACGACCAGCACCGGCAGCACAATATAGGGGGATGCAATGACACGCCGCGTTTGTGACCAGCGCGGCGCGAAAATCATCAACACCCAGAAAGGCAGCACCGCCAGAGTCGCCAGCCAGAAGGCGATTTCCACTGCTAGAGCACCTCGCGCACGGCATCAACGACTTTTTGCGCGTTGGGCAGCGCCAGCATTTCCAGTTCCGCCGCGTAGGGCAGCGGCACATCCATGGCATTCACGCGCTTGATCGGCGCGTCCATGTAATCAAACAGGTTGTCCTGAATCTGCGCGGCGATCTCTGCCCCCACGCCGAAATGCGGCAGCGCTTCTTCGATCACCACGCAGCGGTTGGTCTTTTTGAACGATTCGAAGACCAGCGCCGTATCCAGCGGGCGCAGCCAGCGCAGGTCGATCACTTCGCACTGCACGCCTTCTTTCGCCAGCGTATCGGCGGCTTGCAGCGCCCATTCAACGCCGCGTGCCCACGCCACCAGCGTCACATGCTGGCCTTCGCGCTTGAGGTCGCTTTTGCCGATGGGCAGCAAAAAGTCCGGGTCATCCGGCACAACAGCAGGTTTCGGATAGAGCGCAATCGACTCGCTGAACAACACTGGATTATCGTCGCGGATGGCGGCCTTCAACATGCCTTTGGCGTCGCGCGCGTTAGAAGGCGCGGCGACATACATGCCGGGAAAATGGGCGAAGATCATTTCTGGCGTGTGCGAATGCGTGGCCGTCGCCTGGTTGCCCCAGCCGGAAGCCACCCGCATGACCATCGGGCACTTGAACTGGCCGTTGAACATATAATGCACTTTGGCGGCGTGATTAATCAGCGCGTCGAAGGCCAAAAAGGCAAAATTGATGGTCATGATTTCGGCCACCGGACGCAGGCCGGCCATCGCCGCGCCCACTGCCGCGCCGCCGATCGCCATCTCGCTGATGGGGGTATCGCGCACACGGCGCGCGCCAAATTTCTCCAGAAAGCCGCGTGTGACCTTGTGCGTGCCATCCCACGCGCCGACTTCCTGCCCCATCACAAACACACGCTCATCGCGTTCCATCTCTTCCATCAGCGCCATGCGCAGCGCTTCGCGCATCGGCGTATTTTTATCTGCCATCGGGTGTTTTGTTCCTTTCCCTGGTGAGCCGTGTGTTAGACATAGATGTGCCGCGTCAGGTCTTCAAACGTCGGCGCGGGGCTGTTTTCGGCGTACTTTTCCGATTCAGTGACAACGGCTTCGCACTGCTTGTCGATCGTGTCCAGCGTCGGGCCGATGTCCGGGTACAGTTCGCACAATTTGTCGTGCAGCAGAGTGATCGGGTCGCGTGCCTTGAAGCGCGACATCTCATCCACGCGCGCGGCGTACATTTTGTCGGACATGCCGTGCCCCTCGAAGCGGTAGGTCATCGATTCCAGCAGCACCGGGCCTTTTTTGCGCGCATAGTCCACTGCTTTTTTGACGGTTTCATGGACTTCAAACACATCCTGCCCGTCCATCGGGTCGAAGGCCTTCATGTCATAGGCGATCGCGCGCTTAATCAGTTTGGTCTGGCCGCTGGCGTCTTCCAGCGCCGTGCCCATGCCGTACAGGTTGTTTTCGATCAGCCAGACCACCGGCAGATCCCACACGGCGCTCAGGTTGAGCGCTTCGTGGAAGTAGCCGTTGTTGGTGGCGCCGTCGCCGATGAAACACAGCACCACTTCGTCGTCGCCGTTGTATTTGGCTTTGAGCGCGATGCCCGCCGCCAGCGGCAGATGCCCGCCGACGATGGCGTAGCCGCCCCAGAAGTTATGCTCGCGCGAGGCCAGATGCATCGAGCCGCCTTTGCCGCCGCTGACGCCGGTGCTTTTGCCGTACATTTCCGCCATGATGCGGTTGGGATCAACGCCGCGCGCAATGGCGATGCCGTGATCGCGGTAGGCAGTGATAACGTGGTCTTGCGGACGCAGCGCCGCCAGCGCGCCCACGCCCGTGCCTTCCTGACCGTTATAGAGGTGCAGGTACACCCCACCGATTTTTTTCTGATGAAACAGTTCTTTGCTGCGTTCCTCGAAGCGTCGAATAAGCACCATCTGCCGGTACCATTCGAGCAGCGTCGCCTTCTCCGGTAGTGCTGCTGCCATGTGATATTTTTCTCCGAACAAAGCGCGTACCAACCCACGCGCGGTCTGTGGAAACAAGCCCACTAGTTTAACCGAAAAGTGCCGGACACTCAAAAGTGAGTTTGCAGCGAAACCCGATGAAGTGGGCGGCGCGCGGCCTGCATTTCGATAAACATTTCCTAACCACATGCCAATCGTGCGCAAACATAAACCTTTATTTCGCAATGCACCGAAATCTGTTACACTGAATTCCATCACACAATTAATCTTCAGGGATCGTTCATGAAACGCGCGCTGCTGTTCGTCTTTATCGTGTTTGTCGCCCTGTTCAGTTTGACGGTGGCGCGCTCACAAAATGCGCCAGAAGACCTGATTCCCGATGTGGCTGCTGAACTGAATCTGTGGCGGTTGGAACTGGGGCTGGGGCCGCTGGTCTATAACCCGACGCTGGAAGCGATGGCGGCCTATCAGGCGGATTACCTGATGAGCCTGGCGGATATGCCTATCGGCGGGGATATGCATACCGACGGACTGGGACAGAATGCGCGCCAGCGTTCGCAGCGCGAGCCGTTCGCCTGGCCGACCTACGGCCACCCGGAGTTGATCTCGGTGACCGAAATCGCCGGTGTCGGCAGTGTGCGCTCGTCGGTGGCCTTCTGGCGCAGTTCCAACATTCATACGCGCAGCGTCATCAATCCCGCCTACCGCGAAATCGGCGTGGCCGTGCGCGATATGAACAACCGCAACGGCGACCGCCTGATTATTGTCGTGATGGGCGGGCGTCCGGGCGTGCTGCCCGCGCTGCCCGACCCGGAAGTCGGCGACCTGTACCTGACAACCGAGGCGGCGGAATGGACAGGGGCGTGGATTGGCGCGCCGGTGCGGTATCGTTTCCTCGATGAAGCGCGCCAGCCGATCAGCGATTGGCTGGATTGGGCAGTGATCGTGCCCATGCCGGAGGAGGCGGGTGAACTGTTCTATGTGCAGTATGAAGACGCGGCGGGCGAACAGGCCGAAACCGAAGTGCGCATCCCTGTCGTGTGGTCGCAGTTTGATCTGGAACGCGCGGACGAAGTGGCCGCCGCCAGCACCGCGACCGGCGGCAGCACGCCCACCGTGGGGGGCATGATTTTCGCCACCAATACGCCGTTGGGCACGCCCGCGCCAACACTCACGCCGTCGGCCACGCCGACGCGCGCCGCTTCACCTACGCCGACGCCTGTGCCTGCTGGCGTGCTGCTGCTGTACACCTCGCGTCTGTTCACGCTTATCCCGACCGGTAATGTGGACATCAGCGATCTCAGTTTTCGCGGCGGCAGTCTGACGTTCAATGTATCGCTGTGGGCGGATGTGTCGCAGGGCATCAACCTGAGCGCGCTGCCCGCCGCCAACTGTCTGCAAATCTGGCAGCGTGACGCGGGCGATTTCCTCGCGCCGCCGGCGTGCAGTTATGTGCGCAGCGTTGTGTTTCTGGCGCAGGATCGCCTCTTCTGGACGAGCGGCAGCTTCGACGTGCTGAACAATGAGCAGGTGGTGCAGACCTGTGAGACCCGCGCCGGACAATGCGCGGTCACATTACCGTAAGCGGAGAAACCGTAAATTAAGTTGCACCGGACGGGGTTTTGCCGCACAATCACATGCATCGTTGGCCGTTCTGACGAGGCGCTGATAATGCGGCACAACGCCCCACTGGCTTTTTTTGTCCTTATACTGCTGCTGGCGCTGCCGCCGCGCGCGGTTCAGGCCGCCACCATCACCGTGACCGGCACGGGCGACACAATTGCGCTGGATGGCGTGGTAACGCTGCGCGAAGCCATCACCGCCGCCAACAACAACGCCGCCAGCGGTGACGCCCCCGCCGGCTCAGCCGGTCTCGATACCATCACCTTCAACATTCCCGGCGCGGGCGTACAAACCATCAATTTGACCGCCGCGCTGCCCATTATCAGCGAAAGCCTGGTGATCGACGGCCTGACGCAGCCCGGCGCAAGCTGTGCCGCCTGGCCGCCGACGCTGCTGATCGAACTGAACGGCGCCGGCGCGCCCATCGGCACCACCGGGTTGGAGATCACCGCCAGCAGCAGCACGATTCGTGGGCTGGTGATTAACCGCTTCCGCGCTAACCTTGTGCCGTTCCCGCCCGTCGGCGGCATCGGTGTGCGCATCACGGGCGTAGGCGCGACGGGCAACAGCGTCCAGTGCAATTTTATCGGCACGAACGCGGCAGGCACGGCGGCGCTGGCGAACGAAGGCCCCGGCGTGACGATCGACAACGGCCCGACCAACAATATTATAGGCGGCGCGACGAACGATAAACGTAATTTGGTTTCCGGCAATCTGTCGTGGGGCAACAACGGTGGCGTGGGCATCGGTGCGGCCAACGGCAATTTCGTGGAAAACAACTATATCGGCACCAACGCCGCAGGCACAGCCGCCATCGGCAACCGCGACGGTATTTATCTCTTTCTCGCTGATAGTAACGCGATTGCACGTAATTTGATTTCCGGGAATACGGATGACGGCATCAACATCGCCAGTTCCAACAATAACGATGCGACGAACAACCTGATCGGGACGAACGCTGCCGGCACTGCCGCCCTGCCCAACGTCGATGATGGCATCCATATCAGTTTTCAAGTGATCGGCACATCAACCGCGAACGGCATTGCTTCAAATGTAATTTCGGGCAACGGCCAGCAAGGCGTTCTGATCGATAACGCGGCCTCGACGGGTAATCTCCTTATCGACAATGAAATTGGCTCCAACCTCGCCGGCACGGTGGCGATTCCCAACGGGCAGGAAGGCGTCGCTATCGCCACGGGCGCATCCAACAACGCGATTGGCACAAACAATATCATCGCCTACAACGGCGGCGCGGGAGTCACCGTGACGGGCGGCGGCACAGGCAATTCTATCCTGGTCAACAGCATTTTTTCGAACGGCGGGCTGGGCATCGATCTCGGCGCGAACGGTGTGACGCCGAATGATGCGGGTGACGCTGATACCGGCTCTAACGGCCTGCAAAATTTCCCTGTGATCACGTCAGCGACCACCACGACGATTGCGGGCACATTGAATAGTATCGCGACTCGCGCGTTTCGGATCGATTTTTACGCCTCCGCAGTGTGCGACCCCTCAAATTTTGGCGAAGGTCAAACCCATCTGGGCTTTTTGCCCAGTGTAAACACAAACGCAGCAGGTAATGCGACATTCAGTTTCGGCGGGACATTTACGGCGGGGCAGTTCATTACCGCTGTCGCCCTGGATAACACCAACAGCAACACCTCCGAATTTTCGCAGTGTGTGCAGGTGGTCGCGCCCGGCAGCGGCACGGTACAGTTCAACCCTGCCACGCTGCTCAGCGTGAGCGAAACCGCCGGCAGCGTAACGCTTTCGGTCGAACTGGTCGTCAGCGGGGGGACGCTGGTCGGCGCGGCGACGGTCAATGTGGCCTTCACGGGCACGGCCAGCGGCGGCGGCGTGGATTACACTGGCGTGCCCGGCACGCTCAACTTCGGCACGAACCTGGCGCCGGGCACATACACGCAGAATATCACGCTCAACCTGGTGGATGACGCGCTGGTCGAAAGCCCCGAAACCGTGATTATGACGCTGAACACGCCCGGCAGCGGCGTGAGCATCGGCGCCAACAACGCGCGCACCGTCGAAATCACCAGCAACGATCTGCCCGGTGTCACCGTCACAGCGCCGGGCAGCGCCACGCTGAACGAACTCGGCGCGCCCAGCAGCACGACCTTCACCGTGCGTCTCGACAGCCAGCCGACTGCCAGCGTCAATTTTAACCTGACGGCCAGCGACAACACTGAATGCACCGTGTTGCCGCCCACACTGACCTTTACCGCCGCCAACTGGAACACGCCGCAAACGGTGACGATCACTGCGGTGGACGATTTTGTGGACGACGGCAATCAGCCCTGCGCGGCGCAGATCGCGGCGGCCAGCAGCGCCGACAGCAGCTATAACGGAATCAACCCGCCGGATCCGTCGGTCAGCGTGATCGACAACGACACCAGCGGCGCGACCGTGGCGCAGAGCGGCGGCAGCACCGATGTCAACGAGGCCGGCCCCAGCAGCGACAGCTATACGTTCGTGCTCAACACGCAGCCGACAGCCAATGTCACCATCACCATCACGCCCGACGCGCAGTGTACGGCGCTGCCCGCCACGCTGACATTTACACCAGCCAACTGGAATATCCCGCAGGCAGTGACGATCACCGCAGTGGACGACGCTAACGTTGAAGCCTCACCGCATCCCTGCCTCATCGCCCACACTTTCGCCAGCGCCGACCTGTTGTATAACGCGCTGGCCGCCGTCAACGTCACGGCCAACGTCGGCGACAACGACGGACCCGGCGCGACGCTGGCGCAGAGCGGCGGCAGCACGCTGGTCAACGAGGCCGGCCCCAGCAGCGACAGTTACACTCTCGTGCTCAACACCCTGCCCAGCGCCGATGTCACCATCAGCATTGTCCCCGACGCGCAGTGTACAGCGCTTCCCAGCGCGCTGACGTTTACGACGGCCAACTGGAATATCGCGCAGACTGTCACGGTTACGGCGGTGGACGATGCCGTCATCGAAGCCGCGGCGCATCCCTGCGTCGTCACGCACACCTTCGCCAGCGCCGACGCCGCGTATAACGCGCTGGCGGCGGTCAATTTGAGTGTCCTGGTCGGCGACAACGACGGCCTGCCGCCGACAGCCACCGTTGTGCCCGCGCCGACAGCCACACCGCCCCCGCCCGACCAACCGCAGCCCAGCATCGCTGTCTTTGACCCGGCTATCAGCAAAATCGGCTTTTTGCTGCCCGGCCAGGTGGGCGTCACGGGCGAGCGGCTGGAGTGGGTGATTACAGTCAGCAACTCCGGCAGCGTGGTCGGGCAAAACGTCGTCGTCAGCGACACGCTGCGCCCGGAACTGCGCATCGACAGCGTAACGACGAGTCTGGGCACGTTCGCCATCAGCGGCCAGACCGTGACCTTTACGCTTGGCACGCTCAATCCCGGCCAGACGGTGCAGATCAGCATTTTCACCACCGTCTTGCAGAGCGGCATCGAAGTGGATAACAGCGCCTGCGTCGCAGCGGATAATCAGGGCGGCATCGAATGCGCGCTGGCAAGCGCCGTGCGCGCGCTGCCGGCCACCGGCGAGACGCCGCTGTGGGCGCTGTGGCTGGTCGCGCTGGCGGGCAGCGCCCTGTTCGCCGCCGGGCTGCTGGCGCGCATTCGGGCACGTTAGCCAAAAACGGGGGCGCAGTTTGGCGCGGCGCCCCCTGACCAAAGTACCCGCCCTTTTTGCCCCTTTTTTATATCGCTCTATGCTATGCTCAAAATAATGTCTCTGGATGTTACGGCCATCAAGCGACCGTATTTTGCACGTGCTCATCGCAAAAACGACCCGCGATAAGCTGGCTTTGGAGGAGGTACCCACATAACCATGCGCAACTTGATCTATCTGGTGCTGCTCGTGCTGCTCGTTGCGGCGCCTGTGCTGGCGCAGAATGCTTGCCCGGCGCTGGTGCAGCAGGCCATTACCGCGCTCGAAGATAATTGTGAGGGGCAGGCGCGCAACAGCGCCTGTTATGGCTATTCGCGTGTCGCCGCCGAGTTCAGCGGCACGGTAGCCGCCGACTTTTTCACCCGCGTGGCCGATACCGCCGCGCTCACTACGCTGGAAACCATCCAGACTTTCCCCATGAACCTGGAAAACAGCGAATGGGGGATCGCCACGCTCAGCGTGCAGGCCAATATCCCCAATACGCTGCCCGGTCAGGCCGTGACGTTTCTGCTGCTGGGCGATGCCCAGGTCGAAAACAGTGTCGCGCCCGATGAAGCCTTCCAGCCTGTCGATCCTGTGGAGGTGACGGTGCGCAGCGCGGCCAATTTGCGCGCCGAGCCGCTGTTTGACGCGCTCACGGTGGTTTCGGTAGAAGCCGGCACGCTGCTGCCCGCCGATGGCCGCAGCGCAGACGAAGACTGGCTGCGCGTGGTTTATCAGGAGCGTGTGCTGTGGGTCAGCGCCGATGCCGTGGACGGCCCGCAAGCCATGAGCGAACTGCCTGTGCTGACCGCCGACCAGCGCGCCTCTATGCAGGCTTTTTACTTCACAACCGGTGTCGGCGAGACACAATGCAATCAAGCCCCGTCGCTGGTGGCCGTCAACAGCCCGGAAAATCTGCGTGTCGGCCTTTCGGTCAACGGCGCAGACATCAGTCTTGGCTCGCTGATTACGCTGCAAAACACCGCCGCCGGCGGCGTGCTGACGGTGATCGAAGGCAGCGTAGAAACCGAAGATGGTCTGGTGATTCCGGCAGGACAGGCGTCCGACCTGGAACTGGATGAGGATGGCACGATTAGCGAATGGGGCGAGCCGCGCCCGATCAACGAAGAAGAATTCGCCGCCGCGCAGACCGTGCAGCAGGCCATGTTCGCGCTTCAGCCCGATAGTGTCAGCGTGGATGATGGCCTGTGCGCGCCGGGCGAAACCACGACGCACACCGTCGTCAGCGGCGAAAACCTGTTCCGCATCGCGCTGCGCTATAACAGCACAGTAGCCGACATCGCCGCCGCCAACAATTTGACCAATGTCAGCGTAATTTTTGTCGGGCAGGAACTCATCATCCCCTGTGGGACGTTAGGCGCAGGTGAAAGTCCGCTGGCGGGTGTGCCCCAGCCGCCCCCGCCGCGACCTGGCGTCACCGCCAGCCCTGCCGCCGCCGTGTGCGCCGGCCTGCGCCAGACCTCGCCGCTCGGCGGTTTCCCCAATGGCCCGACGCCCTTCTATTGGGATGGCGTGGCACAGGCGACCAGTTACAGCGTGCTGGTGTATGACGAAACCGGCGCGCTGGTCGCCACTTTCCCGACTCAGGGCGCAGAAACCAGCGTCGTCGGCGATATGTCGCCAGGCACGGTGGGGCGCGGCACGAACTTCTCGTGGGCGGTGCAGGCCTTCGTGAGCGGGGTGCCGCTGTGCGCCACGCCGCCGCTGACCATGCCGCGTGACGCCTTCCCGCAGCAGGTGACCGTCACCAGCCTGCCGCCTGTCAGCCTCTTTTTGACGTGTCCCGCCAGCCTGCTGGTTTCGGTCAACTGGGCCAATGTCACGCCGGGTTCGCTCATCTCGTGGTCAGTCAATCCCGGCGCGATCACTGGCTCGACGATATCGGCGGGCAGCAGCGGCAGCCAGGTTATCATTACCGGGTCATCGCTGACGACCTACAGCGGCACGATGGGTTCGACCACGCCATCGGCGTCGTCGCCCGTGTTGGTGACATGTCCGTAGGCTGGCTTTGAAGGGGCGTAGGGACACCGCGCCCTGCGGCACATCGCGATTGCGTGTAGGGGCGAGTCACGACTCGCCCTTATGCTATAGGGTCTTTTAGAACAGTTTCAATTGTTTGGGTGGCTCTTCGGGTGGTGGCGTGGGCGCCGGCGTTTCTGGCGCCGCGGTTTTGGCGGCGCGCTGCGCTTTGACCTGCGCCAGGATCTGCGGCACGCGGCGGAAATCGGCCTCCAACTGGGGCAGCATGGTCTCATTGCGCAGCACGGCAGCCGGGTGAAAAATGGGCATATAGGCGCGGCGCTCGTCATATTTCGGCTGGCCGTGTATCTGCGTGATTTTGCCGTTGGGGAAATAGCGCGCCATGCTGAAGCGCCCCAGAGTCACGATCAGCAGCGGGTCGATGGCTTCGATCTGGCGGTCAAGATAACTTTTGCAGGCTAGCATCTCGTCGGGCAGCGGGTCACGGTTGTCTGGCGGACGGCACTTGACGACGTTGGCGATAAACACCTGCTCGCGCTTCAGCCCGATCAGCGCCAGCATTTTCACCAGCAGATCGCCGGAACGCCCGACAAAGGGCAGGCCCTGCTTGTCTTCGTAGAAACCCGGCCCCTCGCCGATAAACATGATTTCGGCGTTGGCGTCGCCCGCGCCTGGCACGGTGTTTGTCCGCCCCTGATGCAGGCGGCAGGCGGTGCAGGCGCGTACCTCGCTGGCGATTTGCGCCAAAGCCGCCGCGCGATCGTGTGTCATGGCTCGTCCCTCAGAACAAAATATCCACGCGCTTAATCTTAACCCCGCGCGCCGCGTTTGGCAATTTGGGCGAATCGGTAGACAATGAAAGCAGCAGGAAAGTGGAGGACAACAATGGTCGATAAACGCCGCGATAGTATCAACGAAAAGAAAATCATGGCGCAGCACCCCGATCCGAAGAAGAAAGGGGTACGTATCAGCCAGGAAAAGTACGACATCATGCGCGCCGCGATTCTCGAAGCGCTGCATGAACACCCGCAGCTTAAATTCCAGGAACTTGCCAAAATTGTGGAAGAAAAGCTGAGCGGCAGGTTTGACGGCTCGATTCTGTGGTACATGACGGCGGTCAAGCTGGATATGGAAGTCAAAAAAGAGATCGAGCGCGTGCCCGGCACCCGCCCGCATCTGCTGCGGCTGGTGAAATCATAAAAATCGGGGGCGCGCCCGCTTGGACTGGCCCCCGATAGTGTCTGTACTCGCGTGTGTCCTGCCGCTTGGGCGCTAGTCGCCCGCGCTCTTGGCCACGGCCTCGACCACTTTACCCGCTTCGGGGTCTTCGCGGCGGCTGCGCAGAATCGCCCAGACGATGATGGCCAGCACTAGCGCCATCGTCACCAGGACAATGGGCAGCAGGTTCGGATTGCTTTCGCGCGTGGCCTCGAACGTGACCACAACAGGCGCAGCCAGCAGCGCAACCAGATTCACGACCTTAATCATCGGGTTCAACGCCGGGCCTGCCGTATCCTTGAACGGATCGCCGACTGTATCGCCGACGACGGCAGCCTTATGCGCTTCCGAGCGCTTGCCGCCGTAATGCCCGTCTTCGATATATTTCTTGGCATTGTCCCATGCGCCGCCGGCGTTGGACATAAACACCGCCATCAACTGCCCGGCGAGAATAATACCCGCCAGGAAGCCGCCCAGCGCTGCCGCCCCCAACAGGAAGCCGACCACAATCGGCGTCAACACCGCCACCACGCCCAACGGCAGCAGTTCGCGCTGCGCCGCCCGTGTCGAAACATCCACGCATTCGGCGTAATCCGGCGTCTTCGTGCCTTCCATGATGCCAGGGATGCGAAGCTGCTTGCGCACGATGTTAATCATCTCGAAGGCCGCGCGGTTCACCGAGCGAATCAAGAGCGACGAGAACAGGAAGATCAGGCCGCCGCCGATCAAAAAGCCGATGAACACCAGCGGTTCGGCGATGTTGATGCCCGTACCGTACAGCGTGTCTTCCAGCGGCACGCCCAGCCCCAACTGAATCACGCGCGTGTCGGTCAGGAACGCGCCGAACAACGAGACCGCCGCAATCACCGCTGAGCCAATGGCGACCCCTTTGGTAATGGCTTTGGTCGTGTTGCCGACCGCATCCAGCGAGTTGAGCGTTTCGGCGGCCTGCCCCTTGGCCTCGCCCGCCAGTTCCGCGATCCCCTGCGCGTTATCGCTGATCGGGCCGAAAGCGTCCATCGAGACGTTGTTGCCGGTCAGTGTCAGCATCCCGATACCGGTCATGGCGACACCATATAGCACCGCCGTGAAAGTATCGACAATCGGCGTTACGCCGTCGGCGCCGGTAATCGGGAACAGCGCGAACAGCAGCACGCTCGTCAAAATCGTCGCCGCGATCACGAAAATCGCCCACACGCTCGATTCCATGCCCGAAGAAAGCCCGCTCAGGATCGTCGTGGCGGGGCCGGTTTGCGTGTTGCGCGCGATCTCTTTGACAGGCGGGTGTTCGGTGTCGGTGAAGTAAGCCGTCAACTTGTCGATGACAATCGCCAGCAGCACCCCGGCCACCACCGCCGCCAGCGGCTGCCAGATGATGCCGCCGCCCATGATGTTCGGCTCGCGCATGTAAATCACGGTAAAGATCGCGAACATCACCGCGCTGATGAGCGCCGCGCTGTAGAACCCGCGCGTGATGGCGCTCAAGGCGTCCTTGCCGCCCGACGAACGCACCAGATAGGTGCTGATAATCGACGACAGCACGCCGATACCGCGCACCACCAGCGGGAAGACGATCCACACCGGGCTGCCGGTCACCGTCGCCAGCGCCAGGCCAAGAATCAGGCCGGAGACAATCGTCACTTCGTAGCTTTCGAAGATGTCCGCCGCCATACCAGCGCAGTCGCCCACGTTATCGCCCACCAGGTCGGCGATCACCGCCGCGTTGCGCGGGTCGTCTTCTGGCAGACCCGCTTCGACCTTACCTACCAGGTCAGCGCCCACATCCGCCGCTTTGGTGTAAATGCCGCCGCCCACACGCATAAACAGCGCCAGCAGCGTGCCACCAAAACCGAAGCCCAACAGCGCGTCCGGCGAAGCAATGCCGAACAGGATGAAAATGATCGTGCCCCCGAACAGCCCCAGCCCGTCGGTCAACATGCCGGTGATCGTGCCAGAACGATAAGCGATACGCAGCGCATCAGCGTAACCGCGTTTGGGATCTACCGCCGCCGCCGCCACGCGCACATTGCCCTGCACAGCCATATTCATGCCGACAAAGCCGACAGTCGCCGAGAAGACCGCCCCCATCAGGAACGCGCCCGCGCGCCCGAAAGCGGTGGTCGTGCGCGCCGTGTCACAGGCCGCGTAACCTTCCAGTTGGCCGATGCCCGCCCGCACGATCAAGCCTTCTTCAGCGAACACCACCGCGTTATTCCGCAGCAGTTCGAGTTCTGCCTGCGCCGCCGTCTGCTGTGCCGCCGTGATGCCGTCGCCGCCTGCTGCCCGCGCTATCAGCGCGCTGTTCTGCTGGTCAATCTGTTGAATAGTGCGGTCTTTGCTGGTCAGGCCGTCCTCGCCCACCACGGTTTCAAAGTCCGTCACCACTTGACGCGCCAGCTCCGGGCAGAAGCGCTCGATGGCATAAGGCGTCGGGTTGACGATATAAACGCTGAAGAACAGCGCCACGCCCAGCACGATAATCAGGACGGAAATGATGCGGAACTGCGAACGCAGATAGGCGTTGGCGCCCGTGCGGATAAAGCCCCACACTTCCTGCATCTTGGCCGAGCCTTTGCTTTCGCCCAGAATCTGCCGCGCCAAAAAGCCGGCGTACAGAATACCGGCGACAGCAATGCCCAGTACGATGTAGATATAGTTTAGCTCTGAAAAGGTTAACTCTCGCATCTAAAGCAATCTCCATTTATTCATAAGCAGGACAGCGCATCACACACTGCCCTGTGAGCTAGTGAGTCGGGCGCAGAGTTTAGCGCAAAATGCCTGTAAGCTGTAGTGGCAAGTGTCGATTTTTACCGAAAACTGATGCTATTCTGCGCTTTTTTCCCGCCGCGCGCATGGCATACTTGCCTGCCCCACAGGATCATCAGGTGTTTGTTTTCGCGCGCGCTGCGTTCTGCGCCCAAGTTTCAGCGTGCCTGGTGCCCGAACTGCTTCACCACCTGCCGCGCGATCACCATGCGATGCACTTCCGACGCGCCGTCATAAATGCGGAAGGCGCGCGCCGCCGCGTACCATTGGCTGAGCGGCAGATCGCGCGAGACGCCCAGCCCGCCGCAAATCTGGATAGCGCGGTCAATGACTTTGTTGACGGCTTCGGCCACGAACACCTTGCACATCGACGATTCCTGCCGTGCCTGTTCGCCCTTGCTCAACAGCCAGGCGCAGTGCTGCACCAGCAGCCGTCCCGCGTGCAGTTCGGTGGCCGAATCCGCCAGCATCCACTGTACCGCCTCCTGCTCGGCCAGCGTTTTGCCGAAGGCCTGGCGGCGGGTGGCGTAATCGGTGGCGATCTCCAGCGCGCGCTGGGCGATGCCTGTCCAGCGCATACAATGTGTCAGCCGCGCCGGCCCCAAGCGCGCCTGCGTCAGCGCGAAGCCGTCGCCCTCTTTGCCGAGAATCGCGCTGTCTGGCAGGCGCAGATCACGATAGTGAATTTCGCTGTGACCGCCGAAATCGTGTGTCATCAGCGGCACATCGCGCACAATATCGATGCCCGGCGCATCGGCGGGCGCGAGGAACAGCGTTGAGCCTTTGTGAGCAGGCACAGCGGGGTTCGTGCGCGCCATGATAATCAGGAACGAGGCCACCTCGCCGTTCGAAGTCCACCACTTATGGCCGTTAATCACCCACTCGTCGCCGTCACGCGCGGCGCTGGTTTGCAGCATCGTCGGGTCGCTGCCGGCGCCAGGCGGCGGTTCGGTCATCGAAAAGCCGGAGAAAATCTCGCCAGCCACCAGCGGTTTCAGGTAGCGTTCCTGCTGTGCTTCGTTGGCGAACATATGCAGCAGATGCATATTGCCTTCGTCGGGCGCGGCGCAGTGCAGCGCCAGCGGCCCCAACAAGCTGCGTCCGGCGGCTTCCAGCACGGGCGGCCATTCTTCCAGCGTCAGCCCCAGCCCGCCGAGACTGGTCGGCATGGTCGGCGCCCACAGGCCGGCGGCGCGCGCTTTTTGCCGCAGCGCTTGCAGCATTTCCTGCGTGAGTTCGTCCGCCGCCAGCGCCGCTTTTTCCACAGGCAGCACTTCTGTATCCACGAACTGGCGCACGCGGCGCGCGATGTCTAAAACGTGCGGAGCATAAGAAAAATCCATCATGTTTGCCCTCAAAAAACGTCTTTGGGCTGAGTATAGCCCGCCGCTCCCCGTGTGCAAACAGTCCACTGCGGTTAAAATTAGCGACATTATCCGTATCTGTAGTCCAAGAACAGCGCCTATGATGTCCGATGTCGTGAACACCTTAAAAAGCCGGCTGAGCGCATATCTTACGCAGAGCGGCGGCCTGCCCGTGACGATTGAACAGGCACAGCCGATCGCCGGCGGCGCCTCGCGCGATACCTGGCTGCTGGAGGCCACGCTGGGGGGCGAAAAACAACGCTGGGTGCTGCGGCGCGATCTGCCGAGCGTGATGATCGAACATGCGCTGACGCGCGAACAGGAATATACGCTGATCAAAGCGGCCTATGAACACGGGGTGCGCGCGCCGCGCCCGCGTTTCCTGTGCAGTGACCCGGCGGTGCTGGGGCAGCCGTTTTTTATCATGGATTTTGTCGAAGGCGTGAGCATTGGCCGCAAGGTGATCCAGTCGCCGGAATTGGCCGGGGCGCGCGCCGCCCTGCCGGAACAGATGGCGGCGCAGTTGGCGCGCATCCACGCGATCGACCCCGACGCCAATGGGTTGGGCTTTTTGCCACGCCCGCGCGCCGGTTTCGACCCGGCGCAGGAGGCACTGGCACAGGCGCGCGCCATGCTCGATATGCTCGACGCGCATAACCCGGCCTTCGAGTTCGGGCTGCGCTGGTGCGAACAGCACGCGCCGGCGGCGGCGCGCGTGACATTGGCGCACGGCGATTTCCGCATCGGCAATCTGCTGGTCGCTGCGCAGGGCTTGGCGGCGGTGATCGACTGGGAATTCGGGCATATCGGCGACCCGCTGGAAGAACTCGGCTACCCGTGTATGCGTGATTGGCGCTTCGGCAACGGACATCTGCACTTCGCCGGGTTGTGCGAACGCGAGCGCTTTTTGCGGGCCTATGAGGCCGAAAGCGGCGTGCAGGTGGAACGCGCGGCGGTCGATTGGTGGGAGATCATGGGCAATTTGCGCTGGGGGGCGACCTGCCTGGCGCAGGCCAACCGCCACCTTTCCGGCAAAGATGTCAGCGTAGAATACGCGAGTCTGGGGCGGCGCGCCGCAGAGATGCAGCTAGAGATGCTGCGGCTGATTCAGGCGCGCGGTCTTTGATCGGACAGGCAGCGTGCTGGCCGTCGGGCACTATTCGCTGAACACTACGCGGATACCGCGCACGATGACCGGCTTTTGCGCTTTGAAAATGCGCACCACGCGCTTATTAGGCAGTTTGGCCTGGCTGCGGAAAATGAGTTTAGAGAAATATTCGTGCAGGTCGTCGAGTGTCGTGTGCAGGGTAACGGTGTAGCGCATGTCGGTTTTGTCGTTCGTCTTGTCGGCCTGCCAGAAAACCACCACCGGGGATTGCAGCAGCGCTGCCAGATCAGGGCGTCCGGGATAAGTTTCGGTGCCCCATGTGCGCTCGTGTTCCTGCACATAATCCATGAATTGCGGGCGATTAGTTCCGCTCATCTAGTGATCCTGAATCTGGCTAACCAGGTTAGTGTGGAGCAGCGTTATACGCGCGCATTGTAGCCAATTGTGCCAGCCCTCACAAGAGGGCCGCGGTTGGTGCTACAATGGCCGCAGCTTTGCTAAATATGCGGGAAATCACGATGAACAATGATCGTTTGATGCTGTTTGCCCTCGTGTGCGGCGCGCTGCTGGCGGCCTGCACCGCCGCGCCAACGCCCACCCCCACGCTTGTGCCTTCGATCACGCCTTCGCCGCTGCCGACCTTGCAGCCGACCGCCACCGAAGAGCCGACGATGGTCAACAGCCTGCTGCTGGTGACGGCCACGCCCGATCCGCTGCTCACGCCGACCGAAACGCCGCTGGCGCTGCAAATTCAGCCGCTCACCGGCGAGAGCCTGCCGCCGCCGATCGCTATGACGCTGCCAGAGGGCTGGCAGGCGGGCTATAACACCTACGTGCTGCAAGCCTTCGATACGCTGATTCCGCTGCGTTTCGCGCTGTACACCGGGCCGGTCACGGGCGGCACGGGCTTCATCGTGCTGCTGTGGGCCGTGCCGAATCTCTCCGGCGCGAATCCCTTCGAGGCCAGCGGCGCTGATCCCAGCCTGTACGCCACCGGGCTGCTGCTGCTGCGTTCGATCATTGTCGAACCAGACTGCAACATTGGCACCGATGTCGAACGGCCATACACCGTGGGCGGCCAACCGGCGACAGGGATGCTTTTTTCGGCAGTCGCGTGTCCTTCCGGTCTGCCCGATACGCGCGGCTGGTTCGCGGCGCTGCCCGCCAACGGCCTGAACTTCGTGTTTTTTATGTACAGCGAGCCGATCGGCGCCATGACTGACGCGCAGCCGGAATTGCAGGCTATCCTGGACAGCGTGCGCTTTTTCAGCGCCGCCGATATTCAGGCCACTGCCGCCCATATGCCCACTGCCGCGCCAACGCCCTGACCTGTGCCAACGTTTTAATTTCCTAACGGCCTAACACTTTCGTCCACAGGCAGACGATAGTACACTCAGCAGTAGCGTGTATCTTGATGCTTCAAGTTGTTGCACACCTACTGTTGTGCGCTATAATCGTAATATAGTGTTAGATTGCGGAGTGGACGCTATGCCAGCCGAAAAAAGCCATCGTTATCCACCGGGACTGCGTGTGATCGCTGCGACGGACATCACGGACAAAAATGGCAACGAAGTCAAAGCGGGAGCCACCGGCGTGGTGATCTCCGAAGTCGGCGGCATGATCGAGGTCGAGTTTAAGAACGGCACCTGGGGCGTGTACGCGCAGGAAATCAAAGTCAGCGACGACCAGCAGATCGCGCCGCCCACCAGCGGACTGCGTGCCATGACGGAGGCCGAAAAAGAACTGCAAATCACGATGCTGCGCGTCTCGCAAAGCACCGATTATCTGCGTCAGCACGCGATCGACTTCTACAGCGCGTGTTTGATCGCCGAAGAACTGCTGGAAGACACCGAAAACGAACGCGATGACCTGGAACGCCAGCTCCAGGAAGCCTATGAAGCGCTGCGTTTTTACGCCGACCATCACATCTATGTCAGCCGCGACACGCCGTTTTACGGGCGCAGCGGGTCAGTGATCGAAGAAGACGGCGGCAAACGGGCGCGCGCGGCGCTTTCGGCACAGCGCAAACGCTACGCGCCACGCAGCGCATGAACGCCGATGTCGTCATTGTCGGCGCGGGAGCAGCCGGGCTGATGGCGGCGATCTGGGCAGCCCGGACACATCCACAGCGCTCGATTCTGCTTCTGGACGGCGCGCGCACACTCGGCGCAAAAATCCTGGTGGCGGGCGGCGGGCGCTGCAACGTGACCCACGATATGGTCGATGAAAACGCCTATGCCGGCGCGGCGCGCAACACGCTCAAAAAGGTGCTGCGGCGCTTCGATGTCGCGCAGACCAGCGCTTTTTTCCGCGAACTGGGCGTCGAACTCAAACGCGAAGACACGGGCAAATTGTTCCCGGTGACAGACAGCGCACGCACGGTGCTGGACGCGCTGCTGGCAGCGGCACGGGCGGCCAATGTCCAACTCCTGTATCCGCGCCGCGTGGAAAGCATCACGCGCACAGCCGGCGGTTTTTGCGTTTCCGGCCTATGGGGCAGCGTGGAAACGCCGCGTGTCGTGCTGGCGACGGGCGGCAGAAGTCTGCCCAAATCCGGCTCGGATGGGCAGGGCTACCGCCTGGCGCAGGCTTTGGGGCATACCCTGACGCCGCGTATTTTCCCGGCGCTAGTGCCGCTGACGCTGCCCAAAGAGCATTTCATCTGCGCCTTGAGCGGTGTCACTGTCCCTGCGGCGCTGGAAGTGCGTTCGGCCACAGGCAAAAAACTGGCGCGCTTCAGCGATTCGACGCTGTGTACGCATTTTGGGCTGTCTGGCCCATCAGTGCTGGACATCAGCCGCTACTACATTGACGCCAAGTTAGATGACGCGCGCGCGCAGCTTTTTATCAATTGGCTGCCACACAAAAACAGCGAACAGGTCGCACAGGAATTGCAGCAGTTGGGGCATACAACGCTGCTGCGCTACCTGAGCGGCCAACTGCCGGAGCGTCTCTTGCGCGCGCTGCTGGCCGCTGCCGGCCTCGAAGCGGCCACGCGCGGCGATCAACTGACGCGCGCGGCGCGGCGGGCGCTGGTGCAGACGCTTACCGCCCTGCCGCTGCCAGTCACCGGCAATCGCGGTTATCTCTACGCTGAAGTCACGGCGGGGGGCGTGCCGCTGTCAGAAATCAAGGTCGAAACAATGGAATCGCGCGTGTGTCCCGGCCTGTTTTTGTGCGGCGAAATCTGCGATGTCGATGGGCGCATCGGCGGCTACAATTTTCAGTGGGCGTGGTCGAGCGGCTATGTCGCCGGCCTATCCGTTTAAACCTGTTGGCACAATAATATTTCGACGTTATGATTTCCCTGCCTGTATGTTGCGAGGGAAATCCGATGAGCGACCTGCCCCCTGAGCCATCGCCGCGCATGACGATTGCCGCCTTTCTGATCGTCGCGGCGGCCATTATCGGCGGCCTTGTTTTGCTGCTGGCGACACGTCCCACCCCTGTCGCCATCACCATCAATCCGCCGCTGCCCACCCGGACACCCGAAGCCACAGCCACACCCGGCCCGATCACTGTCTATGTCACAGGCGAAGTCGCGCAGCCCGGTGTGATCACACTGCCCTATGGCAGCCGTGTCGAAGCAGCGCTGGCGGCGGCGGGCGGCACAACCGAAAACGCCGATCTGGAGCGCGTGAATCTGGCCGGGATTTTGCGCGACGGCGATCAGGTACATGTGGCGGCGCGCACCAGCCAGGAGAGCGAAAGCGTGCTGGCAACGCCTTCGGGCGGCGGCGTGGTTTTTGTGAATCGCGCTGCGCTGGAAGAACTCATGACGCTGCCGGGAATCGGCCAAACGACCGCGCAGGCCATCATCGCCTATCGCGAGGCCAACGGCCCCTTCAGCAGTATGGAAGATTTAGATCAGGTGGAAGGCATCGGCCCCGGCACGCTGGCCAATCTCGAAGGATTGATCTCGTTCGAGCCGTGAAAAACGGCTTTTCAGGATTCTTCTATATACAATTCCGCCAGCCGTTTGGTCTTGGCGAAGGTTTCGTACCAGCTTATCGGGCTGAGTCCCAGCTTCTCGCGGATCGTGTCCGGTTCAACGCCGGCCACATAATCGCGCACGGCGCATGTCCAGCGCAGCATCTCGAACGAAATCTTCGTTTCGATCTCCGCGCCTTTGCCGATGTCCTCCAGAATGTATTCCAGATTGCGCGAGGTGCAGGTGATGAGGCGTTCGCGCGGCTGGTACTGCGCCATATACTGGTCGAACAGCGCCAGCCAGGCAGGGTCGAGAAAGATTTTGCGTTCTTTGTAGATGTCGCGGGCTTTGCTGTGTTTGATGTCGAGGAAGGGCAGTTGGGGGTTGAGGCGGTTGATGCTGCGTGCGGTCAGTTCCATCGTCTCGTTCTTTTTGATCCCTGTATCGAGGATCAGCCGGAAGAGCATTTCGGGGCGCGTGTCGCGTTCGGAAACGCCGCGCAGCGTGCGCTGCATCACGCGCGCCACCGCCAGCGCGCGCTCGATCTCTGAGGCCGACAAAATCACGGCCAGCGGCGCCGGCCCGGAACGCTGCAAAAGCGCTTTGGCGGGGTCGTGCGCCAGCACATGATTTTCCGTCAGCCACTTAAAATAGACTTTGAGCGTGGTCACGCGCCGGGCATAGGATTTGCGGCTGCACGGCACGCCGCGCCCGTTTTCTAGCCAATCCATGAACTGGTTCAGCAGATCGGTGGTGTAGCGGCCAACAGGCGTTTTTTCGTTGGTGAATTCTGCCAGCAGCAGCAAATCGGACGTGAAGGCGCGCACGGTATGTTCCGATTTGCCGGCGCGTAACAAATGCTGCTGGAAGAGCGCCAGCGTATCGCGCAGCGCCGAAAAACGGTTGAGATCGCCGATAGAGGCGGGCTGCTGCGGGAACAGCGGGAGTTGTCGCACATCTGACATAGCGTAAGCCGCTCCTCACACGCGCATGATTACTCCAAAGTCCATTTCTTTGTGCGCAGGGGCGAACTAGAGGCGCGCCGACCTGCCGAAATCATTTCTTACAGCGTAGCGAGATATTACAACGATGTCAACTTTAGCGCGTGGGCGCTCGAACACCGGTTCTTGATCCACGCGCAACTTTTACCCATCGAGGCCAAACACGCGGATTCGGCTTCCGGGTTAGCCGGCCATCTGTCCGAAGTGCGCCAGCGTCCAACCCGCCGCTTGCAGTTCGCGCCGCAGTTCCGGGCTGCTGACAGCGGCGGTTTCTTCCTCGAAATTATAGCCCGCGATCCACTCGTAGCCCTGCTGCTGCAAGCCGCTCAGCGCGGCGCTGCGATATGCCGGGTGACAGACGACTTCCGTCACGCCGCGGCGTGGTTTGCGCAGTATCGCCCGCAGACGCGCCAATGTCAGATGCCCGGTATCGGTGAAGCCCAAAAAGCGCCCCGCCGTGCGCAGATGGGCCGTGCGCGCCGCCGGCAGCGCCAGCAGACTCAGCAGCCCCAGCGCCAGCATGCCCGGCAAACGCCGCGGATGCGCTGTCAGCCACGAATCGGCAGGACGCGGCAGCCGCATATAACGTATGCCGTACAGATCGGCGATATCGGCAGCGATCTGTGGCAGCGGCGGCAGCAGATGAATATACTTGTGGCCGTCGATATGCGTGGGTTTGATACCTGCCTGGATGATTTTCGAGGTTTGCGCCTTAAACTCGCGCATGATGTTTTTGCGCGGGAATTTGCCGGTCAGCAGCGCGCGCACATAGGGCGCATTGCTCAGCGGGAACCGTCCCGGTTCATCCATGCCCGGCACGAACACCGCCAGCCGCCCGATGTCGTCTACCGGACGGCCTTCTGTCAGCGTGAGATGCACGCCAACACCCAGCGTCGGGTTTTCGCGCGCCAGCCAGACGGCGTGGTCAAACGCCTGCCCGTTGGCCAGCAGCGAGGCGCTGGTGACAATCCCCTGATGATGCGCGTCGATAATGGCGTTGTTGGTGCTTTCGGTCAATCCAAAATCGTCAGCGTTGACGATCAAATAATTGCTCATAGGCGTTTCGGGCGCAACTGCAAGATTTCCATATCTAACATCAACTATACCGCAATCGCCGGGCAAATGACCAATCATTACTGACCACGTTTCGACAAAAAACGGGCTTCGCGGTAACTTCAATGGCGAAAACGCATCCCTGTTTTACATTCTAAACACGCAGCGTCCCGCGAGTCGGTCTAAAAAGTGAGAAAGGGCACGTATGCAGAAAAAATCATGGTCATTAGCGCTGCTGCGAATTGTGCTTGTCGGCGCTGTATGCAGCGCTGTGCTGTTCGGCGTGCGGGCGCAGGAGCACGGCGCGCTCTGGCCAGCGTGGGAAAACAAAGACATCGCCAGCCTGAGCGACGATAACAGCGGCGCGACCTTCGCGCTCAGCACGGAGGTGCTGTCGCCCGCCGGCAGCGCGACGCTGCAAGTGACGCCGGGCGGCGCCGCCGACGAAACCAAGCTCGCTTTCCCGGTCAGCGGGGCGGCGTTACAGGAGTGGGCGGCGTATGAGCAGCTTCAACTGGAAGTCTATCTGCCAGAAAGCAACACCCTGAATGCCAACCGGTTCTTTTTAGGCATGGCGCAGGTGACCGACGGTTGGGCGTGGGTCGATGGCGTATTCGGGCAGGCGCAGGGCGAAGACGGCTGGATTCAGGTGCTTTACACCCCCAGCGCCGCCATGCGCAGCGCCGACCCCGACGGCGATTATGTGCTGTATTTCGCCTTCTTCAATGAAAATGCGCAGGGAAAAAGCCCCCTGACAGAGGCCTTTTATCTGGGCAGTATCGCGCTGCTCACACCCATCGTTGCAGACACGTCTGCGGCTGACAGCCGCTATCAGGCTGAAGTCGATACGCTGCTGGCTATGGACGACGCCGCCTTGATCGAGGCGGTCGCGCGCGCAACCTTCGATTATTTCTGGTACGAGGCGAACCCAGAAAACGGCCTTGTCAAAGACCGCAGCACCGCCGCTTCGCCCGCCAGCATCGCCGCTGTCGGTTTCGGACTCTCGGCGCTCACGATTGCCGCAGATCGTGGCTGGATCAGCGCTGATCTGGCCTACGAACGGGCGCTGGTCACGCTGCAAACCTTTGCCAGCGGTTTTGCGGCGGGCGAAAACGGGTTCTTCTACCACTTTATCGACATGCAAAGCGGCGAACGCATGTGGGCCAGCGAACTGTCGTCGATTGACACCGCGCTGTTGATTGCCGGCGCGCTCTCTGCCGGCCAGTACTTCGCCGGCACAGAAGTCGCGCAGTTGGCGCAGCAGCTTTACGAAAACGTCGATTGGCAGTGGATGACACGCGGACGCGACCACGTGGCGATGGGCTGGACGCCGGAGGGCGGCTTTTTAGGGGCTTCATGGGATCATTTTGACGAAAGCCTGCTGCTTTATGTGCTGGCGATCGGTTCGCCGACGTACCCGCTGGCGGCGGACATCTGGGCAAGCTGGCGGCGTCCGGTCAACGTGCGCGGCGAATACATCTACTTGCCGGGCGAACCGCTGTTCGTCTATCAGTATCCGCTGGCCTGGCTGGATCTGCGCAGCCGGGAAGATGCCTACGCCAATTATTTTAACAACACGACGCGCGCTTGCCAACGCAACCGGCAGGTCAGCGCCGCCAGCGCCGATACCGTCGCGACCTATCAATACGGCGTGTGGGGGATCAGCGCCTCCGACGGGCCCAACGGCTACCGTGCCTATGGCGCTTCGGACGCCAATCACGACGGCACGATCGCGCCCTACGCCGCCACCGCCTGTTTGCCCTTCACGCCCGCCGCCGCGCTGGAGTCGATGCGCGCGCTGCTGACCCACTACGGCGCGCAGGTCTGGCGCGAATATGGCTTTGTCAGCGCCATCAACGCCCAAGTGAACTGGTTTTCCGACGAGCACATCGGCATTGATCAGGGCGATATCCTGCTGATGATCGCCAATTATCAGGATGGCTTCATGTGGGAGTTGATGGCACAGAACACATACATCCAGAACGCGCTGACGGCGATGGGCTTCGTGGAGTCCCGCGGCGATTATGCCGTGACGCCCGCCTATCTGGCGCAGGTTCAGGGAAGGTGAGCCAGGCAGCGCGCGGCGGCGGCCTGCTGCGCGCGCTTATTCGCCGGTGATACCCGTCATTTCGACGGATTCCACGAACCAGCGCTGCAAAATGAAGTACATCACCAGCAGCGGCAGAATGTTCAGGAACGTGCCGCTCATCTTGACCGCTTCGTTCAGCCGGTCGAAGATGTTGACCGTGCCCGGCGGGTACAGGTTTTCGTAGGCCTGCGTAAAGCGCGAAAGCTGCATCGGCAGCGTTGTCAGGCCGCCTTCGAGATAAATGACGGTCAGGAAGGTTTCGTTCCAGTACCAGACGACGGAGAAAATGAACGCCACGATATACGCCGGCAGCGCCGAGGGCACCGCGATAGTGAGGAAGATGCGCACATCAGACGCGCCGTCGAGCTGTGCCGATTCTTCCAGCACTTTGGGCAGCGAAATGAAGCTCTGATAGAAGATCAGAATAAAAATGGCGCTCTTATAGCCCTGCCCCAGCAGCGCCGGCAGGATAAGCGCCAGCGGATTGCCCAGCAGCCCCAGATCGCGATACGTCAGCATTTGCGGGATCACGGTGTTTTGCGGCGGGATAATGAAGGTCGCCAGCAGCAGCGCAAAGATGATCGGCTTGCCCCAGAAGCGATAGCGCGCCAACCCATAGCCCACCAGCGAGGCGACAATCGTCTGGAGCAGCGACGGGGCGATGCTCATCATAATCGAAGTCAACAGGGTGTCGGGATAGTCCAGCACGCGCCAAGCGCGCTCGTAATTGCCCAGAAAAAGCTCGCTGGGCACCCACTGCACCATCGGATTCAGCAGGTCATTCGGGCTTTTCATGCTGGTGATAAACATAAACAGCAGTGGTTGCAGGTAGACGAAGCCGATAGCGATCAGCAGCGCGTACAGCACAATGTTAAACAGCAGCCCACGATGCGCGCGGCCACCAAACAGCAAACTGCGCAGGCGCTCTGCGATAGGATGTTGGAGGATATGGCTCACTGCCCGCTCCTTTTCGCCCACTGCACCAGGAAGAAATAGACGATGCCCAGCAGGAGAATCATCACGGCGAAATAAATGAAGGCCATCGCGCTGGCGTAGCCGATGCCGCCCTGCACGTCGTAGGTCTGGTCGTAGATGTGGCGGATCACCTGATTTTCGGAGAAGTGCGAGAGGGTGACGATGGTATACACCGCGTTGACAATCGTCGCGGTAGAAAGCGAAGGCAGGATGATTTTCCAGAACTGTTCCCAGCCCGAGGCGCCGTCGATAGCGGCGGCCTCGTAGATGCTTTTGTCGATTTTTTGCAGACTCGCCAGATAGATCAGGATTTGCACGCCCGAAAACCACAGAATGAGGATGAACGAGGTGAGCAGATATTCGACCGGTGTGCGCAGCGCACGCGGGAGCTGAGTCAGGAAATCGACCACCGCCGGAAGATCGGCGATACCGGGCGCAGAGGCCGCCCCCTGCGCCGTCAGTTCGCGGATGACCGGCCCGCTGGTAATGACAATCGGTAAGAAGAAAATGACCCGAAACAGGTCTTTGAACTTGAACTTGAGGTTGAGAAACAGCGCAATAATCATGGCGAAGATCAGCACGATGGGCACGGAGACCAGCGTTTCAATCGTATAGCCGATCAGCAGTTCGATGAAGTTCGGGTCCGTAAAGAGCGCGCGGGTATAGTTGCCCCACTCCACAAAGCTCAGATTGATGCTGCTGGCGGTCACGGTGACCTGATTCAGGCTGTAAAAGAAAGTCTGGATCAGGGGCAGGAGCGTGAAAATCGAAAAGCCGACGATCCAGATCAGGATGAAGGCATAACCATGCAGCGCCTCGCGGGCGCGCAGACTGATCCCACGACGAAAGAGGCGGCGCATGGTCATAGCCCACTCTCCACCAGCAAAGCGCCGTAGGACTCGACGCTGATCTCCCCGCGCACGAAGGGTTGATCGCTGTAGTTCACGATAATCTGGCGACCGTTGGCATAAGTAGTCGCGTAGACGTCCGCCGCCAGCATCTCATGAGCCATGATACGCTGCCCACGCAGCGGGGCGAGCAGCGTGTTCATCCACTGGTAGGTACTCAAAATTTCCGCCCCCCACTGTTCATAGGACGAGGTGTAAATCCAGGCGGAGCGCGTATTCAGCATGTTGGCGGTGGGGGCATGCGTCAGGAAATACGCGGGGTAGATGCCGTACTCGACCAGGCGCAGCAGATCGTTTTGCCGGTCGGATGAAAAATTGAGCGCCGGGCCGTAATACGGCAGATAACCGGCCAGCACAATCGGCAGGAAGGGCACGGACTGAGAGGTATAGATGTAGCCGTTGTCACGCAGCGGCATGTCGTAGTAGGCCTGCGCGAAGCCAAAAAGATAGTCGTTGGGACGGTAGAAACTCAAACGCAGGGGCGATTCGGCCAGCAGGGCTTGATAAGCGGCGATTGTATCCTCGCGGTTGAGCATGTGGCCTTCGCGGAAGTCGCTGTAAAGCGTGGAACCGATGGTGTCGAGCGCCAGCCCCACGTTGAGCCGCCCGGCTATATCGCCCACCAGGGCAGAATAGCGCTGGCGCAGCACAGCAAACGTGAAAAAATGCGAATAGTGGCGGTTGTAGCCCTCGATATTGATGTTGGTGATCGATATAGCAACATCGCTGCGCGTCGAGTAGCCGGCCTCGCCCCACAGCGCCGTTTGCGGCTCAAGATACAGCGAGAAGTGCCCGCCCGCCGCTGCGATATCTTCCGCCAGGGCGCGCAGTTCATCCACGCTGCCCAGTCCGCTCTCCACCGCTAACCACGTCGGCGGCATATTAGACGCCCCCAGCGGCTGCCAGCCGTAATAGATGACTTCTGGGTTGGGGATGTTGAGCGAGTCGAGAATCGCGCGCATCTGGCCGATGGTGGTCATCGGGATAAAGCGATCCCAAAACAGGATGCGTTCCTTGTCGCCGCCCAAAAATTCCAGGCGGATGCCGATGTTCGGGTTCGGGTCGTCGTACCGCCGCAACAGCCCTTTGTCGAGGAGATACTGCTGATAGCTGTGTGCCATGCCGACATAATGCGCCTGGCTGCCGGTCAGAAAACGATAGTGGACGACGGCATTGAAGGCGTTAGGCTGGCGCTGCGTAGTGGTTACGCCCGCGCCAGAACGGTTGGTCGCCTGAAAATAGGTCTCATTGTAGATGAAAGCGGTGTAGAGAAAGTTGAAATTGGTGATGATGCCCGCCGGATGCACCTGGAGTTCGCCGTAGGCCGCGCCGCGTTCAACCACCGAGATGAAAGCGTTTTGGCCTTCGCCGTGTGCCATGCCGAAAACCGGGAAGGAGATCGGATAGGGCGTGTTGATGCGCTGATCGAAGGGCTGGATGCCTATCATGCCCAGATCGGGGCCGTAATAGCGGCTGTAAAACATGGTCTGCGCTCTGGTGCTGTCGGCGAAGCGGATCAGACTGCCGATGCCATCCGGCAGCAGCATGTAACCGGGCACGCTGCCGCCGCGCGTGGCGCCCAAAAACGGATAGAGATAGGCGCGCGCCAGCCGGAAACTGCTGCTTTCCTCGCGAATGGTGTCGAACGGGATTTCGACGCGCACGCCGTCGGCTTCGAGCTGCGCGCGCAGGCCGATGGTAATGCCATACTCGGAGAACGTGACCAACGCCGCGAAGCCCTGCTCGATAGGCGTGACTGCCAGCGTGTGTTCGCTGTTGGCGATCGACACGCGGCGGTTGATGGCGCGTTCGTCGAAATATTCGATGCTCAGGCCGCTCTGGGCGAAGGCGCGCCACGACGTGTTGAGTCTGTCGCCTTCTAACAGTTCGTCGATGCCGGAATGCCACAGGTAGCCGCTGCGTTTGTCCAGCACTTTAAACGCCAGCGTGGCGGAATCGACGTAAAACTGGAACAGGTCGTTTTCCGCCATCATCTGATAGGACGCGGGCACAGCCGGCGGCGCTTCGGTCGCGCGCGCGCCGCCCGGCAGCGCCAGCAAGACCAGCGCGCACAGCGCCACTAAAAGCGCCGCCCGGCCCGGCAGGCGGGCAGAGTCTCGGGGCATGAGTCGGTTGATTTTAGCCACGCAGACCGACCTCCTGAACGATGGAGAAGACAAACTCATACAACTGGTTGAACAGCACGTAAAGGATATAAGCTGTCAGCAGGAACATCGCCATCGTGAACAGCGTAATCAGGATATTCCGCAGCGTTTCGGCGAACGAGTAATTGTGAACCTCTTTGACCATGATGACGAGCATAATGCCTGTCCAGATCAGCACCAGTTGATTGGAAAAGGTGTAAAGGAAGACTTCGTTGAGCGTCAGCAGGTTGGAGAGCAGCGAAATCGGCAGCGCCAACAGCGCATAGGGGAACAGGCTGTAGGCGCTGCCGATGATGACATGGCGCAGGCTGCCTTCGCCGTCGCTGATTGTGGCGACCAGGTAATTGGCGGCGTTCCACACCACAAGCGACACCAGCGTGTAGACCACTTCCATTTCCGGGTCAATTTGCCAGGAAACGGAATAGGGGCTGAAGACGAAGCCCGTCGTGTAGAGAATCAGCACGCGCACGACCACGATCCAGCCGTAAATCAAAAAGGCAAAGAGCAGGCTGCCGCGCTGATTCTGCTTGACGTAGTAGAAGCTGTCGGCGGGCTGGCGGATGAAGCGGAACATGAACACAAAATCGTCGATCAGGCGGATTTTTTGCGCCGCCCGCGCGCGCGCGCGCAGCGGCTCCAGCCATTGATAGCGCTGCTCCAGGCGGGTGAACACGCTCAGAACAATCCAACCGCCGAAAAGCAGGCCCAGCGCGCCGCCGAGATACTGCTGCAAAACGGCGTTGCGCAGTTCCCAGAAGGCTTCGGAATAGCCGTCGCGATCTTCGGCGTAGCGGTAGTTCTGGAGCGCGCCGGCATAATCGCCATCGATATAGGCGGCGTCGGCCAGCGCCTGGTACGCCATGATGATTAACCCGTTATAGTCCAGCACATCCTCAAAGTAGGGGCGCGCCTCTGCGTAGAAGCCTTCCATATACAGGCGCACACCAGCGTGCAGCCGCCGCGCAAAATCGGTAACCTGATAGGTGACGATGGCGTTTTTGTCCTTGTCCAGCACATACAGGCGGTCGCCCACACGCTCGATTGCAGTGGGGTTGCTCAGCAGCCCAAGCCGTTGATCGCCCCTGTCCTGCGCGCCAAACACGAACAACAGCATGCCGTTGCGGTCATACTCGAAGATCGTGCCGTTTGAATCGACGGCTACCATCAGGCCGTCATCGCTGACATTGATGTCGCGGAAGGTGCGCGAACCGAACAGCCTGCCAAACAGATTGCGGCCAGAGATGGTGAACTTGCGAATGCTTTCAAAGCGCTCTGTGCCGGCGGTGATCGTGTAGACCAGCGATTCGCTGTCGATCGTGAGGTTCGAAGGCGAGGCCGCTTCGTTGCGGATGAACTGGTCGAGCTGTTCTTCTGTCAGGAACATACGCTGCAAAATCATGCGCAGCGACATTTCGGCGCTGTTGGCGCCAAAATAGCCGATGAACTGCCCGTTGGTGTTGAGCATCACCAGCCCATCAACCGAGCCTTCGCTCACGACGTAGAGGTTCTGGCGGGCATCGACGGCGATCTTGCGCGGCAAAAAATCGCGGTTCGCCCCAAACAACGGTTCGCTGGGGCGGCCAAACTGATTCACCAGTTGGCCGTCCTGGTCGAGAATCACGATGGTGTTGCTGCCAGCATCGGCGACATAGATGCTGCCCGCCTGATCGACGTATATCCCTGTCGGCGCTTGCAGGATATCGCCGCCAAATTCGGCGATGATCTGAAAATCGGCGTCGAGTTTGACAATGCGTCCGTTGTCGGTATCGCTCACGTAGAGATAGCCGTCCGGCGCGAAGAACATGTCCTCCGGCGCCGCCACCGCCAGATCAATCTGGTCGAGCGGCCTGTAGGCGTCCTGAATCGGGTAAAGCTCGCTGCCGGGACCCAGCGTCCACGTGCTGTAGGGCGCGAGGGCCTGCGCCGGCGCGCTGGCCGCGGACAGCAGGAGCAGCAGCAGCAGAATGAGTGTCGTGCGTTTCATTTCAACCCCGAATGCGACATGGTACTCATCACCTGACCTTGCAGAATGATGAAAATGACGAGATTCGGCAGGAACATAATCAGCGCCGCCGCCGCCGCGATTCCCTGCCCGGCGACCGCATTGGCGCCGGTGGTTGTGGTCGTCAGCGTGCTCAGGTAAAAGGCCAGCGTGCGCAGGCTCTCGTCGCTGACATACAACGTGGAAATTTCGGCGTTGTTCCAGGCCGATTGGAACGTCAGAATGGCGATCGTCGCCAGCGCCGGGCGAATCATCGGCAGAATAATGCGCCAGTAAATCCGCCAATCGGAGGCGCCGTCAATCTGTGCCGCCTCGATGACTTCATCCGGGATGCCGTCGATAAACTGTTTCAGCAGGAACAGCCCCACCGGCATCGCCAGCACCGGCAGCACATGGACCCAGAAGGTGTTGAGCAAATTGAGTTCCACAATCACCAGAAAGCGCGGGATCGTCACGGCGATCGGCACGAACATCAGCGCCACGTTGTTTACGGCGAACAAAATTTGTTTGAGCTTAAAGCGTTTTTTGGAAAGCGAATAGGCGGCGGTGCTCGATACCAGAATCGACGCCGCGACCGTCACGATCGTAATCAGGATGCTGTTAAACAGGTAGCGGCTGATAGGAATGCCGGAGGTAGACAGGCGCGAAAACAGGTCGGTGAAATTCTGCGTGGTGGGGTTGACCACGAAAAAGCGCGGCGGGAAGGCAAACAGTTCGTCCGGCGGCTTGAAGGCGCTGGAAAAAATATAGATGATGGGCAGCAGCATGAGCGCCGAGAGCGGCAGCAGCACGACGTAAAACTTAAGCTGGCTGACATGAAAGCCCTGCGGGTTGATGCCCCGGTTGCGCACGCCGCTGTAGCGACTGAACCATTTTTTGATCATAGCGCACTCATGTATCGCTGGCGAACAAACGAGTCGCGAGACGGGTGAAAAAGAGCACCATCAGCAGCAAGACCACCGAAACGGCAGCCGCATAGCCCATTTCGTAGCGCAAAAAGCCATAGTCCTCGATATGATTCACGATCAACTGCCCGGCGTACTGGGGCGTCGGGTTGCTGCCCGAAAGCGTGACGCCGATCGCGCCGGCCTGAAACGTGCCGACAATCGCCATCACCGCGCCGAACAGCATTTGCGGCTTCATCGAGGGGATGGTGATGTAAAAAATCTCCTGCCAGCGGCTGTTCATGCCGTCGATGGTGGCCGCTTCGTACAGTTCCGGGCTGATTTCCAGGATACCGGCCAGCATCGCCAGAAAACCGATGCCCATGCTGCTCCACAACGTGACGATCATCATGATGAACATCAAATACTGCGGCGCTTGCAGCCACTGCACCGGCTCGTTCAGCACGCCCAGCCCCATCAGGAAACTGTTCAGGTAGCCGGTCTGGTCGCCGCTGAACAGCGTTTTCCACACCACCGCCATCGCCACCCCCGCCGTCATCGAGGGCGAGTACAGAATCAGCGCGAAGATCGTGCGCGGGATGCGCGGGAGCTGCGCCAGCATCCACGCCAGGATAAAAGCCAGCGCGTAGCCGCCCGGCCCGACAATCACGGCGAACTGAATCGTGTTGGGCAGCACGAACTTCATGAAGGTGTCGTCCTGGGTCAGCAGCGCGATGTAATTGCTCAGGCCAATGAAGTGCGGCGGCTGGATGGTATCGAAAAAGGTGAACGACAGGAAAAACGCCGAGGTCACCGGCACAACGATAAAAATGATAAACAGCAGGGCGTACACCGCCAGGAAAGCATACGCGCTGCCTTCTTTGGCGAGCCAGCGCTCCAATCGGCTGTTCCCTGTCTGCCTGAAGGAGCGCTTGTTGACCTCCGCTTCCATCTCCGCTTGATAGATCATGGTCTGCAACCTCTATACTCTGCTCATCGACAGCCAGCTATTCACCGGCGTTTTGCATCCAGCCGATCACTGTATCTATGGTCGGGATTCGCAGTTGGCGCACGCGCTGTCCGTCCACCAGATAGCCAAATTCTTCCATGCGGCGTGTGATTTCGCGGTTGATGATAATCACCGAACGGTCAATCGCCACGCGCGGGTTCACGCCGTCGAAGACGATGCGATTCCAGATGTTGCTCAGCTCGCGCTCCTGCATATAACTGCCGGGTAGGCGCACCGGTTCCTGCACCCACTGCCACTGTTCCAAAATCACGCTGCGGTGTTCTTGCGGGATGTCCAGTTGGCCGAAGGCTTCGACATTGGCGGAATACCACAGGTATTCGCGCCCATAATTCAGAATCAACTGTTCAGCGAACTCTGTCTGCGTTGCGGTGGACATCCACCAGCGCAGGAACTGCCAGCCTTCGTGGGGGAGATCGGTATTGCGGAACATGATGCTGGTTTGCGCCGAACCGGTTGTCCAGCGATTCTGTGTGCCGTCGGCCAGTACCGTCGCCGGGTACAGGGCAATGCCCCAGCGCCCGCCCAGTTCCGGCGCGGCGGTTGACAGCTTGATATAGGTGTCGATATTGGAAATGCCAATCGGCAGCGTGCCGTAGCGGAAGCCGTCGAAGAAATTGGCGGTTGTCAGCGGCATTCCATAGAGCGTGAAACCGTCGGCCATGAAGCGAATAGCAGCGACCGCCTCCTCGCTTTCCAGCCCGGTAGCAAACCCGCCGTCGCTGTAAAGCGGCGCGCCATAGTTAAACAGGTAGGGCGCGGTAAATAGGTAGCCACGCTGGCCGCTGCCGCTGGAAAGCGGGGTGTTGTAGTTCATGCCGTAGCGCTGCAATTCCGGCAGAATTTCGATCACCTCGTCCCATGTATCCGGCACAGGCAGCGCCAGGGAATCCAGGATGTCCTGGCGATAGTACGTCACCCAGAAATCCTGCGTCTCTGGAATGGCGTACACCGAATCGTCGATGATGTAGCCCAGCAGCGCGCCGGGCGAATAGATGCGGATAAACGAATCAAAATCGGGGAAACTGCGCAGGTCATAGAGCGCGTTGCGGATGGCGAGTTCATACGGAATGTTGGTGCTCACGCCCAGCGCCACATCGGGCTGAATGCCGGCGGCGTTCGCCAGCACGAGCCGCGCTTCATCAGGCATGATCGAGAAGCGTACACGAATCCCGGTCTGCGGCGTAAAAGAGGTGTCGGCCATTAATTGCAGCAGATTCACGTACTGGCGCGGGCGGTTCACCCACACTTCCAGCTCATCGGCGCCGGCGTCTAACGAGCGATAAGGATCGGGCTGGAAGGAATAAAGAAAACGCTTGATGCCCTCGATGATCGTCGTGATGAAGGACACCGCGGGCATTTGCGGCAGCGTGTCGGGCGCGTGGATGATGATGCTGTCGAGCGCCAGCGGTTGATTTTGCAGCAGCGGCAGCAGCGAGCCGAGAAGCTGCGCCGCGGAACCCGTGCCCTGCGAAAAGCGGCTCATATAGATCGGAATCTGATCGGGGTCAGCGGCCAGAAACAGCAAATTGTCGATCGCCATCTGATAAGTGAGGATTTCGGCGGAATTGCCACTCTGGTCGATCGCCCTCAGCGATTCTTTGTCAGCGATCAGGTTTTGGGCGATCGTGTTCAGGCGTTCCTCAATATTCGGGATATAGTCAGAAATGTTCCATTCCCGGAACACATCGCGCTGGTTGCCCGTCAGCCGACTGATTTCCAGCGCCAGATCATTGATGTCCAGCAGCGCTTGCTGGATAGTCCGCACAGCGGTCAGGTAGGGAGCGTTGGTCGCTTCGATACTCAGCACATTCACGCCCTGCCGCAAAAACACGCGGTAGGGCGTCTCGCCGCCCAGCGTGACATCTGTCCAATCGTTGCTGTTGGCGAAGGCGATGGTGTTGAACTGGGCGAAGGGCACGACGCCGTTGATGGTAATGCGGCGGAAAACGGTAAAGTTGCTGCGTACATTTTGCAGCGCGCGCAGCGTGATGGCGTACAGGCCGTCCTGCGGCACGCTGAAGGCATAGTAGACGGCGCTGCCGCTCTGATCCCAACTTTCGCCGCCCAGCACATTCATTAACTGGCAGTAGGTGTCGTAGGGCGTCACCGTCAGGCCGCGATCATTGGCCGGATTCACCGACGTGCTGTTTTTGTACGTCGGCAGTTCGGCTTCCAGCGTGAGCGTAAAACCGGAGGTCTCTGGCGCGGACTGCGCGGCCAGGTAGTCGGCATAGTCGGGATACGGGGCAAAGGCGTTCAGGTAGATGCTGCCCAGATACAGCGCGCCTGCGCTCAGCGAGAAGTCGAAGCGGTGCAGACCGGCAGACAGCGTGAAACGCAGCGCATACGGCTCGCTAAAATTCACATCGCGCGCCGCGGCAGTTGACCAGCGCACGTCGCGCACCTGCGGGATCAGCGCATCGCTGCCATAACGGTCTTTGGGGAACACGCTGCTGCTGCTGCGGAAATAAACGGGGAAAATGATGCGCTGCAAATCGCCAACAGGAAAGGCATTATCCACGCGCATCTGACCTTCGGGAACCGGCGATTCTGCTGGCACGGCGACATCGAACGCCAGCGTGTATTCACCGGCGGCGGGAAGCGTGACCTCGAAGCGCAGCGAGTCTCCCGGCGCCAGCCGGACACTTGAGCGGGCATAACGCCCGGCGGTGTCGTCCTGCGCCAGCGGCAGCCCAAACGCTTCGGCGGGGATTTCGATGGGAGGGGGCGCGCCCGGCGCCGTCAGGCCGTTGGCGCCGGCAAAAACTGCGGCGGTCTCAGCAGCGGCCAGCGGCAGGGGCGCTGCGGTGTTTTCGACGGACGACGGCGAAACGCAGCCAATGCCCAACGGGGCCTGCTGGCTGGCGGAAAGCAGCGCCGAAGCCGAAAACAGCACCAGCAGCGCCACGATCAGGATCAACAGAACACGGCGCGGAAAACGGTTGGATTTCGAGCGCATCGCCAAATCTCCGCTTGCGATTAGAGACTGATCTCGCGGGCGAAAGCACGATACGGCGTTACTCTAACAAAACGTGCGTCAAACGCAAACCCTACACAGGGTCGCGCCCGGTTTCCGAAGCCCTGTGGTTGAGATTTGATATTGCTCGAAACGCTGTTGTGGCGGCGGCAAGGCACACTCCTGCCGCCGCGTCTCTGCGACAAACCGGGGAACGCCGCCTGCGCAGCGCCCCCCAGCGATACCTTGAGCTACGGCAGTTGCGCGCGGGCTTCGTCCAACTGGGCGTTAGCGAATTCCTCTAACTGCGCCGCCAGGTTGCTGTATTCGAACTGTCCGCTGGCGATATTGCCAAAGATGAAGCCCAGGTTCACGTCGGTGTTCTCGCCGATGTCGATGCCCGGACGCCCTTCCCAACGGGCGTTGACATAACCGGGGACGATCTTGGCCAGCGATTCGATCAGGCTGTTATCCAGGTTTTCCAGCGCCATGCGCAGGCCGGGGCGATCGCCCATGAACGACATATAGAGGTCGATCGTTTCGCTGCTGATCGAGACCGGCATCCGGGTGGGCACGGCACCAGCGGCCAGCGCCAGCGCGGCTTCGCGGGCATAGCCTTCGCTGGAGAAGCTCATCCATTTGGCGAAGTCATAGGCCGCTTGCAGATCGGCAGTGGTCGCGGAGATGACCAGCAGGTCGGCGACCATCGCCTGATTGCCGCCCGGAATGCCCACAAAGTCCCAATTGAAGGTCGCGTTCTGGACGTAGCCGGGCACTACCCAACCGCCATCCCACTGCGCGCCGACTTCCTGATTCAGGAACAGTTCCCACGGCCCTTGAGAGGTAAAGGCCGCGCGCTGTTCTTCCGACAGCCCCTGCCAGGTCTGCGGCAGCATTTCGATGGCGGTGGCCACGGCGGCGCGGAAAGCGTCCGAATTGTAGTTCATGTGCGTGCCATCGAACCCGAACCAGCCCAGAGCGCTGTTCTGGGTGCTGGGGTACCAGCCGAGAATGGGTTCCATTTCGTTCAGGCCGAGCACGCCCTGCTGCACGTTGTTCAACGCGCCGGTGGCGGCGAAGAAGTCTTCGACGGAAACGCCATAGGCCGGCGCATCCAGATTAGCGGCTTCGAACAAATCCTGGTTAACCCAATAGCCCATGACGAATTGCGCGGTGGGCAGCGCCAGCACGTTGCCGGAATAGGTCACGGCTTCTTGCAGCGCGGCGGGCACATTCTGCCAGTCGGCATCTTCCGCCACCAGATCGTTCAGGTTCGCCGCCCAGCCGCTCTGGATATAGTAAGGCGTGACGTCGGCCATCCACACGTCGGGCAGTTCGCCTCTGGCGGCCATGTTCGTCAGTTTTTCGTCCCAACGCCCATCACCGGACATATCGACGAATTCAATCGTGACGTTGGGATTGGCCTCCACATAAGCGGCCACCAACTGGCGCTGAATGTTGTTTTCTTCTTCCGTGCCGACATTCCAGTTAGCATAGCGCAGCGTGATTGACTGCCCCTGCGCCGGCAGCACAAACGATGTCAGCAGGACGAGCAGCAGCGTAATGGTCGTGAGCTTGGTCAACAGTTTCATCTTATCATCCCTTTATGAAATATTTATCGATAGGGGTTGTTGGCAAAATCGAGCTATGTCTATCTGTCGCCTGGCGTTTTCCTTTCCGGGTTTATTTTCCCATGACGATCTTCACCGTATGCGTTTTGCCATCTGCGAATACGGGGAGCAGATTGCTCTTGTAGGGTTCCCCGTCTACCATGACCGAGTGAATACCGCCAGAAACGCGCTGGGGGTTTTCGACTGCGATGGCGTAGCGCGCGCCGCGAAAGCTGCGCGTTACCTTGAAACCGGGCCAGTGCGCCGGAATCGACGGCGCAACCAGCAGGCCGTCTTCCTGCGGGCGGATTCCCAAAATCCAATGGGTAGCGACACGGTGTAACCACTGCGCGGAACCCGTGTACCACGTCCAGCCGGCGCGCCCATAATATTCCGAAAGCGGCCCATCGACATTGCCGGGCGTCACATAGGGTTCCGCCTTATACACGTCAATGTCGGCGCTGCGGTTCGGCGGGCAAATGCGGCGGTAAATGTCGTAAGCCACCTCTGGCTGACCGGCCAGTGTATACGCCCAGACGGCCCAGGTCGCCGCGTGGGTATACACGCCGCCGTTTTCGCGCAGTCCCGGCGCATAACGGGTGACATAGCCAATATCCGGGCGCGGGCGCGTGAACGCCGGATGGTTAAGCAGCGTGCCATAATCTTTGAGCAGATAGCGCTTCACCGCTTCCAGCGCGCTGTGTGCGCGCTGCGGCTCGGCCATCGCGCTGATGACTGCCCAGATGTTGGGCATCAGGAAAATCTGGCCTTCTTCGTTTTCGTGCGAGCCGAGCAGCAGGCCGTCATCGGTTGTGGCCTGCAAGTACCACGCGCCATCCCAGCCAAAGCGGTTGAGCGCCGTCACCAGGTTCTCGCGCACGGCTTCACAGCGTGCGGCAAAACGCGCGTCGTCGCGCCGTTGCGCCAGCGGGATAAAGCTGCCGAGTATGATATACAAAAATTCGGCGACCCAGAAGCTTTCGCCCTTGAGCAGCGTGCCTACCGCGCTCAGGCCGTCGTTCCAGTCGTGGTCGCCCATCAGCGGAATGCCGCGCGGCGAAAAACGCGAGAACGAGCGTTCAATCGCCCGTTTACAGTGTTCGTACAGCCCCTCCGCCGGCCCGTTGAGATAGGGAATCGGCTCGTCCAGAATCGCGTAATCTGCCGTTTCTTTCAGATAAGCGTCCAGAATAAAGGGCAGCCACAGCAAATCATCCGAACAGTTGGTGCGCGGGCCGCCGCCGCGCATCGAAAACCACCAGTGCAGCACATCGCCTTCGACGAACTGCTGCGCCGCGTGCATCAGGAGCTGCCGCCGCGCGTAATCCGGGTCGCCCACCAGAAAAATCTGGCAGTCCTGCAACTGGTCGCGGAAACCATAGCCGGCAGACACCTGATAAAAGGCCGATTTGCCCCACAGACGGCAGGAAATGGCCTGGTACTTCGCCCAGACATTGGTCATGAAATTCAGCGCCTCATCGGGCGTTTCTACGCGCTCGCCGTCGATGAAGCGCGACCAGAACTCATGCACCGCCGCCAGCGCTTTTTCGCTCTTTTCCACACTGGTATAGCGCTCGATCAGGTCATTGGCGTCTTCACGCCCGTCTTCGGCCGCCCCCAACGTGAAAACCACCGTCTGCGCTGCGCCCGGCTGCAAGGTCACCGCCACTTGCAGCGCGGCGATCGCATCGGTAAAGCGCCCGCTGCGCCCAGCCAGCGTGGGGGCGAACATGGCGTAGGGGCGATCGTCGTTGTTATACAGCCCCAGTAAGGATTCTTTGTCGCAGTCGAAGGATTTGAGCGGCGCGCTGGCCGCCATAAACGCGGTGTACGGCCAATCGACGTTGTTGTGACGGCCTTTGTCGTCGGCGAAGCCCCACAGGCATTTCCGCGCAAACACGCTTTGCTTGTTTATGTCTGCCGACGTTTCGATAAACAGCTTGTGGAATTCGCGATGCTCGTCGGGCGCGAAACCCAACAGCCATTCAGCATACGAGGTTACGTCCAGTTCGCGCGTTTCAGCGCTGTGGTTGCGCAGCGTCAGTTGGAAAACTTCGACCGGGGCGTCGGCGGCCACAAAAACCGTCAGCGTGCTTTCGATGTCTTCCACCCGCTGCGTGAAACGCGAATAGCCCACGCCATGCACCACCTGATAAGACTGATACGGGCGCATGACCGGCTTATAGGTCGCCGACCAGTACGTCCCCCGCTTCAGGTCGCGGATGTAAAAATACTTGCCCCAGTTGTCTTTGATGATGTCCTGGAAGGAGCGCGTCAGGCGATTCTGGCCGGCGTTGCCGCGCCAGCTATAGCCCGATCCGGTCTGCGAAATCATCATGCCGTAATCACCGTTGCTGATGATGTTACCCCACGGGCGCGGCGTCAGCGGCGTCGTGATGACATATTCGCGACCATCTTCTGTAAAATAACCGTAAGGATTCTCAAATTTTCTATTCATGCCGCCTCAGAGAAAGTGCTCTCTTTTCTTTTTGCGGACTTTGGAATACACTATCTTTAATGGAGTGAAACGTTTCATTTTACCCTCAATTTAGCATAGATTTTTGACGCTGTCAACCACACAGCGGCGCGGCTAACAGAGGGAAACCGATCACAGCTTTGATCCGTCTAAGCGTATTTCGGCGGCACAGCCGGGAAATTGTTGAAGAAGACGCCCGATGACGACCATTCGTGATGTAGCCAAACGCGCCGGCGTCAGTGTCACCGCCGCCTCATATGCGCTCAACGACACTGGCACGATCGCTGAAGCCACGCGCAAACGGGTGCTGGACGCTGCCGTCGAACTGAATTACCACCCCAACGCCTTCGCCCGCAACCTCAAAAAACGCAAAACGCACACTATCGGCGTGTTTATCTCGCGCTTTGGCGGCGCGTTTTACGAGGAAATCCTCGAAGGCATTCACAGCGTCATCCTCGACACCGATTACGAACTGCTGGTGTGCCCGGAAAGCCGCAGCGCGCGCCGCATCCTGCTGCACCGCCAGGTGGATGGTGCCATCGTCTTCGATTCCAAAATTCCCGACGAGCCGCTGCTGAATCTGGCGTCATATCATTTTCCGATCGTGGTGTTGGACCGCGCTCTGCAAAACGACTTTATCTTGCCGCTGCTGCTGGATAACGCGCAGGGCGTGCGCGAAGCGTTCGCCCATCTGTATCAGCAGGGCTTGCAGCGCATGGCTTTCGTCGCCGGCGCGGAAGACTCGTTCGACAACGCCGAGCGCAGGGACGCCTTCCTGACCGAAGCGCAGCAGCACAGCCTGTTCGTGACTGTGGTTCCGGGCAACTTCACCGAGATTTCCGGCTACGAAGCCGCCAACCTCATCCTGCAATCCGATATCTTGCCCAACGCTGTCTTTTGCGCCAATGACCAGATGGCGATCGGCTTTCTGCGTGCCATGCGCCAACACGGCTTGCGCGCGCCCGCCGATATTGCCGTCGTGGGCTTCGACGACATTCCGCTGGCGCGCTATATGGACCCCCCCGTGTCTACCATCGGCACCTCGCGCTTCGAGTGGGGCGCCAGCGCCGCGCGCCAGTTGATCGACTTCCTGGATAACGAAATCCCTTTTCAGCCGCAGCGTATTCCCACCCGTTTCCTGCCGCGCGCCTCCTCAATGTTGAGCGGCGCGCCCTAAGCGTTCACCGAAAAACCTCTATGGACACCACTACCCTCCTCCTGCGCGAAATCCAAGGCTCGATTGATTTTTTCCTGCATTTCACCAATCTCGACCCGCACAGTCCCGGCTTTGGCCTGACAGTAGACTGCACCAAAGCGCCGCACATCGCCTCCATCGCGGCGTCGGGCTTTGCGCTGACGGCCTGGGTGATCGCCAGTGAACGCGGCCTGCTGCCTCGCCAGCGCGCGCTGGACATCACGCGCGGCACGCTGCATACGCTGCTGCGCAATGTCAGCCATCAGCGCGGCTTTTTCGCCCACTTCCTGCACATGGACAGCGCCCAGCGCTGGGGCAAGTGCGAATATTCCACGATCGACAGCGCGCTCTGCCTCAACGGCGTCATCACCGCTGCCGCCTATTTTCAGGATGAGCAGGTGCGCCAGATGGCCGCCGAACTGCTGGAGCGTGTCGATTGGCGCTTCATTGTCTTCGAGACAGAGGGAAAAACGCGCTTCCGCATGGCCTACAACCCCGACAAAGGCGGCGATTATGTCAGCGGCGAGCCGGGATTTATCGGCCAGTGGGATATGGCCGCCGAACAAAAGATGATGTACCTGCAAGCCGCTGCCCACCTGGAACCCGATGTGGCGCGCCGCCTGTATCACGGTTTCCGCCGCGATACCGGGCGCTTCGACGGCCACGACATCATCATCACCCCCGGCGGCACGCTGTTCGTCTACCAATTCACCGAAGCGTGGCTGAATACCGGCGCGTATCTTGACCCCGACGGTGTGGATTGGTTCGCCAATACGCGTCTGGCGGCCCGCGCCAATCGCAGTTTTTGCCTGGCGCACGCGCAGCAGTTTAAGACCTATCACGCCAACAGTTGGGGACTCAGCGCGGGAGACTGCCCCACAGGTTACGAAGTCGCCGGCAGCACGCCCGCGCTGCATGAACCCTACCACACAGGCACGGTCTCCATTTACAGTGCCATCGCCTGTCTGCCCTTCATGCCCGATGAAACGCTGGCGATGATCGCCTATCTGTATCGCGAACATCCACAGACATGGGGACAGTACGGCTTTTTCGACGCCTATAATCTGGCTGTCGATCCGCCCTGGTACAGTCAGGCGCTTTACGGCATCGATAAAGGCTGCTCGCTGCTGATGATCGAAAATTATCTGACCGGACTGGTCTGGAACACGTACACCAACAGCCCGTACATCCAAAACGCGCTGCGCATCCTGAACTTCAGCAAACGGACAGGCGCGCAGCAGGCATAAACGGAAAACAGCGACCGCCTGCTTTCGTACAAATCAAGGCGAGCGAAAGGCATTATGAGCATGAAACAGGGGATTGATCAACAGTATTTTGCCCCGCCTCTGCCCGTTAGCATCACTACACTGCCAAACGCTGACCTGGACACGCAAGCTCTGCGCCCCGTGCCGGAATCTTTCGGTGATGTCGTGACTGTCTACTGGATCGGCACGCCGATGGACTTCCTGAAAGTGCTGGGACCGGGCGAAAGCGCGTCGGCGCATCTCGTGATCTCCGGGCACCGTGATGAGGAAGAAGGCTGTTATTATCTGGGCGAGTATGTCGATTTTATCGACACCTCCCGCGATGCCTGGCACAAGGCGCTGGAGATGGTACACCGGCCGCAGATTTAGCAGATAAGTTTTTATCGTGCGGACGGCACTGAAGAACGTCACGAGCAAACCTAAGGAAGACTGATTATGAGCACCTTTTATGTCAGAGACGGCCTTTTCTGGCTGAACGATCAACCACTGTTCATTCAGGCTGGCGAATTTCACTATTTCCGCACGCCCGCCGACCAGTGGGCGCATCGTCTCGGCCTGCTGCGCGCGGCAGGCTTCAACGCCGTCGCCGCTTATATCCCCTGGTTGTGGCATCAGCCGCAGCCCACGATTTCCGATGTGGAGGGCCATACGCACCCTATGCGCGATCTGGCGGGCTTTCTCGATCTGGCCGCCGAGATGGGCTTGTTTATCATCGCGCGCCCCGGCCCCTATATCATGGCCGAAACGATCAACGAAGGCATTCCCCCCTGGGTCTTCAGCCAGTATCCCCAGACGGCCTTTATCGCCCAGGATGGCAGCGTGCAGAATTTCGCCAGTTATCTGCATTCCGATTTTCTGCGCTGTGTCGATACTTGGTACCAGGCCGTCTTCCGCGTGCTCACCCCGCGCCAGATCACGCGCGGCGGTAAAATCCTGATGATTCAACTCGACAACGAGATGGGCATGCTCCAGTGGGTCAGGAATGTGGTGGATACCAACCCCGACACACTGGCGCGTTTCGCCGCCGATCTGCGCGCGCGTTACGGCGTAGCGCTCCCGCCGCGCTACGCCGTCGCCAACCTGCCCGATTTTCTGCGCCAACAGATCACCCAGCCGCAGCCGCCGCACGCCGCCGCTGTCCTGGAGGACTACCGCCGCTTTTACCGCACCTATCTGCGCGAGTATGCCGCCGCGCTCTGGGAACGCGCGCGGGCGCACGGCATGGATACGCCGCCGGTGGCCAATATTCACGGCTTCGCCAACGGCGGCAAGACCTTCCCCATCGGGCTGTCGCAGCTTGTGGAGGTGATGGCAATCGCGGGCATGGTCAGCGCCACCGATGTCTACCCGATTTTTATCGGCGAAGGCAATTTTCACCAACTGCTGTTGGTCAACGAGATGACCAAAGCGCTGCAAAATCCTGATCAACCGCTGTTTTCGATCGAGTTTCAGGCCGGCGGGAATCAGGATTTCAGCGGCGGGCAGTCCTCGTTTTTCGATTTGCACAGCCGTCTGTTCATTTCCTGCGGAATGCGCGCCATCAACCACTACCTGTTCTTCGATGGCGAAAATGACCCGGTGCTCAGCCCGGTCAAACGTCACGACTGGGGGCATCCAGTGCGCAAGGACGGCACGCTGCGCCGGCATTACGCCCGCTACGCCCGGCTTTCGCGCGCGCTGGCGGCTTATGGCACCGATCTGGTGCGCGCGCGGCCCAAAACCGTCACCACCATCGGCTTTGTGCTCGATCACTTTATGACCGAAGTCAACAACGCCCACACGCGCCCCGCCGCCGACATCCTCACGCACCAGCGCGAAGTGCTGCTGTTCGACTTTCTGGCGCGCGGGCTGGCGCTGACGCACCGTCCCTTCGCCGCCTTGGAACTGGCACGCGCGCACCTCGACGCGGCGGAGACGCCCCTGCTGTGGGTGATGATGGAGCAGCAGTGTGATGCCGCCGTCCAGCAAAAACTGGCGGACTACGTTCTTCAGGGCGGGCGCTTGATTCTCGTCGGGCGCATGTGTGTGGAGACATTCGATCACACGCCCTGCACGATCTTGCAGCAGGCGATCGGCCTTCAAGCCGTTCACAGCGACCCGCCTTTTACGCCCGCCCAGATACGCGCCTTCGCCTATCGCGATGTGCCCGTTTCGTTCCTCGAAACCTATGACGGCGCCTTCCACGAAGTCTTTGCCACGACGGCCAGCGGGCAGCCTGTCGGCTTCATCAACCGCGTCGGCGCGGGACGGGTGATGCTGCTGGGCGCGGCGCTGGCGGCCAACACGCTGGAAGACCTCGATATTCTGCATCAGATGGCGAACCTCATGGACTGCCCGCGTCTGTTCACCGTGAGCGATTGGGCCGATGTGCGCCTGTCGCAGGGCGAAAACGGCGCCTTTTTGTTCGTCAACAACTACCAGGACGACCCGCTCGAAACGACGATTGCCTCCGCCGGCGCGCTGCTGCTGGGCGGGCATGTCGTGGCGCTGCCGGCGCGGCGCGGCGCTATCCTGCCGCTGGAATGGCGCGTCAGGCCGGGAATCGTGATCCATTACCTGACTTCCGAAGTGGTCGAAGTCCTTGATGAGGGAGCGCGCCTGACACTCAAAACCGATCAGGCCGAGTGTGTCGCCGAAATCAGCCTCGATGGCTACCGCTGCGACGAGCGGCTGATCGTGCAGCGCAGCGCCGCCCAGCGCCTGACACTGGAGGTGCGCGCGGGCGTGATTGACCTGGTCAAGGTGTCCTGAGCGCCGCGCCCAGTAACCCAGGACAATCGCACCAGAATTGCGCGATAGATTCTGCGCTCTTTTGACCCCACCCCAACCCCGTCCCCGCTGTAAGCTTCGCTTACCTTAGCGGAAAGGGGCTAAATGCGCGTGGATTCCCGCCTTTGCTCCCCCTTTCTCTGCTTGCGGAGAAAGGGGGCTGGGGGGCTAGGGGTCGCTTATTGCGTATCATAACGTTTTGACGCGATTGCCCTGCCCAGTAACCACTGTACTGTTGACGCCTGTTCGGGCATTGGGGATAATCAGGGATAACAACGCGACTCAAGTTAGGACAAACCACATGCCTGGCTTACAGGACACCGTGTTTATCAGTTACCGCCGCAGCACTGGTTCGTTCATCGCGCGCTCCATCTTCGAGGATTTGCGCTCGAATGGTTTCGACCCGTTCATGGATGTCGAAAGCATCGACAGCGGCACCTTCGACACCATCATTCTCAATCAGATCGCGGCGCGCGCGCATTTTGTGCTGATTCTTTCGCCGGGCACGCTGGATCGCGTTACCGAGGAGGGCGACTGGCTGCGGCGCGAAATCGAAGTCGCTATCGACCTCAAACGTAATATTGTCCCGGTGCTGGTGGGCGATTTTGTGTTCACCAACGTGGAAAACCTGCTCTCCGGTAAGCTGGCGGAGCTGCCGCGCTATAACGCGCTGCGCATGTTCCACGAATATTTCGACGAAGCGATGGAACGGCTGCGCAAGCGTTATCTGAAACAGCCGGTCTACGGCGACATCAAGCAGGTTTCGGCCAAAGAACAAGAAGTGGTGCAGCAGCAAATCGAACGCCTGACGACGCAAGGTTCGCTCACCAACAACCTGCTGCTGAGTCCCGAAGTGCAGTTGGCGCGCGCGCTCAAGCTGGAGCGGCGCGGCGATCTGCAAGGGGCGATTGCCAGCTACTCCAAAGTGATCGAGGTCAACCCCGAATACCCCAACATCTATACCTACCGCGCCAAAGCGCGTGTGGGCGTCAACGATATTGAAGGCGCGCTGGTCGATATGGACAAGGCGATTCGTATCAACCCGCGCGATACCGAAGCCTTTATCCAGCGCGGCTTGATTTATCTGGAGCAAACGCAGTTTGAGCAAGCGCTGTTGGATTTTAAGGGCGCCAACAACCTGCGTCCCGGCGACATGATGATCCTGGCGTGCCTGGCAGTGGTCGATCATGCGCTCGACCAGCTTAAAGAGGCCGAACGCCTGTGGGAACTGCTGATTAAGCTGGACGCCAATTATCAGGACGCTGGTTGGGTGCAGCGGCAGTTCAAATGGAGCGACATCGTGACGGAAGAAGCGCGTAAGCTGGTGAAGCGTGTCGCCCAAAAGAACACACCGGCGCCCCACGTCAGCAGCGCCCCCGAACAGGGCGCCTGAGCGCCGTGTTAACGAGTTGTCCAAAATGAAGGTTTTGTAATATTATAGAGGTGGCGAGCAGATCAGTACCACCTTAGCCGGAATGGGGAAAAGAAGAGCACATGGCTAACACGCATATTTCGTTCGGGCAGGCGATGGACACAGGCTTAGATGAAAAAGCCCAGCGCGCTGATGCCAGCACCTGTATTGTTTCGGCGCTCAACAGCCACAACTCCACCACTGACTGTGGCATTTTTGCCGTTGCGGCGGGTGTGGGCAGCAAAGAAGGGAGCAACCCCCAAAAAGCCGCTGCCATCGCCATCCAGAATGTTGCTGCTGCCTACAGCGGTGTGTACACCACAATTCTGGCTGACGAGAATTCCAACACCGCCAAATTCAGCGATTCGATGCTGACAATGGCGCAAAAAGCCAACAAGGCTATTCAGGCCTTCGCTAGCAAAGAAAAAAGCAGCGATCAGGCCTCGCTGACCGCCGTGATGATCTTTAAGAACACGGCCTATCTGGCGCATGTCGGCAATACGCGCGCCTATATGGTCAACGGCAAGACGGTCAAACAAATCACGCACGATCAGGTGAAGGAAGACAACAAGACTCTCGCCAGCGCCTTGGGACAGGCCGCCGACCCCGAAGTAGAATGCTCCAGCCATCCGATCACCCCCGACACCAAATTTCTGTTGTGCAGCGCCAATCTGTGGAATTTCATCAGCGAAGAACATATTCTGAAGTACCTCACAGAAGAACCCTACGCGCAGCAGGCGTGCGAAAAACTGGTGACTTTTGCCAAGACCAACGGCGCCGCCGAGCATGTGGCGGCGGTAGTGGTCTATATGCCGGAGGCCTGAGGCTGCTCCGCTGCGCATCCCACGATTGGACTCAATCCCCCCTTGATTCTGCGCGCGCCCTACGCGAGGATAAGAATATCGTGTAGGGTGTTTTGATTCGCTGAGGAAAAAAGCACGGATGAACATCGGAGTGCTGGCGCTGCAAGGCGCATTTATTGAACACGAGGCGGTGCTGCGCGCTCTGGGGGCGACCGTCACCCAGGTGCGGTTGGCCGCCGATCTCGAACCGTTGGACGGCCTGGTTATTCCCGGCGGCGAAAGCACGACCATCGGCAAGCTGGCGACCAACTTCGGCTTGATGCAGCCCCTGCGCGACTTCGCCCAGACACGCCCCACCTGGGGTACCTGCGCCGGCATGATCTTTTTGGCCAAAGACATCGGCATCGACCGTCAGCCGATTCTGAGCGTGATGGACATCACCGTGAATCGCAACGCCTTCGGGCGACAGATCGACAGTTTTGAGGTCGATTTGCCCATCAAAGGACTGGGGGCGCTCCCTTTTCACGCCGTGTTTATTCGCGCGCCGCTGGCGACCGCCGCCGGACCAGAAGTCGATGTGCTGGCGCGCCTGGAGACACAGCAGATTGTGGCCGCGCGCCAGGGGCACTTGCTGGCGACCGCTTTTCATCCTGAACTGACCCCTGACACACGGATGCACGAGTACTTTTTGCGCTTGGCGCGCTGAAAATGAGCCTGAAAATCTGCTGAATCTTATCGTTCACAATTGCCAAGACCGTGCTACAATACGCGCGCATTTAGCTAACCAACGGTAGGGTGAGCATATGGACACACTATTTCCCACAATCATCTACGCGCAGGACGACGATCTCGACGAGGATATGGAACTCTACGACGAGGAAGAAGAGTTCGAAGAAGAGTTCGAGGAAGAAGAGTTCGAAGAAGAGTTCGAGGAAGATGACTACGTGGACGACGAAGGCTACGACATCGACGAACTCGACGACGAAGACGACCTGTACGAGGATGACGACGACTACTACGACGACGACGAAGACGAAGAAGAATACGAGGAAGAAGACGAATTTTAGTCGCCGGATCGCCGTCTCCTGCTCGAAAACCCGCTCTGGATCTGGTTTCCGGCGGGCTTTTGTTTTGGGGGCTTTTAGCCTCATTTTCCCCGATTTTAGGGGGTTTACAAACGTCCAAACCGGTGTATCATAAAAATGTCCAGCAAAAACTGGACGCAACCTATCGTAAGGTTCAGAAGAAAAACTTATGGACAGCCACAGTACCAACCTGCTGCCTCCCTTAGTGGGCGGCGATAATTTGTTGGTGAGCTAGTTCCCCGCTTCTCCTTCCCCTGGCGAACCGGGACACCCCACTAGCTCCCGCGTTATCGCCGACCCTCGTGTCGAGGGCACGCCCCAGAGGCAGCAAAACCACAATCACATACTTGTTCGCCGGTGTGCGCGCCGTGTGCTTGGGCGTGTATACCTAAACTGCGTTATGGAGGCGTACCATGTACAACGACCTGCTGCTCGATCGTATGGCCGCGGTGGAGAACGACAGCGATACCGATGAGCGTATTCAGGAGTTGATCTCCGAAATTGAGGAACTGGACAGCTTGCTGGGGCCAGAGGCGCAGGCTTTGATTCGTGATCTGCGCGGCCACACGGTGACCGACGATGTCTACGAAGACATTGACGAGCATTCCACGTTCGGCCAGCGCATGGCCGACAAACTGGCGTCGTTAGCCGGGAGCTGGTTCTTCATCATCGCCTTTGTGCTGATCATGGCCGTCTGGATCGGCGCCAACATTTATCTGGGCGCGCAGGCTTTCGATCCGTTTCCGTTCATCCTGCTCAATCTGACGCTGAGCACGCTGGCGGCGCTGCAAGCCCCCGTGATCCTGATGGCACAGAACCGCCAGGCGGCCAAAGACCGCGCGATGGCCGAAAACGATTATCAGGTGAACCTCAAGAGCGAAGTCGAAATCGCCGACCTGCACCGCAAGATCGACTCGCTGACCGACGCCCTGTGCGCCCAGACCAAGCTGGTGAACGCCCTGGTGTCGGCGCGCCGGCAGGAACTCAACGCCACCGTGCGCGCAATGGAACACACGCGCCGCAGCGAAAGCGCACGCCACAGCGAACGTTTCGCCAGCGAACGTTTCGCCAGCGAACAGGTCGCCCGTTAGTCCGCGTTTTAGTCACGCCCATGCGCGGGGATGGGATACAAGACCATCTCCGCGCGCTTTTTTGTCCCCCCACATGTTTCGCCCGCCCGCCTTAATTATCGTCGTCGCTGGCGCCATCGAGCAGTTGAAGCTGCTGCCCAGCGATCGGCGGCGGCGGTTGGCCGATTTTGCTCTGCTGGTCGATCTGACGCTGGAATTCGCGCTGCCATTTTTGGGCGTCGCTTTTGCGCTTGTCGCCGGCCTTGTCCAGCGAAGCAGCGGCCTGCTCCATATAGGCCAGTGCCAGCGGGTTATCGCCCTTGCGGTGATAGGTCAGCGCCAGATAGTAGAGCGTTTCCGGGCGCTGCGGGTCAGCTTTGAAGGCGTCCTTAAAGTGCGCCAGCGCTTCGTCCCAGTTTTTGCTGTTGTAGGCTATCATGCCGCGCCCATAATGCGCCAGCATCTCCAGCGCGTTGAGCTTGAGCGCCTGCTGGAAGTCTTCCTGCGCCTTTTTTTCTTCGCCGTCTTCCAGATAAATAAAACCGCGCGTCGCGTAATATTCCGCTCGTGTGGGCAGCAGGTCGATGGCCTCGTTCATCTTCAGAATGGCTTCGTCGAACTGCCGCTTGCGATAAGCGTCGAGCGCCAGTTTGTAATTTTCGTCGGCGTCATAGCGCGTCAGGCCGAAACGCTGGCTAAAGCGTGCCATCTGAGACCTCTTTCAGTTCGTCCTTATGATACGGTGCTATCATAGAAAGATGCAAGCCGGGCGATTCGGCTCGCCCCGCCGCGAATAAGCCATTTCACATGAACTTCTGAAGGATTTTTGTTATGGATTTTGAACTGACGCAAGAACAACGCATGTTCCAGCGCATGGTGCGCGAATTCTGCGACGCCGAGCTCAAGCCCTATGCCACAGAGGTGGACGAAACCGGCACCATGCGCTGGGAGGCCGTGCGTAAAATGGCGGGCATTGGCCTTTTGGGGCTGGCCGTTCCCGAAGCCTACGGCGGCAGCGAAGCAGACACCATCACGACGGTGCTGGCGATGGAAGAATTGGGCCGCACCTGCGGCTCGACGGCCCTTTCGGTGGCCGCGCATAATGGGTTGGGCTGCGCGCCGCTGGCCCACTGGGGCAGCCAGCAGCAGAAAGAAAAATACTTCCCGCGTTTGCTCAGCGGCGAACATCTGGGCGCGCTGGCGCTGACCGAACCCAATGCCGGTTCCGACCTTTCCGGCGGTGTGCAGACCTTCGCCACCAAAGACGACAACGGTTGGGTGATCGAGGGGCGCAAAGCCTGGATCACCAACGCCAGCCTGGCGCCGGTGATTACGGTGCTGCTGCGCACTGACCGCTACGCGGGCACCAGCGGTTTCAGCATGATCCTGGTCGAACCGGGCACGCCGGGCTTCACGATTCATCCGCCGGAGAAAAAGATGGGGCTGAAAGGCTCGCCCACGCATATGCTGAGCTTCGACAGCGCGCGCGTGGCGCCTAACCAACTGTTGGGCGCAGAGGGCGCGGGCTTCCGCCAGACGATGCAAACGCTGGACAGCGGGCGCATCGGCATCGGCGCTATCAGCATCGGACTGGCGCAGGGGGCGTATGACGAGGCCATCAAATATGCCCAGCAGCGCCAGGCCTTCGGCAAACCCATTGCCCAGCATCAGGCGATCCAGTGGATGCTGGCGGACGCCGCGCTGGAGATCGAAGCGGCGCGGCTGATGGTGTTTAAGGCCGCCTGGATGAAAGATCACGGCAAAGACTATACCAAGATCGCTGCTATGGCGAAATTGATGGCAAGCGAGGTGGCCGAACGGGTGGCGCGCAACGCCATCCAGATTCACGGCAGCTACGGCTACAGCCGCGAATTCCCCGTAGAACGCATCTACCGCGACCAGCGCTTGATGACGATTGGCGAAGGCACGAGCGAGATTCAGCGCATGGTGATCGCGCGGCGGCTGCTGAAAGAAGCCGAATTTCACGTCCCCGCGGACTAAAAAGGCGGAAAAATCAAAAAGGGCGTGCGTGGGCGCGCCCTTTGGGTCTAACCCTGGATCAGCTTATTGAAGAGCACCGGCAGTTCATCCGGCTCGAAGGGCTTGACGAGAAAATGATTGGCGCCGGCGCTCAATACTTCTGCCGAGACATCCATACCAGAGGCAACCACCACCGGCGTCTGCGCGAATTCGGCGCTGGCGCGCAGCGCCCGCAGCACTTCCACGCCGTGCATATCTGCCAGATGATAGTCCATCAGGAAGACATCCGGGCGCACTTTTTGCGCCAGCGGCATCACATCGACACCACGTCCGGCCACCGACACCTCAAAACCATCGAGTTCCAGCAGGGTTTGCAGCAGTTTGACGGTCGTGCGGTCATCATCGACAATCATGACTTTGGGCAAGGGGCATGTCCTTTCACAGCGCGTCGTGTTTTGTGCGCAGATCGTTTTTTGGGCCGCCAGGCTTGGATCCTAGCCGGAGAACCCAGGGGTTACCCCTGGGTTCTGCTGAATCCAACCGGGTGATTTCTATTCTAGTGTAGTCGTTACTTGGCTTCCTGTCTACCGACTAACGCCGCGTTGAGCACGTCATCGACCTTTTCGGCGAAGACAAAATGCAGCGCCTTGCGCACTTCTTCGGGCACGTCGTCGATGTCGTGTTCGTTCTTCTTCGGCAAAATCACCGTATCGACGCCCAGACGATGGGCCGCCAGCACTTTGTCTTTGATGCCGCCGACCGGCAGCACCTGCCCGCGCAGGGTGATTTCACCCGTCATGGCGACATTGCTTTTGACAGGCTGCCCGGTGAGCAGCGAGGCCAGCGCCACCGCCATCGTAATGCCCGCCGAAGGGCCGTCTTTGGGCACCGCGCCCGCCGGCACATGCAGGTGAATATCGCGCGTCTCGAAGAATTTCGGGTCGATACCCAGTTCGATGGCTTTGGAGCGGATATAGCTGAGGGCGGTGCGCGCGCTTTCCTGCATCACTTCGCCCAACTGCCCCGTGTACTGGAAGCCTTTGCTGCCGGGCATAAAGGCTGCTTCGATAAACAGCACTTCGCCGCCGATCGGCGTCACCGACAGCCCCGTCGCCACACCCGGCAGATCGGTGCGCTCCTGCAATTCAGTGCGGTAGCCGTAGCGCGGGTTGCCCAGCAGTTCACGCACTTTGTCGGGGTCAATGACCGTTTTTTCGCTTTTGCCTTCCGCCACCAGTGTCACCACTTTGCGCGCCGCGCGGGCGATCTCCCGTTCGAGCATACGCACGCCGGCCTCGCGCGTGTAATCGCGCACGATCGTCAGCAGCGCCTCGTGCGTCAGTTCGATTTCGCCGGCGCGCAGGCCGTTTTCACGAATCTGGCGCGGCACAAGATACTGCTCGGCGATCGCGACTTTTTCCTGTTCGGTGTAACCGCTCAGATAGATGATCTCCATGCGGTCACGCAGCGGGCCGGGGATCGGTTCGAGTTCGTTGGCGGTGGTGATGAACAGCACTTCGCTCAGGTCGAAGGCCACGTCCATATAATGATCGCGGAACTCGGCGTTTTGTTCCGGGTCGAGCACTTCCAGCAGCGCCGCCGCCGGGTCGCCGCGAAAATCGCGCCCCAGTTTGTCGATTTCATCCAGCATAATCACCGGATTGCGCGTTTCGACGCGCCGGATCGTCTGGATGATGCGTCCAGGCAGCGCGCCGATATAGGTGCGGCGGAAGCCGCGAATTTCGGCTTCGTCGCGGATACCGCCCAGACTCATGCGGATGAATTTGCGGTTCATAGCGCGGGCGATCGAAGCCCCAAGCGAGGTTTTGCCGACGCCGGGCGGGCCGATGAAGCACAGAATCGCGCCCATACGCTCGCGGCGCACATAGTCTTGCAGCCGTGTGGCCGCGAACTCCGCCGCGCGGTCGGCGCGCAGCTTGCGCACCGCCAGAAATTCCAGAATACGCTCTTTGATGTCCTTCAGGCCATAGTGGTCTTCGTCCAGCACCGCCCGCGCGCGCACGATGTCCAGGCTGTCCTCACTGCGTTTCGACCACGGCAGCGCGGTTATCCAGTCGAGATAGGTGCGGATCACGCCGTATTCGGCGGCCGCGGTGGGCAGGCGCGACAGGCGATCCAGTTCACGCTTGGCCTCTTTTTCGGCTTCGGCGCTCATGCCGGCTTCGCTGATTTTTTTACGGAAGTCATCGATTTCGACAACCTGTTCGTCGCCTTCCCCCAATTCGCGCTGGATGGCCTTCAACTGCTCGCGCAGATAATACTCACGCTGCGTTTTTTCGATCTCTGACTGCGCTTCGGTCTGGATTTTGCGCCCCAGTTCCAGTACTTCGACCTCTTTGCTCAGCAGGCCGATCATATGGCGCAGCTTGGTTTCGACATCATCAATTTCCAGCAGTCTTTGCGCTTCGCTCAGTTCGATGCGCGCATAGGTGGCGATGCTGTACACCAACTGCATAGGGTCATCAACATTCAGCGTGGAAGAAATCAATTCGCTGGGGATGCCGGGCACGAGGTCGGCCATCTTGGTGAACAGATCAACCACGCTGCGCACCAGTGCCTCGATTTCCAGCGATTCGGCGCTGGCTTCGGGGATGGCATGGACTTTGGCGCGCAGATACGGCTCGTGGGCGGTGAATTCATCAACCTGAATACGCGCCAGCCCCTGCACCAGCAGGCGAATCGTGCCATCCGGCGCGCGGAACAAGCGGTGAATCGAGGCCAGCGTGCCGATACGGTAGACATCATCCGGGCCGGGCATTTCCATTTCAGGGTCGAAAGCCGTCACCAGGCCCACAAGGCGATTGCCAGCCACCACGTCATCGACCAGTTTGATGCTCCGCGCTTGCCCCACCGTCAGCGGAATCGCGGTTTGTGGGTAGACGACCAGACCGCGCAGCGGCAGGATCGGCAGTTCTGCGGGGATATCAATGTCGTTGTCTTGTTCATCGGGCGCTTCTTTGGCGCTGCTCTCAGCCTTTTTGCTGACAGGCGGTTCAGAGAAGCGTGTGTTCCATACACGTTCCAGGTTATCGATCATGATCGTTGTGAATCCTACGTTGGAAACGGAAGCAATGCGCAGTAGTGTGACAAATTATTGCGTGCATTATAGCATCCGCTGGTAAAAACAATATTAGACAGGGCGTGAAATTCAAGTACAATTTGAAGAAAGAACGTAAGATTGCCGCGCGGCTCATCCCGCGCAGTTTGAAGGATGCCCTCATGCATGAAGAAGATTTGACACAGGTGATGCGGCGCGTGGAGTTGTTTCGCGGCTTGAGCCAGGCACAGTTGCAGCGCATCGCCAACATCAGCGCGCGCGAGGTCTATGGCAAAGGCGACACTATTTGCACGCAGGGTAGCCCCGGCGACCGTATGTACATCATCAGTCACGGCCAGGTCGAAGTCGTCGTGCGCGACCGTTCCGGCGAATCCTACCCCGTGCTGTATCTGGGGCAGGGACAGGTGGTGGGCGAAATGGCGCTGATCGATCAGGGCGTGCGTTCCGCTTCTGTGATCGGCGCGGACGACAACACCATCGTTTACAGCATCCCCAACGAGGATTTCACACAATTGTGCCAGACGGATACGGCCATCGGCTACGTCATGATGCGCAATCTCGCCCAGGATTTGTCGTTCAAACTGCGTCACCGCGATAGTTAATCGGGAGAACAGCGCCATGATTTATAAGGTAAGCTACGTGGTGCAGGGCGGGGAATACCCCGGCGGGATCAAGAATGAATCCGAACGCCCGAAAGTGGGCGACATTGTGCAGGTGGGGCCGATGATGTTCGAGGTGATGGAGATTCAGGAGATCATGCCCCCGCGCGACGATTTCCAGTTCTTGCACGCCACGATTCGCCCCTACCGCACAGGGGTAGAAAGCCGCAATTAAGGGCAGGCGGCGGCGCGCCGTTGTCACTCCTGCGCTGCGCTTCGCCCGCACACGCGCGCTGAGCGCAAGCCTCTCGCGGCTCAATCGCTCAGCGCTGCGTCGAACGCCGGCACGCCCGCGCCAAGTGTGGCGACCAGCGTCGAAGCCTGGCCGAGCGCCGACACGCTGGCGTAGCGCAGTTCTGCCGCGCCGGCGCTGTTGAACGCCGCAAACACGTAAATATCCGCGCCGGCGAAGACCAGCAGCAGCGCGCTTTCGCCCTCGTTGGGCAGGCGCTGCGGCGGCGCGTTCCTGCTGCCCAGCCACAGCACATCCTCCTGCTGAAACACGAAGCTCTCCCCACCGGAAAGCCACAGCGGCGGCTGTAAACTGCCTGCCTCGCCGCTGGCGTAAAGCTGCGCATTTTCGCCGCCGCTCTCCGCCACATAGAGTTCAAAGGTGTTATCGCTGGCGTTTTCGGCGCGCCGCATATACAGCAGCATGTCCCCGCCGCTCGACCAGCGCGGCAGCCCGAAAAAGCTGGCCTGCACGTTGCCAATCACCGCGCGGTCGCTGGGATTGGCGATCGGCAGCCGCCAGAGCAGAGTCGGCGGCGCGCTGAATTCGTCGTACAGCAGGTCGGCGTCGGGGATAGCAGCCAGCGCTGCGCTGCTGTCTGGCAGCCAGAAGATTTCCGGGTAAAACGGGAAGGACGCGCCGCTGCTGATGCCGATGAAAAACAGCAGATTATCCTGCCTTTGGCCCAGCGGATCAAGCACGCGGATGCGGCCATCGCGTCGCCCATACGTGCCGGGATACACCACGATGATATGCTGGCGATCGGGGCTGAAGGTGAAGCGCCCGCCTTCGCTCGGCGGCAGAATCAGCGCGATTTCGCGCGTGCGGATTTCGGCGCGGTACAGGTCGTCGCGCGCGCTCACCTCGCTGTCCGTCTGCGCAACTGTGTTGAAGTACAGGGTATCGGTGTCCAGCCAGCCGACCTGTCCGATCAGCGGGCGTCCGCCGCTGACCGGACGGATGTCCCCGCGCGCGGCGATTTCCTGCTCCGCCGTGCCGTCCACATCCACCACCCACAGCGATTCGGCGCTGCCCTGCGGCCCGCGCGTGAAGGCGATGTGCTGGCCATCGGGCGCCACCAGCGGACGCACCACGCCGCCGCTGGCGATGCGCCGCGTTTCGCCCGTGCGCTGCTGCCATGAAAACAGATCGCCGTTTTCGACCCATGCCACGGTCAACTGCGCTGCCGCTGGCGGGAGAGCAGGCGTTTGGGGCGGCTGCTCGACCAGATTGCAGGCGACCAGCAGCAGGAGCAGCAGCAGCGCGCGTAGCGGCATAAAGCCTCCGCGATAAATAAGCACTAGACGCATTATAACGCGCCTTTGTCCATCAGCACGCGCATCCTGATGCCTGTGATGCCCAGAAAAGGAATTTTGGAGAGGCTGTTTGAAATGTAGGGCGACCCATCGGCCACCCCTGCTGTTTCAAACATGTGCTGAATGCGTGAGCGCTGGGCGCCCGCACGCAGCGCTTCCAGCGACAGCCTATACTTCACGGCTCTCGCACACAGCTTGCACCCACTGAACTCGACTTTATCCATTCTCGCGGATGAGTCGCGGCGTTGACCTGAAGAGTAAACATCATTTTGATGCGCTCGCCCTGTTATCGCACATTACAGTGGCATTTTTTTGCTGTCAGGATACTATCAAGAATGGTGGCGATCCATCGGCACCGCACCTGTGGAGTACAGCGCGATGATCTACAGCTATCAGCATCAAAATGAAACTTACAGCGTGAATCTGGAACGCCAGCCGGACGGCACGTACACGGCGGCCATCAGCGACAGCGCCGGACGCACGCGCCGCTATCATTTCGCCGCGCAGCGGTTGGCGCACGGTTGGCGTTTGCAGCTCGAAGACCGGGTGATTGGCGCGTATACCGCCGCAGTGGGCGACGAACGTTTTGTCTTTGTCGGCGGCGAAACGCTTACGCTGCGCCTGCCGGACAAACGACGGCGGCGCGGCGCCAGCAGCGCGGGCGCGGCGGCGGCACTTACGGCGCAAATGCCCGCCCAGGTGACCAATGTGCTGGTTGCGGCGGGCGATACAGTCACGCGCGGGCAAACGCTGCTGCTTCTGGAGGCCATGAAAATGGAGATTCGCATGGCTGCCCCGCTGGACGGCACAGTCAGCCGGGTGAGCGTCCACAAAGGGCAGGTGGTCGAACGCGGGCAAACGCTGGTGGAAATTGAATGACGCGCGCTGTGGTTCAGGGGCGAGCTTATCACCCGCCCCCGCCCCGCGAAAAAACGCCCTATCCCGCGCGCCATGTCAGCGGATAGGCGAAGCGCGGGTTCGCCACGCGCCCATCCACAATTTCCGCGCCCATAAAAATCGGCGTATAGGCGCTCGTGTTGACCTCGATGATCGCCAGCGCCAGATACAGCGGATCGCGGTCATCGGTCGGGCGCTGCCACTCCATGATTGCCACCTGCGCGCCATCCGATGAGACGACGCCATCGGCGAAGCGCCCGCGGCTCACCCGGAATTCGCTGGCGCTCGCCAGATCGAGCGCGAACAGCGAGTTATCGTTGCCCGTCGTGCCGCCCGCGACATACAGCAGGCGCGTGTTGTCCTGGGTGAAGGCCATCATGCTGATGACCGCGCCGCGATCCCCCGCGGAAAGCGCGATGGGCGGCGTATCCGGCGCGCTAAAATCCACCACCTGCACCGAGCCGTCGTTATCCGGCGTGCTGACAGCCAGCGCCAGCCAGCGGCCATCGTTAGAAAGCACAGGCGAGGCCGGGTCGCTCCAATCGTAGGGACGCAGTGTATAGCGCGGCATCACCACGCTGCGCGCCAGCACCTCATGCGGCGCCATATCCGCCAGCGAGACACGCCGCAGCCCGACGGTGTTCAGTGAGACGCCGTCCGGCACGGTGAAATACACATTGCTGCCATCGGCCGTCACATACAAATTGTTGGTGCGCGATTCGCTGGCGAACTGCCCCGCCGCCGCCTCGCTCAGCGTTTCTTCCACCGTGCGTGTGGTCGGGTCGATCACGAAGAATTTCCAGCGTGTGCCCGTATCGCTGCCCTGACGGCAGCGCTGCCCCAGCACCGAGAGAATACGCCCATCATCCAGCAGCGCGACGCTGGCGCTCGTGTAGCGACAGTCGTTTTCGGATTCCGGCACCAAAGTCGCCACTTCCTGGGTGGCGCTGCCGTTCCACAGGTTCACTGCCGCTTCGGTCACTTCGCCGCGATCATTGGTGAAAAAGCGGATATAGGCGGCGGCGCTGGTGTTCAAATCAAAGTCCACCGTGTTTTCGATATCGCCGTCGCGCAGCGGTGTAGGCTGCAATGAAGTCGTGTCGATAATGCGGAAGGTGCCGCGAATATATTCGTCGCCTTCGTTCGGCTGCTCATAGTCGATATACGCCAGCCGCGCGCCATCCGACGAAAAACGCATCGTGCCGCTGCCCAGGCAGGTCAGCGCATGCACGCGGGCGACTTCGATCGGCGTATCCGCGCCGCGCAGGGCATACAGTGTGCCTTCTTGCATGCCGACATAAAACATAAACAGATTGCCGCCGGGCGAATTCGGCGCATCACCGCAGGCCTGCACGCGCGAAGCCGGCGCGGGCACATCCATGATGGGCGTGATCGCCCCCGTGCTGTCCATCCACACCAGTTGGCCGGGCGCGTTCACATCCACCTGACCCGGTTCGATCCCGTTCGCCAGCCACACCAGCCAGCGCCCGCCGCCCTGCGCGCTCGCGGGCGCCGCCGCCAGCGCCAGCAGCGTGCAGCACAGCAGCAGTATCCAGCCCTTCTTCTGCATAAGTTCCTCTCCTGAAAATAGCTTTGAGTGATTAGCCGTTAGCTGTCGCCAAAATACAAAAACGATCACCCAGACACAAAGACCGCAAAGCAGCGCCGGGTTTTCATTCCTCTCGGTGCGCCTTCGCTCATGGACACTCCGATCCCAAAAAGCTCGTGGGACAGCCTGCGCGCCGTTCTCTGGCGCCGCCCGCCCCATTGCTATGCACCTTACAGCCGCGATTCTATCACGAGATGCGTGTTAGATTGTATGAAACTTTTGATACTGGGAAAGAAGTCACGCCTCAGGCACTGAAGAGGGCTGCTGCCTGACGTCAAGTTCCTAAATCTGCAACAGCCGTTAAGGCGTATCACCCCGCCAGACACGCGCTGCCAAACAGCGTGCGCCCATCCATCGTCACCATCGACAAAAAGCCCGCCCCCATCTGGAACACCCCGCCGCCGTCCACCGTCAGCAGGCGCGCGCGCGGGCTGGCCGTCAGCGTCCCGCCGGGGTACATCTGCGCCTGCCGCAGCAGCGTGCCGTCGCTGGCGTTGAACGCATTCAGCACCCCGTTCACGTCCAGCGCATACAGCGTGCAGTCACCGTCCGCCGCCAGCAGCGGCGGCAGCGTCGCGGCCCCCGCGTAGGGATACGCCACCCGCCACAACACCTGCCCGCTCATATCCAGCGCCAGCAGCGTCCCGCTGGCGTCCGCCGTGTACACGTACACCCGGTCAGCGGCGGCCGTCAGCCGCGCCGTGCGGCCTGCTGTCTGCCCCAGATTTGCCAGCGGACTAAGCTCACCGTCTGCAAAACGACTGATGCGCGCGCCGTCCAGCAGATACCAGTCACCGTTGGTGCCTGGCGCCGCGGCCAGCGAAGTCGTGACCGTCCCGCTGCCAGTCACAGCGCCTGAATCAGCCTCAAAAATGCTCCACACATGCGCTGCTTCGCCCCGCGCTCCCAGCAAAATCTGGCTGTCGCCAGCCTCAAACACCGAAACGCGCCCGCCCGCCGTCGTCGTATTCCAGCGGAGCGTCCCGTCGGCCTGGTAGGCGGCCAGCCCGTTGTCGGTCAAAAAGACCAGCGTTTCTGTGTTCGGCAGCAGCACAAACGCTTCTTCCGGGCCGTTCACCGACCACAGCGCCCGGTAGCGTCCCTCCTGCACCACCAGCACCTGTCCGCTGCGCGTATAGGCGGCGACACGGCTGCCCGGCAGCGCCGCCAGCCCGATAATGACGCCGCTGCCCTGCACGCTCCACGCCGGCACGCCGTTATGATCGACGCCCTGCACCACGTCGGCGCTGGCGATCGCATAACCGCCGTTATCCAGCGCTACGGGCGGCAGCGACGGCGCCAAGCGGAACGTCGCGTAGCTCACATAGCCCGGCAGCAGGCGCATCTGCCACAGCATCGTAAAATCCAGCGGGTGCAGCCAGCCGTCCAGCAGCGGGCTTTCGTCCACATAGCCCGGCCCGCCGTCGCCCGGCATAAAGGTGCGCACTTCATAATGTAAATGCGGACGCCCGCGCGAAGGCCAGCCCACCGCCGCGATTACCTGCCCCATCTCCACACACTGATCGACCTGCGGCAGAAAAATGGTGTCCGTCTGCTCCACATGGCCGTACACCGTGTAGTACACGCTGCTGTCGGGAAACGTGTGCTCGACAATCACGACACCTTTTTCCGTATCCCAGCCGGCGATGTCGGAATAGGTCACACGCCCGCGCGCCGCCGCATACACCGGGTCGCCCAGCCGGTCAAAGCCGATGTCCACGCCCGTATGCAGCCCGCCGAAGCGTTCGCGGTACAGCCCGAAATCGTCGAAACCCTGGCGCATCTCGACAATATCGTCCAGCGGGTAGCGGATAGAATCCACCACGCCGCAGACGGCATTAAGCTGCTGCGCCCCGGCGGGCAGACCGTTCAGCAAAAGGATGAGGAAAAAAACAGGGGCGAACAAAAAGCGCTTCAACCGTGTCATCAACGCTCAGATTATGCCTCAGATAGCCCCATTGTAGCGCAAGAGCGCGCGCGAAGGCTATAGGGCACAGGGGCAGGGCGCGCCTCCCTGCCCCGGCAGTCGCGGTCATTTCGTCAGGATTTTGACGTAGCTGCGATAGCGCGATTCAGCGATCTCGCCCGCTTCCACCGCTTGTTTGATGGCGCAGCCCGGCTCATGCACATGCTGGCAGTCCGCGCCGAACTTGCACGTGCCCACCAGCGGGTTCATCTCGCGGAACAGCAGCGCCAGTTCATTGCCTTCGATCTCCCACAGCGCGAATTCGCGCATACCGGGCGTATCGACAATCGCGCCGCCGCTTTCCAGCGCGAACATTTCCAGATGCGAGGTGGTGTGGCGGCCTTCGCCCGTGCGCTGGTTGACGGCGTTCACCCGCAGCCCCAGTTCCGGCTGCACCGCGTTGAGCAGGCTGGTTTTGCCCACGCCCGACATGCCGACGAACGCCGAGCGCTGCCCACTGATGGCCGCGCGCACCTCGGCCACGCCGCGCCCATCGAGCGCGCTGGTTTCGATCACCGTGTAGCCGATGCGCCGGTAAGCGTTGATGGCCTGCGTGACATAATCGCGGAACGGCTGATCGGCTTTGGTGATGCAGATCAGCGCCGGGATGTCGCTGGCTTCGGCCATCGCCAGGAAGCGATCCAGCATGATGAGATCGGGCACGGGCTTGGCGCCGGCGATCACCGCCACCACCTGATCGACGTTGGCGACGACCACCTGCTGCAATTTGCGCTGATCGGTCGCCAGCCGCATCAGCGCGTTGCGGCGCGGCAGCACCTCCACGATCAGATTGACACGCTGCGTGTCGTCGCCGCCGGCGTTCAGCCCTTCGACGAAGCGCACCTCATCGCCGATCGCCACCGGGTCAATGCTTTTGATATCGGCGACGGCGTAGACACGGTAATAGGGCAGCGATTTCGGGTCGCGCGGGGGCAGCAGCAGCACCTTGCGCAGCTTGCTGGAGATGGCGCACACCACCGTGCGTCCGCCGCTTTCGACATAATACGTGCCGGGCAGTTTTTTATAGACGAAACCCGTCTGCGTCTCGTGATGTTGGTCAGACAACGTGAAATTCCTCAGATGCTCGTGAACAACACGCGGAATCGAAGCATCCGCGCGCGAACGCGCACCTGTAAACCGCTGTCCTGCTGTCGGAAAAGGGGAAACTTAGCGGGAGACAGGCGCGCCAGCGAAAACGATTGCGGTCACCCTATAGACAACCATAGCGCGCCTCCTTAGACAATACGCAGCAGATGAAAAATACATGTCAAGGCTATCACAGCAGCCCGCGCGCTGTCAAGATACGCCGCGCGCGTTGTTCAGGGCGTCTGGCGCGGCAGCGTCGCAAATGTCAGCGCGATGCCGCTGAGCAGCGGGACGAGGCCGATGATGGCCGCTTTGAGCGCGATGATGCGGCTGTTTTCGTTATCGCGCTGGTAGCGGCGCGTGCGGCTTTTCAGGTCTTCGTCGGAAACCGTTTCGATGTAGCGATACGTGATATTGCCGGTATAGGCGTTGCTGCCCATCACACTGAAAGCCCCGATGCCCATCACCAGCGCGCCGATGATAAACAGGCCGTTGGCATAATCGGTCAGCTTCAACCAGCCGTTGAACCAGCATAACAGCGCCAGCCCGCCAAAAATCACGGCTTGTGAAACAGCAAATAACACCAGAAATTGTCCTAAGGTACTGGGACGTTTGGTATCATCGTCGAGCATCGTTATACCCTCCATATGCATCATTAACTATAACCCATTCGCCGCCAAAATTTTACAGCCGCCGGTTACAACCCCGTGATTCATTGGTCTATAGCGCTGCGTCGTGCGCCTGTGTATAGTCGGGGGGCAAAAAAACAGGATTTGTGACCAGATAAGCATGAACGCTTTACACATCCTCTATAATGGCCAGATCGTCACCCTGGATGCGCGTCAGCCGCGTGTTTCGGCGCTGGCGCTGCGCGACGGGCGTGTGGTCGCGGCGGGCAGCGACGCCGACATGCTGGCGCTGGCGGGCGCGGGCAGCACGCGCGAAAATCTCAACGGGCGCACGGTGCTGCCTGGTCTGGTGGACGCCCATATCCATTGGGAATGGACAGCGCGCGCCATGCAGCAGGTCAATGTCTTCGAAGTGCCCAGCCGCGAAGCCGCCGCCCAACGGGTAGCCGCCTTCGCCGCGCGCCTGCCCGCCGGCGAATGGATTACCGGGCACGGCTGGAGTCAGGAATACTGGGCTGACCGCCAATTCCCTGATAAAAGCGCGCTCGATCATGCTGCGCCAGCGCATCCGGTCTATCTGCGCGCCAAGAGCGGCCACGCCGCCTGGGTGAACAGCGCCGCGCTGGCGGCGGCGGGCATCAGCGCGAGCACACCCGACCCCCAAGGCGGACAGATTGTGCGCGGCGCGGATGGGCAGGCCAGCGGGCTGCTGCTGGAAACGGCCATGAGCCTGGTCGCCAACGCCATTCCCGCGCCCACCCCCGAACAACTGGCGGCGCAAATGCTGAGCGCCCAGCAAAAAGCGCTCGCCAGCGGCCTGACCGGCATCCACGATTTCGACAATCCCTCCTGCATGGCGGCGCTGCAAGTGCTGCGTGAGCGCGGCCAGTTGGCGCTGCGCGTCGTCAAACAGATCAACAAGGCCTGGCTGGAACACGCGCTGGCGCTGGGGGTGCGCACCGGTTTCGGCGACGAATGGATTCGCATCGGCGCGCTGAAATTGTTCGCCGATGGGGCTTTGGGCGCGCGCACGGCGCTGATGGTCACCCCCTACGAAGGCGAGCCGCATAACACGGGCATCGTGGTGACGGAAAAAGAGGAAATGCTGCGGCTGGTTGCGCAAGCCAGCGCCGCCGGAGTGTCGGCCACGATTCACGCCATCGGTGATCGCGCGGTGCATGATGTGCTCGATGTGTACGAAGTCGTGCGCGGCCAGGAAGCGGCCCCCGCCCCCCCCCCCCCCCCCCCCCCCCAACGCCACGAACAA
>JACAER010000039.1 GCA_013388745.1 Chloroflexota bacterium
GCGCCGTACCGCGCCGCGCCGTACCGCGCCGCGCCGTACCGCGCCGCGCCGCGCCCCCGTTCGCCTGCTGGTATTTTGGTACTAATTCGTCCCATATCCCCCATTATGGGGGTGCAGCGCGCTCTTCTTCCCATTAGAATATGTAATAAGTTGTAAGACGAGGACGCGCATGATAGGGTCTGGCGATTATCTCAAAATATCTGAAACCCCTTGGGACAATTATGAGCGCGTAGAAGTCGCAGCGGTGCAGCGCGTTTCGCTCTGGACCGGCTTCGAGGATGATCTGACGCGCTGCGCCGGCCTTTCCAAAACGGCCAAAAACCGCGTGCGGCGCGCGCTGCAGCAGGCCACAAGTGATTACGAACACAAGCTGCGCGAAGTCAGCAGCGTGCGCTTCGATCTTTTTAAACGCAAAGCGCGTCAGAAAGCGCTGATTAACTGGCTGAGCGAAGTCCTAAAACAGGGGCAGCAGTTGGCGGCGGCCAGCGAAAAGCTGCCGAAAGTGGCGGTAGACGAATTCATCGCGCGTTTGCAGCGCGTGCGGCAGATTTAGCAGCGCCAGACGTGCTTCACCCCGTCTTCGGCTTCTGGCTGGCGTACCATTTGGCAGCCAGGCGTCCCGCCGCCTGCGTGAAGAAGTAATTCACGCCGAACCCCACCAGCGCGCCCAAAAAGGGCACGAACTTGGCAAACGTCTGCCCCAACAGACGCACAATCAGTTTCATCACCAGCCCGCCGGTTTTTTCGGTGACCTGCATCCCCCCGCTCATAATCAGATAGGACTGTACCTGTTTTTCCAGTTCGCCCGGCTGGTTGTGGCCGTAGGCGCTGGCGATAAACTGCACCATCGTGGCCTGAATACGCAGCGACGCCAACACATCGAGCGGCAGGGTGATGGGCAGGGTGATGAAACCGGTGAAACTGGTGAGCGCGCCGATCGCGCCGCATTTGAGCGCCTGCCCATGAATGAAGTCTTCGATCAGTTTATCGCGGCTCAGGTCAGGCTTGCGTTTTTGCAGCGTATCGTACTGCTTTTGCATCGCCACCGGGTCGGGCGTGACGAGCTTGCCGACGATTTCGCTGCCGCGCTGCACAGCGAAGAAAACCATAATCCCCGCGATAATCAACGGGACAATACAGCACAGGACGGTCGCGGTCAGGGCATAAGGCAGCCAGGTCTGATCCATGTGTTCCTCCGCGCAAATTAAGCGCTGATTGTGCCGAAAGCCACCAGTGCTGTCAACAGCGGCCGCTCTTTTACAGTTTCGCAATCTGCGCTGAAAGTATATCGTCGATCTCTTGGCGGCAGGGCATTTCCGGCCTATCATAGAAACATGATGATTTACGCGCTGCTGTTATGTGTTTGCCTGTTTTTCATCGGGCGCACGCTGCTGGTGTTCGTTGGCCAGTGGAAAGAGCCGATCCTGCACACGTTCCGCACCTATGGCGCCGAAGTGCGGACGTATCCGCTGGTGCATCTGCTGATGTGGACAGCGGCGGGGCTGGTATTTCTGGCGCTGCTGCTGTACCCACGCCGCACGCCGACGATCATCCTGCTGGTGGGGATAGTGCTGGCGTTTTTCGCCATATGGGTGCGCAATTACCCGCAAACCGCCCGCAAGCTGCTCAACAAACTGCCGCTGTACCCGCTGTGGTATCGCGAACTGTGCGAGCGCACCTCGCGCTATGAACGGCGGCGCCTCGCCTATCTGTGGCTGCGGCTGCCGCCGCATCTGCGCGCGTTGTTCAACCGCTACGACAAGATGTTCCTCCAGTGGTCAGATTTTGTAATTATGGGCACTGTGCTGGAAGAAGATAGCTCGCGCGAAGAATTCCAGGCCTCGCAGTTGGAGCACAGGCTGTACAAGCAATGACAGATTACACACGGCTGTTCCCAGAATTGTTCCACGAGGTCTTCTGGGCCTGGGGGCCGATCACGGCGCAGTTCGCGCTGTGCGATACGCCGCCAGCGCCGATCAGCAATATCAACATCATCCCCTACACGCGCGACGGCTGGCTGCTGCTGCGCCTGGTCAACGGCCAATACACAGCGCCCGGCGGCACACTCGAAGCCGGCGAAACCTATGTAGAAGCCTTAAAGCGCGAACTGCTGGAAGAAGCCGGCGCGCGCCTGATCAATTTTATACCCCTGGGGGCCTGGAAGTGTATATCGCACGCCGAAAAGCCCTACCGCTCACATCTGCCGCATCCCCTGTTTTATCGTTATGTGCTCGTGGGCGAAGTTGAAGTCATCGCCCGACCATCCAACCCGGCAGACGCGGAACAAATCGTGTCGGTAGACATTGTGAGTGCGGAAGAAGCAGCGCGGCGCTTCCTGAGCGCAGGACAGCGCGATTGGGCGCAGCTTTACCGGCTGGCGGCAGGGGTGCGCGCTCAACATTCTGGCGGCCGTTGAAGCAGCCCAACCGCTTTGTGTCCGCCCAGCGCTTTGACGCCCGGCCGGCTGCGCCTGGCCGAGAATGGACAATCGACCCAGCAGCCTGCTTGCGCCCCCGCTCAGCGCAGCAGCGAAAACACCAGCAGCGGCGGCAGCGCCCCCACCGCCGCCCCCAACACCACCTGCCGCACCGTATGATTGCGCGTCATCACCCGCGCCCACATAATCAGCAGCACCACGCCGCCCACCAGCAGCTTCAGCGCCAGCGTATCCAGCTTGCCCAGCAGCCACAGCCCCATCGCGCAGCCCGCGGCGATCGCCGCGTGCGCCGAGACTTTGGTGACAAAAGCGTTGATCAGAAGCTGCATCGGCGCCCACACGGCCAGCGTCACCAACGCGTTCACCAGCACATGCGGCCCACCTAACGCCAGCAGCGCCCCGATGCACGCCAGCACACTGCACCACCCCACGACATACAGCGGCGTGCGCACTTCGCGCTCGTACAGCGGGTGACCGCGCCCCTGCACATAGGCCGCCAGCGCCATACCCGGCGTCAGCACCATCACGATCACCAGCAGCCCCCAGCGCAGCGCCGCCTCTGCCGACAAATCGCTCAGCACCGCGAACATCGTCGGCAGGCAGATGATATAAGGATGGAACACGCGGCCAATCACAAAAGCCAGCTTGTTGCGGTTATCGGGTACCAGCTCGTTCATACACCCCCCCGGCGCTCTCTCCTCTCTTCATTATCGCCCAGAATCCCCCGCCACACAGCCCTTTGCGGCTCAAAAAAACACTCGCGCCTGCGTCAACTGGCCCTCTGCCCTGACCCGTGACAACTTTTTACTTGCCGCTGCGCCCGCGCTGGCGTAAACTGGTAGTGTTACGTCAAAATCACCTGTCTAAAGGCCGTCTATGTACGAACCGCCGAAAGATCAATTGATCGGGAAAACGCTGGGGCAGTACGCCATTCTGGAAGAAGTCGGGCGCGGCGGCATGGCGACCGTTTACCGCGCGCGCCAGTCCTCGATGAACCGCATTGTCGCCGTTAAAGTGCTGCCGCCGGCGCTGATGCATGACCCCGGCTTTTATGAGCGCTTCCAGCGCGAAGTCGATGTCATTTCCCATCTGGAGCACCCGCATATCCTGCCGATTTATGATTTCGGGCAGTTCGAAGGCATGCCCTTCATCGTCATGCGCTATCTGGGCGGCGGCAGCCTGGCGCAGATGATCCGCCGCGGCCCGCCGCCGTTCGATCAGCTAGAACGCCCGCTGACGCAGGTCGCCTCTGCCCTCGATTACGCCCACCAGAAGGGTATCATCCACCGCGACATCAAACCCGGCAACATCATGCTGGACGAAAACGGCAACGCCTACCTTTCCGACTTCGGTATCGCGCGTGTGCTGGGCAGCAACATGACCGGCAGCGCCGTCATCGGCACCCCCGCCTACATGAGTCCCGAACAGGCGATGGGCGGCCCGATCGATGGCCGCTCCGATATCTACGCGCTGGGTATCGTGCTCTTTGAACTGCTCACCGGGCGCGAACCCTATCAGGCCGAAACACCCATGGCGCTGGTGCTCAAGCACATCAACGAACCCATGCCGCCCGCCCGCAGCCTGCGCGCCGACATCCCCAACGCGATCGACGCGGTGATCGCCATCGCTACCGCCAAAGAGCCCGAAAATCGTTTCCCGTCCGCCGCCGACATGGCGCGCGCCTTCGGCGAAGCGGCGCGCAACCCCGATAAGCCGCTGGCAGGCTACGGCCTGAAAAAAGACACCCCCACGCCGCCCACCGCCGCTGATACCCCCAGAGGCACCAAAGCCGCCCCGGAGCCCAAACCGCGCGTTCAGGCCACCATGGTAGTCACCGAAGCAGGGGATTCGACCAAAGTTTCTGGCGAACGGGCAGCCACACAACCACGCCGCAGCCCGCTGCCGTTGATTATCGGCGCCGTCATCGTCATCGCCGCGCTGGCGCTGGGCGCGCTGGTGGCGCTGCCGGCGCTCACCCCGCCCCCCGGCCCACTGCCTACCCCCACCCCTTTCAGCGGCGCGCAGGTGATCAATAACACCCAGCATCGTTATTCGATCTATATACCCGCCGGCTGGCTGGAAACCGATCTTTCCAGCAGCGAACGCACTGTGCATGTCTGGCAGGACGGCCTCCAGGCTTATGTCGCCGTTGTCATCCCCAACGGAGTCACCATCAATTCGCAGGCCGACTACGAACGCGCCATCGCCGCCTACGAGCGCACTTACGACGAGCCGCAGCTCAGCCCGGACAGCGATCCTTATATCGAATGGCTCGATCAGGAAACTGCGCCCGACGGCACGCTGCGCCGCAGCTACCGCCTGCTCTTTTCCAGCAACCCCGCCTTCCCGTCCGGCCAGACCGACCGCTTCTACTTCTGGCGCGGTCAGCGTCTGCTGATCGTGGAAATGTATACGGCCTACAGCACCGGCGACACGCTCGTGCCCACCATGCAGTTGATCCTCGATTCGCTGCAAACGCTGGCGCCCGCCTCGTAGGTAGAGCCAAATTGAAAAGGGAACAGAGGGCGAGACCGGTCTCGCCCTACCCACAACGCCGCCCCCACGCCCCCCTCCACTCC
>JACAER010000030.1 GCA_013388745.1 Chloroflexota bacterium
CCGCACCCTTTCGGCTATTCTTCCTCAACTTGCCCGCTGCAAAATCCAGAAACGAAAAGCGAGACCCGCCACTTTTCAGCTTTTGGGTCTCGCCTATTCCTTATCTTGATGCCTATGGGCCGGGATGCTCCTGGCCTTTTTTTTGTCCGCCGTCTATGCTGTGGCGCGGGGCTATCCCGATATGCCCGTGCGCTGCGGCCCCATCGGCTTACCCACCGCGCCGAAATCCTGGGCGATACGCGGCGCATAACTGTTCAGCAGCGCCTCCACGCGCGCCGCATCCGGCGACACCACAATAAAACCGGCGTGATACGGCTTATCCTGCCGCCAGACGATTTCCGCATCCGTATACCCGGACATGTCCGGGTGTTCCTGGCGCGCCAGCGTCACGATGATGCCGCCGTAATCTGTGCGCGCTGCCGGCAGGGTATACGACTCGCCGCGCAGCATCGCCACCTCCAGCGCGCCCCATTCGCGCCACAGATTAATGCCCGTCGCGTATTCAATCAGATCACCGATATTGGCGCCGCCCACGCGCGCCGCCACTTCCAGAAAATAATAGCCGCTGCCATCGTGCGCCTTGATAAACTCGGCGTGCGAAGCGCCGTGCGTCATGCCCAGCGCCTTCAACACTTTGGCGTTCAGCTTCAACAGGTCTTTGGTCTCCCTGGCCGCACGATCCAGAATGCGCGTGGTGAAGACGCCGCCGCCGTGATACACATCCATCGGCGGTTTGCCATATTTTTGCGCGCTCACGAAGGCCACTTTGCTCTCCACCGTCAGCGCATCGATATGAAACACATCGCCGGGCACATATTTTTCCAGCAGATAATACGATTGGCGGTCGCCGAGCGCATCCAGCGACCGCCAGACTTCTTCATCACTGTGCACTTTCTTCAGCCCCATCGAGCCCGCCTCGCTGCGCGGCTTGAGCACCCAGGGCGGCGGCACGCGCGCCATAAATTCGCGCAGCCGGTCATAATTCACAATCTGCGTGAAATCCGGCACCAGGATGCCCGCCGCGCGCGTCACCTCGCGCATAATCAGCTTATCGCGGAAGTGCCGCACCGCCGAAACGCGCATGCCGGGTAACCGCAGATGCTCGCGCAAAAACGCCACCAATTCCACCTCAAATTCGTCCAGCGGCAGAATCAGATCGACCTGTTCGCTGCGGCAGTAGTAGCTGATAGCGTAAATCACATCCTGATAGCGCGCCAGATCCGCCACAAAAAATGTCTGGTCAATGGCATCGTAGGGCCAGGGTTCGTGACGCAGCTTGTCTTCCGTTACCAGCAGCACGCGGCAGCCCTGGCGTTTCACCTCGCGCACCATGGCGTCGCCCTTGTGGGCGCTGGTCAAAAACAGTACGGTCAAGGGGCGTGTCATGGGGTCTCTCCGTTCGCAGCAGCGCGCGGCCCTCCCCGCGCTAAGATGGCGCACATCATACCATCAGCGCCGCGCGCCCGCCAACCCGCGTAAGCCCAAATGAAACTCTCCATACGGCCTAGCCAGATGGGCAGTGAAGAAATTTCGCCCTTCACTATACTTATCCTAGTGCGTTCATAACAGAAATCGCGGGCGAAAGTGTGCTTGTCGTCCATTTGTGCGATTCTCGCTTTCGCGTTATGCTTAATCACGAAATTTAACCGTAAGATTAGAGGTTTTTATGAAACCGGGACTGCGTACATTAAGAATGCATCCCACCCTGCGCGCGCTGCTGCTGGCGTGCCTCCTGCTTTTGCTGCTGCTGAGTTTTTCCTCAGTTTTTGCCGCTGGCACGGTGACAGGGGTTGTTTTCCGCGACTATAACGCCAACGGCGTGCGCGACGCGCAGGAACCCGGCATCGGCGGCATCGTCATCAACGCCTTCGACTCGCTCGGTAACAACGTCGGCACCCAGACAACCGCCGCCGACGGCAGCTACACCCTGAACTGGGGCGGCACAGAAACCACGGCGCGGATCGAATTTGTCGCGCCGGCCGGCTTTCAATCCGGCGCGGTCGGCACGCAGTCATCCACCTCTGTGCAGTTCGTGACTAACGGCGGCACCGCCGATTTCAGCGTGAACCGCTCCGGCGATTACTGTACGACTGTGCCCACGCTGGCCACCAACTGCTTCGTCAAAGGCGATCAGCTCGCCGGCGTCAACAGCGGCCTGGATGTGCTGGTCTCGTTCCCCTATGACGCGGGCACCACCAATGTCACCAGCCCGGCAGGCGCCGATAACCCGCCCGACACCACTGAAGCGACTGCCGCGCAGATCGGCACGACCTGGGGCATCGCTTACCTGCCAGAAACCAACAGCATCTTCGCCGCCGCCTTCATGAAGCGCCACACCGGCTTCGGGCCTTTCGGCACGGGCGCGATCTATGTGCGCAACCGCAGCGCCGGCACCGTCGGCCTGTTCGTCACCATCCCCAACACGGGCGCCGACCCCCACAACCCGCTGGACTACGAGTTCGACGCGCTGCCGGGCAACCCCAATGCAGCCTGGGACGGTGTGGGCAAACTGTCGCTGGGTGATGTCGATATTTCCGACGACTCCCAATTTATGTACACGGTCAATTTGAATGACCGCCGCCTGTACGAAGTCGGTATCAACATCGCGGGCGGCCTGCCCTCGGCAGGCGCAATCAATTCCTACACCATCCCCAACCCCTGCCCCACCGCGCCGCCCAATAATGCCGACATCGATTTCCGGCCTTTCGGTTTAGGCAGTCGTGATGGCGTGGTCTATATCGGCGTGACCTGCACGGCAGAAAGCAGCCAGGTGGCGGCCAACATGAGCGCGCACGTCTTCACCTATGTGCAGGGCAGCGGCGTGGTCAGCCCTGCCCCCGTGCTCAGCTTCGCCCTGGATTACTCGCGCGGCTTCAGCATCCGCGACGCACCGTGCCCCAGCGCGCGCTGTACCCCCGCCGCCTGGAATCCCTGGACGCCGGTGTACCGCGAAATCACCAGCTCCACCTTCACCACGCCGCCCTTTAACGAAGTAGTCTACCCGCAGCCCTGGCTGACAGACATCGAGTTCGACAACAACGGCGATATGGTGCTGGGCATCCGCGACCGCTTCGGCGACCAGCACGGCTACCAGGCGCCCCGGCCCACCGGTCCGGCTACCCCACTGCGCTCGGCGGATACAGCAGGCGATGTGCTGCGCGCCTGCGCCACCGGCACCGGCACCTTTTTGATCGAAAACAACGCCGCCAGTCAGGCGGGCTGCGCCAACACCTTCAGCTCGGCGGGCGCCGGCACGAACCAGGGACCCGGCGGCGGCGAATTTTACCGCCAGGACAACTACCCGCTGCACGACGAAACCTTCCTCGGCGGCCTGACGATTGTGCCCGGCCTGACCGATGTCGTCGGCACAGTCTATGACCCGATCTTTAATGTGAACGAGGCTTTTGATGGCGGTATCGGCTGGCTCAGTAACACCACCGGCAACCGCACCCGCGCCTACCGCCTGTTCGACAGCGATGGTGTTCCCGCCCCCGCGCCCACCTTCGGTAAAGGCGGCGGTCTGGGCGATCTGGAAGCGCTGTGCCCGCCGCAGCCTATCGAAATCGGCAACCGCGTCTGGTTCGACACCGATCAGGACGGCGTGCAAGACCCCAACGAAACGCCGCTGGCGGGCGTCATCGTGCAACTGCGCGACCCGTTCGGCAATGTGATCGCCAGCGCCACGACGGACGCCAACGGCAACTACTATTTCTCGAACGCTGCCGGCACGAGCACATCGTCGGCGGTCTATGGCATCGCCGGCCTGCTCTTCCGCACCACCGGCTATCAAGTCACGATTGACCTGAATCAGCCCCCGCTCGCGGGACTGATCCCGACACAGCCCGACGCGGGCGGCGGCACGCAGGACACCAACGACTCGGACGGCATTCTCTCCGGCTTGAGCGTCCTGACGACTTTCGGCACGGGCATCCCCGGCGCCAACAATCACAGCTACGATTTCGGCTTTTATCCCGGCGTGCTCCCTTCGCCCACCGCGCCCGGCGCGGGTCCCGGCACAGGCGGCGGCTCTGGCGGCGGCGGCGGCGGCCCCGTCGTGATTGTCCAGCCCAACCCGCCCTTCGCCGGCCCCGGCGATCCGCTCACATGGACGGTCACGGTCAGCAACCCGACCAATCAGCCGCTGACCAACGTCAGCTTCGTCAAGACCGAATCCAACCAACTGGAAATCGTCTCGGTGAACAGCAGCGGCGGCACGGTGCGCGTCAACGGGCAGGTGATTACCTTCACCATCGACCAACTGCCGGCCAATTCGTCGGTCACGGTGACGATTGTCACCAACATCCGCGCCGGAATCGCCGTGCCCTTCATCATCGAAAACACTGCCATTCTGCAAGCGCCGTACAGCGGGCGCGCCACCGGGCGCGTGATCAGCGCGACGCAGCTTCCGGCGACAGGCGTTTCGCCCTGGTGGCTGCTGCTGGCGGCGGCGG
>JACAER010000034.1 GCA_013388745.1 Chloroflexota bacterium
GCTGTTTGTGAGCCGGACGGCGAGCTGACACCCGCCGACCTGCGAAGCCGTTTGTGCGCTCATTTCCAGACACAACCGCTTTTCAATTTATTCAACTTTTGATCGCTGATTTTGCACTAAGTACCTGTGCTAAGCGAACGGTGGGGGTTTATGCAGACAGTGAAAATTGTCGTGATCGGGATGCCAGGCTGTGGTAAAACCAGTTTTATCCAGTCTGTGTGTACTGATGTCAGCCGCCACCAACAGGGGTTGAGCACGTGGGTCTTTGGGCGGCTGCGTGTGGACGAACGCCTCACGCTGCAATTCGCCGAACCGCCCAGCCGTAAAGTCGCCGATTTTATGTGGATGCGCGACCTGATCGCCAGTATGCGCGCGTCAGGCTATATCGTGCTGCTGGACAGCACACGCTCACAGTCCTTCGGCAAATTTATCAGCATCCTTTACACCATTCGCGGCTATGACCTGAACATTCCAGTGGTCGTAGGGACCAACAAACAGGATCAGCCGGGAGCCTGGAGCGCCGAAGACATCCGGATGGGGCTGCGCATTCACGACGATGTGCCAGTGCTGCCCTGTGTGGCGAAAAACCGCGCGCTGGTCGAAGATGTTGTCGTGCAGTTGTTGTATCAGATGCTGGGCGAGCCAAGCGATTAGCCACTGCGGCACGCCGCTACTGTGCCAGCGCGATCAATTCCACATCCATGATCGGTTGGTGCAGACCCAGTTTTTCCCCGATTTCTGAAGGCTTAAAGACTTCTACGCTGGCGAACCCCGCGCTGGCGAATATCTGCTGCGCGGCTTCGGGCGATTCCCACACACCGGGCGTTTCGCTCGTCTGATTGCGGAAGAAACGGTTGGCTTCGCGCACCTGGCGCAGCCCTTCGACCCACATGCTCATGCAGACCAGCGCACCGCCGCGCTGCAACTGGTCGCGCAGATAGCGCGCCACGCGCACTTGTTCCGGCAGCGTGAAGTACACGGCGCTGTAGGTGATGACATCCGGGCGGCGTCCCTCCAGCAGCCCATGAAACTCCTGCGTGCCGAGATTGGCTTCCAGCCATTCGATATTGGGCGGGATAGTCAGATGGCGGCCTTTTTGCAGGCGTTTGCGTTTTTCTTGCAGCACAGCCGGGAGGTCGATTTCCAGCACCTGCACCTGCGGCATTTCGTCGGCGATCTGCAAGCCCAGCGGCGAAAAGCCCGCCGCCAGATCGACCAGCAGCGCGCTTTCACGCGCATTCAACGCGCGGCGCACGATTTCTTCCAGCGAGGGAATGCGCGCCGCCAGATAATGGATGGCTGCTTTGCTCATCGCCATATTCATAATCGTGCGCGCGGTGATGCGCCCGCCCAATGAGCTGAGCGCCAGCGTGAACGGCGACGGGGTGAGATCGGCGCGCGCGCCAGCCATAATCTCCGACGAGCCGCGCACTCCCTGCGTGCGCCCTAACAGCAGAGCGAAAGCATCGCTGGAGCGTGCGGGCAGTGTCACATCATCCGGGCGATAGACTTCCTGCTCATCAGCGCTGCCGTTGTCCGGCGGAATGATGTCCGTCATGCCGCTGCCCCCTTCATAACGTGTACTGATGCTAGAATTATAACGTCGAATTGCGCTGCTGCATGCAGGCGGTGGGGGGATATGGAAACACAATTTCACGGCATCCAGGCGGGCGACAGGCCGCTGCCGCCTGTCTCCAGCGCGCGCACCTGCCCGCCATCGGCGCCCATCAGGTACAGGCGCGATTCGCCACCGCGCATCGACACAAACACGATGCGCGTGCCGTCCGGCGACCAGCGTGCCTGCTGGTTGAAGCCCAGATCGGCGCTCAACTGCGTCAGCAGCGTGCCGCTGGTGTCCATCAGATAGATGTTGAAAATGCCGGGATTCTGGCGTCCCACCGTCAGGCTCTCGCGTTCAGAGACGAACAGAATGCGCTGGCCGTCGGGCGACCATTCCGCCTGACTGTCGTACCACGGCGTTTGTGTCAGGCGGCGCAGCGTGCTGCCGTCGCTGCTCATCACAAAAATATCGGCGTTGGAGGTAAAGGCGATCTGCGTGCCGTCGGGCGAATAGCGCGGCAGCGAGTCGTTGAGATTCGTCTGCCGTACTTGATGCGCATCCCCGCCCTCACGGCTCATGACATAGACATCGTTCTGACCAGCGCGCGTGGCGTAAAACAGCAGATGTGTGCCATCGGGCGACCACGACGGCCAGGCATCCACCGTATCGTTATCGGTCAGGCGGCGCACGCGGCGGCCAAAGGCGTCCATGACGTAGATTTCGGAGTTATCGGGGCTGGCCCAGCGGTTAAAGGCCAGCCATTGGCCGTCGGGCGACCAGGCGGGGTTATCGTCGCGCAGGGTGTTGTGTGTCAGCGCGATAGTCAGCCCCAGCGTAAGATCGTACAGATAAATATCCAGATCGCCGTCCCGGTCAGAGGTGAAGGCCAGCACATCGCCGTGTCGCAGCGCGCCCACACCCTGCGCTGCCGCGATCAGCGCCAGCAGCAGCAGCGCGCTGGCGAGTGTCCAGCCGAACACATGACGGAGAGCAGTGAAGGGGTGCGACATAGCGGCCTCTGCGCGGCGCAAACATAACGCGCATCAGCATACCGCATCGCCGCGGCGCGCGCTACAGCAGCGAACGGAACGAAGTCAACGCGCGGATATACTCCGAACGCTCAAACGCGCTGGGGTCTTTGCTGCGAAACTGGCTGACGATGCCCTGTAGACTCGCCAACGAGTCATAGTCGTTGGCTTGCATCCACTGGCGCAGGTCACGTTCGATGACCTGTAACTGGCCAATCCCGTGTTGCAGCAGCGCAGAGGCCAGCAGTGTGACTTTCGCGCCGACCATCAGCATCTTGACCACATCCTCGGCGCTGTAAATGCCGCCGCTGGCCGCTAGATCGGCGCGCAGATAACCGTAGAGAATCGCGATCCAATGCAGCGGCAGGCGTGAATCGTTCGGCGTGCCCAGCGGGATTTCCGCGCGCATTTTCAGCGTGACCGGGTCCAGATCGGGCTGGTAAAAGCGATTGAACAGCACCAGCGCGTTGGCCCCCGCCTGATCCAGCCGCCGCGCCACATGCGCCAGGTTGGTGACAAAGGGCGTCAGCTTAATGGCGACGGGAATCTTCAGCGCGCTTTTGACCGCCTTCAGGAGGCGCACATACATATCCTCGACCTGTTCAGCGCTGGTGTCCATGTTGGTCGGGATATAGTAGATGTTGAGTTCCAGCGCGTCAGCCCCTGCCTGCTCGATTCTTTGGGCGTAGTCGGTCCAACTGCCGAGCGCAGTACAATTCAGGCTGGCGATGATAGGAATGCTGACGCTGGCTTTGGCCTGTTGGATGTGCGTCAGGTAATCATCGAGGCGGCGGCTGTAGTAGCTGTGCTGCGCCGCGTAGAGCGCGTCGGCGTCTTCTGCCGTCGCTTGTGGGTGGCGTTCGGCGTAGCTCTGGCGCTGTTGTTCGCCGCGAAGCTGCTCCTCGAACAGCGAAAACAGCACAATCGCGCCCGCGCCGGCTTCCTCCATCTGCTTGAGGTTGTCCAGCGTTTTGGAGAGCGGCGAGGCCGAAACCAGCAGGGGTGAGCGCAGCGGCAAACCCAGGTAGGTAGTGTTCAGGTTCATTTCGGAGCCTCTTCAGCAGGCGCTTTGGGCAGCGCCAGCACTTTGGCGATCGGGCGCAAATCCAGCCACCACTGCTTCTTGGGGCGGCGGTTGGCCTCGTCGATCATGCGCGGCATCTCCTCGATATTTTTGATCTGTATGCCGCCCGATTCGATGCCGATAAACGCGCCCTGCGGCGCCTCGCTCTGCGCGTTTTCGATCAGGAATTCGATACAGCGCGCCGCCAGCCGCGTGGACTGGATGCGGTCGAAGGGCGAAGGGTCGCCGCCCTGCTGCACATGCCCCAGAATCGTCTGGCGCACGTCGAACAGATTGCCGCCTTCTTCCTCGAACAGCGCGGTCATAAAATCGGTGGTATAGATGGGATTGGCGTTTTCGTTGCGAATCAGCAGCCCCAGCCGTTTGCCGTGTTTGAAGCCGTCGATCAACTGGTCAAGATCGCCTTGCAGGTCGCGCAGCGTCACGCCTTCCTCGTGCAGATACACCCGTTCCGCGCCGGTCGCCAGCCCGCTCATCAGCGCCAGGTAACCGCAGCGCCGCCCCATCACTTCGACCACGAAACAGCGCCGCTGCGCGATAGCCGACTGTTTGATGCGATCTACCGCCCAGACAATATTGTTCAGCGCGGTGTCTGCGCCGATGCTCAGTTCCGAACCGGGCAGATTGTTGTTGATGGAGGCCGGCAGGCAGATGATGGGGATGTTGAAGGCCGGGAAATTGTCGCGTTCGCGGTAGAGCTGATACGCGCCCTGGATGGCCGACCAGCCGCCGATCACCAGCAGCCCGTTGATCTCATGTTTTTCGATCGTGCGGGCGATGGCGTAAAGGTCGCGTCCGCTGGGGATTTCGCGATTGGCCCCCAATTCCGAACCGCCCATCGAGGCCCAATCGTTGACGCTCATCCACGACATTTCGCGCAGTTCGCCATCCACCAGCCCGCGAAAGCCGCTGTTGACGCCTAACATGATATGCCCTTTATCCAGGCCAATACGCACCGCCGCGCGCACGGCTGTATTCATGCCCGGCGCCGGCGCGCCCGAATTCAGCACGGCGAAGCGCATCCGCTTTTGTCCCGGCGTGGGTTCGTGCGGCAGCGAGCGCAGCAGCGTGCGCAGCGTGCGGAAGGCTTCTTTGAACGAACCGCCGCGCAAATCCATCGCGCGTTCATAATCGTGGGCTTCGATAGCGGCGGCTACCGCGTGCGTCTGTTCGACACATTTGGTCAGCGGCGCGTAGACGATGCGGTTGCCACGCAGACACACCAACTGCGGTTCGGTCTCCGGTTTGGCGGCAAGCACGGCTTCGACGGCCGCGTGCCCCATCAGTGTGCCCAGATTGCGATCAAAGGCGCTCGGTTTGCCGCCGCGCTGTACATGCCCCAGCACCGTCACGCGCACTTCTTCTTCCAGATGTTTTTCCAGCACTTCCACCACATGCGAACTGCCGATGGTTTTGCCATGACGGTCGCGCGCGCCTTCGGCCATGATAACGATGCTGTCCCGGCGTCCGGCTTTGCGGCCGGCCTTCAGGTCTTCGATCATCTTTTCTTCCCAATTGTCGATATTGGGCGGGTTTTCCGGGATCAGCACCCAGCCGGCGCCGGTCGCCAGACAGGCCATCAGCGCCAGATAACCGCAGTTGCGCCCCATGACCTTGACTACGAAGGTGCGCTGGTGGCTGGCGGCGGTACTGGTCAGCGCGTCCACCGCTTCGGTGATGCGGTGCAGCGCCGTGTCCGCGCCGATAGTCATGTCGGTGCCGTGCATGTCGTTGTCGATCGAGCCAACCAGCCCGACAATCGTCAAATGCCTATGCGAATCGGCTACCTCCTGGCTGATACGCCCCTGCGCGGTCAGTTCGCGCAGCAGTTCTGGCCATTCCTGGCGGAAGAGATTCGCGCCCGTCAGGCTGCCGTCGCCGCCGATAATCACCAGGTTGTCGATTTCGTACTTGAGCAGATTGGCCGCCGCTTGCAGCCGGCCTTCGCGCGTGCGGAAGGCTTCGCAGCGCGCCGTGCCGATCACGGTGCCGCCGCGATGCAAAATGCCGCCCACCGAGTCCCAGTTCATCTGGCGAATGCGATCACCGCCATCGACCATGCCCTGATAGCCTTCGTAAATGGCATAGACATCGAAGCCCTGATACAAGCCGAAACGCACAATAGCGCGGATTGCGGCGTTCATACCCGGCGCGTCCCCGCCGCTGGTTAAGAGTGCCAGACGTTTTTTGGACATAATGCCTCTTTTATGTGCTGCGCGTTACCATTTTTCATCCCAGAAAGAAGCCGGCCCCAAAACACTTTTTGGAACTGCCGCAGATGCGCGCCTGTGAACAAGGGGCTTAAACCCCTTGTTTTACGCGCAGTCTGATTGTTGCGTTCAGGCGTCTTTGTCTCGGCGCCTCTTATGGCGCGGGTCAGGCCATTTACGTCAGGAACATGGGCATACCGAGCACGTGGCGCACATACGGGCGATAATTTTCGCTGTCGTACAGTTCTGCCACATTGACGCGCTTCTTGCCCTGCGACAGGGTGTTGATCGGCACGTCGCTGTATACGCCGCGCTGCAAACACACCAGCCGCCCGGATTCGCCGCGTTCCACCAGGCTCATCGCCACATGCGCAAAGTTCGCCGCCACCATCAGGTCGAGCGAATCGGGCGCGCCGCCGCGCATCAGATAGCCCAACTGCTGATAAATAATATTCTGCCCCGTGAGCTGCTTGAGTGCATCGCCCACATACTGGCCGATGCCGCCCAGCTTCTTGTGCCCATAGGCGTCTTCCTGCCCGGTTTCGATAATCTGCCCTTCGATCAGGTGCGCGCCTTCGGATACCGTCAGCATGGCGTAGTTGCTGGGGTTGGACGCTTTGTCGGCCACAATCAGTTTCGCCAGCTTTTCGATGTCGAAGGGCACTTCGGAGATCAGCGCGCGGTCAACGCCCGCCAGATAGGCCGCGATCAGCGAGGTTTCGCCGCTGTTGCGCCCGAACAATTCTACCACTGCGATTCGTTCGTGCGAGCCGGTGGAGGTGCGCAGTGCGTGGATAAACTCGACGCTGCGCGTGACCGCCGTCGAAAAGCCGATGCAGTAATCGGTGCCGTAAACATCGTTGTCCATCGTTTTGGGGATGCCGATGACGCGAATCCCCTCGTGCGAGAGGCGCTCGCCGTAGCTCAACGTATCGTCGCCGCCGATCGGAATCAGGCAGTTGATGCCCAATTTTTCGATCACTTTCAGCACATGCGGCGTCATATCCTGCGCTGTGTCATAGGTTTTGCCGGGTTCACGCAGAAAATCGGGGATGTCCTTATCTTTGACTTTGCCGGGGTTGGTGCGCGAGGTGTGCAGGAACGTGCCGCCGCTGCGATCGACGCGCCGTACCGCTTCGCGATCCAGCGGGATCACCCACTTTTTGTTATCCTCAGCATCGAGGTTGTAACGCAGTAGTCCCATCCAGCCGCGCCGGATGCCCAGCACCTCGTAGCCGTTATCAATCGCGCGGTTGACAATTGCTTTGATGGCCGGATTCAGTCCCGGCACATCGCCCCCACCAGTCAAAACTGCGATACGCATAACTCTCTCCTCTACAATCGTTTAAAGGACAGCGGCGTGAGGCCCTGCTGCGGCGCTGCCCGCTGCTGTAATTTTTTGAGCAATAACCTTGTCTATTTTACCATCACAGCGCGGCGCACGGCATGAGTCGCGCCCAAGATCAAGAAGAATCACACGCGCCGTGCTATTACGTTCATCACGGCGCGGCGGCGCGGTTCTGGCCTCACTTGCGGAACTGCGTGTGCTCCCAGGCGCTGAACAGGTCTTGCAGCCGCAAGCGCTGGTACTTTCCGGTCGATGTCACCGGGATTTCTGTGCCGAAGACCACGACTTTGGGCGCTTTTTCGAAGCTCATCTGCGCGCGGCAGTGTGCCAGGATAGCCTCGGCGTCCAGCGTTTTGCCTGCTTCCGCCACGACATACGCGCCGACTTCCTCGCCATAATAAGTGTTCTTGAAAGCCACCGCCAGCGCCACCTTCACGCCCGGATACTGCATCAGCACCTCTTCGATGTCGAAGGGGCTGAATTTCACGCCGCCGCGATTAATCAGTTCCTTCAGCCGCCCGGTGATGAAAAAGAATTTGCGTCCGCGCGCATCCTGTTTATAAAAACCCTCGTCGCCGCTGCGGAACCAGCCGAAGTTGAAGGTTTCGGCGTTGGCGTCGGGGCGCTTGAAGTAATAGCGCATGACGTTGTGGCCGCGAATACAGATTTCGCCGCGCTCGCCCGGCGGCAGCAGTTCTCCGCTGCCGTCTGGGGCAAAAATCGCCATCTCGTTGGGCTGAATCGGGCAGCCGATGCTCGGATAGCCATAGTCGTACATCCAGCGGCGGTGCTCGTCCCATGTCAGATCAATCGGCAGATGGCAGCTATAACAGGTCGTTTCGCTCAGCCCGTAGCCGTGCAGAATCGGAAAGCCGAACGTCTCCTCGAAGCTTTGCGCCAGCGCCATCGAGAGCGTGCCCGCGCCGCAGATAAAATGCCGGAAATGAATCAGCCCGCGCCGGTGAATGCCTTCGCCGAAAATCGTGTGCCCAGCTTCGAGCTGCTTTTGCCCGTATTCCAGCAAAAATTGCAGCAGCGTCGGCACGACACTCACCACGTGTACTTTATCGGCGATCACGCGCTCCCAGAAATGCGAAGCGCTGAAAGCGCGGTTCAGCACCGTCGAACCACCAACCAGCATGGGGGTAATCAGTGTGACCACAATGCCGTTGACATGATGAATCGGCAGCACGCACATCATGCGCTGGTTGCCGGTGATGGCCTGCCACTGCGCGATGCCCTGGGCGTCCACCAGCAGATTGTACTGTGTCAGCACGACACCTTTGGGCGCGCCAGTCGTGCCGCTGGTGTAGACCAGCAGCGCCTCGTCTTCTAGGCCCGGTGTCTCTGCGCCAGCGGGGCGCAGCGCCGTGTCGTTGGCCTTGGGCATCGAATCATCGGCCAGATAGCTGGTCGAAAGCCGCCTGACCATCTCGTAGAGCGCCGGATAGGGCAGAGCGCGTGTTTCTTTGTCTGTGCCCAACACCACAATTTCGCGGATATTGGGCGCGCCCAGCCCCTCGTCTGTGCCTTTGATGATGTGTTCGGCGCGCGGCACATATTCCGCCCGCACCAGGCACACCACGGCCTCACTGTTGCGCAGAATAAAGGCGATGCGCTTGTCGTCCTCGGCGATATTCTGCGGCGCCACCGCCGCGCCGATCAGCCAGCAGGCGTAATAAATCAGCACGGTATCGCTGTGGTTATAGGCGATGGTTGCCACACGATCGCCGCGCCGCACGCCCAGATCGTCGTGCAGGTAGTTGGCGATCTGGCTGGCGCGCGCCAGAAACTCGCCATACGTCAGTTCGGTGCGGTTGCCCTCTGCGTCGTAGTAAATCAGGTAGGTCTTGTTGGACTGCGTATAGGTATGCTGCGTCAGGGCGTGGCGGATGTTACGGAAAGGCACGCGGTAGTGTTCGGGGGGAATATGGTCGATATGGCGCGCGGCGCGGATCAGCGCGAGGGTTTTTTCGTCGGCGTTGGGATCAGACATAAGCCGGGAATCCTTTGGCAAGCAAACCGTTGATCACGCCAAAGAGTATAACGAGGCAAGCGGGCGGGGAAAAGGTGATCGCCCCATCAGGCGCGTGTTGGGAAGTATAGGTTTTTTGATCGATGGTGTCGGGAATGGGCGGGGGCGAAGGCGTGACGCCTGAAAACAGCGCAGCGCACAAGCGGGCGAATTGGGGCTTCAAAAGCACCGGAAATTCGGGGGCGGCACATTGGGATGAAGCACAGGGGCGCGGCAGAGGCGCCCCCGCTGCGTTTGCAAGCTATCGGCCGCATTGGGTGCGGTATTCGACAATGTTGCTGACGAGTCCCGCCGCGTCTTCCAGCGTGATGCGGAACAGCGCGTCCACACCTGCCGTGCCTTCGGTGCAGATCGTTTCGCGGCTGAGAATCGCGCCGGACTGCTGCTGTTCGGCGGGCAGCGCGACCTGTGTGCCGATAAAGCGGTAGCTGATGCCGCGATCCGAAATTTGCTGCAAATCGATATTCAACTGCACGACATTGCCTTCCAGGTCGGTGAAGAAAATGTCCTCGCGCGTGCGCGTCGGGCCGAGCACAAAACGCTCGACGCGCGTGATCACGGGCGCGCTGGGGTCGGGGAAGAAAGGCTCTGGCGTTTCGACAAAACGCGGCAGCAGCGCGAAAGGCAGCGGGTCGCCGCTGCCGTCGTAGGGCTGCGGGTCGCCGGGCTGGCCGCTGGCGGTGAAATCGTTGCTGAGCGGGACATCGAGCTGCTGGCCGGGCAGCAGGAACTGCGCCACGCCGTTGGCCTCGATGCGCGCGTTACCTTCGATCAGGCGAATGCCGAGCCGGTTGCTACCGTCGGCATTGCGTCCGGTGCTGATATAGGCCGTCGAGCCGAGCCGAATATCGACCTCGTTAATCAGCAGATTAACCTCGCCCACGCCTTCGGGAGTTTGCACGAGAATGCCGCTGCTGGGCGCTTCGGCGCACGGGCTGTCATCAACGCCGGTTTGCATGATAAAAGCCTGCATCGGGCCGTATTCCGGCGTGTAGGGACCGGCTTCGACGATTTGCAGCGTGCTGATGTCGCCCGCCACCGTCAGCAGTTCGTTAAAAATCCAGCCGCCCTGTTGGCCATCGAGCCGCACGCGCAGCCATTCGCCGCTGGCGTCGCGCCCGGTGACGCTGATCTGCGTGCCGGTGGGCAGCGCCAGCAGCACGGGCGCCGTCGCGGAAGGCGAGAGACGCACATTGGCGTTTTCGGCGGCGCTGACCGTGGCGCTGAGCGTGGTGGTCGCGGGCGACTGATTGTCGATACTGACATCGCCGAACAAGACCATTGTCACGTTCTGGGCGGGGTCGCTGTCAGACAAATTGGCCTGCACGCGCATCAGCGCGATGCCCCACACGGCGGCGTCGACGTTCATGCCGTCGAGCCGCAGCGTGCGCACGCTGCTGATGTTTTCGATGTCGCCGGGCGAATCGAAGGTGATGGCCGGCGCGTCGGGCTGGCCTTCGGCTTCCAGATTGATGTTGCCGTAACAAATTTCGTTACGGCCGGCTTCCTGACACAGTTCTTCGGTAGCGCTGAAGGCGCTGGCGACCAACGCAGGGCAGTCCTGCGCCTGCGCCGCGACGCGCATGACGAAAAGCAGGAGCACAAACAGGATGATTCCGACGAAACGCAGTCGAGTCATGTCGCGCATCCTTTGAACAAACAGCAGCGTGTGATTGATTTTCAGGATAACACAGTTCTTGAGGAACGGCTACAGGGGCGGGAGCGGAAGCGGGCGCGGCAGCGCGCTTGCACATTTCACCACATCTTAACTTATAATAGGTTATTCTTTAGCAATTGGGGGGAAATCATGATAGATCACGAAAACAGCAGCGCGCTGGCGCACAATGACACCCGTCATGCCGACAACCAGCAGGGGGCAGAAGTGCTGTCGCCCGTCATCGTTTCGCTGGGCAAAAAGAAGCGCAAAGCGATCAAACGGCTGAAGCGCGGCAAAGGACGCGCTATGGACGACGTGTTGGATGTTATCGAACAGGTGCAGATGAATCTGGGCGAGCAGGCGGCGGGCAAAATTATCCTGCCGGTAATCGTGGTTTATCGCCAAAAAGAGCGCCGTTTTCGCCGATTTTTCTAGATTTTAAGGGGACACGATCATGGATGACCCACAGGCTGTCCAACAAAAAGCGCTGCGCCCCATCGTAGTGCAGGTCAAAAAGAAAAAGAAACGCCGCTACTCGCGCGGGCTGGGCGATCTTCAGCGCAGCGCGCGCGGGCTGAGCAAGATTTCGGCGCGGGTGGCGCGTTCGCTCTCTAAGGGCGCAGACAAATTCTATGAGACAAGTGACAAATCAGCGTCGAAAAAACGCGACGGCGCACTGCGTGATCTGGGGCTGAACATCGGCAAGTCTCTGTCGCGTTCGCTGGAAGAAGCCAGCAGCATCCCGCGCGACATGGCCAAAATGCTGAACACGCGCAGCGTGCGTCGGGCGGCGCGACGGCAGCTGCGCGTGATGTCGCGCTTCAACCGTTTAATCCGCCTGCGCTAGAGGCCGCATATGGCGCTGCGGCTCAACGGCTCTAAACCGATACGGATCAAGCCGCACCTGAAAAAAGGCAAAACAGGGCGGCGGGTGCGGCGCGCCCTGGCGGATAGTGTGGCGCGGCAAAGTGTCATGCCCAGCGCCAACAGTGTCAGAATCAAGGTCGGCCACGATTGGGATGGCAGAGGACATTCGGAGCACATGCGGCTGCCTGACGAAGTGCTGCCGCATCTGCCCGACACCCACGCGGGTGAGGCGGTGCTGCGTCCGCTGCCACGCCGCAAGCAAGCCAAAGCGCCGATCGCCGAAGATTACGTACAAATGCAGATGACACTGCCTGCCGCGCCCAGAGTCGGGCTGCTGCGCACACTGCGGCGGCTGCTGGTGTGGCTGATGGCCTTCGCCAGCTTCCAGAGCGGCACCCTGTGGGATCGACTGCATGGTGAAGACAGCATCGAACGGCGGGCGATTCGACTGCGGCAGACGTTCGAACGCATCGGCGGCACGTTTGTCAAAATCGGACAGCAGATGTCCAGCCGGCTGGATGTGCTGCCGGTGCAGTACTGCCAGGAACTCGCCAACATGCTCGACAACTACCCGCCCTTCCCCACCGAACAGGCCGTAGAGATCATCGAGCGCAGCACAGGCAAAAAACTGGAAGCGATTTTTTCGGCCTTCGACCCCCAGCCGATCGGTTCGGCGTCGATTGCCTGTGTGTATCAGGCGGTACTGCGCGAATCGGGCGAAAAAGTCGCAGTGAAAGTGCGCCGTCCCGGCATCCGCGCGCTGTTCGAACAAGATTTCCGGGTGATCGACTTTTTGACGATGCTGCTGGAAACGCTGACCATCGTGCGTCCCGGCTTCACCCACAATTTGCGCATGGAAATCCGCGACACACTGAGTTCCGAACTGGATTTCCGGCGCGAGGCGCGTCTGTGCGAATTGTTCGAGCGGCGGGCGCGCAAGCACAAAAAAGCCTATTTTGGCGCGCCCCGCATCCACTTTGCCTATTCCAATGACGAGGTGTTGGTGCAGCAGTTCGTCTCTGGCATGTGGCTGTGGGAGATTCTGGCGGCCATTGAGCACCGCGATCCGGCGGGACTGCGGCGGATGCGCGAACTGAACATTGACCCCAAAGTGGTGGCGCGGCGGCTGATTTATGCTCACGATTGGAGCATTTTTGCGCATCTGGCGTTTCATGCCGACCCCCACCCAGCCAATATCGTGGTGCAGGCCAACAACAAGCTGATTTTTGTCGATTTTGGGGCCTGCGGCTATATCAACAGTGTGCGCCGCGCGATTTATCAGCGCGTGTACGAGAGCTTTATAAACGAAGATCCCTACGCGATGGCACAGTGTTCGCTGGCGATGTTAGAGCCGCTGCCGCCCATGGACATCAACGCCATCACCAAAGACGTGGAAATGGCGTATCACACGCAGCTTCTGGCAATGAAAAGCAAACACGCGCCGTGGTACGAGCGCACAACGGCCAGCCTGCTGATTACGTCGATTAACGTGACCGGGCGCTACCAACTGCCCGTGCCACGCGATTACCTGATGTTCACGCGGGCGACGCTGCTGTACGACACGATGAGCGCGCGGCTGGATCCAACGTTCAACGCCTATGATGAGTACAAACATTTCCGCCGGCTGGCACAGAAAAAGGCCAAAAAAGAAGCGCTGCGCGGGCTGCGGCGGCGGCTGCGCACGGGGCTGACAGGCGGCGACTATATGGCGCTGGCACAGGCCGGCAAAACCTGGAACGATTTTATGTTCCGGGCGCAGCGCCTGCTCACGACGCCCTATGACTTTGCGATTGTGCCCTACACGATTGAAAAGTGGACATTCACGCTCATGACGGCCATCCGCTTTGGGATGCGCACGGCGCTGTTCACGCTGGTGTGCGCCGGGTTGGCGGCGGGGCTGATGGCCCTGCGCGGCGAGGGGGTGGAACTGGCGCGTGTGGGCGCAACAGTGGTCGGGCAAGCGTGGTATTGGGCGATCGTGGCGCTGTTGGGGGTAATGCATATGCGGCTGATCTTCTTCCGGCTGGGGGATAAGACACGCAATGAATAAGCGCGCACGGGAATGTGGGGGCGGCGCAGCGGGCCGCCCCATTTTTGATGCGGGGAGTTAATTCAAATTCTCGAAGATGCCGGCGGCGCCCATGCCACCGCCGATGCACATCGTCACCATGCCGTATTTGCTCTTGCGGCGCTGCATCTCGTGCATCAACTGCACGGTCAGTTTCGCGCCGGTGCAGCCCAGCGGATGGCCGAGCGCGATCGCGCCGCCGTTAACGTTGACTTTTTCCGGGTTCATTTCCAGTGTGCGGATGACGGCCAATGCTTGCGCCGCAAAGGCCTCGTTCAGTTCGATCAGGTCGAGATCATCGAGCGACATGCCCAGTCGCTTGAGCAGCTTAGGCACAGCGGCGATGGGGCCAATGCCCATAATGTCCGGGCGGACGCCGGAGACGTTGAAGCCGACGAAACGCAGCAGCGGCTTCAGCCCCAACTGCGCGGCCTTGCTCGCCTCCATAATGATCACCGCCGCCGCGCCATCGCTCAGTGGGCTGCTGTTGCCCGCTGTGACGCTGCCGCCCTCTTTGAAGACCGGGCGCAGCTTGGCGAGTCCTTCCACAGTGGTATCGCGGCGCAGATGTTCATCGTCCTTGAGCACCATTTTGACTGTTGTCGGGCGACCATCTTCGCCCAACACCGTTTCTTCGAACTCAAACGGCACAATTTCCTGCGCAAACTTGCCGGCTTCGGTGGCGGCGGCGGCCTTCATATGGCTTTCGTAGGCGAACTGATCCTGATCGGCGCGACTGACCTGATATTCGCTGGCAACACGTTCAGCCGTCAGCCCCATGCTCATGTAGACATCCGGGTCATGTTCGGCCATATAAGGATTGGGGCTGATGCGGAAACCGGTCATAGGGACAAGCGACATGGTTTCCGCGCCACCAGCAACAATCACATCGGCGCCGTTAGCGATAATGCGCTCGGCAGCCATAGCGATGGTTTGCAGGCCGCTGGAACAGAAACGGTTGACAGTCTGGCCGGGCACATCAACCGGCAGGCCAGCACGCAGCGCGATGACGCGGGCGAAGTTCAAGCCCTGCGAACCTTCGGGCATAGCGCAGCCGATAATCACGTCGTCGATCTCGGCGGGGTCGAGCTTGCCGTTGGTCTGGCGCAGCACATCGGCCACGACAGTAGCGGCCATATCGTCGGAGCGGGCGTTGCGGGTGCTGCCCTTTACGGCTTTGCCGACAGCGGTGCGGGCGGCGGCGACAATTACTGCTTCACGCATAGTCTTTTTTCCTCTTGATTAAGCTTCTGAAGAACGAAGGGGATTAACGAACAAGGCACAGACAGGGAGTTCAAAGCCCGGCAGCACAGCGCGCCCGCTGAGCGTCTGCGTCTCGTCCAGCACATCCTCGAAATCGGGCGCGTAAACTTCGACCTGCCGTCTTTGGGGAATAATGAGCCAGATGAGGCGCGCGCCGTTGGCGAGATAGAAGCGCGCTTTTTCGCGCAGTTGTTTGTAGCTGTTGGATGGCGATTTCACCTCGACACACAGATCGGGGATTTCGGGCGCAGCGCCACGACTCACAGGATCGCGGTCGCGCGGGCCGATATAGGAGACATCCGGCAGGCGCACATTTTGATCGTCATGCGGAGCGCGATAATGCACATTGCTCAGCACCATACCTCCGAGTCCCGTTTTTTCCAAAAACGCGCGCAGGAAAAAGATCAACTCCGTGATAGGTATACCATGTTCTTCGGTCGTCGCTTTTTCAACCACCTCCCCGTTGATGAGTTCCAGCAGGCGCTCCTGATTTTCGGGCAGTTGCAGAAGCTGCTCAAATTCGGCGAGTGTGTACAGGCGTTGTTGGATCACCATCGTGCAAAAATCTCCATCGGGCGGCTTTCCTCCATTAATAAGCAGAAAGATAAGCAGAAAGCGCGGTTGGGCGGGGACGGCACTCTTGCCGTCCCTGCGTTCCCGGCGGCGCTGGTTAATTGCGCAGCGGCTTGTTGTTTTGCAGCATGTAGCCGATGCGTTCCAGCGTCTTGGGTTCGCCCGCCAGCGACAGGAACGCCTCGCGCTCCAGATCGAGAATAAGCTGCTCATCGACCCACTGCGGCTGCGAAAGCGCGCCGCCCGTGAGCAGATAGGCCAGCTTGCGCGAAATCAGCGCGTCGTGATCGCTGGCGAAACCGCCCTCGCGGAAGCCTTCGATACCGACCAGCATGGCCGCGTAAGCATCGCGTCCGGCGGCCCAGATTTTACCGGGCGAACGCGCCTGATAACCGTCGGCCAGCGCCAGCGCGGCGGCTTTGGCTTCGCCCGCCAGCAGCGAACGATTCATGACGATTTTGTCGCCGGCGGCCAGATAGCCCATTTCGCGCGCCAGCGTCGCGCTTTCGCTGACTTTGGCGGTGGCGATTTTCTGGAACACTTTGGTCAGGTGCGGCAGCGGGTCGGCGTTGGGGCTGGATTCCATTACAGGATTCAGCACGCGCTTGAGCGCCATCATGCAGCCGCTGCCCGCGGGAATCAGGCCGACGCCGATTTCCACCAGCCCGGCGTACAGCTCCATATGGGCGACGGTTTGCGCGCTCGCCATCAGCAGCTCCACGCCGCCGCCCAAGGCCATGTTAAAGGGCGCGGTAACGACAGGCTTGCTGGCGTAACGCATACGCTGCGCCAGCGTTTGCAGCGCGGCGATCGACTTTTCCAGGTCGCCCAGCATATTGTTGTTGACGGCCATCATGACCATGAAGACGTTAGCGCCGATGCACCAGCGTTCGCCGTCGTGGGTGACAACCAGCGCTTTGTAGGCGTCCTGTTCTTCCAGCATATCGAGCGCTTTGTAGCCCATCTCGACCAGATCGGCGTCAATGGCGGCGGCCTGGCTGTGGAACTCCCATTGCAGCACGCCGTCGCCCAGATCATACAGGCTGGCGCTGCCGTTGCCTGCCACTCGTCGGTTGGTGGCCTTGAGTGCGGCCACCTTGATATCGCGCTTGTCTTTTTCCAGCGCGACGTAAGCGGCGGCCTGTGGGCTGTAGTAGCCGTCTACCAGACCGTTGGCGTCGCGGCGATAAAAAGTGCTGTGGCCGCTGGCGAGCATGTCTTTGACCCACTGCGCGACAGGATAGCCCGCCGCTTCGAACTGTGGCAGCGTTTCGGCCACGCCGATGGCGTCCCAGATTTCGAACGGTCCCATTTCATGGCTGAAGCCCCATTTTTGCGCGTTGTCGATGTTGACGATTGTATCGGTGATTTCCGGCACGCGGTGCGAAGCGTAAGCCAGATAGAAGGCGTGCAGATGGAACAGGAATTGGCCGAAGCGATCCGGCTCTTGAATCAGCAGCTTGATGCGCTGGCCGGTGTCCTTGACCTTGCGATGCTTCTGCGCGATGTCGATGGTGGGGTTCTTGGGCGCTTCATAGTCAAAAGTATCGAGATTCATCACCCAGAACTCTTTTTTGCCATCCACGCGCACTTCTTTATAGAAGCCCTGCCCGCTCTTGCCGCCCAAGCGATTTTCGTCCAACATGCGCTGGCTGAGCTTGCTAGCTTTGTCGTGTACCAGCACAGCGCGCGCGGGGTCATCGGGGATGGCGGGATACAGGTTGCGCGCCACGTACACAGCGATATCGAAGCCCACCAGATCGTTGAGACGGAAAGTGGCGGTTTTGGGGCGTCCGATCAGCGGGCCGGTGATGGCATCGACTTCTTCGACCGAGAAACCGTTGTCCAGCGCGTAGTTCATGGTCTGCGAGCCAGCCATCGACATAAAACGGTTGCCGATGAAGTTGGGGCGATCTTTGCAGATGACGACGCCTTTGCCCAACACGTTTTTGCCGAATTCCACCATAAACTGCACCAGCGCGGGATCAGTTTTTTCGTGGGGGATGACTTCCAGCAAATGCAGGTAGCGCGGCGGGTTAAAAAAGTGCGTGCCCATAAAACGCCGCGCGAAATCGTCGCCCAGTCCTTCGGCAATCGCTTTAATGGGAATACCGGAGGTGTTGGAGGTGATGAGGGCGTTGGGGCGCGCGACTTCGGCCAGCTTGGCCATCAGGCTTTGTTTCACGTCGAGTTTTTCGACAATCACTTCGATAATCCAATCGACGTCGGCCAGCCAGCCAAGATGGTCGTCGATATTGCCCAGACGCACGCGGCTGAGATCGGCGGGGCTGAACATCTGCGCGGGGCGCATTTTTTGCAGGCGCGCGACGTTGTCATTGACAATGGCGTTGCGTTTGGCGGGCGGGTCGCCGGGCTGTGTGCCTTTGGCGGGAATATCCAGCAGGACGGTTTCGATGCCGACGCCGGCCAGCAGCGCGGCAATGCCGCCGCCCATCGTGCCGGAGCCGATCACTGCTGCTTTGCGGATGTTGTAAGTCATACTTGTGTTTACCTCTCTAAAAATAGCGATTAGCCAGAACAAAGACAGCGTGCGTTCACCAGGGGTGCGGGCTGCCGTCGTAGTTGAAGAATGCGCCGCTGTCTTCCAGCGTCAGGCGATCCACGATGCGCAGGACATAGGCGGCGGACTGGTCGGCGCTGAGGGCGGCGTTGGCGCTGCCCATATCGGTTTGCACCCAACCGGGATGAATCATGGCGGCGATGATGCCCTGTGGGCGCAGTTCGGCGGCCATGACGCGCGTGAGCATGTTGAGCGCGGCCTTGCTGACGCTGTACGACAGGCTGCCGCCGCGCGTTTTCCACTGCAAACTGCCCTGCTGCGAGGTGATGTTGATGATGCGGGCGGCGCTGCCATTGTGCAGCAGCGGCAAAAAAGCCTGCGCCACCAGCAGCGGGCCGATCGTATTGGTTTGCAGCACTTCGCGCAGCGCAGCGGCTTCGATATGGCCGAAGCTGGCGTATGCCGGCGCGCGCGGGAAAATGCCGGCATTGTTGATGAGCAGGTCAAGACCCACAGCATGTTCGCGCACGGTGTCTACCGCCGCCGCGATTGACTCGCCGGAATCGACATCCAGCGGGACGGGGAACAGCCGCCCGCCGCTGTCGAGTTTTTCCAGCGCATCGAAGCGCCGCGCCGCCGCGAACACGTGGTCGCCGCGCTGCAAACAGAGGCGCACCAGCGCCAGCCCCAATCCCCGATTCGCGCCGGTAATCAGTACCCGCAAGGCTGTTACCACCGATGATCTCTCCCCGTGTAATCCAGATAGCGTCCTGTGTCTTTGAGTGTGAGCGTGTCGATCACGCGCAGAATGCCGCGCACCGATTCGGCGGGCGACAGGCTGGCGCTGGGGCCGCCCATATCCGTGCGCACCCAACCGGGATCGAGCGCGACGACGGGAATGTCGTCTTTACGCAAATCCGCCGCCATGCCGCGCGTCGCCATATTGAGCGCCGCTTTGCTCATACAGTAGGCGTAGCTGCCGCCGTAGGTTTTATCGGCCAGCGACCCCATTTCGGAGGTGATGTTGATGATGCGCGGGCGCGGGCTTTTCTTCAGCAGCGGCATAAAGGCCTGCGCGACGATCAGCGGCGCGACGGCGTTAACATGCAGCACATGCAGCACAGAGGCTTCTTGCAGCGCGCCGAAAGTGTCTTCGGCGGGCGTTTCCGGGTTGATGCCGGCGTTGTTGACCAGCACATCGAGCGCATCGAGTGTTTGTGCAGCGTGAAGCGCGGCCTCCTGCACCAGCGCCTGCTGATCGACAGGCAGATGCAGCACGCCGACATGATCGGGGTGCTTGAGGACGATTTTTTGCAGTTCGCGCGTGTCACTACCGCTGCGCACGCCGGCGCCCACACGGTCGCCGCGCGCGACACACTGGCGCACCAGTTCCAGGCCAATGCCGCGATTCGCGCCGGTAATCAGAATATACATGCGGTTCCTTATCTGGTGCAGCAGCTATCCGCCTCACCCCGCCCCTCCCTCGAAAACACAGGCTCGCGCGGGGTGTTGTAAGGACGACACGGCCATCCTCCGCCCCAGTCGGACGGCGCAGGCGCTGTCCCTACGCTCCCCATAACGAGAGGACGCGGGGTGAGTTTGACGGATAGAGCCTTAGCGTTCCTTCTGGCGGCGGGCGATGACGCCTTTGGCGCCCTCGATCGTGGCCGCTGTTACATAGTCGCGATAGCCCTGCGCGTACAGCTTACGAAAGGCGTCCGTCACAGGCGTCATAAACCGATTGAGTCCGACGAGCACAAAACAGCCGGTGCGCGTGTGCTTGACCGGCGCGGGCTGGTCAGGCGGGAGCAGGTCGCCGCTGGGAATGGCGGCGTTAGTAAAGACGCAGATCGCATCCACCATGCCCTCGACTTCAGCGGTCAGGGCGTGAATTTGCTCCAACATCTGCGTGAACTCGGCAGCGCCCCACTGCCCGTCAATGTGGCAGATCAGGATGTGTTTGTCGTCAGAAGCCCAGTCTATACGGATTGCCATGATGATCCTTCCTCAGTGGCCGTCTGCCGCCGACCAGCGGTCGCGACCAGCGGTCGGGGCAAACGGCAGCAGCTACAACCGATTCAGGACTTTAGCTTAACTCACTGCGCGAGTATCCCAAAATACGGCGCGCAACAATCAGCGTGTTGATCTGGCCGGTGCCTTCGTAGATGTCGTTGATCTTGCCGTCGCGCATCCACTTTTCCACCAGCCATTCGCGGCTGTACCCCATCGTCCCCAGCAGTTCGACAGCTTTTTGCGTGATCTGGGTGACGGCTTTGCCGGCTTTGACCTTCGCCATGGAGGCTTCCAGCGGGTTGGAGATGCCTTCATCGATCATCGAAATCGAACGCAGCGTGAGCAGGTAAGCGGCCTTGAGCTGCGCTTCCATTTCCAGCACGTCGCGCTGAATGGCGGTCAGCTTGTGGTAGGGCGCGCCGTAGGGGATCTCGACGCCCTGTTCCTTGAGCTTTTCCTTGACGAATTCCAGCGCGGCGCGGCCAATCCCCAGCGCGCTGGCCGCCACAATCGGGCGGCTGGCATCGAAGGTCGCCATGGCGCCTTTGAAGCCTTTGTCCTCTTTGCTGGCTTGCACATCGGGGCTGCCGAGAATGTTATCAGCGGGGATGCGCGCGTTGTCGAAGACGATAGCGGCGGTATCGCTGGCGCGGATGCCGTGTTTGATTTCGACTTTGGCGACACGCACACCCGGTGTCCCGGCTTCGACGACAAAGGGCTTCATGCCAGCGCGCCCGGCGGACTTGCTGACTGTCGCCCAGACGACGACAATACCGTTAGAATCTTCCAGCGCCAGTTTGCCGTTGGTGCAGAAGATTTTTTCGCCGTTGAGCACCCATTCGTTGGTTTCTTCGTCAAAGGTGGCGGTGGTCTGGATGGAGGAGGTATCGGAACCGGCACCGGGTTCGGTCATCGCCATGGCGCCCCACACGGGTTTTTCGCCTTCGGCATAGCGCTTGAGGAAGCGCATCTTTTGATCGGGCGTGCCGACCGCTTCGATGGCGAACCCGCCGAGCGCCGGGCCGGGCATACACAGGTAGATGCCGGCGTCACCCCACGAAAGCATTTCCACCAGCAGCATCATTTGCAGCAGGGTGCCCTTGCGCGGCTTGGTTTCGATATGCGGGTGGCCGTTGCCGGCGCTGCCGCCGCCGTTGGCTATTTCGAGCTGTTTTTGCAGGCGTTTGAGCGTGGCCTGCTGCATCTGCTGCATGAAGGGCAGCATTTGCTGCACAAATTCCATCGGACGCGCGTGTTCTTCTTCGTCCATCTGGCGCGAATAGGGGCGCATAGCGCTTTCGGCCACGAACTGCACCATCTGGCGAATGCCGGCAATGTTTTCGGGAATCTCAAACTCAATAGGCATAGGTTACATCCTCCGCTGACGATCTGATGCGATTAACTGACGAGCACGAACAAGGGTATCAGCGTACTCAAAATCGACAGTACGCCCGGTAGTGGCGCTGTAGGCACTGCGCAACGTGCCCACCAGCGCCTTGACGAAGGGATTGAGTCCCACCATGACCGTCAGCCCGGCTTTGGGATGGCTGCGCGCCTGAAGCTGGCGGATGCGCATAATGGCGTCGGGCGGGACATTAACGCCGCCGCGAAAGTGAATAATCGCGTCGATGCGGGCGTGTTCCGAAGCATCCATGTGGGTATAAATCGTTTCCATCGCCTGATCCATCTCTGGCCAATTCCACTGGCCGCTGATGTCATAGCGCAGGGTGGTCTGGTGGGTGTCGTCCCATAAAATGGCGATAGGCATGCTGTTCCTTAGACGATAGCTAAGCCGGCAAAGGTCGGGAAACCGCGCCCGTTGCGCAGCCAGCGCTCGGCGGGGTATTCGCGGATGAAGCCGTAGCCGCCCAGTGTTTGCACCGCGCCATCGGTGACGAACAGCGCCATCTTGTCGGCATACTGTTTGGCAAGATAGGCCTCGTGGGTGGCGTCCTGGCCTTTGTCGATCTTCCAGGCGGCTTCCCACAGCATCAGGCGCGTCGCGTCGATTTCGATCGCCATCTCGGCCAGCATGAAGGCGATGGCCTGCTTGGTGGCGATAGGCTGGCCGAACTGCACGCGGCCTTTGGCGTAATCGCGCGCGTATTCAAAAGCGCCGCGCGCCACGCCCACCGCCAGCGCCGCCAGCGCGACCCGCTGCCGATTCAACACAGCGGCAAAGTCGATGCCGACAGCGCCGCCCAACTTGGCGACGGCGGGCACCTGCACATTGTTGAGATGCACACGGTACATCGGCAGCGCGCGCAGCCCCATTAGCGCCTCGCGTTTTTCGATATTCACCTGATCTCTGGGGACAATGAAGGCTTCGGTCTGACCGCTGTGTGTGTTGCGCGCATAGACCAGGATCACCTGCGCGTTTTCGGCCAGCGGCACATAGGCTTTGACGCCGTTGAGTGTGTAGTGATCGCCTTCGGGCGCAGCCGTCGTCTTCAGGTCTTCGGCGTCGAAGAACACGCCCGGTTCGAGCAGGGCGGCGGTGGCCGGCGCCAGCGGTTCATCCAGGAACAGCGGCGTGTAATCTTCGCGCTGGACTTCCGTGCCGAACAGCACCAGTGGATAGGCGAACAGGGCCGGCGTAGCGATATGCAGCGCGACGGCCAGATCGCCAAAGGCCAATTCCTCGTAGGCCAGCGCATTAGTCAGCGCGCTCATCTCGCCGAAGCCGCCCAATTCTTCCGGGATGGACGAGGGCACGAGGCCGATCTGCCAGCCTTTGGCGACGACTTCCAACGGGGCGGCGCTGGCCTCGTCGGCTTCATGGGCCACCGGGCGCACGTCGTTGAGGGCATAGCGCCGGATGGTATCGATCAGCAACTGCTGCTCTTCTGTGGGAGTGAATGAAACCATAGGGACACCTTTTCCTTGTTTAAGAGTCACTCGTTCTGAGCGAACGAGACGGATGGGCGGTTTTGGGGCGCAGCAGGCGGCGCAGCAAACGCACATAGGGCGACCATTGGCGCACAAGCGGTTCACCGCTCAGTTGACTCTGCGCTTTGTCGAGCGAATCTTCGATCAGCGCGTCGTGCAGCGGACGAAAGAGCAGCGGCCACGACAACAGCGCCGGCCCGCTGGTGCGCATCTCTAAAATGTGAAACAGACGTGTCGTCTGCCCGTCGAGCGCTTCGAGCGTGTAGCCGTGCCAGCCGTTGAAGCCAGGCGGCGCAGTGAACTGGAATTTGATATGCAGGCCGGGTATATACTCAGCAACGAAATAACGGATCGGGCCGTGCCCGCCTACTGCGCCTACTCCCAATAGACGATCAAAACGCATGGCCGGCCAGCGATCGCGCGGCCACAGGCGATCTTCTTTCGAGGCCAGGCTGTCGATCAGCGCGCCGACCTGCGCGGCGGGGGCCGGAAGCGTGCGTTCGTGACGGTTGATGACGTGCATGGCTACACCTGTTTGGGGAAAATGTCGCGGACGGCAAGTGTGAAGCCGGGCAGCACATCGAGACCATCGAGCACCTCGTTTTCGGTGACTGTGTATTCGTCGTCGGGAGTATAAACCTCGACAAGGCGCTGCTGCGGGAAAACGAGCCAGACAAGGCGCGTGCCGTTAGCGAGATAAAAGCGCGCTTTTTCGCGCAGTTTGCGCCATGAATCGTCGGGCGACTGTACCGCGACGACCAGATCAGGCATCACCAGCACCGCGCCTTTTTTGACCAGCGCTTTGCTGGCATCGCGCGTGAAAGCGATGTCCGGCAAGCGGTCATTATGGGGATCATCGGCGGGGCGGTGGCGCATCTCGACGCCTACATGCCCCAAATTGTGTTCTTCGACAAAGGTCAGGATTTTTGAGCCGAATTTGAGCGTGATAACGCCGTGCTCGTGTATCGGCATTTTTTCCACGATCTCCCCATGAATTAATTCAAAACGGCGCTCGCTGTTTTCCGGGCGCGCCAGAAACGCTTCGAATTCCTGCACGGTGTATAAGCGTTGTTCGACAGCCATGAAACTTCCTCGCTGCTCACACAATATAGGGCGTGCTGGCGCCGGTCTTGGTCATGCCTTTTGGATCGAGCGGGACATTGATACAGGCCGGTTTGCCGCTGGCGAACGCGCGCTCCAGCGCCGCGCCGATCTGCGCCGGGTCTTCGACAAATTCGCCGTAACCGCCCAACGCTTCGACCACTTTTTCGTAGCGGGTCAGCGCCAGCGAGGTGGCGATCGCGCGGTCTTCGCCCAACATCTGCGAAACCGGGTTGCGAATCTGCCCCCAGCCGGCGTCGTTGCCGACAATGCTGACGATGGGCAGCCCGAAGCGCACGGCGGTATCGTACTCGAAGCCGTTCAGCCCGAACGAGCCATCGCCGCTAATCACTAATACGCGCTTTTCGGGAAAAAGATGCTTGGCAGCAATCGCGAACGGCATTCCCACACCCAGACAGCCCAGCGGGCCGGGGTCGAGCCACTGGCCGGGCAGCGTCAGGTCGATCACTTTGGCGCAGGCGCTCACGATATCGCCGCCGTCACCGACGATCAGCGTGTTTTCGTCGATCAGCTTGTTGATCTCCGCGCCGAAACGGAAGTGATTCACGGGCACATCGTCCAGCGCTTGCCATTTGTCCAGTTTGGCGCTTTTGTCAGCTTCGATCTGCTGTAAGCGCTGGAGCCAATCATCAAAGCGCACGCCCTGCAAACCTTCCAGCAGCGCTTCCAGCACGAGGCGCGCGTCGGCGCAGATCGCGACTTCGGCGCTCTTGTTGTGATTCAGTTCCGCCGGATCGTTTTCGATTTGCAGCAGCTTAACGTTGGGATTCCAGCCTTCGCGCCCATACTTGAGGCGGAAATCGAGCGGCGTGCCGATCAACAGCACGACATCGGCCTCTTTGAGCGCGGCGCTGCGCGAGTCTTTGAAGCAGTGCGGGTGACGCATGGAGAGCGTGCCGCGCCCCGCGCCGTTGGTATACACGGGGATGGCAGTGGCATCGGTCAGTTCGCGCAGGGCGTCGTGCGCATTATCCCAATAAACCTGCGTGCCGGCGATGATGACGGGCTTTTGCGCCGCGCGCAGTACTGCGAACAAGCGCTGCACCGCGCCGATTTCCGGCGGCAGCGGCGGCGGCGTGTAGCGCGCGTGTACCGGCACGGGGTCGATCACGCGGAACAGCATATCGAACGGCACTTCGATAAACACCGGGCCGGGGCGTCCTGATAAGGCTATGCGGAAAGCTTCGGCCATTCTATCGGGCGCTTCTTCCGGCGTTTCGATACTAAAACTGGCTTTAGTAAAGGTCTTAAAAAGATCGGTCTGGGGCATTTCTTGCAGCGCGCCCATGCCGCGTGTGCTGATCGGCGCGGCGCCGCCCAGTAGAATCATGGGCGAACGCGCCTGATAGGCGTTGGCGACGCCGGTGACGGCATCGGTAACGCCGGGGCCGTCAGTGACCGCCGCTACGCCGACGTTGCGCGTGAGGCGGGCGTGCGCATCAGCCGCGTGTGCCGCTGCCTGTTCATGGCGGAAATCGATGACTTTGATGTGATTATTGATGCAGCCGTCGTAAATCGGCGCGATATGCCCGCCGCACAGGGTATAGAGCGTAGTGACGCCCTGTGCGGCCAGCGCGCGCGCGATGAGTTCGCCGCCATGTGTGAACATCTTGCCCCGTTCCTCCAAAAATAGCCCCTTAGCGGCCAGCGGTTGGTTGGCTGTTAGCTAAGGCGCGACGTTCTGACCTGACCTTTTCTCTCATTCTGCCGCGCGGTAACGCAGCACAAAATACACGCCCAGCAAAATCATGCCGCCGAGCATGAACAGCCCGCGCCAGACGATCAGCGCCGGCTGCGCGACACTGAGCGCGCCGAACAGCGGAAAAGCCAGCATTAGCGCAGCGATCAGCCATTCAAACCACGTGCCGCGCGGGAACACCAGCGCGAAAGCGTAAAACGTGGCGAATGCCGCTGTCCATTTGAGCGTGGTCAGCGCGTACACCAGCAGCAGCGGCGGTTCTGCGGCGGGCACACCGTTGTAAGCCAGCAGCGCCAGGCTGATAAACAGCGCGTTTTCCGTCACATCCAGAAGCGCTGTCAGCACGCCTGCGCCCAATGCCACGCGCGCGTACAGGCCGCCGCGTTCGGCGGTGGCGGCGTACAGACCGACGAACACCAGCAGATAACTGAGCGGAAACAGCGTGTCGCTGGCGAAAAAGAACAGTGTGGCGGCGTTGTGCTCGTTGATACCGCGCACGAAATTTTCGGCAGGCAGGCCGTAGGGCTGCAAAAAGACGCCCGCCGGCAGCCCACTGCTGGCAAGGATCGACCCGACGATTGCCAGCAGCGCGAGCAGGGTGGCAAAAGCCGCCGCGCCAAAAGGCGTTTTGGCAGACATTTACATGCCTCCTGTCACTTCCAGCACTTGCCCAGACACATAATCCGAAAGCGCGCTGGCGAAAAACAGCAGCACACCCGCCGCTTCTGCCGCCGTGCCGGGGCGTCCCATCGGGATAAACATCGGCGCGGCCTGGCGCATGGCTTCGGGGATGCCGAGTTTGATTTTCTGGCCATCGCGCTGGGTGAAGTTGTCGGGGCCTTCGGACTGGGTGAGGCGCGTGTCGATATAGCCAAAGGCGACAGCGTTGACCTGAATATTGAACGCGCCCCATTCTTTGGCCAGCGTTTTGGTCAGGCCGATGATGCCGGCTTTGCCCGCCGCATAATTGGCCTGGCCGACATTGCCGCGCGTGCCGGAAGTGCTGCTGACATTAATGATTTTGCGGGCGTTCATGGGCTGGCCGCTGTCTTTTTCTTTTTTAGCGGCCTCGCGCATATAAGGCACGGCGGCGCGGATGAGGCGAAAGGGCGCGGTCAAATGCACGGCGAGCATCGCTTCCCACTGGTCGTCGCTCATCTTGTGCAGCATCCCGTCCCAGGTATAGCCGGCGTTGTTGACGAGAATATCCATGCCGCCGTAAGCATTTACCGTCTGGCCGATCAATTCTTCGATGTCGCCCGCTCTGGTGACATCGGCGGCCACAGCCAGCGCCGTACCCCCGGCGTTATGAATGGCGGCAGCGGTTTCGTGGGCCGGGTTGGGGTCAATATCGGTGACGACGACGCGCGCGCCGTGTGCCGCGAACAGCAGCGCCGCCGCCGCACCGATGCCGCGCCCGCTGCCAGTAATGATGGCGACCTTATTTTCTAAAAGTTTCATTCGGCGTCGTCCTCCAGAGGTGGAATGATTCTTTCAAGTTCGGCAAGAAGCTGCGGAATAGATTGGGTTACAATGCCCCCGATAATCTTGTAGTCAACAGCAAAGCGATCGTGAATCAAGCGATTAGGTGTCCCGATAATGGCGATCCAAGGAATATGCGGATAATTTTCCTGTGTTTCCTTTGAGACATCGTTTGCCGCTGACCAATAATTTCGATGACCTTCGGGACAGCGAACGCCAATGACCGCAGCCAGGGTCAGCCGTGCCAGCCAGCGCAGGCGCGCGGCGGCGTTGTTCCAGCCGCTCGCGATATGCGCTGGCAGCAGCAGGCTACTCATGCAGCAGACCTTTCAGGAAGCCATCGGCGAACAGGGCGGCGATCTGATCACCGTTGAGCCGCCCGCCTTCGCGATACCACACGCTGACCCAGTTGTGCGCGCCAAGAATCATTTTGCTGAAAATGGGTACGTCGATGGGCTTAAATTCGCCGACGGCGATGCCTTCGCGCAGCACACGCCGGAACAGGTCTTCGAAATAATCGCGGCGGGCGAAAAAGGTGTCGCGGCGCTGCAAGAGTCCCTGCTGCGCGTCGGCGTCGAAGGCGCTGCCGTTACGCGGCGGCGTTTTCAGGCTCATCAGCGAGCGGATTTCGAAGACCATCGCCGCGCCGACCGCCGTGTTTTGTGTCAGGCTGACAACATGCAGCGCGATCATCAGGCGCAGTTTTTCGGCGCAGGGGCGTGTCGATTCGACAATCGGTTCGATTTCGCCGATGACGTGATCGAGGCCGGCTTCGAGCACGGCCAGCAGCAGTTCGTCTTTGTTGCGGAAGTGGTGATAGAGGCTGGCGGCGGTCAGGTTGACCTGCGCCGCGATGTCTTTCATAGTCGTGGCTTCGTAGCCGTTGCGCTGTAGCACGTCGGCAGCGGCCATGATAATATCGTCCTTATGGACGGATTGGTCAGCAGGTTTGCGCGCCACAGTGATTGCACTCCTGTGTACACATGCGCTAAAAAATCAAATCGTCATTAGATTATCATATCACAAAAGGCCTGGCTTGAGCAAAGAATCTACAAGGCCACCGCAGGCACAGCCTCCCGAAGAGCGTGTGAATTCTCAGCCAGTTCTCAGCCAGAAGCGGTTGGGCGTGGCGCTGCGGCTGGCGGGCGGGCTGGCGGGGCTGGCGTGTCTGACGCTGGGGCAAGGGCTACTGCTGGATTCGCGGCTGCCGTTTGCGCCGCTGCTGCTGTATGCGGTGGGCACGGCGCTGCTGCTGCCGCTGCTGAATCATGGGGCGAAGTACCCGGCGCGCGAGTCGCACGAGGGCGGACTGATCGAATTTTTGCCGGCGCGCGACCGTGGGCTGTACGCGGCGGGCGCGCTGTTTTTCGGCGTGATTGGCGGGCTGGCAGCGCAGTTGGGCAGGCCGTCGCTGCTGCTCGTGGCGATGTGGCTGCTGTGTACGCTGGCGACGCTGGCGTTGTTCGTGCGGGTGCGTTTACATGTGAGCGAGAAGGCACTGGGGCGTTTTTGGCCGGAGGCGCTGGCGCTGGCGGCGCTGCCGTTTGTACTGGCGCTGCTGCTGCGCGCGACGTATGCGCCGGAAATCGGCCTGGTGGAACATTACGCGCGGGCAGAAGCGATTGCCGCGCTGCAAAGCGGCCAGACGCCGGCACAGTATCCCGCCAGCCCGTTTTTGCTGACGCTGGAAACAATGGCGGCGGGCAGGACGCTGGAAATGGCCGATTTTGTGCGTGTGAGCGCGGCGGCAGCGCTGGCGCTGGTAGCGCTGGTGTCTATGTTGGGCGCAGCGCTGGCCGGACGCTGGGCAGGGTTAGCAGGGGCGGCGCTGGCGGCGAGCAGCGGCTGGACGCTGGCGCTGGCGAAGGCTGGCACGGAACATGCGCTGCTGGCGCTGTGCGCGGCGCTGTATCTGCTGGCGCTGTGGGCAGCGGACGGCGCGGAACGCCGGAAAACGTACTCGACAGGGTTGTGGGCGCTGGTGGGCGTGTGTCTGGGGCAGGGCTGGCTGATCTCGCCGGATTTCGGCTGGCTGGCGCTGCTGCTGCCGGCGCGCGCAGCGCTGCATCTGCTGGATGAGCGTCCGTTGTGGTGGAAAAATGCCTTACAAACGCTGCGGCGGCTGTACGGCTGGCGCGGAATGCAGCGCGCGCTGGTGTGGTTCGCCACGCCGCTGCTGCTGCCGGCAGTGCTGCTGGATGCATGGCGGCGGGCGCAGCGTGGGCTGCCGGGCATGGTTGTGGCAGCGCTGCTGGCGCTGATTGTGCTGCTGCCGTTCGTGCTGCTGGCGCCGGATTTCGGCTGGCTGCCGCAGGCGCACGTGGCGACGGATTATGAGGCGCGCAGCGGTCAGCCGCCGCTGTATGCGTCGCTCGATTCGCTGGCGTCGTCTGCGCTGCTGTTTTATCTGACGCGCGATCCTTCGCCGCTGCATGGGCTGTTGAACCGCCCGGCGCTGCTGCCGCTGGTGACGGCGCTGCTCACGGCAGGGCTGCTGCTGTGGGCGCTGCGCTGGACACAGCGTGACACCCGCGGCGATGGAGATCAGCAGGCCGCGCGCGTGGAGAAAGGACGCACGCTGCTGCCGCTGCTGGCGCTGGCCATGTGTTTGCTGCCGGGGGCGCTGCGGCTGGAGGTGCCAGCCAGCGCCCCGGATGTGCTGGCGGCGGGGCTGGCGCTGCCGCTGGTGTTTGTATTGGTGGGTATGGGCGCGGCGGCGCTGGCCGGGCATCTGCGCGCCCTGTTGGGCCGTTTGGGCATGCTGCTGGCGCTGCTGCTGTTGGCGGGCGGCGTGCTGTGGTCGGCGCTCGATGCGCAGCGCCATTATAACGATGTGGCGCTGCCGGCCTACGAGCAGTCGGCGCAGGTATACGAGCAAACGCTGCCCTGAGCGCTCAGGGGACAGTGATAGACGTTAACAGGCGCTCGAAAATCGCGCCGTAGATTGCCCACTCGGCGACAGGAGCAGTGCTGTAAACATAGAGCGGCGTGCCGTCGAAATTCAGCGTCCGCGCTTCGCTGCGCATGGGCGCACCGCTGTCGAGCGCTGGCGGGCGGTCGATGGGCACGACGGAAAGCAGGAGCAGGGCGGCGTTTTCTGGCGCGGCGAAGATCACGGTAGGCGGGAGGCTGGCCGCGCCGCTGATGACGCGCCAGCCGGCAGGGTACTCGACGCGAAATATGCCAAAGTCGAGCGTATCGGCGGTGACAACGAAGGCTGCGCCGGGCGTAGAGCTCAACTGCGGCGGATGCGCGACGGGCACGCAGGCGGTGAGCAGCAGGATGAGCAGCAAGACGCGCGCGCGGGCGAAAAATTCGCCGGCGGACGGTCGCGCACACCTCACCCCCCAACCCCCTCTCCGTGTGCGGGATTGGCGCGCAGGCCGTGATTCGCCACACGGAGAGGGGGAGTCGCGGCGGCCAGAGGTTCGCCTCGTGGATAAGTTCAGCGTAGAAAACTCTGTCGGCATGGTTGATAGCGCGCTCAATGGTTACGGCGCGCGGTTGGGGGCATCGGGGTTGGCGGCCATCTCGCGCGAGGCCGGGTCGCCGCACGAGACCCAGCCGGCCCAAGCTGTCACGCGCCACTGCTGCGCTGCGTCGGCTTCCATACGCAGATAGATGCATACGCCGCTGAAGCCTTCATTTTCGGCATATGTGGCGATCAACTGCACGTCCCACGCGCTGCCGACCAGCGCGGAACGGCGATAAACGACGCTGATATAGTCGCCCCACTCCGGCGGCATATACGCGCGGACGCAGGCCGAGACACTGCCAGCGGGGCAGGTGACGCGCACGTAGTCCAGCAGTGCGGGCGCAAGCAGCGCGGTGGCAGTCGCGTCATCGCCGCGTCCGGCGGCATCGGCAAAGCGCAGCGCGGCATCAAAAGCTGGTGTGCTCTGCGGCGCGAGAGCCACCGAGGCCAGCGCGACCAGCACAATCACGATCCCGGCGCTGATCACGATCCACAAAACCCGTTTCGATATCATAGCTCACACCTCAGCGCCCGATTATACAGGACGTTTATGTATTTGAGATATTGCATCGACTATAATTGGATGGAATATTCAGACAGATTTAGGGCCATGGACGACAATATTCTCTTCACAACGGCACGTCCCACGCGGGCAGACGCGGTGAAAAACCGCGAGCTGCTGCTGGATACTGCGCGCCGCCTGTTCGATGAGCAGGGGGTCGAAGCGGTGTCGATGTCGGCGCTGGCGGAGGCGGCGGGGGTGGGCAAAGGCACGCTGTACCGCCATTTCACCAGTAAAAGCGATCTGTGCGAAGCCCTGCTGGACGCCGATCAACGCGCGCTGCAAGAACTCACGCTGCAACGGCTGCGCAGCAGCGGCGACGCGCTGGATACGCTGCGCTGGTTCCTGCTGGAAGTGGCGGGATTCGCCGAACGCAACAGCCCACTGCTGTGCACGAACTCGCGCAACGACCCGCAGCCGATGCTGCAACTGCCGGCGCACCGCTGGTGGCGGCAGACGATTCGCGGCCTGCTGCAACAACTGGCGCTCACGAGCGACATCGATTACACGGCGGACGTGCTGTACGTGATGCTGGATGCCAACATCATGAGTTTTCAGCATCGGGCGCTGGGCTACAGCTACGCGCGCATCCGCGAGGGGCTGCTGGCGACACTGGAACGGCTGGTGGCGTAAGCCGCACCCACGCCCTGAAACGTCCGCTACCACACGCCGGGCAGCAGGCGCAGGCTGCTCAATTGCTGACAAAAGCTTGTGCGATTACAATGATGCATAAGTTTTACTGAATGTATTCATAGGATTGTTGTTTGCCTAAACAACCACTTGCTGAAGTATTTGGATTTCCGATTGACAATTTGACACCAGAGGCACAGCGCTACCGGAAAAATCGTCTGTGTCCCTACAATAATCGTGTCCCATCCTGTACAAAAGATAAGGCCAGCGATCCGCTAGGCGTGTGCAGTGTATACGAAGGCGAGGTTGCTACCATCACCTGCCCTGTGCGTTTCCGGCAAGATTGGCTGGTGGCCGAAGATGCCAGCCAATTCTTCTTTCCCGCACACACTCATTGGACATCATTAACCGAAGTGCGTCTGAACGATAAAAACGGACAATCGGCAGGCAATATTGATGTCGTGCTGGTCGCCTACGATGAACGTGGAAGCGTTATTGATTTTGGTACGTTAGAGGTGCAAGCGGTTTACATTTCCGGCAATGTGCGTCGCCCTTTTGCATTCTATATGGAGGACCCTCCCAGCCGCTTGGGCATGGATTGGTCAGGTCACAGTCTGTATCCGCGTCCCGATTATCTGTCATCTTCGCGCAAGCGACTTGCGCCGCAGATGTTGTACAAAGGCGGAATTCTGCACGCCTGGCGCAAGAAGCAAGCTGTTGCGCTTCATCGTACTTTCTTCGAGACTCTGCCGACGCTGCCTGAAGTGAGTGTCGGGGATGCAGAAATCGCATGGCTGGTGTATGACCTTGCGCTCGACGTTACACAAAATCGCTGGCGGTTAACGCGCCACAAAACCGTCTACACCCGCTTTGAAGCGGCTTTGCGACGTATTACTGTACCCGAAATCGGCCCGCTGTCGGCATTTTTAGAGCATTTGCAGATGCGCCTTGACGCCAAGCTGGACGCTGAGAATCCACCCGACGCGCCGACACTGAACGATTTGAGCGAGTCCTGAGGTCATCTATGGCGCGCGAGATCTTCGAAAAACAGCTCCCTTTGTTTACAGAAAACGATGCTTCCGAACCCCCGATTGTCAATGTCGCGTCTGTGCCGCAGCGCAGCGTTTTTCGCTATCCCGGCGGCAAGACCTGGTTTGTTCCTTATCTGCGTCGTTGGTTGCGGTCGCTTCCAGTGCCGCCTGTTGAATTCATCGAGCCGTTCGCGGGTAGCGGCATTGTCGCATTAACGGCGGCGTTCGAAAAGCTTGCGCAGAGAGTCACCCTGGTGGAGATTGACCCGCAGATCGCTGCCGTCTGGCATACGCTCCTTAGTCAGGATGCCTATTGGTTAGCCCAGCGCATCGTAAGGTTCGAAATGACCGCAAAGTCTGTGGAGGCCGCGTTAGCTTCCTCACCATCCTCCACACGCGAGCGTGCCTTTCAGACGATTTTGCAGAATCGAGTGAATCGCGGGGGGATTCTGGCGGCGGGCGCGGGGCGCGTAAAAACCGGCGAGAAAGGTAAAGGCCTGGCCTCGCGTTGGTATCCGCAGACACTCGCCAGGCGCATTCTTGCGATCGCCACGATCAAAGAACGGGTGCATTTTATCGAAGGCGATGGGGTCGAAATCCTGGAGCAAAACAGCGCACGTGCTGATGCAGTTTTCTTCATTGACCCTCCTTATACGGCGGGCGGAAAACGTGCCGGGCGGCGATTGTATACCTATGCGGACGTTGATCATGAAGCGCTGTTCCGCACTGTCGCGTGCCTGACGGGAGATTTCTTGATGACCTATGACAACAGCGAAAACGCGCGTCTGCTGGCGGAAGCACACGCCTTCTTGCTGAAGCCCATGGCGATGAAAAACACGCATCATGCCCAGATGACGGAATTACTCATCTCTCGTAAACTGGATTGGCTGGATTACGGCTAAGACATCGACGGCGGCTACCACACGCCGGGCAGCAGGCGCGCGCGCGTGCGCTGCGTATACGCCGTGTAGCCCGGCAGTTCGGCTTGCAGCGTGCGATCTTCCAGCGCCGTGCGGATCACGAACGTCACCACCCCCACCAGCGCCGGAATCCACGCCGCCCAGGCGCCCAGCGCCAGCGGCGTCGCCACGAAGTTCAGCAGTACCGCCGTATAACCCGGATGGCGCACGAAGCGGTACGGCCCGCCGCTTTCCACACGCTGTCCCTGCTGCATCCGCACCGTGCCCTCGAAAAATTTGTTGGCGCTCATGGCCCACGCCAGCAGCGCACAGCTCACTATCAGCAGCGCGTTGCCCACCAGCGCGACCCACGTCTCGACGGGGGCTGACCAGCGATAGCGGTAATCCAGCCCGGCGACGAAGGGCAGCGCGAATTGCAGCACGGTATAAATGCTCAGCAGCACCCAATCCCAGCGTTTCGTGCCGGTCATATCCCTGGCGCGGTGGCCGCGTTTGTTCAGCAGTCCCGGATTTCTGCGCGCCAGCACCAGCGACAGCACGATCCAGCAGACCAGCGTGTTGAGCGTGAAGACCCAGCCCCACGCCCAATCCGTCGTCCCCGCGCCCAAAAACAGTATCACGCCCCAAAACAGCGCCAGCCCAATGTGCCGCGCGATCGTGTTGTAGCCGTATTTATCCAGTTTCGGCAGCGTTTCGCTTTGCATGGCTTCCCTCTATTTCCTGCGACTTGCACTTTACACATATACGGTGAAAATACCCTAAAAGTTGCAAAGAGTCGCAGTTTGCTGACGAAAAACATTTCTTATTGTAACAGCGCGCGATCTGATTATACAATGCACATAGGGGAGTCTTTCGGGGGAGCTATGGCTGAACACTGCACAATTCAATACGACCACTACTACGATGAATTCGGCTCGCAGTTTGTGCTGGTAGCCGTCTACGACGACGGGCGCGCCATCGACGAACTGTGGAGCAACAGCGCTTCGCTGGACGACGAGCAGGAAGTCCAGCGCTTCGGCAGCGCGCAGTTGCAAAAGGCGCTGACGCAGATGCAGCGCGACGGCTGGCAGATCGAAGCCAGCGAAGAACAGCGCTCGCTGGAAACCGTGCCCGCCAGCGAACATGTTGTCTACCGCCTGTTTAAAAAGCTATAAAAAAATCCGCTGCGCCGACCCATATTTGCCCCAAGTGGCGTATACTTGCCTGCGTTGCAAGTGCATTGTTTGCACTCTTTTTTCCACAAGGAGAAATTCATGCGTAAGTTGCTCATCCTGGCTGTCCTGCTGTTGGTGCTTGTCAGCGGTTTTTCGCTCGTCAGCGCGCAGGAAGAAGAAGACCTGACGATCCTTTCGCTGACGGCGCTCGCCGCGGGCGAACCCCTGGAGGCGGCATTTGAAGGCAGTGTTACCATGCAGCTTTTCGCCTTCAACGCGCTTGAAGGGGATGAAGTCACCATTACCATGGAACAGGCCGAAGACGCCACAATTGATCCCTTCCTCATTCTGGTCGGGCCGCGCGGCGAAATGATCGCCTACAACGATGACAGCGAAGACGAAGGCGACGCGGCGCTGGCTTCGGCCATTGTTGACGCCGAACTGCCTGCCGACGGCACCTATCTGGTGGCGGCGACGTTCCTCGGTGAAATTCTGGGCACGCAGCTTGGCGAAGATGGGCTGGAAGAGGCGCAGGTGTACACCATCGAAATGACCGGCGCTTCGGAAGTCGAAATCCCCGAAGACGAACCGACTTTCCAACTGGCGGGCGCGGATGTCGCGGTGGGTCAGGGCGGCACGCTGGAAGTCACGCAGCAGGAACCGATCTACTATCTGTTCCTCCAGGCGGAAGAGGGCCAGACGGTGGCGATCACCACCAGCGCCGCCGAAGCGGATATCGTGCTGGATGACACCGTACTGTACGTTTTTGATCGCACAGGCAACCGTATCGCCGTGGTGGATGATGTTGAAGGGAATCTGTACGCCGCACTGGAATTCGAAGCGGCTTACAGCGGCGCGTACCTGATCTGGGCGACGAGCGCGTCCTATGGTCTGGCGCCCGAACTAGGCGACGACTTCAGCGGCATCGGCGCGTTCAACATCGATATTTCGGGCTAAGGCAAAGCGAGCACGACGAACGGCGCGTGGCTGCGTTCACGCGCCGTTTTTTATTGCCGTGGCTATGCTTCTTGGGCGACGTTTCGCGCGCAGGCCGCGCACACGCCGTAAAATTCCAGCAGGTGGCCGGTCATCTGCATCTGGTAGCGCGCTTCGAGTTCGCGGTTCAGTTCGCCCAACCGGCAGTCGTCGAATTCGATGACGCGATGGCAGACAGTGCAGACGATATGGTGATGATGGCCGCCGGGCAGCAGCACGTAAATCGGCGCGGCGCTGCCTTCGCCATAGGTCGGGCGCACGATCGCCAGCCGCGTGAACAAATCCAGCGCGCGGAAAACGCTGGCGCGGCCAATGTTAGCGTCGGCAGTGCTGACACGCTCCAACAGTTCAGCAGAGGTCACATGCCCGCCGCTGTCCTCCAGGACGCGCAGCACCGTAGTGCGTGCGCCGGTCAACTTGTAGCCCGCGTCGCGCAGGCGCTGTAAAGCATTCGACATAGCGCGCTCATTCATCATCTATTCGTTGTATTCATTCTATAATGAGGTGGGTGGAAGACAAAGTGTGTAGTCTGAAAAATGCCGCGCTGATTGTGGGACTTGTGACCAGGAACGATTTCTATGCATGATGATGGCGAACTCCCGGAAAACTGGCAGGGCAAGCCCAAAGACGCGGGGGCAAACCGCAGCACCGCGCTGCTGTGGTTGATCGTCGGGCTGCTGCTGCTGATCGTGGCCAGCGGCACGCTGCTCGGCATCGTCCGGCCCGATCTGTACGCGCGCCTGTTCCCGAATATCGCCGCCACGCAAACCAGCGCAGCGCTGCAACTGGCGCAAACGCAGCAGGCCTTCGCCAGCACCGCGCAGGCCGATGCCCAGCGCGCCACACAGTCCGCGCTCGATCTTCAGGGCACACAGACGGGATTAATCGCCACGCAGAATGCTTTCGACCAGGCCGGCACGCAGGCCGCGCTGGCCGCCAACGCCGCGCGCACCGCCACCGTGCAGGCGATCGCCGCGCAGGCTACGAGCGATACGCTGGCCCTGGCCGGCACCCAGGCCGCGCTCGAACTCGCCAGCACCCAGGCGGCGCTCGATACCCAGGGCACGCTGGCCGCCCTGGCCGCCACGCCCACCGCCGCCGCGCTGATTCCGCCTACCACCACGCCGGTCGCGCTGATCGCCGATTCGTTCGTGGGCGGGTTGAACGCGACACTGTGGAATTTTCGGCTGCAAGACTGGACGCAAAACGCCGCTGGCCGCCTGTTGGCCTTTGCGGCACGCAGCCGTTTGCTGACCCAGCGCAGCGACTTCGTGGCCTACACGCTGGAGGCCACCCTGGAGCCGCCTGCCGCCGCCAGCGACAGCTATCTGCTGCATCTGGCCTCGTCGGGGGCTTCGTGGGCGCTGCGGCTGCGCTGGGATGGCCGCGCGCTGACCGAAGCAGCGCTGTTTTCGGGCAGTGTCTCGCCGCTGGAAACGCTGCGCGCGACGGCAGCGCTGACAGGAGCGAATTTCGCCGCGCCGACAGTGTTCGTGGAAGTTCAGGTGAGCGCCGGGCAGATCGTCGTGGCCGTCAATTACACGCGCGTGCTGACTTTCACGCTCGACGCGCTGGCGCCCGGCGCGCTGGGGGTCGATCTGGCGGCGGGCAGCGTGCTGAACCGCATCGGCATCGTGCCAGGCTAAGGCTGCATGCGCGCATAGCTGGCGCAGCTCAGCAACGACGATCTGCAAAAGCTGTTTCCTCACAGCAGGATGCAAGTCTGGCAGATGCGCGCTTTGTCGGGCGGCGCTTCTCACACAGACAGAAGATCACTGTTATGCTTCTTCTTGAGAGCGCTGTTTTTCACCAGAGACCATAGATTGGCCCCGTGGGGACATCTGGCTTAAGCCGGGCGGGGAATGCGCCTCGTCTCCTTGCGCTATGCACGCCCGTTACTGCGCTTTCCGCCTTTTGACTTCAATAGCTGCTGCATGAACTGCTTCGGCTTACGGTCCACATCGAACAGCCCCCAATGCTTTTCGGGTTCCATTGGATCAGGCGAACCCTTCCACGGCTCATCGAATGCTTCAAATATGAAGGCCAGGATCCCTTCGGACTGAGTCCACGCCATCAACTCCCGGCAGTAGCGTGCTTGTAACGCCTCAGATGCATTCGAGGGTTCAATGCCCCGCCCGTTGGAAACTGTTGTCCAACCGGCTTCGGTAATAACAACCGGTTTCTTGGGATAATGGTCAGCAACCGAGTAGTAATTCTGTTTGGTATACTCCAGCGCGTCATCAATTGTACGATATTCCCAGACAGGGTAGGTGTGAACCGAGATGAAGTCTAGTTCGGCTGCAAGCCGTGCCAGCTTAGAAGTCCAGGGAACATAGTTTTCACAGAAGGTCACCGGCTGCGCGACCGCTTTTTTGAGCCGACGAGCGTAGGCTATGATTCGAGCTACGGGCACCAGATGATCTGTCCACGAAACACTGGCCTCGTTGCCTGCGGATACTGCGAAGACGATCTCTGGATAACGGTTGGCGAGCGCGATCAAACGATCAATATTTTCACTATTGGCCTGACGATTGGCAGCCAGGGTTTCATCATCAAAATTGGCACCCCACGGACATTCTGGATTACTGACCTCAGCAGCCAGGTCAGCCCCAAGCAGCACCTTCAGGTCGAGCTTTTCGTCGCGGATGACTTCCAGCGTCGTCTCAGCATGTGGGCTGGGGTCATACAAGCGCAGATACGACCAGTTCGCATCCAGAATTAAGAGGTCTTCCCGTATCTCTTGATAACTTGGGAAAATGCCCTTCCGCGGATCCTGGCCTTTGCGATAGCCAGAGTAACAAATGGCGTTGCCCGGCTTCTGTTTGATAAGCTGCCTAATCGTACGTTGTTTTTCTGACTTGCTAGGCATATTTCGGGACACCATCCTTGTCCCACAAGCCCCAATAAGCGCCTACATCCCCCTCGCTGGCTATCTTCCATGCTTCATCGAAGGCGGAGAAGTAGATGATGTCGATCTCCTGCTCTTCAGCCCACTGATAAGCGTTGATGAAGTAGCGGATAGCGTTCGCAAACGAGGGAACCGCGTGACGTTCCGGTGTACCAATGTTGGGCCAACCGGTTTCGCTGATAATCACCGGTTTACCCTGCGCAGCACGGGTAGCAAGTCTGTACATTTCCTTCATGTAGACCAGGGCGTGTTCAGCAGCAATCCCTTCCCAGAACGGATAGCAATTGGCAAGAATCACGTCGCAGGCATCACAGACTTGTGGGTGATCGACAAACTTGAAGTAAGCGTCAACGTAGCCAATGGTTACACCCGGCGCCCCTTGTCTGGCCTGATTGATATAACCGATTAATTCCGCCTCAGACATTTCATTGCGTAACAACACCTCGTTGCCGACGGCGAGCACATCAGCATATCCAGCCCTGGCAACTTCAAGCGCATTATTGAGTTCGATGGCGTTATGCTCGTGATCATCGTCCAGCCATACGCCTACCATTGTTTTTAGCCCTAGCCCGGCAGCGATCTGCGGGATAAGCTCGTTGCCTTCGGTGCAGGAAAATGTGCGCACCAAATTGACATAAGGCTGCACAATGCTGAGACGTTGGTATATCTGTGACGCAGAGATTTGCGTTCCCGGCGCTTGGCCTTCAGCGTAAGGACTAAAGGCAATTCCATAAATCTTCTCTGCCAGGATGTCGCGAACAAGCGCTTTCAACTCATCGATCGAGTAAGCCGAGACATCGATTCCTGCCAATGATTTATTTCGTCTGTGTTCTTTTCCCACTTGCTTCTGCCTTTGTAAAGTCTCAGCTCTGCGAATCACCCCAGGCGTTTCAGCCCGACCTGCGTTGTCAGGTTGCTCAGCGCGACGCAGCAGCGAAAACCGCGCGGCGCAGGGAGCGGCGCGAGTAGCGCAAGGGACTTCGTCGTTCGCTTTTCCTTGTGATCATATTGGATCAAGTATTGCGGATACGATCACACGCGCCACGCTGCCATCGCGGCGAAATACGCGGCTGCTGGTGAGGCTATCAAGCTTAAGGCCATCTATGTTGTGAACAGAACCATCTTCAAAATGCACCGCAATACACGCATTACTCGATCCCTGAAGCACGACCGGTGTCTGGCAGATCGAATATGCAAGCGAGCCTGCCTTCAGTTCGAGCTCTCGGTGCTGTCCATGGACATCAATATAGGAGAACGCGGCGGCGGCGGTCAGAAGCTCATGCCGATCTAAAAAGGTTGTATCAAACGCCAATTTGCTGTCCTCGACATAAAACCCCACCTCTGCCTGCCGCGACAAGATTACTTCTTTGACCAGTCCTGTCATGCCGGGTTGTTTTGCCCCCTGTCCTTTGGGGGTGTGCGAGTAGGGATCGGTAGGAAACGCGCCATAGGCATCTGGAGTTTTGTTGAAACTCAACCCTTGCCGAATGTCTCTATAGCATTGTCGCAGCGCCTCAGCGTTCGTATCGCCTTTGAATCTGAGCGCTGTTTCTTGCGCCGCGAGCAGGAGTTTTGCCACCATGTGCCAGTAGACACTGCCCAGTCCCTCGTATGCAAAAAAGGTTCCCGAACGCCCGGTGAACTCATCGTGGCGGAAAGTGGCTTCAAACAACGCCCTGATCTTCCCGGACTCGGCTTCGACGAGTTCAGCGTAGCGCAGCTGTTCTTTTAGCACATCCAGTGCCCGGCTTACATCGTTGAAGTTGCGGATGTGTCCGCTAAAGTGATAAACGCCGTTTATATCGCGGATAATGATAGATGGATCGTGCGCCTCCAGCAGCCTTTCAAAAAGCGCTATATCCGCCACCTGATCGTGTGTTAAGAAGTTCTTTTGTAAAAAGCCATCCAGATCACGATCAGGATAGAGAATGTAACTGTGTTGTTCTTCTTGATAAAGCGCGCTGTTTCGAAGGCTCTGGAGTAGAGACAGGGATTCATCACTCGATAACAGCTCTGATGAGAGGATAGCAACCTGCCCTTCAAGCATCTCATAGAGATGACTAATGGCGGCGCGGTCATTGTCGAGATGCAGAATGTTGTAGGCGTGGTAGAGGTTGTCGCTGCGTCGGTTCGCCCGCAGGGAATGTTCAACGTACTGCTGCGCTAATTCGAGGAATGCGACTATTTCCGTTACCGGCGAGGGGGTCAGTTCGCCAGAGACACCCTTCTTGTAAAAACCCCAGCGATAATCACTGCCGGCGCTGCCCAGCGCATCCATGATCAACCGGCGCTGCTCATCGCTGAAGGAATTTTGCAGGGTGGCCTGGAAGCGGCTCAGGATGCTCGACACCTGGGTATAGAACTTCTGCACTTCTGTGCTGAGCGGAACGGACTCGATACCGCTCGTGCTGAACATTTCCCGGCAAAAAGCGATATAGCGCCGGAGATAACACAGGGTCACCACGGACAAGCCCTTGCCGACGAGCGCGTTGTTGGCGTCGTTCCACTCCGGGCGCTGGGTATTCATCCATATCCCGCCTTCGGGAACCAGGTTGACCAACTTGGCGAGCAGCAGTGTCAGCAGCTTTTCAGCCAGCGAGACATGGAAAACTTGTCCGTTCGGGGCAAAGACTAATTTTCCATCCGTGCCCTGTGCATGTCGCTGCGCTTCGATCCACCGTTCCAGCTCCCAATTGAACTCGATCGTGTTATACGGGTCTTTCAACAAATCAGCATAGGGTTTAATTTGATAAGGCACGTTGGCATAACTGAACATGAGCCGCGCCAGGAATCCCTGAAGTGCGCCTGGGTGCATTTTGGCACTGATTTCCATCAGCCTTTGCAGATAGATGATCTGGTGATCGCTCCAGTAGCCAATGTTGGCCCAGGGGTTACCCGGTTCTGGAACTTCCCAATCGATCCCATAATACGTGATTCGATAGGGATTGTAGCCATCTGCGGTTGTGGCGTTCAGGAAGGTGGCGATCATACTCTCAATAAATTCGGGGTACGAATAGGCCAGCGCCTCCCAGTTTTGGAAGATATCGCGCCAGTTTCCTTCATAGCCCAGCTTGACAGAGCCATCAGGCTTTCTAATATTTATGGCAAACTGATTCCAGGGCCGGCTGGGATCGCCGTGTCGTCTGCTGAAGGTCAACGGCAAATAAGTATGGCTCAAACGCACGAGATCAGCCGAGCCGTAGGCCTCTGCGCGCGCCTTTAGCTCAGCGACCTGAATGCTATCCGACAGCGCAGCGAAGAAATCTGAATGCGCTTGCAGCACAGCGGGATTGCGAACCGACACAAAGTCCGCAAAATCTGCCGCCCGAATCCAATACTGATCTGCGAAAATGCCGCCGCGCATCACGTTAAACAGCACGTTGGCAAAATGATGCGCGCAATACAGCGGGTTGTTGGAAAGCTGTAGGCCATCTGCGCTGGCGACAATCTTCCACAAAGCGGCTTGATTAGCGGCAATATCGTCTTCTAACTCCTGCCCCATCGTCATGGGGTCGCCTTGCAGCCACCGGGTTGTTTGGGCAATCGCGGCGCTGTCCTGATCGACATCGGCTATCAGATGCCACATGCAGTTTTCCGATGCCGTCAGATTAATTGTCGTATGGACAAAATAAGCGCCGCGCCGGCCACGCACTTCCGTTTCTGTCTCTAACGGCTTACCAGTACGGAAAAGATCGAGCTGGAGCGACGAGAGCAGATAGTCGGCCTGGGGGAGGCCGATCTGGGCAACGGTAGTAGCCAGGAGTGACTCGCTCGGTTCAGCCAGATCGGTAAGCCTGGAGTTCAAAGCAAAAATTGCCAATCCGGTTTCAGGCACTAATTCGCTGCGCTTATAAGCGTCCAGCAGTGAGCTGAACACATTCTGTGTCACTATCGCCACGTTGGCAGGCAGAATATTCTGCAGGCCGTCTACAAGTTCAATCTGGCAGGGCGCATCCCCTATATTGCTCAGCCAGGTTGTTTTGACAAAACCGAATCGCTCGCTGGTTCGCCAGGCATATTGGTAGGCTAATTGAAGATCGGTGTTTACCTCTTCAAAGACAACCGTCGTTCCTGTCACATTCTTATAAAGATTGCGTTGGATGGAATAGCAGCCCCGGTGCTGATTTGAAAATGGCTCCCAAAGACTGGTGCGCCCAGACCGTGAAACCAGCAAGATGGCCTTATTGCCCGTGTTTTCGCTGTTCTCTGTGAGCTTGTCTACTGTGTAGTAGGGGAAAAGCGCATGCTCGGCGTTCACGCGCCCGGCAGATAGCCCGCCTGTGGATGAGATAAAGAACCAGTGATCGGAACTGCTGATGAGGCTTATAAAGAACGGCTCAATCGTATCAAAATTTTGTATCCGATAAAATGACTCTCCCAGCAGGGTGACATAATCGCCTATCACCGGGGCATCGGTCTTTTTTTGGGCGGTGTCGCCAATAAAAATGGGTTGCGGATCGCGCTTCATAGTCTACATTCTTTCGCTGTAGCAAGGTGATTGCCGGCTATCCCTCGCAGCGTGTTTTTTACTGCGAGGGATAGACAGATTGCTATTGTTCCTGTTGGAAGACGCGCACGTAATCCACCAGGTACTGCGCCGGAAAGACGGTATCCAGCCCGATTGGACCGGCGAGCTGTCCCCCAACTGCAAGATTCAGGATCATGAAAAAGGGCTGGTCAAAGACCCATTCCCGCTCCCCGATATCCTCACGAGTATAGGTGCTGTATGCCACGTCATCATAGAACCAGGTGATCTGGTTTTCATCCCACTCGATGGCGTAAGTATGAAAATCGTCGGCAATGTCATAGTCTTGCCGATTCCATCTGGTCAGGCCTAACGCTCCCGAATAGCCCGGACCGTGGATCGTGCCCAGGATCAAATCCGGTTCTCGGCCAACATATTCCATGATGTCGATCTCGCCGCAGTCGGGCCAACCGACTTCCTCGAAATTCGACCCCAGCATCCAGAATGCCGGCCACAGTCCTCTTCCGGCGGGCACTTTGAGCCGCGCTTCGATGCGTCCGTACTGGAATTCCTGCAAACCCTGTGATTTGAGCCGCGCGGAGGTATAGTAGCTCTCTTCATAGCGCTCCTGCCGCGCTTCGATCACCAGCATCCCCTCTTCCAAACGGGCATTCTCCAAACGATCGGTATAATACTGTGCCTCGCCATTGCCCCAGCCCCAGCCGCCGAGATCGTAAGTCCAGTTGGCTTCATCAATCGCCTCGTCATCGAATTCATCGTGCCAGACCAGTGCCCAACCCTCTGGCACCACAATCGGCGTGGCTTCAGGTTCAGGCGTGGGGGTGGCCGTCTGCCTGGGAGTCGGCGTGGGTTGGCTTTGAGCAGAGACACCGCTCATCAAACTCAAGCTGAACAGTGTCAGCGCCAGCAGCAGCAAAAAACGGGTAGAAGTTGTTTTCATTACGACACCCTCTATAGACACAAAATACGGATGTGGTTTACCGACAGCTCTTATCCCTTGACGGAACCCGCGGTCAAGCCTGAGACGATATAACGCTGCAAGAAAAGGAACAGGATCACCATCGGCAGGGTCAGCATCAGCACAGCCGCTGCCAGCACAGGCCAGTCGCTGCCATAAACACCCTGAAAGACGATCAAACCACGAGTGATCGGGTAGAAATCATCGTTGGTTAAATAGATAGTTGGCAGAATGATCTCATTCCAGATGCCGATTGAGTGCAAGACGACGACGGTCGCAACGGCAGGGCGAATGAGCGGCAGAACAATTGACCACACAAAACGGAAATACCCGCAGCCATCGAGAGCGGCGGCCTCGTCCAGTTCCTGCGGAACAGTCTTGATGTAGTTCACCAGGATCACAATGCCAATCGGGTTCACAATAAACAGCAATATGTAGCCGATGGGGTTGTTATACAGCCCCAGACGCAAGATAAGCTGGAATTGTGGAATAAGCGCGGGCGGCAAAAACAGCGCGATCACAAACAGCGTGAGCAGCACACCCGCATACCTGACATAGCCCCGCGCGATGGGAAAAGCCACAAAAACGGCTGTTATCACGTAGATCGTCGTTGCGGAAACGGTATAAACTACCGAATTGAGCAAGTACTTAGGGAAGTTAGCTTTTTCCCAGGCCTCTGCAAAATTCTCGAAATTCGGCTGGACGGCCAATCCGATAGCATCTCGATTGAAAGAGGGAGTCGTTCTCAAAGAGGTGTTGACGAGCATCAGCAAAGGTCCGAGGTAGACAAGAGCCAACAGCACCAGGAACCCATAGGATGCCAGCTTGCCCCAGTCCATTGGCTTGCGCCTGGATGACACTGTACCGGTTGTTGTGCTCATCCCATTATCCTCGCTTCTCTACGTCGCAGAATCGTTTGTACCGTCATACCGATCACAAGCACCATCACGAACATGACGATGGACGCCGCGGCGGCGTATCCCTGGCGGAAACTGCTGGTGACACTGCCGGATGTTTGTCCAAAACCCGTCGCATAAATCAGGTAGCCCAGCACCTGCGTCCCATTGCGGTAACCGAGCAAGACCAGAAATAGCTGCCACGCCTGAAGACTGCCGATGACATTCAGCAGCAGATTGGTGTTGACGCTGGGCGTCAGCAGCGGCCAGGTGATGTTGGCGAAGACTTGCCAACGGTTTGCTCCATCAATGCGCGCTGCCTCGTAATATTCTGCCGAGATGGTCTGGAGGCCGGCCAGAAAGATAATCATGGTGGTGCCCATGTTGGCCCAAATCTGGACCACAATGACCCATGCAAAGGCCTCGGTGGGCTGGGCGCCCAGGAATTCAGAACGCACGCCAAAAATCGCCAGGAATTCGGCCAAGGGGCCGCCCAGAGGATAGAGGAAGAGCGACCAGATCAAACCCTGAATAACCGCTCCCAGAATCACGGGCATGAAGTACAGGGTTCGGAAAAAGTTCCTGCCCCGCAGCTTTTGATTGAGAATGACTGCGACCAGCAGACCGAGCGCAAACTGAATGGTGGTCACAAAGAAGCAAAAGATCAGCGTCCTTCCGACAGCATTCAAGTTGTCCCTGGCTGCCTGACCCAGGAAAAGGAATTCACGGTAATTATCCAGCCCAACCCAGTTGACAGGCGCTCCGGGCAAGCCGGTGGCATCTGTGAAAGAAAAGACCGCAGTTGCCAGCGATGGTCCCAGCGCAACAACAAAGTAAGCAATAATTCCCGGCAACAGCAATAGATATGGAAGCCAGCGAGATCGACCTCTACCGAAGTGATACGTCATTAAAGTCACTCCTTTTTTCTGGCTGAAGGCGGGTGGCCCCCCAGCAAATCGTGGGAAGTCCACCCGCAAGATTATGAGCTAACTAACTACCGACGGCATCCAGGCCTGACTGAAGGTCGGCTTGCACCGTATCGGCCAGTGCCTGGGGATCATCAAAGGTGCCAAACGGCTGGAAGTACGACGCCCAGGGATTGGCGTACTGACCGACACCGCGCGGCGCGACCCAGTACTGTTCGTAACCCACACGGAAGTTGGCAAGATAGGGGGCCACTTCTTCACCGAGTTGGGTGTTCAACTGGGCCGTGGGTTGCGTGGGTATGAAGCCAACGGCATTGACGAACGCCTGATAATTCTCAGGATCAGAGAAGACTTCCAAATACAGCAGGGCCGCTTCGGCGTTTGGTGTGTTGGCCGCCACCGCCCAGCCCTGATCGTATTTGCCGAACAGATATTGATTGTCTTCCACATTTTCCGAACCGGGGAAGGGGATATAGCCCCATTCGAATTCGGGCTCAGCCGCTTCAATAGCCGGCGCATACCAGGTTCCGCCAGGGAACATCGCGACTGCGCCAGAGGCGAAGCGACCCGGCGCCGCGTCCGCCGCGATCCCGCTCGCGCCCGGTTCGATCATGTCGCGCGCATAAATCTGCATCCGCGACCACATCACCAGGGCGGCCTCGTCATTCCAGGTAATCGTGCCTGTCCACAGTCCCTCGACAAGCGCCGCCTGGTCGGGATACAACGCACCGATCAAGCCATAGGCGCCAACAAAGATCGGCCACCCATCGCGCCCACCTGCCGTCATGCAGGGAATCCCAGCCGCGTTGAAGGTTTCGCAGGCCTGCACCAGTTCGCTCCAGGTTGTAGGAACGGTCACGTTATTGGCCGCGAAGAGATCGCGATTGTAGTAGATACCGCTGTAGGAAACGCGCCCAAGGTTGATGGCGTACACCCTGTCATTGTAAGTGCCGGCATCTGCGATCGTCGCGGCGTCGTAATTGGCGACAAAGGGCTGATCGGTCAGATCCATCAGCAGGCCGGCATCTGCCAACTGCTGCCAGTTCGGCGGATCGACATCGACCATGTAGGGCTGCACGGCATTAGCGAAGCCAAACATATCAATGACGTCGATGTCGTTGGCGCTCAGGCGAGTTTGAGTCACAGTACTGAGGTCGTTGGCATTCACAACCGACATATCCACTACGATGTCGGGGTGCTGTTCCTGGAACTGCTGGTTAAAAGCCTCCATGAATTCCACCATCGGCGGATTCTGGTGAACAAGCACGCGCAGCGTCGTCTGGGCGGCGACTGGTTGGATGAGCGCGCTGCTCAGCAGCAGCATACCGATCAGTGAGAGCAAAACTATTCTTCGCATCATCATTTCTCCTTATTCAATTCATTTATCCGCACGTGAACTGCTGTAATTTGGGAAACTCGCTGCTGAAAAGATTTTATGGCCTCCTTTTCCCTATCTTGCTGTTGAGGTACTGGTTGTTAATCCATCACGATTGTTTGCGCGAACGCTGCGCCGCTAAAGAACGTGCCTCCAGGTTGGGTTGGTAGCCATACTCGCGGATTATCCGCAGCACGCGCTCACGGGTTGCCTGACTTACGCCGGGTTGTCCGTTTGCAACCCGCGAAGCCGTTGTGCGTGAAACACCGGCCAGCTTCGCAATCTCCTCCAAAGTGATCACTGTGATTTGCCTTTGGATGCTTTTTAGGAAGCGCTCCCAAATCCATTTAGAGTGTATCAAGCAGGGGATATGCCAGGCATGGACAAAAGCGCGCTAAATATGGAGATTTCATAGGTGTGCGGGGGCACACGCCCGGCGGGGCGTTGAAACACAAACGTGCTTGTTCAGGAACGCCGGAATGCTTCGGGGGACAGACCGGTTTCGCGGTGGAAGATGCGGCTAAAGTAGCCGCTGTCTGAAAAACCGACGCTGGAGGCAATCTCTGTGATAGTTTGCTGGCCTTCTTTTAACAGACGCTTGGCCTGGTTTATCCGATAGCGCTGAAGATAGGCAATGGGGGTTGTTCCCAGCTCGCGGCGAAAACAGAAAGTCAGATGATCTTCAGAAAGGCCGACATGCTGCGCAATATCCTGGCGCGATATCGTTTCGGCAAAGTGTTCATGGATAAAAGCCATTGCAGACCGCACTAATCGCTGCGATTCTCCACTCAGTTTGCGTTTGTGTTCCAGCGCGGTGCTGATATGCGAGAGGGTTTCATCAATACTGAACAGTCCCTTGCCCAATACAGCAGCCACCCCCTGATTCAGGCGTGTCATATCCGTTTCCGTCAGAACCTTGCCCGTGACCACGATGACGGGAATACTGCGTGTGCTTTCCAGACCCCGCATCGCTTCTAGCACCTGAAAACCGTCCATCTCCGGCATCTGCAAATCCAACAAAATAAGATCAACAATCTCGTGGCGCAGGATTTCCAGCGCCTCTTTGCCGTTACGCGCTTTCAAGACACGATTGGACGATGCGTGCGACTGAACAATCCGGGCATGCATTTCAAGCGTATTGGGCTCATCATCCACCACCAGAACAGTGCGCGTTGGATCAATCGCATCCGTCATCAACCAGCGTTGATCGAGCGCTCTTGTCAGCTCGGATATTTCGATTGGTTTGGTGAGATAATCCAGTTCTAACGATGCCGCATCAAGCTGCGAAGACGAAAAGAACACAACGGGAATGTCCTTTGTGGACGGATTGATCTTGATTTCTTTCAGTGCGCTCCAACCCAGAGCAGAGTCGGTACTCACATCCAAGATGATGGCCTGAGGGTACCTCTCGGCGATCTGGGAAGACCAATCCAGTCCCCGCCTCATGGGCAGAACTTGCACGCTGAACGCGCGCCGACGCAAATGGTCAAACAAGCGCTCGCTGGTCCGCGGATCGTTGGTCAGCACGACAACAGTGTGTTCCTTAGCCGACCTTTTTTCCAGGTAAGGCGCCTGTTGCAAGGGCTGCTGCACAGTTGGGAGGGTGAAGGAAAAGACCGAGCCAGCGCCTTCTTCACCCGTAGAATGGACGGTAATGGTTCCCCCATGCATATCAACCAGTCGTTTACTGATCGCTAATCCCAGTCCCAGCCCCCCATACCCCCCCGCAACGCTGCGTTCGGACTGCCAGAACTCATCAAAGATGGCATACTGTTCATCGGGCGCAATTCCCAGTCCTGTGTCTTGCACTATCACCGTCACGGAGTCAGTGTTCTGCTCAAGCCGCAGGCTCACCTTACCGCTGGCGGTGAACTTGATCGCATTGTTGATCAGATTGAGCGCAACCTGTCGCAGACGGGTCTGGTCGCCCCATACCCAGGGGCCTGCTTCCGGCAAATTGGCTTCCCACGCCAAACCTTTATCAGCGGCCAGTTGGCTGCCGCTGTCCGCTACGATGCGTAAAGCCCGTGCCAGATCAACATATTCGTTATTCAGGCGAAGTTGTCCGGCATCGCTGGTGGCAAGGTCGATGACATCACCAATCAGCCCCCCCAGGTGTTGGGAGTAAGCGTGTATCCGATCCACATCTTTTCGGACTGCTTCAGAAAGCGGCGAATCGCTCTCATCGCTGTCGCGCAGAACCATGCCGCTTAAGCCGACAATCAAGTTTAGCGGTGTTCTCAGCTCATGACTGATGGTTGACAAAAAGCGGCTTTTTAGGCGGTTGGCTTCTTCTGCCAGACGGCGGCCTTCAGTTGCCTGACGATACAAGCGCGCTGTGTTCAGGGCGCCGCCCAATTGTTGAACAATCGAACCGTACAGATCAAGCTGCTCGGTGTCAAAGACCATGAAACCGATCTGGCCGGATTGGTCAACCAGCGGGATCAAGGTCAGGACGAGTGGCTGCTGCTGCGCAAACAGATGGGCAGGTGGAAAGTCCTGACTGCGAAAGCGAAGTCCTCCCTGATCCGGGTTGATGGTATTGTGCATCATCGTCCACGCCACCGGGTCATCACCGTCCGCTTCAAACAATCCGAGCAGAGCGATATGGATACCCATATCGGGTAAGTGCTTTGCAAGGATGTCATAGATTTGCGTCTCATCGAGAGCCGTGAGTAAGCGAGCCGTGAGCAGGCTTAAACGACTGGCTGTCCAGCGTTCGTCCACAACATACTGCCGATGTTGACGACGCATATGGGCGCTGATCGTCAAGCGCGCCGCGCTCAAAAGATCGCCTGCCAACAAGGCTGCGGTTGGAATATCTGCGGAGGTTTCCCCAACGACAGCGCTCATCAATGAAATTGCGTCCTGCCATATATGGGTATCATCAGCGCCAAGTGCCGTGCGCTGAAGTGTGTCTTCAAGGACTCGCTGGAATGCCGACCTATCACCGTGCCGAATGCTGGTAACAAAGGCGTCTACCAAACGCTGGCATAACGCCAGCCCCTCATCTTCGGTCAGACTATGCGCCTGATTCAGGATGGCGAACGCCATTGCATTGGCCAGTTCGGGATGGCCGTGGCTGCCTGACGACTTTACCAAGCTGTCTGGTTTTGCCCCGCCGACGCACCCGCATGATTCACGGATCACGAGATGGGTATCGATTTGGACGAGTTCGGGCAGGGGAGTCGCTGCTGCAAGCGCTTGCAGCAGCAGATCAACGGCACGATAACCGATGTCAAATAGAGGAACGTGAAGACTGCTCAAACCCGGTTCCTGTACGCTGCCCTCAAGGCGGTTGTCAAACCCGACAATCGCAACATCCTGCGGGATGCGCCGACCAGCCTCTTTCAGTGCCTGCATCGCGCCTAACGCCGATTCATCGTTGCTTGCTACGACTGCCGAGAATGCGGCACCTGAGTCGATGATGCGCCGCATGGCCGCGTAACCGCCGTCGTAGACATGGCGACCATATGCAACCAGACAGGGGTTTTGATCTAAAGCGTAGACTTCAAGCCCGGTTTGGTAAGCGTGCAAACGTTCGCCGCTGTCGCCGCGCAAATCTTCCTGCGTCCCGGCGATAAAGGCAATCTGGCGATGACCGTGTTCAACCAGATGCCGCATCGCTTCCCGAATCCCCCCCATGTTATTGACGGCAATTGTTGGGCCAGTTTCTCCTGATCCAACAAACAGGATTGGATGCCCGGCGGCAATCAAGCTTTGCATATACGCTGACCGCGACGGGGAGTGAAGGGGTACAGCAACGATTAGCCCGTCAGTATTCCAAGGGCCAATGGGCACGAAATCTTGATCGGGGGAAAAGATGGGCCAGGCGGGACGCAGCGGGTCACTGGGGCTGGCAGAAGGCCCCATGCCGCAGCCTAAGAGCAAATTGCACCCCAGACTCCGTGCCGCGTGGGTCATTCCACGAAAAATGGGCGCAAGGTAGCTGAGGTTCGTGGCCGTCCTGTAAAATTGCCAGCCTGCCAGGACACCAATCGTTGGCCTTGCGCGGCGCGCTGCTGCGACCATACTCTCCGCTTCCTTCAGGACGCAGGCAGCCGAGGGAGAAATATCGCTCAAAGCGCGCGTTTTTCTCGATCAGCTACCGAACTCCTGTCCTTGTTGGTTAAATTATATCGTGGGAACATTTATTGTGCGCTTTACAAGCTGAAAATCCGGCGCTGAAAGGGAATTGACAATCTGTCCCGGTCTAAAGAGGCCAGTACGCGCCAGATCATGCGGGCGCCGCGCTGCCTGCACACTAGGCGCGAAGTCCGCTTGACGCTTTTTATAGTTCGCTTATACAGTGATACTGTCAATTGCGGACAGATTTTTGCGGGTAATGTGATGAAGGAGAAATGCAGCCGATGACGAAAAGAATCGCCCTCATTTTGCTTTTCGCCGTGTGGGGTGTGCTGACAGTCCGGGCGCAGGACAGCAGCGTGCGTGTGCGTTTCGCGCATCTCTCGCCGGATGTAGAGCCGCTGGATATTTGGGTCAACGGCGCGGTGGCTTTCAGCGCGCAGTTCGGCACCATCACGCGCTATTTTGAAGGCGGCGCGGGCACGTACCAGTTGGCTGCCGTGCCCAGCGGCCAGGACATCAGCGCTGCCGTGCTGGGGCCGGCGGACGTGAGTTTTGAGGCCGGGCGCAGCTATACACTGGCGGCGGTCGGCCAGCGCGCCGATCTCAGCCTCAGCCCGCTGGTAATTGACGAGAATCTGCTGCTGGAAACGTACAATATTGATCCGGCCAGCAGTTGGGTGCTGCTGCTGCACGCCGTCAGCGGCGCGCCGGCAGTGGATGTCTATTTTAACGATACGCTGGTTGTCTCTGGCTTAGGCTTCGGCGCGTCGCTGGTGGCCGAAGCGACAGAGGCCAGCTTCCAACTGCGCGTTACGGCGGCGGGACAAAGCGGCGACATCCTCAACCAGACTTTGCTCGGCCTGCCCAACAACACACAGTTCGTGACAGTGGCGGGCACAGCCGACGATTTCAGCGTGATTGTCGGCAGCAACAGCCCCCTGAACGCCGTCGATTTTCTGCGCGGCCTGAGCGGGCAGCCCACCAGTTTTGACACTCTGCTGGCCGCTGTGGACGCCGCCGGATTGACCGACGCGCTGGCTAATCAGGGGCCGTTCACGCTTTTTGCCCCGCCCGATTCGGCGTTCGCCGCGCTGCCCGCCGGCACGCTGGAGGCGGCGCTGGCGGACCCGACACTGCTGACCAACATTCTCGGTTATCATGTCGTGCCGGATTATGTCACCTCTGCGGATGTGGTCGATGAACTGCTGACGACCGGCAGCGTCACGCTGAGCACGGCGCAAGGCGGCGCGCTCACTATCAGCAGCAGCGATGGGCGCGTGCTGATTAATGGCACGGCGCAGATTCTGGCCACCGATTACTATGTGCGCAACGGCGTGATTCACGTTATCGACAGCCTGCTTGTGCCGTAGGTTCAGGGCGCGATTTTCGCGCGCAGGGCGGCGATAAAGCTTTCCCACTGCGGGACATCGCTGCCCTGCCAGATCGACGCGCGGAAGGTTTCGGCCTGTTCGGGCGTCCAGCGCAGATGTTTCAGCGCATACAGCGCATAAAAGGCCGTCACACGATAATTGGCGGCGCAGTGAATCAGCGTTTTGCCGGCGCGCCGCCGCTGCATGGCCGCCTCGAAAGCGGCGAAATCCTGTTCCGTGGGATGCAGCCAATCGACCGGAATATAGTGATAGTCCATGCCGAGCGCCTCGACCAAAGCAGCTTCATCCGGTAGTGCGCGCCGTTCGTGGGCGGGCAGCAGGTTGATCACGGTGGTCACCCCTTCGGCGGCAGCGGCGCGCAGTTGGTCGGCGCTCGGTTGGCCGGCGGTGAACGTGTCCTCATCGACTTTGCGATAGTTGTAGATGTCTGCCGTGCGCATGTTGCTCTGTGCCTTCTCCCTATCGATCGCTATTGGACAATCTGATTATAGCGGATGCATGCCGCCAACAGTTGATATGCGCTTAAGCGCTTAAACAGATAATGACTCTTTCGCGTTTGGCGGGTTTTGCCGCCACAGACTGAAGTCTGCGGCTGCCAGGCACACAAGTTTGCCTTCAAGTCTCTGCGCGACTCAATGAGCGGTTTCCCTTGAGAGTCGTAATCCGATCTAAAAACCGAAGTGCCTATTACAGCCTCCGTTCCTGCTGGCGCAGCAGCACAAACGGGACTCGCTCTGGCAAATGGCGCGCGGCTCAGGCAGAATGAATTTTTTTCAGGGGGCGCATGAGCTACCACAGCATTACCAGACAAGCGATTGAATTAGACGGCGCGCGGCTGACGCTGTACAGCAAGCCGGGACTGGTCGCGTGGGACGAGGTGGCGGCGGCGACAGCGCTGCTGGCGGCAGAAGCGCCGCTGCGCGCGGGTCTGCGCGTGCTGGTGTGGGACAGCCCGGCGCTGGCGCTGTTCGCGGCGCAGCGCGGTGTGGAGACGCATCTGTATGCCGACAATCTGATCGCGCTGGAGATGGCGCGCGCGATGCAGCGCACCCACAGCGCGCCAACGCTGGTGATTCATGACGAGCGCGCGCTGCCGCCGCCGTCGGCAGACTTTGATCTGGCGCTGCTGCTGAACCCCAAAGGTCGCGCCTATGCCCGGCTGGTGGCGTGCGCCGCCTATCACGCGCTGAAGAACGGCGGGCGGCTGCTGTTCTGCGGGGCGAACGCCAGCGGGGCGAAAGTCTTCGCCGCTGATGCGGGCGAAGTCTTCGGCAAAGCGGCGGTGACGGTGCGCAACAAGGCACGCCAGCGCTTGTCTTCGCTCATCAAAGCCGCCCATGCGCCGCCGCCGGACGCGGACTGGTAAAATGCCTTTCGCGGCGCCTTCATGCATGACGGTTTGACGCTGTATACGCTGCCGGGCGTGTTCAGCCGCGATGCATTGGACACGGGCACGGCTATGCTGCTGGCGACACTCGATGCCGCGGCGTGCACGGACAAGCGCGTGCTGGATGTGGGCTGTGGCTGCGGCGTGATCGGGCTGCACACGGCGCAGCAGGGCGCGGCACAGGTCACGCTGAGCGATGTCAGTCTGCTGGCGCTGGAATGCGCGCGGGCCAGTGTTTCGGCCAGCGCTTATGGCGAAAAATGCCGTGTGGTCGCCAGCGATTTGTACGGCGCGCTGCCGCCAAACGAGACCTACGACCTGATTCTGGCGAATCCGCCATTTCATGCCGGGCACAGCGTCGATACGCAGGCGGCGCAGGCCTTGATCGCCGGCGCGCGCGAAAAACTGGCGGCGGGCGGGGCGCTGCGGCTGGTGGCGAACCGCTTTCTGGCTTACGACGCGATTCTGCGCGAGGTGTTCCCCAGAGTGCGCGTCGTGCGCGAAGACACGCGCTACCGTGTGCTGGAAGGGCGCGGCTAGGGCATAAAAGCGGGCGTGTTTTCGCGAAAGCTGTTAAACGTCAGCCGCCGCGCCCCGCTGCCATCCGCCTGCAGGATGTACACTTCGTAGCCTGCCTCTGGGGTGAGCCGGATAAAAACGAGGCGCTGGCCGTCTGGCGACCACATCGGCGAAAAGTCGTCGGCGCCATTATCCGTGAGCTGACGCAGCGCGCGGCCATCGGCACTGCGCACGACAATTTCGTAGTCCTGGTCGCGCAGTGCTTGAAAAGCGAACCACTGGCCGTCGGGCGACCAGACAGGGTTTAAATCGACCGCGCCACCGAAGGGAAGAGATGTGAAGGCGCGGCCATCGCTGTTGACACGGTATAAACGGAAGACGGCCAGGCCGCCGCCGTTGGCGCTGAACAGCAGCACATCACCGCTCCATGATGAAACGCGCTCATGCACAGCCGTGCGCGGTAGGCGTGTGATTTGTCCGCTGGCAAGGTCAAGAATCTGAATATCGGTGTCGTTCAAATCGGTGCCGGCAGAAAAGGCGATCTGCCTGCCATCGGGCGACCATGTCGGGAAGGCCTGAACGCCCGCGCCGTGCGTAAGCTGGCGCACGGCGCCCGTCGCCAGTTCCAGCGTGAAGATATTCAGGCCGCCGCTCTGTGTGTCGTCGGCCATGTACGCCAAAAAACGCCCATCCGGCGACCAGCGCGGCCACTCCTCGTTGGTCGGCGTGTCGGTCAGGCGCAACTCGACGCCGCTGGCGACATCCAACAGGAAAATATCGCTGCTGCCGCCGCGCGCCGAACTATAGGCGACAACGTCGCCAGGCCGCGCCGCGCCCACAGCGCGCGCCAGCCCAACGCCCAGCGCCGCTGTGATAACCAGCAGTAGAACGAAGCGCAGGCAAATGCCTGTTAGGGGCAAGGTGTTTTCCTGACACGCATTTTTGAAGCTGTTTAGCGCTTGTATCATAATTATAATGTAATCAATCAGCAAGAAAAGAGGCTTATTAAGCATGACGCAGCAAACAGTCTTTATCACGGGCGCATCAACTGGTATCGGGCTGGCGACAGCCTTGCAGTTCGATACGCTGGGCTGGCGGGTGTTGGCGGGGGTGCTGCCGGGCGAAAACACGGACGCGCTGAGCAGCCGCGCCAATGTGCGCATTGTGCCGATCGACATCACTAAAGGGACGATGATCGCGGCAGCGGCGGCCAGCATCGAGCGCGAGGTGGGCGAGCAGGGGCTGAACGGGTTGATTAATAACGCGGGCATGGCCGTGACAGGGCCGATGGAGTTTCTACCGCTGGACGCGCTGCGCTTGCAGTTCGAGGTCAACATGTTCGGGCATGTGGCGGTAACACAAGCCGTGCTGCCGCTGCTGCGTAAGGCGCGCGGGCGTATCGTGAACACCGTATCGGTGCTGGGGCGCACGGTGACACCGTTTTCGGGCGCGTACTGTATGTCGAAGCACGCGATGGAGGCCTTCACCGATGCGCTGCGCATGGAACTGCGCCCGTGGGGGATAGAAGTGATCGCGGTGGAGCCGGGCATTATCGCAACGCCCATCTGGAAAAAAGCGGAAACGAATATCGACGAAATTCACGATGAACTGCCGCCGCACGGGCGCGAATTATACGGCGCAGATATGCGAAAAATGCGCACGTCGATGGCACGCTTCGAGCGGCAGGGCAGCCCGCCACAGGTGGTAGCGCTGGCGATGGTGGATGCGCTGACCAATCCTAAGCCCAAAACGCGCTACCTGGTGGGCAACGAGGCAGCGCTGATTGGGGTGCTGCGGCTGCGGCTGGCCGACCGGCTGGTAGACTGGTTTACGCGGCGGCGCTATGGGTTGTGAGCATTTGTCACGTCACACGTAAAGAGTGTTTCAGGGCACCGGTCGAGCTTCGCGGGCGGTAACGACCATGCGCAGCCCATATTTGGGGCGCAGAGTGAAAACACGCTCCGGCTTGACGACGTGTCCCGGCGCGACGCGCAACTGGAAGCGCTGCGCCAGCGTCGCCAGGATCAGCTTGGCTTCCATCATGGCAAACTGATTGCCGATGCACACGCGCGGGCCGCCGCCGAAGGGAATATAGGCATACTTCGGAATCAGCTTCTCGTTTTCGGCGCTGAAACGTTCAGGACGGAAGGCTTCGGGATCGGCGAAGAAGCGTGTATCGCGCTGGATGCCGAAGATGTTGATAAGAATGATGCTGCCTTTTTCCAGTGTGTAGCCGCCGACCTGCACATCTTCCACCGCCTCGCGTGTCGTCACCCACGCCGGGGGGTACAGGCGCATCGACTCCTTGAGTATCATCTCCGTATACTGCAAGTTGGGCAAGTCCGCCAGCGTGGGCGCGCGCCCGCCCAACACCCGATCGAGTTCGCCCAGCAGCTTCTGTTCGATTTCCGGGTGCTGCGCCAGCAAATACCATGTCCAGGTCAAGGCGACTGCCGTCGTCTCGTGCCCCGCGCCGAACAGCGTCATGGCTTCGTCGCGCACCTGTTTGTCGGTCATGTGTTTGTCGTCATCATCCTGCGCCAGCAGCAGCATCGAGAGCAGATCGCCCTTGTCCTCGTTGGATTTACGGCGTTCGTTGATGAAGCCGTAGATCAGTTCGTCGAGGCGCTTCACCGCTTTTTGCAGCTTGCGGTTGGCGCTGGTGGGCAGCCAATCGGGGATGGGAATCAGCGAATTGAAGCGCAGATTGGTCAGTTCCAGTACGGTGGTGATGACTTCGCCGACTTCGCGCGCGTCGCCGGAGACATCGGCGTCGAACAGCGTTTTCGCCACGATATTCATGGTCAGCGCGGTCATTTCACGGTCAACATCGTAGACCTGGCCGCTTTGCCAGCGCTGCGCCGCCGCCAGCGTATAATCGACCATCACCTGGGCATAAGCGCCGATACGCTTGCTGTGAAAGGCGGGCTGCACCAGTTTGCGCTGACGCTTCCAGAACGCGCCATCGCTCAGGAAAATGCCACCGCCCAGCACAGGCTTCATCACGGCTTTGAGCGTGCGATCTTTGTGATAGTGCTCGGCTTCGGAAACCAGCAGCGTGTGCGCGTGATCGGGATGATTCACGATGTACGAGCGGTACGGGCCGAACCACAGCGCGGCGACATCGCCATAACGCCGGGCGTCGAGCACGAAATTCAGCGCGTCGGCGGAAAAGGTTTGCATACTGCCCCAGAACCAATGCGCTTTGGGGATCACAGGCACAGCGGAAACACTCATCACACGAGACCCTTTCGTACAGTAAAAATCTGGCTTAGAAAAGTATTTTGTGTAAATATTCACAAATAACGGTCACGAAAAAGGACACTCTGATTGCTGAGATGACAATAATCACTATATGATAGTGACAAGCAGCATGTCAAGATGTGTAGTAGTGGACAGTGTTGAATGGTGGACAGCGACGCGCTCAACCGCTTCGAACGGCACAAACAGCGCACACGGCAGACCCTAGTGCAGGCGGCGCTGGAACTGATTTCCAGCCGGGGCTACGATGCCGTTTCGGTGCAGGACATCACAGATCGCGCCGATGTGGGGCGCGGCACATTTTACCTGCACTTCAAGAACAAGGAAGACCTGCTGTGGGGCATCTTGCAGGAGTACTTTGACCGGCTGGCAGACGAGACCGATGCGCGTTACGCCGCCGAGCCATCGCCGCGCCGCGAATTTCTGGCGTGGGTCGATTTTTTCGAGAAAGCTAAACAGAACAGCTATATCTACAGACTGCTGCGCAACATCAATTCGCCGTTTTTGCGCGAACGAGTCGCCCATTATTTTCTGCTACGCTATGAAAAAGGAATGCGCGAACAGCGTTATTCGGCCAATCTGAATCTGCCGGTGGATTTTCTGGCGGCTTTCGCGGGGGGCGCCAGCCTGAGCGTCCTGGAATGGTATATGGAGCGCACAGAGCAGTATACGGGGCGGGAGATCGCGGCGATGATGTACATGGTGGTGTTTCGCCAAGCGCCGCCGGAGTAGTGTGCGGAGTATGCATTTCGGTGTGAATATTGAAATAGGACAATTGTCCTTGCAGTGTTCCAGAGCGCTCAAATTGTGTTATGCTAGGAACAATATTTATAAACACGTTACCGGGAGCTTGTTCCATGCGTCGATACACGCCTTATCTCACGGTCTTTATTGTGGTGCTGGTCTTTATTGCGGCGCTGCTGATGGCGCTGCTGCCGGTTGGCGCACAGCAGACAGAGCCGACGCCGACACCGCAGGTCGAAGGCACAGAATACGTGCTCCAGCCAGGCGACACACTCGATGGTGTGGCGCAGGAGTTCGATGTGTCGTATCAACTGCTGCTGGCAGTCAACGGTATTACCAATGCCCAGAATGTGGCGGCGGGCACGGTGCTTATCATCCCCGACGGCGCGCCCGGCTACGGTGAATTCCCGCCGCTGGACGAAAACGGCAATGTAATTCTGGAAGGCGTGGGCGGCGGCGGCGAAGAAGTCTATGTGCTGCAACCGGGCGATACGCTCGACGGTGTGGCGCAGCAGTTCAACATCTCGTATATCTCGCTGCTGCGCGCCAACGGCATCACCAACGCGCAGAATGTGGCGGCGGGCACGGTGCTCGTGATCCCTTCGGACGCGCCGCCTTACGGGCAGGTGCCGCCCCTGGAAGGTTCGACGGTAGACAGCAGCGGCGGGCAGGGCGGCGGCGTGGAAACCACAACTTACGTGGTGCAGGAAGGCGATACCTACGCCAGCATCGCCCGGCAGTTCGGCGTGCCTGTGCTGGAACTGCTGCAAGCCAACAATGTGGCCGCCGCGACAACGCCACCTGTGCCGGGCACAGAACTCGTCATTCCCGGCGGCGCGGCCAGCAGCGACAGCGGCGGCAGCGCGCTTTCGGGCAACCAATATGTGCTGCAACCGGGCGATACGCTCGATGGCGTGGCGCAGCAGTTCAACATTTCCTATCAGGTGCTGCTGGCCGTGAACGGTATCACCGATTCGCAGACTGTCCCGGCAGGCACGGTGCTGGACATCCCGCAGGGCGCGCCGGCCTACGGCGAATTCCCGCCGATTGATGCGCAGGGCAACGTGATTCTGGAAGGCGTGGGCGGCGGCGGCGAGGAAATCTATATCATGCAGCCGGGCGATACGCTCGATGGTGTGGCGCAGCAGTTCAACGTCTCCTATGTGTCGCTGCTGCGCGCCAACGATATTCGCGACTCGCGCAATATCCGCGCCGGCACAGTGATCGTGATCCCGGCGGGCGCGCCGCCCTATGGACAGGTGCCGGCCAACGAAGGCGGATAGCGGGATTGTCAGTTATGGGCTCACCTTACGCAGCGCATCACGATTTTTCTCACAGAGATAAGGTCTGCCTTAGCCGCTGTTGAGCTGCGTAACAGCAGTTATCTGTTATCCGTTGGCAGCAGAGCGGGAGGTCATTGCGGCCTCCCGTTTTTGACGACTTGTAGAAAAGCGTTAAACGTTTGCCCGCCGCCTGAGCGTCTGCTGACCTACGCTGCGCTTGCGGGCGCGCGATTCGGCATATAATCGGAACTAGAACAACAGATTAAACGTCTAATGATCGATTCGCAGGATAGACATGCTATCCTGTTTCGTGTTTTTGGCGCAGGGAGGACAGCTATTCGCCATGCAGCCGCAACCCGTTCCCGCCTTACGCGCCGTGCCAGGGCAAACGCCGCGTAAACCGCGCGCCCAACGCCAGACCTGGTACAACAGCCGCGCGCTGTTCATTATGCTGCTGCTGGCGGCGCTGCTCTCAGTAGGCGTTGTCAGCGCCGTTATGTTCGGTCTGGGGCTGGTGTACGCCAACGGTGTACTGCCTGGTGTGCGTGTGGGCGATGTGGCGCTTGGCGGCTTATCGCTGCGCGAAGCCCAGGAGGCGCTGGCAAGGCACTGGACGACCCTGATCGTGCGCGACGGCCAACGCACGTGGGCAGTGAACCCGGTGACGTTGGGGCTGCTGCTGGACGCCGAAGCCACAGCGCGCGCGGCCTATGCGCAGGGACGCGGCACGGGCAACGCGTTCCGCACTCTGTTGGGCACAGCGCAAATCGCGCCTGTCTACCGTGTCGATCAGGCATTGGCCGAACAGGGACTCAACGCACTCGCGCCGCTGGTCGAACTGGCGCCGGTTAACGCGGGTGTGCGTTGGTCTAATGGCCAGGTCGAAGCGACACCGCCGCAGGATGGCCGCGCGCTGGACATACCCGCGACATGGGCGCACCTGAACAGCGGCACAGCGCTGGATGACGACAGCACGCTGCAACTGGTCATGCGCAGCGTGGCGCCTCTGGTAACCGATGCCGGCCCGCTGGTGGCGCAGGCGCAGCAGCTTTTGCTCAACGATTATGTGTTCACCGTCTTCGATCCCGTGACGGGCGACGTAGTGCGGTGGACACTATCGCCACAGCAATGGAGTGCGTGGCTGCTGGCGCTGCCGGATCCGAGCAATCCGCTGGCGCTGACCTTCACGCTGGACAGCGCGCAAATTGTGAGCTATCTACAAAGCCAGGCCGCCGCCATTTTTGACCCCAGCCGTTATATCAACGCTGACGAAGCCGCTGCCGCCGCGCAGAGCGCTATCGCCGCCGCTTCTCCAATGTCATACGTGCGTGTCTACCATCATGAGCGCGCGCATGTCGTGCAGCCGGGCGAAACGATTGGCAGCATCGCCTGGGATTACGGCGTGCCCTATCTGTATATTCAAGAGGCCAACGGCGGCATCAGCGGCGTCAGCGCCGGACAAACGATCAGCATTCCTTCGCCCGACATCTTTTTCGATTATCCACCCCTGCCCAACAAACGCATCGTGGTCAGCATCAGCCAGCAGCAGATGTGGGTCTTCGAAAACGGACAGGTAATCTGGAATTGGGTGGTCAGCACGGGCATCAGCGACAGCCCGACATGGCCGGGTATTTACCAGATCATCTCGCATGTGCCCAACGCTTACGCCGGCAACTGGAATCTATACATGCCGTACTTCATGGGCGTCTACCGCCCGATTCCTGGCGCAGATTTCACCAACGGCTTTCACGGCTTTCCGACGCGCGGCGGCAGCCAACTGCTGTGGGTGAACGATCTGGGCACGCGCGTGACCTACGGCTGCATTCTGGTGGCCGACGGCAACATTCAACTGCTGTACAACTGGGCTGAAGACGGTGTGGTGGTGGAAATCCAACCGTGATACCAAGGGCAAAAGCCAGCAGTGCTGCCGCCAGAAACCCATGATAGGCTTTCAGCGTCCCCACTGGAAGTCCCAGGCTTCGGACGGGACGCTGAGCAGCGTGTGCGCGCCGCTGGCGATGTCCACGAAGAGCAGCGGCCCGCGCAGCACGCCGCTGTCATCCAGGCGCTGATAGCGATAGCCCGCGACGAATCCCCCCCGCGGTGAAAGCAGCGGCGCAACGATAAAACCGGTGTCGCCCGTCCGGCTGGCCGCCGCGCCGTTCAGCGGCAGATCGAGGATTTGCCCGCGCGCCAGCAGCCCATCGGCCACAATCACGCGCAGGTTTTCGCCAGACTGCGCCGCCGTGAGCACGGCGCCGGGCAGCGCGGCGAGGGTCGTGGTTTGCGCCAGATCGAGCGGATTAAACAGCAGCGCGCCCGCCGCCGCGCCATCAAAAGCGATCACGCGGCCATCGGCCAGCCAGAAACGCTGGCGGAAAATCTGATAGGCCAGCGTCAGTTCGCCGGTGTTCAGATCCAACACATAATCGCTGATGCTTTCGCCTTCGTGCAGCGTCAGCAGCATCAGATTGACGTTGGGCGCGTACAGCGGGCGCTCGTAACGCCCCTCGGCGGGATGCGCCAGGCGCAGCGCCGGTTCGCCGCCGCTGATGGCAATTTCGTACACACCGCCGCTGTCCACGTAGGCGATCGTTTGGCCGTCGGCGTTGAAAGCCGGGGCGATATTTTCACTGTCGGTCAGTTCTGTCAGCCTGCGCAAACCTTCGGGGTCGCTGACGTTTTGCCACCAGAGTGCCCCGCCGCTGACAAAGGCCACGCTGCGGCCATCGGGCGCGACAGCGAATTCTGTGATCGGGTTTTCGGCCTGCGTGAAGGGCGCGGCAGCGTTGCCGTCGGCGGGTACGCGCCAGAGCTGCGTCAGCCCAGTGGCGAAATCGGAGAGGAAAAAACCATCAGCAGGCAGTTCCAGGCCGGCGGCGCTGGCGGGCGGCGGCGGTCCCCAGGCATAGGCGACGGCGCCGCTCATGGGCAGGGCAAAGGCCGTGCCGTTGACGGGATTGACCAGCGCCAGCACCCCGCCGCGAAACGCGATCAGCAGTTCGGCGCGCGGCGCCCAGTTCACCCGATCAATATCGATCACGCCGCTGCCGGTTTCGACCAGCGTGCCGTTGGCCAGCGCGACCAGCCGCCCCAGCACCGCTTCTTCATTAGGGATAGGCGTTGCTTCGGCGGGAGCAGTCGCCGCGACAAAGGCGATCACCGTGCCGTCGTCGCGCACTGCCGGCAGCAGATAGCGTTGGCTGGCGTCCAAAAGCTGTGTCTGCGCGTTGCCGGCGCTCATATCCATAGCGAACAGCCCGCCGCTTTCCGGCGCGAACACCAGGCGCGCGTTATCCAGCCAGGCCGCGCCCACCGACGAAGGAAGCGCGCTGACCAGCGTCAGCGTCGATGCGACGCGGCGGTAAATCCACCAATAGCTGCTGGCGGCAGCGGGGTCGATATTCTGCGCTTCCAGCGCCAGGTAGCCGCCATCGGGCGACCACAGCAGACTGATCACGTTGGCCTGCGTGACATTGGTGAAAGTTTCCAGCGCGGGGAAATAAACACGCGCGCCGAAGACTGTGGCGTAGGCCAGGGCGTCGCCCTGCGCTGTCCAGGCCAGCGTAGCGCCGCGTCCGCGGAGCTGCGGCAGACTAGCCTCTGTGTCCAGCGCGCGGGTTTCGCTGGCAAACAGGGTTTTGAGCGCTAACCCGGCTTCGCTGCGGTAAGCCAGTGTGTTGCCATCGGGGGCGACGGCGAAATCGACCACAAAGGTGTCTGCGGGTGTGACAGCAGCGATACCCGCGGCGCCCAAACCATAGCGCGTGACAATGCCATCGTTGGCCAACACATACAGTTCGCTCGGCAGGTTCAGGCCGTCGTCCTGCGCATGGGCGGCGGCCAGCGTGAGCAGCAGGCAGAAAAGCACACAGCGAGAGATTTTCGCAAAGCGCATGGCGCGTGTCTTTAAACAAGTCGGATGTATGCGTTCATTTATAGCAAAAAGAGAGTGCGGCGCGCAACCGGGCGCCGCGGCGATAACTGTCTGTCAACCTGCAAAATCCGGGTATAGGCGGCGCTGTGAAACCGGCAAACCAACTGCAAAACTTGGGCATAGGCGGCGGCGCAAGATTTCGGTAGATTCGAGGATGATTCTGGCAGCAAACAGTCAAGGAAAATCATTATGAAACTGGTGAGTTTTTTACATGATACGCGCACGTTGGTTGGGGAACTAGTCGGCGAGCACGTCTACAATACCTCGATCCCCGGCAGCATGTTCGACACCATTCGACGCGGTATTACCCCCACGCGCACCAGCGAGCATTATCCACTGGCCGATGTGCAGTTGATCGCCCCGCTGCGCCCCGGCAAAATCATCGCCATTGGCCGCAATTATGTGGAACATGCGCAGGAACTCAGCCATGATGTGCCTAGCGCGCCCATTATCTTCGCCAAATTCCCCAGCAGCGTCATTGGGCACGGCGAAACCATCGCCTGGCGTTCGTCGATCACCCAGAAGGTCGATTGGGAGGGCGAACTGGCGGTGGTGATCGGCAAAAAAGCGCGCGACGTGAGCGAAGCGGACGCCTATAAGCATGTCTTCGGTTACACGATTGCCAACGACGTGAGCGCACGCGATTTGCAGCTAGAAATCGACGCGCAGTGGACACGCGGCAAAAGCCTGGACACGTTTTGCCCGATGGGGCCGTATATCATCACGCCGGACGAAGTACCCGACCCGCACACGCTGACCGTTAAGACACTGGTGAACGACGAAGTGGTGCAGGATGGCAAAACGGAATTGATGATCTTTAAGATTCCGCATTTGATCGCCTACTGCTCGCGCATGTTCACGCTGGAACCGGGCGATGTGATTCTGACCGGCACGCCGTCGGGCGTGGGGCACGGGCGCAAGCCGCCTATGTACCTGAAAGACGGCGACACGGTTACGGTCAGCATCAGCAGCATCGGCGAACTGCGCAACCCGTGCAAAACGCTGGATTAAGCGCGGCGCTCTCGCTTTATACTTACAGGCTTACCTTGTATAATTCACCGCAATATTAGCCTGAGGTTATCCGTGCCAATCCTGAAAGAAAGCGAACTTGACATTATCAGCCACAGCGAGGAGCAGACACGGCGGCTGGGTGTGCGTCTGGGCGCGCTGCTGCTGCCGGGCGATGTGATTTGCCTTTCGGGCGATATGGGCGCGGGCAAAACCGCCTTCGCCGTTGGGATCGGCAAGGGCTGGGGCGCGACAACGCCGGTGACCAGTCCGACCTTTAACCTGATTCATGAGCACCGCCGCGAAAAAGACACGATGCGCCTGTATCATCTCGACTGTTACCGCCTGCGCGGGCCAGCAGACGCCGAGACTATCGGGCTGGACGATCTTTTTAACAGGCGCGGCGCGCTCATCCTGGAATGGCCGGAAAATATCAGCGTGCTTCTGCCCAAAGAACGCCTGTGGATCGAACTGCGCGTGCTGGAACTGACGCGGCGCAATTTTATTCTGGAAGGCACAGGCAAACGTTACGAAGAACTGGTCAACAAGTTTCGCGAGTCCACCTTTGGGGTATGAGACTCGCGCGGACAGCGCAATGAGGATTTTTCCAGAAGGCACAGTATGCTTTTAGCGATTGATACCGCCACACAGACGATCAGCGTGGCGCTGCATGACGGACAAAACCTGCTGGCAGAACAAACGTGGCTGGCCGGCAATCAGCACACCACTGTGCTGGCAGCGACCATTGAACAGATGGTGGCCGCCAGCGGCGCGCGTCTCGACCAACTGACAGCGCTGGCTGTGTCCACCGGGCCGGGGTCGTATACCGGGCTGCGCGTGGGTGTGGCGCTGGCGAAAGGACTGGCTGCCGTGCATAAGCTGCCGCTGGTGGGCGTTTCGGCGCTGGACACGCTGGCGGCGGGCACACCCTATCTCAACGGCGGGTTGGTGGTGCTGCTGCAAGCCGGACGCAGCCGCCTGATCGTCAAAGCCTACCGCTGGCGCAAAGGCCGCTGGGCAAGCCACAAAAGCGAAGAACCACAGCTTCTGGATTGGGAGGACTTGCTGGCGAAGATCGATGGCCCGGCGTTTTTGAGCGGCGAAATCACCGCCGACGGCCACGCGCTCATCCAAAGCGCGCAGGCCAATGGCGCTCCTGTCCATATCGTTGCGGCGGCTTTCCGGCTGCGGCGCGCCGGTTTTCTGGCCGAAGAAGCGTTGGCGCGCCTGCGTGAGAGCGCCGATCAGCGTGAATTCGACGCCGCGCGCCTGCTCCCGGTCTATATCAAAACCAAAGATGTGCCCGCATAGATCACAACTTTGTGAAATATTTGTAAATTCTCGTTTTCTTCATGTATTACGAGTTGATTTTGGGGATATGATGATAGTGTTCTTAACCATTCGTCATCCATCATCAGGGAAATCGACCCGTGACACGCGCTTTCGTACTCGACAATCAACTCCGTTCTGTGCGGCTCAGCTACGTGACCGCCGCGCACACGCTCATGCGTGCGCTCCCCTCGCAGCAGGAGATCACTGAACAAACTGCTATGACTGGCTTAACGCTGCGTTACATGAACCTGGCCGATATTCCGTCCACCGTCGAAATTGACCGCATGGCGTTCGACCCACCCTGGTCGGCGCGTTCCTATGCTTACGAAATCGAAGAATCGCACTACAGCCATATGCTGGTGCTGGAAGCCGATGTCGTGCGCCCGGTGCATGGGCTGCGTCGCTGGCTGCGGGCGCTGGCCGGGCAAAAAGACCAGACAGAAAAAATGATCGTGGGCTACGGCGGTCTGTGGACGATCATGGACGAGGCGCATATCAGCACAATTGCTACCCACCCGGATTGGCGCGGGCGCGGCTGGGGCGAACTGCTGCTGGCCGCCATGATCCAACGCGCGATTACGCTCAACGCGGGCTACGTCGTGCTGGAAGTGCGCGTGAGCAACACGGTGGCGCAAAATCTGTACCGTAAGTACGGCTTCGAGATCGTTGATCTGCGTCCCAGCTACTACCGCAACAACAATGAAGACGCCTACGATATGCGCCTGTCGCTGACCGATCGCGCGGCGCGTGAACAATTCGCGGCGCGCTGGCAGACGCTGCTCGCAGAGCACGAGCTGACTGATATGTACAGCGCACACAAGCGTCCCTCATAAAAATCCACAGCGGAGCTGAGGGCGACTCGCCGAGCCGCCCCCCAACACGCCTGTTGGTTGCGCATCACTGCTGATCTTGAGTCGGTTTGAAAGGCGGGGGCGAACGCCGGGGTTGCTCGAACGTGTCGGGATTCAGCGGCTCATAGCCCCCCAGCAGCAGACGGCGCAGCTCAGCGCTGGCATTGCGGCGGGCGGCGGCGGCGCGGCGCTTGCCGAAGGAAATACGCCAGCCCCGCTGCCGACTTGCAGCGTACTCAGACATTGTGGTATCCTTTCATTATGGCTAACGTGGTTTGCTTTCTCAGGGCAGAAACCACGCTGGATAAAATGACCCCGTTTTGGGGTCTTTTGCGTTTTGAGCGCGTGTTTTGATACCATTGATTATAGCACAAAAGTTCGCAATTGTGCCATGAAACAAGGTTAGAAATTGGTTTAGAATGGCGTGGGATGGCCGATCGTCTTAAGCTTGACCGCATCGCTTTTTATGGACGCACGCTGGCGGAATACACCCGGATGTACGCGCTGGATCTCGCCGCGCTGCGCGGGCAGCGGGTGCTGGACTGCCCTGGCGGCGCTTCTTCTTTTACCGCCGAAGCGCTGAGTCTGGGCATCCGCGCGGCGGCCTGCGACATCCTCTACGGCGGCGATATGGCGGCGGTGCTGGCGCAGGGCCAGGCCGATATTGAGCATACCGTGGACGGTGTGGCGCAGGTCGCGCACATGTTTCACTGGGATTTTTACGGCACGCCCAACGGCCTGAAAACCCAGCGCACCGCCGCGCTGCATGGCTTCGCCGCGCACTATCCGGGCGGCGGACGCTACATCAACGCGCGCCTGCCGCGCCTGCCGTTCGCCGACCAAACTTTCGCGCTGGTGCTCAGCGGGCATCTGCTGTTCACCTATGGCGACCGGTTGGATTACGATTTTCACCTGAAGGCGCTGCGCGAACTGTACCGCGTCACAGCAGGCGAAGTGCGCGTGTATCCCCTACAAGGGCTGGACGCCCGGCCCTATCCGCATCTTTCCCGGCTGCTGGACGATTTGCGCGCCCAGCGCATTCACGCCGAAATCCGGCCAGTTCCCTTTGAATTTCAGCGCGGCAGCAGCCAGATTCTCTGTTTGTCACGCAGCGCAGACTAAAACGCGGTATCAGGGATTCGTGATCGGCAGTTGGCCGATGAACACCAGCGCATAAAACCCGGCAGTGTTGCCGCCGAAGCTGCTAGAGTTGATTTGCAGCGGCGCGTCGTAAATCGGCGCGATTTGCAGCCCGGCATCAAAACGGCTGCCGATCAGATCAGTGCCGTCGGCAAAAAGCAGCGCGGCGTCGCGGAAAGCCGGCACCTGGCTGAGGCAGGTTCGCCGTCCGGCGTCATCGCAGACCAGCACACTGCCATCCAGCGTAAACGACTCCATGTAGGGATCGACACGGCTGTTGGCGGCGCGCACCATATACACCAGCACGGGCGAACCCGCCGCCAGCGGACCGCTGCTGACCCGTATCGTGTCCACGTCCTGCGTCGTGCCCACGTTCAAGCCTTCGATCACCAGCACATAGCGTCCGGGCGCGCTGTTGGCGCTGCCGATCGTCAAATTCACTTCGCCAAGTCGCTCAACGCCGCCGAAAGTGAGGCGTGCTGCCGTGCGAATGTCGCCTTCGGGCACGGTAAATGTCTCGCCGCCGGGCAGCGTCAGCACGTCGCCTGCCATGCCGCTTTCGTCCTGCGAGCAGTCGGTTACATTGGCGATACTCAGGTAGACGCGGATCACAGGCAGAAAACCATCAAGGCCATAGACGCTGACGCGGTAGCCTTCGGTCTGCCCGGCGTCATCACCAAAATCCACATTCAGTACGTTCGCTGCTGTAAAATCCTGGCACTGGAAGATAATCTCCGGCGCGAAAGTGGGCTGCACCGGATTGGCATTGCGCACCTGGAGTTCATAACTGCCGGTGGTGCTGCCAAATTCGTCGTCTACGCGCGTGGCGACAATCGTGTAAATGCCGGCCTGGGTCACCGTCCATTCTGCTGTGACTTCGCCGTTCACCGCGCCCGCCGCGCTGCTGGCAACCTGATTGGAACCGGGGTCAAGAATCGCCACATAAGGCGCGAGACCATCGCTGGCGCGCATATAGACCACGATCACATCGCCCACCTGCGCCACCAGACGCCAGGTGTCGAAGTAGCCGCCGCTGGTGATAGTCTGCTGTACGACCTCTTCATAGGAAATATTGAACGTCCCCGGCGCGTCGGGGGTGGCGTCCTGCGCCCAGGCCGGCAGCGCCAGACATAATAACGCGCTGAAAAGCCCCAACAGTATGATTCGCATTGTGGCGTCCCTTGCTGACATGCACCGTTTCTATTGTACGGCCTAAACAAAGCAGGCGACAATGCAGCAGATGTGCGGGAGTTGTTAGGGTTCGCTCTAGCGCTATCGACCCATAAAACCCAAAAGTTCAGCGCGCGTTTGTTGCAGCTTGCGCAGGTGGCGCGTGAGTTTGATTTTTAGGCCGAGTTCGCGTTCGAGATGGCGCAGCAAATGCGACAGCCGTTCACTGTTGACACGGATTTCTGCGGGCAGGGCGCGCATCCCCGCGATTTGATGGTCTGCACTTCATCACGCCATCTGCGCTCTGCGCCCTGTTTTTCCGGCACGCGCATACCGAGTTCCTGTGTTTCGGGCGCGCGCGATAGGAGCGCAAAACAAAAAGAGGCGGCATCAGATTTGATCGCGGCCTCTTTAAGAGTTGTTGTTGGTTGTAGAACGGGTCTTATTTCACGGAGACGGTAGCGCCTTCGGCTTCCAGCAGGCGCTTATATTCGGCGGCGTTTTCCTTGCTGACCCCTTCGATCACGGTCGCCGGAGCGTTTTCCGCGCCTTCCACCAGCTCCTTGGCTTCCTTCAGGCCCAGGTTGGTGATCTGGCGCACGACCTTGATGACGTTGATTTTCTTGGGGCCGACGCCCGTCAGCAGCACGTTGAATTCGGTCTGTTCTTCGACCGGTTCCGCCGCTGCCGCTGCCGCCGGAGCCGCCGCCGCCATCATCATCATGCCGCCGCCAGAGGCCGCTTTCACGCCCCATTTTTCTTCCAGCATGGTCTTGAGCTGCGCCGCTTCAAGAATGGTCAGCCCACTCAGTTGTTCCACCAGTTGATCGAGATTAGCCATGATAAACATCCTTTCATGTGATGTGTGTTAACGAGAGAAAATACCCGCGCGCTGTGTTAGGCAGCGCTCTGGCCGCCGCGTTCTTCGACATAGGCGTGCAGCACGTTGACCACCTGTCCGGTCGCCGCATCAATGACACCCAGCAGCGCGCTGGCGGGGGTGACGATCAGCCCGGCCAACTGCGCGCGCATTTCGTCCAGACCCGGCAGCGTCGAAAGCATTTCGACATCGTTGGCGCGCAGGATGCTGGCGATCATGATGCCGCCCTTGACCTGGAGTTGTTCGCTATTGTCCTTGATGAACGCCAGCGTTTCTTTGGCGATAGCCGGGAAATTGCCTGTGCCATACGACACGGCTACCGACCCCTTCAACAGTTGTTCGGGCACCGGCCAACCGGCGTTCTTCAACGCCAGGCCGAACAGCGTGTTTTTGGTGATGACGAACTTGCCATCGATGCCGCGCAGCCGGGCACGCAGATCATTGATCTTCGCCGTCGGCAGGCGGTTGAACTCGGTGATGACGAAGCCATCGGACTTGCTGATAATTTCGCCGTAGAGCGCCACCAGTTCGTGTCTGCGCTGTTTGGTGATTGCCAAGACTTCTTCCTCCTTTCCTGAGAAATTTTCTGGCAGCAAACAAAAAAGCGACCCGCAATTAAGCAAAGGCCGCCCGTATTGACACACGTCAATTATAGGGAATGCGCGCCTTCGCCTCGGCAGGATCATTAAGTGCGGGATATCCCGCCACCCCTGCTGTCTGCGGCAAAGTTCGTGAACCTGGTTCACGTTCTTAGTTCGGCGCGCATTTTAGCAGAGCCGCCCGCGCGACACAAGGGACAAGCTGCGCGGCATATCCCGGCGGGAACTCCTGACGCGCCGAGTGTGTCTATAGAGTCGTACCGTTCAGGAGAAAAGCCATGAAACAACGCCTGCTTCTACTGCTGATTGCCAGCGTGCTCATTGGGATTTTCGGTGCGCTGTCCGCCAAGCTTGCGCCTGTCGAAGCGCAGTGTACAGTGCGCACCGATTGGCCGGTGTATACGGTGCAGCGCGGCGACACGCTGGCGCGCATCGCCCGGCGCTACAATACCACCGTTGCCACCTTAGTCAGCGCTAACTGTCTGACCAATGCCAACCGCATCTACACCGGACAGCCGATTCGCGTCCCGTATTCCAGCGGCACAATCCCTCCCAGCAGCGATATCGGCAGCACATTCCAGCCCTTCGAGCGCGGTTTTATGACCTGGCGCGCCGATACGGGCGAAATCGTCGTCTACTCTTTCGCCGCGGGCAGCACCACCAACGGCATCGTCTCGTCGTATCCCGCGCCCACCTACGTCTCGCTGCCCGATAACCCGGTGACCGACCCGACGCCTGCGGGCCGTGTGCGTCCGATCTTCGGCTTCGGCAAGGTATGGGGCAATTACAGCGCCGTGCGCAGCAATCTGGGCTGGGCGACTGCCACAGAATCCGGCTACCTGATGAACATGCGGCCAGAAGCGGGCGGTTACCGCTTCAGTTTGCCGAACGGCGCGCTTGTGCTCAACAGCGGCAATCGGACGTGGACGCTGGTATCGGGCAGTGTGCCCGGCGGCGGCACAACCGGGGGTTCTAGCGGCGGCAGTACAGGCGGCTCTACGGGCGGCGGCACAGGCACAATCACAGTGCTGGCCTCGTTCCAACTGTTCGAGTACGGCTTCATGACGTGGCGCGCCGATACAAGCGAAATTGTCGTCTACTACAACACGGCGAGCAACGCGGGCGGCATCATCTCCTACCCGTCGTCGAGTTATGCTTATTTGCCCGATAACCCGGTGACCGATCCCACGCCGACAGGCCGTATACGCCCGATTCTGGGCTTCGGTAAGGTGTGGGGCCATTATGCCGCCGTGCGCAGCAATATCGGTTGGGGGCTGACCGGCGAGCAAACCTATAACATGATTGTCACGTCCAGCGCGGGCAGTTATCAATTCAGCATCCCCAACGGCAGTGTGGTACGCAACACGGGCAACCAGACGTGGAGCGTGGTGAGCGGCAGCGGCCCGGCATCTGTGCCGCGTCCCAGCGGCGCCGGCACGACTGTCAGCGGCAGCATTACCTTCTGGCCGTATGTCGCTTTTATCCCCAACACCTTCTCTTATCTGCTGCACAATGGGCAGACTGTGGCCGTGCGCTGGGATACCCCAGCGGCTGGTTCGATCAGTGTCCGTTTTGTCCAGACCAACGCCGACGGCAGCAGCGTGACCCTGGGGACAGACAGTGACTTCAGCGACGGCGCGTCCATCACCTGGGTAGTGCCCAACAACGTCAACGTAACGATTACGGCCTACAGTTTTGGGCCAGATAATGTGCCATTGACGCGCAGCAATATCATTAACGTCTCGTCCGCGCCTGTCAACATCACGACGACCTATGGCGCGTTCCAGCAGTACGAAACAGGCTTCATGATCTGGCGGCAGGATACGCAGGACATCTGGACGTTTTTCAACGGCGGCGCGCTGTCTATCTATCTGCTGTCGTCTTACAGCGGCCTGCCCGATAACCCCGTGCCCGATCCGACACCGGCGGGCCGGATACGCCCAATCAGCGGCTTTGGCCGCGTGTGGGGCAATTACACGCAAGTACGCACGGCGCTGGGCTGGGCCACCGCTGCCGAATCCGGCTATCACATCAGCCTGCGGCCTGTGCCGACCAACAGCGGCGCGCAAATCTGCTTCAACATCCCCGATGGCCGCTTCGTCCAATTTGTAACCACTCAGGGTTCAACGAGCACCACCTGGCAGTTCGTGAATACCTGTGGTTAACGCCCCCTTTCTTTTGCGCCGGGGAGTCACTTCCGCCCGACTCCCTGGCGCCTTTTCAGTCCAGCCATACAGCCAAATCCACAACGCGCGGTATAATCGAATCAGAATTTGATTTGTAGTTGTGTGAGGGCTGAGAATGGCCTTTTTATCTCCTTCTGAACAGCGCACACTGGCGCTGATCTGTGATACATTTGTCCCCGCATTGGCCGCCGAAAACGGCGACCACCCACAGTTGATGCGCACCTCCGCCGCTGATGTCAACCTGCCAGAGATGCTGGAAACGGCGCTGGAGCGCGTGACCGACAGCGCGGCACAGGCGCAGCTCAAACAGTTCTTGCTGCTGCTGGAAACTGGCTTGTTCAACGGCATTGTCGCCGGCCAATGGTCGCCTTTTTCGCAAATGCCGCTGGAAGCGCGCACGCTGGTACTCTATAAGCTGGCGACCAGCCATGTGGAACTGCTGCGTAAATCGTTCGCCGGACTCAAGCGGCTGGCGCTTTCGCTCTTTTACTCGCTGCTGCCCGATGGCGCAAGCAACCCAACCTTCGCGGCCTTCAACTATCGGATTCCGCCGCCGCAGTCGCCTGATACACAGCGCCCGATCACGCCGCTGCGCATTTTCGGCGCGACGACGCTGGACACGGATGTGCTGATTATCGGGTCGGGCGCGGGGGGCGGCGTGCTGGCGGGCGAACTGAGCGCCGCCGGACATGAGGTCATCGTCGTCGAAAAAGGCGAATACTGGGCCGACGGCGATTTTCGCGGGCGCGAACTGGAAAGCTACGAGCGCATGTACGAAAAATTCGGCGCGCTGACCACTGCCGACACGGCGATGGTGGTGCTGGCGGGCAGTATTTTGGGCGGCGGCACAACGATTAACTGGGCGGGGGCGCTGCGCACGCCGGATGATGTGCTGCGCGAATGGGAGCAGGAATACGGTTTTGAAGGCGTCACCGGGCCGGATTTCCAGCGCAGCCTGGACGCCGTTTCGCGGCGCATGAACGTTAACAGCGATGAAGAATGCCCGGCCAGCGTCAACAACCGCATTTTCGAGCGCGGGCTGCGGGCCTTGAACTACAACGTGACGGTGATTCCGCGCAATGTTAAAGGCTGCGAAGACTGCGGTTTCTGCAATTTTGGCTGTCCGTTCGGGACGAAACAGAGCACGCTCAAGACCTATTTGCAGGATGCCTATGAGCGTGGCGCGCGCATCGTGGTCAAAGCGCATGTCGATAAAGTGCTGCATACGGCGGGCAAAGTGAGCGGCGCGCTGCTGACCGTGCAGGGCGAAGACGGACACACGCATCCGGTAACGGTGCGCGCCAAAACTGTCGTCGTGGCTGCCGGCGCGATTCACACGCCGGCGCTGCTGCTGCGTTCCGGGCTGACTAACCCGCATATCGGCACGAATCTACGACTGCACCCCACGACTTTTGTCAGCAGTGTCTTCGCCGAACCGGTGCGCCTGTGGGAAAACGCGCCGATGGCACGCCTGACGGCGGATTTCGCCAACCTGGATGGGCGCGGCTATGGTGTGCGCCTGATGAACGCGCCAGGGCATCCCGGCATTTTCGGGCTGGCGCTGGCGTGGCAGTCGGGCAGGCAGCACAAGCAAGCGATGGCGCAGATGGAACGCACCGGCAACATCATCGTGATTACGCGCGATTTTCACGGTGGACGGGTGAAGGTTGACCGGGCGGGGCAGCCGGTGCTGCACTATAAGCTGCATCCCTATGACGCTAAACACATGATGCGCGGGGTGCAGGAAGCGCTGCGTATTCACGTGGCGGCGGGCGCGCTGGAGACCGTGGGGCCGCAGAACGAGCGCCCGCTCTATCGTCCCGGCACCAATGGCGGGCTGGAACGCTATCTGGAGAAGGTAGCGGCGCTGGGGCTGCGAGGAAACGGCTTTGCCCTGTTCAGCGCGCACCAGATGGCGTCATGCCGCATCGGCGGCAGCGCCGCCCTGGGCGCCGTCGACCCCAATGGCGAAACCTATGAAGTCAAGGGGCTGTTCGTGGCGGACGGCAGCGTGCTGCCGACATGCAGCGGCGTGAACCCCATGCTGACGATCCTGGGGACAGCGCATTTTCTGGCGCAGCGCATCAAGGCGCGCATCGGCGGTTGACACTGGCAGGCGGCGCGCAAGCAAGATATATAACAAGTGTAGTGGAGGCCGTCACCGTCCGGCAGCCTCCACACCTTCGCCCCTCGTCGCCAGATAGCCACTTGCTCCGCTTCGGCAACACGCAACACCTGCACTTCTGACGCGCGCCAAATCGTGAGTCGTCGGCCTATGGCGTTCAAGCCACAATCGGGCGATAATGAACCACAGTGTTGGTTTAGCGGCGTCTGGTATCTGTGGAACTCGAAACCCTCAACGGCACGGTCGAACGTGTCACCTACTTTAACCCGGAAAACGGCTACAGTGTCCTCAAAGTGCATCCCGACAGCAAAAAGCGGCTGATGGGCACAGACAAGGAGGGGCTGGTGGCCGTCGTCGGTGTCATGCCCGAACTGGCCGTCGGCGAAAATGTGCGCTTCACCGGCAAATGGATCAACGACGCGCGTTATGGCCGCCAGTTCAAAGCCGAAACCGTCGTGCCCATCAAGCCCACCAGCGAACGCGGCATCACCCGCTATCTGGCCAGCGGCATCGTCAAGGGCATCGGCCCCAAAACCGCCGAAAAAATTGTCGATTATTTCGGCGTTAAAACGCTGGATGTGCTTGACCGCCAGCCGGAACGCCTGAACGAAGTGCCGGGACTGAAAAAAGAATTGATTCGCGGCCTGATCGCCGCCTGGAAAGAAGCACAGTACACGCGCAGCACCATCATCTTTTTACAGGGACTGGGCATCAGCGCGCGCACATCCAACAAAATCTATCAGGAATACGGCGAAGAGACGATCAAGACCATTCAGGAAGACCCCTACCAACTCGCCCAGGACATCTTCGGCATCGGCTTCATCAAGGCCGACACCATCGCGCGCGGGCTGGGCGTCGAGCCGGACGCCATCGGGCGGGTGCGCGCCGGGCTGCACTACGCCCTCACCACCCTGGCGCAGGACGGGCACACCTTCGCGCCGCGTCAGGTGCTCATGGACACCACCTCCAAACTGCTGCAAATCGACAACCCGACGCGCGTGGCCGCCGTCCTCAAAATGCAGATCGAGACAAGCGAACTGCGCGACGAAGCCCTGCCCAGCGGTGACGACAACAGTCCGCTGCTCGAAGCCATCTATCTGCCCATGTATTACGCCGCTGAACGCGGCGCGACTCTGCGCCTGAAAGCCATCGCCGCCGCGCCTTCGCCGCTGAAAAAAGTGTGGGACAAAGTGCAGTGGGATGATTTCCTCGGTATGCTGGCGAAAGACTATGAAGTCACGCTCACGGCGCAGCAGCGCGGGGCGGTGCAGGCCGCGCTCACCAGCAAAGTCTCCGTGCTGACGGGCGGCCCCGGCACAGGCAAAACCACGACGCTGCATATGGTGATTCAAGCGCTGAACAACAAGCAGCTTACCTTCCATCTTGCCTCGCCCACCGGGCGCGCGGCCAAACGCCTGAGCGAAGCCACCGGCGAACCCGCCTCCACCATTCACCGTCTGCTGGAATACAGTCCAGGGCTGGGCGGCTTTGCGCGCGACGAAGAGTATCCACTGAAGGCCGATATGGTCATCGTGGACGAATCCTCGATGATCGACATCGTGTTGTTCTACAGCCTGCTGCGCGCGCTGCCGCCGGGAACCCATCTGATGCTGGTGGGCGATGTCGATCAACTACCGAGTGTCGGCGCGGGGAACGTGCTGCGCGACGTCATCGACAGCGGCATGGCGCAGGTCACGCGCCTCGATACGATTTTCCGCCAGAGCGAAGACAGCCACATCATTGTCAACGCCCACCGCGTTAATCATGGGCAGGTGCCAATTTTTGATAACAACCGTTCCAAAGATTTTTTTATCTTCCGCGAAAACGACCCGCAGGCCGTCGCCGAACTCATCGTCGACATTGTGCAAAATCGTCTGCCCGCGCGCTTCGATCTGCACCCGATTGACGATATTCAGGTGATCGCGCCCATGTATCGCGGGCCGGCAGGCGTCAACAACCTCAACGAGATTTTGCAGGGCGCGCTCAACGGCGACCCGCGTCTCGACGAGAAAAAGCTGGGATCGCGTCTCTTCCGTGCCGGCGATAAAGTGATGCAGACCAAAAACAACTACGACAAAGAGGTCTTCAACGGCGATATTGGCCGCATTCGCGGCATCGACCACGAAGCCGGCGGAATCGAGGTCAGCATCGACGGGCGGATCATCCCCTACGATTGGCAGGAATGCGAAGAACTGATGCACGCTTACTGCATCAGCACCCATCGCAGTCAGGGGTCAGAATATCCGGCTGTCGTCATGCCTATCATGACGCAGCACTACATGATGTTGCAGCGCAATTTGCTCTATACGGCCATCACGCGCGCCAAAAAAATGGTTGTGCTGGTGGGCAACCCGCAGGCGCTGCACATGGCCGTCAGCAACAACAAAGTGGCACAGCGTTACAGCGGCCTGCTGGCACGCCTCAAAAACGCGCCCTGAAGCGCCTAGCCGCCGGGACGATTCGGGTCGGGAAAGGCGTTGCCCCACGAGCCGGGCACACGCGTCGGGCCGGGCGGCGGCGGCACATCAAAATCGATCGGCAGCGCGTCGATATAGGTATCCGTTTCCAGCGCGATCAACGCCACCCAACCGCTGCTGCCGTTGGCGCTGATGCGCACCCACGGGCTGTACGGGCTGCGCGCCTCCAGATTCACCACCGTGCCGAAAGGCAAAATACCAATCGCGGCGAAGCTGACATCCGGCGCGTTGCGCAGGTTCACGCCGTCAGGCGCAATCACAGTCGCGTTTAAAACCGGATTGCCCACACGCACGATCGGCGTGGGCGTGTTCTCATAAAAGCTGTTGAGCGTGCCGAGATTCTGTTGCAGCAGTTCCGCGAACATCCAGCCGGTGAGGCCAAAACTGGTTTGCACGTGCAGCCAATCGCCCGCCGGGCTGCTGCCCAGCACGCTCAAAATCTGGCCGGGCGGCACTTCGATCAGCAGCGCTGCCCCGGTGGAAGGCGCGGCACGCAGATTGACCGTGCCCTGCGTGGCGACATAGCCGGGCTGCGGCACACTGATGACATGATCGAGCAGCATTGTCGGGATATTGGCGAGCATCGTCGGGTCAAAAGCGACGGCTGGATTGGGGGCAGCGGCGGGCGCGCTCAAATTAGCGCCGGCATAGGGAACAGAAACCTGCTGTCCGGCCCAGCCGATTTGCGCGCTGCCTAACGCCAGCACACGCACGCCACCATACAGCGAAACGAACACGGTACTGTCGGCGGTGGTATACACGGCCATCGTGCCCACCAGATCGACGGAAATGCCGTTAATCACCAGGCGAATCGAGGTCTGATCCTGCACCACCTGCGCCAGAAACAGATTGCGCGGCGCTTCGGCGCAGCTCGGCAGCCCCGGCGCGGTCTGCACGATCAACGACTGCCAGGTAGCAAAATCGGGCGGTGTCACATCCTGTAAATACACATCGCCGATCAGCAGCGCCGTCATATGCACCGGCGGCAGCACCCGCGCCCACACCAGACCGGCGATACCGTTCGCCAGCGCGATCGGCGCGCTGCGAATCGAATCGATGGAGGCCACATCCACCAGACTGCCGACGCTGGTGAGGGCATAACCCGCGCCGACAGGCTCGACCTGTGGCGCACTCCCGCCGTTGCAGACATAGCCTTCCGGGCGTGCCACGCAGCCTTCAGACGCCAGCGTCCACAGCGCCGGCAGCGCCTCCCCGCACGCCGGCAGCGGCTGCTCCTGCGCCAACAAGCGCGCGCCGCCCGCCGCCAGCGCTAGCCCGATGCAGACTAACAAGGTGAAGCCAATGAACCATATCCAAATACGTGTTTTACCCGTAAGCATGCTTTCCCTTAAATAATTGACTCTGTGCGATTGTACCAGAGGCATGGGCATTCAAAAAACATGTCCTGTGGTACACTAACCCTCAGTCTCGTTTGCGCTTATTCTGACCAACCATGGATGCAGAGGTATTTATTTTGGAAGCTGAGGTTATGACAGATAATCCCCCTGTGCGGCTGTTGTCGCTGTTCGGCCAGGCCTTCCCGCAGCTTTCGCCAGAACGGGTCATCAAAACACCCGGACGCGAATTGTGGGTCGCGGCAGCAGCGGCCACGCACGATACAGTGACGATTTACGCCACAGAACTCGGCGCGCGCACCTATTTCACCGTGCGCAGCGCCCGCCGCAAGAGCAACCCGCGCGGACGCCCGCTGCCCGCCTGGGCGCGTTATATCGCCGGCGTCAGTCTGGCGCTCGATGAAATGGGCATGGCGATCAGCGGCCAATACATCGCGCTGGCCGGCAACGAGCCGCCGGGGCCGCGCTATGATTACGCGCTCGGTATGGCCTACGCCGCGCTGGTCTATCACCTCAATGAGCAGCTTTGCACCGACAGCGCCCTGCTCGATCTGGTGGAGCGTGTGCGCCGCGACTATATCGACAAAGTCTGATGCCGCTGCCCGATGCTTGAGGACGACGCCATCCGCCGCATTATGGAACGCCTGCAAGCCGATGACCATTCAGCCATCTGGTTTTTGGGCAAAGAATTGACGCTCAAAGTCTTGAGCGGGCGCAAATTTTCCCCTGCGGAACTGGCAACCTTCGCCTTTGGCATCCAGCAGATTTGCGCTGAACTGGCGATCGAACTGAGCGAAAAAGAAAGTCAGGATGTGATGGGCATCGTGCATTATCGTCTGGCGCAGTTCTGGAAAGACAGTATCCCCTAAGCGCAAACCAACGGAAATGTTTAGATGCTAAGGGCGAGTCATGCCTTGCCCCAATGGCCATCTGACGCGCGTTTTTGCTGACAAAACCTCAGTTCTGAATAGGTTTTTCTTCACTCAAACCGCACCCCCAAATTCCCTCTGCATCGAATGGAAAGGGAGAGCTAAGCGTGGCGCAGGTGAGGTCAAAAGCGACAGGCTATCCAAAACTCAGGTGACATATGTCCGCTACGAATTGGTGACATTCGGCGTGCGTACTCCTTCATCCTCTCGTTTAGAATCGAACTAACGTGATAACGAACGGAGCACCTGATGCTGGCGTTGGCTGTGAGCGACGCGCCCGCTCTGCTGCACAGCATGCAGCGGCTGCGCGACGAAGTGTACGAAGAAGGTCAGGCAGCGTTTAACGCCTGGCGCCCGCTTATCGAACGGCGTGATTTTGTCGTCAGCGCCTTGAATCTGGCCTATTTTCTGGCGCTGCGCCGCCGCGATACGCGCACGCTGGATGCCGCCCTGATGCCATTGGGACTGGCGGCGCTGGAACAGGGCCGGGCGTATGTGCTGCCGCATCTGGACGCGGCGCTGCACGCGCTGGGCGCTGTGTGCGCGACGCCGGCTTATGATCTGCCGCCCAAACCGCCGCTGCGCGCTTTCTGGCGCGGCGAACGACTGCTGCGTCACCATACAGACGCCGTTTTCGGCAGATATGCGCATCAGCCGCGCGCGCGTATCATGGTGACTCTGCCCGCCGCCGCCGCCGACGATTATGCGCTGGTGCGCGCTTTGCTCGACAGCGGCATGGACTGCGCGCGTATCGACTGCGCGCAGGATGACAGCGGCGTCTGGCAGGCGATGATCGCTCTGGTGCGCCGCGCCGCCGAAGAAAGCGGGCGTCCTTGCAAAATCGCGATGGAACTGGCCGGCCCACAAGCTTTGACGGGCGCGGTGCTGTGCCCGGCGACTCTGTTCAAGGGCGATCACCTGCTGCTGACAGGCGCGGAACTGCTCCCCGCCGAGGAGTATCCCCGCCAGGCCGTCTGCACCCTGACGGAAGCGCTCGATCAGGTCAATGTAGGCGAAAGTGTGTGGTTCAACGATGGGCGCATCGGCGGCGAGGTTGAAGCCGTGCTGCCGGAAGGGCTGCTGCTGCGCATCGCCACCGCGCGCGATCAGGGCGAAACGCTCGCCAGCGGGCAAAACATCCACTTCCCGGAAACGCATTTACGCCTGAAAGCGCTGACCGAGGCGGATTTGCAAGACCTCGATTTTGTGGCGCTCTACGCCGACATCATTCACTGCAATTTTGTGCAGGAAGCCGCCGATATTGATCTGCTTCAGCGCGAATTGGGGTCGCGCATGAGCACGCTGCGCCCCAAAGACATGGCGCTGATCGTTAAAATCGCCACGCAGCAGGCGGTGCGCAATTTGCCCGAAATCCTGGTACACGGCGCGGGCAAACAGCCGCTGGCCGTGCTGCTGGCGCTGGGCGATCTGGCGGTGGCGGCGGGCTGTGAACGGCTGATAGAGACGCAGGAAGACATCCTGTGGCTGTGCGAAGCGGCGCACGTGCCGGTGCTGTGGACAACACGCACGCTCGATACCCTGGCGCTGACCGGCTGCCCGGCGCGCGCCGCGATGAGCGATTTCGCCGTCCTGGAGGCGGCGGCGGGCGTGGCGCTCAAACGCGGCCCACATCTGCTGGAGGTGCTGTCGCATCTGCAAGAAATGCTGACGCGGATGCAGGCGCATCACCTGAAAAAAAGACTGCGCGCGCCGCGGGTGTAACCCCCGCATACAACTGATCGCTATCGGGTAAACAGGGGCGCACAGCCCCTTGTTCCGATCATCGACACCTATACGCGCCCGCCTCGACGCCCGATCTGACAACTGTCACCTCGATTTGTGAAGAATGTCACTAAACAGTACCGCTGCTCGGCGCGATACTGTAGATATATTCGTATAAGCGAATAAGTGGAAGGTCTGATGCATGAGCATTCCTGGCACAGACGAACTGCAACTGCTGCACGAACAGATTTGTCAGGCGATTGGTGATATCAAATGCATCCAAATTCTGTACGCGCTCTACGAACAGCCGCGCCAGGTGACTGCTCTGGCAGACCTGCTGGAGATATCACAGCCGACAGTGTCCCGGCATCTGACAGTACTGCGGGAACGCGCTCTGGTGATCGCGGAACGCAGGGGGCCAGCAGTGATCTACCACCTGGCCGATGCGCGCGTGATCGCCGTACTGAACATGATGCGCCAGCTTCTGCGCGATATCCATGAACGCCGCGCCACCGCTTTGAGCTAAAGGCGGCGCGCCACAACTTAGCATCACTGTTTGTGGAGTTGGTGTATGCTGCGAAATTTTAAGTACATCTGGCTGCTGGGTTTATTAGGCACAATCCTGGTGGTCGTAGGGGTCGTGGTGCTGGCGCTCTCGCCGCGGCGCGTGACCGCACCCGATCCCTGGGTCAACGTTCCTGCCCGCTTACCCACCGTAGATCACTCTGATCTCCTCGTCGGGCCATTCACCACCGGCCCCGAAGTCACCGCCGCCTGCCTGGCGTGCCATGAAGACGCCGCCGCGCAGGTGGCCATGACCACCCACTGGACGTGGCAAAGCCCGCCGGTGACCGTCGCCTGGCGCGACGAACCCGTTTCTGTGGGCAAGGCCAATACCCTCAACAACTTCTGCATCGGCATTCAGTCGAATGAGGCAGAATGCACGCGCTGTCACGCCGGTTATGGTTGGGGGCCTGAAGAGCCTTTTGATTTCACCAATGTCGCCAATGTGGACTGCCTGGTCTGCCACGATCAGACCGGCACTTATATCAAGAGCGACGAAGGCTTTCCTGCCGAGGACGTCGATTTGCTGGCGGTAGCGCAGAGCGTCGGCCCGCCCACGCGCGCCAACTGCGGCGGCTGTCACTTCAACGGCGGCGGCGGCAATGGCGTGAAACACGGCGATCTCGATTCCAGCCTCTACTTCCCCTCGGAAAACCTCGACGTGCATATGGGCGGGCTGGATTTCCAATGCACGGACTGTCATCAGACCGAAAATCACCAGATTTCCGGGCGGTCGATCTCCGTCAGTGTGGATGACGCCAACCAGATCTACTGCACCGATTGTCACGAAACGACGCTGCACAGCGACGAACGTATCACGGCGCATGTCGATACCGTCGCCTGCCAGACCTGCCACATTCCCACCGTGGCGCTGCGCGACCCGACGCGCGTCCTCTGGGATTGGTCGCAGGCCGGCGATCTCAGCCGCACCAATGTGCCGGGAGAGTATCTCCTGACGCGCGGCGAATTTATGACGACGCTCGATTATCAGCCGACGTACACCTGGTACAACGGCACGGCGCAGCGCTACCTGCTGGGCGACGAAATCGACCCCAGTTCTGTGACCGTGCTCGACCCGCCCATGGGCAGCATCCACGATCCCACCGCGCTGATTTTCCCCTTCAAGATTCACTACGCGCGCCAGCCCTACGACACGCAGTACAACATCCTGCTCCAGCCGACAACCGCGGGCGAAGGCGGCTACTGGGAGACCTTCGACTGGGATTCGGCGTTGAGACTCGGCGCGGCAGCGGCGGGCATTCCCTACAGCGGCAGTTACGGCTTCGCCGAAACCAGCATGTATTGGCCGCTCACCCATATGGTGCAGCCCGCATCGGCGGCGCTCACCTGCACCGACTGCCACAGCGACAACGGGCGCATGGACTGGCTGGCGTTAGGCTACAACGGCGACCCGATGGTCTGGGGCGGACGGGGGTAGTAACATGAACACTTTGCGCATCACACGACCTGTACTTCTTTTGACAGCCGGGATTGTCTGTCTGGTGGTCGGCCTGGCGCTGTTCGGCGCGAATGCCACCCTTGCGCAGACCAATCCCTCCTTCCACCCGGCGATCGCACTGCTGGACGCCAGCGGCGCGCCCGTGCAAACCAGCGGCGCGCCGGTTTCTACCCTGACAACCTGTGGCAACTGCCATGATACGACGTTTATCGCTGCTAACAGCAGCCACGCCGACGGCGCCCTGCGTTCTGTGCGTCAGGATGCCGCGCCCTTCGTCGCAGAATCGACGGCGCAGGTCGAAACCAACTGCTTCCTCTGCCATCTGGCGCAGCCCGACAATGCCGCGCGGCTGGCGGCGCTCGATTCTGGACAGCCGCAGTGGGCCAGCAGCGCCACGCTGCGCGCTGTGGGGTTGATCACGCAGAGCGCAAGCGGTTGGCGCTGGAACACCGGCGCTTTCCGCCCCGATGGCATGATTGACCCGGCGCTGCTGGGCCTCCAGGATCCCACCGACGCCAACTGTGGGCAGTGCCATGGCACAGTACACAGCGACGGCCAGACGCCGCTCACGCTGACCGCAGGCGAAAGCGGCTGGGAAACGCTGCTGCGCGGACAGGTGTTTTCGCCGCAGCGCATCAGCAGCAGCGGGCTGAATATCGAGAACAAAGACACCCTGACGCGCGTCTGGGATGTCCACGCCGAACGGGTGGTGGGCTGCACCGACTGCCACTATGCGCTCAATAACCCGGTCTTCGACACCCAGCCCAACATCACAGGCCCGGATCACCTGCAATTTGACCCTCGCCGCATGGATTTCGGCGAGTATCTGCGCCGTCCGCTGCATCAGTTCGCCAACTCCAGCGGCGCGGCGCAATCCGGCTTTGGCGGCGCGGCGCGTTCCTGCGCTTCCTGCCATGACGCCGTTAATACGCACACCTGGCTGCCCTACACCGAACGGCACTTCAGCGCGATGACCTGCGAAACCTGCCATGTGCCGACGCTGTATGCGCCGGCGCTGGAAAGCGTCGATTGGACAGTGCTGTCCGCCGACGGTTCGCCGCGCATGACCTATCGCGGGCTGGATGATGCGCTGATCGCCGGTTTCCAGCCAGTGGTTCTGCCGACTGTCGGCACAGATGGCGCGACGCGCCTGTCGCCCTATAACGTCGTCAGCCGTTGGTACTGGGTGGCCGCCGACGGCACACCGGTCAGCGAAGCCGATTTGCGCGCGGCCTGGCTGCTCGATGGCGCTTACGCGCCGGAAATCCTGGCGGCTTTTGACGCCGATGCCAGCGGCGCGCTGGAAGAATCTGAACTACTCCTCAATACGCCGGAACAGGTCGGCCTGATCGCGGCGCGTTTGAGCGCGTTGGGCGTTTCTCAGCCGCGCATTGTCGGTGATGTGCGCGCCTATGCCATTCATCACAACGTGATCGGCGGCCAATGGGCGCAGGGCGACTGCACTGCCTGCCACGCCGATCAATCGCGGCTGGCAGCCCTGGTTACGCTCGGCAGCGGTACGCGCGGCGGCGGCACATTGATGCTAGCGGGTGATCTGCCGCTCAACGGCACGCTGCAAAGCGGCGCCGATGGGCAGGTTTTTTATCGTCCGGCGCTGGTCGCTGCGCCGCCACAAACGCCGCTGGTTGATCTGTATGTTCTCGGCCATCACAGCGTCGAGTGGATTAACTGGATCGGCGCGCTGGCGTTTTTGGGCGTGGCCTTCGGCATCAGCGCCCATGCAGGGCTGCGGGTGCTGGCGCTGCGGCGGCAAACCAAACGCGCTTCCAAAGGCACAAAACGCACTGTCTACTTGTACGGTGTGTATGAAAGGGTCTGGCACTGGCTGCAAACCTTCATGATCGCCGGTCTGCTTTTCACTGGCCTGGTCATCCACAACCCTGAGACTTTCGGCATGTTCAGCTTCCAGGGGGTGGTGCTGGTGCATAACTTACTGGCGCTCATCCTGGTGATCAATGCGGCCTTTGCACTCGTCTATCACCTCGTCAGCGGTGAAATCCGCCAATATCTGCCTAAACCCTATGGCTTTTTCGACAATGCGGTCATGCAGGCCAAGTATTATCTGCATGGCATTTTCCGCGGACACCCCCATCCCTTTGCCAAGACCCCTGACCAGCGCTTGAACCCCTTGCAGCAGATCACTTATCTGGCCATTCTCAACATATTGCTGCCCCTTCAGATCATCACCGGCGCGCTGATGTGGGCAGCGCCGCGCCTCCCCGACCTGACCGCACAGTTAGGCGGGCTGGGCTTCCTGGCGCCCTTTCACACGCTCATCGCCTGGGCTTTCGCCACCTTTATGGTTCTGCACGTCTATCTGACAACCACCGGCCACACCCCGACCGCCAGCATCAAAGCCATGATGCTGGGCTGGGAAGAAACCGAAGAAACAGCTTCGCAAGTATCGAGCAGCGGGCCCGCGCCCGCACAGGAGGTAAACTGATGACCGCCGTCAGCCGTGAACTGCCCCGCGCCGCAACCAGCGTGCGTGTCGCGCGGCAGGAAAAACCGTATGTTAATCCGTATTTCGCCGGTATCCTGCTGGGAATCGTCCTGTTTCTGGCCTTTTTCATCACCGGCAACGGGCTGGGCGCGTCCGGCGGCATGAACCGTTTGCTGGTGGCCGCCCAGGACTTGATCGTGCCCAGCCACATTGACCGCGTGCCTTATCTGCTCGATATGGCGGGCGGTGACCGCAACCCGCTCGATAGCTGGGTCGTGTTTATCAGCATCGGCACCATTCTGGGGGGCGCGGTCAGCGGATGGCAGCACGGGCGTATGAAGGTCGAAATCAACAAAGGCCCGCGCATCTCCAACCGCACACGCCTGCTGATGGCCTTTATCGGCGGCGGGCTGATGGGCTACGGCGCGCGGCTGGCGCGCGGATGCACCTCTGGCCAGGCGCTCAACGGCGGCGCGACACTGTCGGTCGGCAGTTGGGCGTTCATGTTCGCCGTCTTCGCCGGTGGGTACATGCTGGCGTACTTTGTGCGCCGCCTGTGGAACTAAAGGAGAGCCGTCATGACACCGTTTCCGCTCCCGCTGGAATCCCTGCTCGGCCATTGGCCATCGTATCTCGTCTATCTCGCCATCGGCTTCGGCTTCGGCTATGTGCTGGAGATCGCCGGTTTCGGTAAGTCCACCAAGCTGGCGGCACAGTTTTATCTCAAAGAAATGACCGTGCTGAAAGTAATGTTCGGCGCGATCATCACGGCGATGGTGCTGATTTTCCTGACCTCCGCGCTTGGCCTGCTCGATTACAACCTGATCTGGGTCAACCCGACCTATCTCTGGCCGGGCATCCTGGGCGGGTTAATCATGGGCGTGGGCTTCATTCTCGGCGGCTTTTGCCCAGGTACCTCCGTTGTGGCCGCCGCGACGCTCAAGATTGACGGCCTGGTTTTCGTGCTGGGCGCGTTTTTTGGCATCTTCGCCTTTGGCGAAACCGTCGGCTTGTACGAGGAATTCTGGAATTCCTCGTATATGGGGCGCTTCACGCTGCCGCAGTTTTTTAACGTCGATACCGGCGTGGTAGTGCTGGGCGTTGTGCTGATGGCGCTGGCGGCCTTCGCCTTTGCCGAATACAGCGAGCGCGTATTTGGCAAAGGATTGTTGGGGGCGCAGCCGCGCTGGCGTCTGGGCGCAGCGGGCGTTCTGGTGGCGCTGGCGCTGGTGACGCTGCTCATCGGGCAGCCCACCAACGCCGACCGGCAGGCCGGCCTCGCCGTTGTGCAGAATACGACCCTAAACGATCGCCTCGTGCAGATTCATCCCGGCGAACTGCTTTCGTACCTCAACAATCGTATGGTCGTCCCTTACCTGATTGATGTGCGCAGCGAGACCGATTTTAACGCCTTTCATCTGCCGGGCGCGCATCATGTGCCGCTGGAAAATGTGCTGGCGCTGGCGCAAGAACTGCAATTTCTGCCGCGCAATACGCTCTTTGTCGTCATGAGCAACGACGAAACGGCGGCCACAGAGGCCTGGCGCATCCTTAACGCCGAAAGTGTCCCCAACGTCTACATCCTGGAAGGCGGCATTAACCGCTGGCTGGATACTTTCGCCGACGCCGAATTCCAGGCCGCTTACCGGGTCAGCGCGGCGGGCGACGATCAACTGGCTTATGCTTTCCCGGTGGCGCTGGGCGCGCGCTACGCCGCCGCAGACCCCAACCCCGCCGCTTTTAACCTGGAATACACGTCCAAGGTCACGTTAAGTGTCGGGCGGGGCGCGACAGGCGGCGGCTGCGGCTGAGTCGCGGCGTTGAACACAAGAATCAAACAAGGGGTGCTGTGCCCCTTGTTTTTTTGCCTGCCGAATCTGTGGCCGCCTAAATTGCCGCGCTGCGCCGGCGCTGAATCTCTGGGATGATGAGCAGCGTAATCAGGCCGTTGAGCACGACGATCACCGTGCTGCCTTCGTGCCCGAACACCCCCAGCGGCAGCGGCAGATTGATGGCGAAGGCGCTGAAGATCAGCAGCGCGATCACCGCCAGCGAAAAGGCGATGTTCTGCCACACCACGCGCCGCGCCTTCTTGCTCAGCGCGATGGCGTAGGCGATCAGTTCCAGCTTATCGCCCATCAGCACCACGTCGGCGGTTTCCAGCGCTACGTCCGTGCCGGCGGCGCCCATGGCGATGCCGATGTCCGCCGTCGCCAGACCGGGCGCGTCGTTCACGCCGTCGCCCACCATGGCGACCGCGCCGAAGTCGCGCTGCAAGTGTTTGATGACGTCCACTTTGTCTTCGGGCAGCAGGTCAGCGTGAACATGATCGACGCCCACCTGCGCAGCGATATTTTTGCCCACCGCCAGATGATCGCCCGTCAGCATCGCCACCTGGATGCCCATGCCTTTGAGCGCGGCCACCGCCTCTCTGGCTTCCGGGCGCAGACCATCCGCAATCGCTACCAGCCCCATCCAGCCGCCGCGCCCGCTGAACTGGCAGTCTTCGCAGTTGCGTTCCGGCGGGCAGGAGAAGGCGTTTTCGCGCCGCGCCAGAATCACCGTTTTGCCTTCGGCCTCGAACTGCGCGCGCGCCTCGCTCAGGCGGTGCGGCACGAGTTCATCCGACGCCATAAAACGCGGGCTGCCGATCTGCACCAGTTCGTTTTCGACGCGCGCGCGCACGCCCATGCCCGGCAGGGACTGGAAATCCTCGACCTCTTCCAGCTTCAGCCCGCGCGCCTGCGCCTTATCGACAATCGCTTTGGCCAATGGATGCTCCGAGCGTGATTCGACAGAGGCCACGACGCGCAGTAGTTCGTCGTCGCTGATTTCGCAGCACGAAACGACATCGGTCACAGCGGGTTTGCCTTTAGTGAGCGTGCCGGTTTTGTCGAAGGCGATGGCTTTGATGCGCGCCAACTGCTCGATAAACGCGCCACCCTTGAACAGCACGCCGCCGCGCGCTGCCGAAGCGATCGCGCTGATAAACGACGCGGGCGTGCTGATGACCAGCGCGCAGGGCGAGGCCACCGTCATCAAGACCATCGCCCGGTAAAAGTTGGATTGGAAATCGGTCAGCCCCAGCGCCGGCGGCACGAAGATGAACAGCAGCGTGCCCAGAATAATCAGCGCCGCATAATACTGTTCGAACTTCTCCATAAGGCGTTCGGTGGGCGCTTTGCTGTCCTGCGCTTCTTCCACCATTTTGATGATGCGCGCCAGCGTGGTGTCTGTGGCGGCGGCGGTCGCCTCCACATCCAGCGTGCCCTGCCCGTTGAGCGCGCCGGCGAAGACTTTATCGCCGCTGTTCTTTTCGACAGGCATCGATTCGCCCGTGATGGGCGCTTGATCGACTGCCGAACGCCCGGCACGCACGATGCCATCGACCGGGATGCGTTCGCCCGGTTCAATCAGCACCACCTCGCCGATGCCGATCTCGTTGACATGCAGCGTGGCAATCGTGCCATTACGCCGCACGCGCGCTTGCTGTGGATACAGCTTGAATAGGCTGCGGATCGCCTGCCGGCTGCGGCCAATGGCGTAATCCTGCAAAACGTTACTCAGCGAAAACAGAAACAGCAGAATCGCGCCTTCGTGCCACTGGTTAATGCTGGCCGCGCCCAACGCCGCCAGGATCATCAGCATGTCCACGTCGATTTTGCGCTCGCGCAGACTCAGCAGCGCGTTTTTCGCGCCGAACACACCCCCTGTCGCATACGAGAGGACGTTCAGAGCTAGAATCACGCTGGCGGGCCAGAGCAGGTTTTCGCCCAGAGTACTCAGCAGCAGCGCGACCAGTGTCACGCCGACAAAACGCGGCTCCAGCCATTCCTGCGTCAGCCAGCGCGGTTTTTGTGCCTGGGGTTGTGCCTCTTGCGGCAGTATGTGTGGCACAGCGGCCATAGTATACCTCGATGTTAAAATTGTTTTTCTATCACAATATTTCCATTTTAACACGAGTTAATGAAAATGTCCCGCGAGTGGGGACATTTCTAATGATCTTCTAGTGAGGAATGACACCTTTTCACACAGGCCGCAAAACGACAACCCGCCGCTGCTCCACTTCGCGCCGCGCGTCTCAGCGCCGCAGATTCAGCGGCTCAAAATACGTCGCGTCCCACGTCAGAGCGCCTTCGCTGGTGGGCGCATCATTGACACGCTCGACGTTAATCACGTATTCCTCGTAGGTGCAGTCGTTGATGTCGTCGTCGTAGGTCGGGTTAAACACCATCAAATAGGTGTAATCCTGATCGCCGACTTCCACGACGCCTTCCTGCCCCAGCGGAATCGAGATGGCGACGTCGTCGGTAATCATAATGACCCACAATTCCAGATCGGCGCTCTCACGCGCCAGACTCACTTCGTAATCACCGGCGCGCACGTCCAGTTCAAAATAGTTGGCGGAAAGCTCTTGAATACCCGCGCCGTTAAACGTCCAGCGCCCGGTATCGTCGATAATGTCTTCCAGGAACACTGTCGCGTCGAAGGATTCCGCCAGATCATAATCGCGCACCAGGTTTTGCAGGCGGTAGCGTGTCAGCGCGGTAGGCACATCGTCGCTGTAGCGCGCCAGCGTTTCTTCCAACGCGGCGAAGCCGTCGTACAGCGCGATATTCTGCCACAGCTTTTGCACCACTTCCTCGCCGTAAGTGTCCACCAGCGATTGAATGAACAGCCAGTCGCCGTAGATCAGAATGCCGACTCCCGGATCTGTCACCTCTGTGCCGAAGCACAATTCGGGATAATCGAAGTTATAGCTGACAAAGGCCGCCGCGTCCTGCTCCTTGATGAGCGTGGCGGTTTCCATGTATACCGCCGTTGCCTCATAATACCAGCGGTGTTCATCGCGGTAATCGTAGCCCAGTTGAATCGCGTGATGGAACTCGTGCGCGATAGTCGAGCGCATCAGGGTAATCACATCGTCGTCCGGCGCTTCGGCAAAATCGTTTTCGATCACAATATATGAGGTTGCCGCGCGCGTTTCCAGCAGCGGCGAATTGGGATTATCGCCGACACGCACGCGCGGCACCGTGACTCCCAGAGCGTTACGCTGATCGTTAATCAGATCGCCCAGAAACACATCGTAGCGGCCATCGCCGCCTGTCAGGCTGTCCATCGGCGGCTGCGGCCAGCGCATCTCTTCAAGCTGGATATACCACACTTCCTCAAAGGTGGTCGAAACCGCGCGCGCGTATTCTTCGGTAGCCGCGTCGCTGCCGCGCGTCGTATAGTAGACGACAAAATGCTCGCTTTCGATCATTTCTTCGTCGCCGCTCAGCCGGTAGCGCGTCAGATCATCCAGCGGTTGCAGCACCTCCAGCCCGCCGATGGTAATGGTCAGCCGAAAATTGCCGCTGTTATCGTGGAAGGGAAAACGCGAAACACGCACCGTATAAATGCCCGCCGCATCCGATAGAAAGCCGATGACCGAATCGCGGCTGTAGGCGCTGCGATCGTCGTTGCTGAACAGCAGATCGCCGGACGGCGATTCAAGCTCTAAGACCGTATCCAGATCGCCGCTGGTTGCTTCGGCCACCAGCAGCACAGCCTGCCCTTCGTCGAAGGCCACCTCATAGTCGATAAACGGCTCGTCTTCGTCCAAAAAACCACGAAAACTGAGTTCCTGCGGCTCGCTGTCCTGCGCCTGTGCTAACACTACACCCCACACCGCCACCAGCAGCAGCGCGATGACCCATTTTTTCACAACCACACTCCTGAAAACCTATCCTCTGCTCATTGTACGCCAGAAGTACATGAAAGGATGTTTAAAGCTGGTGACGGCAGACAAAATCCCCCAGAAGGTGGTCAATCGTAGACCGGAGCGGCATTAGGCGCGCGTTTCCAACAGCGGATACTGAATTTCGGTCACCAGCTTATCGGGGACGGTCCGGGCTTGCAGGAAGATTTCGCGGTTGGGGGCGCCGATCTGGTAAGGCTGTGACGCCGCCCAGCGCAGAATCGCCACATGCGCGCGCCCCAAATCCTCGTAAGCACCGCGATGGATGGTGCAAGCCATCAGCGCAGCGGGCAGCGTATGTACCCGCAGCGGCGCGGCGGTGGGGATTTCTCCGCTGATGGGGAGCGCTGCCTCTATGTCGATATTCTGCTCGTGAAACTCGGAGTCATGATACAGAATCAAGGCCGGCGCGGCGGGTCCCGCGCGCTGCGCCGCCACATGACCTTCTAACCTGGGGAACATCAGCGCCAGCGCCGCCGCTATCTGCGACAAATCGGGAACGATCTGGCGCAAACTGATGACCCGCAGCGGTGGTACGGGCTTCAGCACGATTTCGTAGTCGCTGACGCGCCCTTCATCTTCGATCTGGCGCAGGCGCGCCGCCACCTGCTGCAAGCGCCTGTGTTCTTCTGCCAGCCGCTGCCGCGTTTCGGCCTCTTTGGCGCGCAGCATTTCGCGAAGCTCTTGCGCCGGCAAATCATCGCGCAAAAGCTGCGCGATCTGTTCCAGCGACAGCCCCAACCCTTTGAGCGCCAGAATGCGATTCAGGCGCGGAAGCTGTTCCACCGAATAGTAACGATAGCCGGTGAAGGGATCACTGTGCGCGGGCGAAAACAGGCCGAGTTCATCATAATAGCGCAGCGTTTTGGCCGGCACCTGCGTCAAACGCGAAAATTCGCTGATCTTGAGCATAGGCTAGAGTAAGCGCTGCGGACGCGGCAGCGCGTCGAAGGCTTCGATCTCACACAGGCACACGCAGCCCGAAAGCGCAAAAGCGACGGTAGCCTGATTACTGAGCGCCAGCGCGCTGATCGTCACACTCTCCGGGATGCTGACAGCCTGTCCGCCTTCCACCTGCGCGCGTTCCAGCAAATCGGCGGCGAAACGCTGGTGTGTGGGCGTCAAATCCTGCCCATCGTACAGCCGCAGCACGCCGCTTTCCAGATCGCTGGTCGCCAGCCACGCGCCATCCGGCGAACAGGCCATCTGTCCGACATAATAATGCGCATCGCGTGTCTTGAGGATCGCGCCGCCGTTATCCAGGCGCACGATTTTTTGGCCGTCACAGGCGAACAGCGCGCTGCCGTTGTGCGCCATTGCCAGACTCGGCTGTAATTCGGGGTGCAGCGTCAGCCCGCTGGCGAACACGCCAACCGTGATGTTCTGTTGGAAGATATGCAGCTTGACCTGCTCATCCAGCGCGGCGATCACGCCCATCAGCGGGTCGAACGCCAGCGCGACCAGATGCGCCGCGCCGCCTGTATCGAGCTTGATTTCCTCGCCGTCGTCGTCCAAAAACAATTCCGCGCCGCCCGCATGATACAGCCGCAGTCGCCCGTCGCTGCTGTTGTACAGGCTGAGCGCAGGCGTGCGCACAAACGGCAGCCGTGCCTCGTTCGGGGCTTTCAGGCTGCTCAAAAAACGCTGCCAGCCGGCGCCGCTGCGCGCCTCTCCCGCCGGGATATCCAGTTTCATCTCGCCCTGCGCCAGCCCGTCGCGCACGTCGAAAAAACGCGCCTGTCCATAGCGCGGCCACACCGCCAGCAGCGGCGGTTTGCCCGGCAGAAGATCTAAACGGCGGATACTGCGTTCGGGGAGAAGGGTTTGCCACGTCATGGCGCTGCTTCTTGGTGAAATTGACTTCTAGCGCAACAGTAGCACACAACGGGGCGGCGCTGCAACTGTTCAGGCACAAGTTAGTTTCATCAGGCGGGCGCGACAGGCAGATACAGCGTAAATGTCGAGCCGCTGTCGATCACGCTGTCCAGCGTCACTGTGCCGCGGTGCAGTTCGATCACGTACTTGACAATCGTCAGTCCCATACCCGTACCCGGTATTGTGCCCACGTTCGAAGCGCGGTGAAACGTCTGGAACAGGCGCGGGATGTCATCGGGGGGGATGCCGATGCCCTGATCGCGCACTTGCAGTACGATCGTCGCGTCCCGTCGCTCAAGATCCAGCTTGACCACTGTCTGCGCGGGCGAATACTTGAGCGCGTTGTGCAGCAGGTTGGCAATCGCCTGCCGCAGCAGGCGCGCGTCGTGCCACACGCGCCGGCACTCGCCCTGCACTGTCAGCAGAAACTGCCGGTTGGGGTACACCATGCGCATTTCTTGCAGCAGATCCTCGCACAACAACTGTAGATCGCCGAACGACGGATGAAATTCCAGCCCGACCGTCTCCGCGCGGTTGATCGTCAGCATATCTTCCATCAATCCGGTCAGATGACCGACCTGCGCCCCGATGCGTTCCAGCCGCTCGTTAAATTCGTCTTCTGAGAGGCGACTGCGGTAATGTTTGAGCATCTCGCTGGACGACAGGATATTGGCCAGCGGCGTGCGCAGCTCGTGCGAAATCATCGAGACAAAACGCCCCTTCAGTTCATTCAGTTCGCGCTCTTTTTCCAGCGCCACGCGCAGCTTTTCTTTTTCCAGCAGCGCTTCGTTGGCGCGTTTGTATTCGGTGATGTCTTCGGCCATGCCAATATACTGCTGAACGCTGGCGCTCTCGTCGCGCACCACCTGCATGTTCACGCGCAGCCAGCGCACTTCGCCATCCGGGCGCACAATGCGGCAGTCGAAGTTGGTGTCCAGTTCCAGCGCGAACAACTGCTCAAAGGCCGTGCGCACCCGCAGCCGGTCATCATCGTACACCGCGTCCAGAAAACGCCCCCAATCCTCATACAGCGCCTCGCGCGAGCGTCCCCAGACAATCTCATAGGCCGGGTTGATGTAGGTGATGCGCGGCGGGGTCGGCGCAATCACAAAAAATGCCTGCGGGATATTGTCTGCCAGCAGCCGGAAACGCGCCTCGCTGCGCCATAATTCCTGCGCCGCCTGTTCCAGTTCGGTGATATCCAGCCCGGTCATAATCATATATTCGACGGCACCCGCGCTGTTATAGAGCGCTGTGCTGCGCCACAGCCCGCGCACCAGGTTGCCGCCGCGTCCCTGCACCGTACCGATATGCGCGCCCAGATTCTTCTCGTAGCGCTGCTCCTGGTACAACTGTTGAATCATCGGACGGCCTTCTGCCGGGAACAGCACCTCCCACACTTTCTGACCGATCACCTCTGCTTCTTTGTAATCGATCGCCGCCTCAAAAGCCGGATTCAGGCGCACGATACGCCCTGCTGCGTCCGTCACCACGATCAGGCTGCCCGCCGTGTTGATGATGGCCGACGAAAAATCGCGCTCCTGCTTCAGGCGCGCTTCAGCCTCCACAATCGGCGTGAAGTCCGTCACCAGCCCCACCCAGTTCATCAACGCGCCTTCTTCATCGAACACCGGATTGATCGACAATTTATTCCAGAAGATACTGCCATCCTTACGATAGTTCAAGACGATGCCTTCAAACGGGCGCTGCGCGATGATGGCTTGTCCCATCGCCTCGATCATGGCCGGATCGGTCTGCGCGCCCTGCAAAATACGCGGGTCTTTGCCCAGCACATCCTCCAGCACGTACCCGGTGATTTTGCTGAACGCCGGATTGATATACAGGATGCCGTTGTCTTCGCTGCGCGCTTCGGCGATCAGCACGCCGACGCCCAGCCGTTCAATCGTCGTGGCAAAGCGGCTGTTGGCGCGCGCTACCTCGCGCAGCACATTTTCCATCACGATGCGTTCACTGATGTCGCGCAGCGTCGCCAGAAACGCCACCTCGCCCATCCACTCTGTTTCGACGACATGCATCTCCACAGTCAATTTGCCGGATGGGCGTTCAAGCTGGTGATAGGTGGTATTGTCGGCATCAAGGGGCCAGGGAAACGGCTGGCCGACCATTTTGGCAGCTTCGCTTTCGCACAGCGCCGCCGCTGCCGGGTTGATGAAACGCATCGTCCCTTGCTGATCGACCACCACCATACCGTCGGCATTGCGCGCGATCAGGTTGCGAAAACGCATTTCATGGTCAAGAGTCTGTTCCGAAAGGCGCAGCAGCGTGTTTTGCAGCACCCGCCGCTCCAGCACATGCCGCAGCACGTAGCGCAGCATGCGCGCGTCGAAGTCCCCGCGCACAATATAGCCCTGCGCGCCGCCCCAGATAGCCTGCTCGCCCTGCGATTCATCGCTCACAATCGTAATGATCGGCGGGTCGCCCGGCGCCCCGTCGCGCAGCGCCCCCAACAGCCGGTTGTCGATCACCAGCGCCTGAAAACGAGTGTCACTCACCCGCGCCAGAGCCTCTGGGGCAGTGGCCACATGGATAATCTCCAAGTCCGACGGTGTTGGCAGCAGCAGGGGGACAGCAACAAACAAAACGCGCGTTGTTTGCACGGTCATAAAAAACCCGAATCATCGCTCGTTTACATATAAGAAACCTCTTTTAACCATAGACGATTTCGAAGGATTACGCGAATCGTTTTTGGGTTCTAACATACCGCGCCCAGCGTATCGGATACAATAGGGGATAGTGTTTTTGCTCACAATTGGGAGAGTTTTTATGGAATACACCATCAAAGGCACGACCATGCCGGTTGTCGAATTCAAGCTGCAACGCGGCGAAGCGCTCTTCACCGAAGCCGGCGGCATGTGTTGGATGTCGGCCAATATCGAGATGAAGACCAGCGGGCGCGGCGGCGGGCTGGGCGGCTTTTTGGGGCGCGCGCTTTCCGGCGAATCGCTGTTCCTGACGACCTTCACCTGCCAGGGGAACGACGGCCTGATCGCTTTTGGCCCGTCCTCGCCGGGACAAATCATCGCCACCGAACTCAAGGAAGGCCAATCCCTCATCGCCCAGAAAGGCGCTTTCCTCTGCGGCCAGGATACCGTCAAACTGGAAATCCATTTCCGCAAGCAGTTGGGCGCGGGGTTCTTCGGTGGCGAGGGCTTCATTATGCAAAAAATCAGCGGCCCCGGCTGGGTGTTCACCGAAATCGACGGCGAGGTGATCGAATACACGCTGGGCGCCGGCCAGGAAATGAAGGTCGATACCGGCTATGTCGCTATGTTCGAGCCATCGGTGCAGTTCGATGTCGAAATGGTCAAAGGCGGCGTCAAAAACATCCTGTTTGGCGGCGAAGGCCTGTTCATGACCACGCTCAAAGGGCCGGGGCGCGTCTGGCTGCAAACCCTGCCTATTCAGTCCGTCGCCAGCGCGCTGATTCCCTTCCTGCCACGCCCCAGCAGCGGCTAAACACTGCGCGCTGCCCTGGCGGTCTTGCGTCAAGCCCAAGCTTGAAAGTGGGGCGAGGCCGGTATCGTCGGTTGCCAGCCGACAAGGCGGCCTTGTCCCTCCCAAAACATGCGGATACGGGCTTAGAATCCAGACACCCCCGGGAGGGAGTGGGGGTGTCTGGCTTTAAGGGGAAGCTTTTCTCTAGCGGAGACGGTGGGGGCAGAATCCGCCAGATGTTGTTATGGTAGCCGCACTGCCTGCGCCCCTGCTTGACGCCTGCCCTACGCCTGCCCTACGTTTGCCCTACGAGCCGCGACCTGCGGCGCAGCGTTTTGCGCCTGCCGGTGTTGAGTATTGTTTCACGCTGTACGCTGTTGAACCTTCACTATGCGCTGTGCCAATTCAGTTGTATCCTAGACGGAGCAACGTATCCACCCGCAGGAAATCACGGAATGCCCAATCTTACTGTCGTACTGCCTACCTACAATGAAATCGAAAACCTGACCCAAATCAGCGAAGCGCTGCTGGCACTGCCCGTGCCCGGCCTCAATATTCTGGTCGTGGATGATAATTCGCCCGATGGCACCGGGCAAAAAGCAGAGGAATTGGCACAGCAGTCCGGCGGGCGCATCGCCGTGTTACACCGTCAGGAAAAAAACGGTCTCGGCCCCGCCTATATCGCCGGCTTCAAACGCGCTATCAGCATGGGCGCCGATTATATGCTGCAAATGGACGCCGATTTCAGCCACCAGCCCAAATACATCCCGGAACTGATCGCCCGCCTCGAAAGCGGCTATGATGTCGTCGTTGGCTCACGCTTTGCCAAAGGGGGCAGCGTCGATGAACGCTGGGGCTGGTATCGCAAGCTGCTCAGCCGTTTCGCTAACCGCGTTTATGTCCCCACGATTCTAGGGCTGCCGATCAACGATGCGACGGGGGGCTTTCGGCTCTGGCGGCGCGAAACGCTGGTGGGTATCGACCTCGATCGCGTGCGCTCCAACGGCTACGTCTTTCAGGTCGAAATCGCCTACGTCGCCCATAAACTCGGCTTCCGTATGAGCGAAGTGCCGATCTATTTCCCTGACCGCCGGCATGGCAAGTCTAAAATGTCCATGCGCATCCAGATGGAAGCCGCGCTGCGCGTCTGGCAGGTCATGGCGCGCCACCAATCCTTGCGGCCCGCGATGCGCCGTACCGCGCTCTACAGCGAATAAGCGGGCTTAATCGCGGAAACCCGCTACGACGCGCTTGACGCCGGCAATACCTTCGAGCTGCTTAATTAACGCTTCGCGCGCGCCGGCCTCGACCACGCCCGCCAGCACCAGCGTGCCGTAATCGCTCGTCACCAGCGCGCCCGGCGGCACCAGTTTGCCCGCCGCCAGCCGAAGCGTTTCGTCGTCGTACAGTCCATCAAGCTGCACATTCTTCACGCCCGCGACGCTGCCGAAACGGGTCTCGACAAAGCGCCGTGTCATTGGCGATTTGACATGTCCGCTCACCTGCACCTGCCCGTTAGATACGCTGATGTGTAGGTGATGCCGGTCGGCTTGCAGCGGCGGGTAAGCCTTCACCAGTTCGTGCAAATCACTGTCGATATCGATATCCGGTCGCGCCTGTACCGTCTGTGACTCGCTCATAATCTTCCCCCGTCATTCAGATAAGTCCGTCACCTTAATTGTGGCGCATTCCGCCCCACCTGCCAAGCCCGTCGCCCATGACGTTCGTCATATTTCTGGACGCCGGCGCTTGACCTTCCAGTTGCTGGAAGGTGTACAGTGAGGATAAATCGGTGTTTGAGGGAAAAATCATGCCACAGATCGCACTGCCTCACAAAGTTTGCCCCATGACGTGCATGGTCAACGGGCTGGAAGACCTGTACGAAGCGCGCACTGGCACGCGCCTGCCCGATTGGTTTCTGTTCTACCTGAGCGGGATGGCCGGTTTCAGCTACATCAAGTACAAAGACATGCGTTTTGTCGGCTGGGGCACGCGCCCACAGGATCAGTACCGTGTGCTCGGCGCGGCTATTGGCTTTCGTTGGGAGATCAGCGAAGGCAAAGGCTACAAAACCGCGCTCAAAGAAGTGCGCGCGCACATCGACGCTGGCACGCCTGTCATTCTGGGCGCTGTCGATATGTACCACCTGCCGTATTTCACCAAGTTCTACCATCAGTATCATGTGCCGATTCACTATATCCTGATGGTCGGCTACGAAGACAGCGGCGTCTGGGTGCATGACTGCGATCGTCCCATGCCGCAGCTTGTGCCCTACGGCGATTTGCAAGCCGCGTGGGATGTGCATGTGCCCGGTCTCTCGCAGAAGAACACACATTTCGCCTTCTACTTTGATGCGCAGGTGGCCGACCCGTTGACGATTGCGCTGCGTGCGCTGGCGCAAAAAGCCGACTGGATGCTGCATCCGCCCGTAAAAATGTTCGGCGTGCCCGGAATCCGCAAGCTGGCGCGCGAACTGCCGCAATGGCCGCGCGAACTCAGCGCGCAGGCGTTGGAAAGCGCGCTGCGGCAGATGGTCGAGTACACGGGCAATCCGCCTATGCTGCCCAAACGCCTCACCGGCTGGGATAACGAATCCCCCGATTACACAGGCGGGCGGCAGGGCTTCGCGCGCCTGCTCACACAACTTGCCACGACCTATGCGCTGCCCGCCTGGGACGAGGCCGCCGCGCTGCTGGCGCAGTCCGGGCAGTATATCCGCGCCTTCAGCGACGAACTGGTCAACCTGCTCTGGCAACAAAACGGCAGCTTGACCGCCGCCGTCGCGCTGCTGCTGCGCATCGCCGACACCGAAGCGCAAGCCTACCAGCGCCTCGCCAAAACCCTGCCGCAGCCGGCGTAGACCGTGGCGTTAGTGTCAGTTGCGGCACAGCCTTAGCCGCCGCGCCCCAACCGCTGCCGCAGCATTGCCAGCAGCCAGCGCAGTTCCTCCACCCGCAGCGTCCACGCCGCGCCCAGATACACCAGACTGCCCGTGCCCCCCGCTACTACCACAGTCAGCGCCTCCAGCCAGAAACTCTGAATCCCCCACACCCCCACCAGCAGCACCAACGCCGTGCGCGTGACCAGCGCCAGCCCCACCGCCGCCAGCCCCACCTTCACGAAGGTCAGCGCCAGCCGCTGCCCGCCCAGACCCTTCAGCCGCCGCCATAACAGGTACGCCGAAACCGAGGCATGGACGATATGCTTAACGCTGTCGGCGATCATCAGGCTGAACAGCCCGTAAGTCGGCAAAAGCGCTACGGCTACCACCATATACACCGCCAGGCTCAACAACCCCACCAGCGCCGGGGTCAGTGTGTCCTGGCGCGCGTAAAAAGCGTACACCAGCAGCAAATCCAGCGCCGCGAAAGGCAGACCCACCAGGTACAGCCGCAAGGCCAGCGCCGTCATCGCCGTATCGTGCGCCGTGAACGCCCCATGCTGAAAAATCAGCGCCACAATGGGCACAGCCAGCACGAACAGGCCCACCGCCGCCGGGACAATCAGCGTCGTCGCCAGCCGCAGGCCCAAACCGAGCGTATCCTTGAACGCCTGCTCGCCGCTGTCAGCGATCAAGGCCGCCTGCCGCGCCAGCGTCGGCAAAATGGCGATACTGATAGCCGTCGCCACCAGTCCTTGCGGGAACTGAATCAGCGTCGTCGCCCAGCCCATATAGCCGATACTGCCTGTGCCTGTCTGACTGGCAAGGTTATAGCTGAACTGGCGAATCACCAGCGTATCGAGCACCAGCGAAAAAATCACCGGCGCGTATAACCGCGCGATCTGGCGTAAGGCGGGATGCCGCCAGACGAGCGTAAAGCGCACAGCGGCACCGCGCAGCCCCGGTAGTTGTAAAAACACCTGTGCCAGCGCGCCCGCCAGCCAGCCCAAGGCTGTGATAGTGATGGCCTCCGGCGCGCGCGCCTGCGTCCAGCCGATCATCAGCCCATCCATCTGCGCCGTAAACTGCGGCGGCGAGACAAACACCAGGGTCACCAAAACAATCGTGCCGTTAAACAGCGCCCCCGCAAAAGCCGGCCAATGAAACATCCGCAGCGCATATAATGTTCCGCTCAATACAGCAAACAGGCTCAAAAACAACAGCGCCGGCGCCGTCAGCCGCAGCAAATCAATCGCCAGCCGTGTTGTCTCGGCGTCAAAACCGCTGCCGTTGAGCGTCACGATCTGCGGCGCAAAAACGACAATCGCGATCACCAGCAGCGCCAGCGCCACCGTCACCAGACTGCACAGGATCGAAACCAGCCGCCACAGTTCGTTGCGGCCTTTGCGCGCCAGCACCTCGCTGAGCACAGGAATCAGCGCGCCGTTGACATGCCCGCCGATCAGCAAATCATAAAACGCCGTGATAATGTTCACGGCGACGCGATAGGCATCTACCGCCGCGCCCGCGCCAAACAAATTACTGAGCACGACTTCGCGCGCCAGCCCCAGCACACGGCTGCTGATATTGCCCAGCGCCAGCACGCCTGTCGCCCGCGCGACACGCGCGTTAGTCGCCTGCTGCGTTTCCGCCGGGCTGTGTTCAGTCGTGTTTTCGACAGGAGAGGGGTGTGATTTCAACGTAATGCTTTCACCCGCGCGATCAGGTCGGAGGTGCTGTGGTTGGGCAAGTAGTCAATAAAAACGATCTGGCCGCCGTAATGCTGTACGACAGCCGCTTCGGGCAGCGCTTTGCGCGTGGGCGAAACCGCGTCCGCCAGCGCATAATCGCCCCCTTTGACATAGATTTCGGGCTGCAACGCCGTGATAAGCGCTTCGGCGGTGTCCTCGCTGAACAGAATGACGGCCGTCACCGGGGCCAGCGCCGCTAGCAGCCGCGCCCGTTCATGCGCCGGGATCAGCGGACGCCCAACGCCTTTCAGCCGCCGCGTGCCCGCATCATCGTTCACGCCGACGTACAGCGCCGCGCCCAGCGCGCGCGCTTTTTCCAGATAATCCAGATGCCCCACATGCAGCAGATCAAAATGCCCGTTGGTCAACACCAGCGGCTGCTGGTTGGCACGCAGATCAGACCGGCGCGCGCGCGCTTCGTCCAGCGTAATGACTTCGCCCAACTGCTCCACCTCGTTCAGATAACGGCATTACGATACGAGCAAGCCGGGCGAAATTCAAGACACAGCTTAAAACAGCGTCAGCAGGGCGGTCAGCGCGTAGGCCGCTATCGCCAGCAGCGCCAGCGCCAGCCGCCGTTTTTGCCCGCCGGAGAGCAGGGCATACTGCGTATCAAACTTCTCTTGCACACCGCGCCTTTCCAGCAGTTCAAAACGCGGCGCAGCGTGATGATAGGCGTAGAACAATTTCATGGCCTCGCGCAGCGTGATGTTGTCGGGCATCCCCGACATTTGCAACTGCACGCCGATCAGGTCGCGCAGCCGCCGGCCATCGCGCGCCGGGTCGATGCCCATCACGCGCAGTTGGCCGCTGTCCTGCTTTCCAAACATCCGAGCGTGCACCACAAATTCGGTCATATGACCTCCCTAAGAAGTCGCTTGCTTCCGTTGCAGGGGCAGCGCGGCGCGCACTACCCCTACAGCGCAGAGAGTTTCTGCCCGATTAAAGGCATTAAATTACAGGCGATTGTGCTTGTGGAATGCAATTTGTGAGCACAAATCAGGACATTGTTCCGCAGCTTTTGGGCGGCAAAAACGCAATTGCCCTAGGGCTGCGCGCTTAACCACGCTGCTGCGGCGGCAATATCCGGGTCGTGCCCAGCGCGCACGTCATCCAGAGTCCAGGTCACCGCCACATCGGGCGCGATGCCCAGGCCTTCGACGCGCGTGCCATCGATACGGCGGAAATCGCCGCTGGAAAAGCGCGCCACGCCATCCGCCGGCAGCAAAAATGTGATCGGATTGCCCGTCGAGCCGGTGCTGGTGCGGCCCACTGTTTGCGCGCGCCCGCCGTCCACCAGCGCCACAACGAACCATTCAGCGCTGCTGGCCGTTGTCGCGTCGATCAGCAGGACAACATGCCCCGTATACTGCCTGCCGCGTGGCAGCACGGTGTACTCGCTGTACCCCCACCACAAGCGCTGCGGCAGGCGCTGGCGCCACACATCGCGCCCGTAGACGAATGTACTCGCCAGCAGCCGCCCGGCCATCCTGTCGCTCAGCACCGAATTGCCGCCGCCGTTGCTGCGTAAGTCGATAATGATGCCGGGCGTGTCGAACAGCGCCTCCAGCGCCGTGTCAAATTCCGCGACCAGGTCTTGACCTTCGCGTTCCCAAAAACGCGGAATACGGATATAGCCGTAGCCCGATTCCAACAGTTCGCCCGTAATCGTCGGCCCGCCGGGCGCGCTGCTGCTCTGTGCTTCGGGCGGGCGCAGCGTCAGCGCCAGCGTTTCCCCCGCCGCGTTTATATAGGTCACGTCAAGCTGTGTCGCAGCGCCGAAAATGCCGAAGACGTTTGAAAGAGCGGTGTCGCGCCGGCCCCAGGGCGTCGAACCGTTGCGCAGATCGGGCGGCAGCGCGGCCACTGCCTCATCTACGCTCTGGCCGTTGAGCCTCAGAATCACATCGCCGCGCGCCAATCCCGCGGCAGCGGCGGCCTCTGTCGGCTGCATCAGCACAACCTGTCCCTCGATGTCCTCCAGCCTGCCGAACCAGGCGGTAAAGGGCGTGTATGGATTGCTCAGCACCGTGTGCCCGTCGTCCAGTTCCGACAGCATTGCGGCGATCAGCGCGAAATAGGCGGCATCGTCTGGCGCAGCGGCGATCTGCGGGCGATAGCGGCTGTATACCTCGTCCCAGTCTACATCCTTGATGTCAAAATAAGGATAGGTGTCGCGGATCGCGCTCCACAGACGGTCAAAATTTCCCAGACGGTCATCGTTCAGCGGCGGGAAAGCCCCCACGCTGTACATCTGCCACAGCGAAAAAACAGTCAGCGTCGCGAAGACCAGCAGCGGCAGCGCAAATAAGCCCCAACGCGCGCCACGCTGCGCTATGCGCGACCACAGCGCCGTCCAGACGACCAGGCCGATGATCGCAATAACCGCGCTGGCCGTTGTGCTGGCTTGCAGCGGGCCAAAGGCTAAGATGCCGACAAGAAACCCCGCGACGAGGCAGCTCAGCGCGGCGCCCAGAAAAATCAACACCTTGTTCATCTATCATGTTTCCTTGAATGAAAGAGAGTCCACAATAGTTATTACGCAGCGCGCGATTGTAGCATGGCGCACAAAAGCCGACGAGGCGATTATGCGCGCGCGTTTTCAGGAAGGATGACACGCACCAGCAGCAGTCCGGTGACCAGGCCGAAGAGCGGCGGCCCGGCGGAACATACCAGCGGCAGGATCGGCAGCGCCGCCAGCACCGACGCCGCGCCGCACAGCCCGCCCGCCAGCATATTGAACGCCAGCCAGCCACCCGCATGTGTGCGCAAAAACGCCACGTCAGGTTTGACGCTCGGCACGAGGCACTGCGCTGCCGCCAGCACCCCGGCGAAGCCCGCGCCCATCAGCGCCATGCCCAGCGGCCAGCCCAACAACAGCGTGAATCCGAGCAGCAAGGCCGGAAACGCCCCCAGCACGCCGCCCACCAGACTGTATAGCGGCCAGCGGCGGCTGACGATGGCGCGCAGCGCCCAATACTGGCACGTGCCCACCACCAGCCCCGCCAGTGCCCCACTCAACAGCAGCGCCAGCAGCGGCGTCCCCAGCCATTGGCCCAACGGCGCGCCCAGCAGCAGACCCAGCAGCAGCCCCAGTGACCAGCCCACCGTGTTGGCCAGCGTCCAGCGCAGCAGAAAAGAAGTTTGCACAGCGTTTTGAAAAAGTTGCAAGAAAGCCATAGTGTGTGCCGCACAGTGTACGCGAATTTCTCCCGCAACACAATTGATGCGCCATGCTATAATGTGCAGCATGACGATTTCGAACCGTATCGTTGATTTGTATTATGAATGCAGCGGCGCTGGCCCCGATGTGCTGCTGGTGCATGGCTGGGCCAGTTCCGGGCGCATGTGGGATCGGCTCGTGCGCGATATGCGCCACGAAGTGCGCTTCTGGTCGGTAGATTTGCCGGGCTTCGGCGCGTCCACACTCTCGCAAGATGCGTTGGGTATCGACATAAACGGGCATATGGCGGCGCTGTTCGATTTTTGCGACCAGCAGCGTATCCGTCCGCAGGCCGTCATCGGGCACTCGATGGGCGGCATGATCGCGCTCAAAATGGCGCTGGCGCGCCCGCGAATGCTGCATACGCTGCTGTTGGTCTGTCCCTGTGTTACCGGGCGGTTTGCCTTCAACACGCACCAACTGTTCAATTCCTCTGTGGCGCGCTTCCTGATGCAAAACTCCAAACGGCTGTGGGAAGTGGCGCAGTCGGATTTCTGGAAGCAGTGGCTGCCGATGGCCTTATACGCCGATAAAGCCGCCGACGAGCGTGTCCAGCACGATTTCCAGCGCATGAGCTGGCAGTCGGCGGTCAGCGGGCTGGACAGTATGGCGCGCGAGAATCTCGGCCCCTATCTGGAGCGTATCAAACACCCGGCGCTGGTGATCGTCGGCGGCAGCGACTACACCGTGCCGCCGGATGAAGGACGGCTGGCGGCGGGCTGCCTGCCGAACGGACGGCTGCTGGAGTTCGACACCGCCCATCACCAGCCGTTAGACGAAGAGCCGGAACGATTCGCTGCCGCTGTGCGTGCGTTTTTGCAGGCACAGGGCGTTCTTACACCCTGATTTCTTGTTTGAGGAGGCTTGTTCTGGAAAGCATTGACCTGGCTCGTTTTATCGTGGACACGTTGGAGGACAAAAAGGCCGAAAACATCGTTCTGCTCGACCTGCGTCCCGATACCATCATCGCCGATTTCTTCATCATCTGTAACGGCAACAGCGATCGCCAACTGCGCGCGCTGGTTGATCATGTGCGCACCGGCGTCAAAGAGCGCGGCGGCAAACTGCCCTTTAGTGTCGAAGGCACGCCCGAAAGCGGTTGGATGCTGATGGATTACGGCGACATCATCGTGCATCTGTTCCTGGAACGCCAGCGCCAGTACTACGATCTGGAAGGCCTGTGGCGCAAAGAAGCGAACGTTCTGCTGAGCATTCAGTAGCCTCCGGGCGCGCATGAGCCTGAAAGCGTTGGCACACATCGTCGTTAATCTCTTTCGCGCGCTGGCGGGGGCTTATGGCCTCAGCGTCAGCGGTTTTATAGGGCTGCGCCTGCTGCTGGGCGAATCCTGGCCGCTGCTGGGTTTCCTCAGCAACTTCTTGCATCTGCTGCTGCTGCCTGCGCTGCTGTTTTTGCCTTTGCTCGCGCTGCCTCTACTGCTCAAACGCAGGGCGGCGGCCTGGAGCATCGCCCTGCCGCTGGCCGCCACACAGCTTGTGCCCGCGCTCACCTTTTTGCTGACGTATGGCGCGCAGTTTTTGCCGCGCGCGCACAGCAGCAGCCCGGCCATCACCGTGCTCACCTATAATCTGCACGCCGAACGCGCCGATCTCAGCGGCATGATCGCCGTGATGCGCGCGTCCGGCGCGGATGTGATCGCCGTGCAGGAACTGAGTGTGTTCGCCGCTGCGGGGCTGCCGCCGGCGCTGCGCGATCTGTACCCCTACAGCGCGCTGTATCCCGGCACAACCAACCCCACACATGGGCAGGGCATCTTCAGCCGGCATCCGATTGTCGCAGAAACTTACTGGCAGAACACGCACCTGCGCGCCACGATGGGGCATTTGCGCGCGCTGATCGATTTCGACGGGCGGCGCCTCGTTTTCTACAACACCCATCCCGTGCATCCCGGCATGGTTGGCAGCTTTTACGATGACAGTGTGCGCGGCGCAGAGATCGATATTGTGCTGCAACGGGCAGCGGGTGAAAGCGTACCTGTTGTGATGCTGGGCGATTTTAATATGGGCGAATGGTCGGAGGACTATGCACGGATCACCGCACGCCACACTGACGTCTACCGCGCCGTCGGCTATGGCTTCGGCCTGACGTTCCCAGAATGGAGCCGCGCCGATACGCTGCCGGGCTTCCGCGCGCGTCCGCTGCCGCTGCCGCCGCTGCTGCGCCTGGACTACGTGTTCGTGAGCGGGCTGCTGCCGCTGGAAGCGCAGGTCTGGCCAGACGCCGGCGGCTCTGACCACTATCCGCTGCGGGTACAACTAGGTTTGGCCGATGACTGAACAACCTCCGCCCAACATACTCGTCAGACTAGGACATTTACTGCTATGGCCGCTGCTGCTGTACGGCGCGGGTGCCAGCCTGCTGCTGCTGCTGCGTCTGCTGTCGGGCGAAAGTCTGTGGCCGGTGCTGCTTTTTAACAATTTTCTGCCCGCGCTGTTGTTGCCCGCGCTGCTCTTTTTGCCGCTGCTGCTGCTGCTGCGCCGCTGGCGTGCCGCCGCGCTGCAAGCCCCGCCAGCGCTGGCCTTCGCGCTGATGTACGGTACACTCTTTTTGCCCACTGTTTCTGCTCCCACGCCCGCCGCCGATGCGCCGCAAATCAGCGTCCTAACCTTTAATCTCAGTCTGCGCAACCGCGATTTCGAAGCCGTCGTGCAGATGCTCCGCGCCGTTGACGCCGATGTCGTCGCGCTGCAAGAGGTCAACCGCGCCGCCTATTTTTACCTGGACGATGATCTGGCCGACCTGTATCCTTATCGCGCCTTCCACCCGGATCTTCAACCGCCGGGACAGGCTGTGCTCAGCCGTTTTCCGATTCTGGAAGACAATTACTGGCAGGTCGAACGCGCGCATCAGCGTGTGCTGCTCGATTTCGGCGGCACGCCCATCGTTCTCTACAACGTGCATCCGGTGCATTTTACACTCAACCGCCGCGTGTTTTTCAGCTTCGAGGCGCAGCAGCGCGAAATCGATGACATTCTGGCGCGCACCGTCAACGAAAACGTGCCGCTGCTGCTGGTCGGTGACTTCAACACCAGCGACCAGAGCGCCATGTATCAGCGCTTCGCCGCGCTGTATAGCGACGCCTTCCGCACGGTAGGCAGCGGGCTGGGGCTGACCTTTCCCGGCGCGCTGCCGCTGGCGCGTCTGGACTACGTATTCTATAATCCAGCGTTTGTGCCGCTGGAAGCACTGGTGTGGCCGGATACGGGCGGCTCTGACCATCATCCCGTATTCGCTCGGCTGGCATGGGTTGGACAATCTGGATGAAGCATTTACGCAGAGTAGGACGCGCCGCACGCATTTTCGCCATCGGCTATGGCCTGTTCATCGCGCTGTTTTTAGTGCTGCGGCTGCTGGTGGGCGAGCGCTTCTGGTTGGTGGCGTTGTTCGACGCGCTGCTGCCGGCGCTGTTTTTCCCGGCGCTGGCGCTGCTGCTCATCGGCCTTATCACGCGCCATATGCGCGTCATGGTCGCCCAGTTTCCGGCTCTGTTGGGTTTCATGCTGCTCTACAGCACTGTGCTGCTGCCGCCCCCGACGACCGCGCAGCCCGGCGACATTCGCTTCGGTCTGCTGACCTACAATGTTTACTCGCGCAATGACAGTTACAGTGAAATCGCGCGTATCATCCGCGAAGCCGATGCCGAAATTGTGCTGCTGCAAGAGGTGAGCGCCACCGCCGCCGTCTATTTCGAGCAGAATCTGGCCGATCTGTATCCGCAGCGCGTTTTTTACCCCCACGAAGGCCATGCCGGACAGGGCGCGCTCAGCCGCTACCCCATCGTGACACAAACCTACTGGCAGATGGAACTCGGCCATCTGCGCCTGGAGGTGCAGATCAACGACACGCCCGTCGTTATCTATTCCCTGCATCCTATTCACCCCTTCTTATTAACGCGCGGCCTGTTTAATCAGACGCCACAAAACGCCGAAATCGACGATGCCCTGGCGCGCGCGGCGGCGGAAAGCGGCGCCGTCGTGCTGGCGGGCGACTTCAACATCTCCGATCTCTCCGATGCTTACGAGCGCATCACGGCCTCGTATGGCGACGCCTTTCGGGCGGAAGGCGGCGGGCTGGGGCTGACCTTCCCGGCGTTTTTCCCGCTGGCGCGCCTCGATTATGTCTTCTACAACAGCGCTATTGTCCCGGTCGATGCCCGTGTCTGGCCAGAAGCCGCCGGCAGCGACCACTTCCCGCTGCTGGTTCACCTCTCGCTTGCCCCCTGACACGCTGCCTCCGGTATAGGGGGGTTGGCCTCGCAATAAGCGCTTCACAATTTTTTCACGAAAATTTATGATTTCTTCGGAACGCCAAGGTCGAATTGGGTGTATCATGCTTTATAGATCATTACGAACATTACACATTCTCATTCTGAGGGACATCATGGTTCGCACAAGCAGCAGAACAACCAGAAACATTACTCGCCTGGTGCTGATTTGGGGCTTCATCGCCCTGCTGACGATCGGCTTCATGAAAGCCAGCGCCGCCTCCAGCAGCAGAACGCCGCTTACCAGCCCCGTGCCGGTGCTTTTCCACAGCTTCTAAAAGCATCACCATCGCCAAATTCAAAAGGGTATCCGCGCAGGATGCCCTTTTCGTTTTTGGCGGCTGAACGGTGTTTTGCGCTTGGCACGCGGATCACAGCGGCTACCCGGCGCGCCCCATCGTTCGAAACGACCTCTTCGGCGGGACGCCGCCGGCAGCCGGCAGTTTCAACTGCTGGCGAGCCAAAGTACACACTCCCGCTACGACGCCGGAAAAAGCCGTTCCACCGTCAGCGTGAAACCGCCGCTGCTGCCGCTGTATCCGGCCACGCGCACTGTGAAGGTGCCGTTCTCTGGCAGGGTCAGCGTCAGGCGCGGGTTCAACGTACCGTCGCTGTCATCGGCCTCCGCGATCACCTGCCCTGCCGGGTCGAGCACAGCCACCACCGGGTCAAGCCCGCTGCCCGCCTGCCCCACAACCCGAATCTGCATCTCTACGCCCGCCTGCCCCTGAAACGGATAAAAAAGATAGGTGTTGGGGGGCACTGTCTCGGCAATGCTGAAAATCGCCACCACGCCCGGCAGCGGAGTGGCCGTTGGCGCGGCGTTGATGTAGCGCCAGATCATGGTATACGCGCCGACAGAAGCCGCCCCCGCCGCCGTGATACGAATGTGGTACAGTCCGCTGGCCGGCGCGCTCACCTGGGCGATCAGCGCCGCGCGCGCGCCGCCGCTGTTATCGTCGCGCGCGATCACGTTGTCCGTCGTATCGTCCGGCGTGTCATCATTAGCGAGCGCGAATTCCAGCACAGGGTCGAACGATTCATCGTCCGGCGTCACCGCGACGGCGATGATGTCGCCCGCGTTCAGGTATAAACTCCAGACATGGCGCAGCCCACGCCGCGGGATCGTGCCCACAAAGGCTTGATCGGCGATGGTGCGCCCCTGCTGCACATCCTCGCGCGAGACGCCGCGCCCATAAGACACCACATAATCGCCCATCGTGTTTTCCAGCCCGGTGATATACACGCTGTACACGGCGGTGCTGCGAATCGGCACATTAGCGACCAGCGCGTCATCGCCCGCGGCGGAATTATCGGCGTTGGCGCTGGCGATTACTTCGCCATCGGGGCCGATGATGTCGATGTTCGGGCGCAGCGCACCGTCGCCCGCCGGGCTCACGCCGACAGAAATGCGCTCGCCCGCCGCCGCGAAAAACGAAAAAATGTCGATGTCCCCCGCCCGGCTGATGCTGCCCAGCAGCGGCACATGATCTTCCAGACGATTTCTGCCGCTGACGGCGGTGGCCAGCGTAGGGGTCAGTACCTCGACCTGCGGCGCAGCGGGCGCGGGCGTGCTGAAAACCGGCGTGACAGGTTGCGGATTAAACAGCAGTTGGATGCTGTAACCGCCGGTGAAACCTTTGCCCGAAGCCTGCACGCGGTATACGCCGCTCACAGGCAGCGGGATATTGCGCAGCAGCGCGCCGCCGTCCACGCCGTTGTTATCGTCCACCGCCAGCGGTTCGCCCGATGGACTGATAAGCAGCAGATACGGATCCAGCGTGCCGGAGACGCGCGCCATGCTGATGCTGACCATTTGCCCGGCGCGCGCTTCAAACGTGTAGACCTGGATACGGCCATCATCGAACAAACCGCCCTGCACCTGCCCCTCAACGAGTGTCCCGATCAGCACACCCACATCGGTCGGCGGCGGCGTGGGCGTGGGGATGCCGACGACTTGGGTGACAACCACAGGCGCAGCGCTCGGCACGGGTGTCAGGGTCGCGGTGGGGAAAACGGCCAGCGTAGGAAGCTGCGCCGGGGCGTTCAGGTTGTCGCAGGCCGCCAGCAGCGCGACCAGCAGCGCAGCCAGCAGCGCCAAAATTCGCTTAAGCATTGCTGCGCTTCTCCACGATATAGCCGTTGGCTTCTTTATGAAATCCCGCCGCCGTGTAACCCTGCGCGAAGGCAGTTTGCAGCGCGGCGCGCACGCCCATACGCCACGTGAGCCGCAGTGTATGCGTTTCGATGCTCGACCACGAAGCGCGCGGCAGCGGTACAAAATAGGCCGCTTCCTGCCACTGCGACGGGAGATTCAGCGCGAGATGGACGTCATCGGCGGCTTGCAGCAGCGCCGGCGGCACACGCCCCGTATGCGCCTTGCCTTGTGGCTGCCGCAGCTTCCATGCCGCTTCTACACGATCCGATGGCAGGCCGCGATTAATATCGTCGTCCATGTCGCCGTAAAAATTCTCGTGATAGACGCTCACCGTCGCGCCCAACAGCGCGATATTGAAGTGCGCGTTGCCGCGCTGCAAGGGGTCGAACGTCCAACGAATGATTTCGTAGCCCTGTTCAAGCGCCCATGCGCGCTGGCGCTGTTTGAGTTCATAGCCTACGCCCCGCCCTTGATAGGCCGGATGCACACCCGCCATGTGCGACCAGAAAAACACCTCTGCGCCGCGTTTGGCCGCGAAGCCAAACGCCATGCCCACCATCTGTTCGCCGTCGTAAGCCCCCAGCGTCACGCCGCCGTTTTCCGCCGCCGCGTGCATGATATACATCGGCACAGCGTCCAGCGGGTTCAGCCCCCAGACGACGATTTCCAATTGTTCGACAGCGCGCAGTTCGGGCACGGTATGCAGGATGCGGTAATCAATCATGGATTAAAAGGTGTCAAAAATCATAAACTCTGCCAGTGTACTGCAAGGTAGTACACACGGCAACCGCTTTCGCTATACTTAAGATATGATGCAACGACCGCTTGCCTTACACTCCCCCGATACGCGCTGGCGCATTCGCCCGGTGCGTTTGACGGACATCGATGCGCTGCAAAGATACTGCTGGCCGGAGCGCTCGTATTCCGCGCTGTATAATCTTGCCAGCCGCGCGCTGGGATTGGCGAAAGAAGGCAACGGATTAGGGATTGTCGTGCTCGATTCGGCCAACAGCGTGCGTGCCTATGGGCAGCTTACCGCCTGGCCGAACTGCGCGGAAATCACCGATTTGATCGTTTCGGAACCGCTGCGCAATCGCGGCATCGGCACCACCATGATTCAATATTTGCTGCGCGCGGCGCGCGAAATGCAGGCCACCTGTGTCGAGATCGGCGCCAACGCCGAAAATACGCGCGCGCTGGCGCTCTATCGTCGGTTGGGTTTCAGCGACAGCCATGTGGTGCAGGTGCGTGAACGCGGCAGCCCGCAGCAGCTTGTCTATTTACGTTTAGAGTTAACAGGGAGTCCTTATGACCAATGATTTTGCCGGCCAAAAAGTGCTGCTGACAGGCGCGGCCAGCGGGATGGGCTTATCCACCGCGCGCCTGCTCAAAAATTTGGGCGCGGAACTGATGCTCTGGGACATCAACGGCGCGGCGCTGGAAGCCACTGCCCGCGAACTCAAGGCGCAGTCGTGCGTGGTCGATGTCTGCGACAAAGACGCGGTGCTAAGCGCGATGGAACAGAGTGTCGCCGCGCTGGGGGGCACGCTCAATCTGGTGATTCACTTCCCAGGCGTCATGCCGACGGGCATGTTCGACAAGCTCGCGCTGGATGCCCACAAGCGCACCATCGACATTAACCTGTGGGGATCGACAGTGGTGGCTTACACAGCGCTGCCCTATCTGAAAAAATCCAAAGGCGGGCTGGTGTTTTTGGGGTCGGTTTCGGCTTCTTACGGCGGCCCAGAATTCGCGCTGTACGGCGCGACCAAAGCGGCGATTCTTAGCCTGGCGCAGGCGCTGCGCATCGAACTGGAAGACGACGGCGTGTATGTCGCGGTGGTCAACCCGCACTTTGTCAACACGCCGCTGATCGACGAAAACGCGCGCCAGACGCGCTTCATGCGCGCCAAATCGCTGTTTGTGGAAGTCAGCACGCCGGAACATGTTGCGCGCACGATTCTGGAAGGCATCCGCAAACGCGAGTTCATGATCTGGCCGAGCTGGCGTCCGAGCCTGGTCTTCCACCTCAGCCGCTACGGGCACTTTATCTCGCACCTGCTGATGCGCGATACCTGGCGCGGCGTGAAATAAGCTGGCGTGTGAGGGCACGATGCGCAGGTGTTGTGCCCTAAGCTGTGAAATGTTCGATAATGGCCGGTGTCGGCAAATCGTAGATTCGCCACGGCAGCCAGTACGCGATTGTGGTTGATTATTCGCGCGGCACGGCCAGCGCCAGCGCTTCGGCGATGTTGCGCACCTCGATCAGTTTAAGGCCAGAGGGGACGTCATCGACTTTGCGCCGCATCTTGGGCACAAGCGCGCGCTTGAAGCCCAATTTGGCCGCTTCGTTGAGGCGTGCGCCAAGCTGGCCGACGGCGCGCAGTTCGCCGCTCAACCCGATCTCGCCGATGAAGGTTAAATCCGCCGCCAGCGGTTTATCATAGTAACTGGAAGCCATCGCCGCGGCCATCGCCAGATCGGAGGCCGGCTCGTTGATCTTGATGCCGCCGACGACGTTGACAAAAATATCCTGTTCATGAAGGCGCAGGCCAACACGTTTGCTCAGCACCGCGCTCACCAGCAGCAGCCGGTTCATGTCTACGCCGTTAGGCGTGCGGCGCGGGTTGCCGAAAGGTGTCGGGCTGGTCAGGGCTTGCAGTTCCACCAGCAGCGGGCGCGTGCCTTCCATCGTCACGGCGATGGCGGAACCTGGCGCGTTAATCACCCGTTCCGCCAAAAACGCCTCTGATGGATTGGGCACTTCGACCATACCCGTCCCCGACATCTCAAAAACGCCGACTTCGCTGGTGGCGCCGAAGCGATTTTTGACGCTGCGCAGGAGACGAAAAGCCTGGAAAGGGTCGCCTTCGAGGTACAGTACAGTATCGACAATGTGTTCCAGCACTTTCGGGCCGGCGATACTGCCTTCTTTGGTCACGTGGCCGACGAGAAACACACACACGCCGCTGGATTTGGCCAGCCCTTGCAGCCGCCCCGCGCATTCCCGCACCTGGCTGACGTTGCCCGGCGACGATTCCAGGTCATCGGCGTACATCGTCTGGATCGAGTCCACGATCAGCACTGTCGGGTTAACACGGTTGACGTGTTCGAGAATCTGGCCGAGATTGGTTTCTGTCAGCAGAAACAGGTCTTGCGCGCTGATATTCAGCCGGTCGGCGCGCATTTTGATCTGGGCGGCGGATTCTTCGCCGGAAACGTACAAGACAGTACCGACTTCTTCGGCGATGGCGTGCGAGACTTGCAGCAGCATAGTGCTTTTGCCCGCGCCCGGTTCGCCCGCCACCAGCACGATACTCCCCGGCACAATCCCGCCGCCCAACACACGGCTGAACTCGTGGATAGGGACGTAGAGACGCTCGCCCATGTCCGCGCTGACTTCGGCCAGGCGCTGTGGGGCGCTGCGGGTACTGCCCAGCGGTTGGCGATTTTGCCTGGCCGGTTTGGCGATTTCTTCGACTTCTTCGATCATCGTGTTGAACTGCCCGCAGTTGGGACAGCGACCGAAACCTTTGAGCGCGCGGTAGCCACAGTGCTGGCAGACATAGCTGGAGCGGGTTTTTGCCATGAGGGTTTCTCGTCAGTGTTTTGAACAAATGTGCGATTATTATAACAAAAAAGCCCGCCGCTCGCATCACTGAGCCGCTATCCGCACAGAGCAATCGCATCAAAATTGCGCGATAGATTCTGCACCTTCTTGACCCCACCCCAACCCCGTCCCCGGTGTAAGCTTCGCTTACCTTAGCGGAGAGGGGCTAAATGCGTGTAGATTCCCGCCTTTGCTCCCCCTTTTTTGGCTTGCAGGGAAAGGGGGACGGAGGGATAGGGGTCGCTTGTTGCGCATAATAACGTTTTGGCGATAGCCCTGGCTATCCGCATGTTTTGGTAGGGACAAGGCTGGACTCGTCCGCACTGAGGTTAAGACCGAAATTCAACAAACTCGTTGGCTGTCATAGGGTCGCAATCTTGACTTTAGAACATAATTTCTATATACTGAAGAGAGGTAGGCTGTCCGCACAAGGCGCTGAGGGCGCAAGGTCCTGCGCCCCGGCCTTGTAGTCTGGCACAAACGAGGCATATGCTGATCCAGAGCACACCGGATACGATTACACAGATCAGGCAGATGGGCGCTGTGACGCTGTACGAACCGGCGGGCGATCAGCCGCAGCGCGAACGTTATCAGGCGCACAGCCTGGCAGACTGCATCACCAACGTCAGCACGCCCAAAGGCAGCAAGCCGCTGCTGAAAACGATGATCACGACGGCCTGTGAGCGCAACTGCTACTACTGCCCGTTCCGCGCGGGGCACGCCAAAACCAAGCGTGTCACGATCAGCCCGGAAAAACTGGCACAGGCTTTTGACGAGTTGCAGCGGGCGCGGCAGGTGGACGGTATGTTTTTGTCGTCGGGCATCATCAAAGGCAGCGTGACGACGCAGGACAAATTGATCGACACGGTGGAAATTGTGCGCAAGCGCTACGGCTACCGCGGCTATATTCACCTGAAAATCATGCCCGGCGCCGAATATGACCAGCTTTACCGCGCGATGCAGTTGGCCGACCGCGTATCGGTGAATCTGGAAGCGCCGACGCAGGAGCGGCTGAACGCGCTGGCGCCCAAAAAGGATTTCGCCAACGAACTGCTGCGAATGCTGCAACTGGCGCAGCAGATCAAACAGCAGCACCCACAGGAAAAGCTGGCGAACACTGTAACGCAGTTTGTGGTGGGCGCGGTGGGCGATACCGATCTGGAACTGCTGGCGCTGAGCGAACGGCTCTATCGTCAGACCGGCGTAGTGCGCGCGTATTATTCGGCGTTTAGCCCGGTCAAACATACGCCGCTGGAAAATGTCGCCGCCACGCATCCCCTGCGCGAATTCCGGCTGTATCAGGCCAGCTTTTTGCTGCGCGATTATCGCTGGGAACTGGAAGACCTGCCGTTTGTGCAGAACGGCAATCTGCGCACGGACATTGACCCCAAAAAGGCCTATGCCGAACTGCATTTGCGGCAGAATCCGGTGGAGATCATGAGCGCCAGCCGCGAGCAGCTTATGCGCGTGCCCAACATCGGCCCGCGCAGCGCCGACGCCATCATCCGCGCGCGGCGCACGGGGCGCATCAGCGATCTGGCGCATCTGCGGCAGTTGGGCATGCGCGCGCCGGAACAGGCCGCGCCCTATGTGCTGCTGGATGGCCGGCAGCCACCGCGTCAACTGCCGTTGTTCTGAAGTGAGTGTTTTGCAGCCCCCTGCGGCAGCGATGGATTCTGCATGGGGACTTCCTCTTTAGCGCCATCCTTGATTGCGCTTCGCCTCTGCGCGCCTGTCCATCTGGCCTAGCCACATGGACTAGTCATTATAAAAGCGTTTTCTAACCTAATGACAGATGACTCGGCACGCACTTTGCGCGTAGAGTCTAAACAGCGGATTGCCATCTTTTGTCATTCATTCTATTGATTATTAGAGATGTCAATTCTCAGCTATTATATGATATGGCAGTTCAACCCTTATGCGATCCCGGTATTCCTCAGCCTGCCGCTGCTGGCGTATTTCATGCATGCCGTATGGCCGCGCCGCCATGAGGTCTTGGCGCGGCTGTTTTTGTGGCTCGCGGGCATGACCTTGCTGACGATGCTGGCCTACGGCATGGAATTATCCAGCGCCGATCTGCCGACGATAGTGTGGTGGGCGCGCGTCAAAAATATCGGCGCGCTGCCGCTGACGACGCTGTTTCTGCTGTTCATGCTGGCCTACAGTGAGTGGCAACACTATGTGACGCGGCGGCTGGTGCTGCTGCTGAGCATCGCGCCGCTGCTGTACCTGATCGTCATCTGGACAAACGATTTACACCACTGGCACTGGGCACAGGTGGACACACGGCTCGTCGGGACGCTGGTGTTTTTGGATATCACCTATGCTAACACCCCGATTTTTTGGGCGGGCGCAGTCTACTTTTTCGTGACGCTGCTGCTGGCGTCGGCTTTGATTGTGCGCCGGCTGCGGCTTTCGGCGAGAATGTATCGCCGGCAGGCGCTGCTGCTGCTGCTGGTCATGGGCGTGATCTGGCTGGGCAGCCTGCTCGACTTTAACCCCTGGAATCTGTTCCCCTATCTGCGCTTCACGTTGTTCGGCATTATGCTGAGCTGTCTAATACTTGGCTGGAGTCTGCTGCTGTATCACATGCTGGATCTGACCCCGATCGCCAAGGATATGCTCATCAAAAGCATGAGTGATGCGCTGTTTGTGCTCGATCATCAGCAGCGTATTGTGGATATGAATCCGGCGGCGGAGAAATTGACCAGCAAAAACGCCGCGCAGATGATTGGCAGGGCAGCGAGCGACGTGTTTCATGGGCAGCATCATCTGCTGGAACGCTATTTGAATGTCTACGAGGCCAGCGAAGAACTGAGCCTGGTGCACAACAATGAGCTGTGTTATTTCGACATGCGTATCTCGCCGCTGCGCAGCCGCAGCGGGGAACTGCATGGGCGCGTGATCGTGCTGCGCAACATCACCATGCGCAAACAGGCCGAACAGCAGGCGCTCGAAATGGCGATCGAACGCGAGGAAATACGCCTGTTAAAAAGCTTCATCGGCAACGCGACTCACGATTTTATGACGCCTATCACGGTGCTGAAGACATCGGCGCATCTGCTAAAAATGTATACGGTGAAACTGGTCAGGCAGATCGACGACCTACAGGTGGCGCTGCCGGAACAGCTCAAACCGCTGACTCAGGTCGTGCAGCAAACGGGCGAATCGGTGCAGCAAAAAGGCGAACAGATCGAAATGAGCGCCGAACGGCTGCATCAACTGCTGGCAACACTCATCGAAATGCTGCGGCTGGATCAACAGGTGAGCTTCAAGTTTGAGCCGCTGGACGCTAATGCGCTGATCGAAGATGCGCTCAGGTTGCAGCAGGTGCTGGCGGAAGCCAAAGGGCTAACGCTGCGCTTTGAGCCGGATAAAGCGCTCCCACCCTTGCTGCTGGATCGTGACACTTTCATGCGCGTCGTGCAGATTTTGCTGGATAACGCACTGACGTACACGGAAAAAGGCAGCATCAGCGTGCGCACGCAGCGCGAAACCCATACTCTGCTGCTGGAAGTGCGCGACACCGGAATCGGCATTCCCGCCGACGAACTGCCGCACATCTTCGAGCGATTTTACCGCGTGGATAAAACGCGCTCGATGCGCTCTGGCGGCATGGGGCTGGGACTGGCGATCGCCAAAAAAATCGTGATGGCCCATCAGGGTGAAATTACGGCAGAAAGCACCCCCGGCGTGGGCAGCGTGTTTCGCGTGCGGCTGCCGCTGCCGCTGGTCACGCCGCCCAATGGTCAGCAATAACCCTAGCCAAAGAGTGGGCTCTGGCGTTAGTCTAGAGCACATGAAGCGCACACACACAAGGGGGTGCTGTATGCTGTCTGCGTGGCGCATTACGCCCCAGCAGGGCTTTGCCCGCCGCTGGCCGGGACTGCTGTTTATTGGCATTTCGCTGCTGGTCATCAGTCTGGATAACACCGTATTGAATGTGGCGCTGCCGGCGATCGCGCGGACGCTGAACGCCAGCCTGAGCGATCTGCAATGGATTGTAGATGCCTACATTCTGGTGTTCGCGGCGCTGCTGCTGACGATGGGCGGACTGGGCGATCGCTACGGGCGCAAGAAAACGCTGCAAATCGGGCTGCTGCTGTTCGCGGCGGGGTCGCTGGCGGCGGCGCTTTCGACCAGCACGGCGCTGTTGATCGCCAGCCGCGCGTTTCTGGGGATTGGCGGCGCGCTCATCATGCCCTCGACCCTTTCGATCCTGACGGCGACCTTTGCCGACGAGGAACGTCCGCGTGCGGTAGCGATCTGGGCGGCGATTTTCGGGCTGGGCGTGGGCGTGGGGCCGCTGATCGGCGGTTGGCTGCTGCAATATTTCGAGTGGAGCGCGGTGTTTTATGTGAATTTGCCAGTGATCGCAGTGGCGCTGCTGGGCGGCGCGCTGACGCTGTACGATTCGCGCGATGAACATCCTCCACAAGCCGATATTCCTGGCGTGCTGCTGTCGATCGCGGGGCTGTTCGCGCTGGTGTATGGCATTATCCGCGCGGGGCAGGAAAGCTGGACAGAAACCAATGTGCTGGTGGCGTTCGCGCTGGCGGCGGTGCTGCTGGCGCTCTTCGCGTGGTGGGAAAACCGCAACCCGGATGCCATGCTGCCGCTGTATCTGTTCAAAAACCCGTCGTTTACGGGCGCGAGCGTAACGCTGACATTTGTGATGTTCAGCTTGTTCGGGTCGCTGTTTTTTGTCAGCCAATATTTGCAGACAGTGCAGGGCTATACGGCGCTGGAAGCCGGCATACGCATTCTGCCGATTGCTGTCACCCTGGCGATTTTTTCGGCGCTTTCGGCGCGGGTGGCGCAGCGTTTTGGCACTAAACGGACAGTGGCGGCCGGTATTATGATCGCGGCGCTGGGGCTGCTGTTGATGTCGCAGATTTTTCGTGTGGATACGCCGTACTGGATGATCGCCGTGACACAGGCGGTGCTGGCGACGGGCATGGGGTTGGCCGTCAGCCCGGTGACTAATTCGGTGATGGGAGCAGTGCCGTTGCAGCGCGCGGGCATCGGCTCGGCGATGAACGATACGACACGCCAGTTAGGCGGGGCGCTGGGGGTGGCGGTGTTGGGCACGATCATGAACACGCTGTATCAGAGCGGCGTGCAATCGCTGGAAGGCGCCATACCGGTGCCGGCGGCGCTGGCCGAACGCGCGCGCCAGGCCTTCGAGGCCATTCAAAGCAGCGTACAGGCGGCGCATATCGTCGCCGAGCAGATTCGCGCGCTGCCGGTCGCCCCAGAAGGCGCGGCAGACACCATCATCAACACGGCGAACGCGGCGTTTGTGGCTGGCATGGATCGGGCGCTGCTGGTGGGCGCGATCACGATGCTGGCGGGGGCGCTGTTCGCGCTGGTAGTGCTGCCGGCGCAGGTGCAGCGTTCGCCGGAATTTGCAGAGCGCGCCCAAGCCGCCAGCGATTGATCGCGAGTTAGTCCTCGAAACGGCGCGAACGGCGGTTAGTGGCGGCCAGTCCCAGTGGGCGGCGCGTGGTCAAAAAGTCGCGTTCGGCGTTCATCTGGCGCAGCAGGCCTTCGACAGATTCTTCGAGCATATCGAGCGCGACTTCAGTGCGGCGCGAATGGGCGGCCAACATGCGGGCGTGCAGCGCGACTTCGCGCACGAACGCGCCGGGCTGGTCGATGAGCCGGTTGACGACGGCGACGTGCTCTGGCCGCCACTGGTCAGCCATATAGTGGCGCAGCATTTTTTCGGCCTGTATGCGGTCTTGAATCGTCGGGATGATGAAAATGCGATCAAGGCGTCCGGGACGCTTAACGATGCGTTCGTCGATGGCTTCGGGGTAATTGGTGGTCGCCAGCAGCAGCGAACCTTCGGGATTGTTGGGCGATTCAACGCCGTCGAGTACATTGAGCACGCGCGCTTTGTCGTCGCCCTGTAAGTAGGCGTCCAGTTCTTCGACAATCAGCAGCACCGGATAGCGCGCCGCTGTGACAGCCTGGAAGGCGCGCTGAATTTTCTCGAAGGAGGCGCCGTCGCGGTCTGCGCCGGAGACATAGACGACAATGCGGCCTTTGGCGATAGCGCGTTTTGCCATGGCGGCGCAGAGCATGGTTTTGCCGGTGCCGGGCACGCCCGCCAGCAGCAGCTTGCGGAAGGGCGCGAGTTTAAGCTGGCGGTAGATTTGCACGCCTTCGTGAAAAAAAGCTTCCACGTCGTCTAAAAGATCATTTTTAAGCTCTTCCGGCAGAATCACGTCGTCCCATTCGACATTGGGGTCGAAAAAGGCGTCTGTGCCGCCAATGATATAGACATCGCGGCGGCGGCGGATGCGCGGACGCACGGCGCGCGCGCAGATGAACTCGAACGCCGCCCAGGTATCGAGCTTGTCGGCGGGCACGAGCGCGATGGCGGTCAAATCCTGCACATCGTCGTCAAAATACGAGCTGGCGTAAATCACCTCAAACGGTTCGCCGTCCATGACGAACTTAAAGGCATAGGCGCCAGAAGTGGCGGTAAGCACCATTTTTTTGCCGCGCGAGCCGTAATCACTGATCGGCACAATCGCCGGGCATTCAAGCGGCTCCAGCCCTTTGTAATGCGCGCGCCCGCGCAGCTTGCGTCCGGCGCGAATCTGCTGCTGCGCAATCATGTTGCTGCACTCAGCCGATGCCCAAATGGTGATATAGGGCTGATCGGGCCAACGCTGCTGCCAGATTTCGCGCGCCCACTGCACAAGGCGTTCATACTGCATTTTGGTGTCCTTACGTTAAACAGCGCGATGGTGTGTTTAGAGGTTGTCACTGCGCATTGTACTCGAAAACGGGCAAAAGGTGTATAGAAAGGACGCGCAAAGGCTAGAAAAAGGGGGCAAAAGGCAAAAGTGCGATTCTGTGGAGATTAATTATCGAGCGGCAACGGGTTAGGCGGCTGCCATTCGCTGTACACCAGTCTGCGGCCTTTGGCGCTGTTGCAGGCGGCGCAGGCCAGGACGATGTTGGCGGGGGTGTGCGTGCCGCCGCGCGCCAGCGGCAAAATATGATCGATCGTCAGCGGCGCGGCTTTGCCACACCAGCGGCAGAGTCCGCCCTGGCGCGCGTACTGGCGCTGCCAATCGCTGGGCATGAAGCCGCCGGACGCGCCCACAAGGCGCGCGCGGCGCTGGCTGCTGTACGCGCGCACTTTGAGCGGATTCATGCGCTTCCAACGCTGGCGCGTCTGCCGATCGTGGTCGGCGTGTTCTGCGCGCCAGGCATTTCAAGCCGCTGGTGCGGTTGTTAGGGTTTGCATAAAAATATTCGGTAGTCGCGGGCAGCCACTGTTTGCAGGCGTTGCAGAAGCGCTGGCCATCAACCACGCCCGATTTGGGCAAGGCGCGCGCTTGATCGACCTGGCCGCGCTGGCGCTGCTGTTCGAGCGCGATGGTGCAGCGTTTGCAGTAGGCGTGCAGGCCGTTTTTGCCTTTCTTGTCTTTGTAGAAGAATTCAGTGGTCGCGGGGAAGGATTGTCCGCAGCGGCGGCATACTTTATCGTCGGGCGACGTATCTGAAAACATGGCGTGCTCTGAAGGTGCCAAAACCAATAGTTTTATCGTAGTGCCTTTCCCGCTGCCTGTAAACACCCCAGAGATAACAAAAAAAATCCGATCGTTAATGACCGGATTGTATCTGTGCCGAGGGTCGGATTCGAACCGACGACCTACTCATTTTCAGTGAGACGCCACTACCAGCTGTGCTACCTCGGCTTACATATTTATTATTGAGAGTGGTTTTTCTGCACGCTTAATACGACGTATTGTAGCCTTTGACCATCTTTGTGTCAAGGCGGGGTTCTGGCGGTATAATAGTGAAAAATGACGCAGATAGGCAAAATGTTTATGGCAACCAAACAAAAAGGCAGCAGCAACGGCGTTAAACAGGTCGAAGCGCCTGCAAACGGCGCGCCACAACTGGAAATCCGCAACCCGGTCACCCAGGAATTGATCGGCTATGTGCCGATCCACAACGCGGAGGAAGTGCGCGCCGCGGCCGAACGCGCGCGCGCCGCGCAGCCAGCGTGGGAAGCGCGCAGCGCCAAAGAACGCGCTTATATGCTGCGCTGCTGGGGCGACTTGCTGTGGCAAAAGCGCGCGGAACTGATGCGCATTATCCGCAGCGAAACCGGCAAAAATGAAACGGGCGCCTTCCTCGAAGTGTACGGCGTGCATACGGCGGCGCTGTGGCTGTATCACAACGCGCCGCGCATCCTGCGTCCGCAGAACCGGATGCCGCTGATTCCGGTGATTCAGCGCGCGAAAGTGTATTTTAAGCCGCACGGCGTTGTCGGCTGCATCACCCCGTGGAACTATCCACTGTATAACGGCTTCATTGATCTGATTCCGGCGCTGGTGGCGGGCAACAGCATTGTTGTCAAACCCAGCGAGCTTTCGCCGTTTACCACACAGTTCTGCGTCGATCTGATGGTGCAGGCCGGGATTCCCAAAGAAGTTGTGCAGATGGTGACGGGCGACGGCAGCACAGGCGCGGCAGTCATCGATAATGTCGATTATGTGTCGTTCACAGGCAGCACGGCCACCGGGCGCAAAGTGGCCGAACGCGCCGCCAAACGTTTAATCCAGTACACGCTGGAATTGGGCGGCAAAGACCCGATGATTGTGCTGGAAGATGCCAACCTGGAACTCGCGGCCAGCGGCACGATTCGCAGCGCGCTGGAAAACTCCGGGCAAGCGTGCGTGAGCACGGAGCGCGTGTATGTAACGGCGCCGATCTATGACAAATACATCGAACGCCTGATGTTCTACGCCCGCCAGATCAAAATCGGCGCGGGCGATGGCTTCGATGTGGATATGGGCAGCATGACGCACGAACGCGAAGTCAAGCGTGTCGAAGCGCATATCAAAGACGCGGTGGAAAAAGGCGCAGAACTGGTGTACGGCGGCCAGCGCCGGCCTGATCTGGGGCCGCTGTTTATCGAACCGACAATTTTGACGGGCGTCACCCACGATATGGACGTGATGCGCGAGGAGACGTTCGGGCCGGTGATCGCTATCATGAAAGTGAAAGACGCCGACGAAGCGGTACGCATGGCCAACGACAGCGAATACGGGCTTTCGGGCGCAATCTTCACGCGCAATCTGGCGCGCGGCGAACAGTTGGCGCGTATGCTGCGCAACGGCGACATCGGCATCAACCGCACGTATGCGGTGGCCGGTTCGCATGCGCTGCCCTGGGGCGGGCGCAAAGAAAGCGGTTTGGGGCGGCGCGGCGGCCCAGAGGGTCTGCTGCGTTATGTGCAGCCGCAGTCGATCTTGATCGACACCACCATCGGTGCGATTCCGGGGTTGACGCTGCTGGACACGCTGACGTTTAACACGCTGCTGGTGCTGCGCGTGCTGCGGCGCTATATCCCCTTCCTGTAGAAACAAGCATCGGTCTTGCGGGGCGGTTGATTTGGCCGCCCCACAGTGTCACCTCGCGTTAGTTCTACAGTTCTAATGACACTCCCATCTGGGCGCGCTACAATACAAGTAAAGTAGGTTTCATAGGAAGCGCTAACCTCATGACAACCATTCTTCTTGTTGGTGGCGACGATAACCTGAGCGCGGATCTGGCGGAACTGCTGACGGTTGCAGGTTTGCAGGTCGTGGGCACGCCAGCCAGCGCAGCGGAAAGCCTGGCGCAAGCGCGCACCCTGCAACCGGATGTCATGCTGGCGCTTTCGACAGTGGGGCTGGACAGCAGCGGTGGGCTGGAAACGATACGCGCGCTCAAACGCGCTGCCCCAGCGGCGCATGTCATCATCTGGTCGGCGCGCGACAATACGTTGTTCATTGAGCGTATGTTGAACATTGGCGTCAGCGCTTATGTGTTAAAGAGCGCGCCCTTCGATGATCTGCTGCATATTGTGCGGCGGGTAGCGGCGGGCGAAACGCCGGGCTTTGTCGCCGCGCGCCAGCATGCCTGACCATTTTTGACCCCTTATGAACTCCCGATTGACAATTACACATCGACCTTCTATACTGCGCGGCTGTTGAGAGAAGGGCTTGCGCCGGCGTAAAGGCCGCAAGCTGAAAGCATTGAAGCAATGATTAGCGAAAAATCCATTCACGTTTTAGAACTGGCGAAAATTCTGGAACGGGTTGCGCAGCATACGTCGTTTTCCGCCGGGAAAGAGATGGCGCTGGAAATCCGCCCGACAATTGATCTGGATGAGGCGCGGCGCTGGCAGGAAGAAACCAGCGAGGCGCGCAAATTGTTCGCGGAGCGCGCCAGCGTAACGCTGGGGGGCGCGCGCGATGTGCGCGAGGCGGCGCTTTCGGCCACGCGCGGCATCATGATCGAAGCCAGTGTGCTGCTGGATATTCGCTATACCATGCGGCGGGCGACAACGCTGCGCCGCACCATTGGCCGGCTGAAAGCGCAGTATCCGCTGCTCTCCGATCTCATCAACGAGATGGAAGAATGCAGCGAACTCCAGCAGGAAATTGAGCGCGTGCTGGACGATAACGGCGAAATCAAGGACAGCGCTAGCCCACAGTTGGCGATTATCCGCCGCGAACTGAAGATCGCCTTTGACCGCCTGCAAACCCGTTTGCAGCGCATGGTGAATTCGTCTGCCAATGCGCCGTATTTGCAGGAACAACTGGTCATGATGCGCAACGGGCGCTATGTCATTCCCATCAAAGCCGATTACAAAGGGCGCATCCCTGGCATTGTCCACGACTCGTCTGCATCGGGCGCGACGTTGTTTATCGAGCCGCTGGAAACGGTGGAACTCAACAACAAATGGCGCGAACTGCAATTAGACGAGGAAAAAGAAATCCGCCGTATCCTACTGGCGCTGACCGATATGGTGGGCGCGGAATCGGAAAAAATTGTGCGCACGGTGGAAGTGCTGGCGTATCTGGATATGGTGTTCGCGCGCGCGCGCTATGCCGACGAAATCAACGCTGTAGAGCCGACGCTGGTCGCTCTCAAGCCGCACACGCTCGCCAGCCGCGCGGGCACGCCGCAGCACCCCGGCAGCACGATTGATCTGCGTGCGGCGCGGCATCCGCTGCTCAAAGGCAATGTCGTGCCGATCGATGTCGAACTCGACGACGACACCTGGGTGCTGGTGGTGACCGGGCCGAACACCGGCGGCAAGACGGTTTCGCTCAAGACCGTCGGGCTGCTGACGCTGATGGCGCAAAGCGGGCTGCACCTGCCCTGCGAAGAAGCGCGCCTTTCGGTCTTCGAAGGCATTTACGCCGACATCGGCGACGAACAGAGCATCGAACAATCCCTTAGCACTTTTTCCTCCCACACCAAAAACATCATCACCATCCTGCGCGAATGCGACGCGCGCTCCTTAGTCCTGCTCGACGAACTGGGCGCGGGCACCGATCCGGCGGAAGGCTCGGCACTGGCGCGGGCGATTCTCACGCACCTGATCAACCGCCGCGTGACGACCTTTGTCACCACGCATCACCCGGAACTCAAGGTGTACAGCGTGGAAACGGCGGGCGCGCGCAACGCCAGCGTGGAATTTGACCTGGAAACACTTGCGCCGACCTATCGCCTGATTCTCGGCCTGCCGGGACGCTCCAACGCGCTGGCGATCGCCACACGGCTGGGGCTGGACGAGGCGATCATCGCCGATGCGCGCAGCATGGTAGCGACAGAAGAACTGGTGGCCGACGATCTGCTGGACGAAATCCACCGCACGCGCGAAGAAATCCGCCGCCAGCACGAAACCATCAGCGCGCTGAAAAACGAATTGCAGAGCAAAAGCGACGAGCTGCAAGCGCGGCTGGACAAAATCGAAGACGAACGCCGCAACATTATCGCCGCGGCCCGCCGCAGCGCCGAAGCCGAACTGGAAAATTTCCGCAAGGAACTCAAAAAAATGCGCGCCGATATGCGCGACGCCGGGATGGCGCTGGAAAAAATGCAGACGCTGCACAAGGCCAGCACGGCGCTGGGCGACAGCCTGAAAACGCCGCTGCAAAATGCTGTCGAAATGCCAGAAAGCGCCGCGTGGACGCCGCGCCTGGGCGATACGGTGTGGCTGGCGACGCTGAACGCTGAAGGCGTGGTCAACGAGCTGGCGACGGGCGAAGCGCTGGTGCAGGTGGGGACGCTGCGTGTGCGGGCGTCGCTCAACGAGCTGCAACCGCGCCAGGAAAGCAAAAAGCGCCAGATCAAACGCGGGCAGGCGCGCCAGTATGAGCCACGCGCGGATCCGCTGCCGCCGCGCGGCAAATCGCCCGGCATGGAATTGGATTTGCGCGGCCAGCGTGTCGAAGAAGCGCTATCGCAGTTGGACAGTTATATCGACGCGGCTTACAGCGCCGGGCTGCCCTTCGCCCGCGTGATTCACGGCAAGGGCACGGGGGCGCTGCGCAAGGCCGTGCGCGAAGTGGTCGATCATCACCCGCTGATCGCGCGCGCGGTTTCTGGCGAACTGAAAGAGGGCGGCGACGGGGTAACGGTGATTCATCTCGTGCCACAGGTGTAGCACTGCGCTGGCAAGATAAGAAAAGGATATGCTGCTGTGACCAACTTCCCCAATCCTGACGAGAATCACGCCAGCGCGCGCGCTGGCTGGGAACACATTTTCCGCGGCGGAGATATTCCCCCTCGCTATCGCAGTCTTGCTGAACCGAATCCTCAAGTCGTCGAATGGGCCGACACGCTGCCAGCGGGCGGACTGCTGCTGGATGTAGGCTGTGGCGTCGGGCGCCATGTGGTGTATCTGGGCGGGCGCGGCTTCCGCATAGCGGGAATCGACATTTCTCCGACAGGTATTCGCATGTCACAGGAAATCAGCGCGCAGCGACAGATTCCCTTCGAAGGGCATGTCTCCCCCATGACAGCACTTCCCTGGCCGGCGATAACCTTCGACGGCGCACTTTCGACTTCTGCTATTCACCACCAGCGCCGGGCGGATCTTGTACAAGCGCTGGCTGAAGTCTGGCGCGTACTCAAACCCGGCGCGGTGTTCATAGCCGATTTTCCCTCTACCGATACGTTAGATTATCAAGACATGCGAACGCGGGTTGCCGCTGGACAACTGACCGAAGTCGAGCCAAATACGTTTGTCGATGAGAGCACATCGCCTGACCCGATGGAGGATTTATTCCTGCCCCATCACTACTGTGATGCGGCAGACCTGCGTGATTTGCTGCGGCACTTTGAGATCGTTCGCTTGCAGGCAGATTTGCGCCCAGTCACTACGGCGCAAGGCAGCGGCAAAGTCGGCAAATGGGTTGTCTGGGCGCGCCGTCCTATGACGACCTGACCCGTCCCAGGCAGTTGCAGCGCGGTCGGCAGAATTTCGCGAAACAGGGCATAATGGAAAGCATGATGTCCTGTTTTTGTTTGGGGGTGTGGCTCAACCCTATCCCTCGACTCCCGCAAAGACTGTGAGGCGCACGATGGCTAACCTGATGATTGAATCCTGCACTGCCGACGATATTCAAGAACAGCACGCGGCGCTGATCGCGCTGCTGCAAGATGCCGTTAACGGCGGCGCTTCGGTGAGCTTTATCGCGCCGCTGGATTATGACACGGCTGCCGATTATTGGGCGAAAGTCGCGGCAGAGATCGCGCTGGGGCAGCGCGTGCTGCTGCTGGCTTTCGACGGCGAACAGTTAGTCGGCAGTGTGCAGTTGGCGCTGGCCGGGCAGCCCAACGCGCGCCACCGCGCCGAAGTGCAAAAACTGCTGGTGTACAGCGCGTCACGGCGGCAGGGCATCGGCAAAGCGCTGATGGAAGCGCTGGAACAGGCTGCCCAGAGCCTTGGACGCACCCTGCTGGTGCTGGATACGCAGCGCAGCAGCCCTGCCGAAAAACTGTACACCGCACTCAATTACACGCGCGTCGGTGTGATCCCCGAATTTGCGCTGAGCAGCACCGGCACGCTGGAAGATACGGTGATCTTCTATAAAATGCTCGATTAGCGCTGCAAGCTTTGCACGGCTTCGACAATCGCCTGTGGCGCTTCCCAGTGGATGATGTGGCCTTTGCCTTCCAGCCACATATTGCGCGCGCCAGCAATTGCTTTGCCCAGGCGCTCAGAATGCCAGCGCGGCGTGGTTTGATCCAACGTGCCGCAGACTACGACACACGGAATTTTGATCTCCCCCAGACGCGGATAGTAGTCTTCATCTCCCAAGGCCTGCAACATCGGCAGCAGCGCCTTATGATTGGTCGTCACGAACATATCCAGCAGCGCGCGAATCATGGACGGCGCGGGCGTTTGACCTGCCAGGGACGCGCCGAACAGCCAACCATAGGGATCGGAACGCGCGATCGACAGCAGCAGCCCCGATTTAAGGAGCGGAATCTGCAGGCGATTTTGCGGCGCGCCTTCCAACACATTCCCGGCCAGCGCCGCCATTAACACGACGCCTTTGAGCCGCGCCTGGGCGTTTTGAGGTTGGTCGAGCATAAAGCGGATGGACAAAAAACCGCCTGCCGAATGACCGACCAGCACGGCATCACGTACATCGAAATGTTCCAGCACAACTTGAATATCTCCGGCCATAGCAGCCGATGTGATACCGTCGCTGCCAATGGTGGATTGGCCGTGCCCGCGCAGGTCAAAGGCGATAACACGACAGCCCAACGCCAGAAACTGCTCGAAGAGGATGTTCCACTCGCGCACAGTGACGGCATAGCCATGCACCAGCACCACTGTAGGGCCGCTGCCGGCTGTTATGGCGCGCAGACGTGTGCTGTCAGGGGTTGTGATGAAGACGGTTTCGCCCGCTGGCTCTTTGCTCAGCATGTGCAGCGGATACGGGTCGAGGTTGGCTTTGATCTTGTTGGCCTGCGCCCGCGCGTAGAAGTGCATCAGGACGACCAACAGCAGCAGCAGAACAAGAAACGGCATAGCAGCTCCTTAAGGTACTGGCGGCGCGGTGACAGGGTGATTTTAACAGGAGCAGCGGGTCGGCACCAAAAACAGGCAGGGGCGCGCTATAATGAAATGGTGTGGTCGGTAGATTTTTGAGGACAACACCATGCCAAAAAACCCTGTGCGCCTGTGTTTTTTGTTTTGTCTGCTGCTGGCCGTGTCGGCTGCCGCCGCCCAGGAGTCCACGCCTGAACCCGAATACGTGATCGCCACCCATTATCCTGATTTCGGCGGCACGCAGCCGGCGCCGCGCGACGAGATTCGCGCGTCCTATGGAGTGTATAACAACCGCCTCAACGATTACGAAGCGGTGGACGCGGCTGCCGCCGCAGCCATCCGCCAGGAGATCAGCGCGGGCATTTTAGGACGCGAGGTGCTGCTGCTGAATTCGTGGAATGAAGTGCAGCAGGACATCGAAGCGCTGCAAATCGTCAACAACGTGCCGCTGGAAGGCGCGCTGTATACGATCTTTTTGCCGCCAGGGTGGAACAACGGCAAAGACCTGCCGATCGTGCTGAGCGGCAACGGCGCGGGCACGAGCAACAACCGCCGCCTGTACACAGGTGGCGAGACCGACATGGGATTGATTATCGGCTTGAGCACGGCCTTCGGCGGGGAGGGCATCATCGGCGCGATGAGCAACTGCGGCGGCACGGAAAGCCAGGGGGTGGACGAGCCGACCTACCGTTCAGTCGGCGCGTTTTTGGATTTTCTCGATGAGCACGGCGGCAACAAATACAATGTGATGACGGCGGGCTGGTCGCGCGGCGGCGGCTCGGCCTTGATGTGGGCGATTAACCCGCTGCAACTGGATTACGAAGTACACACGGTTTTCGCGGGGGTGCCGCCGGTGCGTTATGGCGCGCTGGCGCTGGTCACCCCGCTCACCTATCCCTCGATGGGCAGTATCGGCGTGTTGATCGGGCAGGACGAAAACGCTTATCGTTACGACAACGATGGCTGGCGTCCGGGCGCAAATCCTTCGCCATTTCTGGAAGTGATTCTGGGCACAAACGACCCCGCCGAAGCCGATCGGCTGGGGCCGTGGGGTATGGCCGAAGGGCTGCGCGGCAAAAATATCATGCTGGAAGCTGGTTCGCACGACGCTTTTTTCTCGCTGCGTTTTGTGCTGGAATACGATCGCCTGCTGACAGAAATGGGCATCGCGCACGGGACGGTGATTACACTCAATTCCGGCCACGAGGACACCGATTTGATGCGCGACATGCTGACCGATGCGCTGCTGGCGATGTCGCGCGGGCAGGAATTCACCACGCCTACAGGGCGCTTCTATGCGATTGACATCAATCCGCTGGAAGACGAAGAAATGCCGCTGGACGACTATTATACGCAGCAGGGCATCCAGGATGACCCGACGCAGCTTCCGGTGACGGCAGAATTTCCATTCCGCATCGGCGCGGGCAACCCGGCAGATATCACGGTCTGCGGCACACCGGGCGATGTGGTGGCACTGCGGCTGGGGGATGTGTACGCGCTGGAAGTAACGATCGACGCCAACGAATGTTACAGCGAACAGGTGAATTTCGATTTCCCGGTGGGCATGTACTTCTGGCAGCTCACGGTCAACGGCGAAACGATCGAGGCCGACAATACGCCGGGCTTCAGCAGCGACAATTTCCCGCTGGACGCGCTGTACGGCGGTTATGCGCTGCTGCAGGGTTGTTCGCTGGTAGCGGTGACTTTCGTCGAAGCCGATCAACCGCTGTGGAGCGAAAGCTATGCCACGCGGCGAACAATGAGCTATGGGATGCTGCAATATGCGCCGGCAGTGCGTCCCGGCAACTGCACTATCGGTTGAAACAGGTGGATTTTAGGCGGGGGCGGGTGATGACTCGCCCCTGCATTCTCGCGCGGCTTCTTATAGCTGGAACATCTGCCCCTTTTCTGGAACGTCCACTGTCCAGCCATATTCGCTGCGCAGCGCGGCTTGCAGCGCTGCGGCGGCGGCTTCTTCGCCGTGTACCAGAAACACGCGCTGCGGCTTCTTCTGGATAGCGCTGGCCCATTCCAGCAGTTCTTCTTTGTCGGCGTGGCCGCTGAAGCCGTTGATAACTTCGACCTGCGCCTGCACGCGGTATTCGTCGCCCAAAATGCGCACGCGCTCTTCGCCATCGACCAGACGGCGGCCCAGAGTGTTAGGCGCCTGCCAGCCGGTAATCAGCACCGTGTTGGCGGGGTTATCGATGCGGTGCGCCAGATGATGCAGCACACGCCCGAACTCGGCCATGCCGCTGGCGCTGACGATAATGCAGGGTTCGCGGCGGAAGTTGAGGCGTTTGCTATCCTCGACACTGCGGACATAGGTCAAATGCTGGAAACCGAAGGGGTCGTATTCGCGGCCAATGAATTCGCGCGTTTCGGCGTCGTAACATTCGGGATGCAGTTCGAAGACCGAGGTGATGTTGACGGCCAGCGGGCTGTCCACGAAGATCGGCATAGGCGGAATATCGCCAGAGCGCCACAGTTGATGCAGCATATAGACCAACTGCTGCGTGCGCCCGACAGCGAAGGCCGGCATGACGATGGAGCCGCCGCGCCGGTAGGTTTCGACAACGATGGTTTCCAGCCGCCGCAGCGAATCATCGACATCTTCATGGAAGCGGTCGCCATAAGTGCTTTCCATGATGAGGATGTCGGCGCTGTCGATGGTATCGGGGTCGCGGATAATGGGAATGCCGCGCCGCCCAATGTCGCCGCTGAACACCAGGCGCAGATCGCGTCCGGCGGCGCGGTCTTCGATGTCGAGAATCACGCTGGCGCTACCGAGCATGTGTCCGGCGTCCACGTAGGTCAGCGTGACGCCGGGGGCGATAGTGCGCGCGCGGTAGTAGCTTTGCGTCGTGAAATACGCCATGACTTCGAGCGCATCTTTTTGTGTGTAGATCGGCTCGACAGGCGGATCGCCGTGTTTTCTGCCGCGCTTGTTGATGAATTCGACATCTTTTTCCTGGATAAAACCACTGTCTGACAGCATGGCGGCGCACAGATCGCGCGTGGCGGGCGTGCAGATGATGTCGCCGCGAAAACCGGCTTTATACAGGCCGGGCAGACTGCCGGAATGGTCGATGTGCGCGTGCGAGAGCACAACCAGATCGATCTGCGCCGCGTCGAACTTAAAGTTGAGGTTCTCGTCGTAGGCTTCGGCGCGCTTGCCCTGAAACATGCCGCAGTCCAGCAGCAGTTTGACTCCGTTGACCTGGATCAGGTGCTTGGAGCCGGTGACGGTACGCGCCGCGCCGTGAAAGGTGAGTTTCATAAAATCGCTCCTTGAGCGAGGTCATGGGTAGCTATAGGGGGAGAGTTTACCGCATTTGCGCCGCGCGGGGTGGGAAGTGCTGTGATAGGGCGCAGACAGGAGTGTGTGGAAAGCGCTATGTTGAAACAAATGAGGCTGAAAAACTGGCGCAGTGCCAAGGAAGAAACGATTGAATTCGACCCGCCCGCACACCTCGTGTGAAGAGAGGCATGTGCTCCAGCCGCGTTTCAACTGTGAGGTGACCGGCGAGGTCGCCGGGCTTTCCAGCGCCATGAACGCGGAAGTCGAGCCGCTCGAATAAGCGCCGCGCAGCCTGCACAACGCAGACACAAATCCTTTTGCCAAACCAAGAAGGGGATTTTTTGTGCGAAAACTTCGCTCGTCTTTGCTATTTCAACACATAATTTGCGGTTCAGCGTCGATTTCGCGCGCGCAGCCGCTCCAACAGCACGCCGGGAATCGTGCGCGCCTCCGCCACGCCCAACAGCAGCGCCAGCCCGAAAAACAGCGCCGCCCCCCCGGCTATACCCGCCGCCGCTGTCACCCACACGCCATACGGCGCGCTCAGCGCGCGCAGCCCCAGCAGCGCCAGCCCCATCAGCCCTGCCGCCGCCAGCGCCCGTCCCGCCCCGTCCAGCACATAGCGATCTGCCAGCCCGACCCGGCGCCGCAGCAGCAGCCACAGCGCCGCCGCCTCCAGCAGCGTCGTCAGCGAGTTGGCCAGCGCCAGCCCGGCGAACGGCCCGCGGCTCAGGCTGTTCGGGTCGCCGATCACGCGAATCAGCGCAAAACTGAGCACGATATTGGCCACCATCGCCGCCAGCCCCACCGTAACCGGCGTGCGTGTGTCCGCCAGCGCATAAAACGCCCGCGACAGCACCTCTAACAGGCTGTGCCCGGCGATGCCCAGCGCGAAAAACGCCAGTGCCCACGCCGTTGCCGCCGTGCTTTCCGCCGTCCACTCCCCACGCTCGAACAGCACCGCGATAAGCGGCTCGCCGAGTACAATCAGCCCTGCCGCCGCCGGAAAGGCGAGAAACAGCACGCTGCGCATGGCCCCCGCCAGACGCTGCCGGAATCCCGCCAGATCATTCTGTGCCGCCAGCGCCGCCAGCGAGGGAAACACCGCCGAGCCAATGCTCTGCGCGATCACGCCCAGCGCGAAAAACAGCAGATACCAGGCCGTATTGAGCGCGCTGTAACTGCCTTCGACCATATACGAAGTAAAGGCCACATTCACGGCGAAATTGATCTGCACCACCGCCAGCCCCAGCACGCGCGGCCCCATCAGCAGCAGCACCTGCCGCACGCCCGGCGCGTTGAAGCCGAGCAAAAAACGCAGCGGCGGCGCCACTTTGCGCACGCCGGGAAGCTGCACCGCCAGATGCAGCGCCGCGCCCAACACCGCGCCCCACGCCAGCCCATAGACACTCGGTGTGCCATCGGGTGTCAACCGCGCCAGCAGCAGCGCCCCGACAATCAGCCCGGCGTTGTACAGGCTGGGCGCCAGCGCCGGCAGCAAAAACTGCTGATGCGCGTTCAACAGCGCCATCAGCAGACCGCTCACGCCGAAAATCGCCACTGTCGCCAGCATGATCTGCGTCAGCGACACGGTGAGCGCCTGCATTTCCGGCGGCGCGCCCGGCAGCAGCAGCGCCGGCAGCAGCAGCGGCGCGCACAGACCGATGACCACCGCCAGCGCAATGCTGCTCAGCGTCACCAGCGTCAGTGTCGCGCTCACCAGCTTCCAGGCAGCGGATGGATCTTCCCCCGCGCGCAGCTTGCTGTAGATTGGCAAAAACGATGAACCAAGCGCGCCGCCCGCGATCAGCACAAACAGCGTTTCCGGGATACGCTGCGCGGCAAAAAAGGCGTCCAGCGTTTCGCTGGTGCCGAAGGTGGCGGCGATGATGGCCGTGCGGATAATGCCCAGCGCGCCGCTCGACAAAAAGCCGAAAACGAGCACCAGCGCCGCGCGCGCAATTTGCCGATTAGAAAGGGCTGGAGTCATAGTTTAAGTGTAGGGAACATGCACGGTCACATCGGGTAAAATGCTAAAGTCTTTGACATTGCGCGTATAGATAGGCAGTTGCAGCCGCATACTCATCGCGGCGATGAAACAATCCAGAATCTCGATTTGATGGCTCAGGTGAAAGGCCTCAAATTGCCGCAGCGCCCATTCTGCATCTGCGGCCGTGGGAAAAGCCAGCGCATAAATAGCGCACAGGCGCATGGCTTTGGTTTGTTCCGTCTTGTTTTTCGCGCCATAACCCAACTCCATCCGCACGACAGAGGGGACAACTAATTCCAGACCAGTCGCAGATTGCATCCATGCGGCAGCTTTGGGATAGCCGCGCAAGATATCAATGAGGTTACTGGTATCAATCAGTCCATCCACAGTGCTTAAGCCTTACCTCTGCGCGAGATGCGGCGGCGCAGTTTACGCGAATAGGCCGCACTGTCTTCGATATCCGTGCGATGCGCCCATGCTCCAACCAATCCAGACGCTAACACGTCTCCTAAAGTCCCACCTCTAGGCTGCATCGTAATCTCGATTTGCACTTTTCCGGGTGGCAGATCGGGCGGCAGTTCGACCTTCAACCGTCCGTCAGCCGTGATTTCGCCCTGTAAAATCAGCTTGTTCATCCGTAACATCCTTCACTGGCCAGTTGACTCATTGTAGCACAGCGGCGGCGCGCGCCGCACGGCATCCGCGCGCCATCGCGGGGACAGATCGCCAATAAATGCGTTACGTTTTTATCGTTAGCGGGCAGCGAAAAAGCCTGAACGCCCTGCCGGCTAATCCAGAGACGCCGCCAGTACTTTTTCGGCAGGCGCTGGCGTATAGTTTTCCTGAAACGCTTTGACGCTCACCTGCCGCAGCGACCACAGCGCCACGCCGAGTCCGATTGCCCCCAGCAGAAACACGCCGCCATAGGCCAGCGCCTCATTGCCGCTTAACCACAGGCCGAAATCACGCACGATGCCGCCGCCCGAAACACCGATGCCGCGCGCTACAGTCACCACCAGCGTCCAGAAGCCCAAAAACGTGCCGGCGCGCCCTTCGGGACTCATATCCATCATCAAGCCCAGCGTGCCCACGTTCCACACGCCCAACCCCACGCCCAACAGAATCAGCCCCGGAGTCACCAACCAGCGAATCTGCGCGAAGGCTGAAAGCGCGAACAGCACAAACGTGACAATCAGCACAGCCATGCCGATAAATGACAGGCGCGTATTATTCAACTGAGGGAAGCGCCGCCCCAAAAACAGGAACAGCACCGTCGCGACGATCGCCGTGCCACCCCAATAGGCGGTGAAGCGTGTCGTGACGCTGGCGCTCATGCCGAAGACATCGCCGCCAAACGGCTCCAAGATCAAATCCTGCGAGAAGGCAAAGAGCATCGACAGCGCCAGATACCAGAAAAAGAAGCGCAGCGGGCGCAGGCTGAAGGCCAGCCTGAGATCGGCCAGCACCGAAACAGTGTGCTCCGCCCCCTCGCGGCTGGCGACCGCGCCGCTGCTGCGTCGTTCTTCGCCCACCAGCGACACGAACCACAGCGTGCCCAGAATCATGCCCGCCAGCACGAATAGATTTTGCAGCGTCTCCGGCGTAAAACTCAGCGTTTGCCCTTCGCGGTGTTCGGGCAGCAGCAGGGCGAACACAATGCCGCCAATGGTGAAGCCCAGCAGCAGAAATGTCCAGACGATGCCGACCGCGCGTCCGCGCTGCGATTCTGCCGCGCGATCATAAACCAGCGCCAGAAAGGTGCCGCCGGAAAAAGCCGTGCCCAGACTGAACAATAGCAGCGACAGGCTGATAATCGTCCATTCCACCAGCCCGGCCTGCGTGCCGCGCGCCAGATGCGCCGTCGCCAGCCCCAGCGCGATAATGCTGAGCGCCATCAGCGCCCGCCCCAGCCAGATCCAAAAGAGGCGGCGGTAGCCCATCACGGCGTAGCGATCCGACATACGTCCTGCCCAGATGCCGATCGGCGCGAGGAAATAGCGCAGCCCGGCCAGCAGGCTCACAGGGGTCGCGGCGTAACCCAGATCGCTAATCATGATGCGATTCCAGACGCCGGTGATGATGACATCGGCCATGCCAGAGCCGAGATGGAACAGGCCAATCTTGAGATTACGGCCAAGCGAGAGCTGTTTCTCGTCCATGTTTTATCCGGTTTTAGTAGATTTTTGCAGATTTTACAGTGTGATTATAGAGGTTTTTGCGCCGCCCTGTCAACCGCCCTGTTTTCGTGCCGCCGCGCGATTTTTTTCGAAATACAGCGAAATATGTTACAGTGGAGAAAGAAAGGGAGCACTTATGGAAACCTACGCAGTGCCGCCAGCGCTGAAGAATCGCTACCGCCTGTTGGAACAGATCGGGCAGGGGGGCATGGCGGCGGTCTACCGTGCGCACGATGAAACGCTGCAACGCGAGGTCGCCATCAAGTTTCTGGCGCCGCATCTGCTGGCAGGCGACGACGAAGCCAGCACACGCTTCCTGCGCGAGGCGCGCACTATCGCGCGGCTGGCACACCCGCATATCGTGACGCTCTACGACGCAGATCGCGAGGGCGCGTGGCACTATCTGGTGCTGGAATATATCGCCGGGCAGGATTTGGCGGCGGCGGCGGCAGCGCGCGGCGGCAAACTCGCGCTGGATGAAGCGCTGAGTTTTGTGCGCGATACGCTGAGCGGGCTGGCCTACGCCCACGCGGCAGGCGTGATTCACCGCGACATTAAACCGCAAAATCTGCTGTTGACCGCCGTCGGCAGCATCAAAATCGCCGATTTCGGGCTGGCGCTGGCACAAAATGATCTGCGCCTAACGCGGGCGGGCGCGCTGGTGGGCACGCCGCTGTATCTGGCGCCAGAAGTTGTGTTGGAAAAGCCGGTCGATGCCCGCACGGATTTATACGCTGTCGGCGTCGTGCTGTATGAACTGCTGACCGGCCAGCCGCCTTTTAAGGCCAGCAGCGCCAGCGGCGTGCTTTCGCAAATTCTGCACGCGCCCATACCCGCGCCGCGCGACAGCAATCCCTATATCCCGGCGGAAATCGAGCGCATCATCCTCACGCTGCTGGCGAAAAATCCCGACGAACGCTTTCCTTCGGCAGAGGCCGTTTTGGAAGCGCTGCGCGGCAGCGATACCCCCGGCGCGCCCAGCAGCGATGAAACCCTGACACAGGAACTCTTGCTGTACAGCGCGCGCGAGGACAGCGCCGCTGCCGTCGAAAAAGAGCGCCGCCGCCTGGCGAAACGGCTGGAAAGCGAAATTATCGAGCCGCTGAACCTGATGCTGGCGCAGGCCGGTATGTATGAACAGAGCCTCGCCACGAATCCGCAGGCGCGCATGGCAGCTTCGGTCATGGCGAGCCTGGCGCGGCAGGCTTTGCAGCAGGCGCGCGACCTGAGCGCGAATCTGCATCCCACGATTCTCGAATCGCTCGGTTTAGAACCGGCGCTCGAAGCGCTGGCGGGAACTCTGCGCGCCAGAGGCATACAAACGCTGTTCCTGTTGGAACGCCAGCGCGAACGCTTGCCCGCCGCCGTCGAACTGGCGCTGTTCCGGGCGGCGCAGGATGCGTTGGAACGCGCCGTGACTTATGCCCGCGCGGCACAGATCACGCTGCGGCTGGAACACAGCGGCGAACACTTCAGCTTCAGCATCAGCGACAATGGCGTGGTAGCGGGCGGGCTGGAACTGCTGGAAAACGCCCGCCAGCGGATTCAGCAGATCGGCGGGCGCAGCGAAACACGCTGGCACGAAGACGGCGGGCTAGAACTGCTCATCACGCTGCGTCTGGAAGCGCCGGTGCAGCTTACCCCACGCGAAATCGAAGTCCTGCAACTGCTGGCGGACGGCCTGAGCAATAAGGCTATCGCCAGAAAACTGTCGCTCAGCCCGCGCACTGTCAATTTTCATCTGGACAACATTTACGCCAAGCTGGGCGTGAATTCGCGCACCGAAGCGGCGATATATGCCCTGCGGCGCGGCTGGAGCAAGCGCCCCCGTTAAATGAACAGGTCTTATCCCGTCGTTTTGCTGTTCTCAACGGCGCGCCGGATATGCGAGGATAAGGTCAACGCACAGACTTAATCAGGAGTACCCCCATGACGCATCAATTCGCTATCGAACATATTCTGGCAGACGCGCACGTGACCGAAATCATGATCAGCGGCCACCAGCATATCGTGATCGAAAAGCACGGCAAACTGCAAGATGTGCCCTCGCCCTATCGCGATGCAGCGCATCTGCTGGCGGATATCCGCGCGATCTTCGAACCGCTGGGACTCAGCCCGGACGAAAGCCACCCGCTGCTGGATGGCCGTTTGCAGGATGGCTCGCGCGTCAACCTGGTCATGCCGCCCATCGCGCTCGACGGGCCGGCGCTGACCATCCGCAAGTTCAACTTTCGCCAGCCCACGCTGGACGATCTGGTGAACAAATACCATTCGCTGACGCCGGAAATCGTCGATTTTCTGCGCGCCTGTATTCTGGGACGGCTTAATATCGCCATCTGCGGCGGCACGGGGTCGGGCAAAACGACGCTGGCGAACGCGATTCTGGATATGATCCCGGATGACGAACGCCTGGTGATTACGGAAAACGCCAACGGCCTGCTGGTGCGCCAGCCGCGCGCTGTGCGTCTGGAAGCGCGTCCGGCGAATCTGGAAGGCAAAGGCGCGGTGACCGTGCGCGATCTGGTGCGCAACGCGATGAAAATGCGCCCCGATCGCATCATCGTTGGCGAAGTAGAAGATGGCGAAGCGTTCGATCTGCTGCAAGCGATGAACACCGGCTACGATGGCTCGTTTTTCACCATGCACGCCATTAACCCGCGCGACGCCCTGCCGCGTCTGGAAATCCTGATGGCGGGCGGCAGCCCCACCACGCCGGTGCTCGGTCTGCGCGATATGATCGCCAAAGGGCTGAATCTTATCGTCCAGATCAACCGCCTGCCCAGCGGCGCGCGCCGCGTAGTGAACGTCACCGAAATCACGGGCATGACCGGCGATACCATCACGCTTCAGGATATTTTCGTCTGGGAGCAGACCAGCTATATCGATGGCAAGGAAACTGGGCGCTTCCGCGCAACAGGCATTATTCCGACGTTCGTCAAACGCTTCCACGAGATGGGCATCGACATCCCGGTAACGATGTTCACCCCGCGTTAGTCCTTTTGCCCCCTCCACGCCATGCCTCCTGTGGAGGGGGTTCGCTGTGCACAAATCCGAAAGGCCAATTTTGCGCGAAAAAGTAGGCAGTATAACGGCCCTGTGGTATGGTGGACTCCATATCAGCGACAGACAACCAACAAGGATAAGGCATCATGAGTGATTGCGATTTCGGGCTGATCGGGCTGGCGGTGATGGGTCAGAATCTCGTGTTGAACATCGAACGCAACGGGTACAAAGTGGCGGTTTACAACCGCACGACGGCCACCAAAGACGAATTTTTGGCCGGGCCGGGCCGGGGCAAACGGCTGGCAGGGGCAGATTCGATCGAGGAATTTATCGGTCTGCTCAAGAGGCCGCGCAAGATTCAGATCATGGTCAAGGCCGGCGCGGCGGTGGACGCTGTGATCGACCAGCTTTTGCCGCACCTTGAGCCGGGCGATCTGATTATCGACGGCGGCAACAGCTATTTCCCGGATACCGAACGGCGCGAAAAGGCGCTGACCGAAAAGGGTTTTTTGTATCTGGGGCTGGGGGTGAGCGGCGGCGAAGAAGGCGCGCTGTGGGGGCCGAGCCTGATGCCCGGCGGACGCCCGGAAGCCTATGAACTGGTCAAGGACATTCTGGTGGCGATTTCGGCCAAAGCACCCGACGGCGCACCCTGCGTGACGTATCTAGGACGCGGCGGCGCCGGCCATTACGTCAAGATGGTTCACAACGGCATCGAGTACGGCGACATGCAGTTGATCGCCGAAAGCTACGACATCCTGCATCGCGTGCTGGGGCTGAGCAACGCGGAATTGGCCGCGGTGTTCAGCGCCTGGAACACAGGCGAATTAAACTCCTTCTTGATCGAAATCACGGCGCAGATTTTCCGCAAGCCCGACGATCAGGGACAGGCGGGCGAACTGCTGGATTATGTGCTGGATAAAGCCGGGCAAAAGGGGACTGGCAAGTGGACGAGCCAGAACGCGCTCGATCTGGGCGCGCCGACGCATACGATGACGGCGGCGGTGGAGGCGCGCATTATTTCGGCCTATAAGGAAGAACGGCTGGTCGCCAGCCAGACATTGGGCGGGCCGCAGGCAGTGGGCAAGTACGCGGGCGATAAAGAAGCGTTTATCGAGGCGGTACGGCGGGCGCTGTATTGCAGTAAAATCTGCTCCTACGCGCAGGGCATGGCGCTGATTCAACTGGCGAGCGACGAGTATCAGTATCACGTTCCGCTGGATCAAACAGCGGCCATCTGGCGCGCGGGCTGTATTATCCGCGCCGTGTTTTTGGGCGATATTACCAGCGCGTATGAGGGGCATCCTGACCTGCAAAATCTGCTGTTGGCCCCCAAATTCCGCGATACGATTCAGGCCTACCAGGGAGATTGGCGGCATGTGGTGACAGAGGCGATTAAGGTGGGCGTGCCTGCGCCCGCGTTCAGCGCGTCGCTGGCGTATTACGACAGTTACCGCAGCGCGCGTCTGCCCGCGAATCTGATCCAGGCGCAGCGCGATTTTTTCGGGGCACATACGTTTGAGCGCACGGACAGGCCGGGCGTTTTCCATGCGGATTGGGCGTAGGAAGTGCGGGCAGGTCGAGGAAAATGGCGAAAATTGTGAGGCTGACAACGGCGATTGTGAAAGCCAATTTTGAGTGGACGTATGTGCGCGTGTACAGCGATGCAGATGGCGGGCTGTACGGCACGGGCGAATGTTTTTTCGCGCCGGGTATCGAGCGCATTCTGGCTGAATTCGGGCAAATTCTGATCGGCGAAGATTTTTGCCATATCGAAAAACTGGTCGAAAAAATGCGCTGGGCAGCTTCGGGCACAGGGTCGCTGGCCGGTATCATCTGGAACGCGATCAGCGGCATTGAGGCGGCGCTGTGGGACTTGAAAGGCAAATATCTGGGGCTGCCGATCTGGCAGCTTTTGGGCGGGAAGTTCCGCGACGAGGTGCGCATCTATCTGGACTGCCACGCGGCGGGCGCGCTGGAATGCCTTTCGACACTGTTGCAACCCACGGCACCAGGCTGGGAATACGAAAAGGCGGCAGCAGGCTTATCGCGCGAGGAAATTATCCGTGCGTCTGCCGAACGCGCGCAGCAGATGGCGGCCAGCGGCTATACAGCGCTGAAATTTGACCTTGATCTGCCGGACAGCGTGTTCGACTCGGCGGCGGGCTACACGCTGACGAGCCGCGACATTGATTGGATGGTGAAGCTGACGTTCGCGCTGCGCGAGGCGGTGGGGCCAGCCGTCGATCTGGCGATGGACGCGCACTGGCGCTACCGCCCCAACGAGATATTGCAGGTGGCGCGCGCGCTGGAAGGCTGCCGCCTGCTGTGGCTGGAAGACCCCGTGCCGCCGCACGACGAAAAATCGCTGGCGTATCTGCGCCAGCATACGCTGACGCCGATCGCCACGGGCGAAAATTTGCAGCTGCGGCACGGCTTCTGGAATCTGATCGTGAACGATCTGTGCGATGTTATCACGCCAGACTTGCAAAAGGTGGGCGGGCTGGCCGAAGCGCGCAAGATCGCGGATCTGTGCGCGACGGCCAACAAACCGGTGGCGTGGCACATGATCGGCAGCCCGATCGAGCTGCTGGCAAGCTGTCACGCGGCGCTGACCGTGCCGAATTTTCTGGTGTGCGAATTTCATGCGCATGATGTGCCGTTTTTCCACGAACTGGTGAGCGGCACACAAAGCTGGTTCAAAGCGGGCTGGGTGACGCCCGGCGACCAGCCCGGTCTGGGGATCGAATTGAACGAAAGCGTGGGCAAACGCTATCGCGCGCCCGGTTCGGCGTGGTTCGACAGCCTCACATAACGCCAAAACGCGTGAAGGCTTCGACTGTGCTCATGCCGTCAATGATGGCCTGCCGCACCTTGTTTTCGGTGCGCACTTTTTCGAGCGCGCGGCGGATAGCTTCGTCTTCGGCGCGGCGCGGCACCACAACCACGCCGTCCACATCGCCGACCAGGATGTCGCCGGGATGGATGGGAATGCCGGCGATTTCGACTGGCACGCGGAAATCGACGACTTTGCCGCGCGCGCCCTGATCCTGCCCGTAACTGCCATAAGAGAAGGTCGGGAAATTCAGGCGCAAGATGCCGTGCGTATCGCGCGAATAGCCGTCGAGCACCGCGCCCGCCGCTTTGAGATGCATGGCGCGTGTGGACATCAGTTCGCCCCACAGCGCGTAACGTGGCGAACCGCCTGTCGCCACGTAGACTTCGTGCGGGCGCAGATCATCGAGCGCGCGGAACATGAGGCCAAAGGGCTGGGCGCTCAACGGACTGCTGCCCTCGATTTTTTCGGCGAAAAAGTCGGCTTCCAGCACGGGCATGGCGCGCCCGACGAGCAGCATATCCGGGCGCAGCGCGCGAATCGTGGGCGGCAAAAACTGGTGCAGCAGCCCCATTTTATCGAGCACATCGCCGAGCACGGCGGTGAACAATTCCTTACGGATGTGGGCAAACAGTTCGTCGTCGGAGTTCCAGAGGGTCACGGCGGCAGACTCCTTTGTGGAATGGGCATCAGGCGATGAGCGAAAACTGGTGTTTGGGCCGCAGCAGTTGGCCTTCGGCGATGCGCGCGGGGCGCAGCGGGGCGAGCAAGGCCGCCGCCTCGGCGTCGCCTGCCAGCAGCGCGGCCATTGTCTGGCCGATGCCGGGCGCCATCTTAAAGCCGATGCCGCTCATGCCCGCCGCCAGATACAGGCCATCGATTGGCAGGTTGCCGAGCAGCGGTTGACGATCCGGTGTCATATCGGCGACTCCGGTATAGCCTTTGCGCAGGCGCGCGTTCTCCATCACCGGAAAACGGCGCACGACACGCTCCCAGACGGTGAACGACATTTCCTGCGTGACACCCGGCGGGTCGATCGCCGGGTTAAACAAGTCCTCGAAACGATCCTGGGGGTTATCGAGCGCCGTACCGATCAGACACAGGCCGCCGGATTTTTCCGGGCGCATGTAAAAGTCGAACGCCGCATCGAGATACGAGTGCTGCGGCGCATCCGGCGGCATTTCCAGCGTAACGACGTAATGGCGCAAAAACGAAACATGCGACGCGATTCCCAAAGGGGCAAGCAGCGGGTCGAGCCACAAACCGGGCGCCAGCAGCACCTGCCCGGCCGTCAGCGTGCCTTGGGGCGTATCGACGCCGACCACCCGGCCCTGTTCGACGCGCACGCCGCTGACAGGCGTGTGCTGGCGAATCGTCACGCCGAGTGCGCGCGCCGCCTCCGCGTAGGCGTTGAGCGTCAGCACCGGATCGGCGAAACCGGCGTCGGGCGAACAATAGACACCAGCGATTTCGTCCAACACCGTGCCGGGGACGCGCGCCAGATAGGCTTCGGGCGTCAGTTCTTCGATCGCTGAACCCGCCGCGCGCCCCACCGCCGCAGCCGCGCGCATGGCGGGCAGTTCTTTTTCGCGCACGAACATCGCCAGCGTCAGCGGAACAAAGCCGCAGTCGCCGCCGATGTGTTCGTCAAAATGCTGGAACACCTCGATGCTGCGGCGCTGCAAGGCGGCCAGCGTGGGAAACATCGCCAGCGGTTCGATGCTGGCGACAGAAGCGCCGGTGCTGCCCATGCCCAAAAACGAGCGTTCCAGCACGAGAATGCGCCCGTGCTTACGCTGCGCCAGATAATAGGCGGTCGCCACACCGATAATGCCGCCGCCGACAATAATCACATCTGCACTACTGTTCGGGTTCATCATGACCTCGTGCTGCCACGCGGGCGCTACTGCGCGGCTAAGTCCGCCGCATAGCGGTTGTGCTGTTCGATCAGCGCGCCCAGTTCCAGCGTCGTAAGCTGCCCCTCGCGCACAATTACGCGCCCGTTGATGACGCTGTAGTCTACGCTGACGGGCGTACACAGAACGACAGCGGCTACCGGGTCGTGCAGCGCGCCGGCGAAACCTAACTGCTTAAGATGGATGGCGATAAAATCGGCCGCCATATTGGGCGCGAGCACGCCGACATCGTCGCGCCCCAAAACCGCTGCGCCGCCGCGTGTGCCGATTTCCAGCGCTTCACGGGCGGTCATCGCCGCCGCGTCGCGGCTGCCGGCGCGCGCCAGCATGAGCGCCTGCCGCGCTTCGGCGATGATATGCCCGCCGTCGTTAGAAGCCGTGCCGTCTACGCCCAGCGCCACACGCACGCCGGCTTTGCGCATTTTGGGCACAGGGGCGATGCCCGCGCCGAGCCGGGCATTAGAATGCGGGCAGTGCGCGACGCCTGTGCCCGTGCGCGAAAACAGGGCGATGCCGCTGTCGCTGATCTGGACGCAGTGCGCGTGCCACACGTCGTCGCCCACCCATTCGTATTCCTCAAGGTACTGTTCGGGCGTCAGGCCAAGCTGTGCCTGCAACGCCTCGATGTCATAATCGGTTTCCAGAAAATGTGTGTGCAGATGCACGCCGCGATCACCGTAGCTGCGCGCCAGGCGCGCTAATTCACGCATGAAAGCGTGGGTGACGCTGAAGGGCGCGCCGGGAGCAACCACCACGCGCACCATGCCATACCGTTCGGCCTGATGATAGGTGTCGATGAGGCGAATCGTATCGCGCTCGATGAAGGCTTCGCTTTCGACATGCTCATCGGCCAGCAGTCCGCCTTTGATGCTGACGCTGCCGCGCCCCGGATGAAAGCGTAGGCCGATTTCCTGCGCTGCGCGGACTTCGTCATCCATGCGACAGCCGTTGGGGTAGACATATAAATGATCGCTGGAGGTGGTGCAGCCGGAAAGAATGAGTTCGGCCATCGCCACTTTCGCCGAGACGTAAATCATGTCCGGCGTTAGATAGGGCAGATACTTGTACAGCCCATACAGCCAGCCCATGAGATCGTGATTTTGCATGGTGGGCACAGCGCGCAGCAAACTCTGCGACATGTGGTGATGGGTGTTGATGAGTCCCGGCAGCAGCACGTGATCGCGCAGGTTGAGCGTTTCGTCGGGCGTTTGGCCGGTGTGTTGCAAGCGGGCAACGATTTCTGCCGTTGTGCCCACCGCTTCGATCACGTGATCGCGCACCAGCAGCGCGCCGTCGTGGATTTCGCGCCGTGTCTCGTCCATCGTCACCAGCACATGGGCGTTTTTCGCCAGCAGCAATGTCATAGGCTACCCTTTGACCGCGCCTTGCAACATAGCGCGGAAGAACTGCCGCCGCAGCACAATAAAGGTGATGAGCACCGGAGCGATGATGATAATCGAACCCGCCATCCACACATGATAGGCCACTTCATACGAACGTTGGAAATCCAGCAGGCCGACAGTAGCCGTTTTCATGGTGTTGTTGGAAAGCATAATCACGGCGATCAAAAACTCGTTCCAGTAAAAAACAAACTCCATTAAAAACGTCGTAATCAGCCCCGGCAGCGCCAGCGGAATCACGATATTGCGGATGACGCCCAGCGGGCCGCAGCCATCGATCAGCGCCGCCTCTTCGACTTCGGTGGGAATGGCGTCGATCGAGGCCTTCAAAATCCAGATGCCGAAGGGGATGCCGGTTGCCACATAGATGATAATCATGACAAGGTTGGTGTTCAACAAGTCCAGTTGGCTCGCCATGCGGTAAAGCGCGACCAGATTGGTCAGCGTGGGGATCATGATGAGCGCCAAAATCACCAACTGGAGAATATTGCTGCCGCGAAATTTGTAGCGCGAGAAGGCATAGGCGGCGGGCACAGACACCACAACAATCAGAATCGAGGCGCCGAAAGCGTTGACGAACGTGTTCCACAGGTGATAGCGCACCAGATCGCTGCGGAAGATCTGTTCATAAGCAGCAATGGTCCATGTGCGCGGGAAAAAGTAGGGCGGGCGGGTGATGACTTCGGTTTCGCCTTTGAACGAGGTGCTCAGGGCGTAGGCCACCGGGAACACCGAGACCAGGCACACCAGTATAAGCAGCGCGTTGACGATAAAACTGTCGAACTGTTTTTGGCGTTTTGAGCGTACCATGGTTTATTCTTCCCGCTGGAAACGCAGATACACGAGGGTGAGGATGAGATTGATGAGAAACATGATAATCGAAATGGCCGCGCCCAGCCCAAAATCGCCGAAGCGCCAGCCCTGCTCATAGAGATAAACGCTGGCGGTTTCGGTGGCGGGGATGTTGCCGGTGAGCGTCAAGATCACGCCAACCGAATTCAGGCCGCCGATGGTGGCAAGGATGATGGCGACCATAACGGTGGGGCGAATAATAGGCAGGGTCACGCGGAAAAAGGACGTAAAACGCGAGGCGCCGTCGAGCGCCGCGCTTTCCAGCACTTCCTGCGAGACATGCTGCAAGGCGCCCAAAAACAACAGCGAGGTGAACGGCAGCGAACGCCAGATGGTTGCCAGAATCACGATCAGCATGGCTCCCTGTGGACGCGCGTAGAGCGAGGTGCCGCCGGTCAGCGGGGAAATCAGGTTTTGGATCAGGCCGTAATCCTGCTGGAACAGCCAGCGCCATACTGTCCCGGCGACGACATCGGAAATGACCCAGGGGACGAAAAGCATGACCATATAAAAGGGGTTGAAACGCGAGCGCTGGTTGAGCAGCACGGCCACCAGCAGGCCGAGCACAACGGTGGCAATCACCGTGGCGGCGACAAAAGTGAAGGATTTTTGCAGGCTTTCGTAAAAATTGGCGTCGCGAAATAAGCGCTCAAAGTTGGCCGTGCCCACCCAGATCATTTGGCCGGCGCGCAGCCGGTTCAGGCTGATATAGATGGTATAGGCGGTGGGGTAGAACTGGACGAACAGCAGGATAAGGAGGCTGGGCAGCAAAAGCCACAAAGGTACCAGCCGTCGAAAATGAAACCCCGAACGCAGCTGCGTTCGGGCAGCGGGGGCTATCACTTCGGTACGCATTAAGTCAGCCTCCTGAATTCCGTTTTTGTCACTTGCTGAGATAAAACCCGTATAACAGCGTCATGCAATCCTGTAGCGCGCGATCCGACGAAAGGGGGTGGAGGGCGGCGCGCGGCCACCCTCCCGAATGAGCTGTTCAGGGTTACTGAATAGCGGCGTTGTAGTTGTCCTGCGCCTCTTGCAGCGTCGTCATAATGTCCAGCGACGGATCGGCCAGGCAGCGGGCGAAAACATCGGCCAGCGCCGAAATGCCGCGATCATATTCGACCAGGAACGGCATGGGCGTGCCATAGGCGTCCATGATCTCGGCGACGGTGACCCAGTAGTCAGTCTGGAAGATTTCGGCATCGCGGGCGGAAATCAGCGAGGGCAGCGAACCATAAGCTGCGCCAAACGCGCCGTTGAGCGTGGATTGCATCGTGTAGTTGATGAAGGCCAGCGCGGCGTCGGGGTTCGGGCTGCCCACCGGAACGGCCCAGGCGGTGGCGTAAACGTTGGCGGCGGGCGAGCCACCTTCGAAGGCCAGCGGCGGCGCAAAGGCGATCTGCCCTTCTTCCGCCGCGGTCAGGATCGAATCCGATCCCAGATCATAGAGGGTGCCGTCGGGAGCAGTGACCGGGTTAGAGAAAACGTATGTCCAGGTGCCGGCCAGGATGGCACCCGCGGTGCTGTCCTTGAAGCTGTTTTCGAAGTCGAAACCGCTGGCCAGCGCGATTTCCGGCACGCAGCCATCGGCAAACAATTGGCGCACGTACTCGATGACGCCGACCATTGCTTCGTTGGCCCACGCCGCGCGGCCTTCTTCATCGCTGATGGCGGCCCCAGACGAGCGAATTAAGCTGTGATAGGCGACTTCCAGACCGAAGCTTTCTGTGCCCTTAAAGGTCAGCGCATACAGACCTTGGTCCGTCAGGCGCGAGCAGTCTTCCAGCAGCGCTTCGGCGCTGGTCGGGAAGCCATCGGGGTAGCGTTCGGTCCAGTAATACACCAGCGTACTGGGGGTGGCGGTGGGCACGCAGATCACGCGGCCATCGGGCGTGGTACAGGCGGCCAGCGCGCCGGGCGCCAGGTCATCGTACCATGACTGCTGGGTAATCCAGTCGGTGAGGTCGGTGAGCGTGCCGTTGTAGTCGTAGAAGCCCAAAAACTGCGCATCAACATACGACAGATCGGGCACATCGCCGCCGGCCTGCACGGCCAGGTTGAGCGCGCTGTTGATGACATCAAACGCCTGGAAGACGTTGGTGACCTGGTTGCCGGTGGCTTCCAGATAGCCATCGATCGCAGCGCGCATCCATTCGTCCTGCGAGTTCTGCGGGTTCTCCGAGTTAAACTTCGTCCACACCGTGATAGCGGGCTGATCTTGTGCGGCAACGGGCACTGTCACGCTGAGCAGTACCACGAGCAGCAGCAGAAACATGTAAAAACGCCTCATCCTCAATACTCCTTAGCTCAAAAACGAACTTATTGTAGACAAACAAGAGTCGCCTCTTGCTTAATCCCCAAAAAGGTGAACGCCGCCAGAAAAGCGGTCGGCCTGTAGGGGCGACGTATGCGTCGCCCGCCACAACAACGACTATCACTCCTGCGGCGGGCCGGCCTCGCGCGCGCCGAGCGCGTCATCAACGGCCAGCAGCGTGCCGTTAATGTAGCTGGCGGCGTCGGACGCCAGAAAGACGACAGCCGCCGCGACTTCTTCGGCAGCGCCGAAACGTTTGCCGGGCAGGTAGGGCGTGAACTTGTCTTCACCCAGCGCCTGCATACTGGCGCGCAGCGCATCGGTGTAGATCAATCCCGGCGAAACGGTGTTAACACGGATATGGTGTTTGACCAGATCCATCGCCAGCGCGCGTGTCAGGCCTTCGAGCGCGTTTTTGGCGGCGATATACAGCGAACGGCGCGGAATCGCCAGCTTCGCCAGAATCGTGCTGATATGGATGATGGCGCCGCCCTGGCCAGCGGCGATCATCTGGCGGGCGGCGATCTGGCTCAACAAAAACGGCCCACGCACGATGGCGTTAAACATGTGATCAAATTCTTCGAGCGTGACATCCAGAAAATCCTGGCGGTTGCCGGGGGAAGCATTATGCACAACCACGCGCAGGGGGCCGGCTTCGGCGGCGATCGTGTCCATCATACGGCGTATGTCGTGCTCGCTGCCTATATCGGCCTGCACAGGCAGCGCGCGCCCGCCTGCCGCTTTGATCTGCGCTGTAACCTGGTCTGCGCCGCTCTGGTCTGCGCGATAGTTGACGATCACCAACGCGCCGCGCCGCGCGAATTCCAGCGCGCTGGCCGCGCCGATGCCGCGCGAAGCCCCCGTGACCAACACCACGCGATCTGCAAAATCATTCATGCCAATGCCTCTTTTACGCTGCCGAGCATGGCGAGCAGAGCGTCAGGGTTATCTTCCCAGGTGACGATCAGCAGGCTGTCCATGCGGCTGGTCTGCTGGCGGACACGCGCTGTCCATGCAGCGAAATCTTCGGATGCGGCGACTTCGCCCGCGCCGCCGTCCTGCTGTACGGCTTTGCTCAAGGCGCTGGCCGCTTCGGCAGCCGTCGGCGGGTGTTCGCCGCAGATCAGCTTAAGCGGGCGTCCATCCGCCGCCGCGCGAACAGCCTGTATGGTCGCTTCATCGGTGCCCGTCCAGACAGCATCGGCATGGCGGGCGGCCATCTCCAGCATTTTCGCGCCGCGCGCCGCAACATGCAGCGGCGGGATACTGTCCACGCGCACCATAAGCTGCGCCTCTTTGAGTTGAAACACTGTGCCCTGCCACGTGACTTTTTCGCCGCCGAGCAGGTGGCGCGTGAGAGTGATGGCCTCCTGCACGGTTTGTACGGGCTGCGGGCGCGACAGACCGATGGGGTCGAGCACGAGCGAACCGCCCGCTACGTAGCATAATGCGGCGCGCTCGCCGCTCATCTGGTGCAGCGTAGCCAGCGCGGCGGCGGTCATCGCCGGGTGGCGCGTGTAGGGGTTGGTGACCACGCCCAGACGGATGCGGCTGGTTTTGTCCGCGATCAAGCCCAGTACCGTGAACGGATCCACCATGAAGCCTTCGTCCGACAGCCAGAGCGTATCGTAGCCCAAACGCTCGGCTTCGGCGGCGACACGCACCAGCGCGCGCACGCCCACATGGGGGATGATCTGGAGGGCGATGGGTATCATACAGTCGCTTTCAGGTAGCCCGAAGGGTGCTGGCGACCACCTCATACTCGAAGCCTTCGCAGTTGACAAATTCCTCGTCGCCCATCTGCGCATCGAGTTCCTGCTGCAAGGCGGCGGGGAACGACTTCCAATCGGCCATTGTTTCCCAGTGGATGGCGATTAAGACTTCGCCGGGCGTTTTGAGGTTGACCCAGATTTCTTTCTCGACGAAACCCCGATGTTGGCGCAAAGCCGGCGTCCAGAGTTGGGCATTTTTCTCCAAAAATGTCGCCACTTTTTCGGGATTCATGCGGAAACGCAGCAGTTCAACCACCATAATTAGTATTTCCTCACCCCAAAAAAGGACTCGGTGAGCACCCGCTCGTTGATCTCGCCAGCGCTGAAGGTGCGCCCGCTGCTCAGGTTGTTGAGATGCACGACGGCGGGCGAATGCAGATCGAGCGGGATCTGATAAAAGTCGCGGTTAGCGGCTTCGAAAATTTCGATAAAGGGCTGGCCGTAAGCGCGGCTGGCTTTGGCGACCACTTTGTGCGCAAGCTGCTGGACAAAAGCGTCGTCGGGGTGGCGCAGATAAAAGGTGGCTTCGCCGCCGTACAGCAGCACATCATTAATGCGCCCCATCGCGATCAGGTCGTCGTCGATCAGCGGCGGCAGCACGCAAAAGCCCTGCGCAGAAAAAATCGTGTCCATCGCCAGCCCTTCTTCTTCCAGCCGGTGAATGGTCTGCTCGACAATGCGCGCCGCGACCTGCACGGCACACACCAGGCTGGCATTGGGGGCGACCAGGATATACAGATTTTCCGGCGCGATGTTGCAGGCGACCGCGATGCTTTCGGCCCAACTGGCGCGCACGGGTTCGCGCGTCTGGATGGCGATCACGGCTTCGTGATAGTGGTCGCGATACGTGATGTGAGCAAAATGGGTGTCGGGCTGGCTGTTCAGCGCGCGCGCGGGGCCGGCCAGAATCGGCGCGAAATCGCCGGCTTCCAGCCGCCAACCGGCGATCTGCGAGGCGCAGCAGGCCAGCAGCGGCGCATCGACCATGACACGCACAGCCGGCAGGAGCATATTGTTGATGGGGTAGGGGAAGGTCTCATAAGAAAATTCGCCCAGCCCGCCCAGGGTGATGAGCGTGTAGTAACGGGCGGCGACCCAACTGCCAGGCGCGCGCTGGCCCATGTCGATGACCGTCGCGCCGTTATCCAGCCGCGAGACCAGCACACCCATCGCGGCGGGGCCGGCCAGAATCTCGCGCACCAGCCGCATGGCTTCTTTGTTGATGCTGATTGTGCCTGTATCGAACATGGGCGTTCCTAAAATCTATATTTTCAGGTCTTTTATGGGCGCTCTAGGGAGCGCCCCGGCAACATTTTTTTAGGGTAATTGCTCCCACGCGCTGGCGTCGCCCATGAAGGCGTTCAGGTCGCGCAGGAAGGCCGACGGGACAGCGCCATCGATGAAACGATGGTCAAAATTGACGCTGAAACGCGCGAATTCGCGAATGGCGATTTGCCCCTCGAAAACAGCGGGTTTGGCGATGGCCGCGCCCACCAGCAGAATCGCGCTCTGCGGCGGCGGCGGCAGCGGGAAACCGCCTTCAATGCCGTACATGCCGAGATTGCTCACGGTGAACGTGCCGCCTTCCATATCGGGCAGCGTCAGTTTGCGCGCGCGGCTGCGTGCGACGCGCTCCTGTATGGCCTGATCGAGTTCGCTCAGGGTTAACTGGTCAGCTTTGGGGATGACGACGACGATCAGGCCATCGGGCACAGCCACCGCCATGCCCAGATTCACCACGTCGTAAATCAGCAGTTGGTTTTCGACCAGTTCGGCGCTGAGCAGCGGGTGCGCGGGCAGGGCGCGCGATACCGCCGCCATCATCATGACATTGAAGGACAGGCCGCGTTCACGCCGTTTTTGCTGCAAGACGGTCACATCAATTTCGCGGTTGACCTGACTCAGCGCGGCGGTTTGCGTCACTGCCGGCATAGTCTTGAGCATGACTTTTTGGGGCTGGGTCAGCCGGCGTGTTTCTTTGACCGGCAGCCCGCGCGGCGATTCAGTCACGGCTATCCCTCGTCAATAATACACAGCACCGTGCCGACTTCGATCTCTTCTGTGCCTTCGGCAATCAGAATTTTGGCAAGCACACCGCTGACTGGCGCTTCGAGTTCGCTGGTGATTTTTTCGGTTTCGACATCGGCGATAATTTCGCCCTGCGTCACGGCGTCGCCTTCCTGCTTATGCCATTTGGCCAGGCTGCCGGTTTCCATCGTGAGACCCCATTTGGGGAGAATGACTTCAGTTGCCATCGTCTATATCCTTTAGTCGGCCAGCGCCGCGCGCACGGCGGTTTTTACATCGTCCTTGTTGGGCAGAATCACTTTTTCCAGCGGCACGGAGAAGGGAATGGGCGTATCCAGCCCACAGACGCGCTGCACCGGCGCTTTAAGCTGGCGGAAGCATTCCTCCGCGATGGTCGCGCTGACATCGGCGCCCAGCCCGCCCATCTTGGGCGCTTCGTTGACAACCACCGCGCGTCCGGTTTTGGCGACGGCTTCCAGCACGGTTTGCTGATCCCAGGGACGCAGCGTGCGCAGGTCGATCACTTCGACCGAAATGCCATCAACCGCCAGTTCTTCAGCGGCGGCCAGCGCTTCGTGCGTCATTTTCATGCTGGCGACGATGGTGATGTCTGTGCCTTCGCGCAGGCGCGCGGCCTTGCGCAGCGGCACGCTGTAGTACCCTTCCTCGACATCGCCGCGCACGCGGTACAGCGCTTTGTGTTCGAGGAACAGCACGGGGTTGTCGTTTTCGACGCTGGCGATCAGCAGCCCTTTGGCATCATAAGGCGTAGACGGGCCGACAATCACCAGACCGGGCACATTCATAAACCAGCCTTCCACCGACTGCGAATGGTGCGGGCCGCCGCCGAAGCCGCCGCCCGCCGCCGTGCGAATCACGATCGGCGCTTTGAACTGGCCGTCGAACATGTAGTGCATCTTGGCGGCGTTGTTGACGATCTGGTCGTAGCACGTGCCCAAAAAATCCGCGAACATGATTTCGGGGATCGGGCGCATCCCGACCATAGCGGCGCCGACAGACGTGCCGATAATGGCCGCTTCGGAAAGCGGGGTATCGCGCACTCGTTCGCCGCCATACTTGGCGAACAGCCCGCGCGTCACGCCAAAATCGCCGCCCATATGCCCGATATCTTCCCCCAGCAGGAAAACCCGTTCATCGGCAGCCATCAAAAGATCGAGCGCATCGTTGAGCGCCTGCACAAACGTCATGCGTTTCATCGCGGTGCTACCTCCCATCCGACGTACACATTGGCTGTCGCTTTCGCCAGATCGGGCGGCGGACTTTCCAGCGCGAAGGCGATCCATTGTTCGACTTCGGCTTCGACTTCGGCCTTGATCTGTGCCAGCGCGGCCTCGTCGGCAATGCCGTGTTTGAGCATGTAATCGCGCGCCAGTTTCATCGGCTCATGTTCTTCTTTCCAGTAGCGAATTTCCACTTCCGGGCGGAATTCGCCGCTGAAAATGCCCTGCCAGCGCCAGGTTTTGTATTCGATGAAGAAGGGGCCTTTGCCCTGCCGAATCCAATCGACGGCTTCCGCCGTGACGCGCGCTGCCTCGACCACATCGTTGCCATCGACCTGCACGGCCTGCATCTTATAGGCGCAGGCGAATTCGTACAGGTTTTCGGTGGCGTGGCTGGCGCCGACGGCGGTGGAAATGGCATAGCCGTTGTTGACGCAGCAGTACAGCACAGGCAGTTTCCACGTCGCGGCCAGATTCAGGCTTTCGTGCCATTCGCCGCGCCCGGACGTGCCGTCGCCGATAATGACAGCGGCCAGATCATCGCGTTTTTGCATCTTGTAGGCCAGCGCGACGCCTAAGGCCGTGACCATCATCGAGCCTTCGACCGCGTTATCGCCAAAATTGCCGACAGAAGGGTCTGCCGAATGCAGCGAACCGCCTTTGCCGCTGCATACGCCGGTGGCTTTGCCGAAGAGTTCGGCCATGATTTTTTGGCCGGGCGTGCCCGCCAGCACCAGCAGCCCGTGCGCGCGGTGATCGGGGAAAAAGGCATCGCTGTGGCGCAGCGCGTTGGCGATGGCGGCCTGCACTGCTTCCTGCCCCAACCCTGTATGCAGCATGCCCGGCACATTGCCCTTTTTGAATTCGCGCTCCAGCCCTTGCTCGAAAGCGCGCACCACCCACATATTGCGATACAGCTTTAAAACCAGTTCGGCATCCATCATTGCACTGCCTTTTTTAAAGAACTAAGGCGACGAAAAAATGCGGCTGTGCGCCGGCTTCTCGGCTGCCTATGCCTGTGAACTGAGCCTACATCGATTGTCAACTTTGTGCAGTTTTACTTTATAGAGTACCGTTTCAATCTGGGCTTGTCAACTATACTACACACATTCAAGTGTAACTGTACAAATCGTGCCCATTTTTGAAATGGTTGTGACCTGCCGAGTGGCCCCAAGAAAAATGAGCGCCTAGAAAATGGGCGGCGTGATGACCGAAAGATAACGCACGGTTTTATCACCGCGCTGGGCGATTTTTTGCAGCAGCGCGCCTTCAAAGTACACGCTGTCACCCGCTTCCAGTACATAGGTTTCGCCGGCGATTCTAACTTCCAGTTGGCCTTCCAGCACCAGGATGCATTCTTCGGTGTTGCTGTGGTAAACCAACTGCACTTCGCCGCGTCCCGGCTTGAGTTCGGCCAGGATGATTTCCATTTTGCGGCTGAGATTGGGCGTCAGCAGTTCATAGGTCAGATTGCTTTTGGGAAGCGTCAGCTTGCGGCGTTCGTGGCGGCGCACTACGGGACTGAGATTGTCTTCTTCGAGGAAAAAATAGAACGTGGGCACATTGAGCGCTTTGCTGATTTTGCGCAGCGACTCGATGGAAGGCACAGAGACTTTGCGCTCCACCTGGCTGATGTAGCTGGCGGTTAAGTCGGACTGTTCGGCCAGCTCCCGCAGGCTCATGTTCAATTCGGTGCGTCGCTGTCTGATCTTATCGCCGATTTCCATAATCTGGTGTGTAGTTTATTTTCAATTTTATGCCCATATTGTAGTATAGTTAAACATCATCCCGCAAATTTTTATGTTTTCGCCGGGTAAGGGTTTTTATGACGGCCAATACTGATTCTGCCTTAACTGCCTTTTTACAGCGGCTCGTGCAGCAGCGTTCGCTATCGGGCGAGGAACAGGCCGTGATCGCGCTGGCCGAGCGCGAGATGCGCGCCCTGGGCTTTGCGCGCGTGTTCACCGACGCCAACGGCAGCCTGATCGGCGTGGTGGAAGGCGCAGCGCCAGGGCCGACGCTGCTGCTGGACGCGCACGGCGACACCGTAGGCATCACCGCGCCAGAAGCCTGGACGCATGACCCGTTCGCGGCGCAGATCGCCGAGGGGCGCGTGTACGGGCGTGGCACGGCGGACATGAAAGGCGCGCTGGCCGCGATGATCTACGCGGCAGGCACGCTTGACCGCCAGCGCATCGCCGGCAAAGTCGCCGTAAGTGTCACCGTGATGGAAGAAGTCATGGAAGGCATCGCGCTGCAAACGGTGCTCGACACACTGAAACCCGATTTTGTCGTGATCGGCGAATCGACTGATTTGAACCTGAATCACGGCGGGCGCGGGCGCGCGGAAATCCGTCTGGAAGCCATCGGCAGGCCCGCGCATTCTTCCAACCCGCAGGCAGGCATTAACGCCGTTCACCGCATGCTGCCGGCCATACACGCCATTGAAGCGCTGCCGCCGCGCGCCGATGCCTTTCTGGGCAAGGGCATTATGGCGCTGACCGACATCATCTCCGACCCCTATCCCGGCTACTCTGTGATTCCAGGCCGCTGCACGGTGACGTATGACCGGCGGCTGCTGGCGGGCGAAAGCATCGAGTCGCTGACGCGCGAACTGCAAGCGCTGCCGGCGCTGCGCGAGGTGGGCGTGCAGGTCGTCACGGGCGAGCATACGACGTATACAGGAGCAGTGCTGCGCGCGCCCAAATTTTTCCCCGCCTGGAAATTCGAGGCGGCGCATCCGTTTGTACAGGCGGCGTTGAACGGGCTGCGCGCGGCGGGGCTGACCCCGGCATTGGGGGCGTACAGCTTTTGCACCAACGCCGCCGCCAGCGCGGGAATGTATGGCATTCCGACGGTAGGCTTTGGGCCGTCGCAAGAAACAATGGCGCACATCATCGACGAGTACGTCGAAATCGCGCATTTGTCAGCCGCGGCGCGCGGCTATAGCGGCATAATCTACAGCGTTCTGAAACAGTGAGGGGAAAACACAATGGCGCAGCGCATGGCTCTGTATATGCAGGACAAACACCCGATAGCGTATGAGATCGAAATGGCGCAGTACGCCGAGTCCAAAGGTTTTTCCGAAATCTGGCAGGCCGATACGCGGCTGGCGCGTGACTGCGTGGTGCTGATGAGTGCGCTGCTTTCCAACACGAAACGGCTGCGCTTCGGCTCTGGCGTGCTGCCGATCTGGACGCGCAACCCCGCCGTGATCGCCGCAACCTGGAGCACGATGTGGGAGATGGCCGGCAAGGTCGATGGGCAAAGCCGTGTCATGCTGGGGCTGGGCGCGTGGTGGGAGCCGATCGCCGGGCGCGTGGGCGTAGAACGGCGCAAACCGCTGCAAGCCATGCGCGAACATGTCGAAGCGATTCGTCAATTATTTACGATGCAAGAGGTTACTTATGCCGGCGAATTTGTTAAACTGGAGCGCGTCAAGCTGGATGTGGCCTACGGCGATTTGTCGCCGCGCGACATCCCGATTTACATCGGCGCGACCGGCCCGCAAATGCTGGAACTGACGGGCGAAATCTGCGATGGTGTGGTGCTGAACTACGTAGTTTCGGTAGACTATATTCGCGGCGCCATTGAACTGGTGCGCAAAGGCGCGCAAAAAGCCGGCAAAACTATCGCCGAAATTGATCGCCCGGAGCTGCTGGTCTGTTCGCTTTCGGACGACGACCCGCAGGCGGCCATGCTGATGGGCAAAACGCTGGTCGCCTACTATCTGGGCACGGAACCGCACATCATGAAAGCCAGCAATGTAGACGAAGACTTGATTAAAAAAGTGCAGGAAATCGTCGGCTGGCCCGCCACCGAAGACGCTTACCGCCGCGCCGCCGCCATCATTCCCGATGCGGTGGTGCGCAACCTGATGGCGGTGGGCACAGCACAGCAGTGCCGCGACAAAGTGGCCGAATATATCGACGCCGGCGTCACCTGCCCCATCCTCTACCCGATGATGGACGATATTAAAGCGGTGATCGACGCCTTCGCTGATTGGACGCCTTAAAAGAAAAGAAAGGAACATCATGATAAAAGCCTATCATCGTGCCGAAAATATTGACCACGCGCTGCAACTCCTGACGCGCAGCGGAGTCAAAACCGCCGTGCTCGCCAGCCAATCGCTGGTCGATGCTAGGCTTGATGAATCGGTGGATGAAGTGGTCGATTTACAGGCGCTCGGCCTGAACCGGATTCAGGCCGCCGGCGCGCGCCTGACGGTAGAAGCGCTGGTGACGCTGCAAACGCTGCTGGAACACGCGGCAGTGCCCGCCGCGCTGCGCGCGTTAATCCGCGCGGAAGCCAATCACACCTTCCGCAACATGCGCAGCATCAGCGGCCTGCTTTGCACGACCGACGCCGAAAGCCAGCTTGTCGCCGCGCTGCTGGTCTGCGCAGCCGAAGTGAACATCGAAAGCGCGCGCGGCAGCCGGCAGATGGCGCTCGCGGAGTTTTTGAACGACATCGACGCCGCGCTCAATGGCGGCATTTTGACAACAGTGACCTTCGATGTCAGCGGGCAGATGGCCGCCGCGCATGTCGCGCGCACGCCCGCCGATAAGCCGATTGTCGCCGCTGTCGCCCGCCGCGGCCCTGATGGCCGCGTGCTGCTCGCTCTGAGCGGCGTCGCGCGCACACCGCTGCTGGTCGAAGCGGCGCAGGTCGAACAATTGCAGCCGGCGGGGGATTTTCGCGGCTCGCCGCTGTACCGCCGCGAGATGGCGCTCACGCTCAGCCGTCGTGTTTTGGATGAGTTGGGATAAAAGATCATGCAAATTCATCTCACGATCAACGACCAGAACAAAACGTTTGAATGCCGGCCGCACGAAACGCTGCTGCGCGTGCTGCGGCGCGAAGGTTACTTTAGCGTGCGCTACGGCAGCGAAACGGGCGAAACCGGCGCCGCCGCCATTTTGCTGGATGGCAAGCTGGCGAACGCCGATGTGCTGCTGGCGGCGCAGGCCGACGGCCATCGTATCGAGACGGTAGAAGGGCTGTCGAAAGGCACGACGCTGCACCCGATTCAGGATGCGTTTGTGCGCATGGGCGCGATTCAGTCCGGTTATTCCACGCCGGCCATGATTCTGGCGACCAAAGCGCTGCTGGCGCAGAACCCGAATCCCACAGAGGCCGAAGTGCGCGATATGCTCTCCGGCATCCTTGACCGCGAGACAGGCTACGTGAAACCGGTGCTGGCCGTGCTGGAAGCGGCGGCGGTGATGCGCGGCGAACCGCCTTCCGAAATCACGCCCAATGTGCTGATGCCCATCAATCTACCGGAGCGCGACAGCGATGTGTTCGACTATGGCCCCGATCCGGGCGATGATATGTGGGATCGCGGCGACGGCGATACTAAACTACGCACCCGGCGGCTGCCGCGTTTTATCCTCTCGCCAGAAGTGCCGCAAACCAGCGTTGTCGGCAAGCCAGAAGTCAAAGTAGACGCGCTCAATCTGGCGAAAGGCAATCCGGCGTTTGTCGATGACATCGAAATGCGCGGCTTGCTCTACGCGGCGCTGCTGACCAGCCCGCACGCCCACGCCCGCATCCTCGATATCGACGACAGCGCAGCGCGCGCGCTGCCCGGCGTCCATGCCGTGCTGCACTATAAAAATGTCGCGCGCGTGCGTTATGCTTCCGGCGGCCAGTCGTACCCCAACCCCAAACCTTACGATCAGGTGAGCTTCGATAACAAAGTGCGGCATGTCGGCGACCGGGTGGCCGCTGTCGCCGCCGAAACGCCAGAAATCGCGGAAGAAGCGCTCAAGCGCATCCGCGTGAGCTATGAAGTGCTGCCCGCCGTGTTCGACGAAAACGAAGCGATGCAGCCGGGCGCGCCGGTGATCCACGACGAGCCGGATATGGAAGGCGCGCACGACGCCGCGCGCAATATCGTGCATCACATTCACGCGCAGGTGGGCAACGTCGAAAAAGGCTTCGCCCAGGCGCAGCAGGTCTTCGAGCAGCGGTTTTACGTGCATCAGGTGCAGCAGGTGCCGATCGAGCCGCATATCTGCATCGGCTTTTGGGATGCCGATGAGCGGCTGGTGCTGCGCACGTCCACGCAGGTGCCGTTCCACACGCGGCGCATGGTCGCCCCCCTGCTGGGGCTGCCGGTCAAGCGTATTCGCGTCATCAAGCCGCGCATCGGCGGCGGGTTCGGCGCCAAACAGGAAATGTTGATCGAAGATATTGTCGGGCATCTGGTGATCGCTACCGGGCGTCCGGTGCGGCTGGAACTGACGCGCGCGCAGGAATTTATGTCGAGCCGTTCGCGTCACCCGCAGACGATTATTTTCAAAACGGGCGTAGACAAAAACGGCAAACTGGTCGCGCAGAAAATGACAGTGATCGGCAATACCGGCGCTTACGGCACGCACGGCCTGACGGTGCAAACCGTCACCGGGATGCGCGGCCTCAGCTCGTATAACTGCCCGAACAAGCTGTTTGAGTGCCATGTGGTTTATACCAACATCCCGACGCCCGGCGCGTATCGCGGCTATGGCGCGCCGCAAGCCCTGTTCGCGCTGGAATCGCACATGGAAGACATCGCCATCAAGCTGGGACTGGATGTCATCGAATTCAAGCGCCTGAACTGGGTGAAAGTCGGCGACCCGCTGGACATCGCGCCCTATCTGGGCGAAGGCGAGGCCGAAATCACGTCGATTCCTACGATTCGTTCCAGCGGCTTGGAGCAGTGCGTGCTGCAAGGGATGCAGGCCATCGGCTGGCACCGCCGCGACACCTCCGATTTTAAATTCGACCCCGCACGTCCGCACATCCGGCGCGGGTTGGGCTTCGCCATGTGTATGCATGGCACGGCGATTCCCGGACTCGACATGGGCGGCGCGAGCATCAAAATCAACGACGATGGCTCATTTAACCTGCTGGTGGGCGCGACGGATCTGGGCACGGGTTCGGATACAGTGCTGGCGCAGATCGCCGCCGAAGTGCTGGGCGTGCCGCTGCAAGACATCATTATCTACTCGTCGGATACCGATATGACGCCTTTCGACACCGGCGCGTATGCTTCCAGCACGACGTATATTTCTGGCACGGCGGTGATGCGCGCGGCGGAACAGGTGCGCGAGCAGATCAAAGAGCGCGCGGGGCTGATGCTTAAGCTGAAGGATTGGCGCGACGTGGTGCTGCGCGACCGGATGGCGGTGGCGCCCGATGGTCGCTACGTGTCGCTCCAGGCTATCGCGCTGCATTCGCTGCACCAGCAGGATCAGCGCCAGATCATGAGCACGGCGTCGTATGTTTCGCCGGAATCGCCGCCGCCTTTCGCCGGCCAGTTCGCCGAAGTCGAAGTCGATATTCAGACCGGGCAGGTGACGGTGAAAAAACTGGTGATGGCGGTGGACTGCGGCGTAGCGATCAACCCAATCACCGCCAGCGGGCAGGTCGAAGGCGGCATGACGCAGGCGCTCGGTTACGGCCACTGCGAAGAAATGGCCTACGACGACGCCGGGCGCATGGTTAACCCGCAGCTTGGCCCCTACAAAATTTACCGTGCCGACGAAATGCCGGAACTGGAAGTGATTCTCGTACAAACGATGGAACCGAGCGGACCGTTCGGGGCGAAAGCCGTCGCCGAAATTCCCAAAGACGGCGTAGCCCCCGCGCTGCGCAACGCCATCTATAACGCCACCGGCGTGCAGATCAACCGCATTCCCTTCACACCGGAACGGGTGTGGCAGGCGCTGCGCGAGGCGCAGGTCTCATGACGCTGATTTTGGGCGACTGGCTGATTACAACGGCACACGCGCCGCCGAAACGCGGTTGGGGCGTGCGCGTGCTTGGTGAGCGCATCGCCGACGCCGCGCCCCACGCCGAATTACGCGCGCGCTATCCCGACGACACGGTTCACGATGCGGCGGGATATGTGATCGCGCCCGGTTTTGTCAACGCGCACGTTCACCTGTACGGCGTGCTGGCGCATGGCATTCCGCTGGCGAAAGCACCGAGCGATTTCTGGGGCTTTCTGAACGATTTTTGGTGGCGGTTGGTCGAAGACGCGCTCGACCACGAAATGATCTGCGCGGCGACGGATTGGGTGTGCGCGGAAATGCTGCGCAGCGGTATCACCTGCTTCTACGATTGTCTCGAAGCGCCGCACGCGCTGCCCGGCGCGCTGCTGGCGCAAAAAGCCGTCGTCGATAAGCGCGGCCTGCGCGCGGTGCTTTCGTTCGAGGCGACCGAGCGTGTCAGCCGGGAAAACGGCCAGCTTGGGTTACAGGAAAACGCCAGTTTCATCGACCACTGCCAGCGCGAGGGCGGGCTGGTGCAGGGGTTGATGTGCTTCCATACGACCTTCACCTGTTCCGCCGATTTTATCCGCCAGGCGTTCGCGCTGGGGCAGGCGCGCGGCGTGCTCACCCACTGTCACTGCAACGAAGGCGTGCATGAACCGCATTACGCGCTGGAACATTTCGGCCAGCGCACGCTGGAATACTACGATCAATTGGGCGTGACCGGGGCGCATATGATGGCCTCGCAGTGCGTACAGCTCTCCGAACGCGAACTGGCGATCATCGCCGAAAAAGGCATTCGCGTCACGCATATGCCGCTGAGCAACTGCGAAGTGGGCGGTGGCATCGCCCCCATCCCGCAGCAGGTGGCCAACGGCGTGATTGTGGGACTGGGGTCGGATGGCTATATCAACGACTTTTTTGAGGTCATTCGCGGCGCGTTCCTGATTCACAAGGCGCACCAGCAGAATCCGCAGGTGATGCCGGCGCATCTCGTCTGGCATCTGGCGACGGAAGGCGGCGCGCGGGCCATGGCACTGGAAAAAGTCGGGCGGCTGGAGGTCGGTTGGGCGGCGGATTTGCAGTTGATCGACGCGCGCTTCCCGACGCCGGCGGCGGAACACAACCTGTACGACCAGTTGATCCTGTGGCGCAATCATACACACGTCAAAGATGTGATGGTCGCGGGGCAGTGGCGCGTGTACGACGGCGTGGTGCTGGGCGCAGATATGGCGGCGATGCAGGCGCGGCTGCACGCTAACGCCCGGCGCATGTGGGAAAAAGCGCAGTAGAGGCTTGTCACAGCGCGTTCGTGACATAGGGCACAGTATGAAAATCACGGCTATCGAGAGTCTGCAATGGGCGGCTTATCCGCGTCTGATGATCGTGCGCGTGTTGACGGATGACGGCCTGATCGGGTTGGGCGAGACCGTAGACAAGATTCCCGGCGCGAAAGGTGCGCTGCACGGCACGCTGGCGCCGCTGCTGCTCGGCCAGAATGCGCTCGATATCGAGGGGCTGTGGCAGTTTGCCATGGACAACCTGATGTATCACGGCTATGCCGGCGCAGAGGTGCGCGCGCTTTCGGCGCTAGAACTGGCGCTGTGGGATCTTGTCGGCCAGAAATATGCCATCCCGCTGTACCAACTGCTGGGCGGCAAGGTGCGCGAGCGTGTGCCGACCTATAACACCTGTATCGGCTTCGGCGATTATCCAGATTACGAACAGTGGCAGCAGGACGCGGGTACGCTGGCGCGCAGCCTGCTGGACAGCGGCATCCGCGCCATGAAAATCTGGCCGTTTGACCGTTTCAGCGAAAGCACGCACGGACAGTATATCTCGCTGGCGAACATCGAAGCAGGGCTGAAACCGATTCGCCAGATTCGCGATGCGGTGGGCGAAAAAATGGAGATCGGCATTGAATGTCATTTCCGCTGGAATCGCGTCAGCATCGAGCGTATTGCGCGCGCGCTCGAATCCTACAATATCCTGTTCATGGAAGACGTAATGGCGGCGGTGTATCCCGACGAGATCAAACGCTTCTCTGAACGCACCGCGATTCCCGTCATCGGCTCGGAACTGCTGCTGACGCGCTGGCAAATCCGCGATTGGTTGCAGCGCGGGGTATCACAGATCGCTATGACCGACCCACTGTGGAGCGGGGGCATCGCCGAAACGCGGCGTATCGCCAATCTGGCCGAAGCCTACGGCGTGCCGCTGGTGCTGCATAACGTGGCGGGGCCGATCTGACACGCGGCTTGTATGCATCTGGGGGCGCACATCCCCAACCTGTTTTTTGTCGAATCGGTGCGCGCCTTTTACCGCAGCTATTTCGGCGTGCTCAGCGATTACACGCCGCTGCCGGATGAAAACGGTTTTGGCGTGCCGCAGGGCGCCGGGATCGGCGTCAGGCTGAACGCCAGCGCCTTACAGCGCGCCGACCTGCTGCGCGAGGTGTCGTCCGGCGCCGGGCTGGCGGTGGGCAAGCGCGCGATGGGCGATCACTGGTCGGTTGAGAACATTCGCTAAAAGGGGAGATGACAGAATGACCTTCAGCAAAGACGCGCTGGCCGGCCAGCATATTGTGATTTCCGGCGGCGCCGGCGCCATCGGCCTGGGCCTGGTCAAAAAATTGACCGATCACGGCGCGGTGATGACGGTCAACGACCTGCTGCCAGAAGACGCAGCGCTGGCGCGTTTCGCAGCGGCAGAGGTCAACTTGAGCCAGATGCATTATGTGCGCGCCGATCTGACGCAAAAAAGCGAAGTCGAGCGACTGATCGACAGCGCTGTTGCCAGATTTGGCGGCGTGCATACCGCGCTGTGCCATGCCGCCGTGGTGAAGACAGGCCGCCTGCTGGACGTGACTGTCGAGGATTGGGACAGGGTGATGGCGGTGAATTTGCGCGCGGCCATGCTGCTGGCGCAGATCAGCATCCAGCAGATGTTAGACCGGCACATCAAGGGACACGTCATTTTTACAACTTCATGGGTGGCAGAAACGCCCTGGCCCGATATTGGCCCGTATCACACCAGCAAAGCGGGCATGAACCAGTTGATGCGCGGCTTTGCGCGCGAACTGGCGGCCTCTGGGATCCGCGCCAACGCCATCGCCCCCGGCATTGTCGGCGCGGGCATGGCGAAAAAACAATGGGACAACGAGCCGGATTACCGCGCCCGCGCCCAGAAGGCCATTCCGCTGGGCTATTTGCAGGAAGTGGACAGCGTGGCCGATGCGTTTTTATTCCTGTGCAGCCCGGCGGCAGCTTACATGACGGGCAGCGTGCTGACGGTGGACGGCGGGTGCAGCCTGTATCCGATGGATTAACCCCATGAGGCAGCGCAAGACTGCCGTTTTTTGACGAGAAAGCAAGAAAAATGAAATACTTTTCGCTCAACGGCCAATGGAATTTATATCAAAGCGCTTCTTCCGTGCCCGTGCCCGCGCAGGTGCCCGGCTGCGTCCACCTCGATTTGCTGGCGAATGGGCAGCTCGAAGACCCTTTTTTCCGCGATAACGAACTCAAACAGATGTGGGTGGGCGAAACGGACTGGCGCTATGAACGGCGCTTTGTGCTCACGCCGGAACTGCTGGCGTATGAGCGCGTGCTGCTGCGCTGCTACGGGCTGGATACCATCGCCGATATCGACATCAACGGACGGGCAGTCGGGCACGCCGACAATATGCACCGCACGTGGGAATTTGATGCCAAACCTTTTCTGCAGGCCGGCGAAAACACCATCGGCATCGCTTTTGCCGCGCCGCTGCCCTATGCGCGGCGCATGGATGCCGAAAAAGGGCAGATGGCCGGCTGGGTCGAGCCAATGCGCCTCAACAGCGCCGCCTGGATTCGCAAAGAGCCATGCAACTTCGGTTGGGACTGGGGGCCGAAAATGGTTACCAGCGGCATCTGGCGGGATATCGAACTGGTCGCCTTTAACAGCGCACGGCTGGCCGATGTGCTCATCACGCAGCAGCACGCGCCGCACGAGGTCGTGCTGACGCTGAAAATCGTAGCAGAACAGACGAGCGCGGCAGCGCTGACAGCCGATCTCACGGTCAAAAAGGACGGCAAAACGGTTGCCGCTGTGGACAACATCGCGCTGGCGCAGGGCGCAGCGGCAACGACGCTGACCATCAGCCAGCCTGAACTGTGGTGGGTGAATCATCTGGGCGCGCAGCCGCTCTACGATGTAGAAATCACGCTGCGCGACACCGCCGGCACGCTGCTGGATACGTGGACGAAGCGCATCGGGCTGCGCACGCTGACGCTGGAACGCCACCCCGATCAGTGGGGCGAATCGTTCTATTTCGCCTGCAACGGCGTGCCGTTTTTTGCCAAAGGCGCCAATTGGATTCCGGCCACGCCTTATCCCGGACAGCCGGTGGACTATGCGGCACTGGTGCAGGCGGCGGCGGACGCCCACATGAACATGCTGCGCGTCTGGGGCGGCGGCGTCTACGAAGACGATGCGTTTTATGCGCAGTGCGACGCAAAAGGAATCGCTGTCTGGCAGGATTTTATGTTCGCCTGCGGCACGTATCCCAGTTTCGACGCCGAGTTTATGGCGAACGTGAAGGCAGAAGCGCAGGATGTTGTGCGGCGGCTGCGGCATCATGCCTGTCTGGCACTGTGGTGCGGCAACAACGAAATCGAACAGGGACTGCCCGACAGTCCCGGTTGGCTGGAAACCATGAGCTGGGACGACTACAGCCGCCTGTTCGACGGGCTGCTGGCGGACGTGGTGCGCGCGCTGGCGCCGCAGACAGCCTACTGGCCCGGCAGCCCGCATACGCCGCTGGGCGATCGCCGCGATCATCGCAACCCGACATGCGGCGATACGCATCTGTGGGATGTATGGCACGGCCAACAGCCGTTTGAATGGTATCACACGCGCCTCGATCGTTTCGTGAGCGAATTCGGTTTCCAGTCGTTCCCTGAACCGCAAACAGTCGCCGAATTCACGCTGCCGGAAGACCGCAGCATCACCAGCTACGTGATGGAGCATCATCAGCGCAGCGGCATCGGCAACAGCACCATCATTCACTACCTGCTCGATTGGTTTCGGCTGCCCACATCGTTTGAATCGACGCTGTGGCTGAGCCAGATTTTGCAGGGCATGGCGATGAAATACGCCGTCGAGCACTGGCGGCGCAACATGCCGCGTTCGATGGGCACGCTCTACTGGCAGCTTAACGATCTGTGGCCCGCGCCCAGTTGGGCATCGCTCGATTGGCGCTTGAACTGGAAAGCGCTGCACTACATGGCGAAGCGCTTCTACGCGCCGCTGCTGCTTTCGCACCGCGTCATCGACTACAACGCGCAGGTAGAAATCCACCTCTCCAACGATCGGCAAAGCAGGCAAAACAGCAGTGTAACCTATACCGTGACCGACGCGCAGGGCAAGACGCTGGAGCAGGGCACGTTCACGGCGACGATTGCGGCAGGCAGCAGCGCCCATGTCCATACGCTCGATGTGCGCAAATGGGTGTTGGAGCGTTCTACGCGCGACGTGCTGATCTGGCTGCGGTTGGATGTAGAGGGTGAAACTGTCGGCGAAGACCTGGCGCTGCTGTGTCGCCCGAAGCATCTCGCGCTGCGCAAACCGCAGCTCACGACGCGCGTACAGGCGGCGGAAAACGGCGCGCACGACATCACGCTGACCACAGACAGCACGGCGCTCTATGTCTGGCTGGAACTGCCCGGCGCGAAATTCTCGGATAATTTTGTGCATCTGCGTCCGGGCGCTGGCAAAACACTTCGCGTGTGGGCGCAGGATGTGCGCGCGCTGCGGATGCACTCACTCTACGACACGTACCAGTGAAGCGTATTGCCTGGTGGCGCAACCCACCAAATTCTAAAGGGTTGCTACCTGCTTATTTATGAATTGCCGGCGCCAATGGTCATAAAGTTAATTTTGATGCGATTGCCTTGTTTCCCGGCTGTGATCTTGTTGACAGCGCTGTCAATCGTGTCTATACTAGATTGCAGAAGAAAGTTTCACAATAAATTATACTTTCGTTCTAAGAGTATTTATTATGCCTGTCACGATTGAGGATGTTGCCAAATCCGCAGGTGTTTCGACCAAAACCGTTTCGCGGGTGGTCAATTGGGAAAGCAATGTAGCCGATGACACACGGTACAAAGTCCTTTCCACAATTGAAGCGCTCGGTTACCGCCCGAACCCCTCGGCACAACATTTAGCGCGCGGCCGCGCTGGCCTGATCGGCGTGCTGATTCACGACGCAACCCCTTCCTATGTGCTCGAAGTTTTAAATGGTCTGCTGGAAATCGGCAACCCGCGGGGCTATCGTGTCAGCTTGCAGCCCTGCGACATCAATGAACCACACGCTGTAGAGGGCGTGATCCGCATGGCCGCGCAGCACCAAATTGATGGGCTGATTTTTACACCGCCCTGCGATCAAGCTGCCCTGTTAGTTGAAACGCTGCATACACTGCGCTTCCCCTTCATCATGCTCACCCCGCACGAACGCACGTCACATTACGCCTGGGTGGCGGCGACCGACGAGCAGGGGGCTTTCGAAATCACGCGCCATTTGCTGGAACTCGGCCACCGCTGCATCGGTTTTGTGCAGGGCAACAGCTCTCATCAGGCCAGTTGGGATCGGCTGAATGGTTTTCGCCGCGCCTTCCAAACCTATGGGCTGGAAACCGACTCCACGCTGATCGTCCAGGGCAGTTGGACGTTCGAATCTGGGCTGGAATGCGCCATGCGCCTGCTGGACAGCGCGCAGCGTCCCAGCGCTATCGTCGCCGCCAACGACGAAGTCGCCGCCGGCGTGATTCAGATGGCATGGCGGTTGGGTATCGCCTGTCCGGCGCAGCTCTCGGTCGTCGGGTTTGACGATGTGCCGCTGGCGCAGCAGCTTTGCCCGCCGCTCACTACCGTCAGCCAGCCGATTCGCGAAATCGCCCGGATCGCCATGACCATGCTGATCGAACAGCTTATCCCGGACAGCGAGGACACGCGCGGCATCGTTGTCCCCACGACTTTAGTGGTTCGACAGTCTACCACGCGCCTTGCGGACAGGTAGACGATAATAAGCAGAGACAGAAAGGGGGCAACACGGCGACAAAATCTGGGTCGATGGATTTTCAGCAAGATTAGCTTTTCGACTTTTCAAAGCAAGGATAGTAACCATGAACAAGAGAGCCTTCGTATTTGTGCTCGTGCTCGCCAGCCTGGTTTTCGGCATGGTAGGGATGCCGGTGGCGGCGCAGGACGCCCAGGTCTTCTATTGGATCAGTCACGGCACGGCGGGCGACCCCATCTGGGCGTTTGCCGCTGCGGGCGCTGAACGCGCTGCCGCTGATCTGAGTGTCGAAGTGCGCGTATCGTTCCACGGCGGCGATGTGGCTGCTCAGCGCGAAGCCTTCACCGCCGCTATCGCCGCGGGCGCTGCCGGTATCGCTACCTCCAGCCCCGAACCGGGCGCACTGACCGATCTGGTGGCCGAAGCGCAGGCCGCGGGCATCCCGGTAGTGTACTTCAACACCGATGATCCCGGCTCCGGACGCGATGCCTATGTCGGCGGCAACGGTGTGGAGGTGGGCCGGCAGTGGGCGCAGTATCTCGTCGATAACGGGCTGGTGGAATCGGGCGATTTTGTCTTCATGCCCGTCGAAGTCCCCGGCGCGACCTATCAGGTGGACGAAACCAATGGTATCGCCAGCGTCTTTGATCCGCTGGGCATCATCTACGAAGTTGTGGACGCGCAGTATGACCCGGCGGCCTCGACCGTCAATATGATCGACTACCTGACCGCCAACCGTGACCGCATTGACGCGGTGATCGCGCTGGGCGATCTGGTAGCGGGCAACATTCCTTTCGCCTTCGATCAGGTCGGCATCCCCGCCGGCTCGATCCCGGTAGTCGGCTGGGGCAACTCGCTGCAAGCGGCGGCGGGCGTGCGTGACGGCTATATCAACGCCGCCATGTTCCAGAACCCCGATGCGCAGGGCTACATGCCGATGGTGCTGCTGAACATCGCGGCAGACGGCGGCGTGATCGGCTACAACATTTACACCGCGTCGCTGTACGAAGCGGCTGATGCCGAATACTATGTGAACTACTTCGGCCAATAAAGGCTGAAAGCTCTCGTATCTGATGGCTTGCGCCCGGTCGTGTGCTGGGCGCAAGCCCTAATTGCAGGAGACCAGACATGAGCGAAGGCGTAACCCGGCAAGACTCGCCACCTGCGGCAGCGGCTGCTGTGCCCTCCCAATCGTTCAGCCAGACGCTGCGCCGCTTCCTTTCTGCGCGCGAACTCGGCCCCCTCATTTTGCTGCTTATCCAAGTCGCCATTTTTGCCGTCAACGATCCGGGCTTCTACAGCCCGCTCAACATCAGCAATATGCTGGCGTTCGTTCCCGAACTTGGCATTATCGCGCTGGGCATGACCTTGCTGCTCACGGCGGGCGAATTCGACCTATCGGTCGGTTCGGTGTTTGCCTTTTGCCAGGTTGTGATGTTCATTCTTTTCCACGATGGCATCATGTCGCTGGAACTGGCGTTTGTGGTCGTACTGCTGCTGGCGGCCCTCAACGGCTTCATCATCGGCGTACTCGTCACCAAAGTGCATATTTCGTCGTTTCTCGTGACACTAGGCATGATGCTGATCGTGCGCGGCACCGTACTGTACATCACCGGCGGCGTATCACGCGCGACATTTGGCGAAATCGAAACTCCGCTCACTGGCATTCTCGTCGGCATATTCGAGGTCGGCGACTTTAAATTCTACAATTCTTTATTATGGTTTTTGAGTCTGGCGGCGGTGCTGCATTTTATTCTCACGCAAACCCCTTTTGGCAACTGGATTATGGCGACAGGCGGCAACGCGCAGGCGGCGCGCGCGCGCGGCGTGGATACCGACCGCGCCAAGATCATTCTGTTCATGCTGACATCGGTGCTGGCGGGCTTTGCGGGTATCATCAGCGCGCTGCGGCTTTCCACCGCCTATCCGGTGGCGGGCGATGGCTATGAACTGGAAGTGATCGCCATGACGGTCATCGGCGGCACGCTGCTGTTGGGCGGGCGCGGCACGATTATCGGTACGCTGATCGGCACGCTGCTGCTGCGCACCATGCGCAACGGTATCATCTTCGTCGGCATCCCCGGTCTGGCCTACGACATCTTCATCGGCCTGATTATCATTTTTATGATGATTATTCATCAATTCCTGGAACGACGCGCACGGATGGGGGAGCGCTGACATGGCACAAGAACTTGTCCGCATGGAAAAAATCAGCAAGTTTTTTGGGCGCGTGCAGGCCTTAGATAATGTCGATTTCACCGTCAATAACAACGAAATCGTCGGCCTGGTGGGGGATAACGGCGCGGGTAAATCGACGCTCATCAAGATTCTTTCCGGCGCGCTCATGCCTACCAGCGGCGATATCTACTTCAAGGGACAGCGTGTCAGCGTCAATAACACGCGCGACGCCATCAATCTGGGCATCGAAACCATTTATCAGGACTCGGCGCTGGTGACGCAGTTGTCGATTGCGCGCAATCTGTTTTTGGGGCGCGAGCCGTCCAAATCGTTGGGCTTTATCAAGTGGCTGGACAAACAGCATATGGCGCACGAAGCCAAAATGCTGCTGCGGCGCGTCGGTATCACCAAAGACATCGACACCGACACGCCCGTCGCGGCCCTTTCGGGCGGCGAACGCCAGTCGATCGCCATCGCGCGCGCCATGTACTTCGAGGCCGACCTGATTATCATGGACGAGCCGACCAACAATCTGGGCGTGGAAGAGACGCATCGCGTGCTGCACTTCATCAAAGAAGCAAAAGCTGCCGGCCATTCCAGCATTTTTATCGCCCACAACATTCACCACGTCTTCCAGGTCGTAGATCGCATTGTCGTGATGCGGTTGGGCAAAAAAGTCGCTGATGTGCGCCGCGAAGACACCACCATTGAAGAAGTCGAGCGCGTCATTACAGGACTGGCGGATATGAAGGCGCAGGTCAGATGAGGACAGAGGAACGATGAACATGCTGCCCGCCAGTCTGGTCGAAATCGGCGCCTCGTTTGCGCAAACCTATCAGCCCGTGCTCGATTTTCACGGCTGGAAAGTCGCCATGCTGAGACATTTTGACGTGGTGGCGCCAGAAACCTTTTACCGCGTCGAACGGCACTGGAACACCAATGAAGTGTTTATCCTGAGCGCTGGGCAGGCCGACCTGATTATTTGCGAAGGCGACGCAAAGCCCACGACAGCGCATGTCTTCCCGATGCAGCTCAATGTCGCCTACAACATTCAGCAGTCGGTCTGGCATCACGTCGTCATGTCGCCCGACGCGCATATCATCCTGTTCGAACGCAGCGAAACATCGCTGGAAACCACCGACTACGCCGAACTGCCCGCCGATGTCGTAACGCGCATCAAGGCGCAGTTCACGGTTAAACTGTCGGTGGGCTGAAGCGAAAGGAAGCCGCTATGCCAGAGACCATGACTTCCATCGAGCGCGTACAGGCCACACTCGCACACCGTAAACCCGATCGTGTCCCGGTTGATCTGCATAATTTCCAACCGGCGGCGGCGGCGCTGGGCGTTTCGCTGCCGGAAATCTTCAAAAGCGGCGAACTGCTGGCCGAAGCCATGATGAAAGCCTGGCGCGAATTCGGCCACGATATGATCCTGCTGGAAAACGGCACTGCCTGCAACGCCCAGGCCTGCGGCGTGCATGTCATCTATGACGACGATTCTGCCCCGGTCGCCACCGAACCGGTGCTGCACGACCTGAGCGACATCGAGTCGCTGCAAGTGCCCGACCCCTATACCACCTTCCCTATGTCGGAAATTATCAAGGCGACGCGCATCCTCGTGCGCGAGATCGGCGACAAAGTGTGGATTAACGCGCGCGCCGATCAAGGGCCATTCGCGCTGGCGGCGCTGCTGCGTGGTATGTCCGATTGGATGGTGGACATCGGGCTGGCCGAACAGCCGGAACGCCTGCATCAGGTACTCGACTTTTCGCGCCGGGTCGCCACGCGCTACGCTGCCGCGCTGATGGAATGCGGCGCGCATTCGACTTCAGTCGGCGAATCCGTCGCAGGGCCGGATATGCTCTCGCCGGTGCATTATCGCCATTATGCCTGGCAGTATGAAAAGCAGATGGTCGAGGAACTTAAGCAGAAGCATATCCCGCTGGCGATTCACATCTGCGGCAAAACGGATGCGATTCTCGAAGATTTTGTCGCCACCGGCGCCGACATCCTCGAAATCGACCACAAGACCGACATCCGCCGCGCCAAAGACTGCGCGCGCCACAAAACCACGCTGCTGGGGCCGATCAACACCACGCTGCTATATAACGGCACACCTGCCGAAGTCGAAAACGCCTGCCGCGAGGCCATCGACATCCTCGCGCCGGATTACGGCTTCATTCTGGGACCCGGCTGCGCGCTGGGCACGCATACACCGCCAGAGAACATTCACGCCCTGGTCGAATCGGCCAAAAAATACGGAGTCTATCATTAGATGATTACCGATGGCCGTCTGGAAAGTGTTTTGCGCGCGGGCTTGTTCGCCGTCACCGCCGAACTAAACCCGCCCGACAGCGCCGATCCACAGGAAGTCTATGACGCGGCGCTGGTTTTGTCGCAGGTATGCGACGCCATAAACGCCACTGACGCTTCCGGCGCAAACTGCCATATGTCGAGCGTTGCCATTTGCGCGCTGCTCACGCGCGCCGGCTATGAACCGGTGTTTCAGGTGTCGTGTCGAGATCGCAATCGCATCGCCATTCAGGGCGATCTGTTGGGCGCGGCGGCGATGGGCGTGCATAACGTGTTATGCCTGACGGGCGATGATGTCTCTGTCGGCGATCAGCCGCAGGCCAAGCGCGTCTTCGACCTCGATTCGATTCAACTGCTGCGCACCGCCAAGCACATGCGCGATAACGGCGTGTTTCTCAGCGGGCGCAAACTCACTACGCCGCCACGAATGCTGCTGGGCGCTGCGGAAAATCCTTTCGCCCCGCCTTATGAGTGGCGTCCGCACCGCCTGGCGAAAAAGATCGAAGCCGGCGCCGATTTTATCCAGACGCAGTACTGCTTCGATGTGCCGCGTCTGCGCCAGTTCATGCAGGGCGTGCGCGATCTCGGCCTGCACGAAAAAGCCTTCATTCTGATCGGTGTCGGCCCGCTGCGCTCAGAAAAGGCGGCGGAATTCATGCGCACGCGGGTGCCGGGCGTATATATCCCCGACGAGCTTGTAGCACGGCTGCGCAAAACGCCCAAAGACAAACAACGCGCCGAAGGCAAAAAAATCTGTGTCGAAATTATCCAGCAGATTCGCGAGATAACGGGCGTGGCGGGCATTCACGTCATGGCCTATCGGCAGGAAGAATTGGTCGCGGAAATCATCGACGATGTTGGGCTGCTGCCGCGCCATCTGCACCTGAAAACGCAGCCCAAGCAGAGTGCGAAGCCGGCAGGAGCGCTATGAAAACGGCCTTCATCCTGTGTGGCGCGTTGGGACGCGAGGCGCAGGACATCGTGCGTAAACATCAGTGGGAAGTCGATCTGATCGGCATTTCGGCTTTGCATCACCTGCTGCCAGAACGCATCACACCGGATGTGGAAAGCCGGCTGCGGGCGCTGCGGGCGCAGTATGCGCGTGTCATCGTGGTCTATGGCGAATGCGGCACAGGCGGCGCGCTGGACGACCTGCTGGCGCGCTATGGCATCGAGCGTGTGGCCGGCGCGCACTGTTACGCTATGTTCGCCGGGCCGTTGTTCGAAACGCTGCTGGCCGAAGAGCCGGGCACCTTTTTCCTGACCGATTTTTTGGCGCGCGCCTTTCACAGTACGGTCATCAAGGGGCTGGGGCTGGATCGTTACCCGGAACTCAAAGAAGACTATTTTCGCCATTACCGCCGCGTGGTTTACCTGGCGCAGCGCGATGACCCGCTGCTGCGCGCCAAAGCGCAGGCGGCGGCGGATTATCTGGGGCTGCCGCTGGTTGTCCAGTTTACCGGTTACAGCCTGCTCGAAGATCGCCTGATCGCTTTGATGCACACGCCACAGGAGGCGCTATGAGCCTGAACATCAATTTGCCGGAAGCCCAGCGCGGGTTGGGCAGTGAATGGCTGAAAAATCATCCACAGGCGCTCTCTGCCGTGTATGACTTTTCGAAGCGCGTTTTTTTCGCCGTGTACCCGCTGCTCAAGCGCGTCGCCCCGCGCTTTTCCGAACAGGTCATCACGTGGGGCGAAGCGCGCGTCAAGGGCTGGATGTTTAACTGCCAGATGTGCGGGCAGTGTGTGCTGCACAGCACGGGCATGACCTGCCCCATGACCTGCCCCAAGAATCTGCGCAACGGCCCCTGCGGCGGCGTGCGCGCCAACGGCCACTGCGAAGTGATTCCGCAGCGTATGTGCGTCTGGGTACAGGCATGGGAACGCAGTCAGCGCATGACCACCTATGCCCACGAGATGCGTCTGATTCAGCCGCCGGTGAACCGCGCGCTGCATAACACCTCGTCCTGGATCAATATGTACGAGAAGATTGACATGCAAACGCCTCCCGGTTGGGAGATCGACGCCCCACCAAAGGCTCATTAGCGACGGCATTTTGCCGTCCATCGACATTATTTACATCTTGCCCATAAGTAAAAGGAGCGCACCATGCCGAAAAGCCGCGAAGAAATCATGCAGGGATTGTACGATAACACGCTCTGGGGCAAGGCGCCGCCGGTTGTCGAACTGACCAAAGAAGGGCTGGAACTTGGCCTGACCCCCACCGAAATCCTGTTCCAGGCGTTGATCCCCGCGCTCGAAGACGTAGGGCGGCGTTTCGAGATCGGCGAATTTTTTGTGCCGGAGATGTTGATCGCCGCGCGCGCGATGCAGGGGTCGATGAACATCCTCAAGCCGCTGATGGTCGAAACCGGCCTGCCGACCGTGGGCAAATTCGTCATGATGACCGTCAAGGGTGACATGCATGACATCGGCAAAAATCTCTGCAACATCATGCTAGAAGCTGCCGGCTTCAAAGTGATTGATCTGGGCGTTAATGTAGCCCCCGCCACGCTGATCAAGGCCGTGCAGGACAACGAACCCGATCTGGTCGGTTTTTCGGCATTCCTCACCACCACCATGCCCATGTTCAAGATCAATATCCAGACGCTGCACGACGCCGGCTGGCGCGATAAGGTCAAAGTCATGGTGGGCGGCGCGCCTGTCACGCCCGAATACGCCGAAAAATCCGGCGCGGACGGCTATGCCAAAGACGCCAGCCAGATTGTGCGTGTCGCCAAGAAGCTGATCGGCAAAGAAGATGTCGAAACGGCTGCACCCTCCTCCGAACTGGCGGCGGCGGCCAAAGCGATCGAAAACATGATGAAAAAGGCAGATGAAGAACACTGATGGAAACGATTTTGTCCTCTCCTTCGCGTCAGGTCATCATCGGCGGGGATCACCCTTTCGTCATCATCGGCGAACGGATTAACCCCACAGGGCGCAAAGTACTCACCGAACAAATGCTTGCCATGAAAATGGACATGGTGCGCAGCGACGCGCTCAAGCAGGTGGCGGCGGGCGCGCATATGCTGGACATCAACGCTGGCGTACCCGATGATGGCGTCGAACCCGCCATTCTCAAAGCCGCGATTCAGGCCGTGCAGGAAACGGTTGATGTCCCGCTTTCCATCGATTCGTCGGTGATCGCCGCGCTGGAAGCCGGATTGAGCGTGTATCAGGGCAAAGCGCTGGTCAATTCGGTCACGGGCGAAGACGAACGGCTGGAAGTCGTGCTGCCGCTGGTCAAAAAATACGGCGCAGCGGTCATCGCTATCGCCAACGACGAAACCGGCATTTCTAACGACCCGCAGGTGCGCCTACAAGTCGCGCAAAAGATTATGAAGCACGCCGAGCATTATCATATCCCGCCGGAAGATGTTCTGATCGACCCGCTGGTGCTGACTGTCAGCGCCGACACGCAGGCCGCGCAGAACACGCTGGAAACGATCCGCCTCATCAAAGAGCGGCTGGGCGTGAACATGACGTGCGGCGCGAGCAATGTGTCTTTTGGGCTGCCGTGGCGCGAACACATCAACACCACGTTTCTGGCGATGGCGATGGCTGCTGGCCTGCCCTCGGCCATCACCAACCCGCTCAAGCCCGAAATCCGCCGCGCCGTGCTGGCGGGCGATCTACTCATGGGACACGATGCGTTCGCCGGCCAGTTTATCGCGGCCTATCGCGCTCAACAGGAGCAGCAAGTCAAGGCTGACTGAGCGCATGAGCAATCAGAAAGTAACCATCGAATTCCAGCCGCAACAAAAAGTGACGCGCGTCCCGGCAGGCACATCGCTTTTTAATGCGGCCAACTGGATTGGCCTGCCTATCGACAGCACCTGCGGCGGGCTGGGGACATGCGGCAAATGCAAAGTACGTGTGCTCAGCGGCGGCAGCGGCATCACCGCCGCCGATCGCAAAGTATTTTCTGAAGCAGAATTGGCGGCAGGCTGGCGTTTGTCGTGCCGCGCCGCCGCCTACGACGACGTGACCTGCGAAGTCCCGCGCCTGCTGGGCAACCCCAAAGCAGCGCTCATGGGTTTTGGCCGCCACGTCATCCTCGACGCCAATGTGCATAAGATCGCGCTGCAACTCGAAGCGCCCTCGCTGCAAGACCAGCGCAGTGACATTGCGCGCGCAGCGGCGGCGCTGCAAAAAGCTGGCTTCGAAATCAGCGTGGGACTGCCCGTGCTGCGCCAGCTTCCGGGCGTGCTGCGCGCCGCCAAATGGCACGTCACCGCCGTCGTTGTCGGTCAGGAACTTATCGCTGTCGAACCGGGCGACACCAGCGACACGCTCTACGGCCTGGCTTTTGATATTGGCACCACCACCGTCGTCGGCACGCTGCTGAATCTGCGCAGCGGGGCGGCTGTCGCCGTGCGTTCCAACCTCAACGGGCAGGCCATCTACGGCGCGGACGTAATCGCGCGGATCAGCTACGCCATGCTGCACGAGGACGGGCGCGAACAACTGCGCGAAAAGATTCTGCTGACGCTTAACGGCCTGATCGACCAACTGCTGGCCGAAGCCGGCGTCAGCGCCAATCATGTGTATGAAGCGGTGATCGTCGGCAACACCACCATGCTGCACCTGCTGCTCGGTTTCGACCCGGAAGCGATCGGTGTCATGCCTTTTATCCCCGTAATCGACGAGCTGATGAACGTCAGCGCGTTGGAAGTCGGCTTGGGCATTCACCCGCAGGGGAGGCTGTGCCTGCTGCCGCATCTTGGCGCCTATGTCGGCGCGGATCTGGTGGGCGGCCTGCTGGCAACCGGTTTAGCGCGCGGCGAAGGCGTGCGCCTGCTGGTCGATGTCGGCACCAACGGCGAAATCATTCTTGGCTCGGCAGCGCGCACCGTGGCCACTGCTGCCCCTGCCGGCCCGGCCTTCGAAGGCGCGCAAATCCGCGACGGGATGCGTGCCAGCGATGGCGCGATTGAAGCCGTCGAAATCACGCCAGAGACAGTGCGGCTCGGCGTGATCGGCGATGTGGCCCCTGTGGGCCTGTGCGGTTCCGGGCTGCTGGACGCGGTGGCGCAGCTACGGCTCGCCAACCTGCTCGATTTTTCTGGCAAACTGCTGAACGATGAGGCTGCCGCTGAACTCGCCACGCCGGAAGTTGCGCGCCGTCTGGTGACGCTCGAAGGGGGGCTGCGTGCCTTTGTACTGGCATGGGCCGCCGAAAGCGGGCATGGCCGCGACATCGTGCTTACGCAGCGCGACATCCGTGAATTACAGTTCGCCAAAGCCGCGATTGCCAGCGGCATCGACGTGGTGATGCGCGAACTGGGCGTCACTGCCGATGATCTGGTCGAGATTTTGATGGCCGGCTCGTTCGGCAGCTATATCAACCCGCAGAGCGCGCGCATTATCGGCCTGGTGCCGCCTGTGCCGGTGGAACGCATCAAAGCGGTGGGCAATTCGGCGGGCGAAGGCGCCAAAATCGCGCTGCTGTCTTTCCGCGAACGCGAAGTAGCGCGCACACTGCCGCGTTTTGTCGAGTATCATGAGCTTTCCGGGCGCGCCGATTTCAACGATTCGTTCATTGCGGTGTTGCAGTTTCCCGATCTGGCCGAATTGGGTATCTCACAGGTCGTGCGGGAGTCGTGACGATGGCACACTATCAAATTATGTTCTGGAAAGAATTCCCGGCGCAGATCAAAGCCTATGACGCCACGGCTACGGTCAAAGTGATGCTGCCGGAGCGCTTCAGCCAGGCGATCGACGCCGCCGCGATGGTCGCGGGCAGCACCGAAAGCAGCGCTTATCTCGACGGTTGGGATTGGGGGCCGGAACAAGAGCGCGCGGGCAGCCCTCAAATGGTCGCTGAGGCGGTGGCCGCCGAACTCGAACAGGCTTACCCGCCCGACAAACTCGCGCAGATGATTCGCCAACACAAACCCTGAAAGGACGCGCCGATGACTACTATGACTATGACTTCGCGCGAGCGTATTCTGCGCGCCATCGATCGTCAGCCGACGGATGTTCTGCCTGTCGCGCCCATGATGCTCGATCTGGCGGCCACCATCGCCGACATCTCGATCGGCGAATTCGCCACCAACGGCGAATCGATGGCGCACGCGCAGCTTATGCTCCACAAAGAACTCGGTCAGGATGTGATCTTTGTCGGCTCCGATAACTACTACATCGCAGCGGGCTTCGGCTGCAAAATCGGCACGCCCGACGACGAAATCCCACATCTGGAAGAACCTGCGGTGGAAAATCTGGCCGATGTCTATAAGCTCAAAGTGCCCAACCCGCTGACCGATGGCCGTATGCCGGTGATGCTGGATGCGGCGCGGCGGGTGCGGGCGGCGCTGGGCGACACGATCGCGCTGCGCACGCCGGGCACTGGCCCCTTTGCCCTGGCCTCCTATTTTATCGGCACGCAAAACTGGCTGGTCGAAGTCGGGCTGGCGCACGCCGGAATGCCAGAGGCCAACCCCGACGCCATTCACTACGCGCTGAATCTGGCCGCCGACGCGCTCATCGCCTTCGGCAAAGCCTGCGTGGACGCCGGCTCGGATATTCTACACTGCGGCGATTCGCTGTCCTCATGCGACATGATTTCACCCGCACAGTACGAAACGTTCGCTTTCCCGTACCAGCGCAAAGTGATCCAGGCCTGGAAAGCCTATGGCGCGCGCACGCTGCTGCATATCTGCGGCAATTCCACCAAGGTGCTGCCACTGTACGCCGCCACCGGCGCGGACATCATCGAAATCGACCACAAGGTCGATCTGGCCTACGCCAAGCGCACCGTCGGCGATAAAGTCTGCATTCTGGGCAATATCGATCCGGTTTCGACGCTGTTGTTCGCCACGCCGGACGAAGTGGCCGCTGTCGCTGAAAAGTGTGTTGAAAACGCAGCGGCGGGCGGCGCTTATATTCTGGGATCGGGCTGTGTCACCCCGCGCAATACGCCTGTCGAAAATGTACAGACGTTGGTTAAGGTCGCGCGTTCGCATCCCAATATGTGGGCGAATTAGCCCGCAGCAGCAGGAAAATATGCCATGCCACAGCTTTTCGGCAAATCATACACACGCGAGGAACTGCGCGCGCGCGTCGGCGATCTGGCGCAGATCGCGGGCATTACCTCCGCCACGCTGAACGACGGCAGCGAAAACGGTGTGCGCACATTCGATGTCCACACCGGCAGCGGTCTGCGCTTCACCGTGCTCCCCGACCGGGCAATGGATATTGCAATGGCGCAGTGGCGCGGCGTGCCGCTGGCCTATCACTCCTCCACCGGTGTGCTGCATCCGTCGTATTTTGAGTCCGCCGGGTTGGGCCTGCTGCGCAGTTTTTACGGCGGGCTGCTCACCACCTGCGGCCTGATGAACGTGGCTGTCCCGGCCGACGACAGCGGCGAGCACTTCGGCCTGCACGGGCGTTTCAATCACATTCCCGCCAAAAACGTCAGCTACGACACCTTTTGGCGCGGCGATGAATATGTGCTGACGATGCGCGGCAAAGTGCGCGAAACGCGCTTCTTCGGCGAAAATGTGCTGCTCACGCGCACCATCACAACCACATTGGGCAGCACTACGATTGCCATCGAAGATGTGATCGAAAATCAGGGTTTCGAGCCAACGCCGCTGATGATTCTTTACCATGTTAACCCCGGCTTCCCAATACTGGATGCAGACAGCGAACTGCTGATTAACTCCGAAATCATCCCGCGCGATGCAGAGGCCAGCAAAGGCTTAGCGGTCGCCAAGCGCGGTGCGCCGCCCACGCCGGGTTTCAAAGAACAGGTACACCAGCACAAAGTCAAAGCTGACAGCGGCGGTTGGGCGACAGCGGCGCTGGTCAACCGCCACTTTAACGCCGGGCAGGGTATCGGCCTATGCGTGCGCTACCGCCCGGACGAACTGCCGTACTTCTGGCAGTGGCGCATGGTCGGGCAGGGCGCGTATGTCATGGGGCTGGAACCGGCCAACTGTCACGTTATGGGCCGCGCCGAAGAACGCCGGCAGGGGCGGCTGCCCATGCTGGCCGCCGGCGCGCTGCTTACCCATCATCTGGAGATCAGCGTACTCACGTCGGCAGAAGAAATCCAGAACATCGCACAGCACACAGGTTAATCAACCAATACAAGGAGAAACCACCATGGAAGTTGCTGAACGCACACGGTTGGCCTTTACCCGCAAAGGCCTTCCCGACAGAGTGCCGATTCACAGTTGGCTGGGGCTGCCCTATATCAAAGGTCTCAAACCCAAGGGCAAGACCATGTACCAGATGCTCGAATGGTGGATTGACGATCCAGTCAACACCATCGTCAAAATGCAGGCCGATCTGGGCTTCGACCCGATGATTACCACTTACAGCCAGCATATCGGCGAGATCGAGATTTACCCGCGCATGCTCGCCCCGCGCCCGCTGGAAACAGATACATGGAAAGAGACGTTCACGGAGACAGGCCGCGGCCCCGGCTGGCGCGAACATCAGCATTTCATCCACACCCCCGACGGCGAGCTGGATTACAGCTACCGCACCGAAGACGGCTATGGCACATCCTCGCAGGATTATCTGCTCAAGGGCGACGAACCCGAACGCAAACTCGACGCGCTGCGCCACTTCCCCAGCGCCGATCTCTACGACATGAGACCGCTGGCGCAGATGGTGGCCAAAGTGGGCGAAAAAGCGTGGTGGCTGCATCACGTGCCGGGGCCATGGGACATGGCGGCACAGGTGCGCGGCCTCGTCAACCTGACGATGGACATCTATGACCGCCCGGCATTCGTCCACAGTCTGATGCGCTTCTGCACCGATTGGCTCAAGGTGCTGTATCGCCGCCTGGGCGAAACCAAAATGCACTCCATCTCGATGAACGAAACATGGGTTGGCGTCGGGCTGGCGCCGGATGTCTACCGGACGTTCATCAAGCCTTATGACGAGGAATGCGTGCGCGAAGCCCACAACGCCGGCTATCTGGTCAGCTTCCACAACTGCGGGCGCGGCACACAGTTCCTCGAAGACATGATCGACACGCACCCTGACGCGCTGGAAACCATCACCTCCAAAAAGACTTCGGGCGACTTCGATCTGGCAGATGTCAAGCAGCGTGTGGGCGATCGCGTCTGTATTTTCGGCGGCTTCAACGAGCATGTGCTCAAGAGCGATAACCCAGAAGATGTCAAAGACGAAGTCAAGCGCTGCATCGACGCGGCGGCGGCGGGCGGCGGCTACATCCTGCGTTCTACCGGCCAGATTTTCCACGCCAACCCTGGCATGATCGAATTGATGTGCCAGACGGCACGCGATTATGGCCGTTATCACTGACGGAGGATCGTTTATGCGTTTAGCAGGAAAAATCGCAATCGTCACTGGCGCGGCGTCCGGCATTGGCCGCGCCTGCGCCATCCGCTATGCCCAGGAAGGCGCCAAAGTCATCGTTGCGGATATCAACGACAAGGGCGGTCAGGAAACGGTGCAGACGATCAGCGCTGCCGGCGGGCAGGCCGTCTACTGCCATACGGATGTCGGCGTCGAATCTGAATTGCAGCGTATGATCGATTTTACCGTCGCGACTTACGGCGGGCTGGATATTCTCCACAATAACGCCTACTGGACAGAGGCCAAAACCGCGCTGGAAACCACGATCGAAAACTGGCAGCGCACGCTGGATGTCAGCCTGCGCCCCTGCTGGCTGGCCTCCAAAATGGCGATTCCGCACATGCGCACGCGCGGTAAGGGCGTGATCCTCAACACCGCTTCGGTGCAGAGCGAGATCGGCGTGCCGGGCTACATGGCCTATCAGGCGGCCAAAGGCGGTATGATGGCCGTGACGCGCGCGCTGGCGATGGAACTGGCGCCCACGATTCGCGTTGTGGCGGTGATGCCCGGCGCGATCAATACGCCCGCCGTGGCCATCAGCGATGAGCCATCGGTTTCGATGGACGCTTTGCTGCGCGATATTCCCATGGGCCGCCTGGGCGAACCTGAAGAAATCGCCAATGTCGCCCTGTTCCTGGTCTCCGATGAAGCCTCGTATATCACGGGCACAGGCATCATGGCCGATGGAGGGTATTCTACGCATTGAATCAGAATGCGAAGGATTTTGTATGAGAACGTCTCTGGAAGCACTTTTACAATCCAGCCAGACCATCGTTACCGATGGGGCGATGGGCACGATGTTGTTCGCGCTGGGGCTGCAAAACGGCGAATCGCCTGAACTATGGAATGTAGAACAGGCGGAAAAAGTGCGCAGCGTGCATCGTGGCTATATCGAAGCCGGCGCGCAGATCGTTTTGACCAACACTTTCGGCTGTAACCGCCTGCGCCTGGATCTGCACCAGCTTGGCGCGCGCACAGCGGAATTCAACACAGCGGGCGCGCGCAATGCCCGCGCCGAAGCCGACGCCGCGCCGCAGCCTGTCGTGGTCGCTGGCTCCATCGGCCCCACGGGCAGCATCCTCGTGCCCTACGGCACGCTGGAATTCGACGAGGCCGTGACGGTGTTCGCCGAACAGGCGCAAGCGCTGGTTGCAGGCGGCGTGGACGTGCTGTGGATCGAAACCATGTCCGATCTGGAAGAAGTGCGGGCTGCGGTAGAAGGCTGCCGCCGCGCCGCGCCCGATTTTCCGATCGTGACAACGATGACGTTTGACACGCACGGGCGTACCATGATGGGCGTCACGCCCGAACAGGCGCTGGCGGCCTTGAGCGCCATGAAGGTGCTGGCGCTGGGCGGCAACTGCGGCAACGGCCCGGCGGAAATCGAAGGGGTCGTGCAAAAGATGCGGGCGGTCAGCGCCAATGCCGTGCTGGTGGCGAAATCGAACGCCGGTCTGCCGCGCATGACCGACAGCGGCCCGGTTTACGACGCCACGCCAGAAGTCATGGCGGCGTATGCCCGGCAGGTGCGCGATCTGGGCGCGCGCATTATCGGCGCGTGCTGTGGCAGCACGCCGGCGCATATCCGCGCCATGACCGCGGCGCTTAACACGCCGACACCGGTATCGTGAAAGTGTTCCGCCCAGCACTTGATGTCTGGGCGGTTTTTATTTATTGCTGAGTGAAAAGGTTTATTTTTTATGGAAATCGCTCCCGGTATTCACCGCATTGAAGCGCCTCTGGGCGATCGTTTTGTCTGCATGTACCTGTTGGCGGGCAGCGAACGCACGCTGCTGATCGACACGGGCTTCGCCAGTATGCCGGATGCCTATATCGCTCCCTATATCCAGCAGGTCGGGTTGAATCCCGCCGCATTGAGCTATCTGCTCACCAGCCATATCGACTGCGACCACACCGGCGGCAACGCGGCGCTGCGCAAGATCGCGCCCAAAGCCGTTTTTATGTGCCATGAACTCGATCGCCCAATGATCGAAGATGTCGAAGTCATGATCGCCCGCCGCTACAGCGCCTATTTCGCCGACCACGGTATCGACGAAAGCGCCGAGACCAAAGCATGGTTCCGCCGCGAAAGCGCTCATGTGCCGATGGATTTGAGCCTGCGCGGGGGTGAAGCACTGCATCTGGGTTCGGGCTGGCACGTCGAGATTCTGCACACGCCGGGGCATTCGCGTGGGCATGTGAGCGTGTATGACGCGCGCAGCAAGACCATGATCGTGCTGGATGCGGTGCTGTGGAACGCCGTGCTCACCAGAGACGGACACCCGGCCTTCCCGCCGACATATCGCTATCCGGCGCTGTACCGCGCCACGATTCAGCGTCTCCAGAGCTATGATCTGGAACTAATGGCGACCAGCCATTATCCGCTGTCACGCGGCAAAGGCGCCATCGCCGAATTTCTGGCGGAAAGCGCGGCCTTCGTGGATCGAGCGGAAACGGCGCTGATCGAGCAGCTTAAGGCCGCCAACGCGCCGCTGACGATGAAGGAAATTATCGCCGCTGTCGGCCCCAAACTGGGCAGTTGGCCGCTGGCGGCGGGCAGCGCGCTTGCCTGGCCGTTCACCGGGCACTTCGAGGAACTTGCCAGCAGCGGCCAGATCATGCTGGGGCGCAGCGCCGGGCTGCAAACCGCGCGCTGGAACGGCTGAGGCATGAGCGTGCTTGTCGTAGACATCGGCAGTTCGTCGGTGCGGGCGCTGGTGTTCGATGCCAACGCCCAACCGCTGCCCGGCGCGCTGGCGCAGCAAGCACACAGCTTCGATTACAGCGAGGGTGGCGCGGTGGCCGACCCGCTGGCACTGGCGCAGCGCGTTGAACAATGTATCGATGACGTTTTGCGGCATCCGGCGGCGGTGCAGATTCACGCTTTTGGGATGGCGACGTTTGTCGGCAACCTGTTGGGGCTGCGCGATGGCCTGCCTGTCACCCCGCTGTATACCTACGCCGATACGCGCGGGCAAGCCGATGTCGATTACCTGAAAGCGCAGACCGACGCGCAGGCTGCGCATCAGCGCACGGGCTGTCGTCTGCACACGGCTTATCATCCGGTGCGCCTGCATTGGCTGCGGCGCACGCAGCCTGACCTCTTCGCGCAGGTCAACTGCTGGAGCGATCTGGCGACGTATTTGTACGGGCGCTGGTTCGGCCTGCCCGTGCCTACCAGCACCTCTGTCGCCTCGTGGAACGGCTTACTCAACCGCTGGGAATTGGCGTGGGACACGGAGTGGCTGCGTCTGCTCCAGATTCCGCTGGGATTTCTGCCGGCGCTGGCCGATTATTCGGCGGCGCAGCGCGGGCTAAGCGTCACCTTTGCCGAGCGCTGGCCGCTTTTGCGCGACGTGCCCTTTTATCTGGCGGTGGGCGATGGCGTGGCGGCCAATATCGGGTCAGGAGCGGTTCTCCCCGGCGCGTTGGCGCTGAGTGTGGGCACGACGAGCGCGGTACGGCAGCTTCTGCCACCGCAGCCGGCTAGGCTGCCCGCTGCCCTATGGTGTTATCAACTGGATAAAACACGGACGGCGATAGGGGGCGCGACCAGCGAAGGCGGCAGTGTTTTTCAGTGGGCGCGCGGCGTGCTCAAAGACCAGCCATTAGAAAGTATTGAAGCGGAACTTGGGCAGCGCACGCCTGACCAGCATGGCCTGACCGTACTCCCCATGCTGTTGGGCGAGCGCGCGCCCGGCTGGCGCGCAGACGCCAGCGGCACGCTTCATGGGCTGACGGCGGCGACTTCTGCGCTGGATATTTTGCAGGCCTTGCAGGAAGGTGTGGCTTTGCGCTTGGCGCTGATCGCCGAACAGATCAGCGGGGAAAACGCGCCCGTTTTCGCCACAGGGGGCGCGGTGCTTTCGTCGCCCGCCTGGGCACAGACAATCTGTGATGCGCTCAACCGCCGGCTGATCCTCGTGGCGGAAAGCGAGGCGACGGCGCGCGGAGTGGCCTTGCTGGAACTTGAGGCAGGGGGCGGATTTGAACTCAACGCTTTTCCCCCACATGTGCTGCGCACCTTTTCACCGCGCGCGCAGGCTGTTCACATCCTGCGGGCGGCGCGTGATCGGCAGGTTGATTTGTACCGGCGGTTATATAACGCCTAGCGGGGGTGAGGTCTGTCGCCCCTGCTCATTACGCCGGAAATCCTGTCGTGCCTATTCGCCCTGCATCCACATTGACCACAGCGTCAGCCCTGAAAAGACATAGGCGATGAGGGCCAGCGCGCCGTCGCCGTGGGTATACAGCAGCGTGCCCGTAATCATCAGGCTGCCGAACATCACCGCCTGCGTGGTGCGCCGCGACTGCGCTTCGATACGCATAAAATGCTTGCGCGAACTGCTGTCGGGCGTGCTGATGACCCGCAGATCGCCGCGTTCCATGCGTTCGAGCAAATTATTGGCGCGGATGGGCGCGGTCACGGCGTTGTTGACGAACAGAGTGCCTAATTCATTGAGCACAGCGGCGGCGTTGCCATTAAACAGATTTTGCAGAATCAGCGTGCTGTTGAGGGCGCTGGCCGCGCTGCCGTTTTTGCCGTTGGCGCTGTGGCCGTTGGCGCCAAAGCCGTTGGCGAGCAGTTTGTGCGCGTAGGGTTGCAATTCCTGCCAGGGGTTAAAGGTCGGGTCGAGGCTGGTGCATAAGCCGCTGAGAATACCCATCGCCCGCCCCAGATAAATAAAATCCTGCGGCAGGTAAAACGGCATGTTATAGATCAGGTCGTTGAATTCGTTGCCCAGTTCGGCCACGTCTTTGTAGTCGATATTTTTCAGTTGGGACATGTTCATGCCCCACACCTGATTAAAGGTCGCTTCGGTGGCCTCTTCCAGGCGGCGCAAATCGGCGTCTGGCAGCAGCAGCCCCAATTCCTGATAACCCAACACCAGGCGGCGGGCGTCGCGCGCCAGCACCGCCGTCAGCGTGGAAACCATGCCCTGCGCGATCTGCGGCGTCAGCGTGCCAGTCATGCCAAAATCGACAAAAATCAGGTAGAACGGGCGCTCAATCCGATCGTCGAACGCTTCCTCGTCGGCTTTGGGCAGGGGATACACGAACAGATTGCCGGGATGAGCGTCGGCGTGGAAAAAGTGGTGCTCGAACACCATTTTCAGGTAGCTGTCCATCAAACGCTGCGCGACCTGTTTGCGGCTGATGCCGGCGGCTTCCAGCGCGCCGAAGTCGTTGACCTTGATGGAGGTCACATCCTCGATCGTAATCACGCTGTCGGTGGAATGCTCGCGGTAGACTCTGGGGATATAGACGCCGTGATCGTCGGCGAACATGCTGGAAAAACGTTCGGCGTGGCGGGCTTCCTGTTCATACGACAGTTCTTGCAGCAGCACACGCCCAAATTCTTCGACCAGCGCGGGCACATTGGCGCGGCGGGCGATGAACTTGACGCGCATGGCCCAACTGCCGATAATCCGCAGCGCCGCCAGATCGGTATAGCAGACTTCGCGGATGCCGGGGCGCAGCACTTTGACGACCACACGATCGCCGTTATGCAGTTGGCCGCGATACACCTGTCCCAGCGAGGCCGCCGCCACCGGTTCTTCGTTCAGCCACTTGAAACGCAGCGCCAGCGCCCCCAACTGCTCTTGCAGCAGCGGGCGGATTTTGCTGAAAGGCGCGCTGGGCACTTCGTCTTGCAGGCTCGCCAGTTCGGCGATCACTTCTTCCGGCAAGATGTCGATGCGCGTCGAGACGAACTGCCCCAATTTGATATGCATCGCGCCCAGCGCCACCGCAAAACGCCGGTATTCGCTGGCGTAAACGCGCAGACGGCGGTTGTGGCCGCGCATCACCGCCTCTGAGCCGAAGACGCGCTGCATCCACACATACCAGAACAAGACACGGGCGAACAGCCAGGCCGAAAACAGCAGCGCGTGCAAAAAACGCAAATGCAACCGCAGCGAACGATGGTGCGGCGGGATGACCAGCGGCGTTTTGGGGACAGGTTTATAGGGCGCGGCACCCAACGCCCCGTTCAGTTTACCGCCGCTGGAGCCGTTAGCGTAGCCATTGCTGTGCCCGTTGGCGCGCCCGTTGGCGCGCCCGTTGGTGTAGCCATTGCTGTGGCCGTTAGTTGACGCTGCCGAATCGGATACAGAGGGTGGACTCTTCAAATTTTGCATCGGCGATTTCCAGGTCCCATAGGGCATAGGGCAGAACAATGTTGCGGCGGTACGGGCCGACGCGCAGTGTCAATTCGTCCCGCGAGCGGTATAAGTCCATGTCGTCTTTGCGAGCGAAGGGCAGCGGCACAATCAGTTTGTACTGCCCTTTGCCCACAGTTTCGATCTGATGCGTGTGGCCGCTGAACATCTGCACGGCGGGGTTGTTTTCGCCGTACAGCGCGTTCCCCAGGCGGCGCAGCCCGTCAAGGCCGGTGACTTCCTGCCCGAACAATGGCACGCGCATCATGGGCAGTTCGCCAAAGGCTTCCTGAATGAAGGCGATGTTTTCCTGCTGGTTGGTCTTCCACATGGCGAAATACGGGTCGGTGACTTCCGGCGGGATAATGCGGTTGCAGACGATGGCGTCGGTGGCGTAACCGTAGAGGTTGAGATAGGTATAGGTGCGCTGCGTCTCTTTGATGACCATGCGCTCCGGGTTGACGACCAGGCGGATGCTGGCGATCTCCGGGTTGGTGAGCAGCATACGCACTTTATCGAGCGTGCCGAACAGGTCTTGCACCTGCTGCCAGGCGTCGTCGGCAGGAATCGATTCATCGACGCGCCGCAGCACTTTACCGATAGGCCGCAGGATGCGCGCCGCGCCGCGTGTCAGCGTCATGACTTTTTCGAACCACCAGCGCGTGACATCCGGCAGACTCAGCAGGCGCAGGGTTTCGGCGGTGGGGGCGGCATCCACGACCAGCACGTCGAACTCTTTATCTTCGACGTATTTGTTGATCCACAGCAGATGCGCGCCTTCTTCCAACCCCGGCAGAATCGTCACTTCTTCGGCGACGATATTTTCCACGCCCTGGCGGCTGAACAGCGCTACCATATATTCCTGGAATTTGCCCCAGTATTTGTCCATCGAGTAGCGGGCATCGACCTCTTGTCCCCAGAGATTGGGATAGAGTTCAACCGGCTCTGGGCCGATGGATTTTTCCAGCGAATCGCCCAGACTGTGGGCGGTGTCGGTGCTGATGACAATGGTTTTGAGGCCGCGTTCGGCGCAGCGCAAAGCGGTAGCCGCCGAGATGCTGGTTTTGCCGACGCCGCCTTTCCCAGTATGGACGATGATACGCATGATTTGTGTACTCCATCACAATCTTTATTATACACACATCGGTGTACAAGTTCGCTGTGTTCTCATGTACGTATTAGAAACTCGGAAAGTCGCAAGCGGGGCAAAGCCGCCTGCTCTGGCTGGCCGATGGCTTACTCCAGTCTGAGATCGGCGCGGCGCGCAATGCCTGCCTGAGCGCTGAAACGCGCGGCGATAGCGCGCAGCGTCTCGTGGGTCTGCGGGTGGACATAATCGGGCGCGATTTCGGCCAGCGGCAGCGCGACATACGCCTGTTCGTACAGCGCGGGATCGGGAATCGCGCGTTTGCCCACCTGGATTTGCGCGTCATTGAACAGCACGATGTCCAGATCAATCGTGACTTCCGCCGTGCCGCGTGTGCGCCCCAGGCGCTTCTCAATATCGTTCAAGACCATCTCCTTTAGCCCCTGCGCCGAAAGCTCGGTTTCGAGGATTGCGGCGGCGTTCAAATAAGCCGCGCCGCTGCCGGAGGCCGCGCTTTCGTACACCGGCGAAACGATCACGCCGAAAATCGCGTCGCAGCGATCATGCAGCAGCGCCACCGCGCGCCGCAGATTTTCTGCCGCGTTACTATTCGATCCCAACGAAAGATACGCTCGATTCATGGTCTTTTCTCCGTGCAAAAATTGGTCGCAACCCCTGTTAAACGCTATTATAGGGAGTCGAAGGTCATCAGCACAACGAGCGACTGTATGTGGGAAAGGCTGCTGTGAACAAATATCAGTACAAACAATTCGCCGCGACACGCTTGATGTATCCGCCGGTGCGCTATTCGCCCGATAGCACGCACATCGGCTACATGACCAGCGCGACGGGGCAGTTGAACCTGTGGAGTGTGCCTTCTGGCGGGGTATGGCCTGGCAGTTGACCGGTTACAGCGACAACAGGGCGCGCGCTTTCGTCTGGTCGCCGGAGGGCCAGCAGTTGGCCTGCCAGATCGACCAGAACGGCGTTGTATCACGATCTGCTGAATCGCGGTTTCGGCGCGCTGGCGCCCAATATTTGCGGCTCGACAGGCTGCGGTCTCAGCTATCAAAAGCTGATTCACCGCGATTGGGGCGGGGCAGAACTGCGCGACATGGAACATGCGGCGCTCGTCGAAAGCGCAGCTTTTGGACGAGCAGCGCGCCGCAGCCGGAGGCAAGTCATGCCGCGCCTCTTACACAACGTTTACACTTGGGCAGCAACTTATGCCGCATCGGCGGCGTAATGATAGTAAACCGAACAATGAGGAGTCACAATCATCATGTCTGAAAACGAAATCGTGAACGCCACGCCCGAAAGCGAACAGGCCGAAGAAAAGCAGGAACGCACGCCGTTCGACCAGTTTCTGTATCACCAGCGCCGCGCGATGGAAGAAGTGAGCAAGGCGATCAATGCGCTGCTGCCGGAAGGCTTCAAGACGCACGGCGCCGAAGCGCACAAAGAATTCCAGAGCGGCATGAAAGTGCTGCTGGAAGCCGCCATCGCCGAAGTCGAGAAAATCGCGCGGCGCGCGGAAAAAGCCGCTGAAGAAGGCGGCGAAGAAGGCGAAGAGCGTCCCTCGACCACCGGCAAGGTCAAGGTGAAAGTGCAGGTCGAATAGCACGCCTGCTCTGTCTGGGCAGCGCACAGGGGGCGAGCCACAGCTTGCCCCTGCAATCCCTCTCAATCGCTTTTGGGACTCAGCGGCGCAGGTTTATCCCCCGTGATCTGTTTGCCACTGACCAGCACCATAAAGGGATAGGCCAACTGATGGGGGTCAAAATTCCCAGCCTGAAAAAAGCTCTTGTTGGCTTCTTCAAAATCGCGGTGCAGGCGGTTGACCTCCTGCGTCTGGCGGCGTGATGGCTCGTTTTTGTACAAAGTCACGCTGATGCTAAAGCGCCCGCTGCCGAACAGCATCCAGCGTTTGTCGTCTACCTTTTCCAAAAGCCGACCCAACGGCTGGCGCGATTCGATCAGCATAATCATGTTTTCCACAAAGGGCATGACTTTGCCGCCGGGCACGTCGAACTCGCCAAGCGTATGAATCACCATGCTGTTGCGGGTGTTATAGATGCGCAGCCCCAAAAACTTGCCGCGCCGCGCGTCCATGATGGCCGCTGTCAGTTCGCCGTCCTGCGCCGCCTTGACCGGATCAGTCATGCCGCTGCTGATGGCGTCTTCGACCAGCTTCAACTGGCTGTTGTAGCGTGCGTAGACGGTATTGAACTGATCTTTGTTCATCTTGCCTTCGGAAAAATCTTCCAGCAGGCGTTGAATTTTTGCCTGTAATTCGGCGATAAAGGCTTCCGGTTGATTGCCGCCCATCATTTTGCTCCCGCGCACAGTCTGTGATACAGGGCACGATCATAGCGTCTCCGGCGGCTCATGCCGAATTTTGGCTCAAGATTCTGGCGCATCTTCGGCTGCCAGCCCCAGTTCGCCGGGCGGCGTGCCGGTCGCGGCCTGCATCAAGACCTGCAAACGCGCGGCCATCGCCGCCGGGTCGGGGTGCAGCCCATCTTGCAGCAGCGCGGTCTCGAAAAGCTGCTCGGCCACCACGTCGATCAGCGGGTTGCGCGCGTCGGCCGCCAGCATCCTGCTCAAATTGTGCAGCAGGCGGTGGCGCGGGTTCAGCTCCAGAATTTTCACCGGCAGTTCATATTCGCGGTCGAGCAGGCGGTTGATGCGGAACATATTGCGCTGCGCGCCGCCCTCATCGCTCACCAGGCGGGCGGCGCTGGCGGTCAGCGTCTTGCTCTCGCGCACATCGCGCACGCGCTCGCCCAAGAGGGTTTTAAAACGCTCGCGCAGCGCCCCAAAATCCGCGTCGGCCAGCGCGTCGGGCTGTGGCGCGGCGTCCTGCTGCGGCTCGCCGATGTCGCGCACATCAATATCGGCCTCGTCCACGTTGCGCAGCTTATGCCCCTTGTACTCGTTCAAGCCGAGCGGCACCAGCGTGTCTACGGCGTCCACCAGGTACAATACTTCGATTCCACGCTGGCGGAAAGCGTCGAGATGCGGGCTGCGGCTGGCGCTGGCATAGTCGTCGCCGATGATGTAGTAAATGTCGGTCTGCATCCGCACCATGCGCTCGACATATTCATCGAGTGTAAAAACTTCGCCAGCGGCGGCGCTGCGTGTGCTGGGGAACAGCAGCAGGTCTTGCAGATCGTCGCGATCCTGCGGCGTGATGGCCACCCCTTGCTTGAGATACCGCCCAAAAGTCGCAAAAATCTGTTCATACGTCTCGCGTTTGTTTTTCAGCAGGCGTTTGAACTCGCTCAGCACCTTGTTGGTCAGCGTCTTTTTGAGCGTCGCCATGATGCGCGTGGCCTGCACGCTCTCACGGCTGACGTTCAGCGGGATGTCTTCGCTGTCGACCACGCCCTGCATAAAGGCCAGATACTCCGGCAGCAGTTCGCGGTTGTACTCCTGAATAAGCACCTTGCGCGTGTAGAGCTTGAGACCGGCCTCTTTGCGCGGACTGAACATGTTCTGTTCGCCGCTGCCGGGCACATACAGCAGCGCGAAAAATTGCAGCGGCACATCAGCCCGCATATGAATGCGGTGCAGCGGCGCTTTAAAATCGAGCGTGTACATTTTGTAAAAGTCGTCGTACTGCGCGTCGCTGATGTCTTTGGGGTCTTGCCGCCAGAGCGCGCTTCGCTTGTTGCTGGCTTCGGCTTCTGCGCCCACGAAAATCGGGAAGGCAATATAATCCGAGTGGCGGCGGATGATGTCTTTCAGCGTCCATTCACGCAGGAAGTCTTTAGCGTCGTCCTTGAGGTGCAAAATGATGTCTGTGCCGCGCGCATCGCGTTGGGCGGGTTCGATGCTGTACGTGTTCCCGCCGTCCGATTCCCAGGCATAGGCCGGCGCGTCTGGCTGATACGAGCGCGAGACGACACGAATTTTATCGGCCACCATAAACGCCGAATAGAAACCGACGCCGAACTGCCCGATCACATCCTGCGCTGTCGTGCCGTTTTTGTCCTTGAGCGCTTCGAGGAAGGCTTTGGCGCCGCTGCGGGCGATCACGCCCAGATTGTTGATCAGTTCGTCATGCGTCATGCCGATGCCGCTGTCGCTGACGGTCAGCGTGGCGGCCTGCTCGTCGGCGGTGATGCGTATTTCCAGCGGCGCGCCGGCGTCATGCATCTCACGGTTGGTCAGCGCCTCGAACTGCGCGCGGTTGAGCGCATCGGAGGCATTGGAGATCAATTCACGCAAAAAAATCTCGCGATCGGTATATAACGAATGCACAAGAATATTGAGAAGCTGTTGAATTTCTGCCTGAAACTGGAACTGCTCCGCCATAGCTCACTCTGCTCCAAACTGCTGTGCGTCACTCATGCGCCCTATTTTTAGCACGGGCGTGTAAGAATCCGATAAAAATTCACCAGAAAGAAAAAGTCGGTGCGGGCACAGTCCGCAGAGACTGCACCCGCGCAGTTTGAAGCTGGAAACTCGTCACGCATCGCATACCTGCTGACTGACTGGCGAGCGGGGAGTCAGCGTCAGGGTATGGGCACGGCAGCGGGCGGCGCGCACGACGCCGGCGGGCAAGCGTGCAGCAGCCGGTGGTTGTCGACGTCCGCGCGAATTGCCCACCCCCGCCGCCGCCGTTTTGAGCTACAATCAGGCGATTGTGTCTTCCTGACCCAATAGATTTTCTAGAGGAGTCCTCATGGCGAACCCCCCCGTAGATGTACAACATTTCGGCCAGAGCATCTGGTACGACAACATCGAGCGCAGCCTCATCACCAGCGGCGAACTGAAGCGTATGGTCGCCGAAGACGGCGTGCTCGGCATCACCTCCAACCCCACGATTTTCGAGAAGGCCATCAACAGCAGCAGCGCCTACGACGAAGCAATCAAGCAGTGGTTGGACGAAGACGCCAGCGTCATTTTTGAGCGGCTGGCGATCGAAGATATTCAGACGGCTGCCGATATTCTGCGTCCGGTGTATGAGCGCACGAACGCCATTGACGGCTATATCAGTCTGGAGGTGTCGCCGCTGATCGCCCACGACACCGCCACCACGCTGGCCGAAGCCCAACGCCTGTTCGCCGCCGTCAATCGTCCCAATCTGATGATCAAAATTCCGGCGACGCCAGAGGGTATCCCGGCCATTGAAGACGCGATCGCGGCGGGCGTCAATATCAACGTCACGCTGATCTTTTCGGTCAAAAATTATGAGCAGGTGGCCGAAGCGTTTATGCGCGGGCTGGAGCGGCGGCTGGAAGCGGGTCAAAGCGTGACCAACATCGCCTCTGTCGCCAGCTTTTTCCTCAGCCGCATCGACACCATGGTCGATCGGATGCTGGAAAACAATATTCGCGCGGCGCAGGGGCGCGATCTGGGGCGCGTGGCCGCCAACAGCAAGCTGCTCGGCAAGGCAGCCATCACTAACGCCAAAGCGGCCTACCGCAGCTTCAAGAAGATTTTCTATGGCCAGCGCTTCGCCCGGCTGCGCGCCGCGGGGGCGCAGGTGCAGCGCCCGCTGTGGGCTTCGACTTCCACCAAAAATCCCGCCTACGCCGATACGATCTATATTGACACCCTGATCGGCAGGGATACGGTCAACACGCTGCCGCCCGCCGCGCTCAAAGCCTTCAAAGATCATGGCAAGGTGGCCGAAACGCTGGAAGACGGCCTCAATGAGGTAGACGGCATCTTTGATATGTTGGCGGAAGTCGGCGTGGATATGGAGCAGGTCACCAAACGGCTGCAAGACGACGGCGTAGAGGCCTTCAGCGAAAGCTATCGTTCGCTGCTGGGGCGCGTAGAAGCCAAACGCAGTGTGCTGGCGACAGGTATCATGGAACGCCAGCGGCTCGCGCTCGGCATTTACGGCGACGACGTGCAGCGCGCGCTGGCTGATCTGGAAAAAGCGCAGGTGAACGCGCGCATCTGGGCGCACGATGGCAGCGCGTGGAAAGATCACGGCCCGACGATTGGCAAGATCGAGCAGCGGCTGGGCTGGCTGGACGTGCTGAAGACGATCGACATGCAGCGCTTAAAGGCGTTCCAGGCCAGTGTCAAAGGGCAGTATACGCACGCTGTGCTGCTTGGCATGGGCGGCAGTTCGCTCGCCCCAGAAATCCTGAGTCGCACCTACGGCAGCCAACCCGGTTTCCCGACGCTGCTGGTGCTGGACAGCACCGACCCGGCGCGCGTGCTGGAAATCACGCGCCAGATCGACCCGCAAAAGACGCTCTTTATTGTCGCCAGCAAATCCGGCAGCACCATTGAAATCTGGTCGTTCTTCAAGCATTTCTGGGAACACAGCGGGCACAGCGGCCAACACTTTGTCGCCATCACCGACAGTGGCTCGATGCTGGAAAACGAGGCGAAAACGCGCGGCTTCAAAGACATTTTCATCAACCCCAGCGACATCGGCGGGCGTTACAGCGCGCTGTCGTACTTCGGTATGCTGCCCGCGGCGCTGCTGGGACTCGATCTTGACCGGCTGTGGGGCGAGGCGCAGCAGATGATCGCCGCCTGCAACGATCACGTGCCCGCCAACCAGCATCCGGGATTGTGGCTAGGCGCGATCATGGCCGTGCTGGGGCAAAAAGGGCTGGATAAACTGTCGATTCTGTGCGGCCCATCGGTGACGGCCTTCGGCGATTGGGCGGAACAATTGATCGCCGAAAGTATCGGCAAAGAGGGCAAAGGCATTCTCCCAGTGGTGGGTTCGACGCCCGGCAAGCCGCACGATTATTCGACCGATCGCGTGTTTGTGTACCTGAAAGTGGATACGGACGACAACACGGAGATGGACGCCGCAGTGCGCACCCTGCGCGAGGCCGGCCACCCGCGCGTCGTGCTGCAACTGCGCGACTCGTATGCGCTGGCGGGCGAATTTTTCCGCTGGGAGTTCGCGACGGCGGTAGCGGGCAGATTGTATGGGATTAATCCTTTTGATGAACCCAACGTCACCGAAAGCAAGGACAATACCAAACGCCTGCTGGAATACTTCGACGCCAACGGCCACCTGCCACAGAGCCAGCCGTTTTTGAGCGAAGGCGGCGTCAGTCTGTACGTGGATGAGCAAACACTGCGCCCGCTGCGCGAACTGGCCTCCGCGCACGGGCATTCGCTGGACAGCATCGCGGGCGTGCTGGAAACGCAGATGAACGCCACGCGCGCGGGCGATTATTTCGCGCTGCTGGCCTTCTGGCCGCCCAGTGATGCGCTTTATGAGGGGCTGAACGAGGCGCGGCGCAAACTGCGCCATGCCACGCGGCGCGCGGTGACGGTGGGCTTTGGCCCGCGCTTTTTGCACAGCACCGGCCAACTGCACAAGGGCGGCCCCAACACCGGCGTCTTTATCCAGTTGACGTGTCCCGACGGCGAAGACCTGGCGATTCCCGGTGAAAAATACAGCTTCGGTGTGTTGAAAGCGGCGCAGGCGGCGGGCGATTTTGAGGCGCTGCAAGGCAAACAGCGGCGCGCGCTGCGGCTGCACGGCGCCCCGGCGGACTGCCTGGCACATCTGCTGAAGGCGATCGAGCAGGCGGCGCTGCGCCGCAAGTAACAGACAGCGCAGGCATCAGGTGGCAGGCCGACACAATCATCTGTCATCTACCGTTAAGCAAAATGAGGGCAAGCGCCTGGACTGCCCTCATGCTTTAGCCCTAATCTGTCGCGGCGACCGAGACGGGCGCTTCTTGGTGCGCCGCAGTGGGCGCGTTTTTGGCGGCGGGCGTGTAATCCGGCAGATTGGCTTCCAGATGACGGATAGCCGGCAGGGTGTAGGTGAAAACCGACGCCAGCAGCACGCCCAACCCGGCGATCACGATCATCAGGCCCATGCCCGCGCCAACGCTGCTGCCCACCAGCGGCGCCACTGCGTCCCAACCCGCTTGCCCCACCGCCGGCTCAAAGACCTGATCTGCCGCCGGGCCGACCAGCAGGAAGGCCAAGGGCGTCGCCATCATCGCGATTTGGCCGAAGAAGGCGAACACACGGCCTTGCAGGTCGGGCGCGACTTTGGTCTGCATCATCGAGATCAGCGACACGTTCGCCAGCGGCACCATGAACATCGCCACGAACAGGCAGACTCCCATCAGCACTGGATGGCGTGCCATACCGAAGATCATAACAGTCACGCCGACCAGGATCAGCGCTGGCATAATGGTGTGGATGCGCGGGCGCGTACCGCCCCAGGCGCCGATGAAGATCGCGCCGGCAATGCCCCCCGCGCTCAACACGCTCATCAGCACGCCCAGCGCCGCTTCGTTGTTCTCCGTGCGCGCCAGCACATAAGCCGTGTTCAACACGCCCATGCCGTTCAGCAGGAAGTTCAGCCCCGCCGCGAACAGCAGCAGCACCAGCAGCGGCTTGTGCTGCCAGACATAGCGGAAACCGACGGTCATCTCGTACAGCAGCGAGCCTTTGGCTTTGCGACCTTCGGCGGTTTGCGGCGGGCGCGGGATACGCAGCGCCAGCATGACGCCGACAGCGATCACAAACGTCAGCAGGTCGATGGCGATCACGCCTGTGACGCCGATAGCGGCATACAACAGCCCAGCGACTGCCGGCGCGATCAAACCCGCCGCCGGGTCCATCAACTGCATGATGGCGTTGGCGCGCTCCCGCTGCTCATCTGGCACCAGCATCGTCACCGACGCTCCAAAAGCCGGCGACTGGAACACGCGGAAAACGGCCTGTATAAAGGAAACTGCGTACAAATGCCACAATTGGAATTGGCCAGAGGCGAAGCTCAGCAGCAGCAGCACAGTGGCGATCGCCTGTCCTGTATCGGCCAGCGCCATAATCAGACGGCGATCATAACGATCGGCCAGCACACCTGCGAAGCCCTGCGCCACCAGCAGCGGCAGCGTCGAAAACAGCGCGACCAGCGCCAGCGGCGTCACGTTGCCCGTTTGCCCGTAGACCCAGATGCCCACGGCGAAGCTGCTCATCTGGCTGCCGACCATCGACAGCGTTTGTGTGATGACAATCCAGTAGAACGTGCGTAGTGTCTGCTGCTTACCCATGTGTTTCCCCCCAGAAGTGTGTTGTGTTGTGCTTGACCCTCTCCCGGCCAGCGACGACGGGAATAGGGTGGTGCCCTAGCGCTTTGCAATGGCTCGCGCCGATGTTTGTTATGCAGGGGCCACTCATGAGTCTGCCCCTGCGTTTCCGCTGCTCATTGATAGAAAAAGAGCCGTGTTGGTTGGCCGAAGTGCTAAGCCAGTTCGGTTTGCGGCGTCGGGCGCGGCGCGGCGCGGCCGCGCAGCCGCGCGCTCCAGCTCACCAACCGCCCGCTCAGAGCGGACAGCGCCGAATCATGCACGCGCAGGCTGCCCTGCTGTCCTGAGAGCGCTTCGCGCACCAGTTGCTCGCGGCTGGCCGCCCGCGCCAGTTCAGCCTGATGCGCGCGGCTGGAGTCGTGATTGAACCAATTGGTTGTGCCGTTCATTGTGAAACCCTTTCAGAACTCTTATTCGAGCACCAGGAACAAGAAAAGAACGCGCGCTGTGGCGCTGTAGGCTGTGTGTTATACGATTGCTGTCTTCAGCCCGTTAGTTTTTGAGACGATCGGCCAGCGCCTGCTTTAGCGCTTCACTGGCCCGCAGTACCCCGAACACCTTGATCGATTTGATGGTGGCTTGCGCCAGTTCCGGCGTGATGTCATCGTTCAATTGCAGCATCCCCACCACGCGGATTTCCACCATTTCGCCAACCGCCCGAAAACCTTCCAGATCGCGCTGACTGTAGTCGATCACACCGAGCGCCGTTGTTTTGCGCGTAAGACTTTGCTTCACGGCGTCGCTGTGCTGTGTCAACTGGTTGCGGATGGCCGTGCGGATAAAGTCCGCGCGATTGGAGTAGAACCCCTCTTCCACCAGCAGATCAATTTGCCCCAGATCGACAACGCTCATATTGATCGTGATTTTCTCTAAGTCCGCCATCTGTTGACCATCCTCTAACCATCCATCTAGATGGTATAGTATAACACTTTCACCATCTTGTCAACATCCCTGTGGATGGTCTGCGGATGTCTTTCGGTGTTTGCGCTTTCTATTCTCCTTATACGTTGTAACTTTTTCAAAGGTTGCAACTTTTTTGAAGATTTTTATTTTTGGCCCCCTCCCCACTGTGTTCCAGCGGGGAGGGTTCTAGGGAGGCGATGGGCAATCACCTACCCGTATTACGCAGCGGGCGCAGAAAGGGTTCAAAACTCGCTGCTTTTAGCTAACGATACATTTGTCACGGGAAAAACGGCCAAATGACCTGAATCACCCGCTTTAAATAGCGAGCTTGCGCCTGCTGCGGTACACTCGACACAGACATTAACGTTTCATGAATGAGCGAGGTCATTACGTCATGGAAACCCCCTTTCTCCTGACGCCTTTTGAACAGATGGCATTCCTGCTGCTGGCGCTGTTTTCTATCGGCGCGACCTACAACGCCTTTATGGAAGGCTGGCAGATCATCAATCGGGGCGAAGGCAAGCTCTACCTCGATAACTTCTTGCGCCGCGCGTGGAAAGCGCTGGTGATTTATCTCGGCCAAGCGACGACGCTGAAAACGCGGCGCATTTCCAGCCTGTTTCATCTGGGCATTGTCTGGGGCTTCACGTTCTATTTCATCGTCAACGGCTTTGATGTGCTGCGCGGCTTCGTACCCGGCGTGGTGGAGTTCGCCAAAAGCACAGGCATCGCCTACGATGTGTTTCGGCTGCTGGCGGATGTGTTAAGCGTGGCGGTGCTGGTGGGCGTGGTCTACTTTTTGCTGCGGCGCTTCGTGCTGCCCAACAAAAAAGAACTGGCCTATCATCCCAACGTGCTGCTGCATCCCAGAGTGGCGGCGGGCGGCGTCAAACAGGACTCGGTGATCGTCGGCGCGTTCATTTTGTCGCACGTCGGCGCGCGCTTTTTGGGCGAAGCGGTGTATGTGGCGGGGCACGGCGCAGACATGTTCATGCCTTTCGCGACCGTGGTATCGCCGCTGTTCAGCAGTTTCGCGCCGGAGACGCTGCGCGCCATGGAACACGTGGCCTGGTGGGTGGCGTTGGGCGGCATTCTGCTGTTCACGCCGTATTTCGCGCAGAGCAAACATGCGCACCTCTTTATGGCGCCGCTCAACTTTTTGACTAAGCCGCCGCGCAAATCGCTCGGCGAACTGGACAAGCTGGATTTTGAGGACGAAAAACGCGAACAGTTCGGCGTGGAGCGCATTGAACAGCTTCCCAAAACCAACATTTTTGACGCTTTCGCTTGCATTATGTGCAACCGCTGTCAGGATGTGTGTCCGGCCTACACCACCGGCAAAGAACTGTCGCCCTCCGCGCTGGAAATCAACAAACGCTACATGCTGCGCGACCAGATGAGCGGGCTGGCGGCGGGCGAAGCTTCGCTCAACCCGCTGATGGGCTTCGCGATCAGCGAATCGGCGGTGTGGGCGTGTACGGCCTGCGGCGCGTGCGTCGATATTTGCCCGGTGGGCAACGAGCCGATGTTCGATATTTTGCAGATTCGCCGCGACGCGGTGCTGATGAAAAGCGAATTCCCCAAAGACTTGCAGAACGCCTTTAAGGGTATGGAGCGGCAGGGCAATCCCTGGGGCAACCCCGAATCCGAGCGCTTTAACTGGGCCAAAGGGCTGGATTTCGAAGTACCGACGGTGGACGACAACCCGGATTTCGAGATTCTGTACTGGGTGGGCTGCGCGCCGTCTTATGACCCGCGTTCGCAGCTTACGGCGCGCGCTTTCGTCAAGCTGCTGCACAGGGCCGGCGTGAATTACGCTGTGCTGGGCGAATATGAACGCTGCACTGGCGATGCGGCGCGGCGCGCCGGCAAAGAAGACCTGTTCTTCGAGATGGCGACGGTTAATATCGAAACGCTGAATCAATTCAAGGTCAAGCGTATCGTGGCGACCTGCCCGCACTGTCTGCACACGCTCGGCAAAGAATATCACCAGTACGGCGGCAGCTACGAAGTCGTGCATCACACCGAGTTCATTCAGGAATTGGTGGCGCAGGGCAAGCTGCCGCTGAGCGCGCTGCAAGGCAAAGACAGCAACGTCACTTTCCACGATCCCTGCTATCTGGGGCGGCACAACAACATCGTCGATGCGCCGCGTCAGGTGTTGGAACAGTTGAGCGCACAAACGACGGAAATGCCGCGCAACCAGAAGAATTCCTTCTGCTGCGGCGCGGGCGGCGCGCAGTTCTGGAAAGAAGAGGAGCACGGCGCCAAAGCCGTGAACGTCGAGCGCTATCTGGAGGCCAAAGAGACGGGGGCGGAAGTGCTGGCGGTGGGCTGCCCCTTCTGTATGCAGATGTTCGCCTCCGCGCAGACCAGCGTGGCGGGCGGGCCGATTATCAAGGACATCGCCGAATTGGTAGCGGAAAATCTGGGCGAAACCGCGCCGGCGGCGGCCAGCGCGCATTAACGGCATCAGGCACATCGCGGGGGGACTGGGCGCACCAGTCCCCTTTTTTGTTGGGTGCGCGCCGGGCAGCAAACAAAAAAGACCTGCAAGCCAAATTGGAGATCATCCGCAGACGTGAGACCGCGCTGCCCGACATGATCACCGACCTCGTGCCGACCACGCCTTACCGCGCGCGGGCGCGATTTTATCCGTGGGCCTGGGTGAGGACAGTGCGAAGGAGGCGGATTCTGCTCAGAGTAATGGGTACGAGTCAGAATGCCCGTATTGCCTCGTGGCGATGTGACAATGGTCCCAGTACTTCCGAGACAGGGGACACATTCGGGGTTTAGACACACAGAGGGATATTCGCAGCACAGATGCATACATTTCCGCAAAGCGCTTCGCTTATTAGCGCACATCTTCGAAAATTGGGTTTTCGGGAATTCGATCGATAAAACACTATCGAACCGGACAAAAACAACCGCTGGTGAACGCGCGCTGCAAGCGGGCGTGCCGTGCGCGCACATTGTGCTGGCCTAGGCCGGCGAAGCGCTGCCCAACGCCGCGCCCGCCTCAGCCCCGCCCAGTCCATTGTGCTTGCGTTCGGCACGTAAAGGGGGGAAAATCGAACGTAGAGCAAGTGCGCACAGCGGGAGTCTGTCGGTGAGTCAACCAGAGAACACCTATGAGATGCTGTGGGACTGTAAGTTCTGCGGCACGACGAAAAATCTGGGCAAAACGCATCGCTTTTGCCCCAACTGCGGCGCGGCGCAAGACCCAGCGTGGCGCTATTTCCCTTCGGACGACGAAAAAGTAGCGGTCGAAGAGCATGTTTTCGTCGGGGTGGATGTGACCTGCCCGGCGTGCGGCACACTGAACAGCGCGGCAGCCAACAACTGTATGCAGTGCGGCGCGGCGCTCACAGGCGGCCAGCAGGCCAAAACGCTTGGCACCCAGCAAAAAGCGCTCGACGCAAAATTCGAGCGCGAAGATTTGCAGGCGCGGCTGCGCCAGGAACGCGACGCACAGGTCGGGCGCGCACAGCCTCAGTCTGCCAAAAAAGAAGCGGCGGGGCGGCTGAACTGGCTGCCGATCCTGCTGGGTGTGCTGGCGCTGCTGATCTGCGGCGGCGTGCTGTTTCTGGTGTTTTACACCCGCAGCAGCGATGTCTATGTCACCGGCCATCACTGGGAGCGCGAAATCCAGATTGAACAGTACACGGCGCGCTCTGACAGCGCGTGGTGCGATTCGATGCCGGGCGACGCCTACAGCATCACCCGCACCCGCGAACAACGCGGCTCGGAACAAGTGCCGGATGGACAGGACTGCCGTGTACAGCGCGTCGATAACGGCGACGGCACCTTCAGCGAACGGCAGGTGTGCGAAACGCGCTATCGCAGCGAGCCAGTTTATGATGACCGCTGCTATTTCACCGTCGATCGCTGGGTCTATGTGCGCTCTGTCACCGCAGATGGCGACAGCGTGGATGATCGTCTGGTCTGGCCGAATACAGGCATCGGCAGCAGTTGTTCGCGTCTGGGCTGCGAACGTGAAGGCAATCGCCGCGAAGAATATGTGCTGCAACTGCGCGGCAGCGGCGACGCGCGCTATGAGTGCAGCGTCGCGCTCGACCTGTGGCAGCGCACACGCATCGAAGACACCTTTCGGCTGCAAGTCAATTTACTCGGCCAGCCGCGCTGCGACAGCCTCCAGCGCGCTGGTTGACATCCAGCCTTTTATGCTGATGGGACGGTCTTCGGGCCGTCCTTTTTCCTGCTCAGCAGCCCAAAAACTCGGCGAGCACAGTATTCACCCGTTCGGGATACTCCTGCACGCTCCAGTGCTTGCTGTCCTGCCAGGTTTCCAGCCGCCCCGCATCGCACAGCGCAATGCTCTTTTCGGCCAGTTCCGGCGTCAGCCAATGATCGCGCGCGCCCCACACCAGCAGCGTCGGCGTGCTGATGCGCGGATTGGCCGGCGGCGGCGATGGCCGCTGCCACAGCGCGCGATAGTAATTGAGCATAGCGCGCATCGTGCCCGGCTGCCGCCAGATCATCTTATGCTTTTCCAGAATCTCATCGGTGAACGTGCCGCGCACAGCGCTGCGCTGCATGATGCGCGCCGGGAAGGCATAATCGCCGCGCGCCAGATACCATTCCGGCAAAAATGGCAGTTGGAAAAATAACACATACGCACTGGCGCTGAACTGCGCCCGGCTGCGCCAAAACACCTGATTAAACACACCGGGCACGGGGGCGTTAAACACCGCCAGCTTATCCAGCCGCGCGCCATGTTTTTGCGCCGTCCAGAAAGCCACCATGCCGCCCCAATCGTGCGCGACCAGAGTCGCGCGCTCGCGTCCGGCGGCGGCGATCAGCGCCAGCACATCGGCGGCCAGCGCGTCGAGCGTGTAATCCGCCAGCGACAATGCCTGTTCGCTGGGATGATACCCGCGCAAATCCACCGACCAGGCGTAGAAACCTTTTTGCGCCAGAAAATCAAGCTGTGGCTGCCAGATGCCCCAGTATTCCGGGTAACCGTGCAGCAGCAGCACCAGCGCGCCATCCGGCGGACCGGCCTGCACCACATGCAAATTCAGCCCGTGCGCTTTGATCGTGACATGGGTATAGGCGCTCATATCAGGAAATCCGCCAGCAGCGTATTGACACGATCAGGCGCGTCGCGCTGCACCCAATGGCTGGCGTCTTCGATAAACTCCAGCCGGCCCTCGTCGCACATCTCCAGGCTGAGCGGGGCCAGTGCGCGTTCCAGCGCGAAATCCTGCGCGCCCCAGATAATCAGCGTCGGCACGCTGACACGCGGGCTGGCCAGGCGTTCGGTACGCACCTGCGCCGCCGCGCGATACCAGGCCAGCATACTGCTGCCGTCACCGGTTCTGGCCCAGGCCTGCCGGTATTCGCGCAGATCGGCGTCGCTGAAGGCACCGCGATTGGCCGTGCCGCGCAGGGCGCTGGCGAGCGGCAGCCAGTTCGGGCGGCTGATACCCCACTGCGGCAAAAACGGCAGTTGGAAATAGAATATGTACCAACTGCGCAAAAGCTGCCGCCAATGCGTGCGCATATACTTGCGGAACACGCCATTATGCGGCGCGTTGAGCACCGCCATTTTGTGCAAGACCTGCGGGAACTTTTGCCCGACCCGCCAGGTCACCGCCGCGCCCCAATCGTGACCGACTACGTAGGCTTTTTCGACCCGCGCCGCCTGAATCAACCCGACGACATCCGCCGCCGTCTGATCGAGCGTGTAGGCGGCCACAGGCAGGGGCTTATCGCTCAGGTTATAGCCACGCTGATCCGGCGCCCACACACGGTAACCGCGCGCCGCGAAATAGTCGATCTGCGCGCGCCAGCCGTACCAAAAATCAGGGAAGCCGTGAAGAAAAATCAACAGCGGGCCGTCTTCCGCGCCGGCCTGCGCGACATGCAGATTCACGCCGTTAGTGTGAATCGTCGTGTGGATAATGGGAGTGTTCATAGGTGAGTTAGTCTCTGATTTTGAGCAACTGGCTGCGAGTTTATCAGAAAAAGATTTGGCCATCAAAAGCGCCGCGCAGGGACGTTTGATACCTGAATGCGACCCCACGCCGCATGTGCGTCTCCCCCTCTCCATGTGGCGCGCATATCTTAACGCGCCAGCCCCACACATGGAGAGGGGGCTGGGGGGTGAGGTTGACGCACTCGCCCCCCGCCTGTGCTATTGGTCGAGCGGCAGAATCGTGAAACTGCTGCCCGCGCTGCGCCCATACACTTCCGGCAGATAGAACTGATAGCCCACCGCCGGAATCACATTGTACGTGCCCGCCAGCCCCAGCCGAATCGTGTACACATACTCATACGTGCCCGCCGGCAGATACGTGCTGTAGAGCACCACGCGCTCATCGCGGAATTCGATGCTGCTGAAGTACCACCAGCCCCAGCCGTAGTACAGCGGGTCGGCCAAATCGAGTCCCGGCTGCGTGCCGATCTGCTGGCTAGTCGTCAGGTTGGGGTTGATGCCCTCGCTGCCCGCGGGCAGCGGGTCTTCGATCACGACATAATGCAGCGCGCTGGGCGCAATAATCGTCAGCCGCACCTGCACCACATCGCCCACGCGCCCCTGCGTGATCGGCGTTTCGCCCTCATCATCCAGCAGCGTATAGCGCCGCTCCACCGTGATACCGCGTGTCAGCGGCTGGATTTCGGGCACAGGCAGCGAGACGGTGAGATAGGCCGTGTAGTACAGCACCCCCGCGCCATCACCGCGCCTGATAACCAGCCGATTGGCCTCGTCTGCCAGCAGATCGGCTACATCCACCACAAGCCGCTGTGTTTCGCGCACGCTGGCCGGCGTGGCCTGCGCTTCCGTTAGCTGCGTGCCGTTCAGCGCCGCCGCATAGCTGTACGCCGGGTTCAGTTCGCCCGTCGCCAGCATCCAATCCGTGAGCGCCATCACCGCCCACGCCGTTTCCTGCGTTGTCTCCCAGGCATCGGCGCGCCGCGCGATCATCAGCCAGCGCACCACGTTGGGAATCAGGTCGCTCTGCGGGTTCAACATCAGCAGCGCTTGCAAAGCAATCGCCGTCGTGCGCGTATCGCTATTCCAGTTCCAGTAATCGTTCTGCGCTTCGTCCCAGAAGGCGCCGTTGGCGCTCAGCGTGGCCGCGCTGAGCAGATCACTGACCAGCAGCGCGCTGCGGCTGTTATCGTTAGCGTCGATCAGCGCGAAGGTCTGCGCCAAAAACGCGCGCGCGTAGTAATCCAGGCGCGCGCGCTGCTCAAACAGCGTCACCGTGCGCGCGACATCTGGCCCGCCGGAACGCGCCAGCGCGTACAGCACAAACGCCTGGCGGTTGAGCGCCCACGTCGGCTGGCTGAGATCGGGCGTAATGAACTGCGTGCGCAGATAGAACTGCGCGGCGCTGATCACACGGTCTTCCACCGCGAAGCCCTGATTGCGCGCTTCGACCAGCCCAATCAGCGCGTAGGCCGTGGTCAGCGAGTTGCTGACATCCTGCACAAACCAGCCCCAGCCGCCATCGACTTTTTGCTCGGCGTACAGGCGCTGCAAGGCATAACCCACCGCCGCCGCCAACTGCTGGCGCAGATCATCATCGGCCACGCCCAGCGATTCCAGCGCGCGGAAGGTCATGATGTTCGGCAGGAAACGGCTGATCGTCTGTTCGGTGCACTGATGCGGGAAATTTTCCAGATAATCCAGTCCATCGAGCGTCGTGGCCGCCAGCGACGGTTCGAGATTCAGCGTCAGCGTGCCTTCGGTGACCTCGAACTGGCGCGGCAGCAAAATCGCTTCCGTGCGCGCGCCTTCTTCGCGCAAAATCCCGCCCGTGCCCACTGTTTCCGGCACTTCGTAACGATATACCGGCAGCAGGCGGTTGTCGCCCTGCCCCAGCGGCGGGCGGCTGGCATCGCTGTACGCGCCGTCGTTGCCATCGGCGAAGTAAAGCAGTTCGACATTTGCGACATCATCGACTGTCACCGGCCACTCGATACGCACGCGCGCGCCGGCAGCAACCGTCACCATTTGCGCTTGTTCGCCCAGGAAGGTGATGCCCGTGCCTTGCAGCGTGACACGCACGCTCAGGTCTTCGCCCGTGTTGTTGTTGACGACAGCGGCCAGCGTCACCTGATCGCCCACTACGAAGAAGCGCGGTGTCACCGGGCGGATCAGCAGTGGTTTGGTGCTAATGATGTCAAACGTGTTTTGCCCGACGAGTGTCAGGCCATCTTCGCCGCTGGTTACCGCGCGCGCGTCCAGCCGCCAGGTCGTCAGGTTGTCCGGCAGCGTCACCGCGAACGTCGCCGTGCCCTCGGCGTTGGTGACCAGCGTTGCGTTCCAAAAAGCGGTATCGATGAACTGTTCACGGATGTCGAAAATGCCGCCTTCGCCAAAGCCGCCGCCGCCGCCTTTGATCGTATCAATCGTCTCCTGCGTCAGTTGGTCGGTGTTGATCGTCAGCGGCGTGGCCGTGCGCACGCCCAGGCCCTGTATTACGTAGAAATAATACAGCAGCAGCGGGCTGTTGGGCGGCGCAATCGATAGCGACGCCAGATCAGTTAGCGCAACGCCGACTTCTGCCTGCACCGGATTGCCCGCGTAATCTATGACACGCACCGTGTAACTGACGGTATCGCCCGGCCCGGCCTGTTCGCGATCCGGCGCGATCTCGATCGTCAGGCGCTTCTGTTCATTGTTGACGTTCAGCGCCAACAGCCCCATACGGAAGGCCGCGACACTGTTGTTTTCGTCTACGCCCTTCACAATCACGACGCTCACATAGACGTTCGGGGCGAAATCCGGCGTGATGGGCAGCCGGTAAAGGTAGGAATTGCTCTCCATCGTGATGCGCTCGCTCAGCAGCACGTTGCCGCGTTCCACCGTGACGAGCGCTTCCACAGTGCCCTGAAACGGTGAGGTGATGAGGATTTCGGCGGTGTCGCCGACATTGTAATCCGTCTGCCCGGCTACCAGATCAATGCGGTTGCTGTTCTGCTGCCGCCATGAGACGTACTGCGAACTGGCGATCCAGATATAAGCGGCGGTAGACACCTGATTGCCGCTGGCATCGGTGCTGCTGGCGCGCGCGCGGAAAATGCCGCCGTTGGGCGGCGTGAACGTGAACGAGGCGCGCCCGCTGCTGTCGCTGGTCACAGTCGCGCTGGTCACGGGGATGTCTTCGACTTCGTAGGTCCAGGTGGTGCGTCCAAAGTCGTCCTGTTCCTGCACGCTCGACCAGCGCCGTTCGACAATTTCGACTTCCAGCGTTTGATTGGCGAGGGGGTTGCTCTGCCAATCGACGGTGACGAAATTGAAGGTCGCATCTTCGCCTTCGCTGCCGACATAATCGGCAGGCGCCGCACCGATATAGAACAAGCCCTGATGCACAACGGCAGAAGCGCGTCCGGCGACACCCTGCTGACTTTCGTCGATCACGACCGCTTCGACAGTGAAGGTTTGGCTCACGGGATTGTCGCCCAGATCGGCGGGCACTTCGATGCTGGCGCGTCCCTGCGCATCCGTCGTCACGCTGCCACTGGCGATGAGGGCCGAGGAATTGCTGAAGAAAGCGCTGGGGCCGGAATCGCTGTCGAAATCGAAGAAGTTGTAGAAGCCCTGCCCCGTGTAATTGAAGTAGTACGGCTGGCTGACGACATTGTAATCAACCTGCGCATTAGAGACCGCGCCGCCGAAGAAATAGCGCGCTTCGACCACCATACGCACGGTACCACCCTGTTCGACCGCGGCCTGTTCGGGGGTGATCGTCACCTGATATTCCGGCAGGCGGTACTCGGCGACGCCAAACGAGACGCTGCCGCCTTCACTCCCGTAGTAGTTGGGCGCGCTTTCGACTGGCAGATTGATGTTCAGGCTGTAGTAGCCGAGCGCGGCATTCGGGTCAAGGTCAAACTGGCCGCTGAAGGTACCAAAAGGGGTAACGGCGACATCAGCCTGATACACTACTTCGCCCTGATCGTTGGTGATGACAACCGGCACGGTGGCGAAACCCGACGGGGTATAGGTCACATCGTCCATCGCACGCACCACGCCGCGGAAGTACACCGGCTGTCCCGGACGATATACCGGACGATCCGTATAGACATACAGGCGGTAGTTCTGTGGATAAGCGTTGAAGTTCGCGCCGAACTGCCAGGGGTCGATGCCGTTTGTCCACTGGTTGACAGCGATACCAAACTGCGTGTCGGTTTGCAGCACGGCCACGCGCCCGACGTACAAATCGGTCGTGCGTTCCATCTCTGCGCGCAGCAGGCCGTTGGCGTCGGTACTGCCCTGCGCCAGCACGTTCATGTCGCTGTCGTAGACCGTGATAGGGGCGTCGGCGATCACCTGCCCTGTCTGCACATCGGTCGCCCAGATGAGCACGCTGTCTACCGACGTTTTCATCACCAGATTGGCTGTCGCCACCACCAGCACATGGCGCTGTATTTGGTAAAACTCAGTGCCGATTTCCGCAGAGCTGGCATTGAGCAGATAAATGCCGGGCGCGAGCCTGCCGCTCTCGTCGCTGACGGCGACTGGCGTGGTCTGCGCGGCAAGCTGCACATCGATGAAGTATTCGTCGCCCAGGCCCTCGGCCACCCATGCGGTGCGCTCGTCGCGCAGCCGCACTTCCCACCACAGCATCCCGTCAAAACACTGCGGCCCGCCGACGATGGGGATGCGATAATCGCGGTACAGCAGTTCGACGATTTCGCCATCCGGCGGGGCGCTGCGCGCGCGCACCGGATCGGGTTCGGTGATGACCACCGCTACATCGCCCACGCGCACACGGCTGGGGAGCGCGCCAGGACACGCCGTCGCCGAATCAGCGGCAGCGCCCAGATCGAGCAGTTCGTAACGGTAGACATTCGGCGGTGCGCTGGAGGTAATCGACCACCGGCGCAGCAGGGTGTCAGATGCCGCCCCCACACCATTGGCGACATCGTAGTAATTTTGGCCGGCAGCCTGGGGGATAAAATCACTCAACGCCACGCTGTACAGTTGCAGATCGATGCGGTTGACGTTGATATGCGTCAGGAACAACTGCGTAGGCTGGCGCGCGGCATTATAAAAGCCGACGCTGCCCGGCACTTGCAGATTGATCGACGGCTGAATCGGCGCGCTGGTAAAACGCACCGTCAGCGGCGTGTCGATGATGTTGCCGTAAATATCGGCCATACCGGGCGCGATGGTGATCGTGTAGGTCGTGCTGGCGAACGCCGGGAAGGACACGCTCAGATAGTTGCTGTACTCACTGTAGTACAGATCCGGTTCGCGTTCGGGTGCCGGGTCAATCGTGATGCGGCCTTCGAAGGTCTCCGTGTCCATCGGTGAGGCGAAATAGATGTCGAAGCTGCCCCAGAACTGCACATTCTCATCGTTGTTGTTGGGATACGTGCTGACGATCGCAGGCAAGGGCACGGTGGAAAACTGCGAGAACAGCGGCAACGACAAACTGCCGCCGCCCGCGCCTTCGGCCACTTCGTCGTAAATGCTGATCGTGTACACGGTGTCGATTTGCAGCAGGGCATCGGGCTGGAACATAAAGCCCATTTGATCGTCTGCCCACTCGAACGTACCACTGACCGCCGTCTCTGCGCCGTCGGCCATGAGCGCGAAGGCACTTTCGACGCTGGCGGTGTTCATCGGCTGGTTAAAGCGCACCTGGATGCCTGTGTCAAGCAGCACTGCCGATTGCAAGGCCGCCGGGAACACTTCGGTGATGGCGGGGCGCACAACGCTGAACGACCAGGCATAGTCTTCTGGCAGCACCGAGCCATCGACGGCCTGCAAGCCGGCAGCCACCGTCACGGTGTACTCGACTCCGCCCGCGAAGGCGCTTTCGGGCCGGAAGACGTAAATCGAGGTGTTGAGCCATTCGCCGCTGCCGCGCACCTGCGGCGCGATCGTGATCGGGCTGGGCAGGCGCGCCAGTTCTTCCGCCGCAAGCAGCGGCACCACCGGACGGTTAAAAATGACCGTGACCAGCGCATCGGAAACGACATCCACTGCGTTCGCGGCAGGCAAGACCTGGCTGACTTGCAGGAAACCGACACTGGTGAGCGTGAGGGTGTAGGCTTCGGCCAGCGCCGCGCCGTCTGCCGCCCGTAAGGCGGTGCTAACGGTCAGCGTATAGGCGGTGGCGCGCGTGTAATCTGCGCCGGGTGTGAAACGCAGCGTATCGCCTGCGCATGAAATATCGCCCGCGACTGCCGGGCTGATGCTGACAGCGGCGCTGGCGGTAGCGCAGTCCAGCGGGCGATCAAAATACAGCAAAATGTCGGCGCGCAGTTCGAGTTCCTGCCCGCTGAGCGGATACGTTTGTAAGACTTGCAAAGGAGAGGTTTGATCCTGCGCCGCCAGACCGCTGATACTGAACAGCGAAACGACGGCCAGCAAGATCAGGAGGAGTAGGCGATGACGACGCATGGAGCATCTCCTGAAAAAGAGTGGGTCTGCCCAAATTATATGCTATGCGTACAGCCGATAAAAGCACCAGCGCTGTGCGCTCAACCGCCGCTTGCCCGCCGTTATAGGCCGCCGACGTAGGTATTGGGCAAATTAAAAATGCCCTTGAAGACCTGCCAGTGCAGCGCCAGAATTTCGCGCGCCAGATACACGCCCAGCCAGCCAGCCGGCACGCGGCTGAAGGCCACCGGGGAGGGAAACACGTTTACGCCGCGCTGCCCGAAAATCCAGGCGGCGCGCAGCAAATGAAAGCCATCGGTGACCAGCACAGCGCTTTGCCAGCCGCGCGCGGCCATCATGTCGCCGGCGTAGATGGCATTTTCTTCGGTGCTGCGGCTCTGCGCTTCCAGCACAATGGCCGGATCGGGCACGCCGTTGGCCAGCAGCACATCGCGGCAGCCAGCGGCTTCGGCGCGGCGCACGTATTCGGATTGGCCGCCGGTGCAGAGCACATAAGGCGCGTAGCCCTGCTGCCACAACTGCGCCGCGTGCTGTGAACGGCGGGTGAGCGCCAGATCGGGGCGGCCATCGCGCCGCAGCCCCGCGCCGAGCACGATAATCACGTTGGCGGGCTGTTTGCGGTCTACGCTGCCGTACAGATAGACGGTGCAGGCCAGCAAACAGGCGAAGCACAGCCACAGGATAAAGAGTGTCGAGACGATACGCCACAGGCGGCGCAGGACGGCGAAAAAACGGCGTTTCATGGGGGGGATTATAGCAGACGAAAAAAACGGGGCGGTCACAGGACCGCCCCGATTGTGCATCAGCTTAGCATTTGCTGTACCCGCACGAGGTGCAGGTGGCGCAGCCTTCCGCGTGGACGAGCGAGGCGTTGCCGCACGAGGGGCAGATGTCGAAGCTCTGCTTTTTGCCGTTGCCGTTGGTCTTTTCGGCGGCGGGCGCTTTGCTGGCGGCGGGCGCGGTCACAGTGGTTCCATTGATCGGCAGCGCCATCTGCTGCGGCGCGTTTTCGGCGAAGTAGTGGTTTTGCAGCACGTTGGCGACCGCATCCGGCAGCGAATTGACGCGCGACGGGCCAAAACCCACGCGGCTCGTGCCGCCGATGTCCTTCAGTTGGTCGATGACCAGCCGCAGCATATCGAGGCGATTTTGCGGCGCGGTGGTGCGCAGCGCCAGCGAAATCATGCGCCCCAGCCCTTCGGCGTCGGCTTGCAGGTCGCTGCCGGCCTTGCCCGGCGCGGTGACGAACACCTCGAAGGGATAGCCGTGCTCATCGCTGTTCATCGTCACGTAGGCCGTGCCGAAGGGCGTTGTGCATTTGACCGTAACACCCGTGAGCATTTCCGGGCGCGGGTACACGCGGTGCGGCGTGGCCGTTTGTTCGACCTTTTCGCTTTCGCGCGCTTTTTGCTTGCCTTCCATCTCTTTTTCGGCGCGTTCGTCGCCCTTGAGCATCAACACCTGTTCGCTGCGGCTGCCGTCGCGGTAAATCGTGCCGCCCTTGCAGCCCAGTTCGTACATGTACTGGTAAAGCTGGCTGACCTGCTCCACCGTGTAGGTGTTGGGCAGATTGCTGGTCTTGGAGATGGCGCTGTCTACCCAGCGCTGGATCGCCGCCTGCACGCGCACATGTTCTTCCGGTGTCAGATCCATCGCCGTGACAAAGTAATCGGGCAGTTGGGTCGCGCCGGGATTCTGTGCGTACCACTCCTTGACCAGCGGCACCTGTTCTTCGTGCAGCCCCAACCGGCTCTTGCGGTAATAGACCCACGAGAAGAAGGGTTCGATACCGGTGGATGTATTGGTCATAGTGCCTATCGTACCATTAGGGGCCTGCGTTAACAGCGTGACGTTGCGGATGCCGTGCTGCTGCACCAGCTTACGGATACGCTCCGGCATAGACTGCATAAAGCCGCTCTGGATAAATTTGTCGGCTTCGAATTTGGGGAACGCGCCTTTTTCCTGCGCGATCTCGATCGACGTTTCGTAGACCGCCGTCGCCAGAAATTCGTACAGCTTGTCGATAAAGCGCAGCGATTCTTCGCTGCCGTAGCGCAAGCCGAGCTTAATCAGCAGTTCGGCGATGCCCATCGTGTTCAGGCCGATGCGGCGTTCGTTTTTCTGCTGCTCGTGATTTTCCTCGAAGAAATAGGGTGTGGTGTCGATCACGTTATCGAGGAAGCGCGTGGCATAGCGCGCCACCTTGTCCAGCAGTTCCCAATCGACATCATTGGCGGCGGCGTTGTAGAAGCGGCTGAAATTGATGGCGCCCAGGTTGCACACCGCCCAGCCCGCTAAAGGCTGCTCACCGCATGGATTAGTAGATATTAATAGACCGTCATGATAGTAGTAGCTGTTGCTCATCTTGTTCGAGCGTTCGTTGAACCACACGCCCGGTTCGGCGCTGGCCCACGCGCTTTCGATGATCGCGTTCCACACCTCGCGCGCTTTGACGGTGCGGTGTTTGATGATGCGGCGGCCCGCGGCGGCCCATTTCTGCAGATCGCCATCCCACGCCAGCGTGTAATCGGGATAATTCGTATCGGGAAACACCAGGTCCCAATCGGCATCGTCTTTGATGGCCTGCATCAGCTTGTCGCTGACACCCACCGAGATATTGGCATTGGTGATCTGCCCCATCTTGCGCTTGCTGTTGATAAAGTCGAAGACATCGGGATGCCAGTCGTTGAGGATCAGCATCAAGGCGCCGCGCCGGCTCCCGCCCTGCTCGATCAACCCCGTGACAAAGCTGTAGAGCGCGCCCCACGACACTGCGCCGCTCGAACGGCCATTGACACCTTTGACATAGGCATGTCGCGGGCGCAGCGACGAGATGTTGATGCCCACGCCGCCACCGCGCGACATGATTTCGGTCATCTGGCGCAGCGTTTCGATAATGCCGTGCCGCGAATCGCGGGGCGAGGGCACAACATAGCAGTTGTAGTATGTAAGTTCTTGATTAGTACCCGCCGCCGTCAGAATGCGGCCAGCGGGCACGAACTTCCAATCGTCCAGCAGCCAGCGAAAGCGTTCTGTCCATTCTGCCCGTTTTTCTTCGCTGGCCTCCACGCTGGCGACACCGCGCGCCACGCGCTCCATCATCTGCGCCGGGTCGGTTTCCAGCGGCTTATCAACATGTTCCAGGTCGCGCGTCACCACTTCGCCGTCCAGCAGTTCAATCGTGACCTGCGGCAGGTTGAGCGCCGTCACCGTGCCGATTTCGCGCTGACCGGTGGCCGCATCGACCACCACAATGACAGTATCGCCCACCTTCAGGGTGGCGCGGGTCATATCTTTTTGGGCGTAACGGTCAAGAAAGATTTTGTAGCCCAGTTCGTGCAGGGCATTGCGCTTGGCCGCAGGGGATTGCACCATACTAATATTATCCTTACACTATCGTGAATATGAGCGGTGGCAAGGAAAAGAGAACAGAAACGCGCTAGGGTTTAGCGCGCCCGATACACATTTCACTGTAAACGTCGCAATAAGCTGCTGTTATGGCCGCTTTAAGAGCGGAGGATTTTCCTTTAAATCAGTGATCTGATCTGTGCCCTAGTATATGTCATCTGCCAGCCGCTGGCAACAGAAATTCGGCTTAAATTTGGTTAGAATTTTTGGATTGCGTATCAAAATGTAACAATTTCTGTACAGGCCGCAGAAGCGCTGGCGGTTGCGCTTTGGCGCGCGCGCCGGGATACTACAGCACAGGACGAATATCCATCTTGGCATGTGGGCGGCTATCGCCCCGATGACGACGTGATGAAGGACAGGCGCGATGCCCGATAGTCGTTTGATTGCGCTGGGGGTGACGCTGCTGCTGCTGGCGAGCGGGCTGACGCTGGCGCTGCTGTTCGGGCGGCGGGCGCTGCGCCTGGCGCGGCAGCCACACGCACGCCCAACACTGCGCGAAGTCGCAGCACTGACGCTGCTGTGGGGCGTGTTTGTGGCGCTGTTTATGTGGCCAGAGCTGGGGCCGGCACGCAGCGCGCTCGACTCGACGTGGAGCGGTGGCGGCATCGAATACGAACGTCTGTCAGGCATCATTATCCCGATAGAAATCGGCCTGACGCGCTACGGCCACATCCCGACATGGAATCCGTATATGAACACGGGCGTTCCCCTGCTGAACAACGCTTTCAGCTACCTGTACAATCCGTTTGCCAGCCTGCCGCCGCTGCTCTTGGGTGCGGTGCAGGGCGTCAAAGTGTCGGTGGCGATCGCGCTGTGGTTCGCGGCGCTGGGCACGTGGGCGCTGGCGAAAGCGCTGGGCGTGGGAACGGTGGGGCGCGTGCTGGCGGGCGGGCTGTATATGGCGAGCGGGGGCATCGCCGGCAAATTTTATCCCGGACACATCCAACTGGTCATCAGCCTGACGTGGGTGCCGCTAGTGCTGGCCGGGCTGTGGTGGACGCTGCGCACACCGTCGCGCTGGGCGGTGGCGCTGCTGGCCGTGAGCTTCGCGCTGCTGTTTTTTTCCGGTAACATTTATTATACGCTGCACACGCTGGTGTGCGCGGCGCCGATTACACTGCTGCATGTGGTGGAACGCGCGGAGGGGCGCTGGCGGCTGCGCGGGGAACGGCTGCGGCGTGTGCTGGCGGGCGGCGTCTTCGCTTTTGGCCTGGCGGCGCTGCAATTCGTGCCGCTGTGGATGGTACGCGGGAGTATCGATCACTTCGGCGTGCAGTTCGACGACAGCTTGCAGTTGGTTGATCGCTACAGTCTGGAACAGGCGGCGCTGAATTTCATCTATCCCTGGCCGGGCTGGCTGTTGTTCGAGCGTCCTGATCTGGAAATTCACACGATGCTGGTGGGTGTCGATTACAACTATATCGGCCTGGTGCCTTTTTTGTTGATCGCGATGGGCGCGGCGGCGCTGCTGAGCGCAAACGCGCGGCGGCGTATCCCCAAACGCGCGGCTTTTTCGGCCTTAACGCTGGCGGTCGTCATGATGATCTGGGGGGCAGCGCAGTCCGGGCCGCTGCAATGGCTGTACGCCAACATCGACCTGCTCAGCGAGTTCCGCTATATGGGGCGGGCGCACGCCATTGCCGGCCTGTGGTGGATTCTGCTCGGCTGTATGGCGCTGGACGCGCTGTGGCAGGTGATCGGCGCGTCTGAACAGGGCGCGCGTTACGAGAGCGCGCGGCTGGCGCGCAGTCTGACGATAGGTGTTGCGCTGTGGGGGGGGTATCTGCTGTACAGCGCGCAGCCGGATACGACGCGCCTGGCGCTGGCGGGCGGCAGTCTGGAACGGCTGCGCTTTTTCGATACGATTCGCTTTCTGTCGATGGCCGACGCGCTGGCGGCGCTGTGGTTCGTCGTGCTGGCCGCGCCGCTGGCGGATACGGCGCTGCTGGCGCTGGCGCATGGGCTGCGGCGGGCCTGGGCGCGCGGGCTGGGGCTGGGCTGGGCGCTGTATGGGCGGCGGCTGGCGCATGTGGGGCTGCTCTTTCTGGCCTGCGTGGCGCTGGCTGACGTCTTCAGCAGCAACAGCGGGCTGTACTGGTACGCACAGCGTTTCGCCGATCATTTGAACCTGTATCAGTATATCCGCGCGCGCGACCCACAAACGCCGATCCCGGACGTGAACGAGCCGCAGACGCAGCATTTGATGTTCCAGTCGTACTATAGCGAAGTGCGCAACCGCGAACTGGACGAAGGCTGGACGCCGAATCCCGTGCCGGGTCTGTTCCCGTTCGGCGCGGGGCTGGCCGACCACGATCTGGCGCGCTGGGCGCTTGGCTTCAGCGTTGATCTGCCGGATTTCCAGAATTATGTGTTCCGCGCGCAGCAGTGCGTGACCAGCGGCGAGGGGCGGCTGGCGGGGCCGGATAGCAACGCCGACTGCGATTTTGTCGGCGTGATGCCCGCCATGCTCTATGAATTACCGAGCGCCCTGCCTTATGCCTATATCGCGCCGAGCTACATGCTAGCCTATCGTTCCAACGAGATCGCGCGCGCCAATGTTTTGCTGCCGACGACCATTGAACACGCGCAGGACACGATCACGATTCAGGCGACGATGCCCGCGCCCGCCCCGCCGGAGGTCACGCCGCCGGGCTTGCCCGATTACTATCTGGTGGTCACAGAGACGCATTTTCCCGGTTGGCGGGCGTTTGTGGATGGCGTCCCAGTGGAAACGGTCAGCGCTTATCGCTATATCGCGATTCCCATGCTGGCGGGGACACACACTTATACGCTGCGTTATCAGCCGCCGGGGCTGGCGGCGGGGGCGCTGATTTTTGTGATCACACTGGCCGCGCTGGGGCTGTATGTGCGCGGGGAAAGGCGGGAAGCGACCCCATTCGCCGGCCCCCTCCCCGATTTCAGGGAAGGGGAGAAAGGCAGGAGCGGGGACGGGGCATAGGCGGCGCGCCTGGCTCTTTGGAAGTTTTTGCTTTTTTCGCTAACATAAATTTTCTGCATAGTCGTTCAGGAGAAAACCGTAATGCGCGTGCTGCTGCTGCTGCTGTTTTTTGGCCTGGTGGCGCGGGCACAGCCTGATGACTGCCCCGCGATTGTCGAGGCGGCGCTGCAAAGTGTCTCGACGGCGTGCAGCGCCACCGCGCGCAACCAGGCCTGCTATGGCAATTTGCGCCTGAACGCTACGCCCCAGGACGGGGTGACGGCCTTCACCTTTGAGCAGACAGGCGACATCGCGAATGTGGCCGACATTCACACGCTGCAAATCGCTGCGCTGGACGAAACACTGGGCGAATGGGGCATTGCCCTGCTGCGGCTGCAAGCCAACTTTCCCGATACGGTGCCCGGCCAGAACATCACACTGCTGGCCTTCGGCGATGTGACGCTGGAAAACGCCGTGCCGCGCGCGCCTGAAATCAGCGTGACGGCGACGGCCAACGCCCGCGTGCGTTCCGCGCCGACCAGCGAAGCTGGCGATAATGTGCTCGTTGTCATTCCCTCCGGCACAAGCTTTAGCGCCACCGGACGCACAGAGGCAGGCGATTGGCTGCGCGTGCGCGTGCCCGAAGTGTTGGGCGCGGGTTTGATCGGCTGGGTTTCGACCAGTGTGCTGAGTCTGGGCGATGCCCTGGAAACGCTCAGTGTGATCGAGCCGACACAGGCGGCCTTTTCGCCCATGCAGGCCTTTTATTTCAGCAGCGGTCTGGGCGATGCGCCCTGTGCCGCCGCGCCGGACAGCGGCGTGCTGCTGCAAACGCCACAGGGCGCAGGACTGGTGGATTTTCAGGTGAACGGCGTCAGCATTACGCTCGGTTCAACCGTCTATCTGCAAGCCGCCAATAATGAGCTGCGTGTGAATCTGATTGAAGGGCAGGCGTATGTAGCGGCGGCGGGCGAAACCGCGCTCGTCCCCGCCGGCACGTTCACCAGTGTGTCGTTAAGCGCCGATGGACAGTCACCCATCAGCCCACCAACAGACCCGCAGCCCTACGACGAGGCCGCCTTAGCCAGCCTGCCTGTCAGCACGGGGACAACGCCGCTGCCTGATGCAGTGGCGATCACCCCGGCAGTGCCCGCCGACACCATTGACCGTGTTATTGCGCAGACCTTCGCCCCCTTCGGCGCGCTCAGCGGCAGCTATACGCTGGTCAATATTGAGCGCATCACCCTTTCGCCCATCGTCGGCGGCGGGGCGCAGTGTGCGCAGTTCGCCCAGGTCGGCCAGACTACATTCCTGAACTTCACTGCCGCTGGACTCGATCAGGGATCGTTTGGCGTGCTGGGGCCGAACGGCGCCGGAGGTTTCGGCGACACTCCCAGCGCGCATGATGATCCGCTTTACCGCACGATTCCAGGGTCCCCCGCCGAAAATGCCGCAGTCACTTATACTGTGCTGTCGCTCAGACTGATCGAGCGCAAAGAAACCTTCGCCTACCTGGCGGCAGATGGCGTCAGTTCCGGCGCGTGCCAGAACATCTACACTTACGAATGGCTGTCGCCGTAACGGGCACGCAGCGCAGCGGCGATTTTTCGCTTTTCCCGGCGCCAGCCGCCTTGAAGTTTGGCGCTGTCCTAAGTTCCTCTCTACGCTTTAGGCACGTAAAGAAGGGGTTGCGGGCGAAGTTTACAGATCGACGTGATAATAGCGCGTGGCCGGGCAGGAATCCCAGACGATGGTATACGGTTTACCGTCGGGGTAAGCGGCGTTAAGCTGGAATTCGCCGGTCGTCAGGCGGTAGACGCGCACATTGCCCAAAAAGCCAAGCAGCGTGTTTTCGGTGGGGACACCGACAGCTTCGATACGTGTGCGCGTGACCAGCACCACCAGCGAGCCGCGGCTGCTTTCCTGGCTGACAAAATAGACCGAGATGCCGCCATCGGCGCGGCAGTAGACCGCGACAGGCGCGCCCGCGTCCGTCGCCAGCAGGTTATTGACGCGGCCATCGCCAAAGCGCCGCCCGCTGGCAAAGCGGCCAAAGGTGATGTTGCCCGTGCCGCTGATCTCCACACTATAGCTGCCGATGTCCAGCGGGTTGCCCGTGGCAATCACCAGGACATAAGTGAAGGTCGGCTCCAGAAAATCGACGAGGCGCGGCAGCAGCCCGGCGCCAGCGTCGTCATCCACTTCCTGAAGACCGATCAGCGGGCTGCCGGCGCTGACATCTTCGACGTACAGCGCGAAAAAGCCGTCGTCGGTGGCGCTGGGGTTAAAAAAGCCGCTGGTCATGGTGATGGTATAGGTGGCGGCGGCGTCCACGGTGAAGTACACCGCATCGAAATACGAGGTGACGCCCGAAAGTCCCGTGCCCGTGTCGTTAGGACGGTTGATAGTCGGGTCGGAAGTATCGAGCGAACCGCTGAAGGCCAGCACGCCCGCCCAGGCCGGAGCGCCCAGCGCCAGACTCAGAAGTACGATGAGGCCGATGAGCATCACAAAGGGGGAAAGGCGCCGCATAGCCGATGTCTCCTGAAACAGTTTGTAAGATAATGCCGTTTAATCTTAGAATACGGTGAAACGGCGTGGGTGTAAAGTAAAAAGAGAATTAACCGCCGCCAGAATTATGAAATTGGCGCAAAAACAGTGTGATACCAGCAGGTCGAAGCGCGTTCTTGTCCTATGGCGCGGATCTGAGCAACCGCACGATCGCGCGCCTCGTCGGGCTGAGCGAGGCGAACGTGGGCGCGCTGCTGGCGACCTTGGGTGGCAGCCCGATAGAAGGGTGGACGCGGCCTGCGTTCAGTCCCGGTGGACAGATTTTGGCGCTGGGTGGCGCCAGTTTGATCCAGTTGTAGGGTGTGCCGCGCTAAAGCACGCCGCCCCGCCGCCGTTTTCGGCGCGCGGCAGCGCTTGTGTTCAGATTGGCGCGCCCCCGCTACCCGCTGACCGGCCTGCGTGCCTCTGATTGTGTGGCGGTCGCGTCCAGCGTGCGCTGGATGTTGACCGCCAGCGTGTTCAGCCGCCGCGCCAGCGCCTCCAGACTGCGGGTGTCGTCGGCGTGTTCATCGCCGATGCGCTGAATGCGTTCCATCGCGATGCCGATACCTTCCAGCCCTTCGCTCTGCTGGCGCAAAGTCTCATAAAACTCGCGCACGGCCCCGTGCGATTTGGTGACATTGGCTGCCAACTGCACCATCACGACCTCGACCTCCTGCGTCATGTCCACGCCTGTGTCCACACTCTGGATGCCGACTTCTGTCGCTTTCACCGTCTCGCGCATCGCCATCTGAATCTGCGCCAGAATCTCGCGCACCTGGCGCGCGGCCTGCGTGGACTGCTGTGAAAGCGAGCGCACTTCTTCGGCCACCACCGCGAAGCCGCGCCCGTGAACCCCGGCGCGCGCCGCCTCGATGGAAGCATTAAGCGCTAGCAAATTGGACTGCGTGGCGATCTCGCTGACGGACGAAATGATCTCATCCACGCGCTGTGTAAGCTGCACCAGCGACGCGATCGTGCTGGCGATGGTCGCCACCTGCTCGCGAATCTCGCGCATCCCGCGCGACGCCTTGCCGATCGACTCCTGGCCGCTGCGAAAAATATCGAGCGACTGCTGCGCCAACTGCGTAATCGAGCGGGCGCGCTCGTTGGCGTTTTCGGTGAGGGCTAAAAACTGGTCGAGCTGTTTATCGGCGTCGGCGATGACGTTGAACTGCTGCGCCACGCTCGCCGCCTGCTGCATCGCGCTGTGGTCGATGGTTTCTGCGGCGCTGGCGATCTCGTCGGCGGCGCTGCGGAATTCGGGCGGGATATAGCGTGTGAGCTTGGGACGCCGCCCCAGCGTTGGATTAGTTTCGGGCGTTTCCGTATGTTCGTCGGCGGTCGGCAGCAGGAACAGGATCGCCATCTGCCCGATCAGGAGTGCGCCGAAGTTCGTCAGCAAAAGCTGCGCGCTTTCGTCCACGCGCTGGCCGAGCAAAGCGGCCACCAGCATGGCCACGCTGTGCCAGAAGGCGCTGCGCACGCTGCGGGTTGCCAGCACCAGCGCCGGGATAATGAGGGCGGCCATCAACACCGGCGTGCTCTGCAAACCCAGGGGCAAAAGCAGCGCCAGAGATGTCACCCCTGTCATCCCAATATAAGCGATGGCCTGCACATCGCCGCCGCGCGCCAGCCGCCGCCATAACACCGCGGCAAAGCCCACCGCGATGTACAGCACGCCCGCTACCGCCAGATTGGGCGGCGCGAACGACAGCGGCATCGTCAGCACCAGCAGCAGACCGATCACCATCGCCAGCATGGCGCAGGGGTCGGCGGGATAACTGGCAGAGTGGCGGCCAATGGAAACGCGAAAACGTTCGATCATGATTTTGCCCGCTGATTATTTGAATATTCATCCTCATACAATAGCATATGCCCAAGCCGCGCCTGCCACAAGTTGAGGTTTGGCCGCCGCAGAATCGCCCACTTTGCAGTAAAATGCAACAGAGGCTACCAATAGGGGAACAGCGTATGCAAATCGATATCGTGCGGGCGGCGCTGAGTGAGCGACCACTACTGCGCCAGCTTTCTGAACTATATATGTATGATCTGAGCGAGTTTGACCCGGAACTGGAGATCACCCCGCACGGCACATTCGATTACAGCGTGGATCGCTACTGGCAGGACGCCAACCGTTACCCTTATGTCGTCTATGTCGAAGGTAAACCCGGCGGCTTCGCCCTGCTCAAGCGCGGCGCGTACCTGGCGCAAGACCCGGAGATGATGGATCTGGCCGAATTTTTTATCATTCGCCGCCACCGCCGTAAGGGTGTCGGCACTTTTGTCGCCGAGCAGTTGTTCGGCCTGTTTCCCGGACGTTGGGAAATCCGCCAATTCGCCGAAAATCACGGTGCGCTGTTGTTCTGGCGCAAGGTGATCGACCGCTACACGGCGGGCGACTTTAAGGAATTCAGCGTCAACAACGAATTCTGGAACGGCACGGTGCAGTACTTCGAGAACAGCTAAAAATTGAGCTTACGCAGGTTCAGTTTTTTGGCAAAAGGCATGGTCGAAACGCCAAATACGCTGTGAGTGCAGGCTCGCCAGGCGGAATAGAAATGCGGTTTCCCTTGCAGTTTGTGTGCCCGTGCGATGGTTTTTGTGTATCGCGAATAGCTAACAGCTATTTTCAGGAGACGCTCAATGACCGATCACGTTCCGAATGCCTCGCTAGAGGAAGCGCAGCGCAGCGTGCAGCAAGACCATAACGCTGCGCTGCAACTGCCGCCGCTGCCCAATTACACCCTGTCGGAGGTGTGCCCGGCGTGCAGCGCGCCGACTTTCCGCCTAGCGTGCAAGGTGCGCTGCGGGCGCTGCGGCTTCGTCTGGGATTGCAGCGAAGTCTAGCCGTCATGAACAGCGCCGAAAAAACGGTGACCTATCTCGATCTGGCGCGCCTGTTTTTGCGCCTGAGTCTGGTGGCGTTTGGCGGCCCCGTCGCGCATATCGCGATGGTCGAGGACGAGGTGGTGGCGCGGCGGCAGTGGCTCACGCGCGCGCACTTCCTCGATATGGTCGCCGCCACTAACCTGATCCCCGGCCCAAACTCCACCGAAGTAATGATTCACATCGGCTATATCAAAAAAGGGATTCCCGGCGCAGTATTGGCGGGCGTATGTTTTATCGGTCCAGCCTTTTTGCTGACGCTGGCGCTGGCCGTGCTCTACGTTCAGAGCGGCGCGCTGCCGCAGATCAACGCGCTGCTGTGGGGTATTAAGCCAGTGATTGTCGCCATTATTGCCAACGTCGGGCTGCGTTTCGCGCAGACGGCGCTCAAAGGGCGCGCGCTGTGGCTATTGTGCGTCGGGTGTCTGGCGCTGCTGCTGCTGGATATGAGCGAAGTGCTGGTCATGCTGGGCGCGGGGCTGCTCTATGCGTTCTACACGCAGCACTGGCCTTCGCTGCTGGCGGTGTTCGCGCTCAGCCCGCTGCTGCAACACGCGGCGCAAACGGCGGAGCGTGTCGGCTTGTGGGAAATCTTCTTCTATTTTCTGCGCATTGGCTCGGTGTTGTTCGGCAGCGGCTATCTGCTGGTGGCCTATATTCAGCAGGATTTGGTCAACAGCTTTGGCTGGCTCTCCGCGCAGCAGGTGCTCGACGCGGTAGCGATCGGCCAGATGACGCCCGGCCCCGTGCTGACCACTGTGACCGTCGTGGGCTATATCGTTGCCGGTTTTCCGGGCGCGCTGGTGGGCACAATTGGCGTATTTCTGCCCGCTTTCGTGCTGGTGATCGTCACCGCGCCGCTGCTGCCGAAGATGCGCACCAGCAAGTTCTGGGGGGCGTTTCTGGCGGGCGTGAACACGGGCGTGGTGGCGGCGATCGCGCTCACGCTGATCGACCTGACACAAGCGGCGCTGCGCACGCCGTCCGGCGTGACGTTCAGCCCATTGGCAGCGGTCATGGCCGTGCTTTCGCTGGCGCTGCTGCTGCGCTGGAAAATCAATACGACGTGGTTGATTCTCGGCAGCGCGCTGGTGGGGTTATTTTTGTTTTTCGTGGGGTATAGTTGAGCGTTCATTGAAATAGTGTTTTTTCCAGAAAGGACATTGGATGCGCATCGGATTAATGCTCGGTTACTCCGGGCCCAAATTAGAACTGCCGCTGGAGCTGGTACAGGAAGCTGACCGGCTGGGCGTGCATGTGGTATGGACGGCAGAGGCTTACGGCTCGGACGCGGTAGCGCCGCTGGCGTGGTTGGGGGCGCTGACACGGAACATTCGGCTGGGCACGGCCATCATGCAGATGCCGGCGCGCACGCCTGCCAACACGGCCATGACGGCCATGACGCTCGATCAGCTTTCCGGCGGGCGTTTTATGCTCGGTCTGGGATTATCGGGACCGCAGGTGGTGGAAGGCTGGCACGGGCAGGCGTATGGCAAGCCGCTGCCCAAAACGCGCGAATATGTCAGCATTGTGCGCGCGATTTTTAAACGCGAACACCCGCTTGTCCACGACGGCCAGTACTACCAGATTCCGTATCAGGGCGCGGACGCAACCGGGCTGGGCAAGCCGCTGAAAAGCATTCTGCATGGCCGCCCCGATCTGCCGATTTATCTGGCGGCGATCGGGCCGAAAAATGTCGAACTGGCGGCAGAGATCGCCGACGGCTGGCTGCCGATCTTTTTCGCGCCGCGCCACTACGACGCCGTGTATAAAGAACACGTCGCCGCGGGTTTCGCCAGAGCCGGCAAGAGCGGCGCGGGCTTCGATATTGCGCCCGCAGCGGCGGTGTTCGTGGGCGACGACATCGACGCCTGCCGGGCGAAGGTCAAGCCGCAGCTCGCGCTGTATATCGGCGGCATGGGCGCAAAGGACAAGAATTTTTATCATGATCTGGTGACACGCTATGGCTACGGCGACACGGCCAACCGTATTCAGGAATTGTACCTGAGCGGCAAAAAGGCCGAAGCGATCGCGCTTGTGCCCGATGCGCTGGTCGATGAAGTCGCGCTCTGCGGCCCGCAAGCGCGTATCAAAGACCTGCTGGCCGTGTGGAAAGCCAGCCCGGTGACAACGCTGAATCTGACCGTCGAGGACGCCGCGGCGCTGCGCACCGTTCTGGAAGCGCTGCTATAATTCAGGCGCGCGGTTCATAAGGAGACGTTCTGTGAGTGATAAAGTCAAAGTGTTCGAGATCAAACAGTATATGATCGTCTGGCGGCAGCTTGAAATGCTGAGCATCGGCGGCGCGACCATTAAACTGCGCGCCATCGTCAAATGTATCGGCGACGAATACAGTCTGGATGTGTATTTTGTCGCGCCGGACAGCCCACTGCCTGCACCCGCGTTTTTGCCCGCCGAAAAGAAGGGCTACATGTTCATGCCCATCAGCGATATCCAGGCTTTTGTCGACACGATTCGCAACGAAAAGCCGATTTTCGGCCATCTGCGCGGCGACAAACCCGAATGGACAAGCGTCACCACTTCCAAAGAGCCGGTGGGCGAAGGCAGCAGCGATCTGGGCTAACGGCGAGCGATCCTCACACAGATTCCGGGATGCCTTTTTCCAGCGGCAGGCCAGCTTGCTTCCAGGCGTCAATGCCGCCGACCAGGTTAATCACCCGCAAGCCCTGGCCCGCCAGCAAACTGGCGACGATCATCGAGCGCACGCCAGCGCCACACTGCACGATGATCTGACGATCGCGCGGCAGTTCGTGCAGGCGGCGCGGCACATAGCCCATGGCGATATGCTGCGCCGCTGGAATGTGCCCGTCTTCGTATTCGCTGCGGCTGCGTACATCGAGGATATAGGGCGCGGCAAGCGCGGCGGCCTGCTGCACCGTAATCTGTTCGACCTGCCCGCCGCCTTTTTCGGCCACGTCGGGCGTAAAATAGCCGGGAATGTTATCGACCCCCACCGCGCGCAGTTCGCGCACGATGCGTTCAGCGTCGTCTTCAGCAGCGATCAAATACGTCGGCTGGCGGAAATCGACATACCAGCCGGCATAGGTGCTGAAAGTGTTTTCGCCCGCCGGGATATGCAGCGTGCCGGGGATATGCCCGCGCGCGAAGGCCGCCCCCGCGCGCGTATCGATCACCAGCGCGCCGGTTTTGAGCACTTCTGGCAGAATTGTCGGGTCGAGCCGCAGCGGTTCGCGCAAGTCTTGCAGCAGCGCCGGCCCCGTTTTGTTGACACGCTTCATTTGTCCGAAGTAGCGCGGCGCTTCCGGTTGGCCTTGCAGCAGCCAATCGACAAAAGCGTTTTCGTCGTTGAACTGAAAAGCGCGGTTGAACAATTTTTCATAGCCCAGAGTCGTGCTGGGGATTGCGCCCAGCGCTTTGCCGCAGGCGCTGCCCGCCCCGTGTCCTGGCCACACCTGCAAATAATCTGGCAGCGTTTTGAGGCGCTGGAGGTTGCGGAACTGCTGGCGCGCGCCCGGTTCGCGCGTATGGGCGATGCCGGCGGCTTCTTCCAGCAAATCCGGGCGGCCAATATCGCCCACAAACAGCAGGTCGCCGGTGAACAACCCCATCGCGCTGTCCGCGCCCGCCGTATCCGTCAGCATAAAAATAAGGTGTTCAGGCGTATGTCCCGGCGTATGCAGCACATCCAGGCGGATATTGCCGACCATAAAACGGTCGCCATCGCGCAGCGCTGTACTCTCGTAGTCATAAGCCCAATCCGCGCCGCCTTCAGCGCTCAGGAGGATTTGCGCGCCGCTGTGGGCGGCCAATTCGCGCACGCCGCTCACAAAATCGGCGTGGATATGCGTTTCGGTCACATGGGTGATGCGCAGTCCGGCCTGCTGCGCCGCCTGGACATACGGCTGGATGTCGCGCGCCGGATCGATCACCAGCGCTTCGCCTGTCGCCTGACAGCCGACCATGTACGACGCCTGCGCCAGCGCTTGATGATAAAAATATTTGAGCAGCATCTTGTTTTGCCCCTGGCCTAAAACTCCATCACATCCCTATAGACGCGGCGGGTGGTGCGTTTATTTACCTTAATTTTTAGTGGATTTTGTTAAGGAACACAAGCGCGGTCATCTGGCACGCTCATGAGGCGAAGCGTTTCGCGGCGCGCATTTTAGCTTTGGCGGCTTCCTGCGCCCGGTCACGCGGCGGCGCTGCCGTCTCCAGGCCGCTTAGCAGTTGGCGCGAGACGGCGGCCACCGCGTCCACGGCGGCGTTAAAAGCGGCTTCATTGGCTTTGGAAGGTTTTTGAAAACCGCTGATCTTGCGCACATATTGCAGCGCCGCCGCCCGGATTTCGTCATCGCTGACGGGTGGCTCGAAGTTGTACAGGGTCTTGATATTGCGACACATCGTTTTCTTGTCCTCGCCTGACACAGCATAAATGCACTACAGCAGAATCAGCACGCGCACATCGCCCGGCCCATGCACGCCCATGATGGTTTCCATGGCAATATCCGCCGTGCGGCTGCTGCCGGTGATGACAAAATTGTTGGCTGCGCGCCGGAACGCTTGCAGCCCTTCTGCGCGCTGCGTTTCGATCCAGGCGTCAAAATCCGGTAGAATTTGCGCTGCGCGGATCACGGCGATATGCACAGCGGGCAGCAGCGAGACACTGCGCGGCCTGCCAGCGCCGCTGGTCAGCACCAGCCCGCCAGTAGCGGCTAACGCGGCGGACACGCCCGTGATGCCCACGCGCACTTTGTCATCGCGCGGCGGCGCGACCGTGATGCCCGCTTTTTCCAGCGCCGTTTGTAAGCCCGGCAGCGGGATATGCGCGAAATCCCACGCCAGAATGCGCTGATCCGCGCCGATGGTTTCCAGCACATAGGCCAGCGCGTCGCTTTCCTGCGCGCATTCGACCGGCGTGCAGTTTAATTTGCGCACTTCCTGCGCAAAACGCGCACGCAGGCCGTCGGGCGACACATCGTCCGGGCGCGCCATATAACGCGCTTCATCATGTGCTGGCACCTCCGGCACAGACTGCTGCGCCGCGCGCAGTTTTCCCAGAATCCGATCACGAGCGCTCATACCTTGCCCTCTCGCTGTGATAGCTGCCGCCTATGATAGTACCGCGCTCGCGGCGTACACGGAATAGACAATGAGCGCCTGCGCCGGCCCATAAGTCAGCCAGATCACATCGTCGATCAAATAAAAGCTGCGCTGCATAAATAACTGCACCGTAATCAGCAGGTCGCTGAACAGGAACAGCGCCGCGCCCAATGCCAGCGGGATAAAGGCCGCCTGTTGCAGCGCCAGGCCAGTGGCCGCTCCCGCCGTGCTCGAAAGCAGCAGGCAGTAGGCCAGCGCCGCCCAGTGCAGCACCCTATGTTCCTGGCCGCGATACACCGTGATGTACCACGCGACGACGCCGATCACCAGCCACGCCACCCACGCACCGAGCCGCAGCCCGCTGTCGTTCAGCCCCGCCGCACTGGTATACAGCAGCAGCGCGCTGATATAAGCGATATGCCCCAGCCCAAACGCGCCGATGCCGCCGATCACATTTTTGCGCGCCATAAATAGGTCGCCCACCAAGCCCAAAGTCATGCCGACGGCGATGAGCAGCGCCGCGCTGCCGACTGGCGCCGCCGCCGCCAGCCAGCTCCAGCCCGCCGCGACCAGCGCCACCGACGACGCCATGCGTGTCCACGTCGGCATACGCCGCGTTTTTTCCGCGTTCAGCTTTCCAAACGCGAACCCGCCAAAAAGAAGCAGCGCCCACACTATCAGCAGCAGAGTCAGCCACCCGTTCGCCACAGAATCCAGTCGTGCAAACATGATCTTGTCCAAAATAGATACTTTATCACTGCCCCGATTCTAGCGCAGCCCGTGCCGCGCCCCTATAACCACCAGCCCACACTCACCCTTCTCTATGGCTTCGAAAACGCTATGATTAGCGCAATGTTTTAGCGTTCATCAAGAGATGCTCATATGCCACCTTTACGTGCCGGGGTGATTGGTCTGGGCGTCGGCAAAAGCCATGCCGAAGGCTACCACCAATCGCCGCATTCGACTCTCGTCGCCATCTGCGACAGTAACCCGCAGCGCCTGGCCGAATACGCCCAAAAATACCAACTGCCCGCCTCAGCCTGTTTCAGCGATTATCAGACTATGCTGGCGCAAAGCCAGCTCGACATTGTCAGCGTGTGCTTGCCCAATGCGCTGCACGCACCGGCCACGATCGCCGCGCACCAGGCCGGCGCGCATGTGCTGTGCGAAAAGCCGCTGGCGATCAACGCCGCCGAAGCGCAGGCCATGTTGGACGCCGCGCAGCGCAGCCAGCGCCACCTGATGGTGTGCTACAATTACCGCTACCGCGCCGATTCGCAGTGGCTTTACCATGTCGTCCACAGCGGCCAACTGGGGCAGATTTACCATGTCAGCGCCTCGTGGCGGCGCGAAACCGGCATCCCTGGCTGGGGCTTGTTCGCCGATCAAGCCATGTCGGGCGGCGGCGCGCTCATCGATCTGGGCGTGCATGTGCTCGATCTGGCGCTGTGGCTGCTGGATTTCCCGGCGGTCAAAACCGCCAGCGGCCAAACACGCGCGCTGTTCGGCCCGCGGCGCCGCAAAATGTGGCTGCCTCCCGGCCAGACGCCGCCGCCTTTCGAGGTCGAAGACGGCGCGGTGGGCTTTTTGCGCCTCGCCAGCGGCGCCAGCATGTTCCTGCAAGCCACCTGGGGCGAACACACCCTGCCGCTGGAAGACCATATGCGTGTCGAATTGCAGGGCACAGAGGGCAGCGCGATTCTCGATATTCCCAATTACCGCAAAGAAGATACGCTGCGCCTATACACCGAAATCGAGCACCAGGCTGTGACCATCACGCCCAGTGTGCGTTGGGACGCGCCCGCTTATCAGCATATCGGGTTGGTGCTGGATGTGGTCGAAAAACTCGCGCAGGGCGTTAAGCCGACGACTGACGGCCAACAGGGGTTAACGGCGGTGCGCGTTTTGGATGCGCTGTACGAATCGGCGCGTAAGGGGCAAGAAATCCAGTTGGATTAAACCCGGCAAATGCGTCACAATAGGTAAAAGTTGTGGGTATATAGTGCTTTGCGTATGCACCAACCGACGCCCTTTCATGATCGCGCGCAAGCCGTGCTGACCGCCTGGCGCATCGGCACGCTGTCGTTTGTCGAAGCGGTCGAAAGCTTCAACGCGCTCAAATACGAAGCGCTTCAGGACAGCAGCGCTGTGAATGAAGCGCTGGTCGAACGTCTGATGGGCATTGTGCGCATCGCCAGAGGCCACTATGCCCACGCTATTCGCCATTTCCGCATGGCGCGCGAACTTTATGAGATCGCTGAAGAGCCTGAACTGATGCTGCTGTGCGACAACAACATGGCTGAGGCCTATCGTCAGCGCGGCGATCTGGAACGCGCGCACAGCATTTTTGTGCGCACCAACGAGGCGGCGCAAAAACACGATTTTATGCTCGTGTGCATTTACTGTCAGGCCAACGATGGCCGCACCTTAATTGGCCTGGAACGCTTTGCGGAAGGGTTGACCACGCTGGAAGCGGCGCTGACTCTAGCGCGCACGCCGCAGATCGAGCCGCAGGTGTTGGGCTTGATCGCCCTCATTCACTGCGACATGACGATTGCCCTTTTGCAGCTTGGCCGTCCACAGGCTGCTTACTACGCCGCGCGGGAAGCGCTGGTCAGCGCCGAATTGAGCAAAGAAGTCCGCCGCCGCGCGCAGGCGCATCGCGCGCTGGGGCGGGCGCTGAGCCTGTATACACCGCCGCAGACCACCGACAGCGCCGACGCACAGTTTGAAGCTTCGATCTCGCTGTGTCGTGAGACACGGCTCGATATTGAGCTTGCGCTCAGTCTTGCGGCGCACGGCGAAAGTCTGCTCAAACGTGGTCAATCTGAAGCTGCCGGTGCGCGTTTTCAGGATGCGCTCGCGCTTTATGAACAGCTAGGTTTTGCCGCCGAAATCCAAAAAACGCGGCAAATCCTGGCTGCGCTTGTGCAAAAGGACATAGGATAAAAATGGATACGATTCGTGTTACTGTCTGGGGCGAATACCGCCACGAAAAGAAAAATCCCGTCGTCGCCAACATCTATCCCCACGGGATGCACGCCACCATCGCCGACGCGCTGCGCCGCGAAAACGGCATCACGGCCGCCACTGCCACGCTCGATGAACCCGAACACGGCCTGAGCGATGCTGTGCTGGCCAACACCGATGTGCTGACGTGGTGGGGACATATCGCGCATGATGAAGTGCGTGATGAGATCGTACATAAGGTGCAGAAACGGGTGCTCGATGGCATGGGATTGGTTGTGCTGCATTCCGGCCACTTTTCCAAAATTTTCAAAACCCTGATGGGCACCACCTGCGACCTCAAATGGCGCGAAGCCGACGAGCGCGAACGCCTGTGGGTGGTCGAACCGGGACATCCCATCGCCGCCGGGTTGGGCGAGTGCATCGAACTGCCGCAGGAAGAAATGTACGGCGAGCGCTTCGATATTCCGCAGCCCGAAACGCTGGTCTTCCTGAGCTGGTTCCAGGGCGGCGAAGTCTTCCGCAGCGGCTGCTGTTATACGCGCGGCAAAGGGCGCATTTTCTACTTTCGGCCCGGCCACGAAACCTATCCCACCTATCACCACCCGGACATCCAGCGCGTGATCGCCAACGCTGTGCGCTGGGCGGCGCAGCCCGCTACACCGCCTGTGCAGTTCGGCTGGACAAAACCGCGCGAAGAATCGCTGCCTTACACCGTGCCGGAATGGCTCAAAGCCAAGTAGCGCGCGAAGGAGGGAACAGATGACCATCTGGGAGTCGTATACGGCTGGCCTTGAGCGCCATACCGTTGTCGGCGAACTGCTCGTGCAGCGCGCCTTTTACAGTCCCCAGCTCGATAACCGCCGCGATGTGCTCGTCTGGCTGCCTGCGTCCTATCACAACAGCGCGCGGCGTTATCCTGTGCTGTACATGCACGACGGCCAGAATTTGTTCGACGCCCACACCAGTTTTGTCGGCGAATGGCAGGTGGATGAGACGCTCAGCGCACTCCAGACGGAAGGCTATGAGGCCATTGTCGTCGGTTTGCCCAATCTGAACGAAGAGCGCGTGCGTGAATACAACCCCTACCCTTCGGCAGAAATAGAACTGCTCGACGGGCGCGGCGACGCCTATCTGCGCTTCATCGTGGACACGCTCAAGCCGCAGATCGATGCCCATTTCCGCACGCAGCCAGAGCACGCAAGCACCGGCATTGCCGGCTCGTCAATGGGCGGCCTGATCAGCCTTTACGGATTTTTGACGCATCCGCAGGTGTTCGGTTTTTGCGGCGTCTTCAGCCCGGCCTATTGGTTTGGCGCTAACGGCCTGGAAGGCACAGTGCAGCAGCGTGCCTCAGGCGCAGGCCGCATTTATATGGATGTCGGCGGCAAAGAAGGCCACATTTTCGAAACTTCCGCCCCCTGGCGTCCCTATCTGCCCAGCGGCGGCGATCAGGCGTATCTCGATGGCGTCCGCCGCCTGCGGGCGGGTTTGCTCGCGCGCGGCTATCACGAAGGCACATCACTGCTGTATGTCGAAGACGCGGATGCTATTCATCAGGAAGGCGCGTGGGCTAAACGCCTGCCCGACGCGCTGCGTTTTATCCTGCCCAAACTGCCCTAGAGTCTGTCTCAATGTAGAAGGGCGGCTCGCCGAGTCGCCCCTATGCGCAGACAACATTTTGCAGGGGGATTCAGCGTCCGCCCTGGACCTCAAAACCGCACGCGAACTCAAAATCCGCTGTGCGCCGGCTGGGACTGGCCGGGCACGTCGCCAGCAGCACATTGCCGTGCAGCACCTCAAAGGTTGCCCCTGCTTCGTCGCTGATCCAGAACTGCCGCGCGGTGTTCAACTGCCGCCAGCCCTGGCGGCTGCTGCATACGGCGTCGTCCGCCTCCAGAAACGTGAAGGCATTCGTCCAGACCTGCAAACAAGCATTGCTGCGAAAACGCCCTAAAGTGCTGTCATTTGTCCAATCGTTAGAGGCAAAATCGTATTCCGTGCCAGCAGCGTCCGTGCGCACAAAAAACAGGTCGGTGATGTCCTGCCCGTTCTCTGAACGGTTAACCAGCACCAGCGTGCGATGATCGTAGTACAGCATCAGCGGCCAGTTTTCCGGCGTCGGCGTCGCGCTCGGCACGATCACCGCCAGAGTCGGTTCGTCAGTCGGCCTCGGCGTGCGGCTGGCTGTCACTGTGGCCGTCGCCCGTTCAGTGGGCGTCGCGCTGGGACGCGGCGTGGGCGAAGGCCGCGTCGCTGTCGCGCGCACGGTGCGAGTCGGGCGCGGCGTGTCGCTTGCGGTGGCCGCCGCCACAAGCGCCAGCGGCGAAGCGGTTTCGGTGGTCTCTGCCGCTGCTGCCAGAAGAGTAGGCGTGGCTTCTCGGCCCTGATTATTGTTGAACAAAAAGAGCGCTAACGCCGCCAGAATGCCAACAAAAATCAGCACGCCGGCCACCACTGACGGGGACAAGCGCCGCTTTTTCGCCGGCAGGATTTCCGCAGGCGGCATGATCTGACTGGGGCGTTTCGGTTCGGAAATCGTCGGGCTGTCGTCCAGCGGACTTGCCGGGCGCAGCTTCCTGTACGTATCCGTGCGCAGCAGCGCGTCGGCAGTGGGCGGCGTCGGTTTGGAGACCGCCATCGGCGCGGGGATCATCGGCTTGGGGCGCGAACCGGGTTTGTCGTGCAAATCCTGTATGCTGTCCTCTTCGGCCATGCCCATCGCATATTCCACAGCGCGCGCGAATTCCAGTCCGCTGGCGTAGCGTTTGCGCGGCTCTTTGTCCAGCATCTTCAGCACGACCGCTTCCAGTTCTGCCGAAATATTGGGGTTCAGCGCGCTGGGAGGCGGCGGCGGGTCACTCAGATGCTTGAGCGCCACACTCATCGTCGAGCGATCGTCGAAGGGCACGCGCCCGGTCAGCATCTCGTACAGCACGATGCCCAGCGAATACAAATCGCTCTGCGGCACAGCGCGCGCCGATGACACCGCCTGTTCCGGCGCGATATAGTGGACGCTGCCAAAGGTCGAGCCTAAGGTGCCTTCGGGCACGCTCAGCGCCAGCCCGAAATCCATCAGGACCGACTGCCCGCTGGGCGTCACCATGATGTTCGAGGGTTTAATGTCGCGGTGAATCACGCCTTCGCCGTGCGCGTAATCCAGCGCCGAGCAGATGTCCTTAACCACATGCAGCACCTGCGCGTAGGGCATTTTGTCGGCTTTTTCGTTGTGATCTTTGATGATCTGGCGTAAATCCTGCCCGCTGATGTACTCCATCGCCATATAGTACATCTGCCCATCTTCGCCAAACTGGTAGATGTTGACGATGTTGGCGTGCTTGAGGCGGGCGATGGCGCGCGCCTCGCGCCGGAAGCGTTCGCGGTATTCGGCTTCAGTCTCGCGCGTGACCAGATGCGCGTCGATGATCTTCACGGCGGCGTTGCGATCGAGGCGTTCATCATACCCTTTATAGACACGCGCCATCCCGCCTTGTCCGAGCATCTCCAGAATCACATAATCGCCGAGTTTTCTGCCGAGCAGCGGGTCAGTGATCGACATAAGGGTTTCACATTGTCCACGATGTTAAAGTAATTGGCCTCATTATAGCTCAAGCATGAGGCGAAAAACGAAAAAGGTAACAATTTATCACGAATTTTTTGCGAACATAAATTTTTTGTGAAGGAAAGCGGGGCTTCAGCGCAGCGCCAGCGGCAAGAGCAGCGTGATGGCCCACAACAGGCTGTAGCGCAGGGGCCGCCTCCCGCGAAAGCGCAGCGCCGCATACAACACATGGGCGATCACCAGTCCGGGGATAAAGCGTAAAATGCCGAGCGGTTCGCGATAGGTGGAAAACGGCACGAACAGCATGACGGCGGCATTGGCGAACAGTAGATAGGCATAAACATGGGTGTGCAGGCGCGCGCCGACGATTTCGCGCGCGCTGGCGACCAGCCCCCACAGCGCCGGCAGCGCCGCCACCAGCAGCGCCACGCCGCCCAACAGCACAAACGCGCCAAAACTGCCTTCTGTCCAGATGCGCCAGAGACCGTTGAAGGGGATGATTTCAAAGGGCGTGCCGCCCGCGCCGCCGCTGCCCACGCCGAACGTCCCTAACCAACTGTACAGGTACAACTGCCACAGGGCGAAGGGCAGCCCGGTGATCAGCAGCACGCGCAGCGCCGCGCCCCAGTGCCGCCCCGCCGCATAGTACAGCGCAAATGCTGCCGCGAAAATCAGCGTCGTTTCTTTGGCCAGCGCCGCCAGCGCCAGTGCCGCAGGCATCCCCCAGCGCCCGCGCCAATCGTCGCGCTGTTCGTCAGGCGCAGCCCATGATTTTTGCCCCCACCACAGCGCCAGCAGCACCAACCCATAGGCCAGCGGTTCGGGCGTGCTCAGGCGCACCGCGATTACCAGCCCGCCGAACAGCCCATAGGCCAGCGCGTAATACGGGCTGGCTTTTTGCGCCACCAGCAGACGTTCCAGCAGCGCTGTGCTGCCCACCAGCGCCAATAGATTCAGCGCGACAAAGACCAGTGGGATGAGTGGCGCAAAGCCCAGTGTCAGAATACGCCCGACTATGGGCAGCAGAATACGCTGATAGCGATAGGCCGGCGCATCGATGCAGGGCGCGGCGTTCTGCGGATCGCGCGCGATATAGTAGGCGAACTGACCATCGTAGCCGTTTTCCGGGCCGATGCTGCATTCTGCGGCGCCGCTGCACGCCGCGAAGCACGGCCCCAGCGTGACAAAAACCCGCGTATCGCTGCCCTGTGTCAGCAGCGTATACAGCAGATAGGCCGCGCACACCAGCAGGACGATGCGATGGGGGCGCCGCGCCGCGCTCATAGGCGCCCCATGCGGAAAGAGTCGGCGTGCGCCCAGGGTTCGGGCGCGTCTTCACTGGTGTGCCCTGTCTGCGCTGCCCCGACAGCCTGGCTGTCATGCAGCGCCGCCGCCAAAAGCGCCATGTCGGCCTGGTTCGTCAGCGGCTCGCGCAGTCCTTGCAGCAGATCATCCAGATTTTCTTCGATAAAGGCCGTATGCACTACGCCCGCTGTGAACGCCGGGTGTTCCAGCAGGGCGCGCAAAAAGGCTGTGTTGGTCGTTGTGCCCAGAATCACCGTGTCGCGCAGGGCTTTGCTCATGCGCTCGATAGCCGCCGCGCGCGTGCGCTCGTAAACGATAATTTTGGCGATCATCGGGTCGTAGTGAAGGCCGATGCTGTCGCCCGACTGCACGCCAGAATCGACGCGGATGCCCGGCCCTTCCGGCGGTTGGAACAGCAGCAGCGGCCCGATCGCCGGCAAAAACTGGTTCAGCGGGTCTTCGGCATAAATGCGGCATTCGATGGCGTGTCCGCGCTGGCTCAGGTCGCTTTGCGTGAAGGGCAGTTTTTCGCCCGCTGCGACAGCAAATTGCAGCTTGACCAGATCAAGCCCCGTCACCAGTTCCGTCACCGGATGCTCGACCTGTAAGCGCGTGTTCATTTCCAGAAAGTAAAATTCGCCCTGCGCGCTGGCGATAAATTCCACCGTGCCGGCGTTGGTATAGGCCACGGCCTGCGCCGCGCTGACCGCTGCCTGTCCCATCTGCGCGCGGATTTCCGGCGTCAGCAGGGGCGAGGGCGATTCTTCGATCACTTTTTGATGGCGGCGCTGGGCGCTGCATTCGCGCTCAAACAGATGCACGGTGCTGCCGTGCGCATCGGCCAGCACTTGTATCTCGATATGCCGCCCGTGTTCGATATAACGTTCCAGGAACAGGCGCGCGTCACCAAAAGCGTGCAGCGCCTCACGCCGCGCCCCGGCCAGCGCGTCCGGCAAATCCTGCGCGCGCCGGACAATGCGGATGCCTTTGCCGCCGCCGCCGCCCGCCGCTTTCACCATCAGCGGATAGCCGATTTTGTCGGCAGCGGCCAGAAAATCGTCTTCGGTCGCGTCATCGGCCTGAAAACCGGGCACGAGCGGCACACCCGCCGCCTGCATCAGCGCGCGCGCTTCGGTCTTCACGCCCATTTTGCGGATGGCGTCCGGCGGCGGCCCGACCCATACGAGTCCGGCATCCAGCACAGCCTGCGCGAACTCTTCGGCCTCCGAAAGAAAGCCGTAGCCAGGGTGTACGCAGTCGCAGCCGGCTTTGCGCGCGACCGCGATCAGTTTTTCGATGTTGAGGTAACTTTCGGCGGGGGCCGCGCCGCCGAGCAAATAGGCTTCGTCGGCCATCTGCACATGGCGCGCCTGCCGGTCTGCGTCTGAATACACGGCGACGGCCTGCATTCCCAGCTCAAAACACGCGCGCAGGATCCGCACAGCAATTTCGCCGCGATTGGCGATTAAGCATTTTTGCAGTTTCATAAACTCATTTGTTCGCTTTTAAAAATCGTTCTTTTGCCTATTGTAGCGCGTTTGTACCCGTTAGTCTTTTTTGCTGCTCTTAGAGGCGGGGGTGATGTCCGTCTGGGGGCGCTGGTATTCGCGCGTGTAATCGGGGTCGGGATACACGCCGCCTGTCAGATGCACGATGGCAATCCACAGACCGCGTCCGCAGCGGTAGAACAGCGCGCAGAAGGCCAGAGTATACAGCACCCAGAAGGGAAGCTGCGCCAGCGCATCCAGCGTCGCCAGCGCATCCACCACGAAAAAGCCCAGCAGCGCGCTGATTTCCGCCAGCGCGACCGTAATATACAGCCCGCCGACCGATTCACCGCTGCCGCGTTCATAGCGCGCGCCGCAGTAGGGGCAGGTGGCGTGAAACCTGAACCAGCCAGCAGCCATTTTGCCCAGTCCGCAGCGCGGACAGCGCAAAAACAACCCGGTTTTGAGCACACGCAGCGCGTTTAACAAACGGCGGATATACATAACATCGCCCTGTTTTGTGGATATGCCGATTGTAGCACAGACCGCGCCGCCCGCTCATCTCTTACTGACAACTGAAAACTGACGACTGACCTTATTCCGCTTTCGGGCGTTTGAACACGCAGAAATACGTGCTTGTCCACGAGCGCCCGCCGCTGCCCGAATCGTGCATCAGCACATCGGCATTTTCGCCCACGTACACCGGCTGCATGTGGACAAGTTCCCAGCCGTCTTCGCCCAGCGCGTCCAGGCGCGGGATCATCGATTCAGGCGTATTGCGCGGGATGCCGCTTTTCCAGTCCCAGCGTTCTTCCAGAAAATCGGCAACGTTTTTGGCTTCGGCTTTGACATACAGCGTGAGGTACTGCCACTTTTGCGCCATATCATGCTCCTGTGATTCGCTTCTGTGAGGCAAATACGCAGCAGAGGCCGCCAAAGTTGCCGACAAAAAACGCCCCCGCCGCATCCGGCAGGGGCGCTTATCGGTGCGCGCGAGACTCAGGAACAACTCCCGCCTAAGGTATAGGTTGTGCTGCTCGTGTTGTCGTTGTCGTTCGAATCCGGCACCTGATTGTTCGGATCGAGCGTGATGGTCACGGTATACACCTGGCCGCCGACTCTGGCCGGGAAGATGTCGGGCAGTTCCGCGACGAAATTGCCGCCTGGCTGGATGATCTGCGAAACGGCCACGCTGCGGGTGATGGGATAATCGCTGCCGGGGCCGGTAATCGTGGCGCCGACAAAGAAACCTGTCGCTGTCGGCTGATTGCCGCTGTTGGTGATATTCACGCGGATACGGAACGTGTCGCCACAGAACGGAGCGCTGATCTGTGTATTGCCCGATACACTGAAAAACACGGGCGCATTGGCGACGAGATTCGCCCCGCTTGTGCTGCCGCCTGTCGTCCCGCCTGTCGTGCCCCCCGTCGTCGGCGTGGGCAGCGGCGGGTTAGTCGGCGGCGCTGCGGTGGGCAGCGGCGGGCCGGCGTCCACCGGCAGAGTCGAAACATCGCCCGAAACCGTCACCAATCCCGCGAAGACCCAGCCATCGGCGTTGAAGTAGCGGATTTTGTACCAATCGCCCGCCGGGTTGCGCGCGATAATTTCGGCGGTCGCGCCGGCGGCCAACCCACCGAGCGGCGGGTTAAAGAGCGTGCTGGGGCCGCTGCGCACGTTGATGCCCTGATTGGTCGTCAGGGTGGGGACGCTGGCAGTGGGCGGCGGCGGCGGCGTATCGCTGGCGGCCGTCGTTGGCGTCGCAGAAGGCGCGGCGGCGGTGGTCGCCGTCGGCGTGTTGGCTGCGCTGCCGCCGGTTGTGCCGCCAGTGCTGCCGCCTGTCGTAGATCCGCCGGGCGTGTTGGCCGCCGGGGCGGAGGGTTCTTCGGTCGCTAACGCGGCTTGGGCCACCACGTTAAAGGTCACGGTCGCTGCTTGGCTGGCGCTGCCATCGGCGCGGAAGGCCGTCACACTGGCGGTATGCGCGCCTTCACCGGCGGCGCTCCAGCGCTGGCTGACGCTGAACACGGCGGCGGCGCTGCTGTTGGGATTTTCCAGCGTAGCGATAATCGTGCCGTCGAGACTGAATTCTACACGGGCGATGTCCGGCCCGGCATTGCTGATAGACGCCTGAATGTTGACCGCTACGCCTTCGAGATAGGTATTGTTCGGCGCGGGCGCGACCAGCGTGACCACCGGCGCGCCGCTGAAAGTCTGCGCCGGGGACTGGCCGGGCGCGACCAGCGTACAGGCCGACAGAGCGATCACCAGCAGGACGAGCCACAGGCGCGCTAATTGGCTTTTGTCCATCCCACATTCTCCTGCAAAAGCGATTTGAAATGTGAATGGTAGCGCACGCGCGCCATTTCTGCGAGTTACCGCCGACAGTTGGCCGCCGCCCGCCGCCCAAAACGTAGGGCAAGCGTAGGGCGCTGCCGCGCGCGGGCTTAAATTTTTTAACTTTGCCTGTTCCCGCCTGTTTATCCGGCCTTCGCGGTACAATCGATAACATGAAGCATGTGTTTATGAGCGAACATTCACCACGCGGGATAAAAACACGGCCTTTCTTCGCGGTTTTCGTGTTTTGCTAACCGCTAACTGCTAAAAGCTATTTTCAGGAGAGTTAACCATGGCGCATTCCCACCAACGTTATCACCGCATCCTCGTGCCGCTGGACGGTTCTGGCTGGGCGAAGCGTGCCGTGCCGCACGCCGCGGATCTGGCGCGCGCCAATGACGCCGAACTGATCCTGCTGCATGTCTTCAAGACAGCGGCTTCCGAGTTCATCGACCAGGTGGCCTTAGCCGGCCAGGACGCGCAGATCGACGCCGCCCGCCAGCAGATGAAGCAGTACCTCATGGGGCTGCGCAGCGAACTGCGCGAGGAAGGGCTGAACGTGCGCGTGCAGTGGATCGAAGGCAGCAGCGTCGCGCATCTCATCTGCGATTACATCAACGCCGAGGGGGTCGATCTGGTGGTGATGAGCACGCACGGCGGCACGGGGCTGCGGCGCTTTCTGTTCGGCAGCGTCACCAACCAGGTCATGCAGGGCATCAAAGCACCCGTGCTGCTGATTCGCCCCGACGAAAGCGAAGGAGCCTAGCCTGCTTGCCAGTTCACGCGCCCTGCGCTAAGATTCCCCTAGCAAAAGGGTAAAGCAATGACTAAAGTTTTCATCAGCGGCACAAATCGTGATCTGGTGAATTTCCACATGGCGGCGCACGAGGCCTGCCTCGATCTGCGCCTTGAACCGGTAGACATGAAAAATTTTCCCGCCGAAAGCAAAGGCGCAACCCAGGCGAGTCTCGATCATCTGGACGAATGCGGCCTGTATGTTGGCATCTTCGCTTTTCGTTATGGCTACGAAGAGGAGGGCTACGGCGGAGGCAGCGTCACAGAGAAGGAATATGGTCACGCCGAGAAAAACGGCATGGATCCGCCCGCCACATGACGGTTTGACCCCACCCCCGGCCCCCTCCCCGATTTCAAGGAGGGGGAGCAGGAGGGGCGGGGTGATCGTATCAAACTTGTGCGACAGGTTTTGTGCGCTCTTGACCCACCCCAGCCCCGTCCCCGGTGTAAGCTTCGCTTACCTTAGCGGAGAGAGGCTAAATGCGTGTGGATTCCCGCCTTTGCTCCCCCTTTCTCCGCAAGCGGAGAAAGGGGCCGGGGGGATAGGGGTCGCTGATTGCGCATAATAACGTTTTGATGCGATTACCCTGTTCGCTCGCCGCAAACGTGGGCAGCGGCAATTTTCAAAAGTGTCGCCCCCTGAACCGCCAGCGGCCATGGCCCCGGAGTAGGAAAAATCACCTGTTGCGCGCGCGCCAGTTTGCCGCGTTATAATGCACATTATGAACACTAAAATCCTGCTGTTTCCCTTGTTTGCGCTTTGGTTGGCGGCCTGTGTCCCCGCGCCGCAGGTTGCCGATCTGCCGACGTTGGCCGAAATTCCGTCCATGACGGCCACCGATACGGCCACGATCACCCCGCCCGCCGCCGCCACAGCCAGCGCCAGCCCCACGCTGCCGGCGAGCGCTGCGCCCACGCTGAGCGTGACGTGGACGCCGAGCGCGACGATCACCGACACGCCGACTAACACAGCGACAGCCACCGCCACACTCACCGCCATTCCGCGCCCGATCAATGATCTGGTGAGCGAGGCTATGCGCGCCACCGTCGTCACGCCCGACCCGACGCTGGTCTTTCAGCAGGCGACTGCCCTGGCGCTGACGCTGATCGCCAGCGGCAATACCCCGGTCGCCGGGGGCACACCGGGCAGTGTGCCGAGCGCGCCGGGGGGCACACCCGCGGCGGGGTGCGGCTTCGCGCCGATGGGCGGCTTCGCCGTGATTTACAACGGCAGCACGCTCTTGCAGCAGCAGTTGGGCTGCCCGACCAACAGCGCCATCACCTACAGCAGCGCGCTGCAAAATTTCGAGCGCGGCCTCATGCTGTGGCTGCAAGGCCCGCCCGCCAGCATTTATCTGCTCTACCCGGATCTGCGCTACCGGCGTTTTGACGACAGCTATGTGGAAGGCGTTGACCCGCTTTCCGGCGGCGAAATCCCGCCCTTCGGCCTGATCGAACCGGTGCGCGGCTTCGGCAAAATCTGGCGCATGTATCAGGATGTGCGCAGCGATTTCGGCTGGGCCATCAGCGGCGAGATCGGCGCGCAGTCCAGCGCCCAGAGCTTCAGCCGCGGTTGGATGGTGGCGCTGCCGCAGCGCAGCGAAGTGTTTATCTTCATCGACGACGGATCGGGCATCGTCGGCGTGTGGCAGACCGTGCCCGGCGGGTTCTAAATGACGCGCCTGCTGCTGCCGGCGGCGCTGCTCATCTGGCTGCTGTGCGGGGCGCTCATCGGGGCGCTGCGCGGGCTGGGCAGTGCTGTGCCGTATCTGGAACTGGTCTACGGGGAGGTGCTTGGCGCGCGCTTCATCCTGCGTTTTCTGGATGTCGAACATGGATTGAGTGTCATCCAGGTGCTGGAGGGCGAACCAAGCGCATTATCATGGTCGCCGGACGGCGCACGACTGGCAGTAACGCTGCTTGATCGCGGCGATCTGTGGACGAACGTGTTCGCGCTGGACGGCACAAGCCATGCGCTGCGGCAGGTGGCGAATCCCATGTGGGTGTCGCCGACGCAACTGCTGGTGCGCGACGGCCGCCGCAATGGCGCACTGAGTGTGTTCGACCTCAGCCAGCCCGTGCCCACTGCGCAGCCCGTTCAGCTCCCCTTTGATCGCCCGTTTTATGCGCCGCTGCTGGCGGCAGATGGGCGCTGGCTGGCGTTCTTATCGATCACCGGGCCAGCGGTGGATCTCTATATCGCACAGCTCAACAGCGGCGACCCGGCACGCCTGCTGGCGCAGAACAACAGCGGCATGGATTATGCCTGGTCGCCGGACAGCCAAACCCTGGTTTACACGCTTTCCCCCGCCGGCAGTTATGAACTTTACAGCGTGGATATGCCCTCTGGCGCTGTGCATGCGCTCACCGAAGGTTACGACAACAACGTGCTGCCCAATTGGTCGCCGGACGGCAGGCTGTTGGCCTATATCAGCGGAAATACGCGCAAGCTGCTGCGGCTGTTAGACAGCGCTGGCGGCGTGCAGTCAATCAACCTGAGCGCGCTGGTCGGCAGCATGGTGATCGGCACCAGCGAACTGGGGTGGTCACCAGATGGCCGGATGCTGGCGCTGGGGCTGAGTATTGTGCAGCAGCCGCGCACCGATATGTATTTGCTCACGCTGAATGACACGCCCACGCTGCGCCGTGTATCGTCGGGCGGCGCTATCACCGCGCCAGCCTGGCGACCCCAATAACGCGCGTTCGCAGTACAATAGAGCCATCATAGTTCTAGATCAAAGGGATGGGAACATGGGCAGTACTTCTGATCCGCAAGAAACCCAGATCGAGATGGTCACGGCGGCTCTGCTGGTGGTGCTGTTGGCGCTGTTTTTGGTGGGGCGTGTCGAAGACCCGCTGGCGATGCTGCTCGGCGGGCTGATTCTGCTTGCGTCCGGCGTGTACCAGTCGATGCGGGGCTGGCACGTGGCGATGACAACCTGGGCTTTGGGCATTATCCTGTTTCTGGGTGGCATCGGCGTGCGCCTGTTTCTGGTGGCTTATGTCAACGTCAATTATGTGGCGTTGGGGCTGGCGCTGGTCGGCGGCTATATGCTTTGGCAGCTTTTGCGGCGCAAATAAATGTTGGATTATGAACAAACGCTGGCTGTGCTGATGCGTTACGCCAGCCGTATGCCGCAAAAACCGGGCACGCAGGATGCGCAGCGTCCGGCGCGGGCGCGGGCGCTGCTGGCGGCGATGGGCGAACCCCATCTGCGTTACCCGCTGCTGCACGTCACCGGCACAAAGGGCAAAGGCTCAGTATGCGCTATGTGCGCGGCGGTGCTGCGGGCACATGGGCTGCGTGTGGGCATGTATACGTCGCCGCATCTGCAAGATGTGCGCGAACGTTTTTTGATCGACGGCCAAATGGTATCGCGCGCAGCCTTGAGCGCGGCGGTCACAACACTCGCGCCGATTTTTGAGCGCATCAGCGGCGCACGTTGGCCAGAAGTCATGGCCACGCTGGCGCTGTACCTGTTCGCGCAGCATGAGGTTGATATTAGCGTTGTGGAAGTGTCGGTCGGCGGACGGCTGGACGCAACGAACGTCGTGTATCCCGCCGTTTCAGTCATTACGCGCATCGGCTACGATCATATGCACCTGCTGGGCGATACGCTGGACAAAATCGCCTGGGAAAAGGCGGGGATCATCAAAGCGGGCACGCCCGCCGTGAGCGCGCCGCAGCAGGACGAAGCGCGTGTGGTGCTGGAACGGGCGGCGGAGGAACGCAGCGCGCCGTTTACACTTGTTGGACGGGAAGTGGAATTTGAGGCGGATTTACCGACAGCGGAGGGGCAAAGGGTGAAGCTGCGTTTCCCCGGTGGGGAAAGTCGTGCTTATGTTACGGCACTGCTGGGGGCGCACCAGGCACAGAATGCTGCCGTGGCGGTGGCCGCCTTGCAACAACTTCAAATCGTCGGCCTTCAGGTCAGCGAAAGGGCGCTGGAGAACGGGCTGCGGCGAGTGTTCTGGCCAGGACGGCTGGAAGTGGTGGGGCATGAGCCGCTGCTGCTGCTCGATTCAGCGCATAATCCGGAATCGGCGCAGCGCCTGGTCGAAGCACTGCAAGCGCTTTTCCCGCAGCGCCCGTTTGTTTTGGTCTTCGGCGCGAAAACGACGAAAGACATCAGCGGGACGCTGGGGGCGCTGCTGCCGCTGGCGGATCAGGTGATTCTGACGCGCAGCGGTGACGGTATGACAGATGCGCCGGCGCGTCTGGCGCAGATCGCGCAGGGGTTGGACAGGCGCGCAGCGGTACAGATACGGGAGGATGTGGGCGCGGCGCTGGATGTGGCACGCAAACAGGCGGGGCGCGATGGCCTGGTGTGCGTGACCGGATCGATGTTTATCGTGGGCGAAGTGCGCACGCTGTTGGGGCTGCATCCGGTGTAGCGCAGCAGCAGGGGGAGCGTGTGTGATATGTTTTCAGCCTTTGCAGGGCTGCGTCAAGCTGTATGCGGCGTGGCGCAGACGCAGGGGGAGCGTGTTTTACAAGTTGGGTGTTTGTGAGTAGAATTTAAGAAATGTTCATGATGGTTATGCTATGCCCCGTCTAATCATGAAACGCGGCCCGGAACCGGGTCGAATCTATGAACTTACCGGCGATGTGGTGGTCCTGGGCCGCAGTTCGAAAAGTGACATCGTGCTGAACGATAACGAGGTCAGCCGCAGCCACTGCCATTTTTTGCGCGTGGTGACGGATTACGAGCTGCACGATCTGGATTCGGCCAACGGCACTTTCGTCAACGGCCAGCGCGTGCGCGAGCCGTGGCTGCTGCAATCTGATTGTATTGTGGAGCTGGGTGATTCGATCACGTTCCATTTTGAACGCGGCAGCGCGCCGCTGAACATCGATAGGGCGCAGCCCAGCAGCAAGGCGCGCGGTTCTGACCATGAAACCGAAGAAGCGCAGGTGATTGCGCCGCGTCATTATCTGGTGCTGACGGTATCTTCGCGCGGGGATACACATGAGGTGTTCCAGTTGACGGATGGCCAGCACAGTCTGGGACGCGATCTGTCTAATAATATTGTGATTCAGGAACCCGAAGTCAGCCGTAATCATCTGCGCTTTAGGCAGCACGAACAGGGGTATGCGGTCGAAGACCTGGGTTCGACCAATGGCACGACGCTGAACGGAGCAGCGCTGGTCAAGGGGCAGCCCAAAACGCTGCATTACGACGACGTGCTGCAAATCGGCACGATGATCAGCATCCTGTATACTGATGAGCCGGAACGCTTCAAAGGACGTATCAAGACCGACTTTTTGCCGTCGCTGGAAGAAGTGCAGGCGCGCCCGTCGGTCAACCGGGAGACAGTGCCGGTGAATGTGCTGGGGGGGATGGTCAACAAGCGCAAGACGTCGATTCTGGGGACGGGGTTACAGCCGGGTTCGCTGGAAGATCACGTGTTCATCGCCTATGCGCGCGACGATTGGGATGCGCTGGTGGCGCCGCTGGTGGTGAGCTTGCAGGATGCGGGGCTGCGGGTGTGGGTGGAGCAGTATCTCAAGCCTGGTCAGGATGATTGGGTGGTGGCGGTGGAACAAGCGCTGGCGGAATGCTGGATGATGATCGTGGTGGTCTCGCCGGCGGCGCTGGAAAGCAAGCCGGTGGCGCTGCAATACCGGTACTTTTACAACCGGGAGAAGCCGATTGTGACGCTGCTGTATAAGCCGATCGCCGACATTTTGCCGCCGGAACTGGTCAAGCAGCGCAGCGTGCGGCTGGACGACAAAGACCGCACCAAGACCTTCCAGCGCCTGATTTTCGAGATCATGCACAGCCGGAAGAAATAGCTTGTGGCGCATTGAACAACCACGAACTTCGCTGGCTCAAAACAAGGATAGTATGGCGCAGAAACTGGCGTTAGATTGCATCATTCAGGGCGATTGCATCGAAGTGTTGAACCGTCTGCCTGAAAAATCGGTGGATATGATTTTTGCGGACCCGCCGTACAATTTACAGTTGGGAGGCACGTTGTACCGCCCGAATCTGACTAAGGTTGATGCGGTGGACGATGCATGGGACAAGTTCGACAGCCTAAACAGCTACGACGATTTCACACGCGCCTGGCTGACAGCCTGCCGGCGCGTGCTCAAGAACCGCGGCACGTTGTGGGTGATCGGCAGCTATCACAACATTTACCGCGTCGGCGCGATTTTGATGGATGTGGGCTACTGGATACTGAACGATATTGTCATCGACAAGGTGAACGCGATGCCGAACTTCAATGGCACACGCTTTGCCAACACGCATGAAACGCTGCTGTGGGCGCAGAAAAAACGTGGCGCGCCCTATACCTTCAATTATCAGGCGCTCAAAAGCGGGAATGAAGATAGACAAATGCGCAGCGTATGGGAGATTCCTATCTGTTCGGGCGCAGAACGGCTGATGGTGAACGGCAAGAAAGCGCACACGACGCAAAAGCCGGAAGCGCTGCTATACCGGGTGCTTATCAGCAGCACCCGTCCCGGCGATGTGATTTTGGATCCGTTTTTTGGGACGGGCACGACCGGGGCGGTCGCCAAACGGCTGCGGCGGCGGTGGATCGGGATTGAACGCGACACTAATTATGTTGCTGTAGCTCAAAGACGGATTGATGCAGTAACCGTGCCGCCTTTCGACGAGGCGATTTTTACGCCCAGCAACAAGCCTAAGGAAAAACGTATTCCGTTTGTGCGATTACTCGAAGCAGGATTACTACAACCGGGTCAAGAGCTTTTGCTCAGCAAGACACAGCAAAAAGCTGTTGTTTTGCCGGATGGGGCGTTGATGTATGAAAGTCAACGCGGCTCTATCCATCAGATTGGTACAAAAATACTTGGTGCTCCTTGCAATGGATGGGCACACTGGCTCTATTGGGATTCTGAGGAAACATCCTGGCAATCCATCGATATTCTCCGCCAGAAATTGCAGAGTCTCGACAAAGCGGCTGCGTCGTAATGCGACCAGCAGTTACAAAGCGCCTAACCGGGGGGAAAAATTCGCGAATTATTCAGGTTTGTCAACGGCTTCCTGATTATACTGAGGAATAACGGCGATCTTGCAAGTGGTCTAACGGCAGCCTGCTTATGACGCGACCCGAAGAGTTCCAGGCTCTATACAGCATCGCGCGCGCCCTGCACCAGCAAAAGCTGGATGTGGCGCGCATTTTGCAAACCCTGCTGACTCTGACAGCAGAGGCCATCGGCGTGCGGCATGGCTGTGCGGTGACCTTCAACGAAGGCGGACAGCTTCTCGACGCTTTTGTGCTGCCGCAAAACGTGAACGGCGGCAGCGAATACAAGCCGTGGCAAGCGCTGTTGCAGCGGGGCCTGATCGGCTTCGTGCGCCACAGCAAGCGGCGGGTGACGATTCGGGATCTGGCGACAGATCCGCGCTGGCCGCGTCTACCGGCTAACCCGCATGTGCCGGCCAACGGTTCGGCCATTGGGCTGCCGCTGCTGTATAACGGCTATGTCGCGGCGGCGCTGCTGTTGATTCATCCCCAGCCGGAATATTTCACGGGCGATAAAGTGGCGCTGCTGGATGAAATCATGCGTGTGGCGAACAGCGCGCTGGATAATGCGCTGGACTTCCAGAACGCTTATGCCAATATGGATACGCGCCATCTGGCGCTGTTCGACGAAGCGCTGGTGCCGATTATTCTGACGGATTTGCAGGGGTATATCGTCAACGTCAACAACACGGCGTGCGGGTTGTTGAGCTGCGAAGCGGGCGACCTGCTGGGGCTGCCGATTGCGGCGGTGCATCGTCTGGAGGGCGATTCGCTGGTGCAGCAGAGCATCCAGCGGGCGCTGCAAAACGGGCAGGAAATTGAGTTCCGCACGACGGCGGGGCCGAACGCCAAAGAAGGCGTGCCGGTGCTGATGCGGGCGCGGCGGCGTATGTTCGGCAATCTGGATGTGGTCGAATGGATCGCGCAGGATTTGTCGTCGCAGCTAGAACTGGAACAACTGCGGCAGGATTTGGCGGCGATGGTGTATCATGATCTGCGCGGGCCGCTGCAAGCCATCAAGGGCAGCCTGCAAAAGCTGTCGCAGTTTTTGCTGAATTACGAAGCGCCCACCGTGCCGACACTGCTGCAAATCGGGCTGCGCAGCACCAAGCAGCTTCAGCGGATGGTAGACAGCCTGCTGGATATACAGCGCATGGAAGAAGGCAAGGCGGTGTTGAACAAAAAGCAAACGCTGCTGCGCGATCTGCTGGCAGAGGCGGTGCAGTTGGTGCTGCCGCTGGCGACGGATGCCGAGCAGAATATCAAGTTTGAGCCGCCCAAAGAGCTGGTGTTTGTGGAAGTCGATGGGGACATGCTGATTCGTGTCATCACGAATTTGATCGAAAACGCTATTAAATACACGCCGTCCGGGGGCACGATTCGGGTGAGCGCGACGCTGATGGACGGGAGGGCGCAGGTGAGTGTCAAAGACAGCGGTCCGGGCATCCCGACGCATATGCAGGGGCGGGTCTTCGACAAGTTCAGCCGTGTCAAATACAAGGATGTGCCGAAAGGGGTCGGGCTGGGGCTGGCGTTCTGCCGGCTGGCGGTGGAAGCGCACGGCGGACGCATCTGGGTGGAAAGCGAGCCGGGGAACGGCGCGGATTTCCTGTTCACGCTGCCGGTGCTGCAAAACCCGGCGCCGGAAGACTCGCTGGTGACGAAAGCCGACACGCACCCGTCGCGTCCGGCGCGCACGCCGGTTTCTGCGCCGTAAGCGCGCTTTTATGTGTGTTTGCGAAGTTCCGCCGGCGCGATGAATGCGCTGCTGGGCATCAACCTGCTGCGGCTGGTGGAATTGGCATGACACAGGATGGGATAGGGGTTTTTGTAGGGGGCGAGAGGCACAGCTCGCCCGCTACAAGCAGTACGAATGCTTTTAGAAGCCGGTCAAGCGGCTGAAATCGGCGCGCCCGTGCTGCATGGCGCTGATGGCTTGCAGCAGCGCCAGCCGGTTGTGGCGAAGGGCTGTGTCTTGGGCATGAACCAGCACGCCGTCGCCTTTGCCTGTGCCGAAAAAGGCCGTCACGGCGGGCAGCATGGGCAGAAAAACGTTCATGAAACCGTCAACGTTCTCGTCGTCGCTCAGGTTGCTGAGCGCCTGCTGATAAGCGCTGTAGAGGGTGCGCTCTTCGTCCTGCTGGAACAGGGCGCTGTGGATTTGGTAACGCTGGGTTTCGGCGCGGGTGATGCGCACGCAGCGGGCGAAGCCGTCAAGAATCGTGGCCCAATCACCGCGCTGCGTCCAGGCTTTCAATTGGCGCACGCCTTCCAGCGCGCGATAGGGATTCGCGGCCTGTTCGGCCAGCACCGCGGCCACGATGTCGGCCGGCCAGCCCTGATCGCGCAGCCAGACCTCCAAACGCCCGCTGATGAATTCCAGGGCCTGTGTTTGGGCCTCTGCGCTGACCGTGATCGGCTGCACGTCGGCCAGAATTTCCAGCGCCCGGCGTAAATCGACGCTTAAGCGGCGATCGAGCAAAATCTGCACGATGCCCAAGGCGGCGCGCCGCAGGCCGTAGGGGTCGGCGGTGGATTTGGGGGCCAGCCCGGCCGCGAACAGGCCAACCAGACTGTCGAGACGGTCGGCCAGGGCCAGCAGCGTCCCCGCCGGGCTGAAGGGCAGTTCGTCATCGGCGCCGCGCGGCAGCCAGTGCTCGTAGATGGCATTGGCGACTTCCTGGGGATAACTTTCCAGCAGGGCGTATTCGCGTCCCATGGTGCCTTGCAGCGAAGTCATTTCGATCACCATTTGCGTCGCCAGATCGGCTTTGAGGATATGCGAAGCGCGCTTGGCTGTCATGATGTCCCATGGGTCGATCTCGAACAGGCGCCCCAGCGTTTCGACCACGCGCACGATGCGTTGGTTTTTGTCGAGCATGGAGCCAAGCTGTTCCTGGAAGGTGAGAGTCGCCAGGCGCGGCAAATGTTCGTCCAGTTTGGTTTTGCGGTCTTCGTTATAGAAAAAGGTGGCGTCGGAAAAACGCGCAGACAGGACATGCTCGTTGCCGTGGGTCACGGTGTCCAGATGCTCTTTGTCGCCGTTGCGCACGGTGATGAAGTATGGCATGAGCGCGCCGTCGGCGTTTTCTACCGGGAAATAGCGCTGCTTGTCGCGCATCACTGTCACGAGCACAGCGCGCGGCAGTTGCAGATACTTCTCGTCGAACGACCCCATCAGCGCGGTGGGCATTTCCACCAGATTGGTGACTTCCCACAGTAAGCCCTCGTCATCCGGGACATATCCACCGACATGCGCCGCCATCTGCCGCACATGTTCGAGCACATGCTGCCGCCGGTGTTCCTGGTTCAAAATCACGCCGTGCTCTTTCAGCTTCTGGAAGTAATCGGCACTGTCGCGCACGCTGATGTGTGGCGAACCATAAGGCCGCAGGCCGCGGGTGCTGCTGCCGCTGGCGACACCGGCATAGGTGAACGGGATGACGCTTCCGCCGAACAGCGCCAGCAGCCAGCGAATGGGGCGCGAAAAGGCCACCGCGCTGCTGTTCCAGCGCATGGTCTTGGCGAACTTCAGATTAGCGATCAGGCCGGGCAGCGCTTCGGCCAGCACTTCTGTCGCCGGGCGCCCGGCGGTTTTCACCAGCGCGGTGACATATTTGCCGCCGTCGATTTCTTCGAGGCGCAAATCTTCGAGACGCAGGCCGCGACTTTTGGCGAAGCCTTCGGCGGCTTTGGTCGGCTTGCCATCTTTGTCAAAAGCGCGATCAGCGGGCGGGCCTTTTTCGACCTTTTCGCTGTCGGCCTGGCGGGGGGCGACCTGATAGGCGGCCAGCACCAGCCGGCGCGGCGTGCCGAACACGGCTACGGCCTGCACCGGCAAGCGCAACTCCTCGAAGAACTTTTGGGCGAGCGCCTCAAGCTGTTCATGCGCGCTCATAAAATCGCTGGCGGGCAGTTCCTCCACGCCGATTTCGAAGAGCACATCGGCGGGCGCTGTGGGCGGCGGCGGCAGCGCCCCGGCGGTCGTCGCCAGGGTGGGCGCGCCCCATGAGGGTGTCAGCTTATGCAGCGGATAACCCGCTTCTGCGCGCTGGGCGGCGAAGGCTTTGGCGACATTGCGCGTCATATCACGCATTTTGCGGAAGTAAAAGGCGCGCTCGGTGACGCCAATGGCCCCGCGCGTATCCAGCACGTTGAACAGATGATTGCACTTCAACACATAATCGTAGGCGGGGATCAGCAGGCCAGCGGCCAGCGCGCGGCGGTGCTCGTTTTCGTAGACCTCAAAGACTTTTTTGAGTCCGTCGATGTCTGCGATTTCGAAGTAGTACTTGCAGTGTTCGATTTCGCTCTGCAAAAAGATATCTTTGTAGAGCAGTTCGTTCACCCACTCGATATCCCAGGCGGCGTCTTTGCCTTGCAGGGCCAGCACGATGCGTTCCAGCCCATAAGTGATTTCCACCGCCACAGGGTCGAGTTCCAGCCCGCCGGCCTGTTGAAAATAGGTGAACTGCGTGATTTCCTGACCATCGAGCCAGACTTCCCAGCCGAGCCCCCACGCGCCCAATCCGGGACTTTCCCAGTTGTCTTCGACAAAGCGAATGTCGTGTTGGCGCGGGTTAATGCCCAACGCTTCCAGCGATTGCAGATAGATTTCCTGGGGGTTGCCGGGATCGGGCTTGAGAATGACCTGATACTGAAAATAGTACTGCATGCGGTTGGGGTTATCGCCGTAGCGTCCGTCGTCCGGGCGCACGCTCGGCTCGACATAGGCGACACGCCAGGGTTCCGGCCCCAGCACGCGCAGGAGCGTGGCGGGGTTATTGGTGCCGGCGCCGACCTGCACATTGTAGGGATTCCAAATGACACAACCCTGGGCAGCCCAAAACTCGTGCAGCTTCAAAATGACCTGCTGAAAATTCAATGCCATCACGTTTACCTTCGATCAAGCGCAAAATACGGGCGTTATTATACCGCCGGCGCGGGAAGGGGTATAGGTGCGGGCCAGGTTTTGCGCCACTGGCCAAGTTCGGCTATCGTTAAGGTCATTGTGCGGCGTAGAAAGGCTGTTCCCATGAGCATCGTGCCCCGCAGCGTGGAAAAATGGGTGCTGATCGCGACGATTCTGGCAAGCGGCATGGCGTTTATCGACAGCACGGCGCTGAATGTGGCGCTGCCGTCGATTCAGCGCGATTTACGCGCCGACGGGCAGGAGGTGTTGTGGATCAGCAATGCTTACCTGTTGTTTTTGGCGGCGCTGATTCTGGTGGGGGGCGCGCTGGGCGATCATTACGGGCGCAAGCGGGTGTTCATGCTGGGCATCGGCCTGTTTACAGCGGCCTCGATTCTGTGCGGCACGGCGGGGGATGCCCCTACGCTGATTGTGTGGCGGGCGCTGCAAGGGATTGGCGGGGCGCTGCTGACGCCCGGCAGCCTGGCGATTATTGCGGCGTCGTTTGGCAACGAGCGGCGCGGCAGGGCGATCGGCACGTGGTCAACCTTCACGACGCTGACAACGATGGTGGGGCCGCTGCTGGGCGGCTGGCTGGCGGCACAGGGTTTGTGGCGGGCTATTTTTTTCATCAACGTGCCGTTGGGGATCATGGCGCTGGCGGTGCTGGCGCGCTACGTGCCGTAAAGCCGCGATGCCAACGGGCGGCAGTTGGATTGGGCGGGGGCGGTGCTGGCGACGGTGGGTTTGGCGGGCATGACTTATGGTTTTACACAGGCGGCGGAATTGGGCTTTGGGGCCGTGAGCGTGTGGGGAACGCTGCTCGGCGGGGCGCTGGCCTTCGCCGCGTTTATCGCAGTGCAGGCACGCGGCGCGCAGCCGATGGTGCCGCTGCGGCTGTTCCGTTCGCGCACCTTCAGCGGCAGCAACGCGCTGACGCTGTTTCTGTACGCGGCGCTGGGGGCGCTGACGTTTTTTATGCCGCTGCATCTGGTGCAAATACAGGGGTATCGCCAGGAAATGGCCGGGCTGACGTTTTTGCCGTTGGGGATACTGCTGGCGCTGATGGGACGCTGGTCGGGTGGACTGGTGGATCGGGTCGGGGCGCGGCTGCCGCTGATTGTCGGGCCGGCAGCGGCGGGTTTGGGGTTTTTGCTGTTCGCGCTGCCGGGGTTGACGGCGGGGGAGGGGGATTACTGGGTGACATATTTCCCGGCGTCGCTGGTGCTGGGCGTGGGGATGGGCATGACCGTCGCGCCGCTGACGACGGCAGTGCTGGGCGCTGCGCCGCCGGAAAGCGCGGGAATCGCTTCGGGTATCAGCAACGCAGTGGCGCGCACAGCGAGCGTGCTGGCGATCGCCGTGTTGGGGGCGCTGGCACTGGTGAGCTTCAGCAGCGGGCTGGAAAGGCGCGCGGCGGAACTGGGTTTGTCGGCAGAGACACGCGCGGCGCTGCGGGAGGAAGCGCGCCGTCTGGCGGATGCCGCTGTCCCGGCGGGACTCGACGCGGCGGCGGCGGAGACGGCGCAACTGGCGATCAAAGAAGCGTTTGTCGCCACCTTCCGCGTGATTGCCGTGATCTGCGCGGGGCTGGCCTGGCTGAGCGCGCTGATGGCGGCGCTGCTGGTGGAAGGCGGCAAAGCAGGGGGGGCAGGTTTAACACAGACTTAAACAGCGCGCGCCTGGCGCTATATTGATGTTTATCAATCTATTCGCTATCTTTAAAGGATGGGGTTGCACCGATGGCCAAGATACCACTTGACCCAATCGCTAATGCCGATCAGACGGATGTGTGCCTGCCGCAGCCTATCCTGCTGCGCCTGTCACCTGACAGCGCGCGGCGTTTGGCCGGCATCCTGAAGGCCATGGGGCATCCCGTGCGTCTGCAAATCATGGATATCCTCAGCCGCGGCGGCGGACAGATGTGTGTCTGCGATCTGGAACAGTATTTCGATCTGACACAGCCGACGATTTCGCACCATCTGAAAGTGCTGCGCGCCGAAGGTTTGATCGATGCTGAGCAGAAAGGTCTGTGGATCTATTATCATGTCCGTGCCAGCGCACTGAAGGCGATGCGCGCGCTGCTGCTAAGTTTTGGGGGAAACGAAGATGGCTGAGAAAGCGAATGTGCTTGTGTTGTGCGTGGGCAATTCGGCGCGCAGCCAGATAGCGGAAGGTTTTTTGCGTAAATATGCCGGCGACAAGTTCAATATCTACAGCGCGGGATTGGAGCCAAAGGACAAAATTCACCCGCTGGCTGTGCAAGTGATGCATGAGGTGGGCATCGACATTAGCCAACAGTACCCGAAAGCAGTGAAAGATTTTATGGGACGGATGCACTATCGTTATATCATTGTTGTCTGCCGCTACGAAGATGACTCCTGCCCGCGCGCACTGTGGCAAACCAGCGGCGAACGGCTCGATTGGGCCTTCGAAGACCCGGCGGGATACGCAGGAACGCCGGAAGAACAGGTGGCCAAATTCCGCGAAATCCGTGATCTGATCGAAAAGCGCATCCAGAGCTGGTATCCGAGCGCGTAAAAAAGCTTTGTGTGCTGGATTGATGAAGGGCGATTGAGTGAGGTTTAGCGATGAACTATCTGACGATTTTTGGCGATATTCATGCCAATTTGGCGGCGTTGGAAGCGGTGTTGGCAGATATGGACATGCGTGGGCTGGACAACCGCTACTGTCTGGGCGATCTGGTCGGCTACGGCACTTTCCCTAACGAAGTCATCAGCACGATACGCCAGCGGCAGATTCCGACCATTATGGGCAATTACGATCAGGGGGTCGGGCTGGACAGTGACGACTGCGGCTGCGCTTACACCAACCCGATCGCGGAGGCGCTCGGTAAGCTTTCGATCGCCTGGTCAAACCAGCATACAACGGCGGCCAACAAAGCGTATCTGCGGGAACTCCTGCCGCATATCGCCCTCACTTTGGGCAGTCTGCGCGTACTTCTGGTGCATGGCAGTCCGCGTAAAATCAACGAATATCTGTTTGAAGACCGGCCGAACGACAGCCTGGAGCGGATTCTAGATCAGGCGCAAACCGATGTGCTGGTGTGCGGGCACACCCATCTGCCCTATCATCGCGTGCTGACAAGCGGTCGCCATGTGATCAATGCGGGCAGCGTGGGCAAGCCGAAGGACAACGACCCGCGGGCGTGTTATGTAATCCTGCGCGAGGATGGGGGCGCGCTGGGGGTGGAATTTGTGCGTGTGGCTTATGATGTTGAACGCACGGCGCAGGCGATCGAAGCCAGCACGATGCCGCACGAATACGCGCAAATGCTGCGTGACGGCAAAGGCTAAGAGGGGCTGGCGCGCGTGCCATAACGGGCTTCGACAGATGGGGCACACTTTTACAGGAAACTTACGATGGATTCAAAGACGCTGAAAGCACTGTTGGCAGAATTTTTGGGTACGTTCACGCTGGTGTTTATCGGGGTGACCGCTGTCGCGTCGAATCAGGGTGTACTGGTGGCGGCGTTGGCGCATGGATTGGTGGTGGTGCACGCGGCGTACAGCTACGGCCATCTTTCCGGCGCGCATCTTAATCCGGCGGTAACGCTGGGGCTGCTGGCGGGCGGCAAAATCGCGCCGCTGACGGCGGGGCTGTATATGGTGGTGCAGTTTGTGGCGGGCATTGTCGCTGCCTTGGTGGCGAACGGGCTGGTCGGGCCTGGCGGGCAGACGGCGGGAGCGCTGACAACGAGCAATATCGCGGCGGCGGCGATTTTTGAGGGGATTTTGACCTTTGTGCTGGTGAGCGTGGTGTTTCAGGCGGCGGTTTTTGACAAGGCGGGCAAGTTCGCGGGGCTGGCGATCGGCCTGACGCTGGTCGCCTGTATTCTGGCGGGCGGCACGTATACCGGCGCATCGCTCAACCCGGCGCGCACACTGGGGCCGGCGCTGGTGGCGGGCGATTTGAGCTATCTGCTGCCCTATCTGCTGGCTATTTTTGGGGGCGGCGCGCTGGGCGGGCTAGCGCAGACCTATATCGTCGGCGACCAAAGATAGCGCCGCTTATCGGCCTGTGTTTTCGGAGAGCGGGGCGAAGCGCAGAAGCCAGCTTCGCCCGTGAAGATGCTCAGTGGTTAATGGCAGTGGGGTCGCCGCGCAGCACTTTACGATAGGCGACATGCTGCATGTAGACACGCATGCCGACACGCTCGTACAGGGCGACGGCGTTGCTGGTGTTGTTGGCGTCTACGCCCAATCCCACGCGATGATAACCGCGCTGCCTGAACATGGCGAAGGTGTGCTGTAAAAGCGCGCTCGCCAGGCCGCGGCGGCGCCACGGACGCCGCACGGCCAGGGTGCTGAGCCAACCGAGATCGGGCTGCTCCTGGCCGAACGGCCGGCACAGCGCCACGCCGGCGATCTGCTGGGCCTCGTAGACCACCAGCCACAGCGCCGGGTCGAAATTCTTTTTGTCCGTTGTGTAGTAGCTCCACATATCAAAGGGCTGAACAACATGCCCCCAGTGATCGTGGAAGGCTTCCTGCACAGCTTCGTAGACGGCGCGACTATCGCGCTGCACATCGAAGGGACGGAAAACCAAGCCATCGGGGAGGGGCGGCGCGTTTTCCGGCAGCGTTTGGATCACCATACGATAAAAATGGCGCACGAGGGTATACCCTTCGGAGCGCAGCAGGGCGCCAAAGCCCGCGCTGCTGGCGAGATTATAGCGCTGCATGATAATCGGCGTTTCCTGCGGCAGATGCGCGGCAATCGTGAGGGCGTGCGCATCGGTGGCGCGCACGAGTTGGCGCCCCCAGCCCTGCCGCTGGAAATCAGGATGAATGTGCCCGCGCGCGTGAACCTGACCGCTTGGGCCCAAGAGGACAAGATCGCAGAAGCCGGCGACTCTGCCGTCAGGCGCGCTGACGACGAACGAATCGCGCTCGGCGTCAAAATCCGGTTCAGTCATTTCGCGGCGGAATTCGTCTTCGGTGAGCAAACGTTCTTCACCGTCGGCGATATAAGCGGCGTTGAGGGCCTCGAGGGCGCCGCGCAAATCGTCCCAACGGAAATGGCGCACGGTCATGGTATCGAGACGCATGGATAGGCCTCCTGTCCACAATAGGAAGCAGGATAGCACAGGCAGACAAGCGGTGTCAAGAGGGGTTTTTAGGGGTCAAAAATCAAAAAGCAGCTAAGCGAATTTTGACAAAGGGCGATTTTTCAGTTCAATTACTAGCCGGGAACATGTGAAGGCTGCATCGCTGACAAAAGGACATTCATGCCCGACCTGAATTTTTTCGTGGAACTGGCGCTGCGTTTCGGGTTGATCGCGGCAGGGCTGTTTATTGTGGTGGGCACGGTGCTTTCGGCCATCAGGACGTTCGTGCTGCCGCGCAGCGCCAACACCTGGCTGACCCGACAGGTGTTCGGCGCGTTCAGTCAGGTGTTCCTCCTGCGGGCCAAGAAAAAAGCGTCTTACGCCGAACGCGATCAGATCATGGCGATGTTCGCGCCGACTGCGCTGCTGGCGCTGCCGGTGGTGTGGATGATCTGCATTGATGTGGGCTATACGCTGCTGTACCGCGCCGCCGTGGATGATTGGTGGGAAGCTTTCCGTCTCAGCGGCTCGTCGCTGATGACACTGGGGGTGGCCGCACCGCCGACACCGCTGACCTATATGCTAAGCTACAGCGAGGCGGCACTGGGACTGATTATGGTGGCGCTGCTGATCGGCTATCTGCCGACGATGTACGCCACATTTTCGCGGCGGGAACTGGCCGTCAACCTGCTGGAAGTGCGCGCTGGTTCGCCGCCTTCGGCGGTCGAGATGCTGGTGCGCGTGCATCGCATTCACGGAATCGACAAGCTGCATGAGCTGTGGACGGAATGGGAAATCTGGTTCGCGGAGCTGGAAGAAACGCACACTTCGTTAGCGGCGCTGGTGTTTTTTCGGTCGCCCACGCCGGAACATTCGTGGGTGACAGCAGCGGGCGCAGTGCTGGACGCGGCGGCGCTGATGACCTCGACGCTGGATGTGCCGCGCGACGCGCAGCGCGAACTGTGCATCCGCGCCGGGTATCTGGCGCTGCGTAAGATCGCCGACTTTTTCCGCATCACCTATAACCACGACCCGAAGCCGACCGACGCGATCAGCATCACGCGCGACGAATTCGAGGGGGCTTACGACGAACTGCGCGCCGCCGGTCTGGCGCTGAAGCCTGATCGCGACCAGTGCTGGCGCGATTTCGCCGGCTGGCGCGTGAACTATGATCGCGTGCTGCTGGCGATCGCGCTGCTGACGCTGGCGCCCTATGCCCCCTGGTCATCGGATCGCGGCCTGCCGGATCTGCGGCCGGGCGGCGTGGCGGTGCGCGGGAAAACTAAGACCGAAAAGGCTGCCTCATGACGATCATCGGACTGCATCACGCCCAGATTACGATTCCCAAAGGCGCAGAGGAGGCTGGACGCGCTTTCTACTGCGGCCTGTTGGGGCTGCCGGAGATCGAAAAGCCGGATGCGCTCAAAGGGGGCGGCGGCTTGTGGCTGCTGGCCGGCGGGCAGCATATATAATAGGGCGGCGCTACATCAGCAAGGAAGCAGATACATGGATTTACAAGCAATGCGCAGGACAGCGACAGCCATCGCGCGCGAGGCGGGCGAGGTGGTCATGCAGTATTTCGACAGTCCGCAGGAAATGCAGAGCAAACAGGGCAACGTCTTCGATGTGGTGACCGAAGCCGATCGGGCGTCGGAGCAGGTGATCGTCACGAAACTGCACGCGGCTTTTCCCGATCACCGCATTATCGGGGAAGAAGGCAGCAGCGTGGGCGCGGCGGACGCCGATTACTTCTGGTATGTCGATCCCCTGGATGGCACGATCAATTTTACGCATCAGATCCCGATTTTTTCGGTGAGTCTGGCGCTGGCAGATAAAGAGATGCGCCCGCTGCTGGGGGTGGTCTTTAATCCGGCGTACAATCGTATGTTCAGCGCGGCGCAGGGCTTCGGCGCGACGCTGGACGACAAGCCGATTCATGTCTCGCGGACGGCGGTGCTCAACGAATGCGTGCTGGGCACGGGTTTTCCCTATGATAAGGCCACCAACCCGGATAACAACCTGCGCGAATTCGCTGCGCTTTCGGTGCGCACACGCGGGCTGCGGCGCTTTGGCTCGGCGGCGCTGGATTTATGCTATGTGGCGATGGGGCGCTTCGACGGCTACTGGGAAAAACGTATCAAGCCGTGGGATGGGCTGGCGGGGATGATCGTGGTGGAAGAAGCGGGCGGCATGGTGACGGATTTCAGCGGCGCGCAGTCCAAACTGCTGTATATGGGCTTCGAAGTGCTGGCGAGCAACGGGCGCATCCACAAGCAGGTGTTGGGCGTGCTGCAAGAAGTCATCAATCAGGCTTAAACTGCCTGCGCATGTCGTCGGCGCGCGCTTCCAGGTGCTTGAAGTAATCGCTTTCGACAATCTCGCTGACCTGGGCGTCGAGTTTTTGCTGGTCGATCTGGATGCGCAGGCGCTGCACTTCCTGCTGGGCGCTGTGCAGATCGGCCTTGATGGTCTGGAAGCGGCGGGCGTTGACGATGGCGATAGCGGCCTGATTGGAGAAAGCGGCCATCAGGGGGACGGTAGCGTCATCAAACAGGCCGCGCTGGGCGCGGTTATCGGTGTAGAGGACGCCGATGATTTCGTCCTGCAAGATGAGCGGGATACACAGGATCGAGCGCAGTTGGTTGGCCGAAACGCTCTGGCGGGCGGCGAAGCGTTCGTCCTCCTGCGCGTTGAGGGTCACAATCGGCTGGCGTTTGTTGAGGGCTTCGTCGATCACGCCGCGACTGAAGACGGCCTCACGTTCGCTCAGCGTCTCCTGATCCCAGTTACGGGCGGCGCGCAGGGTGAGTTGGCCGCTTTGGCCATCGCGCAGCATCAGATAGGCGCGTTCCGCGCCGGTGAGGGCGATGATGGTGTCGATGATGTCTTCCAGCACGCGATCCAGTTCCAGCGAGGAGGTAATCAGCGCGGAGGTGCGCACGAGACCTTGCAGATTGGCCATCTGCTGCGCCATATCGCGGCTGCCGCGCTGGAGGGCGCGCAGTTCGCGCTGGAAATGGGCCAGCAGCGTGCTGAGTGTTTGCTGTGTATCGCTGGAAACGGGCACACGGTGCGAAGCGAGGAGTTGCAGCAGGCGCATGAGGTGCTGTTCAAGCTGGGCTTTGTGGTTTTCGAGGTTGTGAATGGCTGCTGCCAGCGCGTCGCTTTTCTGGTTGTTCATGCGGCTAGGCTTCCATGATGCGCGCGGCAATGGCGCGCAGTTTTTGGGTGATGGCGTGCTGGGGATAATTGACGACGAACACGCCTTCGCCCGCCAGCGTCATCATTTCGTCGGAATGCGGCAGCACGGCGCCGACCTGGCACTTGTAGGTTTCTTCGACGCGGGCTTTGATGTCGTCGGCGTTGAAGGTTTGCGGCGCTTTGTTGACGATCAAGAGCATACGCGGCACTTTCAGCCGGTTGGCGACGGAAACGGTAACGCCTGTGCCCTGATAATCCTGCTGATCGGGGCGCAGGATGATGAGCAGCACTTGCGAAATAGCGATCGAAAGCAGGGTTTCTTCGTTGAGGCCGGGATGCGTGTCGATGAGCAGCACGTCCAACTGCATCTTGCGCACCAAATCCTGAAAGCCATTGTTGAGCAGGCCGACGTCGTAGCCTTTGTCGAGGATGCGCGCGATCTCGCCGGCTTTGAGGCTGGAGGGAATGAGAAAGACCTTGCCTGGAATGCCAGTGCCGAGATGTTCGGTGACATCGTGGGCAGTGTCTTCGATCTGGCAGCGTTCCCACAAATAATCGTTGAGCGTATGTTTGATCTGGTCTTCTTGCAGACGAAACAAAACATGAATACCGGGACTCTGGATGTCGGTGTCGACGACGCCGACGCGCAGCCCTGCCAGTGCCAGCAGCGCCGCCAGATTGGCTGTGGTGTTGCTTTTGCCCGTGCCCCCACGAAACGAATGCACCGAAACGATACGTGCCATTAATCCCACCCCAATGTGTGCGGCTGATTCCTATCAAGCCTATATCGTCTGCCGCCGTTAGGCAAGCCTTTAATCGTCGGTCGGGCGGCGCAGCATGTCTAGCCGTACCATATAGTCCTCATACTGCTCTTTGAGACGTTCGGCCATTTCTTTGAGCAGGTCGCGGCCTTTGCTTTGCGCCAGGGCTGTGTCGATCTTGAGGCGCATGAGTTCAGAATGCAGCAGATCGTCGTATTTGCCCTGTAAGCGCGCATGGCGCCACGCCAGATCATCGCGCGCGGTCTCCAGCTTGCGCAGATGCAGGACGGCCAGCGGCGTATCGGGGATGATGCGGCCTTCTTTTTCGGCCAGCGTCATCAGGGCATCGAGGTCTTCTTCTTCGTAGGCGTCGTTGATGAGGGCCATAACCCGGTTGCGGTAGGCGCGTTCGTCTTCGTCTGGCGCCAGATCGGGATGATAGCGCCGCGCCAGCGAACGATACAGCTTTTTCAGGCTGGCTTTGGGCTGCTCGTTGTGGGGGATATGCGCCATTCTGGGTGGCGGGGGCGGATCAAAATAGGCGGGATTCTGCTTGGGTTCGATCCAGGTTCTGTAGAACTGGACTTCGACCGGCACATAATCGGGCGGCGGCGTCCACTGCGATTCCAGGGGGCGGGCGTGCTGCATGTGCGAGCGCAGATGGCGTTCTTTGCGCAGTTCTTCGATCGCTTCTGCCACCGCTTCGAGGCGCTGCATAGCGGGACGGACGAGCCGATCATAGCGCTGGCGGAAGCCGTCGAGTTCGCGCTGCAAATCGGCGATTTCGCTTTCCAGCGTGCCGATTTTCCGTTCATAGTGGGCGATTTCGTTTTTGACCCGTAGCAGTTTCTCGCGGATTTGGTCATCCATAAGGTGTATGTGTGAAGATGAAAATGCCGAACGCTGATAACTTAACCTTACGATAACACGACATGATACGTGATGTGCCCCCCTGTTGATAGGGGGATTCGCCGTATACTCATCCGATACTTCTTTTATGTGCTGCTGACGGCTTTCCTACGCTGCGCCGAAAAATTTCTTATACAAGGCGGGTATATCTATAGTCGTGAATAAACGAGCAGTCAAAATAATGGAGTGCATGACGATGGCAACCCTGATCCGCTGGAATCCTTTCCGTGAAATGCTGGCCTTCGAGCGTATGTTGGATGACATGTGGCGGGGCGCGGCGGTTAACAATGCCCTGCCGCTGGACCTGTACGAGAGCGACAGCGCCTACGTGCTGCATGCCGATGTGCCCGGTCTCCAGCCTGACCAGATCAATATCCGTTTCGAGGATGGGCTGCTGACTATCAGCGTGCAATCGGAACGTCCGGCGCGGGAAGATGCGCGCGCGCTGCTGCAGGAACGCGCATTTGGCCACTACAACCGCACGCTGCGGCTGCCGGTGGAAGTAGAAACCGATAAGGCGGAAGCGCGCTATGAAAACGGTGTGCTGACGCTGACGCTGCCGAAGGCCGCCGCCGCGCAGCCGCGCCAGATCGCGGTCAAGTTCAACAGCACGCTGCTGAACGCGCAGAACTAATTTTCTATCCCCTTCCCTCTGCTGCCGCCGCCTCTCCCGGCGGCAGTTTGTTTTCTGCTCAGGCGCGCTTTTCAGGGTTCACCAATGGGCCGCCCGTCTGTAGAATAAACCCAGCCGTTTAAATTCACAGACATCGCGCATGTCGTTTATTTCGCCCGAATACGTCATCTTTTTCTGCCTAGTACTGCCGCTGTATTTTTGGCTGCCGTACCGCTGGCGCTGGCCGTGGCTGCTGCTGATCAGTTATTTTTTCTACGGTTATGCTTTCCCGCAGTATGTGATCCTGATGGCGGCCGTGACGGTGGTCAACTACTACGCGGGGCTGGCCTTGCAGCGCGTGGCCGATGGGCGGCAGAGGCGCTTTGTGCTGGCGGCCAGCCTGGGGCTGGATGTGGCGCTGCTGGGCTTTTTTAAGTACTTCAACTTTTTCAGCGCCAGCTTTGCGGCGCTGTTTGGCCTGGCCGGGCTGACGTATCCGCTGCCGCAGATCAACGTGATTCTGCCCATCGGCATTTCCTTCCATACTTTTCAGGCGATGGGCTATCTGATCGACGTGTACCGGCGGCGCATCGAGCCGGAAAGGCACGCGGGGATTTTCGCCACGTTTATCATCTTTTTTCCGCAGTTGGTGGCCGGGCCGATCGAACGGGCCAAAGACATGCTCCCGCAGTTTGGGCAGCGCTTCGATTTTGACGAGGGGCGCGCGGTCGAAGGGCTGCGGCAGATTTTGTGGGGGTTCTTCAAAAAAGTGGTGATCGCCGACCGGCTGGCGATTTATGTCAACGCGGTATATGACCATCCACAGGAACACAGCGGGCTGGTGCTGATTCTGGCGACAGTGTTTTTCGCGTTCCAGATTTACTGCGATTTTTCGGGTTATTCCGATATTGCCTTCGGCACGGCCAAGATCATGGGGTTTCATTTGACAGTGAATTTCCGCCAGCCGTATTTCGCGCTGTCGGTGCGCGAGTTCTGGCGGCGCTGGCATATTTCGCTTTCGACATGGTTTCGCGATTATCTGTACATTCCGCTGGGCGGCAGCCGGGGCACGCTGGCGCGCACGCTGCTCAACCTGATGATCGTCTTTGTGGTCAGCGGGCTGTGGCACGGCGCAAGCTGGACGTTTGTCGTGTGGGGCGCGCTGCACGGGGTGTACGCGGTGATGGAAACGCTGTGGGAGGCGCGCGGACGGCGGCTTTTGCCCGCCAACCGGGCAGGCGCGGCTGTCCGCTGGACGCTGACGTTCGCGGCGGTGTGTTTCGCGTGGATATTTTTCCGCGCGGACAATTTTACGGACGCCGCCTATATCATCGGACATCTGTTCAGCTTGACGGGCGCAGACATCAGCGCGCCGTTCGCGGGGGGGCTGCTGGCGCCGTCAGTGGAATTTGGGCTGGCGCTGGGGCTGATCGGTGTGCTGTTGGCGGTAGACCGGCTCGACGGGCAGTACACGGTGAGCGGGGCGCTGGCGCGGGCGCCGGCGGCGGCGCGCTGGGGGCTGTATTATGGGGCGGCGGCGGCGGTCTTGTTTTCCGGGATGTACGGCAGCGGCGCACAGCAGTTCATTTATTTTCAGTTTTAAAGGGATGGCCTGATGCTGAAACGGTTTTTCGTGATGATTGTCGTGATGGGCTGCGCGGCGGTGCGCGTCTACGCGCAAAACGCCGACCATGGCCGCGGGTGGGTGGGCGAGCAGCAGGTGAACGTGCGGGCGACACCGGGCACGCGCGGGGCGATTGTGGGGCAGTTGGCGCCGGGGACAGAGCTGATTCTGCACGGGCGCGAAGACACAGCAGGCAACGGCCTGTGGGTGTATATGACGCCTGCGGCGGGCGGGATCACGGGTTGGGTGCTGAGCGATTTTCTGCTGTTCCCGGTGACGCTGGATTTGAACGCCCTGCCAGTAGTGGCTGGGGGAGGCGCGGCGGCGACGGCGGCGACGGCGGTGACGCCTGTGCCCGCGGCGAGTGTGAGCGTACCGGAAGGCGGGCTGGCGGGGACAACGCGCTCGCCGGTCAACTTGCGCAGCGGGCCGGGCACGAACTACAGCATTTTGCGGCGGCTGCCAGGCGGCACGACGGTGATTATCGTCGGGCGCAACGCGGCGTCAAGCTGGCTGAGTGTCAGAGTAGACGGACAGGCGGGCTGGCTAAGCGCGCGTTTTGTGAGCTTCGGCGGGGGTCTGAACGCGCTGCCGGTGAGCGACGGCACGAACGCGGCCAGCGCGCCGGCGGCAGCGGGAATGGCCGGCGTTGTCCCGGCGATCAGCGGCACGGCACGCCAGATTTACCTGAACGGTCAAAACATGGGTAATCGGCGCGCGGTGTTTTCTAAAGTGGGCGACAGCATCACGGCCAGCAGCCTGTTTTTGTACCCGATCGGGCTGGGGGGCGCGCAGTTGGGCGCGTACAGCGCTCTGCAGCCGGTGATCGACTTTTACCTGACGACCACAGCCCGCACGAGCAATTCGTTCGCCAATGACAGCCTGGCGGCGCGCAGCGGTTGGACAAGCTTCGACCTGCTGGACCCGGCGCGGGGCGAACAGGTAGGCTGTAATGGACAGGCGCCGCTGTTGTGCGAATACACGACGGTGCGTCCGGCGCTGGCGCTCATCATGATCGGGACGAATGACGCGATGTTCGGCGTGAGCGGCGACCAGTTCCGCGCGAACTTGCAGACGATTGTGCAGACGACGATCAGCATGGGCATTATCCCGGTGTTGAGCACAATACCGGATAACACGCTGGCGCCAGATCGTGTGGGCGAGTACAACGGCATTATCAGCGGCGTGGCGGCGGCCTACGATATTCCACTGTGGAATTATTGGGCGGCGCTCCAGGGTTTGCCGGGGCGCGGGCTTTCGGGCGACGGGGTTCACCCCAGCAGCGGCGTGTTCGAGAGCGGCGTGTTTTCGGCCGATGCGCTGATTTACGGCTACAATATGCGCAATCTGACGGCGCTGCTGGTGCTGGACGCGGTGTGGCGGGGGGCGTTGTATTGATAGACCAGAGGATGCGGCGCAGTTGTGTGGGGAGAAGAGCAGCGGATGCGTAACCTTTTCTGGGGCAAGCTGGCGCTGTTCACGCTGCCATTCGCGCTGGTCTTCACGGCGTTTACGGGAATTTTGATCTACAGCGGCGAATCGATGCCGCTGGCGTGGGTCGTGGCGCTGCAACAGGGCGAGGGGCCGGTTTTATACAGGCCGCGCTACGGCAACCGCGATCTGACGTTTAAGCTGCTGTCTACCGAAGCGCGCCGCCCGCAAATTCTGGCGCTGGGGTCGTCGCGCGTGCTGCAAATGCGCGCCAATTATTTTGTGGACAGGCGCGTGTTTTACAACGCGGGCGGGCCGGCGTGGGCGCTGGGGCGTGTGGACACATTTTTGCGCGCACTGCCGGCGGCAGCGCTGCCGCGCGTGCTGCTGCTGGGACTCGACCAGCCGTGGTTTAACCCCGATTTTGAGGCGGAGGACTTCGCGGCGGAAGTCAGCGATTTTGAAGAGATTTTTCTGGTGAACCGCAGCGTGTTTCAGGATATGCTGGCGGGGATTCGGCCGCCGGATTTCGCGCAGCTTGTGGCGCGGCGCGAAGCGGGATTCGGGGGCCTGGCGCTGGGGATGCGCGCGATCAGCGATGGGCACGGCTTCCGCAATGATGGCAGCGAACAGTACGGCGATTTTCTGGTGGCGGGCTTTTTGTCGCCGCAGGGCGAACGCGCGCGGCATCTGGAATGGCTGCGGGCGGGCGAGCGCATGTATGTGGCGGGGGCGAGTGTGTCGGAGGGGGCGGCGCAGCAGTTGGCGGGGCTGCTGACCTACTGCCAGGAACATGGGGTGACCGTGGTGGGTTTTTTCCCGCCGTTGGCGCCGACGCTGTATGCAGAAATGAGGGCGGGCGGCCAGCATACCTACGTCGGCGCGGCTTCTGAGCGCTTGAGCGCGCTGTTCGGACAGTTCGGCTATGCTTTTTTCGATTTTTCGGACGGCGCGGCTTTCGGCAGCGACGGCGATTTTTTCGACGGTTGGCACGCCTCTGAGCGCATTTATCTGCAACTGTATATCGCGATGGCGCAGGCTGTGCCGGACTTAGCGGCCTACAGCGATGTGGCGGCCTTGCAGCAGGCGGTGATGGCGACGACGGATACGTTTAATGTGTTCGGGCCGTGAGCGCGCCGCTTATTTGAGCGGGTAAACGGCTTGGGCGTGGTGGGTGGCGCCGCCGCGCGCCAAGACACTGGAAAACAGCACGAACTGTTCGACGGGAAAAGCGGGTGTGGAAAAGGCGGCGTGCTGCGCCAGGAAACGCGCGGCAGCGGCGGGTGGATCGAGGCGCGCCAGCGTGATATGGGCGCTGAAGGGGCGATCTTCCGGCGCGAGACCGGCGCTGCGCAGGGCGTGTTCGATCTGCTGCTGAAGGGCGGGGAGCGCGGGGTTGGGCGCCAGGCCGGCCCAGAGCACGCGCGCCGGTTTTTTGCCGGGCGGAAACTGGCCGACACCGCGAAACTGTAAGGCGAAGGGGGCGGCGCGCACGGCCGCCAGCGCGGCTTTGATGGCGGCGAACTGCGGCGGCGCGATGCCGTCGCCGATAAAACGCAGCGTGAGGTGTAGTTGGTCGCGTTTGGTGCGGCGGGCGCCGGCCACGCTGTCGAGGCGCAGCGCCGCCAGCGCGTCTTTGATGTCGTCGGGCAGTTCGACAGCGACGAACAGGCGCATCTCTTTACCTTCTGTTCAGACGGACTAGCAAGATGCCATCCCCCGCCAGCGAGAGGCCGATTTGCCAGCCGTCGTTGAGCAGGCGTGTGCTGATGTCGTCCGTCAGCGGGACGGCGGCGGGCAGCAGCAGCCAGAGGGCGCGCGCGCCGGGCAGCCGCTCAACCAGCGCGGCGATTTCGTCGCTGGAAAAAGCGCGCCAGCTTAGATCGATACTGATGCCCTGTAAAAAACCGCCTTCGCGGGCATAAAAGGCGGCGGGCTGCCGCGGGTCGAGCGACAGCAGGGCGGGTTCGGCGGGCAAACGCGCGGCGGCAGCCTGTTCGAGGGCGGCGCGGGCGGCGTTATGCGGGCGATAGGCTTGGCTGAGCAGCGGCGCGGCGGCCAGCGCCCACGCCAGAATCGCCAGCGCGGCCAGCAGCGGGCGCGCAAGAGCCCAGCGCAGGGCGAGAGCGTAGAGCGCGAGCATGGCGGCGGCCAGCAGCAGCGGATAGGGGCTGGCGCGGCGCAGCAGTGGCACAAACAGCAGCAGTGTGAGCAGCAGGACGAGCGTCATCCATGCCGCGCGCTGGCCGAAGAAGCGGCGCGCGAGAGGGAAGGAGGCGGCCAGGGCCAGCAGCCCGGCCGACAGCGCCGGCAGCCGCAGACTCAGCGGGTTGTCGCCCGCCAGCGCGAGCCAGGCATCGAGCGGCAGCGCGCAGGGGAGACATTCGCCCTGCGCGCGTGTGCGGTCAGCGGCGGCGCGCAGCGAATCCCAGACGTGCTCCAGCGCGGCGCGGGGCGAATCCGACAAGTGTTGGCCGCGCGGCGGGTCGGCCAGCAGCCACAGCGCGCGCGCCTCTGCCGCCGAAAGCGCGTCATCGGGCAGCAGGGCGGCAGCGGACGCCAGCAGCAGCGCCAGGGCGCACCACAGGAGCCGTATGATAGGGCGCGCCATCAGTTTGCCGAC
>JACAER010000015.1 GCA_013388745.1 Chloroflexota bacterium
AACCACCCCACCGCTTGTGCCTGTGGGTGTCGTCGCTGCTCTCTATGCTTTTTCTGTTGTTAAGTCAGTTGTGTTGAGGTGTTGTCCGCTGCCGAACGTTTATCAGTATAGCCACGCTTTAAGCGCGCGTCAAGGCCAATTTAGCCTGAATTTAATCTAATCGACCCATATTTCGTGCAGCCAGTGCAGCGATTCTTCCACATTTTCTGGATCATAATGCAAAATCTTCACCCGCCGCCGAAAAGCATGGTCATTCTCATCAATCCACTGGCGCAGTTCAAAATGAAAGCGGTTGACCTCATCGCGTTCAATAGCGCGCCAATCTGCCGAATCCTTGCGCACTTGCAACTGCCCCGCGCGCTTTTTGAGCGCCGCGTTCATCACATTCATCGCCGAGGGAATATCGAGCAGTTGAGATGTTACAGCATTTAAACGCGCCATTACCGTCATATCGCGGCGTTCCGTTTGAATCACGGCCTGCTGCACATGACGCTTGACCGCGCTGATCCGGTCTTCTGTGCAGTATTCCACACGCAGCGGCAGAATAATGTGCAGCTTCAGGTCGTGGCGCGCCTCCACCGACTTGCCTAACTCCACGCTTTGACCACCCGGAGACTCGATACGCACGCTGTAGATATGCTCGGTCTGTTCCGGGTTCATCCATTTCAGGCGATCAATTATCGGCTTGACGAAATTGTGATAGTAGCCCTGTGCCAACCCGGCAGCGGGCGAAATGTTGGTGATCGGCTCGCGGTAATACAGCGTCACCGGATTATCGAACACCGTATAATCTTCGATCTGGCGGTGAATTTCTTCGATTTTGTTGCGCAGCCGCTCGCGAATGTCCTGCGCCTTGGCAATGTCGATATCGATATAGACGAAATCGCGTATATCGAAAGGCAGCAGCGCCGCGCTTTCGCCGCGTTTCGGTTTTTCCCGAACCAGTATTGTCGGCACGCCCAGCGAATGGCAGATGCCGAGTTCATAGAACACGTTCGGATTATTGCCTGTCAGGTCAGCGATCACCAGATCGGCGCGGTCAATCGCTTCGATCACCGAATGCATGATGCGGTCACGCTTCAACAAGTCCCAGGGATGGCGCACGCTGTAACCGAACTCCGCCAGCAGCGGTTTGAGCGCCGTTTTCAGCCGCCGCAGCCGCGCTTTTTCGCCAAGCTCATCGTCGCTCATCGGGCCAATCAGAAAACAACTGCGTGTGGTCATAGTTGCGCGCCACTATATGGGATAAGATTGGCGCGAGTGTGGCACAAAGTGCGCGCTTCTGCCAGTGACAGCGCGCATCAACGGCGCGCTTTTTTCTGTGTTCATCCAAAAGGAAACGATCATGCGTAAGAGCAAAATTTTGGCGAAACTGCGCGCCGGCCAGCCGGTGAAAATGGCGATGTTGGGACATTTTGTGCCCGGCTTTGTGGCCTATGCTGCGCATCTCGGTTATGACGGCATCTGGCTCGATCTGGAACATCGCCCGATGGACGCCCGCGAGATTCAGGCGCTGCTGGCGTTTTTCCACCTGTACGACATCGACTGTGTGCTGCGCACGCCGACGCGCGAAAAAGCGCAGTTGTACCGCTATCTCGAAGACGGCGCCACGGGGTTGATCGTGCCGCATGTTTCGGATGTACAGAGCGCGCGCGAACTGGTCGCCAAGACCAAGTTCCCGCCGCTGGGTGATCGCGGCTTAGAAGGGCGCGGGCTGGAAGGCAACTTCGGGCTGGATACGCGCCAAACACGCGAGGTGCTGGTGGAACATGCGCTGCGCGAAACCTTTCTGGTCGTGCAAATCGAAACGCCGGAAGGCCTGGCCGTCGTCGAACAGATCGCCGCGCTGCCGGGGCTGGACGCGCTGTATGTCGGCCCGTCGGATTTGAGCGTGCGCATGAAGCATCAGCCGCCCGCCGCGCAAAGCGATCTGGCGCAGACCTTCGCGCGTGTCAAGGCCGCCTGCGACGCCAACGGCAAGTGGTGGGGATCGCTGCCGCGCAGCGTGGACGAAGCGCGCCAGCTTCGGGCGCTCGGCGCGCAAATCATGGTCTGGGGTACCGATCTGACGCTGCTGCTCAACGGCTTGCAGCAGGCCAGCATCGAACTGGACAACGTGTTGGGCGTATAATAGCGGGCAGGAGCAGAGGCGCAAGGCCAAGGAGCGGCGTGGGTGGCAGACGTTCTCCTAGACACTAGTATCCTCGTGGATATTTTGCGATCGCACGCGCCAACGATGAGTTGGAAAGCGGCGCAGAGAAAAACGATTCTCGCCGATATAGATTGGGCAGCAGATCGTCTTGCGGATTTTCGACTCAGTCATGGGGTAGAAATCATGGACTGCCTGATCGCTGCGCCCTGCCATCGTCTGCAACTGCCACTGTATACCCACAATCTGAAGCATCTGACGCCGCTGTTGGGTGCGCTGGCGCACAAGCCTGATTGAAGGTGCGTACTTATGCTCGTAGACGCCATTTCCCTCGCCGTGTTCCGCAGTTTGTTCGAATCGATTGCCGAAGAAATGGGCGTGACGCTTCAGCGTGCCGCCTTCAGCCCCAATATCCGTGAACGCCTGGATTTTTCGTGCGCCGTCTTCGACGCGCAGGCGCGCATGGTAGCGCAGGCCGCGCATATTCCCGTGCATCTCGGCAGTATGCCGGCCTCGGTGGAATACGCGCTGCGCGAGTTCGACCAGTTGGTGCCGGGCGATGTCATCGTATTGAATGATCCCTATCGCGGTGGCACGCATCTGCCCGATATCACCATGGTTTCGCCCGTGTTTATCGAAGGCGAACCGCGCTTTTTTGTCGCCAGCCGCGCGCATCACGCCGATGTCGGCGGCATGTCGCCGGGTTCGCTGCCGCTGAGCAGTGAGCTGCATCAGGAAGGGCTGATTATCCCGCCGGTGAAATTGATGGTCAGCGGCTGGGTCAACGAGGGCGTGCTGGCACTGATCGCCGCCAACAGCCGCACCCCCGACGAACGGCTGGGCGACATCGAAGCCCAGTTGGCGGCGCAGCGCGTGGGCGAATACCGTATTCTCTCGCTGGTGGTCGAACATGGACCGCAGCGCGTGCAGCAACATGCGGCGGCGCTCATCGATTATTCGCGGCGGCTGACACAAGCGGCGATTGGCAGCATCCCCAGGGGCACGTACAGCTTTGAGGACGCGCTGGAAGGCGACGGCCAGCAGAACAAACACATCCCGATTCACGTCAAAATCACGGTGGCCGACGACGCGCTGGAGGTCGATTTCAGCGGCAGCGCGGCGCAAGTGGCGGGCAATGTCAACGCTGTGACCGCCATTGTGCGCTCGGCGACCTATTACTGTGTGCGCCTGCTGATGAGCGACGATGTGCCCATGAATCACGGCTGTTTCGAGCCGGTGCATGTGCTGACGCCGCCGCACAGTGTGCTCAACCCCGATTATCCGGCGGCGGTGGCGGTGGGCAATACCGAAACCGGACAGCGCATCGTAGACGCGGTACTGGGGGCGCTGGCGGTGGCGCTGCCCGATAAAATCCCGGCGGCCAGCCAGGGGACGATGAACAATGTGACGATTGGCGGCATCTACGAGGGGCGGCCTTTCGTTTATTATGAAACGATCGCCGGCGGGCACGGCGCAGGACCGCGTGCACCGGGCTTGAGCGCGCGCCACAGCCATATGACCAATACGCGCAATACGCCAGTGGAGGCGCTGGAGGCGGCGCTGCCGCTGCGCGTGCTGGAATACCGCATCCGCGAGGGCAGCGGGGGCGCGGGCAAGCAGCGCGGCGGCGATGGCATCCGCCGGGTGTACGAGTTTCTGGCGGGGGCCACCGTGACGGTCAACAGTGAACGGCGGGTATACGCGCCCTACAGTCTGAAGGGCGGGCAGGCCGGCAAAGTGGGCGTGAATCGGGTGATACGCAAGGCCGCGCCGCGCCCGCGCTTTCCGACCAAGCGCCAGAAGCCGCCGGAACCAGACGAGGGCATGATGGGCGGCAAGTTCACGACGCAGATGGAGGCCGGCGATGTGCTGGTGATCGAGACGCCGGGCGGCGGCGGGTGGGGCAAGGAGGAAAGAAGTTGACCGTTTCTATATGGATGGAAGCCGGTTTAGCAGCTATTTGGAGCTAAGCAGCGCCGTAGGACAACAGCGCCCTATCCTGCTTTTCGCCGGGCGGCGGCCATTGCCAGCGCGTGCCTTTGGCCGCTACAATGCTGCGCACCGATAATGGCCGCGATGAGTGACCCCTGATGCGCAGTTTCTTAACCCCTCCTTCTCCACAAGCGCGTTTAGCGCTGCATGTCTGGGCGCTGGCGGCGTTCTTGCTGCTGCTGGCGGCATTGGGCGCGCGCGGGCTGAACGCCGACGCTATCTGGACAGACGAGTGGTGGTCGCTTTACCACGCGGGCGGCGCGCACTGGGGGCCGGTTTCGCTGCTGGAAACCTGGCAGCGTATCGCCACACAAGACCCGTGGAACGCGCCCGGCTACTATACACTGCTCAAGGGCTGGGGGATGCTCGTCGGCTGGACAGCCTTTGCCGACCGCGCGTTTTCGCTGCTGTGCGGGCTGCTGGCGGCGGCACTGGCCTATCGCACGGGGCGGGCGCTGGGCGGCGCGCGCTTAGTTGGGTACGGCGCGGCGTTTTTTCTGGGCGCGTCGGCCTTCTTCATCTACTATCTGCATGAACTGCGCGCCTATACGCTCTACGCGCTGCTGGTCACGCTGACGCTCTGGCTGTACTGGCGCGTGATGTATGGCGGCGGGGGATGGCGGACGCAGACGGCGTTTTTCGCCAGCGTGGCCGCGATGCTCTACGTGCATTATTTCGCGGCGCTGCTGGCGGCGGCGCTGGGACTGTATCATCTGTTGTTCGTGAGTCTGCGCCGCGATATGCCAGCAAAAACGCGCTGGCTGCCGCTGGCGCTGATGATCGGCGGCGGGCTGATGTTCGTGCCATGGGCGGGCGTGCTGTTGGATGGACTCGGCAAAAGCAGCAACGCCGCCGTGCGCCAGGAACCATTGAGCGAGGCCGTGACGATGATCGCCACGCTGTTATATGCCTTTAGCAGCGCGGCGGTGGCGCTGGCGCTGGTGTTGTTCGCGGCGGCGCTGTGGGCGCTGTGGCGCGCGCGCCCGGACGGACGCTTGTTTATCCGGCTGCGCTTCGCCTGGTTTGTCGCGCTGAGCGCGCTGGCGCTGGCGCTGGCGCTGAACGCTTATATGTCGGTCAACGCCCACGCGCGCCATTTTATGGTTTTGCTGCCGCCGTGCGCGCTGCTGGCGGGCTTCGGCCTTCACACTCTGGCGCGCTGGCGCTTTGCTCCGCCTCTGCTCTTGGGCTTGATGCTGGTTTTCGGCGTGGGCAATTCGTTCACAGACTTCAACGATACGCTGTTCGGCGACGAAAACATGCGCTTTTTCCGCATTCATCTGCCCTGGAACACGCTGGCCGACGCGCTGCGAGAGAATACGCAACCGGGCGATGTTGTGGTCTTCAGTGTCCCGCAGAATTCGCAGGGCGTTTCCGGGCCGTTTGAGTACTATATGCGCGATCTGCGCGTGCCGGGCGCGATCATGGAGTGGTGGGTGCGCGAGGGCGCGCCGGCGGGCGAATTCGCGGCGGCGGCGGCCAACTATACGCGCGCCGCGCTGCGCCTGTGGCTGGGCCGCGAAACAGCGGTGGCCGCGCCCGGTGAGTGGTTGACGGCCTTCGAGCAGGTGATCACGCCGCGTTTTTCGGCCTGCGGGACGGCATTAGAGGTCGATGGCCTGCGCGCTGACCTCTACGCGCGCGCGCCGCAGTGCTGTCACGCGCCGGCGGACGCGGCGGCTTCGACACTCTATGCCTATGGCGAGGGGCTGGCGCTGACCTTCGCGCGCGGGGAACGCAGCGGCAGCGAGTACGAACTGCTGTTGGCGTGGCTGGGCGGGAACAGCCTGCCCGCGTATCAATATTCGGTGGCCTTGCATGTGACGCGGGTGGGGGAGACGGGCGCACCGCTGGCGCAGGCCGATTACGGCGTGCCATTGGAGCGATTCGCCTGTCATGCGGCAGCGATTTCGCTGGCGGGGCTGGCGGCGGGCAGTTATGACGTGCGCGTGATCGTTTACGATTGGCAGACGGGGGCCCGCCTGCCGACGGCGGCGGGCGACAGCGGCGTGGTGGATACGATTACGGTGGGAGGATAGGCAGCTCCTTTTCCAGGTCAGGTATTTGCGGCCACAGGGACGGCAATGGCCGAAGCGCGCGCACAACGCTATACTAGACATATCAGGATGGTTAGCGATCAGAAGCGGCTATGAGCGAATCCGGTGAATGGGTCAGTTTGCGCGGCGCAGCAGAAATTTTGGGCGTGCACCCGGCCACCGTGCGCAATTGGGCAGATCGCGGCGATCTGCCGTCACGGCGCACGCCCGGCGGGCATCGCCGTTTCCGCAAGACCGATCTGCTGCATTACGCGCAGTCGCAGCCGAGCGAAGTGCAGCCGAGCGAAGTGCAGATCATTATCCAGAACGCGCTGGGGCAAACGCGCATGCAGGTGGACGACAGCCCCCTGGCGCGCGCGGCATGGTACGCGGCGATGCGCGATGCGACCCGCGATCATCTGCGCCAGCAGGGGCGGCGCGTGCTGGAAGCGCTGCGCGTGTATCTGGCGAACAACGGCCAGGACAGCGATCTGGCGGCGGCGGTCACACTGGGCAAGGATTACGGCGTGCGTTTGATCGCCGATGGGTTGACTCTGCCGCAGGCCGTGCGCGGCTTTTTTTACTACAGCGATTTTGTCACCAACGCCGTGCTCACCTGGTCGGAAGTGGCGCAGCCGCACAGCGCCGCTGATTGGGGACATTTGCTGCGCCAGGTAAACACCTTTATCCACACCATGCTGCTTTCGCTCATCGAATACTATCAGGAAGATTAAGTGGATATCGCGTGGGTGGCGCTCAGTCTGAGGCCGCATATCGGGCTGAAAACGCTGCGCGCGCTGACCGCGCATTTCGGCGATACCGAGTCCATCCTGCGGGCGGACGAACAGGCCTTACAAGCGGTGACGGGTATCGGCCCCAAGCTGGCGGCCAGTATTCGCGCGGTGGACATCGAAGCGGCGCGGACGCATCTGCGCGCCTGGGAGCAGGCGGGCGTGCGCTTGCTGCTGCCCGATGAGTTTCCCGCGCCGCTGGCTGATCTGGCAGACGCGCCTGCCGTGTTATTTGTGCGCGGGACACTGCCGGCGCTGCCGCTGGCGGCGGTGGTGGGCACGCGCGCACCGTCCGCGCGGGCACAGCAGGTCACGCAGCGGCTTTGCCGGCATCTGGTGGCGCGGGGCATGGGCGTGATCAGCGGGCTGGCGCGGGGCGTCGATACGACGGCGCACTACAGCACGCTGGCGGCGGACGGGCAAACGCTGGCGGTGTTGGGCAGCGGCGCGCTGCGTATTTATCCGGCAGAAAACGCGAACCTGGCGGCGCAGATTTTGCGGCGCGCGGCGCTGCTTTCAGAAATCCGCCCGGACGCGCCCCCAAACACGCCAGCACTCGTCACTCGTAACCGGCTGATCAGCGGGCTGGCGCAGGCCGTGTTCGTCATTGAAACAGACATCGACGGCGGAGCGATGCACGCAGCGCGTTACGCGCAGGCCCAGGGCCGGCCTTTATACGTGCTCGATCAAGAGAGCAGCGGCAACCGGGCGCTGTTGGCGGCGGGGGCGCGCGCGTTTACGGCAGATCTGGATGGGCTGGAATAGGGATTAGCTGGCAGTCAGGCTCGACTTTGCACATCTTCATTCCATATTTTTCGCTCAAGGGATTTATATGATGGCGCGATTTGGGCTGGCGATGATTGTGCTGGCGTATATGCTGATCGGCGCAGCGTTCGCGCTGGCAACGCCCGCCTGGCAGGCGCCGGATGAACCCGCGCACTATAACTATGTGGCGCAGGTGGCGACGCGCGGCTGCTGCCCGCTGATCGCGCCGGGCGACTGGGACGCAGATTATCTGGACGCCTTAAAAAGCGCGCGCTTCGCCCCCGAACTGCTGCAAAACTTAGCGGCGATTCAATACGAAGACCATCAGCCGCCGCTGTATTACCTGCTGGCCGCGCCGCTGTATACCCTGTCGGGTGGCAGTCTGCTGGCGCTGCGGCTGTTTTCGGTGGCGTTAGGGACAGTGATCGTGGCTTGTACCTATGCGACAGCGCGCCTGCTGCTGCCGGAACAGGTCTGGCTGGCGCTGGGGGCGGCGGCCTTCGTGGCGTTTTTGCCGCAGAACGTGGCGATTCTGGCGTCGGTCAACAACGATGCGCTGGCGTGGGCGCTGATCGCCCTGACGCTGTACGCGACACTGCGTTTTTTGCGCACACCGCCGGGCACGGCGCGCGCGGAAATCGGTTGGCCGCTGCTGTTAGGCGCGCTGGTCGGCCTGATTTTTCTGACGAAAACCACCGGCTACTTTCTGGCGGGGCTGGTGCCGCTGGCGCTGTATCTGCGCCACCGCGCCTATCTGCCGCCGCATCCGCTGGCAGGGATTCGCGGGCCAGACGCGCTGGTGCGCGATACGGTCACCCAGCTTCCGCACACGCCGCCTTTGGTGAGTCTGGTGAATTTTTTCGACGGGCTGCGGCTGTCTGTGCCCTACTGGCTGAGGCGGCAAATACGCCAGCCGGGAAAGCTGCTGCGGGCGTGGGCGCTGTTTTTGCTGCCGGCGCTGCTGTGCGCGGCGCTGTGGTGGGGACGCAACCTGAGCGTCTACGGCACACCGGATTTTCTCGGCCTGCGCGCGCATGATACTGTGGTGGTCGGCCAGCCGCGTACAGACGACTATATCGCGCGTGTGGGCGCGGCACAGTACTGGCGCGATCTGGCGCAGACCACGTTTGTCAGCTTTTGGGGACAGTTCGGCTGGATGGGGCTGCCGCTGGCGGGCTGGCCGCTGTGGTATGTGAGCGCGCTCTCGCTGGCGGGCGTGAGCGGAGCAGCGCTGCGGCTGATAATGGCGCGCGAACGCTGGAATCGTGCGGGCGTCGTGCTGCTGCTGGCGGGGCTGTTGGCGCTGGCGGCCTATTTTTACTACAACAGCGAATTTTTGCAGTTTCAGGGGCGCTATCTGTACGCGGGGCTGATGCCGGCGGCGCTGGCGCTCGCGCTGGGGCTGGAATGGTGGGCGCGGCTGATCGCGCGGGCGGCGGGGCAGCGCGCGGCGCTGTACGGCGGGCTGGTGCTGCTGCCGCTGCTGGCGCTGGCGCCGCTGTGCCTGTATCTGCTGTGGCGCGTGATTGTGCCGGGGCTGACGCCGCAGTGACGCCCGCCCCCGATGTGTTTCAAGCGCCTTTCCACAACTGCCGCTTATCCCTGTGCGGCGTGGAACTGGGCGTAGCAGGCCGCGCCGAATAAGCCCGGCTCGTCGCGCACAATCACGTATACCGGGATGCGCGCCATCACGTTGGCGAAACGCCCTTTGTTGACGAACGCCGCCATAAACGAGCCGTCTTCCAGTTTTTCGATAATTTTGGGCGGGATGCCGCCGCCCAGGTACACGCCGCCGTAGGCCAGCGTTTTCAGCGCCATATTGCCGGCTTCGGCCCCCAGAATGCTGACAAAGGTTGTCATGGTCGTCATGCACAATTCCGATTGGTGCCGGGTGGCCGCTTCGGAGATGATGGCGGCGCGTTTGTCGGGTTTGGCCTGCTGGAGCTGCATAGCGACCTGCGGATTTTCGGAGATGGAAAACGATTCTTTGAGATAATCGTAAATATGGCCGATGCCCTGCCCGGAGATGACGCGCTCGTAGCTGATGTGGCCGAAGCTGTCGTCCCAGAATTTGTCGTGCAGATGGCGCAGCAGGCCCATTTCGAACTGATTGCGCGGCGCGAAATCGGCGTGGCCGCCTTCGGTGGCGCTGATGTGATACAGGTTGTCCTGCCAGTCGTAAACCAGAATCGCTTCGCCCAGTCCCGTGCCGGGCGCGATGAGCACTTTGTTGCCTTTGGAATCGGCCTGCTGCGCTTCGGGGTTGCGGTTAAGCGCGACGACATCCTCAGTGCCGAGATGCAGCACGCCGTAGGAAATCGATTCGACGTCGTTGAGCAGGTACACAGCGTCGATACCCAGCACACTTTTAAGTTCGGTGGCTTTGACATGCCAGGGCAAATTGGTAGTGATGCACTCGCCGCGCAGGCGGTCTACCGGGCCGGCCAGCCCGAAAACGGCCTGTGTCAGCGCGGCAGCGCGCACCTGCTGCTGCGCCAGCGCCTTAAAGTGCGCGGCGATTTCCGTCAGATTGCCGTATTCCCGGCTGGGGTAGTTTTTGGCGACAAGCTGCACAAGCTGTTCGCCTTGCAGTTCGTACAAGGCCATGCGTGTGTTAGTGCCGCCGATATCTCCCGCGATCAGCATGGTAAAAGCCCTCCATCCAGCGTTCAGTCACAACGCGCGATTGTAACCCACAACGGCGGCGGCTTCTACGCGAGTTTGGCGGCTTGCGGGGAGGAAGGCATTTCGGTGGGGAGGGGCGACCTGGCGCGTCGCCCCACAACGCCTGGCAAATTATTGCAGCGGGCGCAGCGCCTGCACCGCCGGCACAAGCACCTGCTCGACCAGCGCGGCGCTTTCTTCCGCCATAGTTTGCAGTTGCAGCACATACGTCAGGCCGTCGATTTCGGCCACCGCGACATTGAAGGGAATGCCCATCAGTACCAGTTCATAGATCGTCCACGTCACGCCTTCGACCGCCAGCGTTTGCGCCGGATCGGGCAGCGCGCCGCCGGTTTGCAGCGCCAGCCCCTGCAAGAACTGCTGCTGCGGGGTCGCCAGTACGATAAAGCTGAGATTAGTTTCGAGATCGCGCTGGAAAATCAGCACGATCAGGCCGCTGACGGTCTGCGAGGTTTCCTGCCAGCCTTCGGGGGCCACACTGCTGATCCCTAGGTCTTCGTTGGTGAAAGGCACCAGCGTGACGGCCTCGCCGGCGATGCTGAAATCGGGCGCGGGGGCAGAAGCCAGGCATGAGCCATCGGGCGGCGTGGTCGGGTCGGCCAGGAAAGCCAGCGCGATGCGGGTGGCGCATTCGCTGGCAGGGATAGCGCCGTGACCGACGCCGGGCACGAGGAAATAGGTGCTGTTGGGCAGCGTTTGCGCCGCCAGTTCGGCCCAGGCGGGCGGCGTGATCGGATCGTATTCGCCAGCCATCACCAGTGTCGGAATGTCGCTCGTCACGGCCTCATTTTCCAGCGCGGGCAGCGCCGTGACGCCCCAGTCCTGACAGAAGCCGAAAACCTGTTCCGGCGAATAATCGCCAGCGAAGCCGCGCAGCGCATCGGGGATTTCGGCGGCGATCTGTGTCAATTCGCCTTCGCTCACCAACAGCGTGTCTTCGCTGCACTGCACCGAATTGTACATGCCATAAGAAAGCACATCGGCCTGGAAGAGCAGCAGCGCGTACAACTGCTCGTAGAAGCTGAAGCTGCCGGCGCGCGCGGCGTAAATGGCCTGCGGCAGCGAGGGAATCAGATCGGCGGAATATAAGGCCTGAAAAGTGAGCGTGATAAAACTGTCGCCATTCAGCACAGCGGGCAGCGCCTCCAGTGTGTTCAGGTCGCGCACTTCGATTTCGGCGGGCGCGGCGGTCAACCGCGCGGCGGTCTCGTAAAACACGCTTTCCAGATCAGGATAAGCAGCATTGCAATCGGCGTCAGCGGCGCAGCCCGCGAACAGCGCCTCGAAAGCGCGGTTGGCGTTGAGCGGCGCTTGCAGCAGATTGACGTTGGGCGGATACACCGAGTCGATCATCACGCTGCGCACGCCCTGCGGCTGGTCGCGCATGATGGTGAGCGCCAGGCGCGTGCCGTAGGATATGCCGTACAGATTGACTTCGCTGTAGCCCAGACTTTGCCACAGCAAGGCGACATCGGCGGCGTTTTGCGCGCTGTTGTACAGCGTCAGATCGACCCCTTCGGAGACCAGGCGCGCCTGACAGGCGGCAAAGGCGGCGTTGGTCAGGCGCGTGTTTTCTTCAAGGCTCAATGCCTGGTCGAGCGTTTCGCGCTGAAGTTCCGTTAGTTCCGGGCAGTCCAGCGCCGGTTCGGAATAGCCGACGCCGCGCTGATCGAAGATAATGACATCGCGATCGGCAGTAAAGGCGGCGAACTGCGTCGAAAAGGTGAATTGCAGTATTTCCAGCGGGCTGCCGCCGGGACCACCTTCCAGATAAATCAGCGGGTCGGGCGCGGGGTCTGCGCCGGTCGCCGGGAAAATGGCGACGGCCAGCCGCAGCGTGCGCCCGCTGTCGGGGTTGTTGTGGTCTTCGGGCACGGTCAGGTAGCCGCAGCGCGGGTTGTGGCCGGTGATCGCACCGAACCAGCAGTCGCTTTCTGCGAACGTGCCGGGGGCCGCACCGTCCTGCGCCAGCGCTGGCAGCGCCGCCAAAGTGAACAGCACAAGCAGGAACAGAGTGAGCTTACGCACCGAGAATGTCTCCTTGTTTCACGAATCCGGTTGAAAACTCATCGTTGAAAAAAAGTTTTCAACGATTACAATAGCATACTCTGTAGCGCCGCGTCAACTGCCATGCTGTCGATTTAACAAGGATTTTAATAATGAATGATGGCCCTGTAGACGAGATTTTGCTCAGCGACATTGAGGCGTTTAAGGTGTATTTTGACCCGCTGCGGCTGCGCATTTTGCAGACGATGGGCTGGCAGGCGTGTACGGTTAATACGCTGGCGGAAAAGCTGCAAATCCCGTTCACGCGGCTGTACTATCATCTGCACCTGCTGGAGCAGCATGGCATTATCCGCGTGGTGGATGTGCGCCATATTTCCGGCGCGGTGGACGAAAAATACTATCAGGTGGCGGCGCGTATATTCCGCGTGGATCGTGCCATCATGACACCGGGCACGCCGGAAGGCGAACGCGGGCTGGATGTGCTGCTGGAAACCACGCTGGAAGCCACCGCCGGCGACATCCGGCGCAGCGTCCACAGCGGCAGGCTGAATATGTTGGCGCACACGCCAGACCCGGCAGCGCTGCTGCTGCTGCGCGGCTACTTGCGGCTGACGCCGGAACGCGCTCGCCATTATCACGAGCGCCTCAAGGCGCTGCTGCTGGAGATGGTGAACGAAAGCCGCGCAGCGGGCGCGGGCGACGGCACGCAGTGCGATTTCGCCGCGCTGGTCACCTTTTATCCCAGCGATATGGCAGGCGAAAACAGCCCGCAAATTGAGGATGAGAACGTTTGACAAAGCTTTAAAGATGACTTAAACTTAGAACTATACTAGATGGAGTGGAATGGAGGCACATTCGCTGTGCGCTCACTGGTTTTTTCAGGATTTGCCCCTTAGCACGCGGCTTCGCGCTGGACGAACGCCGCGTGTTTTTTTTTACCGCTTAACAATACGGAGGATACAGGCACGATGGACTACGGAACGATCAGCAAAATCGAGAAGGCGCGGCGCTACGCAGAGGAGCCGGAACGCATCACCTTCAATCACCTGACGATCGAATTTAAGGGCGACAACAGCAGTTATAACATCAGCCTGGACGAAAACGGCTGGCACTGCACCTGCCCCGGCTTCCACAGTCATCATATCTGCCCGCATATCATGAGTCTGGAGCGGCTTTTCTCGAAGATGCTGAAGCGCGACCCGCTGCCCTACGCGCACGGCCAGAACGTCGTGAGCGATGTGGAAAAAGCGGCGCGCTACGCTCACGAAACCGACCGCATTCGCTTCATCACTTTCGATGTGGTCTTCAAGGGCAACAACAGCGACCATCACACGGTGTTGGGGCACGATGGCTGGGACTGCGACTGCTCGGATTTTAAGCGTTCGGCATATTGCAGCCATACTATCGCGCTGGAACGCATTCTGAAGAATATGCTGCCGCAGCTCGCGGGGGGCAGCTAACCACAAACAGCAGGAACAGGGGTGAGGGGCACGCCGAGCGTGCCCCTTTTCTTTGGCCGGCGAGTTACATCCTCGCAACAAGCTTCTTGACAGTCGGCAGAGAATGATGCAAACTCTGCGCATTCTTTTTAAGAGAAGGCTATAGGTACTTTAACCGGGTCGAGTTGAAGGAGGGGCGGACTCTTGGCAGTTCTCATGGAGGTCAAAAACCTCGTCACCCGCTTCTACACTCAAGAGGGGATTGTATACGCCGTCAACGACGTATCCTATAACCTGCAAGAGGGTGAAACGCTGGGGATCGTAGGCGAAAGCGGCAGCGGCAAGAGCGTTCATGCCCTGTCGATTATGGGATTGATACCCAGTCCACCCGGCAAGGTGGAGGGCGGCGAAGTCATTTTTCGCGGGCGCGACCTGCTCAAACTCAAATCGGAAGAAATGCGATTGGTGCGCGGCGCAGAAGTCGCCATGATCTTCCAGGATCCGATGACCTCGCTGAACCCGGTGCTGACGGTAGGCACGCAGATCACCGAAGCGCTCAAGCTGCATCTGGGCATGAGCAGCAGCGCCGCTAACGCGCGCGCCGCCGAACTGCTCGATATGGTGGGCATTCCCGACGCCAGCAAACGGCTCGACAACTACCCGCACCAGTTTTCGGGCGGGATGCGCCAGCGCGTGATGATCGCGATGGCGCTGTCGTGCAATCCGAAGCTGCTGATCGCCGACGAACCGACAACAGCCTTGGACGTGACGATCCAGGCGCAGATTATCGAACTGGTGAAACGGCTGCGCGACGAACTGCGCATGGCGATGATCTGGATCACGCACGATCTGGGCGTGGTGGCTGGGCTGGCCGATACGATTCAGGTGATGTACGGCGGGCGCATCGTGGAACGCGGTCCGGTGAAAGAGGTCTTCAGCGACCCGCGCCACCCCTATACGCTGGGGCTGCTCAAATCGCTGCCGCGCCTCGACCAGAACCGCAAAAGCAGCAAACTGATACAGATCGAAGGCGCGCCGCCTGACATGCGCTATCTGCCCCAGGGCTGCTCCTTCGCCGTGCGCTGCCCGTACAAGAAAGATAAATGCGAAGTGGAACGTCCGCCGCTGGAAACAATTCGCGAAGCCGAAGGGCAGCATTTGGGCGCTTGCTGGGTCGATGTACGTGAGGGGGAGCCGCAACGTGGTTAGTCCAACTTCTAATCCCGCCGCAGTCAAGACCGACGCGCAGGGGCGCGAAGCGATCTTGCAAGTACGCAATCTCAAAAAATATTTTCCAATTCTTTCCGGTATTGTCTTTCAACGGCAGGTCGGTGCGGTCAAAGCCGTTGATGACATCAGCTTCGATGTTTACAAAGGCGAGACGCTGGGGCTGGTGGGCGAATCGGGCTGCGGCAAAAGCACCACAGGCCGCACGATTCTCCAGCTTTATAAGCCGACTTCTGGCTCGGTGCAGTTTGAAGGGCGCGAGCTTTCGACGCTGCCCAACGAAGAACTGCGGCGCATGCGCAAGCGGATGCAGATCATCTTTCAGGACCCATTCGCCTCGCTCAATCCGCGTATGACCGTCGGCGCGATCATCAGCGAGCCGCTGGTGATTCACCGCATGTACAGCAACAAGCGCGAACAGCAGGAATATGTCGAAAACCTGATGGAGCGCGTAGGCTTGAATCCCTTTTACATCAACCGCTACCCGCACGAATTTTCCGGCGGCCAGCGGCAGCGTGTAGGGATCGCGCGCGCGCTGGCGCTCAAGCCGACATTTATCGTAGCGGACGAGCCGATTTCGGCGCTGGATGTGTCGATTCAGGCGCAGGTCATCAACCTGCTGGCGGATTTGCAGCAGGAATTGAACCTGACGTACCTGTTTATCGCCCACGACCTGAGCATGGTACGCCACATCTGCGATCGCGTGGCGGTGATGTATCTGGGCAAGATCGTCGAACTGGGGCCAACAGACGAGGTGTACGAAAACCCGCTGCACCCCTATACGCAGGCGCTGCTGTCGGCGGTGCCCATCCCCGACCCGATGGCCGAATCCAAGCGCCAGCGCATCATTCTGACGGGCGATGTGCCCAGCCCGGCGCGCCCGCCTATCGGCTGCAACTTCAATACGCGCTGCCCGGTTCACTTTGAATTATGCCACCACGACCCCGATCCGCCGCTGTTGGAAGTCGAGCCGGGACGCTGGGTGGCCTGCCACCGCGTCAGCGAAATTTAAGGCAGATTATCGAATGTTTTCGTGGCAGACGATGCCTGCGTCGTCCCGACCAAAATCAAAATCTCTCGCATCCCTGACCCGACTGTAGGATAGAAAAATCAGAAAGAAGCCCGCCGCGTGCGGGCTTCTTTGATAGGCGTGCCAGCAGCGGCGCGTGCCCGTTTTTTATGGAATATTCACACGCGGGCGCAACTTTGGCGAATATGCTAACGTATAGACATTTACGGATTATGAACATGCAAAAGATGTGGGATGGAGAATGACCGATAATATCAATCCCGACGAAAGCGGTGTGAAGCGCCTGTCACGGCTGTCTTCTACGCCGGGCGGACAGCCGGCAGCGGGCGAAGGCGACACCGAATCTGTTGTGCGGGAGTATGAAGAACGCTACCAAAAACTGCGCCGCGAACCGACTCCGCGCAGCGTGCCGCGCAGCTATCGCGCCTCTGCGCCCACGCCTGCCGAACGGCGCTGGTCGGCGGTAGCGCATGCCAGCGCCTGGCTGACACTGTTGGGAGGTTTCGCGACTCTGGGGATCAGCGTGCCCTTCAGCATCTTTATCCCGCTGGCGCTGTATCTGGTCTTCCGCAAGAAATCGGATTACGTGGCTTTCCACGCGCTGCAAGCCTTCGTGCTGCAACTGGTGGGCACGGTAGGCGCGGCGCTGCTCTTGAGCGTGGGCGGTGTGGTGTGGCTGCTGGGGCTGTTCATCGCCCTGCTGCTGGTGGCACTGGCGGTGGGCGTAGTGCTGGTGCCGCTGTGGGCGGTGGCCGGGCTGCTGCTGCTGCTGGTTGTGTTTTTGCTGCCGATCGCCATGCTGCTGTACAGCACGATTGGCACGCTGGAAACGGCCAATGGGCGCGATTACCGCTATCCTGTCATCGCGCGCTGGATTGACCGCCAGCTTGCCGGCGAACTGCTGGCGTCGTAACGCTGCATTAAGCGGAGGGACGCACGAAACGCACGACGATGCGAATGCGTCCCAGTTCGAGTTCATCACCGTCGCGCAGACGGTATTTTTGATTCGGCGTCAGTTGAAAGCCGTTGATGCGTGTGCCGTTGGTGCTTTCCAGGTCTTCGATATACAGCGCGCCTTTGTCGTGGGCAATGGCGGCATGGCGGCGCGAGACGCCGTTTTGCAGCGCGCCATAGGGGTTGAGATCGACATCAGCGTCGTTTTCTTTGCCATCGGCGCGCCCCAGCACGGTGTATTCGCGCACCTGGATGCCGACGGTGGTTTTGTTTTCGCTGCCGACTTGCAGCAGCACACGCCAGGGCGGCGCCAGCAGATGTGTGGCCGGGCGCGGGCCGCGTTCTGGCAGCGGTTCGGCGCTGGACTGCATAGGTAGTACGGTGGTCGTGCTTTTTGAAAGATTCGCTTCGTCGGCCATGCGTTGTCCCCTGACAAACGTGGGCTTGTGTGTTTCTCTCAGTCTCTCTGAAAAATCAATTGTTTGCAATAGGGACTCATCTACTATTGAGCAACGTTCACCCTGCGGCGGCAAAATGGCGTAGAATAGGGTCAGATGGCCTGCCTTGTTCAGGCCGGAGGCAGAACTTATGCGCCGACTGATAGTAACCCTGCTGCTGCTGCTGTGGACGGGGACGCTGCGCCCGACCCACGCGCGCGAAATCGTTCAGGGTGATTCGTGCCTGATTCCCCCTGAACAAACGATCAGCGGCAATTTATACGCCGTGTGCCGTGAACTGCGCATCGCCGGGCGCGTAGAGGGCAGCGTGATCGGCGCGGCCACCAGCGCCACCCTCAGCGGGACAGTGACAGGCGACGTGTTTATGGCCTCCGGCCAGCTCGACATCACGGGCACAGTGGGCGAAGATGTCTATTTCGCGGGGGTGGTGCTGCGTGTGCTGCCCGCCGCCGCCTTCGCCAGCGCCAGCGCCGATCTGGTGAGCGTGACGCTGAGCAGCACGCTGACGCGCGGCAGCCATTTGCCGGGCAATATCACGGCGCTCGGTTATCAACTGCTGCTGTTAGGTCGGGTCGATGGCGAGGTGAATTTCTGGGGGTCGGCGCTGGAACTTCACGGCAGCATCGGCGGCACGGCAGACGCTACCGTCGGCGACGCGACTTCCGAAGGGCTGGCGCGCTTCCCGACCTTCATCATCCCCTTTCAATTTGATCTGGAATTCTTGCGTCCGGGGCTGCGCCTGGGCGAAAACGCGACTATCGCCGGGCGGCTGCGCTATCGCGCGTCGGTCGAAGCCGAACTCCCGGCGGGGCTGGCAGATACAACCGAATTCGAGCGTATCGACACGCGCACGGGGGCGCCCGCGCCGCAAAGCGTGGATACCGCCTACAGCCTGAGCGCCTATCTTTCGCAGGTCGTGCGTGAATTCGCCACGCTGGGCGTGTTGGGCTTAGTCGGGCTGCTGCTGCTGCCGCGCGCCTTCCAGACGCCGCTGCGGGCCTTACAGGCGCGCCCCCTGACATGTCTGGGGATCGGCTCGTTTACGCTGATCGTGGTGATTCCGGCGGGGCTGGCGATTTTCGTGCTGAGCATTTTTATCGTCTTTGTGCTGTCACTGCTGCGCCTGGATGACCTGATGATCGCGATTGGCGCGCTGCTTGGCATCCTCAATATCGGCGCGCTGAGCATTTTTGCCTTCGTGGGCGGCTTTATCGCGCGGGTGGTGGTGTGTCTGGGAATCGGGCGGGCGCTGCTGCATGTGGCGCGGCGCTACGATGGCAGCGCGCGCGCGCTGCTCGCCAGCCTGCTGCTGGGCGTGGCGCTGATGGCCTTTGTCATCGCGCTGCCGGTGGTCGGCCTCATCACCTACGGCATGACGGCGGCGCTCGGATTGGGGGCGATCCTCAGCGTGCTGCAAACACAGTGGCGCAGCCCGCACCCGGCGCAAAGCCTGCCGCCGCCGCCGTTGCAACCAGAGCCGCTGGGGCTGGGCATGGATAACCTGCCGCCGGGTTTTGTGATGTGGGATGATTAAAAACGGGCAGCAAAATTAATACTTTTGCGCGGCGCGTCTATGGATGAAGTCGGCGTTTGTGTGTTATACTCGTGGCGTAATTAACGGCGAATTATCTTTTATCTACCTTTCTACGTTATAGGATGCGGAGGTGCAACCGTGAGTCGTTGGCCTAACAAGTACGTGATCGGTCTCACGGGGAACATCGCGGTCGGGAAAAGCGTCGTGCGCCAGATGTTGCAGCATCTCGGCGCCTATACCATCGACGCCGATGGGCTGGTGCATCAGGCGATGGCGCCCGGCGCGCCGGCGTATAAGCCGATTGTCGATACCTTCGGACAGTTTATTTTGAACGCCGAAAAACAAATTGACCGGGCGATACTGGCCTCTGTGGTGTTCGCCAACCCCGCCGCGCTGGCCAAACTCGAAGCGATTACACATCCGATTGTCGGCCAGGCCATCAATGTGCTGGTGAGCCGCGCGCAGCAGAGCGTGATCGTCGTCGAAGCCATCAAACTGCTGGAAGGCGATCTGGCTAAGTTGGTAGATGCTGTCTGGGTGGTGGACGCTAAAGCGGAAACACAGATCAAGCGCCTGATGGACAAGCGCAAGATGCCCGAAGCCGAAGCGCGCCAGCGGGTTGCTGCGCAGAATCCGCAGGTCGAAAAGCTGGCCAAAGCCAACATCATTATCCACAACGACGGCAATGTCGAAGAAACGTGGAAACAGGTGCAAAGCGCGTGGACGGCCATCCCGAAACCCGCCGCGCCCGCCGCTGCCGCGCCCGCGCCCAAACCCGCCGCTGCCGCGCCCGCACAGCCCGCG
>JACAER010000047.1 GCA_013388745.1 Chloroflexota bacterium
CGCACCCTTTCGGCTATTCTTCCTCAACTTGCCCGCTGCAAAATCCAGAAACGAAAAGCGAGACCCGCCACTTTTCAGCTTTTGGGTCTCGCCTATTCCTTATCTTGATGCCTATGAAGCCTATCCAAAACGGAGGTTTATTAATAACCCTATCAGGACACAGCGTATCTGGCGCTGGCTTTTTACGAACACTTGTTTTATTATAAGATCATCCGTTCGCGCCCACAGCCCGCCGATTACCGGCACGACGAAAGCCTGCTGCACGGCGCGCTGGAATATGTGCAGGCGTTGGCGGCCAGCCAGCCCGCGCCCAGGCCGCGCAAAAAGCGCTGACCACACGCACCGGCAGCCCGAAAAATCCCGGCTATTTCCCGCTCAGCGCGCAGAGGGTGGCCGATTTCGATTGGCTGTGCGCGCTGGACACGACGACTTATACGCGCGGCGGACCGCCGCTGACAGGCTGAAGTGTGTCCGTCTGCACAGCATTTTGGTTACTCCTTGACGTTACGCAAGACCCTCATCCCCCAGCCCTTTCTCCCTCAGGGAGAAGGGGAGCAAAACGCAGCAGTGGTCCTAAGTCCCTCTCCCCCAGGGAGAGGGATTTAGGGTGAGGGTGCTGGTGCGTAACATCAGTTACTCACACGGCCTCTAAGGCGTGGCTGTACAACAGCACAATCGGCATTCTGCTGCTGGCCTGCGTGGTGATTTTGGGCACGCGCAAAACAGCGGCGCATCCTGCTGCCGGCGGTTGGACACGCGCCGCGCGGCGGTAACCGAGACACATAAAAACCGTCAGGTGTGTTCAGACCAGCGTGCCCTTGTGGTCTTATGGCTGCATTTACGCCTGCCAGATAGGTTTATAATGAAGATAGGTTGGCTGTAGCAGAGAGCAAAGGCTATGGACTGGCTGCAAAGAGTGTATATTTTTATTTCCTCACCTGGCGATGTGAGCGAAGAACGTGAACGCACGCTGCGCGTGATTGAAAGGCTGAATCGGCAGGCACATATCGAGGACAAATACAATCTAAAGCCATTGGCTTATGAGCGTGACGTGCCACCCGATATGGGTGAACCGGCGCAATTGATTATCGAACGCTACATCCAAAAACCCGGCACCTGCTATATGGTGGTATGCATCCTCTGGTCGCGTTTGGGCACACCTTTTGTCGATCCCAGAACCGGTGAACGCTTTAGGTCGGGCACGGAATACGAGTTCATCCAGGCCTATCGTGCGATGGAAAAACACGGCAAAGTGCCGCACATTATGGTGTACCGCTGCAAAAAAGCCATTGCTAAACGTAAGGGTGCGCAGATCGCCAGAGTTAATGCCTTTTTCAAGCGCTTCGAGGGAAAAAGCGCCCGTTATCTGGGATTTTACACGACCTATAGTACGCCTGATGAATTTGAGGAGAAGTTGGGTCAGAATATCAATGACATTCTTTACAACGATCCCCCGCAAGCCACCCCTGATACGCTCATCGACCCCAGTGTCATTCCGAAGCGTTATGCTGAGGAGCGCCACATGTACAGCGCCATGCCGCGCCGCGTGGCCCTCGATCAGCAGGTCAGTGTGTGGGCGCAAATCTGTATACCAGGCTCAGAGGGCTTTAAAAAAGACCTGCCTGACCACCCGAAAAAGGGTCACCCCATCAGCAAAGGGGACGTGGATGAAGGCAAGCTGTCATTAGCTTTTAGTGTCGATGAGCACGGCCAACCGCTGCCGCTGCGGGTGACACTGGAGGTGAAAACAAGCGACTTTGTGCCAGAACACACGCAGGAAATGATCGAGCTGCACGCCAATCATGACTCCGGTAAAGTGATCTTCGCGCTGACGCCTAAAAAACCTAAGCGCGATGCGATGGTCATCGTGACTGCCAGAGCGCCTACACCTGATGGGTTGATGCTGCCGTTGGGATCAGCAGAACTGCATACCACAATCGCGGCGGCAGCCGAGCCAGGACCGATGGAGTGGGTTACGCGCGACACACACTTCCGCGATGCGCCTGTCGCCGCCGAAACACTGACTGCGGTCACCCCTGCCACGCCTGGCGCTGTGCGCGTCTATATGATGCGCGATAACCGACTGCTGCCCGCTGGCGGAGAGCGGTTTGACATTCGCAGAACTGCCTCCCAGATTGCCCTGGGCGATGATCACCCGCTGGAAGCACGCACCGAAGCCGTAGGCATGATGCTCAAAAACAGCGATCTGACCGGACTGCGATTGCTGCTGCGTACCATGCACGAAGGCGATAAACAGACCGCCCAGCTTATCCGTGAGGCGCTGCTGCGCTGGCCCAAACAGGCGCTGGCGCTGTTGGTGCAGATCGCCATCATGCCGCGCATCCGCCAGCAGGAACGGGCTTACGCAGGCGCTGCGCTGCGTTTGTTCGGTGGGCAGGCGGTGCCCCCCCTGTTGCAAGCGCTGCGCCAAAGCCACAACAAAACGCAGGTGCGGCATGCCATGAAAACGCTGACCGTGCTCGGTGAGCCGGCAGTTGAACCACTGGTGAAGGTGCTGCGTGTTGGCGATGTGACGATGCAGCGCCGCGCTTCTGTCGCATTAGGGCGCATCGGTGGTGTATACACTATACAGCTTGTGGCCGATGTGGCCGCAAATGCGCCGCGCGCACATGCACGAAGCACCGCTGCGCGCACACTGGAACGCATCGACAGCAGTGAGGCGCGTGCGGCGCTCATCAAACTGCGCCGCGGCTGATACGCCCCCCGTTGACAGTGCGCGGCCGTTTGTGCTATAGTGAACAAGGTTGTGAGGAAAAACTATCCCTCGCGCCCTGTGTGGCTTTTACCTCTCTCAGAAAGCGAGGCGCAAGACAAGTATGGCAAACGTCAGGGCACTATCCGCGCTTGTCTGTTACGCGCCTGCGCTCCGCTAAGGCCACGCTTCTCCGTTAGAGTTCCCCTTTAACGCCAACCGCATGACCTCGCGTTCGCCGGCGCTGCGACTATTCTGCCGACGCGCTTGCTGGATTCCCGCGCGGCAGACACCTTTCGCCTGCTCCCGTGCGCGCGGAGCGTTCATGCCTGAATACCAACACAAGCTGAGGGACTCTAACCTTGTCTCCTTATCACTTTGACCGTTCCTCCGGGAACGATGACGACTACGAAGACCTGTTCGACCGTAATAACCGCCAGGCGCGGCGCAAGCGCAAGCCCAAAGCCCGCCACGTGCCCAAAAAATCGCCCGACACGATTCTGAACGAAATCGCCGAAACCGCCGGCCTCGAAGCGGGTTTCCAGACGACGTACCGCCCTGGCCTGTTCGAACAGGGCTGGCTGCTGGATTCGCTGCGCCCGTTTTATGACCAGTTGTACATCAGCGATGTGCTAGCGCTGGTCAAAGGCGGCAAAGAAGCCAATGTCTACCGCTGCGAAGCGCACGAACGGCTGGACGAGCCGCTGCTGGCGGCCAAAGTTTACCGCCCGCGCATGTTCCGCCAACTGCGCAACGACAAGATGTACCGCGAAGGACGCGGCGTGCTTTCGGCGGAGGGGCACGACATGAACCAGAGCGTTCATGGTGACCGCATTCAGCGCGCGCTGGGCAAAAAGACCGCCTATGGGCAGGAGGTAGCGCATACCTCGTGGCTGATGCACGAGTACACGACGCTGCAAAAACTGCACGCGCTGGGCGCCGCCGTGCCGCGTCCGATCGCCGCTTCCAGCAACGCGCTTCTCATGGGCTACTGCGGCGGCGACGAACTGGCCGCCCCGCCCCTGAGCGAAGTGCGGCTGGCGCGCGACGAGGCCGAACCGCTGTTCCGCGAAACGCTGCGCAACATCGAACTGATGCTCCAGCACGACATCATTCACGGCGATCTTTCGGCCTACAACATCCTGTACTGGGAGGGGCAGATCACGCTGATCGACTTCCCGCAGGTGACCAACAGCCGCAGCAACGGCCACGCGCAGCAGATTCTCGCGCGCGATGTGACGCGCGTCTGCCAATACTTCAGCGCGATGGGTGTGCAGAGCGACGCGACGGCGATCACGCGCCATCTGTGGCGCAGCTATGTTGCGCGCGATCCCAAAGAAGTGAGCGCCGACCTGTCACGTATGACGGGCGACGCCTTTTGAGGGACGCGGAAGCCAAAAACGCGGGCGTGTGCCTGCGAGCCTATCTATAGGGGCGAGGCGTGCCTCGCCCCTGCGAGGGCAATTACGGTTGATAGCGCGCGACCAGCACCAGCGCGTCGTCAGTCTGGCGGTTATGGCGCGCCAGCACATCGTCGGCCACGGCCTGCGGATTATCCGCCGCCGGCAGATCTTCCAGAAAGGCGCTTTTGATGCCGTCGGTGACAAACAGCAGCGTATCGCCCGCTGTCAGAGGAACGCAGAACGCGCGCAGCGGCGGCATACGGTAGCCGACGACGCCGCCGCGCAGCAGCAGGCGTTCGCGCGTCAGGCGCAGATCGGCGCGCAGCAGCACGCCTTCGACATTGCCCACGCCCAGCCACGTCATTTCGCCGTTTTCCAGCCGCGCGATACTCATTACCGCGCCGCGTGTGCCATTGAGCGCCTGGTGACAGCGCTGCATCAAGGCCAGCGGCGTATCGTGCGCGTGTTTGCGCAGCGCCTCGCCGGCGGCGCGCGCCGCCGCTGCCCCGTGCCCGCCGTGCCCTAATCCGTCGATCACGGCGATCAGCGCGCTGCGATTGGTTTGCTCGACGACGTAAAAATCGCCGGATTCGGCGAAGCCCGGTTTGGGGCTGTGTGCCACGCCGTAAATCAGATTCATGTATCTTGGCGCGGGGACACCCACAGGCTTGTCCTGTGGGAGGAAAGCGCCAGGCCTCCTTTCACTTGTCAACGCGGCTCAGAACATTGCTTAGGCTGCCTTCAACCAGCCTAATGTCGGCATGAGCGCAGAACATCGCGTTCTCGACTTACAAGCCACCGGGCTTGTCCCGGTGGTCAGTTGATGTGCGCCACTTTCGCATGGTTATGGTCGTGCCCGCGCCCGGCTGCGACACAATTTCGAACGAGTCCATCAAGCGCCGCGCGCCGGGCAGCCCCAGCCCTAGGCCTTTGCCCGTGGTGTAGCCATCTTGCAGCGCCAGCGCGATGTCCGCGATACCGGGGCCGCTGTCGGCGGCGATCACTTCGATGCCGACGCAGGCGCCATCGGCCAGCGTGTGCAGCGTAATCTGCCCGTGTCCCGCGTATTTGGCGATATTACGCGCGATCTCCAGAATCGCCGTGCTGATGGCTGTCTGTTCCACCAGCGAAAAGCCAAGCTGCACGGCCAGCCGCCGTCCCCACTGCGCGGCGACCACGGCGTGCGCATCTTCGCGAATCGGCACTTGGTTCATCATGGCCGCTTCACTTCACCAGCCATTTGACGGCGGTGACGGTCGTGCCCTTGCCGACCTCCGAATGGATGCTGAATTCATCGACCAGTTTTTTCGAGCCGGAGATGCCCAGCCCCAGCCCGTTGGAAGTCGTATAACCGCCCGCCAGTACTCGTTCGACATCCGGGATGCCGGGGCCTTTGTCGTCGGCGATGATGCGCATATACTTTTTGCCGTTGGTCTCGCTGCGCGCTATGACCGTGATCGTGCCGCTGCCAGCGTAGTTGACGATGTTGCGCCCTAATTCCGAGATCACCACAGCGATTTTCGTCGCGTCGGCCTGGTTAAAGCCCAGCCCCATGCTCATCTGCATACCTTCGCGGCGCGCTTTGGCGACATCCATCGGGTCTTTGATGCGAAAAAACAGCGTATCGTGGCCTGCGGTCATCATCTTTACGCCTCCGGCGGCCCGGACGCCGCGCCTTCGACGAGACTGCCCTGGACAGCCTGCGCGCGACTCAGCGCCAGCGCCGAGTCTAAGTCCAGCACAGCGTCCACGTCAGGCAGCGCCATGCCCAGTTCGACCATCGTTTCGATCACTGCGTCTTGCAGCCCGGAGAGGATAATTTTGGCGCCCATTAATTTCGTCATCTGCGCCGTGCTGTAAATAAAACGCCCAAAAAAGCTGTCACAAATATCGACCTGCGAAAAATCCAGCAGCACGATCTGCGAATTATACTTGCGCACCGCCTGCAAAATGTCGCGCCGCATGCGGATCACGTCGTCATCCACCAGATCGCGCGGGACAGAAACCAGCAGCAGATTTTCGAGCTTTTGGATCGCGCTGTAATCCATAAACACTCCATTAAACCACAGGTATGAATTATTCATATTTTAACAGTATAAACTCAGTAGAGAAAATTAATGTATAGCGAATCAATCTAGCGGGGAAACTGGCGCCGCCGAAAAGCCGCGCCGGAAAAACAAGCGCGCACACGCGCACCGCGCCGCTTCAGGGTTTGATCGTTTTTAGCTCAAATTCCATCACCCAGATCACGCCGCAGAAATGCCGCGCCAGCCCTTCCAGGATGCGCTGCTTGCGCGGCTCGGACACACGCCGGAAGTGCAGGCGCATGATAGGCAGCCCCCAATAGGCGTAGGTGTAGTAGTGCTTGCGCACAATCTGGAAACGGGCGCTCGAATAGTAGGGGCGTTCGCGGCAGTGCCGTTTCGAGGGGTCGAAGAAGTCAAACGAATACTCGCTGTAGGCGGTCTTGTGGGTGGGGTCTGTCGCCATATCGCGCGAATTCCAATAGGGCACGCGGATCACAACGTCGGCGTCGTGGCGGGTGATCCGGTGCAGTTCTTCCATCACCTTGATCGTGCTGGAAAGATGTTCCAGCACATTAATCATGCGCACACTGCCAAACTGGCTGTCGGCAAAGGGATACGGGAAAACTTCCAGATCATGCACCACGTCGATACCCGGCAGCGGGGCGACATCATGGTTGATCCACCCCTCCAGCACTTCGTTACCTGCCCCCAGATGCAGTTTATCGCTCATCATGGCCTCTCTCCCGCACAACCTGGCGCGGGCCTTTATGAATTAAGCAGCAGAATATCGGTATGCTGCACGCCGCTTAAGCTGGCGCCGAGCGCTTCGAGCGCGCTGAGCGGCTGCGCAGCCGCTTGTTGGTCTTTGAGATTATAAAAATGCGTGTAACGGCCGCGCAAGCAGGCGTACAGCGCCTCCAACGGGGTTTGCGCCTGCCGCAGCCCATACGGCCACAGCTCCATGATGACCGGCGTGCCCGTCGCCAGCACGGCCTGTGCCCCTTGCAGCACATGCCACTCGTGCCCCTGAACATCAATATGCAGCAGGCGTATCTGCTGCGGCGCGATACCTTCCTGCGCCAGCACTGCGTCCAGCGGCCTGACCGGCACCGTAATCACCTGCCGCTGCTGTTCGCCATAGGCATTGTCTGCTGGCGCGTTTAAGCGAATGCGGTGGTCGCCGTAATTGGTCGCATCCAGTTCGAACGCCAGCTCGCCGCCTTGTGACGACAGGCCGACCTGAAAGGCGCGGACGCGCGCGCTCAGCGCATTCTGGGCGATATTCTTGCGCAAAAAGCCGAAGCTGCGCGCCTCCGGTTCGAACACTAAGGCCTCGCTGAAGGCCCCGCTGCGCAGCAAGCTAATGGCCACTGTGCCAATATTGGCGCCCACATCTACCAGATAACCCGGCTGGAGCAGAGCGCGCTGCTGCAAGAGCGCGACCCCCCTTTGCAGATCGGCAAGCTGGTAGCCGCGCTCCACGAACAGCGCGCGCCCAATGGCGATATCGTGTGAACTGATTGTCAGCCGCCCCTGCGCCGTTTCCAGCGTCAGTTCCCGTTCCGGCAGAGCTTGCAACAGCCGCCACAACATGGATCGCCACGTTGAACTCATCGCTGCTCTACCTCCACCCTATCTTCGTGGCGCCAGTTCAGCAGTGGGCGCAGCGCCCCCGGATAGACACCGCCAAATACGCCGCGTGTCGAATCGCCTTGCATCGGGTCATAAACGGTCATACTGACCGCATCCGGTTCATAAACCTGTACATTGTTGTTTTCTTGTACCACCGACAGCCCTGGTGAAAGGGTGAAACGCCCCTCCGCCAGCAGGTTGCCGGGAATCGTACACCACGCCGTGCGCCGCCCGACATAGCTTGGGTCCAGCGCGTTGACCGCCTCGTTTGACCAATCGGTCGATAAAAACAAGTGTGTGCCGTCTTCGGCGTTGCAAAACATAAAAGGCGACAAGCGTTTGCCGGGTTGCAGAATGTCGTAGACAAATTCGACGGTGATCGGGCAGCGGATGTCGTGACGGTAGCTGACCACGCCGGCCTCGTTCAGGATGCGTACCGAACGCAGCCGCGCCATGGCATTGCCGGGCGCTGTCGCGGGGTCGTCCCACTGACGCTGCGCGCTGCTGTTTTCGCCCAGCCCCATATACTGGCCGATGGTCTCCATCACCACGCCGTCGGCCATGAGCTGCCCGTTGTTCAGCCACAGCGCCCGGCTGCACAGGCGCGCGATGGCGTGCATATCGTGCGACACAAAAATCACGCTGCGCCCTTCCTGGCCGATGGCTTCCATTTTGCTCAGACAGCGGCGCTGGAACTCGATATCGCCCACCGCCAGCACCTCGTCCACCAGCAAAATATCGCTGCGCAGATGCGCGGCCACCGCGAAGGCCAGGCGCATGTACATGCCGCTCGAATAGTGCTTGACCGGCGTGTCGATGAACTTTTCCATCTCGGCAAACGCCACGATTTCGTCGAAGCTGCGTTTCACTTCTTCGCGCCGCATCCCCATAATCACGCCGCTCAGAAAGATGTTTTCGCGCCCGGTCAGTTCCAGATGAAAGCCTGTGCCGACTTCCAGCAGCGAGCCGACGCGCCCGCGCAGCCGCGCCTGCCCGGAAGTCGGTTCGGTGACGCGCGCCAGAATCTTCAGCAGCGTGCTTTTGCCGCTGCCGTTGCGCCCGATAATGCCGACGACATCGCCGGCGCTGACCGCAAACGACACGTCTTTCAGCGCCCAGATCGTGTTTTCGACACGCGAAGCGCGCTTCTGGAAAGGGGCTTTCACGGCGTCTACCAGCATATCGCGCAGGGTTCTGCTGCTGCTCTGGAGCGCGCCGATACGGAAGCGTTTGCTCAAATTGACGACTTCGATAGTCGAGGATGTCATACGATGTCTGCGAAAGTTCTTTCTACACGGCGAAAATAAATCCAGCCCGTGATCAGCAGCAGGAAGGCGACCAGCGCCGAAACCAGCGTCAGCGCGGGCGAAAAACTGGGCGAGGCGAACAGCGCCCAACGGAAGCCTTCGATCGCGCCGGCCATCGGGTTCAGGCTGTAGATCAAACGCCACTCGTCGCTCATCAGCGTGATGGGATAGGCGATGGGGGTGATGAACAGCCACAACTGCACGGCGAAGGGGATAATGTAGCCGATGTCGCGGAACTGGACGTTGAGCGCGCCGGCCCACAGGCCAACGCCCGCCGCCGCCGCCAGCGTCACCAGCGTAAACAGCGGCAGCCACAGCACGTTCAGCGTCAGCGGCACTTGATAGATGAGCATCAACGGCGCCAGCAGCAGCAGCGCCACACCGAAATCCACCAGCCCGATCAGCACCGCCGCCAGCGGAATGGTGATGCGCGGGAAGTAGACTTTTTTAATCATAGGCGCGCTGTTGACCAGGCTGGCGGTGGCGCGTGTTACCCCGCCGGAAAACAGCCCCCACGGCAGCAGCCCGGCATACGTGAACAACGGATAGGCCACATGATCGGAGGGCACGCCCGCCAGCCGCCCGAAGAAAACGCTGAACACGATCATCATCGCCAGCGGTTGCAGCAGCGCCCAGGCCGCGCCCAGCGCTGTTTGTTTGTAACGCACTTTGACGTCGCGCCACACCAGAAAGTACAGCAGTTCGCGATACGTCCAGACATTTTTGAAGTCGAGCGCCAGCCAGCCGCGCGTAGCGCTGATGACCGTGACATCCTGCTGCGTCTGCACTATATTTCCCTGTCTCAACATTCACGCCGACAATCTTTACATACATGTGGCGCGCTGACAAGGCGCTATTCGCGGCGGCGGCGCACTAATGCGCAAGTTAAGCCGCAAAGAAGAAGTCTCTTTTATGCCCGGATTACTTATGAGAATGTGACTTCTCAGAAGCTATTGTTATCACAGAGAAAAAAGAGTATGCTGTAAACAGCTATTGCTGTGTAACGGTTGAATCATGAGCGACCTGTCAGTTATCGTCGAAAATGCGCTGGCGCTGCAAACGCCGCCCGCTGCTGAGCGCCATCCCGCCGTCGTGTATCTGGCGGCGCTGGCTTCGCCCCAGAGCGTGCGCACGCTGCGCGCCGCGCTCAACCGGCTGGCCGATTTGCTGCTGCCGGCGCTGGCCGAGTCACTGCCGCCGGAAACGCGCCGCGAACGCTACCGCCTGATCCAGTGGGAGGCGCTGCGTTACGCCCATACCCAGGCGCTGCGCGCGCGGCTGTTGGAAAGCGGCGCGCCGGCCACCGCCAACAAAACGCTGGCGGCGCTGCGCGGCGTGCTCGGCGCGGCTTACGAGATGGGGCTGATGAACGGCGAGGATTATCAACGCGCGGTGCGTGTCAAAAATGTGCGCAGCACGACTCTTCCCAAAGGCCGCGACCTGAAGCTGGGCGAAATCGCGGCGCTGGCGGCGGCCTGCAAAGCCGATCCCTCGCCAGCAGGGCGGCGCGATGCGGCGCTGTTGGGCGTGCTCTACACCTGTGGGCTGCGGCGCGCGGAAGTGGCCGCGCTGGATGTGGCCGATTATCAACCGGAAAGCGGCCAACTGCGCGTGCTGCAAGGCAAAGGGCGCAAGGCGCGCACGGTGTATGTCAGCGGCGGGGCACAGGCGGCGCTGGCGGCGTGGCTGCATGTGCGCGGCACACAGCCCGGCGCCTTGTTTACCCCTGTGCTGAAAAGCGGCGACCTGCGGCTGTGCCCCATGACCGCCCAGGCCATCTATTACCGCCTGAAAACGCGCGCGCACCAGGCTGGGGTGCGCGCTTTCAGCCCGCACGACTTGCGGCGCACGTTCGTGGGCGATCTGCTGGAACGCGGCGCGGATATTGCTACCGTCGCCAAACTGGCCGGGCACGCCGATGTGCAAACCACCGCGCGCTATGACCGCCGCGCCGAAGACAGCAAACGCAAAGCCAGCGAACTGCTGCATTTCCCCTTCTAGCGCACTCAGATTCTATAGGTTATATCGCTCAGGTTCTATAGGTTGTATATAGTGTATCTATAGTCTATATATAATGAAGGGACTCATGGACGAGCATCGTGAAATCTGGGCGTTTCTCGACACGCATCTCAACAGCATTTTTAACGGTGATTGGGACACCTATCAAGCCACTACGTCGCCGGAACTTTCGCTCTACGAACATTGGGTCGTGCCGCATCGGCAGGACGGGCTGGCGTTTCACCAGTTTATGATTCAGAACCGCTGGATGGGACAGCCGCGCGCGCAGCGCTATGACCTGCTGGAAAAACGCTGCCAGCGCTACGGCGACACCGCCGTTGTCACCTATACCTTTATGTTGAGTCAGGTCTACGAGGACGGGCTGCGCCACCACGTCCACAATGAGACGCGCGTGATCGTCAAGCTCGATGGGCGCTGGCAGGTCGTGCATGTCCACAAATCCCCCGCGCGCTGAAGTCCTCTAGTACCATGCGAACATCTCACGAAACTTTTGTGAGGATTCTGGCGTATATTTGCTGTAGTATCACTACATAAAAGGTGCTGGGGTTTCCCAGCCACCGGTTTAGCCTTATCAAGGGAGTCCAAGATGCATAAATTTGTACTTTTGCTGCTGGCGGCGCTGCTGCTGACCATCAGCTTTACGGCCTCCGCGCAGGATGCGCGTTTCTGCGGCGGCCTTTCGGACGCGGATTGCGAACTGCTGTACGCCAGCGAAGCGGCGATGGCCGGGCTGGAATCGGCCACCTTCACCGTAGACGCCACGCTGGCCGTAACGCGCGGCGATGAAACCGAAACCACCACCGTGACCGGCGGCGGCTCGTGGGTCGGCGCGCTGCCCAATTTCGGCGCGATGATGAACAACCCCATGACGATCGCCGATCCGTTCGGCGCGCTCGGTGGGCTGGGCGAAGGGCTGACGGCTTTCGACGGCACGCTGAACCTGCTGATCACCAACATGGATCCGGGCGAAGAACCCGCCACCAGAGATATTCAACTGGTGCTGGTCGATGGCATCGGCTACGTCAATTTTGACGCCCTGTTCCCGCGCGAAGAAGGCGACAGCAACGATAACCGCGGCGGACGCGGCATGAACCTCAGCGGTTGGGGCGGCGTTAACCTGGTCGAACTGCTGGCGGCCATGCCCAATATCATGGGGCAGATGGGCGGGATGATGGGTGGACAGGGCGGTATGCCCGCCGGCGGCATGATGGGCGGCGGCCTGACGGGTGTGGGCGATATGAATATCCCCGACGACGTGCTGATGAACCATGTCACGATCACGCGCCTGGCCGACGCCGACTACAACGGTACGACAGTGGCCGTCTTCCAGACGACGGTCGATATTGGCGGCATCATGACCGATCCGACTCTGCTGGCGCAGATGGCCGCGCAGATGGCCGAAAATGCGCCCGAAGGCACAACCGCGATGACGCCCGAACAGATGGGCGCGGCGATGGGCGCGATGTTCCCCAACACCAGTTTCACCAACACGCAAATGATCGGTCTGGAAGACAATTTTGTGCGCAGCCGCATGGTAGAAATGACGCTGGAAACAGCCGGCGGCATGGGTATCGGCGGCATGATGGGCGCGGCGCCGGGACGCGCTGAGCCTTCGCCGGCAGAAACGCCCGAAGCGGCGGCGGCGCTGCCCGCGACGCAGGTTGTCAGCGTGGCCTTCGCTTTCGACCAGTTTAACAGCGTGGCGGCCATCAGCGTGCCGGAGGGCGCCGAGGTCATCCCCACCGAAGACCTGATTCAACTGCTGCAATTCTTCATGATGCCCGGCGGCAGCCTGCCCGGCACTGGCCGTCCGTAACCGTTTGTCATCGCCTATGGGGCGGGCCACGCGGCTCGCCCTATTTTTTTGCCCGCGCACCAGCCGACCGCTATCCACATGCTTGCCCCTGTGCCGCGCGCGCAGTAACATCGCCGCATGAATCGCCGCCTGAGCCGCCACACCCTCATTTTGATCGTCAATAATCTGGGCAGCGCCGCCCTGTCCTTCGCCATCGCCGTATTAATCGGGCGCACGCTGGGCGGGGCGGGACTGGGCGTGTATGCCGCTGTGCTGGCCTGGCTGTTTCCGCTCGGCCTGTTGGCGGAATTCGGTCTGGGCACGCTGATGACGCGCGAAGTCGCCCAGAACCCGGCGCAGGGCGGCCTCTATCTGCGCGCGCTGCTGCGCTTTTACCTGCTCAGCGGCACTTTTTGCGTGTTGACACTGTGGCTGGTCGCGCCGCTGCTGGTCAGCGATGCCGCCGTCGCCGCTGGGCTGCGTCTTTCGGCGGGGCTGCTGTGGGTGGCGCCCTGCTTTGGGGCCTTCACGGCCTTGTTCCGCGCGCAGGGGCAGATGTGGCCGATCCCGCTGCTCAACATCGGTATGTGGCTGGCGCAGTGCGCGCTGACAGCAGCGGCGCTGCTGTTGGGCGCGGGGCTGACAGCAGTGCTTGCGATCAATGCGCTGACGTCGGCGGGACAGCTTCTCGCGGCCTGGGGCATTTACCGGCGGCATTTTTTCGCGCCGGATGCGCGCGCCACGCTGCGGCTGGGTTACCTGCTGCGGCGCGCGCTGCCGTTCGCGCTGGGCGCGGTGTTGGTGGCGCTTCAGGCGCGCGCCAGCACCATTCTCCTGGAACGTTTATCCGATACGGCGCAAACCGGCTACTACACGGCAGCCAACCGCCTGATCGAAGCCGGGCGTATGCTGCCGAACGCTTTTTTCGGCGCGTTGTTCCCGGCGCTGGCGGCCTTGGCGGCGCAGCCGGCGGCCATGCGCCAGACTTTTCGGCGCGCGCTGGGCGGTCTGGCGCTGTTCGGCGCGCTGGCGGGCGCCGGCTTGACCGTCTTCGCGCCGCTGCTGCCGCTGCTGTACGGCGGCGATTTTGCGCCTGCGATCCCTGTGCTGCAAACGCTGGCGTGGGCGCTGCTGCCGGCGCTGCTGCGCGCCGGGCTGACGCTGTATGCCTATGCGCGCGGGCGCGAAGCGGCGGCCAACGCCGCGACGCTGATTCTGCTGCTGCTGCATATCGCGCTGGCAGCGGCCTTGATTCCAGTGGGCGGCGCGCTGGGGGCAGCGTGGGTCACGCTCGGTGTCGAAACCATCGGCACGGCGCTGCTGGCGCTCGTCGGCCTGCCTTCCCCGCGCCCGCCAGCACAGACGCCGTATTAATTTCGCATCAGAAACCACAGCGCGCGCAACTTCACCCCTGCCTGCTGCGTAAATCACAGCATAGCAAGCGGAAGTCGAGGAGAGACAACCATGACGCGCCACAAGCATTACTGGAATCACACGTGGAAACCTTATCACATGCATAGAGGCCGCCATCGCGGCGGCTGGATGCTGCTGCCGCTGTTCCTCTTCCTGTTTCTGTTGTTTTCCGGGCTGCTGTGGAAAGTGCTGTTCTTCGGCGGCGTGATCTTCTTCGCGCTGTGGGCGCTGGGCAAGGCCAAGACCGGCGGCCTGTGCTTCGGCGAGGACGAAAAACGCAAGAACGATCTGGAAATGCACGACGAGGAAAAGCCCAAGCGCCAGTATATCCAGACCAGCGACGGCCAGCAGATCGAAATCATCTAGGCCCTACACCCCAGACTCAGACTGCCCAAACGCAGCGTCCTGTCCCCTCTGCCAGACAAAAGCAGGGGGGAGGGGCAGCCTTTACAAATCGGGGCTTTAGCCACAGGCGGCACAGCCGCAGCGCGCCCTCAAAAACCGGCGCTGGCAGCCCGTCCTGAATTTTTTGGCGCGCCTTATGCGGTCTGCGCCAGCGGCAGCCCTACGACCACCTGTGTCCCGCGCTGCGGCATAGAGAACAACTGGAAGCTGCCCTCGTGCGCCGCGATAATGCGCCGCGACACATACAGCCCCAGCCCCATGCCCTGCTGTTCGCGCGCGCTGCGGTCGATCTGCTCGAAATCGAACAGCGCGCGCTGCTGCTGCTCCTCGGTCATGCCACAGCCGTCGTCGGCGATGCTGACCATCAGCGTATCCCCCGCCTGCCAGTACGACACCTTGATATGCTTGTCGGCGGGCGAAAAATCCAGCGCGTTAGCGATCAGTTCTGCCAGTGCATGTTTCAGCGCCCGCAGATCGCCCACCACCACCTGCTCACGCGCCTTTTCCTGGATATCGATGTCCAGATACGGCTGACGATGGGCGAAACGCCGCGCCAGATCAAGCGCGCCCGTCACCACCTGCCAGATTTGCAGCGGTTGGCCTTTTTCCGCCAGCGTGCGCGCGCTCAGCGCGCCGCTTTCGATCTGTGTCAGGTATACGATCTGCTCGACCAGATGCGAAAGCCGGTTGATACCGCCGCTGATGGTGTACAGCAGTTCGTCCTGTTCTTCCGCGCTCAATTGGCCGCGCTGGCGCATCATCAGGTCGCGCGCCATGGCAATGCCGATCAGCGGCGTGCGCAGTTCGTGCGCCACCATATGCGTCAACATCGATTTTGTCTCTTCCACGTCGCCACGATAGGCCGCGAAACGCCGCAGCCGGCTGTGAATGGCCGCGATGAGTTCGCGGTAGCGGAAAGGCTTTTCCAGACAGTCGTCTGCGCCCATTTCCATCGCCGTGCGCCGCCCTTCATGATCGCCCTGCATCACCAGCGCGATAAAGGGCAGATGCACCGTTTCCCGCTGTTCGCGCAGCGCCAGCAGCACATCATAGGCATTGGGCGAAGTCATGCTGTACAGCAAAAGCTGTGGCTCGTACATCCGCGTATAGGCGAAAATATCCAGTATCGCTTCTGTCCCGGTCGCCTCGAACCCTTCCAGCTTAAGCATCTGCACGAGTTCGGCCTGCAAGCGCGCATCTTCTTCCACCACCAGTAAGCGTGCCATGTTATTGCTGTGCCTCCTGTTTTCAGTATAGGGTTAAAAAACACAAACAAAGCATTTAGAATTAAAATAAAATTAAGGTATTCACAGAAAATTTGAATACCTTAATTTAACACGCTGTTTGTTATAGCGTCAGTTTTTGGCGCGGGTCTTAGCGCGCGAGCGCCGTTTTGACCGCATCCCAGGCGTCAGCGTAGAGCAGTTCCGTCTCCGGGTTGGCTTCGGCGAAGAACACACGCTCCAGCACGTCCTGATCGGGGTAGATGGCCGGGTTATCGCGCATCAGGGGGTCGATCAAGCCCGAATCGAGTGCTGCCTGATTGGGCGTGGCATAACCCGTGTAGTTGCTGAGATCGGCGCCGACCTGCGCCACCAGCAGATAATCCATGAAGGCTTCGGCCAGGCGCGCATTGGGCGCATCGGCGGGAATCGCGACGTTATCGACCCAGATATTCGCGCCTTCCTGCGGGATGACATACTGATAGTCTTGGCATTCGCACGTGGCCTGAAGCTGGAAGACATTGCCGTTATAGTCGATAGCCGCCGCGACCTCACCGCTGCCCAAAAGCTGCTGCGAGTTGCCGACGTTCATCGTAACCACATTGGCGCTGTTGGCGATCAGATAATCGCGCGCGGCGGCGATTTCCTCCGCGCTGCTGCTGTTGGGGTCGAAACCCAGCATCACCAGCGCAATGCTCAACATCGCGCGCTGGTCTTCCAGCCAGGCCACCGGCCCGTCATAGGCCCAAAAATCGTTCCAGCTTGCGAAAGGTTGGGTGACAAGCGTCGCATTGTAGGCAATGCCCACCGTGCCCCACTGATAAGGAACAGTGTATTGGTTGCCAGGATCATAGGCCGGGTCGAGCAGTTCCGGCGTAATGTTGGCCAGATTGGGGATATGTTCCGGCGTCAGGGGCATAATCAACCCCTCATCGATCATCGTCCTGATGACAAAATGACTGGGCACAACAATATCGTAGCCGGGATTGCCCGCGCGCAGCCGCGCCAGCATGTCTTCGTTGCTGGCGTACACGTCAAAATTGGTCGTGACTTGGCACAGCGTCTCGAAGTCGCTCACGGTGAACGGCCCCACATACGCCGCCCAGTTGTAGAGGTTGAGCGTACCGCCGCGCACTTCTTCGGGGCATGTCCAGCCCAGATAGGCTTCCAGGTCGGCGCGTGTGCGCTCCTGCGGCGTAGGCGGCGGCGTGGGATAAGGCGTGGCCTCCTGCGCCGCCAGCGGCAGCACAGCCAGCAACAACAGCCACAACAGGCCAAACAGTTGATAACGCATCTTTGTTTTCTCCTTGTCGAACCGATTTTTGCCGCACGCAAGCGTCAGGGTTCGGGTATGGCCGCGCGCACCGACGCCCACGCCTCATTATACAGCGCTTCGGCCTGTGGGCTGCGCTCGATAAAAAACAGGTTGGCGCGTGTTTCGGCGTCGGGGTAAATCGCCGTGTTTCCCAGCAGCGTTTCGTTAAGCAGTCCCATATTGATCGCCACCTGATTCGGGCTGGCGTAGGCCGTGAAGTTGCTGATGTCTGCCGCTACCCACGGCGACAGCAGATAATCGATGAAAGCCAGCGCCAGCGCCGGCTGCCGCGCGCCACGCGGAATCGCCAGATTATCAACCCACAGCAGCGCGCCCTCACGCGGGATCACGTACAGGTAATCCTGACAGGCGCAGTCGGCAATGATCTGGAAAATATCGCCGCTGTATTCCACCACCAGATCCAGCGTGCCGTCCGCCAGCAGGTTCTGGCCTTCGCTGTCATCCACCAGGCGCACGACATGGGCGCTGTTGGCGATCAAAAAGTCGCGCGCGGCGGCGATTGCGGCGGGGTTTTCGCTGGCGGGATCATAGCCCAACAGCGCCAGCGCCACGCTCATCAGCGCGCGGTTATCGTCCAGCCAGCCGATGCGCCCCTCGAAGGCGAAGACTTGTTGCCAACTGGCGATGCGCGCCCGCACGCGCGTGATATTGTAGCCAACGCCGATTGTTCCCCACTGATAGGGCACAGAAAACCGATTGCCAGGGTCATAGGGTGGGTTCAGCAGATTCGGGCTGATGTTCGCCAGATTGGGAAGCTGCGCCAGGTCGAGCGGCAGCCATAGATTCTCCTGCGCCAGCAGCGCCACACTGGTATTAGACGGCACTACCACATCATAGGCGGCGGGGTCGGCGCGCACGGCGGCCAGCATGTCGTCTTCGTTATCAAATTCGCTGTAGGCCACCCGAACATTGCAGAGCGTTTCAAAATCGGCGAGCGTGTTTTCGGCGATATACGTTGTCCAATTGTAAAAAGTGAGCGTTTGCCCGCTGAAATCCGCCGGGCAGCGCCAGCCGATTGCCTCCTCCAGCAGCGTGCGGCGGCGGTTAGGCGCGGTGATGGGCGCAGCTTCGCTGCTGCGCGCGGGAAGCGGGGAGGGGGTCGCCGCCGGCACAGGCGCGCAGGCCGCCAGCAGCAGGACAAAAGACAGACACCATTTGCGCATAGCATACCTCAGTTTTGCTAATGTTAGTTCATTATAACCCGACTCGCGATTTATGAACTATTTATTAGTTTACAAAGATGTCGGGCGTTGTAATCTTGGGGAGCGCCATTTATGAATTTTTCTTGATATTTGAGCAGAAAGTAGGTAAAAACTGTAAAGGCAGATTTACGTATAGTTCACCAATAATAATTGAATATAGTATAGTGAGTTCGGGTGAAACCGCACAATGTTAAGAAAATGAAATACTTGGGAGGCTCTCTTGCAAGGTAACCAGCACTTACGGCTCGTACCTATCGCTATCCTACTTGTTATTGCCGTTCTTGTATCGGGCAGCGTTCTGGCTGTCCCCAATACCGGCGGCGTCGGGGCTGTACTCCAGGCAACAACCCTGACTCCGATCATTCAATGTATCACTGATCGCGGCGCGAACGTTTCTCCGCGCTTCGAGGCTTACTTCACTTACGAAAACCCCGGCCCGGCAGAAGTCAGCATTGCCATTGGCGGCGACGCTAACGGCGACAACACGCTCAACGGCGGCACGCTCATCAGCGGCGCACAGCCCACGGTCTTCGCTGTCGGCCTGCCAGATGTGTTCCCCGGTTTTGAGTTCAGCGTCCAATACGACAGCCCAACAGTGGTGTCGTGGGCGCTGGGCACGACAGGCAATGTCATCACGGCGAGCACGGATGCTGCCGGCATCCCGGAATGTCCGGTCATCGTGCGGCTGGAAAAGCGCTGGCGTCTGCCCGGCTCGCTCACGGGTTTCACCTATAACCCCCCGGCTGACCTGCCCGACACCTGGCGTTTGACGGCGGAAGCGTTTGACGCTGGCCTGAACTCGATCGGCACAGCGGAATGCCAGTATTTCGACTTCGACCCCAATACACTGCGCTGCCTGTACCTGAATACAGCTAACCCCTCTGTAGGGACAACCGCCGGTTTGTACGTGCCGGCTGATGGCAGTTACACGGTCAACGAAAACTCTGCCGAATGGAGCGCAGCGCAGGGCGGCGGCACGTTCTTCGCCAACGCGGTTGAACGCTACTGCGAAATCCCCAACACCAGCGGCGACCCCGGCAATCCGCCGACCAACCCCAACGAAGAATGCTTGCACCCAGTGGTGAATGTCTGCGATGACGAATGCCCGCTGGCGTACCCCGGCACGCTGGTCATCAACAAGTACAACGACGCCGACAACAGCGGCAGCCTGACGCAGGGCGATACGCCGCTCGACGGCTTCACCTTCAACGTCTCGGTCAACGGCCAGGCGATCAATGGCAGCCCCTTCAGCACGACCAATGGCACGGTGACGATCACCGGTCTAGCGGCGGGCAGCTACACCGTCACCGAAAACATCCCGCAGGGCCAGAACTGCACGCAAACCTTCGGCCCCGACGGCGCAGTTTCGGTTGCCTCTGATGCGACCACGACGGTAGACTTCGGCAACTTCTGCCCGCAGACGCAGCCCGGCGCGCTGACGATCAACAAGTACAACGATGCCGACAACAGCGGCAGCCTGACGCAGGGCGATACGCCGCTCGACGGCTTCACCTTCAATGTGTCAGTCAACGGCCAGGCCATCGCCGGCAGCCCCTTCAGCACCACCAACGGCACGGTCACCATCAGCAACCTGCCTCCCGGCAGCTACACCGTCACCGAAAACATCCCGCAGGGCCAGAACTGCACGCAAACCTTCGGCCCCGACGGCGCGGTTTCCGTGAGCGCTGGACAAACCGCGACGGTCAACTTCGGCAACTTCTGCATCGTGAACCCGGAACTCGGCTCGCTGACCATCAACAAGTACAACGACGCCGACAACAGCGGCAGCCTGACGCAGGGCGACACGCCGCTCGACGGCTTCACCTTCAACGTCTCGGTCAACGGCCAGGCGATCAATGGCAGCCCCTTCAGCACCACCAACGGCACAGTCACCATCAGCAACCTGACACCCGGCGACTACACCGTTACCGAAAACCTGCCGCAGGGTTCGGTCTGCACGCAGACCTTCGGCCCCGACGGCGCGGTTTCCGTGAGCGCTGGACAAACCGCGACGGTCAACTTCGGCAACAACTGCCCGACGCCGCAGAACGGCACGCTGGCGGTTTATAAGTTCGAAGACCTGAACCACGACGGCGACCAGGATGCGGGCGAAGGCCCATTGGCCGGCTGGGTGTTTAATGTCACCGACGCGGGCGGCGCCAGTGTCGGCAGCATCACCACCGACGCCAGCGGCAGCGGTTCGCTGAGCCTGCCGCAGGGCAGCTACACCGTCACCGAAGTTGTGCAGGCCGGCTGGGTCGTCACCACGCCCAACCCGCAGAGCACCAGCGTCGGCTCCAACCAGACCGTCACCCTGACCTTCGGCAACGTCCGCAGCGATGTTCCGGCGGAATGCGGCCCGAACTGGGTGCTGACCGGCGAAGTCATCACCGGCACCGAACGTTATGACGAAATCTACGGCACCGAAGGCAACGACCTGATCTACGGTCTCGGCGGCTCGGATGACATCTACGGTCTCGGCGGCGATGACTGCATCTTCGGCGGGCGCGGCCTCGACAACATCTACGGCAACGACGGCAACGACCTGATCTACGGCAATGAAGGCAACGACTACATCGAAGGCGGCGCAGGCGTTGATACGGTCTACGGCAACGAACACGACGACCTGATTATCGGCGGCGACGACAACGACTTCCTGTACGGCAACACCGGCAGCGACTGCATCTTCGGCAGCGCCGGCGATGACTACATCGAAGGCAACGAAGACGACGACGCCCCGCTGGTCGGCAACAACGGCAATGACACGATCTACGGCGGCGGCGGCCATGACGAGCTGTACGGCGACGCCTACACCGGCGGCAGCGGCCACTCGCAGTTCCCGATCGACCCCGGCGACGCGCCCGGCAATGACAACCTGTTCGGTGAAGCCGGCAACGACGACATCTTCGGCGGCGCCGGTGACGACAATATCGACGGCGGCGCAGGCCTCGACAGCATGTACGGCGAAGCCGGCGAAACTGACGTGATCACCGGCGCGACGGAACGCGACTACTTCGACGGCGGCGACGGCGGCACTGACACCGCTACCGACTTCGACAGCGCCAACGACGAAGCCTGTGTGAACATCGAAATCGGCTGCACCCCGCCGCCCACCAACACCGCTCCGGTCGCCAATGACGGCGGCGTGACGACGGATGAAGACACGGCGGTCAACGGCACGGCCACGGCCAGTGACGCGGAAAGCAATCCGCTGACCTTCGCGCTGGTCTCCGGCACGAGCAATGGCTCGCTGGCCTTCAACCCGGACGGCACGTTCAGCTACACGCCAAACGCCGACTTCAACGGCAGCGACAGCTTCACCTTCAAGGCCAACGACGGCGCGCTGGATTCGAACGTTGCGACCATCACCATCACCGTCAACGCGGTGAACGATGATCCGGTTGCTAACGCCGACGTGTTCAACGGTGACACCAGCGGCGCGATCATCGCGGCGCCCGGCGTGCTGGCGAATGACACCGACGCTGACGGCGACCCGCTGATCCCCGAAGTCGTCGATCAGCCGCCGAGCGGCACGGTCACGATGAACGCGGACGGCTCGTTCACCTTCGCGCCCACCGGCGGCTTTATCGCCCCCGGCTCGGTGCAGTTCACCTACCGCGTGTTCGACGGCACCAGCTACTCGGCTTCTGCGCTGGTGGAAATCACCATCAGCCCCGCGCTCCCCTAAACACACAGGCGGATGGGGCGCCAAAACCCCATCCGCTGCCCCTCACAAAAACACGCTGCCCGGTCACTTTGGCCGGGCAGTTTGTTTTGCGTTCACCTGTCGAAACAGGGCTGTTAGGGCTTCGTCACGCGCAGCACTTCGCCCGGCGCCAGCCGGAACATATAGCCGACGCCGTGTACCGTGTGCAGGTAGTCCCTGGCGTCCGGGTCGTGTTCGATCTTGGCGCGAATGTTGCGGATATGCGTGCGCACCAGATCGGGGTCGCCGCTGTCTTTGGGGTATGACCAGATGGCTTGCAGCAGATCGCCGTAGGGCACAACCTGATTCGGGCGCTCGGCCATATAGCGAATCAGGCGGTACTCGGTGGCGGTCAGGCGCGCGGTGGTTCTGGCTGTGCGCACTTCGTAGGCCTTGCCGTCGATCTCCATTTCGCCGATCCGCAGCACCAGGTCGGCCTTGACCTCGTTTTTGCGCCGCCGGAGCTGCGCGCGCACACGCGCCACCAGTTCTTTGACCTCAAACGGCTTGCTGATGTAGTCGTCGCCGCCCGCCGCCAGCCCTTTGACGATGTTGTCGGTTTTGCCCAGCGCCGAAAGGAACAGAATCGGCCTGTTGAACTTGTATTCTGTGCGCAGCTTGCGGCACAGCGTCAGCCCGTCCATCTCTGGCAGCATCACGTCCAGAATCAACAGATTCGGCGTCTGCTCCTTTATCAGCGCCAGGGCTTCATCGGCGCTGTGCGCCATCCGCACGCTGTAGCCTTCGTGGCTCAGCACCTGTGCCAGCAGCACGGTGATCTCGACCTGGTCATCTACGATCAGAATATCGGCGTTCATGATTGCGTTTCCCCAATAATTGCCTATCAATCGTTGACCCTGTATAAATTCCTTAAGCAACCCTTTGGATAAAATGCACGTTGTCTTAAGAAAATTTTACTGCATTTAGTGCCGGGTCGGCGTGAAAAATTTCCGAAGGTTAACAGGGGGCCTTAAGGCTTGGGGCGGCGCTGGCTCTCTGATTGACATAAATATGAATGTGGCATATAACAAGAAGAAGCTGGCTGGGCAGCTACAATCCATCCCTCAGTACCTGCGGGTTCCAGGAGTACACCTATGTCATTGCAGCAGCTCGGCAAACCCCACAAGACCCGCCGGACAGAACCTACGAACGAAAACACGCTAACCGAGCAGCCAGCGGACATGTCGCCGTCTATTCAGCCCCTTACCCCTGACAATATGCTGCATTTGCAGCGCACGGTCGGCAATCACGCATTGCAGCGCCTGCTCATGCGTCAGCAGAGCGCAACGCAGACGCCCGAAGCGGCGGCGCTGCCCCTGGGCGTAAACGCCGCAGAGCGCGAAAGCGACCCGCTGGCGACCCAAACAACCGGCGCGCTGCTCCAGCGGCAGGTGGCAGGGGGTATTATGCCCAATCCCGACCCGCGCTGTGATGAACTGCTTCAGCAAATCCGCGATTTTCTGTATGGCAATGGCAATATGAAGGGACTGATCCAGCGCGCGCAGGAATTGATCGAAGACCTACAGGGCCTGCAATGGGATTTCTGGACAGTGCCGCATCCCGAATTTGGTTCGGTAGAAGGGCATCAGCAGCAGTTCCGCAATATGCAGCAGGGGCTGCGCAACCGCCTCAATGAGTGGAATACGCGCAACTGTGATGACCCGGATGGCCCCTCGCGCCTGCCCGCAGACGCCTGGGATTGGGCCACGCGGCCCGCGCCGGCGCCCGCCCCGCGCCCACGCCCGGCTGCGCCACGCGTCGAGGGTGAAGGCATCAATTGGCGGCGTGTTTGGGAGGTGTTGAAAGCCATCGGGCTGGGGATCGCCTTGGTGGTGGTGGTCATAGCCGCCCTGGCCGATCCCGAACCCGCGAGCAAACTGGCATTGGCCGGCCTCTCCATCGTGATGATCGGCGCTATTCTTAGTGCTTTCGGTAGAGGGGGCGGCGGCGGGGAAACGACGGCATGACGACACACGACGACCTGGAACGTCCGGGGATTGCCCCGCTGTGGCTGCAAGCGCTGACGCTGCCGACTTACGGTTGGGTGCAGCCTTTCTTGCGGCAAATGGGCTTCCCTGAAACGCTGCTGCCGCATATCGAGCACTTGGCAGCGGTGGCCGCTGACGCCGGTAAAAAACGGCGTACTTTGTGGGTGGGACAGCAGACAGCGGGCTATTCTCCCGAACTGGATGCGCGCATCAATCGCAAAGTGTTTGCCGAAGCGCTGGAAGCATTGGCCGCGCGTGTCAGCCCACAGGCCGCGTCTGATTTTAAAGAGTGGGCACAGCGCAGCATCGTTGATGAAAGCGTGCATGGCGCGCTGCTGGCGTGGAAAGTCGTGCTGCGCCACGCGGCGGGGCAGGGCAATCGCGGCTTTGCGCTGCTGCCGCCCCCCGCCGCCTTAGCGCACGCCCTGCCGCCCGTGTTGCCGCTCCTGTTGTTCGAAAGCAGTAAGGCGCTTCATGCCGCCCTGCTCGCCGCTTCCCCCCCCTATCACGATGACAGTGGCATGGGTAACGATCTCTCGCCTGATGCCATGACCGTTGAAGAAATTATCAGCGAAGAACAGGTTCGTGCGGTTCTGAGAACGCTCAGTCAACAGCTATCGCCAACAGAAAAAACAGAAGTGCTGGCGTGGGCACAACAGCAGGCCGCTGTCCTGAAAATTCCATCCGACGCGCTGCAAGGGCTGCGCTTCTGGACATAAACGGCGGGGCGGGCGCAAACCCGCCCGCCATTTGCTCCCGGAAGCGATCAAACGCTTTCCGCCGCTGTTTCCAACCGGCGTACCGGCGCCGCCTGCTGTTGATTGCAGCAGATGCCGAAGCTATTTGTCGATTTGTGCGTTAAACTGCATAGGCTTGCTGTCGTGTCGGGGGAGAAAATATGCTGGGGCAATGCCTGCTTTTTAAGCCGCCGCTTTGCGAACGCCTGTGTGCGTATCCGGCGGTGGGGTGGTGCTGCGCGCGGGGGTTGTGACCGCTGTGCCGTATTATGCCTGGGGTAATCGTGATCCGGGCGCGCTGCGGGTGTGGCTGCGGGGGACGCCCGCCTGAACCTCACCCCCCTGCCCCCTCTCCATGTGCGGGGCGCCGAGGTGGGGGCAAACGCGCCACATGGAGAGGGGGAGCGGCGCGGGCGTGGTGACGCTAACATTGTGGCCGAAAGCGCTTGTTGGATGTCTTCTCTTCCCGAAAAAAGGGGTGTCGATGAATGAATTTGTGCCGCAGCCGATGATGACGCTGCGTGAACCCGATCAGATCAAGGCTTTCACCGATCCGCTGCGGCTGCGTGTGCTGCGCATTTTGTGCGAACGCGCCGCTACCAATCAGCAGATCGCCGATACGCTGCAAGAGCCGCACGCCAAGGTGCTGTATCATGTGCGTTTTTTGCTGGATGCAGGCCTGATTACGCTGATTGATACGCAGGTGAAGGGCGGCAATGTCGAAAAATATTATCGGGCGCGGGCGCGCACGTTCGATCTGCACCCGCAGGCGATTGATGTCGAGCGCGATGTGGCGCTGGCGCGGGCGGCGCTCGATACGCTGCGCCAGGATTTTCTGGCCAGTGTGATTCAGATGCCGGAGATCGAATCGTATATTGTCGGGCGGGCAGGGTATATCGCGCCGGAACGCATCGAAGAGCTGAAGACGCGGCTGACGGCGCTGTTTTCCGAATATATCGAGGATACCGAAACACCGCCGCAGCCTGACTGGGTGAAGCTGCGCGCTAATGCGTTCATTTACCGCGCGGCGCGCCGCGCGCACGATGAGGGGACATAAACGCCAAAACGCGGCGTATGCGCCTGTCTGCACTCAGCGCAGGGACGAGACCGGCTGCGTGCGTATTTTACTGAAAACTGGTCAGTGACGAGTGTGAACCTGTATTAGCCGTTTTCCGCGTTGGCCGCCAGCAGCCCTTCGATTTCCGGCCTGAGCTGTTCGGCAGTGATCGCCGAATAGTAGCTGTTCACCAGCAGTCCGTTCTGGTCGATCAGAATGGTCACCGGCAGCGCTTCGATGTTGTAGGCTTCGGAGATGGGAAGATCGAGTGTGTTGGGGTAGGTGATGCTGTGATCGTCCAAAAAGGCGCGCACTCGCGCTTCGCGGTCGCCCACGACCACACCCAGCACGACGACGCCGCGCGCCTCATACGCGCCCCACAGGCTTTGCAGTTCTGCCATTTCGGCTTCGCAGTACGTACACCACGTCGCCCAGAAATTCAGCAGCACCACCTGCCCACGCAAATCCGCCAGATGCCAGCGCTGGCCGTCGAGTGTCGTCACGTCGAAATCCCAGGCCGTGCGGGCTGTGTCCTGCTGCCCTTGCCCCAGCAGCAGCGCGGCCAGCAGCGCGAAGGCCGCCGCCGCCACGAACAGCAGCCAGAACGGAAAACGGCGCGGCGCCAGCGGCGCGGGTTGAGCCAGAGTCGTCATCGGGTGCGCTCCATTGAAAATAGCTGTTAGCGATTAGCGGATAGTGGTTAGCCACAATACAAAAGCGATCGTGTAGACCCAAAGCCTGCGAAGAAAAGCCTCATTTTCATCCCTTGTGGTGAGCATTAGCTCATGGGCACTCCATTAAAATTGTTCGGGGCAGTAGGGTTATTGTGGCGCAGCTTTGTCATGGTTATATAGTGACATTTGTCATGTGAAAGCGGGAACAATGTAGGCTATTTTTGGCGCTTGCTTCCCTCATAATGGTAGTGTTGTATTGTTTTTGCTGCTAAGGAATGTCTATGTCTTTGCGTAAAGTTCTATTCCTCCTCGTGCTGGTCTGTCTGTTCGTTCCCGCCGTTTTTGCTCAAGAGATGCCCGCCGCTCCCGAAATCGTCGTCACCGGCGCCTGGGCGCGCAATACCGCCCTCGAACATCGCGATATGAGCGACATGGCCGAACCGATGGACATGAGTATCGGCGGCGTGTTTATCGCCACCGTCGAAAATCTCAGCGCGCAGCCGGTGCGCCTGATCAGCGGCAGCACGCCGGTTTCGGGCATTGTCGAACTGCATCAGACCACAATGGAAAACGATGTGATGAGCATGGGGCCGCTGGAAGGCGGCGTCGAAATTCCAGCGGGCGCTGTGGTCGAACTCGAATCACAGGGCGTCCATTTTATGCTGGTGGCGCTGAATGTCGATCTTGTGCTGGGCGACGCCTTCAGCTTCACGCTCGTTTTTGAACTGCCGGAGATGAACAACGAAACATTCGAGGTCGTTATCGGCGTGCCCGTGCTGGAAGAAGCGCCCGCCGCCCACACGTTCGCCTTCTTTGGCCTGTGGGCGCGCCCCACTGTCGCCGCCCCCAGCGAAGCTGAAATGGGCGGCATGCAGATGGGCGACGCCACGCCGGAAGCCACCGAAGCAATGGGCGGCATGCAGATGGGCGACGCTACGCCGGAAGCCACCGAAGCAATGGGCGGCATGCAGATGGGCGACGCCACGCCGGAAGCCACCGAGGCGATGGGCGGCATGTCCGGGATGCAGCCGCGCGCCGGCGTCAGCGCCGTCTATATGCAGATCATCAATCGCGGCGCCAGCGACGATCGTCTGATCGCCGCCAGCACGACTGTCGCCAACCTGGTGCAAATCCACGAATCGCGTTTGGTCGATGACGTCATGCAAATGAGCGAAGTTGAAGGCGGGCTGCCGCTGCCGGTGGGCGAGCGCGTGCTCTTGCAGCCTGGCGGTTTCCACATCATGCTCATGGACTTGCAGCAGGAACTTGTGCCCGGCACGGCCTTTTTGCTCACGCTCACGTTTGAAAGCGGCGCAGAAATCACCCTCGCCGTGCCTGTGTACAATGCTATGCAGATGGGATAACACCATGCGGCTGATGACGCTCGGCTTGTTGATGGTGATCGGCGTCCTGGCGTTGGGAGCGCTGGCCTTTATGTGGGCCAGCAGCGTCCCCGCCGCCCCCGCGCTTTCGGCCTCCGCGCTAACAGCAACGGCCTTTTGCAACGAACTCACCAGCGTCGGCGGGCGGGTCCTCTCGTGGGAATTGTTCGGCACGCCCACGCCCAACCCCGACGCCACCGCCACCCCGACCATGGGGCCGGGCGATGTCGCGCGCGGCGAAGAATTGTTTCACAGCGTGGCCGCCTGCGACGCCTGTCACAGTATCGACAGCAGCGCGGTGCTGGTCGGCCCGCCGCTGATGAACATCGCCCAGACCGGCGGCCTGCGCTATCCCGACGTTTCGGCAGAAGAATACATCTATCGCGCCATCGTCTGGCCGGATCAGATTTCGCCGTCTTCCAAGCCGGGCATCATGCCCATCACTTATGGTCTGGTGCTCAACCAGCAGCAGATCAGCGACCTGATTGCCTATCTCATGTCGCTGGGCTGAGCGGCCAGCGCAGAGACGAGGCCGGCCTCGCGCGCCGGCCTAACGGCTCTTTTGCGCCTGGCTGGTTTTGCCGCCACACACCGAAGTGCCCGGCAGCCAGGCAAACTGGTTTGCCTGCAAGTCTCTGCGCGACTCGTTGAAAGTTCGCGCCTTAGAGTCGTTATCGGCTTGACTCGTTAAACGACCTTGGGCTTGGTTCTTCGACCGCCGGACGTTAAAATGTCCGGCGGTATGCCGCGCAAAACACGCCCCCATTTCCGAATGCACCCCCCGTTTTCGGCCTTTTGCAACAAAAAACGGGCGCGCTTAGTGCGCCGCCCGCCTTCGTCCGTGCCCCACTGCCGTTTAACGCACTTCCAGCGCCAGCCGCAGCCGCCGCGCCAGCTCTTTCATCATTAGAATCGGAATATCCACATCCTCGCGCAGCACATCCAGGAAATCCAGCCGCGTGATCGCCAGGCACTTCGTCTCTTCCACCGCGATCACCGATGCCGTGCGCGGCTCTTCGTCCAGCAGCGAGAGTTCACCGAAGAACTGGTTGGCGCCCAGCATCTCCAGCATGATTTTCGTCCCGTCCACGCGCTCCTTGAGCACCTCCACACGCCCGCTCTCGATGATAAACAGGCCGATGCCGATCTTGCCCTGCGCGACGATCACATCGCCCTCTTTATAATCCAGTTCGCTGAAGCGCGCGGCGATCTTGCGAATCTGGCGCGCGTCGAGGCCATGAAAGAGAGGAATCGTGCTTAAGGCGCGCACAATCGCTTCAGATTCTTTGGTCATTTTTTTATCCTCGCTGTCGAAAAGTCAAAAATCACATCTGTGTATCGACTTTACCCAAAATCGGGCGGGCGCGCTACCAGGCTACGAGACGGCCTGCTTGAGCGGGCGCTGCGCCAGCCCTTCGCGCGAGGCAGCGAGTTCGACAATCGTGTTAATCAGGCGCTCATACGACCAGCCGCCGGCCAGCGCTTGCAGGCAGAGATCGCTGTAACCGGGGTTGAGGCCCGGCAGCGGGTTGATCTCCAGGATATACGGCTTGTAGTGCTGGCGTTCATCCAGCCGGAAATCGACGCGCGCCACGTCTTTGCAGCCCATGACGCGGAAGACCGCCGCCGCCAGCCGCTGCAAGTCGTGTTCCTGTTCGGGCGTGAGCGGCGCCGGGCACAGATAGCGGAAATCGTCGGCCAGTTCGACCTTCATCCGGTTGGTGTACAGGCCGCCTTCTTCCGGGCCATAAGCGTGTGTATCGACCTCCAGCGCTGGCAAAAACGTTAGCCCTTCGGGGATGTCGCTGCCGGTCACGCGCTCATTGATGCGCCGCGCCATGTTGGATTTCAGGTTGCCCAGCAGCCCAATAGTCACCTCGCGGCCTTTGATGAAATGCTCGACCAGCATCGACTGGTTGTAGCGGGCGATCATCTTGCGGAGCTGCTCGCGGAGCTGCGCCACCGTGTAGACAATGCTTTCGCCGCTGATGCCCATGCTGGTGCCTTCGCGGCTGGGCTTGACGAACAGCGGGAAACGCAGTTCGCCGCTTTCATCTAACAAATCCTCGTCGATTGGCTCGTCGGCCTGCTCGAAGACCTGAAATTCCGGCGTGGGCAGCCCGTGATACCACAGCAGGCGCTTGGTCATCGGCTTATCCAGCGCCAGCGCCAGCGTCAGCACCTTGCTGCCGGTGTAGGGGATGCGCAGCATTTCCAGCATGGCGGGAATCTGCGCTTCGCGGCCATCACCAAAATGACTTTCGGAGATGTTGAAGCACAGATCGGGCTGATAAGCCAGCAGGCGCTCCATCAGGTTGTGCGGCGGGGCGATCTGCGCCTCGAAAAAGTCGGCTTCGTGGCCGGCGGCGCGCAGCACGGCGATCATGCTGTCGGTGGTTTTGGAACTGTCCAGGTCGTCCCACTGGTCGGCGACCATGCCATCCCAGGTCGGCGCGTTTTTCTTGAGGTTAGCGAGCACGGCAATACGCATGTGTTATGTTTCCCAGTCTTCCCGTTCAAAGCCGTCCACACGGCGAAATTCGGATAAATAATGCTTGACTCAAGACAACAGCCCCGCTGCTGCGCATCATAGGATGCCAGCGCGGGGCCATGCAGTGCTGTGTTTGTTTATTCGGCGAGGCGCTGGCCGTTGGGCTTTTTGCCGTGCCCATTGCCGTTTTTGCCGCTGCCGTTGTGCATGATCTCGCCCACCGGGATCAGCGCATTTTCCGGCGCGGGCTGGCCGTGCCCGTTTTTGCCGTTCCTGCCATTTTTGCTGTGGCCGTTCGTGCTGACAGGGGTTTCGCCGATGCCGTAGGGCTGCCACTTGGCTTCATCGCTGTTCAGGCGGTGCTGTTCGCCGCCGCGCTGGTGCAGCGTGTCGAAGCCTTCAGGTTTGATCGAAAGCGCTTCGTCTTGCAGCAGGCCGTGTACGCCCGACTGCCCCGGCTCTGGCCGCTTTTCGACCTGGCGATCCAGATAGTCGACAGCGTGCGGGTCGTAGTCTTCCGGCTCGTGATAGGTCGTGATGAAGCCTTCGTAGTTGCGCAGCACCACTTTACCCGGCGCCTGGCTGATCAGGTACTGCGGCATCACCGGGATTTTGCCGCCGCCGCCGGGCGCATCGACCACATACGTAGGCACGGCGTAGCCGCTGGTGTGCCCGCGCAGCCCTTCGATGATCTCGATACCTTTGGCGATGGTCGTGCGGAAGTGCCCTGCGCCCTTGACCAGATCGCACTGGTACAGATAGTAAGGGCGCACACGGTTGCGCACCAGCTTATGCACCAGTTCGCGCTGGATGTTCACGCTGTCGTTGATGCCCGCCAGCAGCACGCTCTGGTTGCCCAGCGGCACCCCGGCGAAGGCCAGCTTTTCCAGCGCGCGGCTCAGTTCGGGCGTGATCTCTTTGGGATGGTTGACATGAATGTTCATCCACAGGGGATGATATTTTTTGACCATCTCGCAGAATTCATCGGTGATGCGCTGCGGCAGGAACACGGGCAGGCGGCTGCCGATGCGGATAATTTCGATGTGCTCGATGCTGCGCAGGCTGCTGAGCACGTAGTCCAGCATCTTGGGCGCGATCGCCAGCGGGTCGCCGCCGGAGAGCAGCACATCGCGCACCTGCGGCGTGCGCCGCAAGTAGTCGATCTGCGCGTCGAAATCGACCTTGCTAAAGGTTTGCCCCGGCTGGCCGACAATACGGCTGCGCGTGCAGTAGCGGCAGTACGAAGCGCACTGCGTTGTCAGCAGCATCAGCACGCGATCCGGGTAGCGATGCACCAGACCGGGCACCGGGCTGTGCTTGTCTTCGGCCAGGCTGTCTTCCATCATGCCCTCGAAAGCGCGCAGTTCGCGCCCCAGCGGGATCACCTGACGGCGCACCGGGCAGTGCGGGTCATCGGGGTCAATCAGGCTGGCGAAATAGGGCGTAATATCGACGCGGAACTTGTCTTCCGCCATCAGGCCGGCGATTTCTTCAGAGGTCAGATGGATCAGGCGCGCGAGGTCTTCGTAGGAATTCAGGCGGTTCGCCATCTGCCAGCGCCAATCGTCCCACTTCTCGTCGGGAACGTCGGCCCACAGAGCGGGGCGGGGCATTCTGGCGAGCGCCCTGGTTGGGGGCGGTTCTTCGGAGGGAGGTTCTTCGGCGTTCGACTGCATTTCCTCTAACTGGTCAAACATGACTTTGTTACACACTCCATATACAAACAGCCAATCACAATGATCGGCTCAGGTCAAAATCTGAAATTGCGCAAACAACTAATTGACGAAAACTCACAACTTGTGGGTAATTGAAGTCGAATTTTCATTTTCATTATAGTCCAAATCGCTAAATGTCAACTAAGAAAATGTACGAAATATATACGAAACTCCCCCCCAATTTTGAGGGGACGCGCAAGCACCTGCAAGCCTGGTGATTCTGGCGACGGAACGCCGCGATCTGCCCGACAGCTTTTTTGCGCCCTATGTCGAAATCATCCAGCGCGACATCCACAACCGCAAAAACCGCGTGCGCCGCGCAATGAACAAGGGCTATGTCGATCATGGGCAAACGGGCTGCAAGACGCCGGCGCATACATTCGCACGAGCGCGGCGCGCAGGGAAAACACAGCAGGCAAAAAAGCGGCAGGCTAAGGCAAGTTCATATCGGGAAGCGGCATTTGATGCGCGTGCCCGGATGCGCTATTGCGTCTTGCGCCGCCACACGAAAAAGCTGCCGATCTGTGTTTCGCGTTCGTAGTTGAACATCAGCCAGTTGTTGAGTTCGGTGTACTCTTGCAGCAGTTGGTTGGAATCTTCCGTGCGCCCGGTGACCCAGGGCATGTTATCGACTTGCAGCACCAGCACATAAGGCGGCGGCGCGGCCCACAGCGCATCGACGTTTTCCTGCTGCCAGGCGCGCGGATACCAGCTCACGACCAGCGGAAACTGCGAGATGAAGCGCGTGGCCGGGCGAAACCCGCCCAGATAATAAATCTCCGGGCGGAAACCCCAGATATAGAGCGTGTCGCCGCGCGCCATATGTGCTTGCAGATAATTGACGACTTGCAGCGATTCGCTCGCCAGAAATTCACCGCCGCGAAAACGCGCGTAGTAGGCCATCTGTGTTTCCTGCCCGCTGAGATAAGGCAGCGCCGGCAGCCAGACAGCGCGCAGCAGCAGCAGGCACAGCGCCGCGCCCGCCAGCGCCGGCAAAAAACGCGCCCGATACCCACTCAATTTCACCACCGCGTCCGCCGCCAATAACACCAGCGGCGGCAGAATCGGCAGCCATTGGTAGCTGATGCCTTTGGCCTGCATCAGCACATTGGCCAACATCGCCAGCGCCCACAGCCAGATCACCCACCAGCCGGAATGCACCGACCAATCGGTAGTATGGCGGTTTTCGGCCTGGCGGGCGCGCCGAACGCTGGTCAACAGCAGCCAGAGCGCGGCCAGCAGCAGCAGCGGCCACCACAGGTCGAGCCGTTCCTGCACACCCGCGCGCCACACAGGCGTTTCGTACCACTGCACGCCGTCGTAGCCCAGCCCGGCATACGGCGCGACCAACTGCGCGCTGAGAATCATGTCGTCCAGCACGCCCAACGCCGCCATATACACCAGCCCGCCCAGCCCGATCAGCAGCCCGCCCGCTGCGAAAACCAGCGCATCGCGCAGCAGCCAGCGCATTTTCGCGCCGCGTGTAAAGCCGTGCGTCCAGACACTGATGCTGTGGCCGATCACCAGCGCCAGCACGAACAGCGCGAAGGTGTACTTGAACCACAGCGTCAGCGCGGCGCACACGCCCGCAAAAAATGCCCACAACAGATTTTGCCGCGGCGTTTCGCCAGCAGGCGCAGCTTTGAAGGCGCAAGCCGCCGCCAGCAGCATCGGCGCCAGCGCCAGCCCGTCGTTTTGTGTCAGCGACCAGAAGGATTCGCTGAAGTAAAACGCGCCGAGCGCCAGCAGGCTCAGAATGGCCGTGGACGTGCCCGCCAGCCGCCGCGCCACATAATACAGCGACACGCCCAGCAGCGGGAACAGCGCCAGATCAATCAGCCGCAGCGCCGCCGCGCTCTGGCCGAAGAGGGCGATAAACAGCGCGTACAGGTAATAAATCGCGGGGGGCTTGAAGTCCCAGTAGCCGATAAACGGCGGCTGGCCCTCCAGAATGCCTACTGCGATGGTGCCGAAGACGCCGTGATCGCGCGCCAGCGGATAGGTCAGGATGGGCAGCGCCAGCAGCAGCAGCAGCGCCAGACACCCAATGACTATAAGAATTTCGCGCCGTCTGGTTTTCACCGCCTGCCTGACCTTTGTCGTGAAAATGGGCGGACACCGCATGTGGTGTCCGCTATGATCACAGGCATTATACCAGTGGACGGCAAACATACCCGGCCTATTCCCTTCGCGCCTGAATCCGGTGTACGATAACCGTGTGCCACCTTTTTTCAGGAGCAGCCAAGATGAAAATCCGCGTTTTGCAAAATAAAGTGCGTCTGCGCCGTTCGCCAGAGTTCAAAACCACCAACGTCGTGCGCCTGCTGGCGAAAGACAGCGTGTTCGAGAACCCGCGCAAACACGGTGATTGGTGGAAAGTTGCCGACGGCTATATCCACGCCAGCATGGTAGAGGAGATCGCCGACGCGCCGGTTGAGCCAACCAAGCCCGCCGAACCCGAAAAGCCGGGGGTTGGGCTGTTTGTGCCCTATCGTTCACAGTGGGACGTGGACGCCAGCAACCGCAGCAGCGACTGCGGCCAGACGTGTGTGGCGATGCTGGCCGATTGGAAGGGCGTCAAGGTGCGCGTCAACGACCTCAAAATCCAGTCGAGCCGCAGCGGGCTGACCACCGCCAAGAATCTGGTGGATAACTTCGCGACGATCGGCCTGAAGGCCAAAGAGGTCGCCGTGCCGCTGGCGGAAATACCGCCGCTGCCGGCCATCTGCCTGATGTGGTACGGCGGGCTGAAGCGCAGCAGCGTGCAGGACAGGGGCTTTCGCGGCTGGCACTGGCTGGTGCTGCTGGAACAAACAGCGGACTACGTGGTCACGCATGACCCTAATTACTTCGACAAGCGGCGCGACGAGGGCGCCTTCAAGCGCTACAGTAGCGACGAGTGGAACAAGGCGTTCATCCCGTATATGGGCAGCAAACGCACGGCGGTAGTGCTGGACGCCTGAAAAGCGCTGAACCCGCCCACACGCAGCAAGTCCCTCCCCGCTGGCGCTGAGAGGGATTTAGGGGGTAAGCCAGTCTCAGCGCCCCAGATAAGCGCGGACAAGTTCGGCCAGCGTCGCGTTGCCCTGTGGGTTCAAATGCGGGTCGTCCGTCCAATACAGATGCTCGCCGGCCTGCGCGTGCTGACGCAGTCCCGGCAGAGCGTCGAAACACTCCAGGTCGAGTTCGGCGCACAGTTGCAGCATGGCGTTGTGAGCGCTGCCCCACACGGCAAACTCGCTTGCGCCCAGAATCGGCGCGGTCAAGTCCTGATACACCAGTTCGCGCGTGGGCACCAGCAGCACGAGCAGCCGCCCGCCCCACGCGGCCACTCGCTGCTGCGCCTGGATCAGCGCCGCGCGCGTGTGGCCATAGCCGATGGCGTTAGGCGGGTAGCTCATATCGGCCACCATGCGCTCGATCCAGCGCCCGAACTGTAACACACCGGCGCGGTAGGTGATGGTATAGGGGTCGGCGTGCATCATTTCCTGCGCCGTGAGCGCACCCGCGCGCCCGGTGGTGAGCATCTGAATCATGCCGTAGAGCACGGAATTGCGCTGCAACCAGTCCTGCACGGGGGGAAGTTGTGGGGGCTGCGGCGCGGGCGGGTACAGCGACAGATCAACCGGCGCTTCGGGGATTGCGCCGCGCAGCCGCAGCAGGCCGTAATCGTCGTTAAAATCGTTGCCGACAAACTGCCAGATGACCAGCGGCGGCGTCAGCGGGGCGGCGAAACCTTCGAGATAGGCCAGATGGCTGAGCGATCCGGTCACCGGCTGGCCGAGATTGACCGTGCCCATGCCGCTTTCGCGCCCCAGAATCGTCACCCAGCAATCTGCCAGTTCGGTGAAACAAAAGGTGTGCGAATCGCCGACGAACACGGCGTCCACGAAGTAATTCACATCGGGCTGCGCGAGCCGAAAGCCCATGCGGCTGCCCCACAGCGGATAGGTGGTGAGATGAAAGCTGACAGTGGGCGAGCCGTACTGAAGCACATTATCGAGATTGGGCCGCACGATGTAAAAATGTTCGTCGTCGTATTCCCAGGCGTTGCTGTAGCCTTCGACATAGGCGCGCCCGGTGAGCACCTGCCGCGCCGCCGCCGCCAGACGCGCGGGCAGCACAGGCACAGCCAGCCGCAGCGCCGCTTCCAGCAGCAGCAGGCTCACCAGCACCCACACCGATACGATCATCAGCCGTTTGGTTACTTTGCGCACCACAGTCTCGCCTCCAAAATCGCCCACAATCATAGTCGCTTCAGCCGCGAATGCCAGAGGGGAAGTCTTGCAAGGGTAGGGTTTTATGCTTTTCATTGCCTTGAGCCGCGGGCGGCGCAAAGGCACCCCAGCGTTAAACCCCACCCTTGTCAGCGCCCGCCCCCTATGACACACGGCGGCGCAGGGCTTCGCGAAACGTTAACAATGTTTTTGGCGCGCTCTTGGCATAATAGAGTGAAATATCAACACAGAGGGGTTTTTTATGCTGCAACGCTTCATTGTCCTCATCGTCGTTTGTCTGCTGTTCATAGTTCCGGCGGCGCAGGCACAGGGCAGTTACACCCTGACGATCATGCACACCAACGATGCTCACGCCCAGCACGAACCGGACGGTGACGGCAACGGCGGCGCGGCGCTGGAAGCCGCGGTTGTCAACCAGATCCGCGCGGAAGTGGCCAACACGCTGCTGTTAGACGGCGGCGACCGCTTCACCGGCTCGATTTTCCACACGTTTTATCGTGGGCTGGACAGCGCGCGCATCATGAACGCGCTGGGCTATAACGCGATGGTGACCGGCAGCTACGAGTTCACGCATGGCGGGACAGTGCTGGCGGCGTTTGTCGAAGCGCTGGATTTCCCCGTCGTGGTGGCCAACGTCGATTTCAGCGGCGCGCCGGAACTGGCTGGCCTGATCCCGCCGTATACCGTGCTGGAGGTGGGCGGCGAGCAGATCGGCATTATCGGCGTGACCCGCGCCGACGCGCGCGTGCGTCCGGTACCCGGCGTAGTGTTCAGCGACGACTATGTGGGCAGCGTGCAGGCGGCGATTGATGCGCTGAACGCGGAGGGCGTGAACAAAATCATCCTGCTCTCGCATCTTGGCTATTTCGACGATCTGCAAATCGCCACCGAGCTGAGCAGCGTCGATGTGATTATCGGCTCGGACACCAACACGCTGCTGAGCAACACGCTGCAAGACGCCGAAGGGCCGTACCCGGCAGTGACCGAAAGCGCCGAGGGCACGCCGGTACTGGTGGTGCAGGCCGGCCAACGCAACCGCTATCTGGGGCGGCTGGATACGGAATTCGACGCCGAAGGCGTGCTGGCCGCGTGGGGCGGCGACACGATCGCGCTGACGGTGGACATCACCCCTGATCCACAGATACAAGCGCTGGTGGAAGAACTGCGCGCGCCGCTGGGCGACTTCCTGAACCAGAACATCGGCAGCACTGAAATGCTGCTGGACGGCACGCGCGAAAGCTGCCGCTTTGTCGAATGCAATCTGGGCAATCTGATCACCGACGCGATGCGCGTCTACACCGGCGCGCAGATCGGGCTGCATAATGGCGGCGGAATCCGCGCCAGCATCGAAGCGGGTGACATCACGGTCGCCGACGTCCTGAATGTGCTGCCGTTCAGCAATACAGTCGTAACATTCGAACTGAGCGGGATCGACATCGTGGCGGCGCTGGAAAACAGCGTGTCGCGCATCGACGCCACCGAAGGCACAGGACGCTTTTTGCAGGTTTCGGGGCTGCGCTTCTCGTATGACGGCAGCCAACCGGCAGGCCAGCGCGTGACCAACGTCGAAGTGCAAAACCGCAGCGGCGATTATGACGTGCTCGACCCGGACGACGTGTACACGATCGTGACGAACGATTTTCTGTACGCGGGCGGCGACGACTACAGCATGTTCGCGCAGAATTCGGGCGCGGGGTTTGACTTCGGCGTGACGCTGGACGAAGTGGTGCGCGAGTACATCACGGCCAACAGCCCGTTGCGCATCGGTACAGAGGAGCGCATCACGCGCCTCGACCGCTAACCCGCGCCGGCAGGGGCGCGCCGTGTGCTGCTGCGCATAAAATCTGAAAACAGGTTTACAGATAGGCGCTTACGCCAGCAGTCGCATCCCAACCACGCACATCCCCTCCCCAATCTGTTGTTGGGGAGGGGATAACAAAACGCTGCCAGGCCGGGATAATTGGGCGGCGGCTAATGCCCCGCCGCCACCGCCTCCTGTCCCCGCGCGAAGGCCAGCGTCGCCCGCACCATCTCCGCCAGCGGTGTCGCCTTTAGTCCCAAGGCGCGCTCAGCCTTGCTGCTGTCCACGATGAACGGCTGGTTGAACTCGTAGAGCATCTCCACCATCTCGCCCACATTCTTATTGAACAGCCCCATCAGCCACAGAATCGGCGCCGTGCCCATCATCGTTTTCACCGGCTGGCCGATCTCCGCCGCGATCAATTGCACCAGCGCGGCCTGCGTGACCGGCGCGTTGCTCGGCACATGCCAGGCCTGGCCCAACGCTTCGTCGCGCGTGCCCAGCGTCGCCAGCAGCCGGCCGAAATCCGGCGCGTAAGTGAAGGTATGCGGCATATCGGCGCGTCCTATCAGGTTCACCGCCTTGCCCTTCAGCGCGGGGATAAACACCAGCTCGGTGTAAATCGGGTCTTCCGGCCCGAAAAAGTCCGAGCCACGCGCCACCGCCACGCGCACCTTGCCGCTGCTGTGCGCCGCGAACAGCGCTTCGGTCATCGCCTGGCGCACCTTGCCCTTGCGGGTATGCGCGTTGTAAGGCGTGTTTTCCGTCATCGGCTGGCCTTTGGTGTCGCCGTACATATACACATTTTCCGCCGCGATCAATTTCGCGCCTGCCGCCGCCGCGCCCGCCATAATCGACTCTTGCAGGGGCATAAATTTCGTTGGCCACTCGTAGTAATGCGGCTGCGCGCACTGATAAACCGCCGCCGCGCCTGCCGTGATGTCGCGCGTCCAGGCCGCGTCATAGGCATCGCCCTTCACCACTTCCACACCCGCCGGCAGCCGTTCCGCCTTGCCGCTGCGATTCACCATACGCACACGCTTGCCCATCTGCGTCAGTGCGTGCGCCGTCCACTTGCCCAGCGGCCCCGTGCCGAAAATCACGTGCAGTTCGTTGTTCGTCGTCATGAGCTTTGTCCTCGTTCCTCGATCAGTTGGTCAAATGATGCATTGAACACGCCCTGCCGCTTTGGAGGCAGGGACGAATAAACCAAAAGCTTGCTGCGATCCGCTGGACGGCTTGTTTAGGCGGCCTTCACGGCTCGATGCCCATCGTGCGCATCATGTTCACCACCTGCGCGTGGTAAAAGCCTTCGCTGTCACCCACTACCGGCGGCAGATGTCCGAACAGTTCCAGCATGATGATGCCGTGAAGCTGTGTCCAGCCGATGACGCCCAGATAAAAGGCCAGCACCGAGATGGGATAGCCGTCGCGAGCGATCAGCGCCTCGAACTGCGCGCGCAGGGCAGGGGGCAGCGTATTGTAGGGCGCGGGCGGCTGCACAATTTGCAGCACCTCGTCGATCAGCCCCACGATCACGCTGAAGCCGCGCACGACCGCCGGCACCGTCACGTCGCGCGGGGCTTCGTAGCCGGGGATGGGCGTGCCGTAGATCAACTGAAAATCGGTCGGATGTTCCACCGCCCAGGCGCGGTAGGCCAGCAGCACCGCCAGCAGCCGCTGCACGGGGCTGGCGCTGCTGTGCGCGGCGCGCGCCGCTTCCAGCGCCTGCGCCAGCGCGCTGAAGGCATCGACAATCAGCGCGGTGATCAGCGCGTCGCGGTTTTGGAAGTAGCGGTAAATGGCCGGCGCCGTCATCTGCATTTCCGCCGCGATCGCGCGCAGCGAAAGCGCGCCGGCGCCCTGCGTCTGCATATGGCGGCGGGCGACAGCCTTGATTTCGTTGCTGGTGTCCTGACGCCGCTGTGCGCGCCGTGTCTTTTCCAACATGTTTACACCGCTCACTTTGTTAACACTATAAACAGTTTACGGTGTTTACTTTTGTTTGTCAAGAGGGGGCAGGAATTTTCTCTGCGTTTTGGGGGCTTAGCAGGTTGTGCCGGCAGGCACTCACACAGTTTAAGGAAATAATCGGACAACCGCTATCCCCGTTCCAACCCCATTTCGCCCGCCGCCCGCCGCATCATCCAGATATAGCCGTCCTCCAGGCTCGGCTCGGCGGGCGTCGCGGCGTAAGCCCCGTCCGGCGTGCCGATCACACGGTACTGCACGCCCTGCTGCAATTGCAGCGTCGATACCAGCGCCAGCCCGCCGTTAGGCCGCTCTCCCTGCGTCAGAATCGTCCACACGTGCCCGCGCACCGCCCCGATCAAATCTGCCGGCGCCCCGCGAAACAGCACCCCGCCATGATTGATGATCGCCAGATCATTGCAGCTATGGCTGATGTCTTCGATGACATGTGTGGAGAGAATCACCGTGCAGCGCGCCGCCGTATCGGAAAGCATGTTGCGGAAGCGCACGCGCTCCTCCGGGTCCAGCCCCGCTGTCGGCTCATCGACAATAATCAGCTTCGGGCTGCCCAGCAGCGCCTGGGCGATGCCCACGCGCCGTTTCATGCCGCCGGAATAGGTCTTAAGCTGGCGGTTGGCTACTGCTGTCAGCCGCACCAGGTCCAGCAGTTCTTCGATCTGGCGCTGGCGGGCGCGCGCGTCGTTGATACCCTTCAGAATGGCAATATAGTCCAGAAATTCGCGCGCGTTCAGGTTGGGATACAGCCCCAATTCCTGCGGCAGATAACCGAGCGCGGCTTTGGCGGCCTGTTTGCCTGCCGCTGTGCTCAGGTCATGGCCGAAGACGCGCACACTGCCGCCGGTGGGGCGCAGCAGCCCGGCCAGGATGCGCATAAAGGTGGTTTTGCCGGCGCCGTTGGGTCCCAGCAGCCCGAACATGCCGCTGCCGATGGTGAGGCTGATGCCGCGCAGGGCATGAACGCCGCCGCCGTAAGTTTTGCTAAGGTTATTGACTTCGATCATCATGGTTTCTCCTTGTCACATGCCCCCTATACGCGCAGGGGGTGACAAAGGTTCACACCAATTTTTTGCAAGATTAGGCGAACACCTGCGGCAGGGGGATGCTGAAGCCCGGCAGCACGTCACCGCCAGAGAGCAGCGCATCGCCTTTGAGCACGCGCGGGGTATCGCTTTCTGGCGTGTAGACGAAGCCTTTACGCCGCTGCGGGTCGAGCACCCACACCATGCGCACGCCGTCCGCCAGGTACAGTTCGATCTTTTCGTCCACTTCGCTCCAGGCATCGCTGGGCGAGACGATTTCGATCACCAGGTCGGGGACGAGGGCGAGAGGTTTATTGTCGGCATCAGATGTTTGCGCAAGATATTCGATCAGCCGCGCTTTGGTAATAAACATCACATCCGGTGTGCGGGAACCGGTAACCCATTCCGCGTCATACGTATCCGGGAGGACAAACGTGGTTTCGCTGTAGACTTCACCCAACTCATGCGCGACAGCATGGGTATCGAGCAGACGAAACGTTGTGCGGATCGTTTTGCTGTGACCAAATACTGTCGGCATTTTGTTTCTCCTCTCGCCGTTGATGAGTTCAAAGACCTGTTGATTGCTGGCGGCGATGAAGTCTGCCAGGGGCATTCCGACTTTTTCGGCAGCCGGGCTTTCCATAGTGAGCCTCCGTACACTTGTGTGTTTCTATTATACGAGCAGCGCCGGAGAAGCGCCGCGCGGGGGAGCCCTTCTCCGGCAAAAGGCGGGGCAAAATCAGGCGGCGCGCACTTCGCGGCGCAGCACGTCGGAAAGCGCGCGTTCGAACAGGATGCCGATCAACTGCGAGAGCCATTGATCGGGCGTGGCGCTGCTGTCCGCCGGGATGGTGACTTCCAGCGTGATGAGGAAGCGCCCATAGCGATAGAAGGTCAGCGCGTGCGAGGCGTTGCGATCGCAGGCGCTGCTGGCGCCAGTGTACAGCGGCCCGCGCAGTGTGGCGGGGGTCGATGCGTTGGGCGTGCCCAGCGCGGCGGCCAGCGTCGGCAGGAAGCTGTCGGCCAGCGCGGCCTGGGCGTCTTCGCGCGTGGCGAAAGCGTCGAGCGTGTAGCGCGCGACCATAAAGCCAGCGTTGTCGAGATTGCAGGTGGCGTTGTCCATAGTGCTGGTCACGCGGTATGCAAAATTGTGCGTGTCGAGGAATGCGCCGTAGGCTGCGCGCACGCTTTCGGGCGCAGCGGTGAGCGCTTCGTCGCGCGTCTGTGCGCTGGCGCTGATGTCGAGCGCGGCTTCCACAGGCACATTAGCGCTGACCGTGTTGATAGCCGCCAGCACTTCATCGCGTGTGGCCGGCGTGGGCGCGACATAGGTGGTGGCGACACTGGCCGGGTCGCTGATAATCAGCACGGTGTTGAGCGCTGTGCCGGGGTTGGGGTCGGTCTGCGGGTCGCGCAGGCGGATGCTGCGGACGTTCTCCTGGCCTTCGAGCACTTCGCCGAACAGGGTGTACTGGTAATCCAGCGAGGCGTAGGCGGCGGTGGTGATGAAAAACTGGCTGCCGTTGCTGCCGGGCTGTTGGGTGCGCGCCATCGCCAGCCAGCCGGGGCGGTCATAGTGCAAAAAGCCGGCGAATTCTTCCTGGAAGGTGTAGCCGGGGCCGCCGGAACCGCTGGCCGTTGGGTCGCCGCCCTGCGCCATAAAATCCTGGATGACGCGGTGGAAAGTGGTGTTGTTGTAGTAGCCCTGCTGCGCCAAAAAGACAAAGCTGTTGACGGTGATGGGCGTGATGTCTTCGAACAGATCGACATAAATCGGCCCGACGTCGGTGCAGAAGATGGCGCGGTAATCGACACCCGGCTGCAAGACCTGTTCTGGCGCGGCAAAGGTGCGGTTGCCGGGGCTTGGCGCAGGCAGAGCGGCGGCGCAAAGCTGCGCGGGCGTCTGGCCGTCACCACTGACCACAGCGGGGGCGTTGGTCGGCGCGCTGGCGGGCAGGTTGGGCGTGCCGTTGACGCTGCTGGTGGCGGGAGCGGGGGCGCAGGCCGCCAGCACCAGCGCCAGCAGCAGCAAAGCGGTGCAGTAACGCATCACAAAATACTCCGTTCACTGATTAGTCGAGCGTTCGATTATCGGGGCTTTGCGCAGACAATGCAATGCAAAATGCGCGCCGCGCGGGGGCGAAAAGCAGACGTTGTAACAATTTTAAATGGAGCGGGACTACAATTTTACACACACACGTATCGTTGGTTTAACTCAAGAGGGGAAAGACTATGACTGCTCAAGAGGCGCAGCCACCGGATTTGTATCGCCAGTTGGTGGATCATGCGCCCGATCTGATCTCACGCCAGACGCCGGACGGCACAATGCTGTACGCATCGCCGACATGCAGCGCGCTAACCGGCTACGACGTACACGAATTGGCGAATCGTTCGTTGTTCGAGTTCATCAATCCTGCCGATATGCCGCGCGTGCGCATAGCTTATACGCATCTGGGGCGCGGCGGCGTGCAGGTTCTGCGCTATCGCTTGCGCCGTAAACGCGGCGATTACATCTGGATCGAGAGTATCTGCAAGAGTGTGGAAAGCGCAGCGCCGAAAAATGAGCGCGAGATTCTGGCGTTTTCGCGTGATATCACGCGCACCAAGCAGTTCGAGGGGGCACTGCAAATTCTGGCGCGCTGGAGCGACGAACAGCAGCAGGACGATGATTTTTTCCGGCGTATGGTAAGCCATATTACGTCGGCGTTGGGGGTGGCGTATGCCTTTATCACCGAGGCGCTGCCGGGGGATCGTGTGCGGATGCTGGCGTTCTGGAAAGGCCATGATTTTGGGGTGCCGTTTGAATACGAGCTGGCGGATACGCCCTGCGACAATGTGATCCATGAGGGGCGCACGTGCTACTATCCGATCGGTGTACAGTCGATTTTCCCGCGCGACAAGGATCTGGTGGCACTGAACGCGCAGGGGTATATCGGCATTCCGGTGTTCGCGGCCAATGGCAAGGTGATTGGGCACGTGGCGGTACTGGATGACGAGCCGCTGAAGCTGGAAGACCCGAAGCTGTGGCTGCTGAAGATTTTCGCGGTGCAGATCGGGCTGGCGTTGGAGCGGATGCAGCGCGGGTAACGCGCGCATCAACCTCACCCCCCACCCCCCTCTCCTTGTGCCGGCTGTGTGTGTGGATGTAGACGCGCCACAAGGAGAGGGGGAGCAGGCGCGCGCGGGGCGCCTGTAGCCGGAAGCGTGGTGTGTGTTCAGCCCCGCGTGCGCTGTTGACGGACGAACACAAACACGGTATGTTCAGGTGCAACTTCACAAATCTGCCTGACGTATTATAAGGTGTTCGTCCGTTGACTTTTCCGCTGGAGCTGGAGGGGTTTGTATGGCTCGTATTTTGATGTTGTACCGCAAGAATGATGCCAAGTCGATTGCCGGACGGCTGGGCGATTTTCTCGTCACGCGCTTCGGCGAGCGCAATGTGCTGCTCGGCGCGGAAAAGCTGATCGGCGTGGGCGAGGATTTTCAGGATGCGCTCGAACGGGGCACACGCGGTGTGGATGCTATTCTGGTGTTAATCGGCAAGGCGTGGACCGAGGGCGGCTGGCTGAGCAGCGCCGAGGACTACGATAGCATTGTGCTCAACACCGCGTTGAGCGAAAAACTGCGCGTCGTGCCTGTACTGGTCGAAGGCGCGCCCATGCCGACAGCGGCGGATCTGCCGGAAGCGCTGCTGGGGCTGACGCGCCGCATGAGCATGAATCTGTACGAAGACACCTTCCGTGAGGACGCCGAAAAACTGGTGAACGCGGTGCAGGCCAGCATCGCGCCTGGCAAGGCGGTTGATGTGCGCAAACCCAAGGAACCGTCCAGCAGCGGTGTGCCCATGATGGCCGGCATCGACAGCGACAACAATCCGCTTTTTATGCGCGCTATGACCAATCCTTTCAAAGATTCTGAATGGATTAGCAAAATCGCTGTCGCCGCGCTGCTTTCGCTGATTCCGATTGTCGGCACGGTGATTGTATCGGGCTACGGGGTGCGTTACGCGCGCGGGCTGCTGCAAGGCGACAGCACCCTGCCCAAGTGGGACGACATCGGCGGCGATGCCGGACGCGGCCTGAGCGCGCTGATCGGCCTATTCATTGTAAGTTTCGCATTTGGCATCGTCAGCGCGGTGCTGGTGGGCATCATCAGCGCGATCTTCCTCAGCGGGCGCGGCGCGTTGAACGCGATCGGGGCGCTGCTGCTGTTGGCCGTGCAGCTTGGGCTGCTGGTCTCGGTCTTCAGCTTTGGGATCACCGCAGTAGCGCGCTACGTGACCACCGATAATTTCTCGGCGTTTCTCGATTTCGGCAACAACTGGAAAGCCGTGAACACGCTGTGGCGGCGGCTGCTGCCGATGTTCGGCCACGTGCTGATTTACGGCTTCATCATGGGCATTCTCATCGCTATCGGCTTTGCCTTTTTCGTCATCCCTGGCTGGATTATCGCCGCAGTGGCATCCGTCGGCGGCTACTATTTCGTAGCCGAATGGGCGCGGCAGATGCAGCAAGCCAACCTGTAGCGGCACGATTTTCTGGGGGGGAGACGCCCAAGCTCACAGCGGCTGTCTCCCGCCGCGCGGTCCCTTCTCTCCCCCTCTTCATGCAGCGCGTCTCTGGACACACGCTAAGCCCGCATGGAGAGGGGGTCGGGGGGTGTGGTAAGCGTGCGTCAGCCAGCGTAAAAATCAATCACGCCCGTTTCTTCGATGCACTGCGTCTCCAGCGCCGCTCCCGGATCCGCCAGGAAATCCAGCATCAGCCCTTTGGCGCAGTCACCCGCCGCGTTGTACGTGAACGTAATGCCGTGCCCCGCCGAAGGAAACACCAGCAGCGTGCCGTTCGTCAGCCCTTGCAGCGCGCTCTCTGCCGACGCAATCGGCGTGATCGGGTCGAACGCCCCGGCGAACAGCAGCGTCGGCACGTCGCTCAGCACCCGTTCCGTCTCGATCGGGTCGGCGGTTTCTACACCCCACGTTTCGCAGCTCTCAAGATTGCTGTTAATCCCGTCCGCCATATAGCTGTTGAGTGGCGCGGGCGCGGCCTCCGCCAGGCGCAGCGCGGCGTCCACATCGTTAAGCTGATATTCTTCCTGGCAATCCACCGAATACGCCATGCCTTCGCTGTCTTCGATGTCGCCGAACTCGTCGATATAGTCCAGCACTTCATCGCTGTCGGCGATTGGTGTGCCTGCCATCGGCGGCGCGGCAGCGGGAACCGGATACTCCCCGCCGGAAAGGATGCTGAAGGCGTCGGCAAAATCGTCCACACTTTCACCATACGCCAGCAGCGTGATGGCATACGGCAAAAACGGAATCGCCTGCGTGTCATACAAAATCTGGAACATCAGATCATACAGCGCCGCGCCGTCCAAGACCACTTCCACACCGTCATAATCGAACGTCAGCGGCTCGGCGTCCAGATATGCCAACAGCGCGAAAAAATCGTTTTCCAGGTCGGGATACACCTCATCGCACAGCCTGTCGGCGGCGCAGCTTGCGAACAACGTGTACAGCGCGTCCAAAAAGCCGCTCGTCTGCACTTGCAGATCATCGGTTTCTGGCGCATAGACCGAATCCAGCACCGCGCTGCGCACGATTTCGGGGTAATCGCGCAGGATCGTCAGCCCCAGTTTTGTCCCATACGAAATGCCCCACAAATCCACCTGCTCATAACCCAGCGTCGTCACCAGATCGTAGACATCGGCGGCGCTGGCGGCGCTGTTGTACATTTGCAGATCAACGCCTTCGTCCAGCAGCCGATCACGGCAGGCGGCCAGCGCGTCATCGTCCGCGTCTTCTTCTTCCATCTCCCAACAGTTCAGACTAGGCAGCGAAAAACCCGTGCCGCGCTGGTCAAACAGAATCAGCGTGTGGTTTTCCACAATCGGCTCGCTCAGAAAAGCGTCCAGCCCGATCAGCGGCGCGTTGCCCGGCCCGCCTTCCAGATACACCACCGGCACAGGGTCGGCGTTCGCGCGGCGCGGGCGGATGATCGCCACCGCCAATTCCACCGTCGCGCCGTCGGGCCGCCTGCGGTCTTCCGGCACGATCAGATAGCCGCAGGTCACGCCTTCAATGGCCGGAAACAGGCATTCGGCTTCTTCAAACAGCGGTCGTTCCTGCGCCTGAGCCGGCCTGCCGAAAAACACGCACAAAACAAACGTCCAGATCAACAGAGGATGGCGGCGCATCCGGTGCAGCATAAAAGCCTCTATTCGGTGGATAATGCAACTTTTCGGTAAAATCGCAGAAGAGCGAGAAAACCAGTATAACAAACTCGCATAACGTTACCAAACGAAAGCCAGGCCTATGAACGCCAAGCCCGACAGCATCCTCGCCAGCGGTCTCGATTTTACCGAAGACGACCTGCAAGCCAACCGCGCCGGCCAGCTCAGCGCGCGCCAGGCACAAAAGCTGCTGACCCGCCACCGCAACACCACACAGACCATGCTGGGACTCATGCTGATGGCGACACTGTTCTTCGTGCCGCTGGCGTTTTTTGCCGCCATCGACACCCGCGACATCACACCGGGCGTGCTTCTGGGGGCCGTCTGGCTGGGGGCGATAGCGCTGCTCAGCGCTGTTATCCGCAGCAGCGACGCGGCCAAGGTCGATATCGCCAACGGCCTGGTCATGGCAGTTCAGGGGCCGGTGCAGTGCTACACCACCAGCAGTAGCAGCAGCACGCAGTACAATCTGCGCGTGGGCGAGCTGACTTTCGAACGAGTCGATCAAAACGTCTATATCGCCTTCAAGCATCTGGACATCTACACCCTTTATTACACGCCGCAGAGCAAGACGATTGTCGCCGCCGAAACGCCGGTAGAAGATGCCCCCTGAGCCTCGGCAGCCGCGCCAACAACCGTAATCCTGTGCTATAATGAGGGATATGGCGCTGGCCAAACAGGAAGAACCTATGTCTGCGCATACACCCGATTTTGATACCCTTTGGGACTACACCAAACCCGCCGAAACCGAACAACGCTTCCGCCAACTGCTCGAAACCGCCGCCCAATCGCCCGACCCTGCCTATCATCTGCAACTGCTGACGCAGATCGCGCGCGCGCAGGGCTTGCAGGGCTGCTACGACGATGCCCACCTCACGCTCGACAGCATCGAAGATAAGCTGCATCAGGCCAGACTGGTCGAAATCCGCTACCTGCTCGAACGCGGGCGCGTCTTTAATTCGTCCGGCCAGCCCGAAAAAGCGCAGCCTTTGTTCCAGCAGGCGTGGGAACTGGCGAGCGCCGAACACGAAGATTTTTACGCTATCGACGCCGCGCATATGCTGGCGATTATCGCCCCGCCGGAAGAACAGCGGGTCTGGAATCTCAAAGCCCTGGCGCTGGCCGAAGCCTCGCGCGATGTGCGCGCGCAAAAATGGCGCGCCGCGCTCTATAACAATCTCGGCTGGAGCTATCACGAACACGGCTTTTATGACAAAGCGCTGACGATGTTCGAAAAAGCGCTCGAATGGCGTCTCGCGCACGGTCAGGAGCGCGAAATCCGTATCGCCCGCTGGTGTGTGGCGCGCGCCCTGCGTTCGCTCCAGCGCTGCGAAGAAGCCCTGACGATCCAGCACGAACTGCTGGCCGAACACCAACGCGCCGGCACTCACGACGGCTATATCTACGAAGAAATCGGCGAATGCCTGCTGCTGCTGAAGCGCGCCGCCGAAGCGCCCCCCTACTTCGCGCGCGCTTATGACTATTTGTCGCAGGATGGCTGGCTGGCGGCCCACGAGACGCCGCGCCTTGCCCGCCTGAAAACGCTGGCGACCCCCTAACATGGCGCGCGCTTGCCCGCCGCTGCCAAAGCGTCTATCATCGTAACTGATATTACGCAGTCTTCGCTCAACAGCGGACGGGCAAGCCTTGTCCCTACGAGCGAAATCGCGATACGCTGCGTAAGGTGCAATCGTAACTCAGGGGTGATGCATGGCTTGCCCCAGCTATTGACGCGACGACAGCAGGCGTGGGGAGAACGCGCGCATGGAGCAGAGCGAACTCGTTGGGCGGCGCTACATTTTGCAGGAAATGTTGGGCGAAGGCGGCATGGGCGCGGTTTACCGCGCGCTCGATCGCCTCAGCGGCCAGCCGGTCGCGCTCAAACGGGTGCGCACGCAGACCGAAAATCTGCAATACAACACGCGCGACGACAGCACCGACGTGCGCCTGACACTGGCACGCGAATACAAAGCCCTGGCCTCGCTGCGCCATCCTAATATCATCAGCGTGCTGGACTACGGTTTCGAAGGCCAGCAGCCCTATATCGCCATGGAACTGGTCGAAAACCCGCAAACGCTGACCGAAGCCGCCAGCGGCCAATCCTTAAGCGCCAAAATTGACCTCACACTGCAAATTCTGCAGGCGCTGGCCTATCTGCACCGGCGCGGCATCATCCACCGCGACCTTAAGCCCAGCAATGTGCTGGTGGCCGCCGGGCGCGCCAAACTGCTGGATTTCGGCATCGCCGTCATGCGCGAAGACGACACGGGCGAAGGCATGATCGCCGGCACGCCCGGTTATATGTCGCCGGAACTGTGGACAACCGGCATCGCCAGCCGCGCCAGCGATCTGTACGCGGTCGGCGTCATACTCTACGAAATGTTCGCCGAACGTCTGCCTTTCGCCGCCGATTCCTTCGCCATGCTGGCAGTGCAGGTGATGACGCTGGCGCCCGATCTGACGCTGATCGACGCGCCCGCCGGCGTGGTATCGGTCATCGGCCACCTGCTGATGAAAGACCCGGCGCAGCGCCCGCAGGACGTGAACGACGTGATCGCCGATCTGTGCAGCGCCGCCGGGCTGCCGCTGCCGCCCGAAAGCGCCGCCTCGCGCGAAAGCTTTTTGCAGGCGGCGCATTTTGTCGGGCGCGAGGCCGAAATGCAGCAGCTTCATACCCTGCTCGACCAGACTTTAGCCGGTCAGGGCGGCGTCTGCCTGATCGGCGGCGAAAGCGGCGTCGGCAAGTCGCGCCTGCTGGACGAACTGCGCACGCTGGCACTGGTCAATCATGCGCTGGTGCTGCGCGGGCAGGAAGTGGACGAGGCCGGCCTACCGTATCAGGTCTGGCAGGGGCCGCTGCGCTGGTTGAGTCTGCTCACTGAACTCGACGATGCCGAAGCCGCCGTGCTCAAAGGCGTGGTGGCCGATCTGCCCGATCTGCTGGGACGGCGCATCGCCGACGCGCCCGAAGTGCAGCCGCAGGCCGCGCAGGCGCGCGTCCTGAGCGTGATCGAAACGCTCTTCCGCCGCCAGACGCAGCCGCTGGTCGCCATTCTGGAAGATATGCATTGGTCGGGCGACGAGAGTCTGGCGCTGCTGCGCCAGTTGAGCGGCGTCACGGCCAGTTTGCCGCTGCTGCTGATCGCCAGCTACCGCGACGACGAAAAACCCGATCTGCCGGCGCAGCTTCCCGGCGCGCATCTGCTCAAGCTCAGCCGCCTCAGCCCCGACGACATCGCCGAACTCAGCCGTTCGATGCTGGGCGCGGCGGGCGAAAAACCCGATCTGGTCGAACTGCTGCAAAAACAGAGCGAAGGCAACGTCTTTTTCGTCGTGGAAGTGATGCGCGCGCTGGCGCAGGAAGCCGGCCAGCTTGACCGCATCGGGCGCGACACGCTGCCCACCAACGTCATCACGGGCGGACTGAAGAACATTATCCGCCGCCGTTTGCAGCGCGTGCCTGCTGAGGCGCTGCCGCTGCTCAAAGTGGCTGCCGTCGCCGGACGCCAGCTTGATCTGCGCGTGCTGCGCGAAGTGCTGGGCGTAGATGCGCCGCTGGATCGTATGTTGGCGGTCGGCGCCGAAGCCGCGATTCTGGAAGTCGATGGCAAGGATTGGCGTTTCGCGCACAATAAGCTGCAAGAAGGCGTGCTGGAAGACATGACGCCTGTCGAACGGCGGGCGCTGCACAGCGAAGTGGCGCGGGCGCTGGAAAAATTGTACGAATATTCGGCGCGCACGGCGGCGGCGCTGGCTTATCACTGGGGCATGGCCGAAGAAAAAGCCAAAGAGGAACATTACGCGGCGCTGGCGGGCGAACAGGCCTTGCACAGCGGCGCCTATGGCGATGCCCGCGACGCCTTGCAGCGTGCGCTGGACTTGCAGCCCTATGTCGAAGTCAACCAGCGGCGCACGGCACTGCTGCTGCGGCAGTTGGGCGACACCTATTTCTGGGGCTTCTGGGAATATGAGCAGGCGGCGGCGCTCTACCGCCAAAGCCTTGACCTGTGCCAGCAGATTTTTTACCGGTCGGGCACCGCGTCTAATCTCTACAGCCTGGGCAACGCCGTCTGCGAACTGGGGCGCTACGCCGAAGCGCGCGGCTATTATGAGGAAGCGCTCAAGGTGGCGCTCGATATTCGGGCGCAAAACGCGGCGCTGGCGGCGCTCACCGGGCTGGCGCGCCTGCTGGTGCGCGAGGAGCAAGCGCCAGACACCGCGCTGGAATATCTGGCGCTGGTGATGCACAACCCGGCCACCGACGCGCTCACCGCCGCCGACGCGCGCCAACTGGTCGAAACTCTGCGCGCCAACCAGCCCGCCGACCTGGTCGAAGCGGCCTTCGCGCGCGGCAAGGAACTGAAGCTGCGCGACGTGGCGCAGAAGATTCTGGGGTGAGAGGCTGACGACACCCGGCGCACAAGTGTGATGCGATTGCCCTGAGACAAAATGAGAAAGTGCTGGCAATTCTGCTAACTAATGCTATACTCATCAACGGTGTGCTTCAGGCGCACTGTAATGTGTGTTTTTTTGAACAATGAGGAGAACTCGCGTGAAGAAGGCTCTGGTTTTAATTGCGGTACTCGTCCTGCTGCTGGGCGCCATGGGCGTGAGCGCGCAGGATGTTGAGATCACCTATTGGGATACGATGAACGATCAGGAACGTGTCGTCTTCCAGGAAATCGTGGATGCCTGCGCTGCTGATCTGGGCATCACGGTCAACTATGAATATGTGCCGTTCGATCAGGCGCAGGCCACCTACCGCACGGCGGCCCAGGCCGGCAACGCCCCTGATGTACTGCGTACCGAAGTGGCCTGGGGGCCAGAATTCGCCGCCGCGGGCTATACCTATGACATCACCGATTGGGTGACCGAAGAAGAACGCGCCAGCTATCTGGATGCGCCCTTCAATTACAACACCTGGGGGGGCCGCGTCTGGGGTCTGCCGCAGGTGACGGACGCGCCGGCGCTGCTCTATAACCGCGCCCTGTTCGAACAGGCCGGGCTGGATCCCGATGTGCCGCCCGCCACGATGGAAGAACTGGCCACCGCGGCTGCGGCGATCAGCGCGCTGGGCACAGAAGACGCTCCGATTTACGGGATTCTGACTCCCGCCGCCGCTTACTTCTTCCAGCCCTTCATGTGGGCTTTCGGCGGCAGCCTGATTGTCCCCAACGAAGATGGCACCTACACCATCGGCATCAACAGCGAAGGCACGCTGGCCGGTCTGAACTTCGTCATCGGCCTGCTGGAATCGGGCGTGATGGGGCCGGACTATGATCCCGCCAACCAGTACGGCAACAACCAGGCCGCCTTCAAGGAAGGCCGCGCCGGTATGTTGATCAATGGCCCGTGGGCCACCAGCGACATCCTGAGAGGCGAGGCCTTCACTGATCGCGCCAATCTGGGCGTGGCGCCTATCCCGGCTGGCCCGGAAGGCCTGCAAGGCTCGCCTGTCGGCGGTCACGGCTACACGATTTACGCCGGCTCGGCTTACCCCCAAGAAGCGCTGAACTTCGTGCGCTGCCTCAACGGCGTCGATAATCAGGTGCGGCTGGCGGCGGAACTGAACCTGGTGCCGACGCTGCGCGCGGCCTATGAAAACGAAACGCTGGCCGAAAACGCCATCCTCCAGGGCTTCCTGGCGCAGATGGAAGTGGCGACCAACCGCCCGGTGCTGGTGGCCGGCGGCAGCATCTACGCTGAATTTGGCCCGCAGTACGACGCGGCCATTCTCGGCCAGACCGAGCCGCAGACGGCGCTGGACAACATCGCCGCCGCGTGGGAACTGCTGCTGCAAAACGAACCAACACCGCCCGGCATGTAAGCCGCTGGCGCGCGTGAAATGCATTAAACTCTGGGATGAGGGAAGGCGTAACCTTCCCTCATCCTGCTTCTAGCACAGGGGTCACGCCCCGCCTTAGAGCGAACGCGGAGAAAGTCTTATGGTCAAGAACCGTTTAGCCTATATGTTCATCGCTCCGGCGATGGTCGTGATGGCGCTGCTGGTGTTTTATCCGCTGTTCAGCGGGATTTATTTGAGCTTTACGAACGCGGATCAGTTTAATACGACACGGCGCATCGGCGCCAACGTCATCCCCGCCAGCTATCAGTTTATCGGCCTGCAAAATTACACCGACATCCTGAACATCCCGCAGTACGAATTCTGGCGCGTCTTCGGCCAGACGGTGTTGTGGACAGGCTTCAACGTCGTGCCGCACATTCTGATCGGGCTGGCGCTGGCGCTGCTGCTCAACCGCAAGATTAAGGGGCGCACCATCTACCGCATCCTGCTGATTTTGCCGTGGGCGGTGCCCTCCTATATTTCGGCCTTCGTCTGGCGCTTTATCTATAACGGCGACATTGGCCTGCTCAACAATCTCATGCGCGATATTGGGCTGGGGAGCGTTCCCTGGCTCTCTGACCCCGGCTGGACGATGTTCGCGGTGGTGGTCGCCAACACCTGGCTGGCGATTCCCTTTAATATGGTAACGATGCTGGGCGGGCTGCAAAGCATTTCGCCGGAATTGTACGAAGCGGCCGAGGTAGACGGGGCCAACGCGCTGCAAAAGTTCCTGAATATCACGCTGCCGATGCTGCGCCCGGTGATGATGACGGCGACGCTGCTGGGCGTGATCTGGACATTCAACAGCTTCAACGTCATCTTCCTGGTTTCGGAAGGCGGCCCGGCGCGCGCCACCGAAATTCTGGCGACGTGGGCCTGGCGCTGGGGGCGCGATCGTTCAGAGATCGGCATCGGCGCGGCCTATTCGGTGATTATTCTGCTGATTTTGTTGGTGTTTAGCGCGGTTTATGTGCGTGTGCTCAACCGCCGCGGCCAGGAGAGTGCCCTATGACAACGACAACCCGAAGCAGCGCGGCAGCCAAAAGCAGAGCCGGCGGCCTGTCGCAGACGCAGAAAAACCTGATCGCCGATATTCTCACGCACGCCACGCTGATTATTGTCAGCATTATCATGGTCTTCCCCGTGCTGTGGGTGGTTTCGACCTCCTTCAAGCCGCAGGCCGAAGTCGAAAGCAGCCGTATCACGCTGATTCCGCAGACCTTCACGTTCGAAAACTACGATCATGTGCTCAACGGCCTGACGTATACCGTGCAGGAACGCGGCGCCGACCCGTATGAGGTGAACCTGTTCTGGACATGGGGGCGCAACAGTTTGTTGATCGCGCTGATTACGACCACTATCGGCGTGCTGCTGGCGGCCTCCTGTGCCTATGCCCTGTCGCGTTTCCAGTTTTTGGGGCGGCGCGCGGTGATGATTGTTTTTCTCATCACCCAGATGTTCCCCGGCGCGATTCTGGTCATCCCGCTCTACAACATTCTCAACGACATCGGGCTGCTCAATACCTGGCAGGGCTTAGTGCTGTCGTACTGCACCGTAGCGCTGCCCTTCAGCGTATGGATGCTCAAAGGCTTCTTCGACGCCATCCCCTATGATCTGGAAGAAGCGGCGATTGTCGATGGCTGCTCGCCCGTCGGCGCGTACTGGCGCATCGCGCTGCCGCTGACCCTGCCGGGTATCGCGGTGGTCGCCTTCTTCAACTTCATGACCGCCTGGAACGAATTCATGCTGGCGCTGACCTTCATGACCGGCGAGGCCAACAAAACGCTGCCGGTGGGCCTGCGTAATTTCGTCTTTCAGTTCAACACCGACTGGCACTATATGGCCGCCGGGTCGGTGCTGGTCACCATCCCGGTCATGATCGGCTTTTTCTATGCCCAGCGCTATCTCGTCAGCGGCCTGACACAGGGCGGCGTCAAAGGTTAAAACCGCGGGGGCGGCCTGCGAGCTGCCCCCACCCTTACGGCGTGCCGAATCACGGCGTGCCGAAAAAGTTGAGCGTATCCAGCGGCCAGAAGCGCAGCCGCACTACCGCGCGCAGATTTTCCCGCGCGACCGGGCCATAATCTGCCGAGTCGTAGCTGTGGTTGCGGTTATCGCCGAGCACGAAATACTCGTCTGGCCCCAGATGCCACACGCCGCTGTAAGTCGGGCGCTGGCGGATATACTCTTCCTGAAGCAGCACGCCGTCGATATACACACTGCCCGCGCGCACTTCCACCTTTTCGCCCGGCAGCCCGATCACGCGCTTGAGCACCAACAGCCCATCCACCGGCGAGGCCAACACCACCACTTGCCCACGCTGTATCGCCGCTGTCCACACTTCCAGCGTAGCGGTGAACAAGCGGTCAGATTCGCTGAAATTCGGCTCCATGCTGCGCCCTTCGACATAATAACGCGGGAAAAAGAGGTTCAGCAGCAGCACAATCACCACGACGTACAGCAGCGGCTTAAGCCAGTCCTGCAAGAAGCCATGCCACGACCAGCGGCGGGGCGTTTGCGGCGTTTGCGGTTGATAAATCATAGACACGCCACCTGTTTAGGCACGAGATATGCTATAGTCTTGTACAACAATTTTGTAAAAAAGGTGTTACCGATGCGTTCAAAAACTGTGCTCTCTGGCGCCGCCGCCCAAAAAATCCTGCAAACCATTTATCAGGAAATCGAACGCCAGCAAAAAGGCGCGGCGGTGGCCGTCGTGGACGATCACGGCGAACTGCTGGCCTTCGCGCGTACCGATAGCTGCCCGCTGCCGTCGATCAACATCGCCATCAACAAGGCGTTTACGGCGGCGCGCGAACGGCGCACCAGCCGCGCCGTCGGCCAGGCCGCGCGCAGCGAAGGCTTTCCGCTGACGAATTTCGGCGATCTGCGCTATGTCGGTTGGGGCGGCGGGATGCCTGTGGTGGTCTATGGGCAGGTGGTGGGCGCTGTCGGCGTCAGCGGCCTGCCAGAAGAAGAAGATATGCTGTTGGCGCAGCTTGGACTCGACGCGCTGAAAACCTGAACGACACCCTGAGTGTCCTCCCTGTCAGGCCTTCTTGCATCATTTGGCGCGGCGGGCGGCCACCACGCCGCCCCTGTCGCCTATAAGCGGCGCAGACGAATCACGCGGCTCTCGAAATTGCCGAGTTCGACCTTTACCCCCGCGCGCATCCACGCCTCGCCGGAACGCACGCCGAAGCCTTCGACCTCGTAGCGCGCGGCGCTCACCAGCCCGCGCAGATACAGCGGCGGCAGGATGGCCGGTTCGGGTAAATGCGTGCGGAAGACGAACAGCACGCCTTCGCTTTTGTCCTTTGCCAGGTACAGCAGCGCGGAAAACGGCTGCGTCTGCGGCGAACGCAGGCGGTACAGGTCGCCGTACTGCACCAGATGGCGCAGCGTCTTGTAGAGCGCGATCCATTTGGCCGCGCCCGGCAGCAGCCCTTTTTCTTCCCAATGCAGCAGATGCCCGCCGATCCCCAGCGCGCCGCACATGCTGACATGGAAACGAAAGTCCAGCGACAGATTGTTGGGATTCATATCCGTCACCCACGCTTCCATCGTGTTAGCCGGGTAAGCGTAAGAAAAGCCTTCCTGAATAGCGAGGCGCGCGCTGGCTTCGGTGTTATCGCTCGGCCACACCTGATCGGCGCGGCGCAAAATGCCCAGATCGACGCGCCCGCCGCCGCCGGAACAGCTTTGCCAGATCACGCGCGGATGGCGGTCGCGCAGCGTATCCCACACACGGTAAACGCCTTCGACATGCCGCACCCACAATTCGCGCGGCTCGCGCACGCCGAAAGCCGCCGCGTCCGGCCAGCCGGGTTCGGTCACGTTGCGGTTAGTATCCCACTTGATGAACTCGATATTGTTTTCGCTCAGCAGGCGGTCAAAATGGCCGATCAGATAATCCCGCACATCCGGGCGCGCCATGTTGAGCATCAACTGGTTGCGCAGCTCTGTGCGTGCGCGCGTCGGGAAATGGATCACCCAATCCGGGTGCGCGCGGTACAGGTCGCTGTTCGGGTTGACCATTTCCGGCTCGATCCACAGCCCGAATTTCATGCCCAGTTCGTTGACGCGCGCGATCAGCGGCTTCAGCCCATTGGGGAACTTGCGCGCGTCCGGCCACCAATCGCCCAGCCCTGCCGTGTCGTCGCCCCGGCCATGAAACCAGCCATCGTCCATCACGAACAGTTCGACACCGATCTGCGCGGCGCGTTCGGCCAGTGCGATCTGTGAGGCGACATCGACGTTAAACATCGTCGCTTCCCACGAATTATAGAGCACGGGATGCACCGGCTGATCGTGCGGCTGGACAACTTCGCGGATGAAATCGTGCAGGCGGCGGCTGGCCGCGCCGAAGCCGCGAATGGTATAGCCCGCGTAAGCCGGCGGTGTGCTGAAGTCCTGCCCGTGTTCCAGCCGCCAGGCGAAATCCCAATCATTTACGCCCACGTTCATGCGCGTCGAGGCAAAATCCGTCACTTCGGCGGCCATCTGCCAGTTGCCGCTCCACCCCAGCGCGCCAAACCACACTTCGCCGTTGTCTTCGTCGGCGCTGCCGCGATCCAAGGCGAAAAACGGGTTGTGGTGATGGCCGGTGGCCAGCCGGCGGCTGTCGAGCAGTTTGACCCCCTGCCGCAGCGTTTCGCGGCGCAGATGCATTTCGTCGAACCAGCGCCCCGTGAGGTGCGTCAGCCGGTAATCGTCGCCCGGCGGCAGATGCCACTGCGCCGACCACACACGCTCCAGCGTAAGCGGCTGCGCCCCTTCGTTCTGCACCGTCACCCAGCGCTCGATAATGTCGTAGGCGTCGTACACTGCGTAGTGCAGCGTCACCCGCAGCGGATAATAGACATCGCGCAGATGCACATGCAGCGTACCGGCCTCCGGCTGTTCGGCACGGTCGAAGCGCAGCACGACATCGCGCACACCGTCGGCGAACGTGGCGCGCAGGCACGGTTCGGTGTAATTCGCGCCCGCGTAAGCCGGATATTCCTCGCGCGTGACCTGGCCGACGCCGTTAAACGACGCCCAGCCGTAGCCTTCTTCGCCCGCAGGATAGTCTTCGGGATACGGCAGCCGCCGCCCCCAATAGCCATGCACCAGCCTGCCGCTGCCGCTGACACTCACGGCGTATCCTGTGTGGCGCGTCTCCAGAATCCAGGTATTGTTGATCGCATAAATAGGCATAACCCGCCGCCTTCGCTAGCAGATGCGCCCCAGCGCGCACAAATCTCCCTCTATTGTAACAGCGAGTAACGCCGCGGGGGATATATTGGACACAGGCCGGCAAACCACAGCTTCACTGCGGGCTGGGGTTGGTTTCTTTCGGCAATCTGCTTTACTATTCTCACCATTGGATTGTCATGAGATTGAACGGATGCGAGCAACGATGCAAACCCCGCCAGAGCGTATCGCCCAAAAATTGACCGCCCTCTATGGCGCAGAGGTGGCTGCTGCGCTGTTGGAGCGCCTGCGCGCGTTGATCGGCAAGCCGCCGGCGCTTCAGCCGGCGGATCTGGGGCTTTCGGCGCGCGATGTTGTACTTATCACCTACGGCGATCAAGTCCACGCGCCGGGCGAAGCCCCGCTGGCGACTCTGCGCGCCTTCTTACGCCAGACGATCAAAGATCAGATCAACAGCCTGCATATTTTGCCTTTTTACCCCTATTCTTCCGACGACGGTTTTTCGGTCATCGATTATTACGCCGTCAATCCGGCGCTCGGCGGTTGGGACGATGTGCGCGCGCTGGGCGATGACTACCGCCTGATGTTCGACGCGGTGGTCAATCATATTTCGGCCGAAAGCGCCTGGTTCAAGGCCTTTTTGCGCGGCGAAGCGCCCTACAGCGATTACTTTATCAGCGTGGATCCGGCCACCGATCTGTCGCTGGTGCGGCGTCCGCGCGCGCTGCCGCTGCTGACGCCTTTCGAAACGGCGCGCGGCACACAGCACGTGTGGACGACCTTCAGCGCCGACCAGATCGACCTGAACTTCGCTAACCCGGAAGTCCTGCTAGAACTGCTGCGCGTGCTGTTGTTTTATGTGCAGCAGGGGGCGCGCCTCATCCGGCTGGACGCTATCGGCTATCTCTACAAAGTGATCGGCACCAACTGCATTCACCTGCCGCAGACGCACCTGATCGTGCAGTTGATGCGCGCTGTGCTCGACTGGGCGGCGCCGGAGGTGCTGCTCATCACCGAAACCAATGTGCCGCACGACGAAAACATCTCTTATTTCGGCGATGGCCGCAACGAAGCGCAGATGGTCTATCAGTTTTCGCTGCCGCCGCTGCTGCTGCACACCCTGCACACCGGCGACAGCAGCGCGCTCTCGCGCTGGGCCGCGGGCATCCGCCCCCAGAGCGCCCGCACCACCTTTTTTAACTTCACCGCCTCGCACGATGGCATCGGCGTCACGCCCGCGCTCGGCATCCTCAGCGCCGCCGAAATCGACGCGCTGGTGCAGCGCACGCAGGCGCATGCGGGCTTCGTTTCCTACAAAAACAACAGCGACGGCAGCCGCAGCCCCTACGAACTGAACATCACTTACTTCGACGCCATCACGCCGCCGCCGCTCACCGCCGCGCAGCCCGATGAGGCCGTGCGCCGTTTCTTATGCTCACAGGCCATGATGCTGGCCTTTGTTGGCGTGCCGGGCGTCTATTTTCACTCTCTGTTCGCCGGGCGCAACGATCAGCAGGGGGTCGAACAAAGCGGGCGCTACCGCAGCATTAACCGCGAAAAACTGCCCGCCGCCGCGCTGCTCAGCGCGCTGGCCGAGCCGGGCAGCATCCGGCAGCAGGTCTTCACCGCCTATCAACACCTGCTGGCCGCACGCACCCAGCAAGCCGCGTTTCACCCCTTGGGCGAACAACGGGTGCTGGACGCCGGCCCCGCCGTGTTCGCGCTGGAACGCCGTTCGCCCGATGGGCAGCATAGCGTGCTGGCGCTGCATAACGTGCGCGGCGAAAACGTGGATGTGCAGCTTGACGGGCACAGCGGACACTGGCGCGACCTGCTCAGCAGCGAGCAGCAGCGCAGCAGCGGCGGGCTGCGCCTGCGGCTCGCGCCTTATCAGGTGATGTGGCTCAAGGCGCTGTAGGCGCTGTGTCGCTGAAAATCACGGAATGTTCCCAAAAAATCGGGACGCTGCGACGGGATGTAACACAGCGTCCCGGCTGCCGGGAGTCCCACAGTCGGGGAAAAATGTGGGGCGCTCTCAGGGCAGTTATTTCTAAAGTATAGCACATATGTTCCGAATTTGCGTTCCTTTTGCACCGGAAATTCGGATTGTAAGCTGTGCGCGCTAGCCCGCGCCCGCCGCCGCGCACAGCGGTTCGACGCGGAACTGTTCGCGTTCGGCGCACGTCAGTTCGCGCACATAGCGATTCGCTCTGACCCACGTCAGCAGCGCCTCGATCGTGTCGGGCCACAGGCGCAGGGTGCCATCCAGCGAACCGGAAACGATCGCACTGCTGGTCGTACTGACCGCCAGCGCCGTTACCGTGTCGCGATGCCCGCCGCGCCCGTTAAGCGCCCCATAGCGCCACATCTCCTGCCCGCTGGCGATGTCCCACATCCGCACGCTGCGATCGCGCGCGCCAGAGATGATTCCCAGCCCGTCGCTGCTGAAGGTCACGCTGGTCACCCAATCGCTGTGGCCGCTGCTGGCCGTGCCAAAGCGCTGCACAATCGCGCCGCTGGCGATGTCCCACAGAATCAGGGTTTTATCCGCCGAACCAGAAACAGCGCTGCGGCCATCAGGGGCGAAGGCCACGCTCAACACATCGTCTTCGTGGCCTTCCAGCGTCCGCAGCGCCGTGCCTGTCGCCACATCCCACAGAATCAGCGTGCGGTCTGCCGAAGCCGAAAGCGCCAGCGTGCCATCGGCGCTGAGCGCGGCGGCGTTGATGATGTTAGTATGGCGCGCCGGGAACACGCGCAGGCTTTGCCCGAACGTCGCCGACGCCGCATCGACATCCCACACAATCAACGTGCGATCGCGCGAGCCGGACAGCGCCAGGCGCCCATCCGCGCTCCACACCACGTCCTTGATCTGATTCGTATGGCCGGTGAGCGCCGCCAGCAGCCGCCCGTCGCTCACGTTCCACAACAGCAGCGTGCGGTCATCGGACGCTGTCAGCGCGCGCTGGCCGTCGGGGCTGACAGCGATCGCATTAATACGCTGCGTGTGCGTCGTCTGGAAGCGGCTGACATTTTCCAGCGTGGTTAAGTCCCACAGGGTCACATAGAAAGCCGCGTCCACCGTGAGGGCATAGCGTCCGTCTGCCGTCAGCGCCATATCAGTGATCGGCATCGTGTTCAGCAGGCGTCCGATCTCCAGATCGGGTTCCAGCGCCCATTCGCGCAGCGTTTGGTCTGCCGAGCCGGTTATTACGCTGCCGCCATCGGGACTGACCGCCAGACTCGTTATCTGGGCGCTGTGCCCGGTGAAGCGCAGCAGCACTTGCCCATTCTGCAAGTCCCAGAGAAGCGCGCTGTTGTCGAGCGTGGCCCCGGCGAAGGGGCTGCCCGCGCCGGAAAGAGCGGTGCGGCCATCGGGCGTAAAAGCCAGGCTGGTCACGCGCTCGGCATGCCCTTCCAGCCGCCGCACGAGCTGGCCTGTCGCCAGATTCCACAGAATCAAGGTGGTGTCGATTGAGCCAGTCAGCGCGAGATTGTCTCTTGGGCTAAAAGCGACCGCCGTCACCGCATCGCTGTGTCCGCTGAGGCGGTAAAGGAGACTGCCGTTGGCCAGATTCCACACAATCGCGCTGTTGTCCGCCGCGCCCGAAAGCCCGCGCGTGCCATCGGGACTGATGGCCACACTGGTTATGCGGTCGGTGTGCCCTTCCAGCCGCCACACAATTTGTCCGGTGGTCACATCCCACAGAATCAGGCTGGCATCGCGCGCGCCGGAAAGCGCCAGCAGCCCATCGTGGCTGACGGCCACACTGAACACGGCGTTTTGATGGCCGCCGCCGTCCAGCCCATAGCGCCGGATAATGCTCTGCTGCTCCACGTCCCACAGCGCCAGCGTGCTGTCGGCCAGCGCCAGCAAAATGCTGCTGCCGTCCGGCAGATACGCGCCAGCGTTAATTCCGCTCGGCGCGCTGAATTGGCGCATGATGACTCCGCTGCGCACATCCCACATCACCAGCCGGCCATCGCTGCTGGTCGAAACCAGCGCCAGGCCGTCGGGACTGTAAAAAACCGCTGTGATACGGTCGTTATGACCGCCGCTGAACAGGCGCATGGCCGCCGCTGGGATCATCTCGGTCAGCACGCGCTGCGCCAGCAAAGGCGGATGCGCGATGCTGTTGGCTTGCAGCGCCAGCGCCAGCCCCAGATCGGTGTTATTGCTGCTGCGCGCGCTCTGGGCGTCTTCCGCCAGCGAAAGCGCCTGGAGTTCGTCGGCGCGCCGCCCGGCGATAGCCGCCGCGGTGGCCGCATTATCCGCGGCGACCAGCGCTAAGCCCTGCGCCACGGTCGCGGTGGCCGCGTTTTGCACGGCTTCGCTGCGCTGATTAAAGGCCAAAAGCGCCAGCAGCAGGGCGATCACTGCGGCCGCGGTCATCACCAGCAGCAAATTACGCTGCACACGCTGCGCGCGCAGTTCCAGGGCGCGTTCGCGCTGCTGGCGGGCGCGTTCGGCGGCCTGCTCCTGTTCGCGCGCGGCGCTGCTGGCAGCCAGAAACTCCTGTTCTTCCTGCGCCAGCGCCATATCGGTCTGCTGCCGCCAGTATTCAAACTGCTGGAGCTGCATCCCGCGCAGCAGCAAACTGGGGTCGCGCCCTGCGCCTTGCCACTCGCGCAGCAGCGTAACCAGCCGGCGCTGCGAACGCACGTCTTCGCGGCTGTTGTCCAGCCACATCTTAAGCTGATTCCACTCGCGCAGAATGGCCTCGTGCGCCACTTCGACAGTAGGCGAACGAGTCAGCGGGTCGCGGTCAAACGTCAGCAGTCGGTATTTGCCGAAGATGTTGATGATGTCGTCCATCACGTCGCGTGCGATGCCCATCGAGAGCAGTTCGCTCAGGTTGGCGCGCCGCCGCGTGTCTTCAGTGCCTTCGCCCAGCGTCACCAGCCGCAGGAAAAGCTGTTTGGCCGCCGCGCGCCCTTGCGGCGACAGCGTATCGTACAGTTCGTCGGCGCGCCGCGCCAGCGCGCCCAAGACACCGCCGATTTTTTCGTAAGCCGTCATCGTGATAAAGCGTTCTTCGCGGCGGTCAAACAGTTCGGTGAGCGCGTATTGCAGCAGCGGCAGCGCGCCGGGTTCGTTTCTGACCTCGTTGATGACCTGCCGCACCACCTGCGGGTCGAGCACCACACCGACGCTTTCGGCGGGAGCAGTGATGGCGCGCTCGATTTCGCTGGGGCTGAGCGGCACAACCACCGCCGTGCGCTTGCTGATCAGATCACTGAACGCCGGATGCAGCAGCGGGCGGTCATAAAAATCGGCGCGCAGCGTGATCACGATGCGGATCGGGCAGTAGGGGTCGGTGACGGCGTTCGCCAGCAGATCGAGATAATGCGCGCTTTCCTGGGCATCTGCCGCCAGTGTAAAGGCTTCTTCAAACTGGTCGATGAACAGCGCCAGTTCGTTGTTGTGTCCCGGCGGCAAAATGGCCTGCGCAGCAATCGCCAGCCCGCGCGCATCGCGCCGCAGCACCGCGCCCAGTTCGTCGTATTTGTTGACCGCCACGCGCAGCAGCGCCGTTTCCAGTTCTTGCAGCGGGTGCAGCCCCGGCACCAGTTCCACCAGAAACCAGTCCTGCGAGCCTTCGAGCGCGCCGTGCCGCAGCGCCGGGATCACGCCGGCTTTGACCACGCTCGATTTGCCGCTGCCGCTGGGGCCGACCACCGCCAGAAAACGCGCCAGCGGGTCGTCTTCGTTCATACGCGCGATCAACTGCTGCGTCAGCTTTTCACGCCCGAAAAACTGGTCGGCGTCCACCGCCTCGAAAGGCCGCAGCCCTTTGTAGGGGTTCTGCACTTCGTTGATACCCGGCGCCGGCGTCAGATCGGTGATCACCAGCGTCTCGCTGACGGTGGGCGGCACAGAGTCGAACTGCAACGGGCCGCCCTCGGTCAGTTGTGTGCGCTGCACAGCGCGCCACAAGGCCTGTGATAGGGACAGGACATCGCCAAAGCGCGCTTCCGGGTCTTTTTGCAGCGCCACGTGAATGATATTGTCGAAAACCGGCGGTAAATCGGGGCGCAGCAGGGTCAATCTGGGCGCGGGATCATGCAAATGCTGCACGATGACATGTGCCGCTGACTCGCCGCGAAACGGCTGCTGCCCGGTCAGCAGTTCGTACAGCATGATGCCCAGACTGTAGACATCGGTGCGTCCTGTGATCCTGCCGTTGACGATCTGCTCCGGCGAGACATAAGCCGGCGAACCGGTTACCCCGTCATCGTCTTCGGTGCTGGCCAGGTCTTTGGCGATGCCGAAATCGGTCAGATAGGCGTTGTCATCTTCGTCCAGGAGAATATTTTCGGGCTTGAGATCGCGGTGAATCACGCCATTGCGGTGGGCAATCGTCAGCGCCGCTGCAATCTGTTCAATCATGACGGCAATGCGCTCCAGCGGCAGGCCGCCCTGGTGCAGGCGGCTGCGCAGACTACCCCCGCGCAGCCAGCGCATCACCAGGTACGCGCCGTCGGGATCGCGCCAGTAGTCGTAGAGCGGTACGATATGCGGATGTTCGAGGCGCGCCACCAACTGCGCTTCTGCCTCGAAACGGCGGATGAACTCCGGGCGGTTGGCGTAGACCGGCAGGATGACTTTGATCGCCACCTCACGCCCAATCACGGGCTGTACAGCGCGATAAACAGCGCCAAAACCGCCTTTGTCGATGACTTCCTTGATTTCGTAGCCTTTAGAGATCCATCCGCTGCGCTCTGCCATAAAGCTGCCTCCTGACGCTGGCAATTATAGACTACAACGGCCAACGCTGCGAAAGGCGCAGAGCGCTCATTTGCGCGTGGTCAGGCGGACATCATGTGGCCGCATTCCACGCAGACGATGTGCGAAAAATGGGCAGACCTCTGCCTTAGCCTTTCGCGCTCCAAACGCGCTATAATTTGCATCATGGCACACCATCCTGAACACCGCGTCTCTTCGCCGCTTACTCGTCACTTGCTGGTGAAATTTGGAGAAGCGGCGGGAGCAGCCCTTGCCTCACAGCGCCTATATCCAGCACCGTTTCAGGGGGTATTCTGTATGACCACGATCCAGCTTACTGCCGCCGGCAGCCGCTTGTCCACCTATATCGCCGTGCCCGCGCTGCCCGGCCCACGACCCGGCGTTGTGGTCATTCACGATGCGCTTGGCATGAGTCAGGACTTGCGCAATCAGGCCGATTGGCTGGCCAGCGAAGGGTATCTGGCTGCCGCGCCGGATTTATTCGATGGCCGCACCCTTTTCGGCTGTCTGCGCTCTACCATCCGCGACTTCAATCGCGGTTCTGGCCCGCTCTACGACAAAATCGAAGCCGCGCGCCAATGGCTGCTTCAGCCCTTCCAGGCTCTTGGCGTTGCGCAGCGAGGCGCTTTCTTCTGTCCAGGCGGCGGCGCTTTCATGCCGTGTCGGGCGGGCGCAGCGGCAGGCAAATGCGGAATGTGCTGCCCGCCCCCAGCGCGCTTTCTACCGTGATGCGCCCGCGATGCATCTCGACGATTTGTTTGGCGATCGCCAGCCCCAACCCGGCGCTGCCTGTGCTCATCGAGCGCGCATCGTCGGCGCGGTAAAAACGCTCGAAGATATGCGGCAGATCGGCGGCACTGATGCCGATACCGCCGTCGCGCACTTCGATCACCGCCCATGGGTGCTCCCCGCGCGTGCTGACCACTATCCAGCCGCCTTTGGGCGTATAATGCACGGCGTTGACCAATAAACGCTGCACGGCGTCGGAAAGTTCGCTGGAATCGAACCACAGCGGCGGCACATCGCCCGGCACAAACTGCACCCGCAGCCCTTTGCGCTCGGCGTCTGGGCGGCAGATATTGACCTGCCCTTCCATAAAGATATTCAGATCGTGCAGCGCGAAGGTGAACTGCTGGTTTTCCAGCCGCAGCACATGCAGCATAGCCTCCAACAGGCGCACGAGATGCAGCGCGGTTTCCTGCTGCATCAGGTTCTTTTCCTGCATCTTCAGCGTAATTTCGTCCAACTGCGCCAGCAGCGCCACCTGCCCCTGGGGGGTCAGTTTGGGGCTGCGCAGCCTATTCAGCCCCGCGCGAATCTGTTCCGTGAGGCGCTGCGTCAGGTAAGCCGAGGTGCTGAGCAGCGTGATCGGCGTGCGAAAATCGTGCGAGGCGTTGCTGATAAACTGCTGCAACAGGTGCAGCCGTTCGCGTTCCAGCGCCACCGCCAGCGCTTGTTCTTCAGCCTGTTTGCGTTTGGTGACATCGCGCAGCACCAGCACGTAGCCGCTGATTGCGCCCTCGATAGTATGCAGGGGCGAAAAACGCGCGTCGAGAAAGCAGCGCTGGCCGTTGTCGTCCAGTGTGATTTCGGCGTCGGTGCTGTCGCTGCTGAGCAGATGCAGCAGGCGCATGTCGATTTCGGCCAGCGAGAAGCCCATCTGCCGGCTTTTTTCCGCCCCGGCCAGTTTGGCCGCCGCCGCGTTCAGTTCGACCACGCGGTATTCGGCGTCGCACACGATCACCGGATCGCTGATGCTGCGCCAGACGGCGTCGCGCGCGGCGGGCGCCAGATCGAGAAATTTGTAGCGGAACAGGCTGTAGCCCACCGGAATGCACATCAGCACAACGCCAAAAGGCGCTAAATCCAGCGGCGCCAGCGCCGGCGGCAGCAGCAGCGTGAAAATGCTCGCCAGCCACGGCATACTCAGGCCCAGCAGCGGCAGCAGAATTTGCCAGCGGAACGCCGGCGCCACCTGACTCATGCGGCGCAGGAGAATAATCGCGGCGGCGGTAATCAGCCCATGAACATAGGCCGCCCACACAAAAAACCACGGGCCGTGTACGCGGTCAAACCACACCAGCCCATCGAACTCGCGCACGCCGGCATAGCTCCACACCGCGCCGGACTGCCCGTTTAACTGCACCAGGACAAACGTCAGCGCCGGCAGCAGCAGCAGCGCGGCGGTGCGGCGGCGGGTGATCCAGCGCGCATTGCCGCTATAGGCGCAGGCGAACAGCAGCCAGGCCACCACGCCGCTTTGCGCCGCGTATTCCACGCCCACCCAGAAGCAGATTTGCGCCAGTGTCGCCGACAGCAGTTCCATGGCATAGGCGAAGACCCACAGCCAAGCCGCCAGCAGGACAATCAGAAAATAGCGCACCGGTGGATAGGCGCGCCGCCGCCAGGCGATCAGCGCGATCCAGCCGATCGGCACGAGGCTGATAAACAGCGGTACGGCATACGGATTAAACTGCCAAGCCATCGGGTTGACAGCACCTCTTCTCGTTCAGTGTTCTATACGCGAACACGGCGAGGACACGATGTCAGAGGCAAGTTCGTCGCATCGATCAAATGCAGGGCAGCGCACAGCCTTATCATTATGACATACAGTTTTAAAATTGACACGGCAGTGCGATGCGAAAAGTGCTGCCGTGGCCCACTACGCTGTGCACGCTGATGCGCCCGCGATGCATCTCGACGATTTGTTTGGCGATCGCCAGCCCCAGCCCGACGCCCCCGGTTGTCATACTCCGCGCGTCATCCGCGCGGTAAAAATACTCGAAAAGACGCGGCAGATGTTCCGGCGCGATACCCACGCCGCTGTCCTGCACTTCGATCACCGCTTCGCACACCGTGGGCGTGATCTCTAGGCAGGTGCGCACCGTGATGCTGCCCTCGGCTGGCGTATAGTGCAGCGCGTTGTCCAGCAGCTTATGCAGCGCGCGGTACAGCATATGATGGTCAAAACGCAGCGCTGGCAGCCCAGCGCCCGGCTCAAAGCGCAGCGTGTGCCGCTTGAGCGCCGCGCTCTGCTGGCGGTCGCCCACACATTGGGCGACCAGGGCGTTGACATCCTGCGCCGCGAACTCGTAGCCCGTGTTTTCAACTTCGACGACCTCCAGCATCCCTTCCACGATCTTCGCCAGCCGTTCCGCACTGTCTTTGAGCAGTTCTGAACGATTAACGATCTTCGCCAGCATGTTTTCCAGCGTTTCGACATCGGCGTCGTCTTCATAACGATCACGCAGCCCGCGCAGCGCGCCGTGCCCCTGATCGACATAGCGCTGGAGCAGATGCGCCGAATTCATCAGCAGCGTGATAGGGGTCATAAAATCGTGCGAGGCATCGCGGATAAAATGGCGCAGCAAGTTCACTTTTTCGCGTTCCAGCGCCAGTTCCAACGCCTGCTGTTCGGCCTGCCGCCGCCGCGTGATGTCGCGCAGCACAAAAACATAGCCGCGGGCAGCGCTGCCCACACTGTGCAGCGGCGAAAAATGCGCGTCGATGCTGTGCGATTTCCCATCCAGCATGAAGTTGATTTCGCTGGCGCCGCTTTCCCCGTGCTGCGCCAGGGCGTACAGCTCGCTGTGGGCCTGCGCCAGCCGTTTGCCGACTATCTGCGCGCGGGACTGCCCCAGCAAGTGCACCGCCGCCGGGTTCACATCCACCACACGATACAATTCATCGCACACCAGCACCGCGTCGCGGATACTTTCGACCACCACTTCATAGGCCGTCGGCACCACTTGCAGCAGATGATGGCGAAACAGGCTGTAAGCCACCGGGATGCAGGACAGCGCGACGCCGAACGGCACCAGGTCGATCAGCCCCAGCGGGGTGATGCGCGTGATGCTCAGGACACTCGTGAGCCAGGTGATGACCAGGCTGAGGGTGAGCGGAAACAGTTGGCCGCGAAAAAGCTGCGGCGTATACACCATGCTGCGCACAAAAACGATGGTCGTCGCGGCCACCAGACTGTACAAATAGACCATCCACACCCAAAACCACAGGCCGTAGCTGCGCTCAAACAGCGCCAGCCCTTCGACCACCTGCACGGCGGTGTAGTCCCAGATCAGCCCGTGCGCCGCGTTTGTCCACACCAGGAACAGGGTGATCGCCGGCAGCGCGAACAGCGCCGCGATCAGCCGCCAGGTAATCCAGCGTTCGTGGCCGGTATAAGACAGGGCGAAGAGCAGCCACGCCACCAGCGCCCAATGCCCCAGATATTCCCAGCGCAGCCAGAACAGCATCGCGTCCAGATCGACAGACAGCAGTTCCAGCGCATAACTTAACACCAGCAGCAGCGCCAGGGCAGCGATCAAAGCGAACCAACGCGCGGCCTGATAGCCCCGCCGTCGGAATGCAACGTAGAGGATAATAATCAGCGGAGCGGCGCTGATGAACAGAGGGATCGCGTAAGGGTTAAACTGCCACGTCATGCCATTGAATTTGTAACCAATCGTTACAAATATTATACGGCCTATCACATGGTGGAAGCACAAAGGTTCAGCTCACAGCCAGCTCACTGTGAGCTCGCAATCTTATTATAACACCGCTTCGTCGTGCGCCACCCACAGCGTATCGAAGCCGAAAGCCGCATATTCCGCTTCGGCCAGCGGCGCGCCCAGCATTTTACAGGCGGCGATCTCGCCGGCGGCGGGCGAAGTCATGATCCCGTGCCCGACATGCGCCACCGACACGAACAGCCCCTCCAGCGCCGGATGCGCGTCGATGATGGCGCGCTCGCTTTCATACGGCGTGCCGTCCGGCTTGATCGCGGCGCTGTGGTCGCGGTGCGTGTAGTAGCCGATATTCTGCCACAGCCCGCGCAGGTAGCAGGGATGCGCGAAGCCTTCGCCTTCTTTGTGGCCGAACTGCCGCGCCAGCAGCGCCAGCGCCAGCGAGGGATAGCGCGGGTCTTTGAGCGCTGTCAGCGGATAAAGCGGCTCGATCAGGGCGTCATGCGGGGCGTGGGCGTTGCCGCCCGTGCGGAATTTTTTGCTGTTCCAGCTATATTCCCAGCCGAAAATCGCCCCCGTGCGCGCTTCCGGGCGCATATGGGGATGCGGCGCGGCGCCGATCACCATCGGCCCGTCTTCGGGAAATTCCGGGTGACGCTGCGCGGTGGTCACGCTCTGGCGCGGGCGCACCACCAGCGGCAGTTCGACGCCCGCGCTGCGTCCGATACGACGGGCATCAGCGCCGTTAGCGATCAGCACTTTCGGGGCGGATACCGCGCCGTGCGCTGTTTGCACGCCGCGCACACGCCCGGAATCGACCAGAATACGCACATCCTGTACGCTCAAAACGACGGTGACAGACGGCGAGCTTTGCACGTAGCGGTAAATCAGCGCGTTGGAATCCAGCCAACCAGCGCGCGGGTCGAATTTGGCGGCGATAACGCGCGGCCCCAACCAGCCGTAGCGGTAAGCCACTTCGTCGCCTTGCAGATACTCGATATGCGTCAGCCCGATGGCGTGCAGATGTTCGACCTCCTGGCGCAGCGCCGCCGCCTGCGCGGGGGTGAAGCCGCAAAACAGGTAGCCGCGCTCTTTGGCGTGAATGGCCTGCGCCGCGCCAGCGCCGAGATAGGCGTCGGCATCGTGAAACACGGCGATACTGCGCCGCATCTGCTTCATCATGGGCAGCGCCGGCCAGCACGAACGGTAGTTTTCCAGCGACGCGGTGGAGCTGCCCGCGCCCAGACGATCAGCCTGCTCCAGCAGCACGACTTTGGTGCCCGGCGCGGCGCGTTCCAGCTCCCACACCGCCGCCGCGCCCGCCGGCCCGCCGCCGATAATCACCACATCCGCTGTCGCAGGCAGTTCTTGCGCCGTTACAAATTTTTGAGTCGTCATGTTCTTTTGCCACTGTAGAGGTCTTATACGCAGCAGAGATTATAGCGCGCGCAGGCAAGACCGGCGGCAAAGCGCATCCCCCGCCCCCTTCTCCATGCAGGGCGGCGGGGGCGGCGAGCAGAGAGTGCATAGAGAAGGGGAGAAACGCGCCGGGCGTTTAGGGCTGCCAGCGCAAGAGGCCGACGGTTTCTGGCAGCGGCGCCGCCACTGGCTCGCCTGTCGCCACGTCGAACAGGGTCAGCGCGCCGTAAACGCTGCCTGTATCTGTCCACAGCGCATCGCTGTAGACCGGCAGCAGCGTGCCATCCGGCGCTATCTGGCCGATCATGGTGCTGCCTGTGCTGCTGGCCGGCAGCGTCACGAAGCGGACTTCACCGGCGCCGGAAATCAGGTTGTAATCGAAGGCGAAGAAGGCCGTTTCGCCGGCCGCTGCGCTCACCAGCGCCGAACCCACGATACGCACGACGCCGGGCGTGATCTCGACGGCCTGCTCGGCGAACAGCGTCGCGTCTGTGATGTCGGCGAAACGCACGACTTCGGTGTAGGCGTTGATGTTGTCCAGGCTGGCGGCGAAAGCCAGCGCCGGCGCGCCAGAAAGCGCGTTATTGCCGTAGATCAGCACGCGCCCGCCAGAGAGCGGCAGCAAACTGGTGTAGTTTTGGTTGGCAAGCTGCTGCCACGTGTCGTCCAGCAGATTGTACACGCCGACAGTCTTCCATTCCCAGACGTACACGTCCACGACGAGCTGCGCCGCGCGGCCTGCGGCGTCCAGTACGAAGCGCACCGGCTGATAGAGACGATAATCCGCCATGTTGCTGCCGTCTTGCAGCAGCGGCACATCGGCCAAAATCTGGCGTGTTGCGCGCGTGCCCAGGTCGAGCAGCCACACGCCGTTATCGGCATACGCCAGATACTGATTGTCCTGGCTGTAGACCGGGCTGCTGAACATGCTGGCAGCGCTGAGTGTCGCCAGCAGAACAGGTTCTTCGGTATGTACCGACTGCCCCCACAACTGCCCGCCGCTGATGTAGGCAATGCTCAGGCCGTCATAAGCCGCGCCAAAGGTCAGCACATCGCTGGCGGCGCGCGTGATCTGGCGCGCGGCGCTCTGCCCATCCAGCAGCAGTTGGTAGACCTGCTGTACGCCGTTTTGATCGGCGGCTGTAAAATAGCTGACGCGCGGCACGCTGCCTGTGTCCTGGGCGTGCGCGGTGAGGGTCACGGCCAGCGCCAGCAGCGTGAGGAGAGTTAACAGGCGTTTCTTCATCGTTCGTGTTCCTCGTTGATCGACAAATCCTGAATTATTATGCGCGCATTCCCTACGCCACACTCTACGCGCGGATGCCGTGTAACCTACGCGCGCCCTACGCCGGGCGCAGAATTTGGTTATACAGGACGCAGGGTTTCAGCGCGTCATGGCATCGAACAACTGCGCGGCGCGCGCCAGATAACGCAGGCGGCGTTTTTCGCCTTCTGGCCAATGGGCGGCCAACATCTGACACAGGCGCGCTTCGTCCAGCCGCAGCGCGGCGTCGTGGGCCGTGCGCAGCCCTTTTTGCCATGTTTTCTGCGCCTGCCGCGTCTGGCCGTGCAACTGCTGGTACAGCCCCTTGAGCAGCGCGTAACGCGGGCGGGCGAAGGGGAACAGCCAGGCGAACTGGCGCAGTTCGTCCAGCGCCTCGCGCGCCCACAGGGCATATTTGCCGTAGCCCAGCGCGTGCCACAGCAGCAAAAAGGTCTCGGCGGCGCAGGCATAACCGTCCAGTGTCCACGCGGCCAACGGCTGCGATGCGCGCATCAGTTCCAGCGCGCGCACGGCACAATCCAGCGCCTGATCACTGTCGCCGGCTTTTTGCCAGTACAGCGCCAGCACGCCCCAGCCCCAGATTTCGCTGGCGGTGTCGAGTTCCTGCATGAGATGCGTTTGCAGCGCGGCGCTGTGCGCGGCGGCCTGTTCCAGCCGATCCATATACAGATGAATCGCCATCTGTGGCGCGCGGCCTGTCACCTGGCCGTGCGCGTCGGCGGGCGGGAAAAGCGCGGCGCTGACAAAAGCGTTGATCGTCAGCGCGCGCTGCGCCTCGCCGAGCAGCAGGCGGGTATGCGCCTCATAAGTGGCGGCCTGCGCGTACTGCCGCAGCGCGCCCAAGGCTTCCGCGCTCTGCTGCGCTTTGGCATAAAACGGCAGCGCCGCCGCCAGTTCGCCGAGGTTGCTGTGATACAGGCCGAGCAGCAGGTAGACGCGCAGTTGGTCATGACCCGGAGGCAGGGCTTCGACGCCGCGCGCGGCCAGCCGATAGTAGGTCTCTGAGAGCCAGCCACCGCCGCCCAGCCCATAGAGATACGCGGCCTGCGCGTAGATGTGCAGGCGTTCGGGCGAAGGCGCGATGCTCTCCAGCAGATTGGCGCTGAAGTTCAGCGAATACAGGTTGGGCAGCAGGCGGTTTTCATGCAGCGTGAGCGTTTGCAGCAGCAGATGAGCGCGCGCGATGTCCAGCGCTTGTTCGCGGGAACGGCGGGAACGCCCGCTCAAAAACGGCAGCAGACGGTTCACTATCTGACGCAGCGTGTGCAGGCCGATGCGCAGCAGCAGCCCGGCGCCGCTGCGTGGTATCTGGCAGCCCATCAGCGCCAAGGCCTGCTCTAAGTGCAGCCGGCTTTCGCGGAAGCGCCCCAGCCCATACAGCGCGTCGGCCAACTGGCGCTGCGCTTTGGCCGGATGCATGAGGTTCAGGCGCAGCGCGCGCTGCAAAAAGTCCACCGCGTCGCTGTGCAGCCCGCGTTCCAACGCCGCCCCGCCGGCCTGCGCCAGATAAATGGCCGCTTTGCCGCTTTCGCCCGCCAGCGTCCAATGATAGGCCAGCGCGGCGGTCTGTTCACGCGGGGGATAGGCGATCTCCAGTTTGCGCGCGGCCTGCTGGTGCAGATGGCGGCGGCGGTTTTCCGGCAGGTCGCGCAGCAGCCCCAGACGCAGCATTTCATGACGAAAACGCCAGCCGCCTTCGATGTTTTCCAGTACGCCCGCGTCGGCGCACTGCGTCAGCCACGTTTCCAGATCCACGCCCACGCCCACCAGCCGCAGCACCTTAAGATCGAGCGTCGTGCCGAGCGCAGCAGCGCTTTTGAGCAGCGGGCGCGCAGAGGGCGGCACCAACGCCAGCCGCCGCTGCACGACAGTGGCCAAATCGCCCGTAAAAATGGTGGCGGGCAGTTGGCCAGAAGCGCGCACATTTTGCTGCGCGGCGCTCAGATTTTCCAGCAGCAAAAAGGGACTGCCGCGCGTTTCGTGGTACAGCAGCGTAAAAATGGCGGGCGGGCAGGGATCGAGCGCCGCCGCGCACAGCGCTTCCACAGCCGCAGCGTCGAGTCCCGGCAGATGCAGCGCGCAGGCCGAAGGCAGGGCGGCGCTCACATCGGGCGCGGCTTCTGAATCGCAGGCAGCGACGAGCAGAAGCGGCAGATTTTCCAGCAGCGGCGCGAGCCGGCTCAGCAGTTCCAGACTGCTGCCCGCCCACTGAAGATCGTCCAGCAGTACGACGAGCGGCTGCGTCTGGCGCGCGAACAGCGCGGTGAGCGTTTCCAAGAGGCGGTCGCGCAGCGCCGGCGGGTCGAGCGGCGGCGCATCATCTACCGCGCGCTCCAGCAGCGCGTCGATGTCCGGGATCAGTCCTTTGAGCACGCTGGCTTCTCTGTCGTTAAGGGCGCTGCGCAGGCACAGCGCGCGCAGTATCGGCAGCCACAGCGCATAAGGGGCGCTGGCTGCCGCTGCCGCATAACCACGCAGCACCAGCGCGCCGGCGCTCAGGGCATGCAGCGCGATTTCGTCCAACAGGCGCGATTTGCCCATGCCGCCGCCGCCCAGCACCAGCCACAGACTGCCCGCGCCGGCCAGCGTATGCTGAAGCGCGTCGGAAAGTGTTTCAAGCTGCGTGTCGCGGCCGGTCAAAGGCAGTGCCAGAACCGGCAGCGGTTTTTCCGGCACGGCGGCGCTCGTCTGCGGCCTGGCTTCGGCGTAGAGCGCGCTGATGTCATCGGCGCTGACATCGCGTTCATGCGGGTCTTTCGCCAGCAGCCGCGCCAGGATCAGCCGCAGCCGGATGTCGATGTCCAGGGCGTCCACTTCGGGCGTGAACATCAGCGCATCTTCGATCAAGACCTGCGGATCGTCGCAGCGCAGCGGATACTGCCCGGCGAACAACGTATAGGCCATCATGCCCAGCGCATACAGATCGGCGGCGGGGCTGGCGGGCGCGCCTTGCAGCACTTCCGGCGCCATAAACGCCAGCGTTTCCAGGGGCGCGTTTTCCAGTTCGCGCGGGCCGCGCGCGGGCGCCAGGCCAAAATTCAGCAGGTAGACACGCCCGTCATCGACCAGCACATGCGTGGGTTGCAGCGCGCAGTGCGCCACGCCGTGCCGGTGTAAATAGGCCAGCGCTTGCAGGGCTTGCAGCAGCAGCGCCACCTGCTGCGCCAGCGGCTGGTCATAGCCATGATCGAGAAGCGTCTGCGGGGCGCGCAGCAGCGGCAGCACGACATAGGGCGTGTGCGTGTCGAAACCGTAATCCAGCACGCTGAGCAGATGGGGATGGCGCAGCGGGATGAGCGCGCGCAGTTGGCGCGCCAGCTTCAGACGCGCGGCAGGGTCAGCAGCGGCCTGCGGCGGCAGATATTGGAAAGCGACTTCCTGCCTGTCTAAGCGGTCAAAAGCGCGGTAAAGCGTCCCTATGCTGCCCGCCCCCAGCGCTTCCAGCAGATGGTAGCGGCAGCCCGGCAAAACATACGTCAAGGCGTTACCCCTCAGCCCAGCGCGGCACGCTCATGATTGTAACAACCTTCGCTTGCCGCACCAACGCCCCGCCGCGCCCCCACGGCAATTGCTTCAAATTTGTGCCGTAGGTTGTGCGCTCTCTTGCCCCACCCCCTCCCCGATTTCAAGGAGGGGGAGCAGGAGGGGCAAGTGTAAGGGTCGCTTATTGCGCAGGATAACGTTTTGAAGCGCTTACCCTTCTTCCCCCGCCACGCCCATCAGCATCAGCATGTCGGCGGCGATCACGCTTGAATCGGTGCCGTAGGCGTAAGTGCGAATCCAGCGGCCTTCGGGGTTGAGCAGGAATGAGGCCGCCGTGTGATCGACGGTGTAGTTTTCGCGCAGGCCGGCGAAGTTGCGCGCGCTAAAACGCCCGCCGTACTCGCCGATCATCTGCGTGATCGTGGCTTCTTCGCCTGTCAGGCCGATGATTTCGGGGTCGAACATGCCGATATATTCGGCCATGCGCTGCGGCGTATCGCGCGCCGGGTCTACGCTAACAAAGACGAACACGGCCTGCGCGGCGTTTTCCGCCAGCAGGTCTTTGATCTGGTTGAAGCGCCCTAATGTGATGGGGCAGATGTCCGGGCAGTGGGTGTAGCCGTAAACCAGCAGGACATAGCGCCCCTGGAAATCGGTCAGCGACGCGCTTTCACCCGCTGTGTTGGTCAGTGTATAGGCCGTCATTGCGCGCGGGGGGTCAATGGCCGTAACGCCGGCAGGCAGCGCGGGCGGCGGCGGCGCGCAGGCGGCCACAAACAGCACAGTGAGCAGTAAAACCAGCAGTAAACGCATAAATCACCTTTGGGGTGTGAATTCAGTCACAAGTAATTGTAGCGTGGCGGCGTATCCGGGGGTAGAGGCATTCAGACCACAGGGCGCGCCAGCCCCATGCCGGTAGTGGTTTTGATGCCGACGCCGCTGTAAAACGCGAAATCCGTCAGCAGCGCCAGCGCCCGCGCCAGGTCGTCGTGTTTTTGCGCCAGCGCGGCGGCGCGCGCGGGGTCGTTTTTACTCAATTTCGGGTTTTCCGGCAGGATGAGATAGCGCACATGGCCGCAAAAGCCGATATGCCGACTGCCCTGCTTAAAGCGCAGCAGATGCGATTCGAGGTTGAAACGTCCCAGCGCGACAAAATGCGTCACGAACTCGTTCAGTTCGTCCGGCAGCGGCAGCGGGCTAAAGGCCGCCCAACGCTGCGCCAGGCTGCCGAACACCAGACGCGGGTCGGGCAGGGGAAAATTCAGGCCGCCGCTGTGAAAAGCGGTCGGCGCGGCGAAATGCAAGCGCAGCGCGCCGGGCGGCGGCGCGTAAATGTGCGGGCGGCTGAGCGCCGGATAGGTGCTGCGCCCGCTCCAATCGTCGTCCCACACAAGCTGCGTGACGATCCACGGCTGGCGGTCGATTTCGATCTGCGCCGGCATACGCGCGGCATAGGCTTCCAGCGCGGCGCCCACGTCGGCGCGCAGGGCGCTGACACGCAGCCAGGCTTCTTCGCCGTAAGCGATTTCGCCGCGCAGGAGCGTGCCTGCGCGCGTGAACAGACCGTGCGCGGTATAGGGGCGCGCCTCGCCGCCGGCGCGATGCAGCGCCGCCGAAAGCCCGGCATCGTAGGGTTCAAGGATACGGCGCAGCACAAACGCTTGCAGCGCGCGCCCCAAATGCTGGTCAATCAGCGCGGGGCGCGCGGCGCGTAAATGCAGTACGAGAGCAGCAAGATCAGGCATTGGGTAAACGCAGCGTTTGGCCGACAAAAATCAGATCCGGGTTGGCGATGCCGTTGAGCGACACCAGCGTGGCGACGGTAGTGCCAAAACGCCGTGCCAGACGGGAAAGTGTATCGCCACGTTGGACAATATACGCGCCCGAAACCGGCGCGGTGACCACTGTCGTGGGCGGCGCGCTAATCGTGACAGCGCCGTTCGGGCCGCGTTCGACCAGCACCAGTGTGCCCGCCCGCCCGACCACGCCGCAGGTGTAACCGTTGTTCGGCGACGAGCTGAGCCATTCGGGGACACGCGGCGCGTTTTCTGCGCCCATAAAAATCAACGACCCTGTGCCGCGCAGACAGACTGCTACGCTCGCCGGCACCGCGCCCCACAGATCGACAGCATAGATAAAGCCCTGATCGATCACCCCCTGATGGCCGACGCCCGCGGGCGAAACGACCTGACACTCGAAGCCGCTGACCGACACGAGCACATTGTCATTGCCGCTGCACGAACGATTGGCGGGAATAGTGTTGATGCCGATGGAAGGCACGCCAGAAGGACTGCCCGCGCCGCCACCGCCCGCGCTGGGGCTGCCGCCGCTGGCGACCGTGCAGCCGCCGCCCGCGCCGAAGACCTGCGCCCAGTAGCGCCCGCCGCCGCCATCGGTCACGCCCAGCCCCATATGCGTATAGCCGCCGTTTTCGATGTTGGCGCGGTGGCCGGCACTGCCCAACCAGCCGTTGACGACATCTGTCGGCGAGGGATAACCGAGCGCGATATTTTCGCCCACCAGCGTCCAATTGTAACCCGCCGCCAGCGCGCGATCGCCCACGCTGCTGCCGCCCGCGCCCGTGTGGCTGAAGGTCCCGGTTGACGCCATCCAGTCGGAATGTCCCTGCGCCGCGTTGTTCAGTTCGACGCACAGCGTCAGCGGCGGCGCGCCGATGCTGGCGCGGTGCGCGTTGACCAGCGCCAGCACATCGGTAGCGTTATCGGCCAAAACCGGCAGCGCCGCCGCGAATAAAATCAGCAGCAAGGCAGCGCATAAAACAGAGAGGCGAAGATAAAGGCGCACGATGCCCTCCTCCAGACAACAACTATTAAGCTCTTTATAAACGCAAGACAGGCTTAAGATAAATAGGCGCAGCGTACCAGGATGGTTGTAATGTGGATAGAAACCGTGGTCACATCTTAATGCTTCGCTATCCCAGCGCCACATCGAGAAGCATCATCACCGCGAAGCCCAGCATGGCCCCCATCGTGGCAATATCGGCGTGCCCGCCGCGCTGCGATTCCGGCACGACTTCTTCGACCACCACAAAAATCATCGCCCCCGCCGCGAAACTCAGCGCGAACGGCAGCAGCGGCCGCGCCACCAGCACCGCCGCCGCGCCGAACACCCCCGCCAGCGGTTCAACCGCCGCCGAAAGCTGGCCGTACCAGAAGCTTTTCCCACGCGACATGCCCTCGCGCCGCAGCGGCACCGCCACCGCCAGCCCCTCCGGGAAATTTTGCAGGCCGATGCCGATCGCCAGCGCCAGCGCCCCGGCGACCGTCGCCGAGGGAATGCCCTGCGCTGCCGCACCAAAAGCCACGCCGACCGCCAGCCCTTCGGGAATATTGTGCAGCGTAATCGCCAGCACCAGCAGCACCGCGCGCTGCCACGACGTTTTTAGCCCTTCGGCTTCTTCGCGCCGCGCCCACAAATGCAAATGCGGCAGCAGCATGTCGATGGCGCGCAGGAACAGCCCGCCGCACAAAAAACCGCTGACCGCCGGCAGCCACACGGGGAGCGGCCCGCCTTCCGACATTTCGATGGCCGGCGCCAGCAGCGACCAGAAGCTCGCGGCAATCATGACCCCCGCCGCGAAGCCCAGCATAGCGTCCAGCAGGCGGCGGCTGACTTCGCGCGTCAGAAACACTGCCGCCGCCCCCAGCGCCGTCACGCCCCAGGTGAAGAGCGTCGCCAGCAGCGCCTGTGTGATGGGCGACAGGCCATAGAAGAAATTCAACATTTTCGCTTGTTCTTATCTATAATTTAGACAAGCTTTATAATACATTTTGAGCATACGTCGCGCGGTCAGCCAGGAACAGTGTGCTTTGGCAGTCTCCGCCTGTGAAGAATGTCACAAATTGGGCCAGCGCCGCCGGTAATTGATTTGCTGTCCCATCGCCCAAAACATAACCGCGCGGCCATTTGCGCGTACAATAAGATAAAAAGCACGGGAGATGATGCGATGAGCGGCAGCTATGCAACATTTTTGGATTACCTCGAACTGCGGCGGCGCATCGAACGGCGGCTGAAAAGCGTCTGGCCGCTGGCGCTGGCGCGGCGCGTGCGCCAGGACGAACCCGACCTGCGCGCAGCGCTGGAAAACGCTGAACAGGCAAGGCGCGCCTGGATTTTTGCGCTTCGTGCTTAACAATGCAGCCCAACAATGCACCGTAAACACCATGCAGCACCTTTAGTGTGCTTGCAATTTGCGCAGCCGCGCGCCGACCATGAAGAACAACGCACGCCCTTTCAGCGCGCCGATTATGTCTCTGTGCTGGCACTGTTCGCGGGAGCGCTGCTGCTGCGCGCAGGCACGGCGGCGGTTTTCCGCTTCGACGGCCTGTACGGGCAAGACCCCTTTGCTTACTATGATTTCGCGGCGGATTGGGCGCGCGGGCAGATGCCCGCAGCGTTTTTCTGGCCGCTGGGCTATCCCGCGCTGCTGGCCGCTCTTTTTCGCGCCTTCGGGACGAGCGCGGCGGCGGCGCAGGCGGCGAGCCTGCTGCTGGGCGCGCTGCTGCCCGCGCTGGTCTATGCCCTGACGCGGCAAATGGGGGGCGGACGCGGCGGCGCGCTTTTCGCGGGGGGCATAATGGCCGTGTGCGGACAGGCGGTGCAGTCCAGCCTGGTCGTCATGGCTGATATGCCGGCGCTGTTCTGGGCGACCTTGAGCGCGCTGTGTCTGTGGCGCGCGGCGCACGCAGGCAAACGCGGGCTGGTCGCGGCGGCGCTGCTGCTGGCGCTGGCCTGCGTCTCACGCTGGCTGTATCTGGCCCTATGGCCCGCCTGGGCGCTGGCCTTGTTCGCGCACAAAGGCGATTTCGCGCGCGGCGGGCGGGCGGCGCTGCTGGCGGTCTGGGTGGCGGCGGGGCTGATTTTTCTGCCGCAGGCCGTGTACAGCCGCACCAATCCCTACCCGACGTTGAATCATGCCTGGGTGCAGGGCTGGTCGCCGGCCAATGCTTTTACGCAGGAATTTTTCAACGCCGATGGGCATTTCGTCTACACACAGCCCAACGCCCTGTACTACGCGCAGGCGGCTTTCGACCCCTATTATCTGCCGCTGCTGTGGACACCGCTGCTGATCGTGGGCACGCTGGCGCTGTGGCGGCGGCGGGCGTGGCGCGCGCTGCGTCTGCTGCTGGCGTGGGCGCTGCTGCCGTATCTGTTCCTGGCGGGCATTCCCTATCAAAATATCCGTTTCCCCTTGATCGTTATGCCGGCGCTGGCGATTCTGGCGGGGTTGGGCTTCAGCGCATTGGGGGAACAGGTTTTGCCGCCACAGACTAAAGTCTGCGGCTGCCGGACAAGCAGGCTTGCTTTCAAGTCCCTTCGGGACTCATTGAGGGTTCCCGCTTTGTTGTCCTTGTCTGATTTGAGGGTTAAGCTGCATAATGCCATCCATATGCTGCGGGGGGTTCTGCGGCCTGTTTTGCTGGCCGCGCTTATCACCTTTGGCCTGTGGCAGGCGTATCAGGCCAGCAGCGCGCTGATCCCGGCGTTCCTGGCGCGGCAGCAGCAGGATCGCGCGGCAGCAGTATGGGCAGCAGCGCGCATTCCGGCGGGCGCGCGCCTGTACACCTTCAATCTTACGCTCACGCTGCGCCATTACACGACGTTGGAAGTGTTCGATCTGTACTATGAAACGCCGGCAACGCTGGCGGCGGCGGGGCAAACGGGGCAGCCGGCCTACCTGCTGATCGACAGCGGCAATATCACGCGCCAGTGGCAGGGGCGCGCCCCACACATCGCCTACGCCTGGCTGGACGAGAGGCGCGGGCTGCGGCGGCTGGCGCAGTACGGCGCGTACACGCTGTTTCGCGTGGGCGGCTGATGCGCGGAAAAACTTAAATCCCGTCACAAATTAGAACCCGATTCAAACCTAACCCTAAGCGAAATCTACTACCCGAACACAAGTTCTGGGTATAAACTGGAAAATTAGGCGTCTGCGGGACGAGCAGACCGCGTCGCCGCCTGGCTGGAAGGAAGGGGAGAAGATAGAATGCCGAAAACGACAGCCGGACATGAGCGGCGCAGGCGCATGGTGCGCTTTATCCGCGCCTATGAGGCCGAACATGGCCGCAGCCCTAAGCTGGCGGAAATCGCGGCGGCGGCGGGCACGGCCCCGTCTAACGCCCATTATCATCTGACGGTGCTGCGCGCGCTGGGGTATGTGCGCCTGCGCGAAGCGGCTAACCGCCTGTGGACGGTGGTGGTGGATTCGGACGATGTGCCGCCGCTGGATAGTATTGCTGCCGCCGCGCCAACGCCGGCACAGGCCGCGCCCGCCGCCGGGCTGCCGCGCCGCCGCCCGGTGGTGCCGCTGCCGCCGGGATCATGGATGCCGCGCCGCCGCAAGCACGCTGGCCAGCGCAAACGCGACAGGCCGTTGACAAAAACCCCCAAACTCCCCTAAAATCGTGGAGGGTTCTGGCGGAAACCGTCTGTAAACAGCGCGTTTCCCCCAACCTCTTATGTCCCTCGTGTGAAAGGCCAGATATGCACACTCGCAGCAGCCATTCGTAAACCCTTACGGATTCCCGTTGCTGTCGCGCATATCTGAGCAGCTTCTTTTTGCTCGCCAATTGAATGCCACAAGCCCGCGGGTGTCCGCGTGCGGCGTTTTGCGCTTCTGCGCCGCCGCGCCGACTTTTCGTGTTGTTCGACCGATCGAAAAGGGACACAAACTCATGTTTTTGAGTGTAACGCATCTCTCCAAGAGCTACGGCACGCAGCCGGTGCTCAACGACGCGGCGCTGACGCTGGGGCCGGGGCAGCGCGTCGGCCTTGTCGGCGCCAACGGTGTCGGCAAATCGACACTGCTGAAAATCATCATGGGCGAAATCGAAGCCGACAGCGGCGAGATCGTGCGCACGCCCGACATACAGATTGGCTATCTGGCGCAGGTGTTGGGCGGCGACAACCAGCAAACGCTGGCGCAAATGATCGACACAGCGCTGCGGCACGTGCGCGCACTGGAAACACGCCTGCGCGCACTGGAAGCCGCGCTGGCAGACGCCCCCAGCGACAGCCCGCGACTGCTGGAGTATGGCGAGGCGCTGGAACAGTTCGAGCGTTACGGCGGCTACGAGATCGAGGCGCGCCTCGCCGAAGTGCTGGCCGGGCTGCGCATCGGGCATTTATCACTTGAGCGGCGTTTCGCCACGCTTTCTGGCGGCGAAAAATCGCGCATGGGGCTGGCGCTGCTGCTGCTGCAAGCGCCGGATGTGCTGCTGCTGGACGAGCCGACGAATCATCTGGATTTCGCCACGCTGGAATGGCTGGAAACGTACTTGCAGCGCTATCGCGGGGGCATCCTGATCGTTTCGCATGATCGCCAGTTTTTGAACCGCACAGTCAACGCGATTGTCGAAATCGACGAACACACGCGCCAGACCAAGCGCTACAGCGGCAGCTACGACGCCTACTACGCGGCCAAACAGCACGAACGGCAAAAATGGCAGATGGCCTGGGCAGCGCAGCAGGACGAAATCGCCGAACTGCGCCACGAAATCAAGGTCGAGGCGCACCAGGTGGCGAAAAATTACCCGACAAAAAAAGTCGGCGGCGACAAGTTCGCCAGAGGCTTTTTTAAGGGGCGCACGGCAGTGGCTGTGTCGCGGCGCGTGCGCAACGCCGAAGAACGGCTGGCGCGTATCGAAGCCGACCCCATCCCTATGCCGCCCAAAGCGCTGGTCTTTGACGCGGATTTCGACGCGGCGGCGCTGCACGGGCGCTACCCGCTGAGCGTGAGCGGGCTGCGCAAAGCCTACGACGGGCGCTGTATCCTGGACGATGTGAGCTTCGAACTGGCGCTGCACAGCCGTATTGTCATCGTCGGGCCGAACGGCGCCGGCAAATCGACGCTGCTGAAAATTCTGGTCGGCGCGGAACAGGCGGACAGCGGCACGCTCTACTGGCATCCCGGCGTCAAAATCGGCTATCTCGATCAGGAACACGCGACGCTCGATACGCAGAAAACCCTGTTCGAGGCGTATGCCGCAGGGCTGGCCGGGCAGGAACAGGCGCTAAAAGCTATCCTGCTGCATAGCGGGCTGTTCCGCTATGAGGAATTTGAGCGCCGGGTGAGCGCGCTGAGCAGCGGCCAGCGCCGCAAATTGCAGATCGGACGGCTGATCGCCGGGCAGGCCAATCTGCTGGTGCTGGACGAACCCACCAACTTCGTGAGCTTCGATATTCTGGAGGGGCTGGAAGAAGCGCTGCGCCAGTTCCCCGGCCCGATCATCGCCGCGACGCATGACCGGCGCTTCATGCAAAGCTTCGGCGGCGAAATCTGGGCGCTGGAGGCGGGGCGGCTGGTGAAATATCTCGGCGGCTATGAAGACTATTTAGCCAGCAGCAGCGCCTCCTGAGCGCGGGTCAACCGTTTGCCAGCGCGCTAATTCCCTGCGGCGGCGGCGCGCCCACGCACGCAGGGCTGCTGCGCGCTGTAAACATGCTTACGGGGCGGGCGGCGTTTCTTCGTGCTGGTGATAGTCTTTGACAATCGTATAGGGGCGCTGTTTGACCTCGTCGAAGATGACCGAAAGATAGATGGCGATAATGCCCAAAATAAGGATGTTCAGCCCGCTGAAGCACCAGATCGAGACCATAGTCGAAAGCCAGCCTTCGACACCCACGCCGCGAAACACGAACATCAGTATCAGATAGGCAATGAACAGCGCAGCGCTGAAGGTCAAAATTCCACCGAGATACGCGATATACAGCAGCGGCTTTTTGCTGGTGGCGGTAATGCCGTGCAGGATGATGCTGACCTTACGTGCCAGGTTATAGTTTGACCATCCTTTGTACTGTTTTTCGACTTCCAGACCAAGCTGCTTAAAGCCGGCCATTTCCCACAGCACGGCGATAATCATGACGCGCTCACGGTACTCCAGCAGCGCTTGTGCATAGCGCTTGGTCATCAAGCGCACCGTCAGCAAGTTCTGCCTGAGCTTGACATCGGAGAAAAAGTTGAACCCCTGATAAAAGAGATTGCCGCTCACGCGGTTGAGCAGCGGCTGTTGGCGCGCCTTTTGGATGCCATACACCACATCCACCTGATGCTCATGAAGGGCGGCATAAAATTGGCCGAGCAGTTCCGGCGCTTCTTCCAAATCGGAGTCTATCAAAAACACCAACTCACCCTGGGCGTACAGCAGCCCGGTCATTATAGCCTTGTGATGGCCAAAATTGCGCGACAGGTTCACGACTTTGGTTTTGGGATCGTTTTGATAGATGGACAGCGCCACTTCCAGCGACGCATCGGGCGAGCCATCGTTGACAAAGATGATCTCGTAATCAGCGGTGATAGCGGCGGCCTGCTGCGCGCAGCGGCGGTGAAATTCCTGCACATAGGCAGCGGAATTATAGAGGGTGGTGACGATCGACAGTACAGTCATAGTTCAGCGGTCGTGAAAGTTGTGGATCAAGTCGATCACCTTGTTTTGCTGCGCAGCCGTAAGGTCATAGTACAGCGGCAGGCGCAGCAGCCGGTCGGCAAGGTCTTCCGTCACCGGACAATCCCCCGCGGCGCCGCCATATTGCCGCCCCATCGGCGAGAGGTGCAGCGGTTGGTAATGAAAGACCGCTGTCACCTGGTTCTGCTTGAGGTAGGCGATCAGCCGCTGACGATAATCGAGCGAGGGCAGCAGGAGGTAATAAATATGCGCGGGCTGCTGGCAGTAGGACGGCACGGTCGGCAGTGTGACGCCGTTTTGCGCCGCCCAATCCGGCAGCGCCGTGTGATAACCCTGCCAGATTTCCTGCCGGCGCGCCTGGATTTTGTCGCTGGCCTCAAGCTGCGCCGCCAGATAAGCCGCCAACACATCCGACAGCACGTAACTGGAGCCGACATCGACCCACGTATATTTATCGACCTGCCCGCGAAAGAATTGACTGCGGTTAGTGCCTTTTTCGCGGATAATTTCGGCGCGTTCCGTCAGGCGTGGGTCGTTGATGACCAGCGCGCCGCCTTCGCCGCACATGATATTTTTGGTCTCGTGAAAGCTTTGCGTTGCCATCACCCCGAAGGTGCCCAGCGGCTTGCCGCGATAGCTGGCGAAGAGGCCGTGCGCGTTGTCCTCGATAATCGGGAGATGGTGACGCTGGCAAATCTCAACGATTTTATCCATTTCGCAGCCGACGCCGGCGTAATGCACCACGACGACGGCTTTGGTGCGCGGTGTGATTTTGCTTTCCAGCAGCTTTTCGTCCAGATTGAGCGTATCCGGGCGGATGTCGATAAAGACGGGCTTGGCGCCGCGCAAAATAAAGGCGTTGACGGTCGAGACAAAAGTGAAGGCGGGAATAATCACCTCGCCGCCGGGCTGGAGGTCGAGCAGCAGCGCGCACATTTCCAGCGCATGCGTGCAGGAACTGGTCAGCAGCACACGCGGCGCGCCCAGCAGCGTTTCCAGATGGCGCTGGCTGTATTTGGTGAAGTAACCGTCGCCGGAAATCTGCCATTTTTCCGCAATGGCCTGGCGCATATATTCGAATTCCTGCCCGGCTACACAAGGGCGGTTAAAAGAAATATGCTCACTCATGCCATACTGCCAACCCTATGCCGCTTTTACCATAGCCATTACCATTATAGAACATATAACGACGTTTATCATGGTCATAAATATAGGGATATTCTACCATCTCTGCATCCCACCCCTGGGGCGACACATCGATGCCTACTTCGCCATCCTTGCGCGTCCAGTGCAGGCCGTCGGGCGATTCGGCATAGCCGATGCGGTAGGCGGCGCCGCGATAGGCGTACCACATTTTGTACAGGCCATGCTCTTTGAGCACAAACGGACGGGCAATCGCGTATTCGTCGGCGCTGGCAAACGGAATGCAGATATGCCCGTTTCGCTCCCACTGCAAGCCATCGCGCGATTCGGCGTATTTGATGAGGTAGTAATGACGCAGTTCTGTATCCGTCTGTTCCCATTTCACGCCAGAAACATACCACATACGCCAGCGGGTGTCTTCGACCAGAATAAAAGGCGAGCCGAGCAGATACGGGTCTAGCGTGTGCCAGCCCATAATAGGCGCAGGGGAAACTTTCTCGAAGGTAGCGCCGCCGTCGCTGCTGTGCGCCGCGCCGATAAAAAAATAGAACGGTACAGTGACACCCAGCGCCCAGCCGGAATAGTACAGATAGTGCCGCCCGCCGTACTGGACGATACAGCTTGTGGTTACGCCGCTGTCATCAAACATGCCGATCTCGCCAGGACGGACGAGCGGTTCTGGCGCAAGATACTGGACAGTGTGCGTGCGCAGATCAAAATGGAAACAACCAATGTGTGCCCGGTTTTGGCTGTCGCGCCCGCTGAAATAGATGCGCACACTGTCCTCTGCCAGGGGCATCACTACCGGCAGCGCGGCGTGCGAGCGCAGCCACGGCAGCGTGTAGTCGGCGGGATCAAAGATGCGTCCAAGTTTTTGCCAGGCCATATCTACTCCAAGACTGCTTTCTGGCAAGTGGCCAGCAGGTAGCGATGATAAAGCGCGTACTGTTCGCTATGCCGCACATCAAAATGCTGGCGCAGCGCCTGTTCAAGGGTTTGCGCTGTGCGCGGATAGCTGCCGCGATCCAGCGCCCACAGCAGGCGGCTGGGCAGCCGATTCGGCGACCACACCGCGTCTAAAAACAGAAACGTGCCCTGCGGCTTGAGCACGCGCGCTGTTTCCGCCAGCAGGCGTTCAAACAGCGGCGTGGTCAAATGATGCGATACCGCGATACAAACCACCACGTCCAGCCTTTGATCCGCCAGCGGCAGTTGTGTCGCGTCGCCCAAAATGGCCGGGTCTGCGTGCGCCGCGCGGAAGCCGGCGATTTTTTGCGGGTCGATATCCAGACAGAGATAAGCATACGTCGGCGGCCAGAGCACTCGCCATAAGCCAGTCCCGCCGCCGACGTCCAGCACCAGCCCTCTACCGCTCAACGCCGTCACCTGTTGGGCGATGTGCTGGCGTGAATGGCGAAAGCCCATCACATACTGAATCGATTCATAAACCCAGGGAACAGCGGCGATCCGATGCGCAAGATCGAGCATAACAAAAACCTCTCTGGCGGCCAGTGCTTAACGTGCGAACGACTTCATGAAGCGCGGCGCGTCTGCGCCGGTCTGAAACAGCAAATCGAGCACACTGACGCCATGTTCAAACGGCGGGTAGAGCTGCGGGTATTCCGGGTAGCCGCTGTAATCCATAAATTCCAGCGCGATGCCCGCCGCTGCGAACAGCGCTTCATCAATGTAAGCGCGCGCCGCCGGGCCAGAGAGATAATGCGCTGCGCCCGCCTGCTGGCACAAGTCCACCAGGCGTTCGGTTTTGCCCGCTGCCAGTTGGTAATCCATCGACCAGGTGATGCGCGTGGTGATACCCAGCCAGCCGCAGATGGCCTTCAGGAACAGATAATTAATCCCGCTGAGCGCAGGCTGCTGCCCGGCTTGCTCATACAGTCCTTGCAGCGCCCCTGCATAGTCGCCAAAATGCGGCGCTTTGCGGTAATTGTGCAGCAGCGTTTTCCAGTGTGTCTCGGCCCAATCGCTGCGGCTCACGAGCGTATCTTTGATTTTCTGCTCATACTTGCCTTTGACTTCCACCGGAATCGTGAGCCACTGCACGCCCTGCGGCGTCTTGATTTTATTGCGGTTGCGCCAATCGCGGCGTGTGTACTGCATATCGTCGTAGAGGATGAATTCATCGACGCGGTGGATGATGTCGAAGTAACCTTTCCACGGGATATAGTTCGATTGCAGAATGGCGACGCTTTTGCTCATAGGGCTTTTTTCGCCACCAGCAGCAGCGATCCCCCTGCGGGAAACGTCAGCCCTCTTTCGATCAACCAGGTTTCGAGGCGCATAACCCGCGTGAGTACAGCGTTCAAACGTGGGCTGATTTTGAGTTCGGCGGTGAGGTCAAAATCTGCCGACATCTGTTTTTTACCCCTGCGCACCAGCAGCATAAAGGGCAGCAGCAGCGCAACGAATGAGGTCGTCATGAGTACTTTGAAGCCAGCACGCTCGACTTTTTCCACCAGTTCGCGCCGCGAATAACGCCGCTCGTGGTGGCTCAATTCATCGACCACGCTCCACAAAAAGCGGTGCTGCGGCACGGTCAGAATCAGCCCGCCGCCGGGGGCCAGCGCGCGATACACCTCGCATAACACCGTTTCATCTTCGGCGATATGTTCCAGGACATCGAACGCGCCGATCAGGTCGAACTCGGCGCTGAAGGGCATCTGGCGTGCGTCCATTTGAAACAGCGCTGCTGCCGGCACGCGCTGCGCGGCAAAAGCCAACCCTTCGGTGAAGAGATCGCTGCCGCTGAAGCGGGCATGGGGTAAAGTCTGTTGCAGCGCCGTTAGCACGAAGCCCGTCCCACAGCCGATTTCCAGCATACTGCGGCTCTGGGCGAAATAGCGGCGCGCGACCCATTGCAGCAGGCGGTTGCGCGCTTCGAACCAGAAGTGCCCGCGTTCCAGGCGCGCCAAAGCCTCAAAAAAGCCAGCCTCAAAGCCCTGCTCAGATTGGGCCAGTTGGGGCGCAAAGGCGGTGAAATCGCCTATGGTTTGCGGCCTTTGACCGCAGCGGGGACAGTGCCAATCGGCTTGTTCAAAATGCTGCTGACAAGCGGGGCAAACTTTTACCACACCCAACTCCTCTGTACGTAAACGGACATTGTAATAAACAAGATGCCTGATGTAAACTAGCAGCGTGTCGGCAAAGCCAGACGCGGTCTGTTCGTCCAGCAAGAGTGATCGCCCGTGAAGCACATTCATGACAAAGTAGACCAGTACTACAGCCAGCGCTTGCAGGAGCACGGCAAAACGCACTGGGGCGTCGATTGGAATTCGACCGACTCACAGCATCTGCGCTTCGCCCAACTGCTCAAAGCAGCGCACGGGCGCAGCTTTTCTGTACTCGATTATGGCTGCGGCTACGGTGAACTGGTGAACTATCTCCGCCAGCAGCAGTATACTTTTGAGTACGTCGGCTACGATATTGCGGCAGCAATGGTGGCCGCCGCGCAGGAAACACACGGCGACTTGCCCGGATGCCGCTTCACCAGCACGCTGGATGAATTACAGCCCGCCGATTACGTGGTTGCCAGCGGCATTTTTAATGTGCGGCTGGATACCGGCGACGATCAGTGGCGCGATTACATCCACCAAACTATCGCGCACATGTGGCGGCTGGCGAAAAAGGGCCTGGCCTTTAACATGCTCACCAGCTATTCCGACAAGGAATACATGCGCGACTATCTGTACTACGCCGACCCCTTATACTGGTTCGACACGCTTAAAAGAACGTACAGCCGGCATGTGGCCTTGCTGCATGATTACGGCCTGTACGAATTTACCATGCTGGTCAAGCACGAGGCATAAGGATAAAACAGCTATGAAACCGGTGGTGATTTTTGGACTGGGCAGTTACGCGCGCGTCGCCAAAGTCTATCTGGAAAAAGACAGCCCCCACACCGTCGCTGCTTTCACCGCTGACACGGCGTATATCAAGGAAAATGAACTGTTGGGCAAGCCGGTGGTGGCTTTCGAGCAGCTCACCACGACGCACCCGCCCACTGCCTACCAACTGCTGGTAGCCATCGGCGCCAGCAAGATGAACGACAACCGCACCCGCATTTACCAGCAGTGCAAAGCGTTGGGCTACGAGTTCATCACCTATGTCAACTCTAAAGCCGTCATGTGGGGCGAAGTTGAAATCGGCGAAAACACCTTCATTTTTGAGCAAAATGTGATTCAGCCCTTTGTCAAAATCGGCAGCAACACCGTGCTGTGGAGCGGCAATCATATCGGCCACGATTCGACGATCGGCAGCAATGTCTTTATCGCCAGCCACGCCGTCGTCAGCGGCCACTGCGTGATCGGCGACAACAGCTTTCTGGGCGTGAACGCGACGCTGATCGACGGCCTGAAGATCGCCCCCTATACCCTGATCGGCGCGGGGGCCTTCATGACACGCCACACGCAGCCCAACAGCGCTTACATCGGCGCCCGCGCGGAACTGTCGCAGCGTACAAGCCAAGAGTTCAACATCTGACGCAGGAGACCATGCGCGTGGGGTTGCGATCACCGCCTGGCGCTCACCTACATATTTTTTATGCAGCGCCGATTTTGCTCTGATGCGGCTCTAAAACGCTTCTGACATTGGGGTTTTATCGTAGAAGGCGAACGTAAGCAATAGAACAAGTTCAGGAGTAAGTTTATGTCAATCGTGCGTTGGAATCCCATTCGTGAAATGCTGGCGATGCAGAGCGCGCTTGACCGTATGTTTGACGATACGCGGCGCGGGCTGGGCGAGGCCGGCAGCGCGCTGGCGCTGGACGTGCATGAAGATGATAAGGTGTTCACCGTTGTCACGTCGCTGCCAGGCGTCAAACCGGAGAACATCAATGTCAGCCTGCATGAAGACGTGCTGACCATCACCGGCGAAATCCCGGCGCAAACGCGCGAAAACGCGCGCACGCTGATGCAGGAGCGCGTCTATGGCAAGTTCACGCGCAGTCTGCGGCTGCCGCAGGCCGTGAACAGTGGCGCAGTAGAAGCGGTCTTCGATAACGGCGTGCTCACGCTGACACTGCCCAAGACGGAAGAAGCGCAGCCCAAGCAGATTCCGGTCAAGGTGGGCAACGGCAAGCGTTGAGCGCACACAGGCGCTTGCTGCATAAATCAAGCAGGAGGCGGTCACCCAGGCCGCCTCTTTTGATTCCAGGGCCGGCGGCAGGCGCGCGCTGGCAGAAATTATACAAAGGTTAAGCGCCAGGCTGGCGGGCAGCGGCGTTTGACAGGGCGCTACGAATTTTCCGGCGTCAGGCTGTACTCGAACTGGAAGCGCGATTTATCGCCGCGCCGCCACGCCACATAATATTCCACCGGCGTATTGTGCTGGCTGTAGGCCGTGTTTTCGATGAACATCACCGGAAAACCGCTGTTCACTTGCAGCAGTTCCGCCACGCCTTCTTCCGCCGCCAGCGCCTCGATGCTGCGTTTGACGCGCGAGACATGCACGCCGTAATCGGTGCGGAACGTCTGGTAGAGCGAGCGGCGCGTGAAGTCGATGTCGTACAGGTTGGGGAACAATTTTTCCGGGATATAGGAATGCACGACAAGAATCGGCTGCTGCATAATGAAGCGCAGCCGCCGCAGCAGAATCACCTTGTCGTCGCTGTGCAGCCGCAGTTCGTCGCGCACATGATGCGAAGGGACAGCGCTGGCCATTTCCAGTACTTTGGTTTCGATCAGATAGCCCTGCTTGGTGATCGAATCGCTAAAGCCGATGGTCGAACCCGACCAGGTTTCCATGAATTTGGGGTCGGCGACGAACGTGCCGACGCCTTTTTCGCGCGTGAGCAGGCCTTCGCTCACCAGGGCGTCGAGCGCCTCGCGCACGGTGGTGCGGCTGACACTGTAAGCCTCGCACAGTTGATTTTCGCTCGGCAGTTGGTCGCCGCCTTTCCAGCGGTTGGAGACAATCTCGCTGCGGATGATTTCGCGCAGTTGGTAGTGATAAGGCAGCGGGCTGCTCTTGTCGATCTGTCCTTCGAGATGTTTGCTGGGATGTTGGGGAGGCATAAGCTGCGCTTTCAGGCTGTGTGTATAACGCCGCACATGACATGAATATGAGACTTGCAACCGATTGTATACCAGAATGCTTGTCATGACAAGCAAACAACCATCAGTGCGCACTTCGCGGCACGGTGGCCGCGTTTTCTGTTATGCTCAAGACAGGTTTTTATGGCGGGCGGTTTTCATGCGTATCGGCATTCTGCTTCCGGGCTTCAGCAGCGACGAACACGATCTGGCGATCCCTGTGCAGCATCATCTGGTGCGCGCGCTGGCGCAGCAGCATGATGTGCGTGTACTGGCGCTGCGCTACCCCCACCGCCGCGCCAGTTACACCATCGGCGCGGCGCGGGTCATGGCACTGGGCGCGGCACAGGGACGCGGCGCAAGCCGCCTGCTGCTGTGGGCGGAGGCGCTGTACAGGCTGGCCGGGATGCACCGCGCGCAGCCTTTTGATGTGCTGCACGCCATGTGGGCCGACGAGTGCGGCCTGCTGGCGGGTTGGGCCGGGCGGCTCTTGGGTGTGCCGGCGGTAGTCTCGGTGGCGGGCGGCGAACTGGTAGGCTTCGACGACATCGCTTACGGCTTGCAGCGCGGGGCATTGGGGCGCTGGACGGTGCGGCGCGCGCTCAAGGGAGCACATGTGGTGATCGCGGCGTGTACATATACGCGGCGGCTGCTGGCGCCTTTCGCGCTGCCAGATGTGCGCATTCTCCCGTTGGGCGTGGATACGGCGCACTTTTGCCCGGACGAGACGCCGCGCCTGCCGGGACACCTGCTGCATGTGGCCTCGCTGGTGGGGGTGAAGGATCAGGCGACGCTGCTGCGCGCGCTGGCACGCCTGCCGCAGGAAGTGACGCTCGACATTGTAGGCACAGGGCCGGAAGAAGGACGGCTGCGCGCGCTGGCGGACACGCTCGGCGTCAGCCGCCGCGTGCAGTTCGTGGGCGCGGTGGCGCACCACAACCTGCCGCCTTACTATCGACGCGCGGCGCTGCATGTGCTCAGTTCGCGACACGAGGGGCTGGGCATGGTAACATTAGAGGCGGCAGCCTGTGGGTTGGCGAGCGTGAGCACGGCGGTAGGGCTGCTGCCGGATTGGCCGGAGCTGGGTGTGTGGGTGCCGGTAGGGGATGACGCGGCGCTGGCGGCGGCTATCGCGGGGCTGCTGGCCGATGACACGCGGCGGGCGGCGCTGGGTGAGTCGGCGCTGCGGCTGGCGCGCGCGCGTTTTGGGGTAGAAACGACGGCGAGCGCGCTGACAGCGTTGTATGCAGCGCTGCAAAAGGTTTAAGAAAAAGGGCGCAAACCCCGAAGAGGTAAGCCCGTGGGCGTGCGCGAATGGGAAGTGTAATTAGACAGGTGGTGCAGCGACATATGCGGACTGTAACGTATAACGCCGGCGCGTATCTGGTAGAAGAATTACAGCGCGCCGGTGTGGTGGCGTATTTTCATCACGACGGCGGCGATATCCTCCTCTTTGAACTGTGGGGTGGGCAAAAGGTCAGTATTCATCTGATCGAAAGCTCGATTGAACTGTACGAAATCCGGCAAACGCTGGCGCATAACCAGGCGCAGGGCATCCACACGCTGTTTATCGTATGGGGCGACCGGCTGCTGCCGGGCGACGGGCAAAGCTGCGCGCTGGAAACGTGGATGTCGGCGCTGCTGGCGCTGTACGGCGAGCGGATTTATGCCTACGACATTTACGGCAGCGAGATTTTTGTGTTCCCGGTGCATTTTGAGGGCTATGGCTATGAACGGGTAGCGCGCTTCGGCACGACAGTGAACATGGCGCATCTGGGCTGCGCTTCTGTGGGAACAAGCGCCGCAGGTTTCACCGGGGTATGGCGTGTGGCGCGTTTCCGCGTGGGGCGTTTCGAGGGCGCGCGCCAGCGCTATGATCAGCGCACCGAAGAAACGCAGCCCGAAACGGCCAGCACGCCGCTGCAAAAATACTATGCGGCGCTGGGTGTGGATGCGGATGTGGAACGCGATGCGCTGCGCAAGGCGTACCGGCTGCTGGCGCGGCGGTATCACCCGGACGTAAACAAAGCGCCGGGCGCCACAGCCAGAATGCAGCAGATCAACGAGGCGTATGCAGCGCTGCTGGCGCTGTTGGCGGACGACGGCGAGGCGCGCGCTTGACAAAGACGGTTTTTGCGCCAGGTTAATATTTAGCCAACCAAATAACTTGAGGTGCTTTGCCGCTGTTCAAGATATTCAGCACCCCCTTGCCCTTAATAAAAGGCGTGGTATGCTAAATATGGCGCTGGATGCTGTCGTTCAGCCCACGCGCCCGGACTGCTGCGGCGTCCGCATCGTTCGAACGAGTGTAAGGATTTTTATGAATGGCAAACGAAACCTCACCGCCGAGACCATCCGTGTCGTAAACACCCGCCCCGCGCACGCGGAGCAGGTGTGTAAGCTGCTGCTCCGTACCTACGGTTACCCCGAAGATACCCCCTATTTCAGCAACTTCATGCGTCCACAGGATGTGCTCCACCAGATCAAGCGCTTCCCGCAAGGGCAGTTTGTGGCGCTGGCTGGCAAAAAAGTGGTCGGCATGGCCTGCACCATGCTGACGGATCACTCCCCCTATGACGCGCCGCGCAGTTGGTATGAGGCCATCGGAGACCGTGGCATTCGGGCGCACAAGCCCGAAGGCACCTGACTGTATGGCGTCGAAATCGCTGTAGACCCCCTCTATCAAGGACAGGGAATCGGCGGACAACTGTATAAGGCGCGTTTCAAGCTGGCACGTAAGCTCGGCGTCTATGCCTTCTATGCGGGCGGCATGTTGATCGGCTATCGCGACTATCGCGGGCAGATGAGCGTGGAAGAATATGCCCGGCGGGTGGCGCGCGGCGAACTGTACGATCCCACAGTGAGCGTACAGATGAAACGCGGCTTCCAGGCGCGCGGCATCATCCGCAATTACTGCGAAGAACCGGACGCTGATGATACGGCTATGCTCATTGTCTGGGAAAACCCGGAATTTGAGTTAGAGTATTAAGTTATCGTGCTTGCCCGGTGGGCGGCGCGACGGCTCTATGTCCTCATAAGCCGAGCTTTTTGCGTGGGGTTTGGCGTGCGTCAAACCCCTCTGGGCGGCTTTCACGCGGACATTTTTCGAAAGGGCAAAAATATGCAGATCATCGTGATTGGCGCGGGCATGGCCGGGTTGGGCGCGGCGCGGCTGCTGGCCGACAGCGGCCATGCCGTGACCGTGCTGGAAGCGCGCGCGCGCTGCGGCGGGCGGGTGTATACCAACCGTGATTTTTGTGACGTGCCGGTGGAATTCGGCGCGGAATTTATTCACGGCGCGCAGGTTTCGACGTGGGAAACGGTGCGCGCGGAGAATCTGCGCACGCTGCACTGGCAGAAAAAGCACGAGTCGCTGGTGCGTTTGGAGGACGGAACGCTGCATACGATGGCGCAGGCGCGCGCGCTTTACCCCGAATTCGATGTGACGCGCAGTTGGGATTTGCCGGATGTGCCTGCCGCGCCGGGCGACGAAAGCCTGGCGACGTATCTCACGCGGCTGGGCTTCACGCCCGCCCAGTTGCAGTACGCGCGCCGTTCCTATGGCAACGCGGCGGGCGATAACATCGAAACATTGAGCGCAGAGGCCGCGCTGGAAGACATGCATAAACAGGCGGGCGAAGGCGATTACCGCATCCTCGACGGCTACGACCGGGTGATTGCGGCGCTGGCGCGCGGGCTGAATATCCGCCTGAACACTGTTGTGGAAACGGTGGAATGGAGCGCAGGCGTGCGGGTGCAAACGTCCAGCGGTGTGTATGAGGCTGAAAAAGCGATCATCACGCTGCCGCTGGCCGTCCTGCAAGCTGGCACAGTGCGTTTTATGCCGGAACTGCCCGCCGCCAAGCAGCAGGCGATTCAGCGCTTGCAGGTGGGGCCGGTGATTAAGCTGGTATACCGTTTTGAACGCGCGGCGCTGCCGGAAGACATTCTGGCGTTTTACAGCCGCCATAATCCGCCGATGTGGTGGTCGCCGACGTATGGGCATGAGCGCGCGTATCAGGTGGTAACGGCCTTCGCCAGCGGCGATTGGGCGCGGGCGCTGCTGGCGCGCGGCGAAGAGGGAGCGCTGGAGATGGCGCTGGAGACGCTGCGTGTGGAATTGGGCCAACCGGGACTGACGCCCGTCGCGCGCTACCTCATGAACTGGCCGGCGGATCCGTATGCGCTGGGCGGCTACAGCTATGCGCCGGTGGGCGCAGCGGGCGAACGGGCGATTCTGGCGCAGCCGACGGGCGCGCTGCTGTGGGCGGGCGAGGCCACCGCGCCCAACAGCGCCGCCGCCACGGTACACGGCGCGCTGGAAAGCGGCTGGCGCGCGGCGCGCGAGGCAGCGGGCGCCTGATTGCGCGGGGCATCAGATTTTCGTGCCCCACAGTATACACGGTTTCCCCTGTAGCGGCGCAAACGTCTGCCCTCTTGTCTTTTGCTGTATCCGCAAAAGCATAACATACGTCGTGAAATCTATCACAGATGTTGTGCGCAAGCGGCATCCGCGCCTACAGCGAGGCCGCGCCGCCCTGTTCAGCAGCGATCATGCTGTAGGCTGCATCCATCATCGTCACCACACGGAAATAATACCCGATCCGGGGGTAAAATTTCACGCCGATGTCGTACAGGGAGGCGATGAATTTGCTGGTCGAAACGACAATCGTCAAGCCGATGTTGTCCGGCTGCTTATCGGTGATGTTTTTGATATGCAGCAGCACGTTTGAGGGCACGCTGCTGCCTTTTTGCAAATCCACGATCACATGCACGCGATGCGGTTGGCTTTTTTCCATTGCTATAGCGGCATAATACGCTGGGTAAAATTCGTCCCACGTCCATTTGCCGGTGAACACGTAGCGCACGATCGTTTTTTGCGGGTTATCCCAGAAGACTTCGACTGCCATAGCTGCCCCTTTATGCGAAATACGCTTTAATTGTAATACGAGGTTATACGTTGATCCCTTAAGCTTGTGTGCGCCGGCTGTTTGCAGCTTTTTTACGCCCATTGTGCAGACACCTGAACAAAACCTCATTGTCCCGACCTTGTGATTTGTCTGATAATCAGAATGACGTTATGGCATTCTTCATTCACGAGGAGCAGATACATGCTACGAACGATACTGCGGCGCGCGGCGCTGCTGCTGGCCCCGCTGGCGTTGTTTTTTGTGGCGCTGAACCCGGCCAGCGCCGCCAACAATTACTACCCCGCCAGCCCGTTTCGCACGCCGATCGCGGCGGGCGCCAACTATGTCGAAGAATCGCGCATCAGCACCTTCCGTCAGAGCATGACGCAGTACGGCGCGCCGGTCTACCGCGTGGCGGCGGGCACGGTGCTGCCGCTGGTCACGGTCACCAACATTTATGGCCGCGTCGAACAGTGGCCGCTGCCGGCTTTTGTCCAACCCGCCAGTGGTTCCGATGGACATCTGGTGGTCATCAACGAAGAAACCGGGTTCATTTATGAGTTTTTCCGCGCCAATTGGACCAGCGCCAGCACGCTGGAATGCTCGACGATGGTCAATTACCCCATCGGCGGCACAGGCATCAGCACCGACCAGCGCCGCACCACCGCCGCCGGCATTTCCGCCGCCAACGGGATGGTGATGCGCGAGGACTTCTGGAACGGCAGCGCTTTCGACCCCGCTCTGCCCATTCAGCACGCGCTGGCGATGATTCTGCCGTTTTCGATGGTCGCCCCCAATGGGTTTGTCGCGCCGGCGGTCGGCGGCGAATCCGGGGGGCGCGATACGAGCCTCAACCGCGTGCCGATGGGGGCGCATTTTGCGCTGCCGCCGGGGTTAGATGTAGACAGCCTGAGCGTTCACCCTTTCACGCGCGCTTTGCTGCGGGCGGCGCGCGATTACGGCATGTATGTCACCGACGCCAGCGGCGAAGGCACCTATAACGGCGGCAATATCGCCCGCCTGCGCGTCGAGCCGGGTTTGTTGCAGGCCATGTTCGGCGTCCCCGACGATGATATGATGGCGCTGATCCAGGAAGAAGTCTTTCAGGTGATTCGCGTGTCGGGCATTTTCCGCGTCGATGGGCTGGGCGCGGGCGGAGAACTGGCGCCGCGCACCTGCACCGAACTGCAAGACCCGACGATTGTCGTGCCCGCCGGCCTGTACTGCCTGCTGCTGATGCGCAGCGGCGAACAACTCAATTTCCCCGGCGCCGTGCCGCCTGGCCTGATCGAGGCGGGCGTGCTTATCGCCGTCGAGGTGATTTACTACGACGCGCCGGGTTTCGCCGCGCGCGAATTCCCCAATTCCGCGCCGCAGGACATCTGCCTGGCAGGGGAGGGGCGCTTCATCTATATGGACGCGCGCCAGGCGCCGCGCCAGATACAGGAATTGGCGGCCAACCACGATGGCGGCTACACCTGCGCCTGGATTCCCGCGCCCGGCACGGTGATTCTGATCGCCGACGGCGACTGATCGCTCTCTACACAGGCTTGTCCGCCCCCTGGGCAAGCCTGTTTCTCCCGCAAACCGGCCCTTAACGTCATCATCCCCAGAGTCTGACCGTTCCTTTAAGAGTTGTTTACAGCTTTCTAAACTTCCCGTGACCAGCCTGTGTTAAGATGAGCCTTGAGAACGTCGATTATATGGAAGCACATTACGGCGGAGACCGTCTTGTGGGCGCTGCGGCGGGCGTCTATCACATTGCTGCTGTCCGGGGGTATGGGATGCTGGTTGGTTTCTGGCGCACACGCGGCGTACCACTGCTGCTGGTGGCTGTTCTGCTGCTGCTCTACGCGCAGATTCGCGCGGTCGAAGCGCAGACAGTCACCTATCTCTATCCCACTAGCGTCTTTCGCTCGCCCATTCCTGCCAACGCCACTTATGTGCGCGAAACGCGCTTTGGCAGCTTCCGTCAGGGACAGGAAGTGTGGGGCGCGCCGGTGTACCGCGTCGCCGCCGGCAGCACGGTGCCGCTGGTGACGATCACCAACACCTACAGCGGGCGTGTCGAAACCTGGCCGATTCCGACCTCCGCGCTGCCCGCCGCGGAAGAAGATGGGCACATGGCCGTGGTGCATTATGGCAACGGCCTGGTGTATGAATTTTACGCCGCGGTGTGGACCAGCCCGACGACGATCAGCGCCGGCGGCATGGCCTCTTTCCCGATCAGCGGCAGCGGCGTCAGCAATCCGCCCTTCCGCCGCGTGACCGCCGCCGGTCTTGCCAATACCTTTGGCATGGTCATGCGTGAGGATTTTATCAATCCCAGCACCGGCCAGCTTGATTCAACACGCACGATTAATCACGCGCTGGCCGTGCTGCTGCCGTTTTCGATTCTGGGCACAAATACCTATGTCGCGCCCGCGGTCGGCGGTGAAGAAGGCGGCACAGCGGGGGTCAACGGCATCCCGATGGGAGCGTGGTTCGCCCTGCCGCGCAGCCTCAACGTAGACGCACTCAGCGGCATTCATCCTTTCACCCGTCAACTGCTGCGCGCCGCCCGCGATTACGGCATGTATGTCTCGGATGCCGCCAATCCGCCGCAGTACAACGGCAACAATGTCGGCACGATTGAGGTCGAACCCGGCCTGATCCAGGCACTCTACGGCGTCAGCGGCGACAGCCTTATCAGTCGGATTCAGCAGGAAGTCTACAACGTCGTCGTAACGGCTGGCATTTATCGCGTCAACGGTGGCGGCGTCACTCAGCTTCCTTCCGAAACGCCGACTTTCACACGCACACCGACCAGCGCCGCGACCGCCACACGCACGCCGTCGCCAACCATGACGCGCACGCCGAGTGTAACGCCCACCGCCACACGCACGCCGACCAGCGCCGCGACCGCCACACGCACGCCGTCGCCAACCATGACGCGCACGCCCAGCGTAACGCCCACCGCCACACGCACGCCCTCTACACCGCTGCCGCCTGCCGCGACCGCCACGCGCACGCCGTCGCCAACCATGACGCACACGCCCAGCGTAACGCCGACTTTCACGCGCACGCCGACCAGCGCCGCGACCGCCACACGCACGCCGTCGCCAACCATGACGCGCACGCCCAGCGTAACGCCCACCGCCACACGCACGCCGTCGCCAACCATGACGCGCACGCCC
>JACAER010000053.1 GCA_013388745.1 Chloroflexota bacterium
CACCATGACCACCGCGGCCAGCGCCAGCAGCCCCAGACGATTGTTCGATTTGCGTGTTTGGTTCTTGTTCTTCATTGTGTTTGCCTTGAAAATCAGCAGGCCTTGACTGTAGCGCGTCTTGCGCCGCGCTGTCAGGGGCAATGACTTATGGCAAGGCATTAGTTTATTCTAATATCTCGTGCAGCGGCGGGAACGAACGCGCCAGCAGCCGTAAAAAGGCGCGTGTGATGGGGTTAAATGGCTGCTGTCTGGCCCAGAGTAAGCGCAGCGCGCGTGTCAGCGGCACGTCTGTCACCGGCAGCGCGCGCAGCAGCCCCGCCGCGCGTTCACGCCGAAACACATATTCGGGCAGGATCGAGAGCCCCAGCCCGCCGATCACCGCCTGCTTGATCGCTTCGGGCGCGTCGAATTCGGCGGTCACCACCACCCGCACGTCATGGGCCTTCAAGAGCGCATCCAACCACAGGCGCGTGTGACTGCCCGGCGGGCGCATAATAAACGCCTGCCCATGCAGCGCGGCCAGCGGCAGCGTGTCAGCCGCCGCCAGCGGGTGATCCGCGCGCAGCACCACCCACTGGGCCACCTCTTGCAGCACGACACTCGCCAGTCCGGCGTCTGCGGCCAGTTCGCCTTCGATCACACCCAGATCGAGCGCCCGCCGCCGCAGCCCGGCAGCGATGGCGGCGGTCACATCGGTGCTCAGCGCCACGCGCAAACGCGGGTAACGCCCATAAAATGCCTGAATCCAGTCCGGCAGCAGATAGACGCCCGCGCCGGGCGTCGCGCCCAGCCGGAGCTGCCCGCTGCTAAGCTGCTCGACGTTCGTCAGCGCGTTTTCGGCCTCTGCCAGGAGCTGCACCACACGGCGCGCGTAATCCGCCAGCGTTTCGCCCGCCGCCGTCAGCCGCACGCCGCGCGCCTGGCGTTCAAACAGGCGCGTGCCCAGCGCGCTTTCCAGATCGTGGATATGCTGGCTGACGGCTGACTGCGTAATATACAGGCTTTCTGCGGCCGCGCTGAAGCTGCCGGCCTGCGCCGCCGCCAGGAAGACCGTCAGTTTATACAGATCGAGCATCGCCGCGTCCCTTCATTGCCTTCCAAAAAAGTAAATATTTAACTCGCCAATGTCTATTTTTCGCATTTCTCATAAAATAGCTTAATATCGTCACCTTTATCTTAGCGTGTATTCAGCTCCACCGCGGATTATGCACATTTTCACTTCCAATTATCCTTTGTTTCGCTCCGGCGAAGTGACGCTGCTGCCGACGCCGGCGCGTTTGGGCGCCCCGGCGGAATACAGCGGGCGCGGCGTCGTCATGGCGTTTATCGATTCGGGCTTTTATCTGCATCCTGATCTGGGGCAGCGCGTACTGCTGCATGTGGACGCCAGCACGCGCCACATCGTCGCCGAAAACGGCGTTTCGCGCATCGATGATCTAAGCTGGCACGGGCAGATGACCAGCGTGATCGCGGCGGGCGACGGGCATACCTCCGGCGGGCACTTTCGCGGGGCGGCCAGCAGCGCCCAATTGGTGCTGATCAAAGTCACCAACCCGCGCGGGCAGATCAAAGAGGCCGATATTCTGCGCGGGCTGCGCTGGCTGGTTGACCATCACCAGCGCTGGAATATCCGCGTGGTGAATCTCTCGGTGGGCGGCGATTTTGTCAGCAGCAATCCGGCGCATCCCATCTACCAGACCGTTACGCAGTTGGTCGAAGCGGGCATTGTTGTGGTGGCGGCGGCGGGCAACAAAGGCCAGGAGAAGATCGTGCCGCCCGCCAGCGCCCCGCTGGCGCTCACCGTCGGCGGCATGAACGATCATAACACGCGCGACCGCAGCCAGTGGACAGCCTATCACAACGACTACGGCAGCGCCTACGACGGCAGCGCCAAGCCGGAAATCACCGCCCCTGCTATGTGGATCGCTTCGCCCATTCTGCCCGGATCGCTGGTGGCGCGCGAGGCGCAGTGGTTAGCGCCGCTGCTGCACGAAGCCGTGCCCAACGGCGCGCTGCGCCGCCTGCTGCACGAAGGCTACGCCGATCTTGGCCTGACGCGCGAACAGGCGAGCAAGCCCGACGAACACGTTTACCACATGCTCCAGCAGCGCATCAACGGCCACAAACTGATCGACGCGCATCACCAGCATGTCGATGGCACGTCTGTTGCCGCGGCGGTGGCCTCGTCGGTGGTGGCGCAAATGCTGGAAGCTAACCCGCGTTTGACACCCGCGCAGGTACGGACTATCCTACAGCAAACGGCTTACCGCCTGCCCGCCGTCCCGGTCGCCAAACAGGGCGCGGGCGTGATCGACGCAGCGGCAGCCATCCGCGCCGCCCAAAAAGCCGCGGGCTAATTCAGGAGTGCTTGGTCGCTGACGTTCGCGGCGCCTTTGGCACGCGGCTAAAGGCGCGTGCTGGCGGCAATCGGAAGCACACTAAAGGTGCTGTTCAGGCGCGCGGGCCGCTGTTTTGCAGGCTGGCGCGCAGTTGAACGGCGGGCGGCAAAGCAAAGCGCACGCGGCTAAAGGCGCGTGCTGGCGGCAATCGGAAGCACACTAAAGGTGCTGTTCAGGCGCGCGGGCCGCTGTTTTGCAGGCTGGCGCGCAGTTGAACGGCGGGCGGCAAAGC
>JACAER010000025.1 GCA_013388745.1 Chloroflexota bacterium
CGGTCATCGAGCGGATCGCAGCCGTCGGGGATGCCGTCGCCATCCATGTCGGCGTGGTCATCAAAGCCAGCACAGACATCGTAGGTGTTGTTGACGCCATCGCCGTCATCATCGCGGTCGGTTACGGGCGGCGCGGGCGGTGTGCATCCCTGCTCGACATCCACGCACAGATAATCGAGGCTAAAGTCGAAATCAAGCGCGGTGTCGAAGTCGCTGCCGCCCAGGAACTCGTCGCCGTCGGGGCCGCCGAACAGGGTATCGTCGCCGCTATTGCCGAACAGCATGTCGATGCCGCTGCCTGCGTCCAGCATATCGCTGCCACCGCCGCCGTAGAGCAGGTCAAAACCATCCTCGCCATAGAGCGCGTCATTGCCAGAGGCGCCTGTCTGCTCGCTGTAATGATCATCGTCGCCGAACAATTCATCGTGGCCGGGACCGCCGTAGATAACGTCACTGCCTGGGCCGCCGGTTAGCGGCGCATCGCTGCCGTCCTGCCCATAGATGGAATCATCGCCCTCATCACCCTGTATCCAGTCGCTATCGCCACCACCATACAACTGGTCATTGCCGGCGTCTCCACGCAGATAGTCGAAACCCATGCCGCCGAACAAGCGATCATCGCCGCCACCGCCGAAGAGCATATCATGCCCATCTTCGCCGATCAGGATGTCGTTGCCGTCGCCGCCATAGAGTTCATCGTGGCCACGCCCGCCGACAAGGCAGTCATCCCCACCCAGACCGTAAATATGATCGCCGGCGCCGAAGCCATAGATCAGGTCATTGCCTTCTGTGCCGTAGATTTCGTTATAACGATCTGTGCCGTAGATAATCATCCCGGTGAATTCAATGCCAACGCATTCAGCCGGAATGGTGTCGGAGATAACGCTGATTGTGACCGTCGCCACATTCGAGAGCAGCACGCCATCGCTGGCGCGATAGGTAAAGGTGTCTGTGCCGACAAAGTTGGTGGGCGGCGTATAGGTGCAGGAACCGCCGGGTGTGCAGCTTACTGTGCCACCACGCGCGCTGGCGCTATCGAACGCGCCGACACTAAGCGGGTTATTGTCGGGATCCGTGTCGTTGAGCAGCACAGCAATGGTTACAGGCAGGTTGATCTGCGCTGTCGCGGTATCAGGGTTAGCGACCGGAGCGCGGTTCACTGTGCCGCCGATTGTGACTGTGACAAGGGCGGAGGCTGTGCCGCCATTGCCGTCGGAAACGGTGTAATTGTAGGTGTCTGTGCCTGTGAAGTTGGCGCGCGGCGTATAGGTGCAGTTTCCTGCACTGACACAGTTCACTGTGCCGCCCTGCGCGCTGGCGCTGTCAAAGGCTGAAACCGTGAGCGCCCCGCCGTCAATGTCGCTATCGTTGGCGAGCACATTAATCGTCACCGGCGTGTTAACGGCAGTGCTGGCGCTGTCGGGGTTGGCGACAGGGGGGTCATTGACCGGGGTGACGGTGATCGTCACGGTTGCCACAGCCGTGCCGCCATTGCCGTCTGATGCAGTATAGGTGAAACTGTCGCTGCCGAAGAAGTTCGGTGCGGGCGTGTACGTGCAGTTACCGCCGGTGGCGCAGTTGACGGCGCTGCCTGCGACGCTCCCTGCGCTGAAATTGATGACCGTCAGCAGATCATTATTGGGATCGCTGTCATTTGCCAACACATTGAGCGTGACTGCTGTGTCTTCTGGCGTGCTGGCGCTGTCGTTTACGACTGTAGGCGGCACATTGACGCTAGAGACACGCAAACAGGCCGAAAACTCGGACGTGTTGTTGTTGGCATTCGTGGCCGTGGCGGTGATGAACTGATTGCGCACCAGCGCAGTGACATTGACACTAAACGTCACGTTGCCCAGATCATTGGTCGTGGCGCTGCCACTGCCGATTAAAGTTTGGCCTTCGCCATAAGTCGCGGTGTCGCAGCCAGTGTTCGCGAAAATTTCGATGCGGAAATTCGTGTTGGGCGTGCTGTTGAGCGTGCCGCCGACAACGGTAGCAAACTCCGCCGCACTGGTCAGAACAGGGAAATTTTGCAGGGTATTGGCGCCTGTATCGCTGTCGCCGGGGTCATTCAGCGTGACCCCATTCGCGCCCAGATCAATGCCCAGATCAGTATTGCTATAGATGGCATTGCCCAGAACAGCGTTGCCGCTGCCTGAAAAAACATAGACGCCTTTCAGGGCGTTGAAGGCGATGCGATTCCCTGCGCCGCCGGCTGTGCCACCGACCATGTTGCTGGAGCCGTTTGTGATGAAGACCCCGTTCCCATTATTGGGGATAGCGCTGCTGCCGCTGCTGTCCGTACCAATCCAGTTACCGGCCACGATGTTGCTGCTGGCGTTGTTCAGGTGAACGCCGTTGCTGCCGTTGCCGGAGATCAGATTGCGCGCGGCTGAGACTGTGCCACCGATGGTATTGCCGGAAGCGGTATCGATAAAAATGCCGTTGAAACGGTTCGGGAAGGCTAACGTGCCGCTGGCGCTAACGCCGATCCAGTTGCCTTGTACGACGTTACCCGTCGCGCCGCTGCTAAAAATATAAATCCCTATCTCATTGCCGGAGATCAGATTGCGCGCACCTGCGGTTATGCCGCCGATGGTATTGTTCGGGGCATTGTCGATCACTATGCCAGCCCCTGTGTTCCCCAGTGCGGCAGTTCCGCTGATATCCATGCCGATTGTATTGCCCGATATGGTGTTGCCGCTGGCTGCCGCGCCCAGGAGATAGACGCCATAGCTGTCGTTGCCCGAAATCACGCTGCCGGAGATGCTGTTGCCGCTGCTGCCATTAATCAACACTCCATACGAGGTGTTGCCAAGATCGGCGACGCCGCTGCCTGTCGTGCCAATGCGGTTGCTCGAAATGGTATGGCCGCTGCCGCCTTCGATCGTAATGCCGGTGCTGTTGTTCCCAGAGAGTACATTATTCCGTACAGTTGCGCTTGCTGCGCCGGCGATGTATACGCCTGATGAGCTGTTGCCGAGATCAGCGTTGGCCGCAGCATTGGTGCCGATGTAGTTGTTTTCGACCAGGTTTGCCGATGCTTGCGCGCCGCTGATCCAGACACCATGCACGTTGTTGCCGGAAATCAGATTGCGCGCACTGACGACGCTGCCGCCGACGGTGTTATTTGCGATGTTGTTGACCCAAACGCCGCTCAGGTTGCTGCCCAGATCGAGTGTTCCAGCAGCATTCGTCCCGATGAAATTGCATTCAAGGGTGTTCCCGCCGCTGCTATTTAGTTCAACGTTATAGGCTGTAAAGCGGTTGATCACCAGGCCGCGAATCGTTGAACTGCCGGCGCTTACCACCAGCCCGGTGACATCCGCGCCAGCGTTCGCGCCGTTGATTTCGATGAGCAGAGTCGGCGGCCAGACTGCGCAGCTCGCGCCCGGCTGCGTTAGTCCATCCAGCATCAGCGAATCTGTGATGGCCGGCAGCGCGCTGTTCAGTTGAATGGTGTGTACACCGTTTCCGGCGATGTTAAAGCTAATCGAATCGTGACCTGGAATGCGGTTAGCGTCAAGAATGGCCTGACGCAGTGAACCCGTGCCATTGTCGTTGGTGTTAGTGACTAGAATGGGGGGGGCTGCAACGGTTTGAAATAAGTTTGTTCGTGCTTGTGCGCTGCCAAAACCTGCAAAGAGGGAGAAAAGGAGTGCTGCGAAGGGCAGTGCAAACATGCAGCGGAGAGAGCGCATAGCCTTTAATTCCTAATCCTGAGTTGGATGTGGCAAAGGAATTATGACGATCTCCTTTCACAGTGCCGACATCGATCCCTCTGCATCCACAGTCATTACAATTTATGACTTACTATCCAATATAGCACTGAATCCAAACTAACGCTAGCTTTCTGGACAAAATTTTACGATCTCCGAAAGATAACTGAATATAACAGATTATCTTGAGCTTTGCAATAGTTCTGGAATGAGTGTTTCCAAAGTGAAGGCCCGCGCCTGCTGGTGAGCGGCAGCCATTTGTTGCTGGGTCAGCGTTTTTTCCAGAAAGCCTAACATTTGTCTGGCGCGCTTCTGGGTATCCACCCAACTGGAGGGATGCTGAGCGAGGAACACGGCCAGCGCAGCGGCGTGTTCCAGATTACCACTGTGCCCAAACCAGGCCATCATTCCCGAAAGATGACGCAAGATTTGCACCATTGACTGCACTTCGTAGGCAATACGCAGGGCTTCGAGATAGTGCTGACGCGCGCTAGCGGTCTGATTGCGCGCCAGGGCAATATCTCCCAACACATACTCCGCGCCTGCGACCCCCCAGGGGAAGTTCACGTGCTTGATAGCGTCTAATGCCTGGAATTCCAGGCGTTCGGCGGTGTCCGGGTCTTGCTTGTCGAACAGGGCGATGCATGCCTGCCAGGTCAGCGTCCAGAATATCCCTTCAAAATCGCCAATTTGCTGAAAAAGCGGCAGACATTCATCAAGATAGCGTTCAGAATCGGCATAATAGCCATTGAACATGGCGATGGTGCCCAGTTCATAAAGTGCCCACATAACACGACGCATATCGCCCAATTCACGATACACCTGTAAACTGCTGGCGAGTGCTCCCATGAGTTCTTGTTTGCTCTGTGAGGTAAGCATGACAAGCGCGGTTTTGCTGAGCACCAGCAGTTGGCGGTTACCGATCTGTTCTAACAGAGGCAGCCGTTCTTCCAGCAGGCGCGTGGCGCTCTCGTAATCGCCCAGGGTGTAGTCGATTTGTCCGATGTTGCTCATCGCGAAGACAATGCCCCACTGCTGCCCGGTTTCCTCATAGATCTTGAGCGCCTGTTCGAGGAGGCGACGGCCTTCTTCGTGACGTGTCTGGATGTGCGCCAGACGGCCTAATGAGCATAAACCGGTAGCGATGCCCCAACGATCCCCCTGCTGCTCAAAAAGCGCCAGCCCTTCGCGCAGCAGCGGTTCAGCGTCATCTGTGGCATAACCCGGCGAGCTTTTGATGTCCCCCAACATTAACAGGGAAGGCGCTGTATCAGGATAGCCAGGAAACTGGCGCAGATAGGACAAACTTTTTTCGACAAAACCCGGAACACGGTTGATATGCCCCATAAGGCTTGAAGCGGCGGCCATAAAGGCATAAAGGTGACCTTGCAGCAGCTTTTCGGTGTCTGTGCGCGCGCTGGCTTCGAGTTGGTCAATGGCCTTCTGGACTAATTCCGCGCCTTCCTGAAAACGCGAGGTGTACAAATAAAACAGAAAAAAGGTGAAAATTGACCTGTACAGCGCAGCGATATTGCGCTGCGCGACGGCGTGATACCAGGCACTGCGGATATTGTCGATTTCCTGTTCAATTTCGCGCAGCATTTCCGGCAGGCGGTGGGTCTTCATTGGCGCGGCGCGCTCAGCCAGGAATGTGCTGAAATACTCGCAGTGCTGATCGTAGGTGCTGCTGCGATCCTGAGAAGATAATTTCTGCTCAGCGTATTGGCGCAGCAGTTCGTGGATTTCATAGCGCCCGTTTGCGCCGCGCCGCAGCAATGACTTGCTGGTTAAGGTGAGCAGCAGCGGCAGCGAAGCGCCGGCGACGATCTGGGCCGCCTCCTGACGAAAGCCGCCGCGTAGGGTGGCTAAACGGCTGAGGCATTGTTTCTCCTGTGCGCTCAGCCGTTCCCAGGTTTGCTCGAATACCGCGCGCAAGCTGCGGTGGCGTTCCGGGATATTGCGTGTTTCGGTGGTGAGAATATCCAGCCCGCGCTGAATTTCGTTGGCGATTTCGGCGCAGGAGAGAATTTGCAGCCAGGTCGCGGCGATCTCCAGCGCCAGTGGCATCCCTTCCACAAGCTGGCAGATGCGCATGACTGCCTCTCTGTCGCTGGGCGAGAGCGAAAAATCCGGTCGCACGCGGCGCGCGCTCTGAACGAACAAGCTGATGGCGCCATAATCTTCCAGACTTTGTCCGTTGGTTGCTACAGGATAAGTCAGGCCTTTGACTTCGTATAACCATTCCTCGCGCAGTTGCAGCCGCTCGCGTGAAGTAACAATCATCTTGAGTTCCGGCGCGGCAGCCAACATCTCCGCCAGCAGTTCAGCACTGGGCAGCAGGTGTTCGAAATTGTCTACGACCAGCAGCAGTTGTTTGCTGCGCAGAAAGTTGTGCAACTGCACTTTGGCTTCATCGTTGGTCATGGAGAAGACTTTGAGTGTTTCAGCGATAGTGGGGATGATAAATTCGTCGGAACACACCGGCGCCAGAGAAATGAAGTGACAGCCGTCGCGATATGCGGCCTGTCCGGCGGCCTCAACCGCCAGCCGTGTTTTGCCAATGCCGCCCTGTCCGATGAGTGTCAGCAGACGACAGGTCGGATCATTGAGCAACCGCGCGATTTCCTGAAGTTCGGCACTGCGCCCAACGAAGGGCGTGTTTTGGGGCGGGAGCGTAGACGGTGGCGGTGTGAACACTTTCGCGGTTTGTGTTTCCCGCACGATTTCGGTTTTTTCCGTCAGCAGCGGCGGCGGCGGCACACGCTGCGCTTGCAGCGCCTCGTGCAGCGCCTTCGTTTCTTTGTCCGGCGCGACTCCCAACTCACGTTCCAGAAGGGACTCCAGTTCTTTGTAATGCCGCAGGCCCGCCGAAAGCTGGCCTGTCCAGGCATATAAACGCAGCAGTTGACGATGGGCAGGTTCGTGCAGAGCGTCAAGCTTCAATAGCTGCCGTGTGTGACTTTTGGCCGTCTCAAAGTCGCCCAAAACGATCAGGCAATGCACAAGGTATTCCCGCGCCTCGATAGCTGCGCGGCGAAAAGACTCGGTCTGTAAAAGCTGCCATTCCTCAAAGGCAGGACTGTCGGGGAGTGTAAACCCAGCCATAAAGTCCCCGCGATACAGGGCGGCTGCCTGCGTCAGAATTTCGACTGCGCGTTGATGATCTTCGCGCGTGCGCACACGGCCTCTGGGTGCGTCCTTGAGCAGCGTCTCAAAGCGCAGGATATCCAGTTCAACTGCCGATTGGTCGTTGAATTTGATGCTTTCGTTGTCGATAACGGCCCAATCGCTGCCCAATGCCTTGTTCAACGTCCACAGCGTATTGCGCAGATAAGCCGTCGCTCTGCCCGTTTCGTAGCCCGGCCAGAGCATTTCGGCCAGCGGCTCGCGGCTCTGCGGCTGGCGGTTGACCGCCAGATAAGCCAGCAGGGCCAGCGCTTTGCGGCGTTCGAGTTGCAGCGTTAAGCCCTTCTGCTCGATACGGGGCACACCGAAGAGGAAAATGCGTCGATCTGACATGAATCGCCTCCTGCGCTGCCTCTCATTATGCGTATGAAAAGCCAATCTGAGAAGAGATTCTTCTGAGACGCTTTTGAGACGCGCGCCGAAACGCTGCTGAAACTGCGTGGGCATATCGTGTAATCAGACAGCGATTGAGAAGAGGAGGGCATACCATGTTTCAACAACTAGCCGCCTTTGACGCCGTGCAAACTGGTTATCAGCAGATGGGCGATGGGATGCTGGAACGCCACACTGCTATGCAGTGGTTTGAGCGTGCGCTTCAGCAGGGACGCATGAAACGTCTGATGGGCGGGTTGATCGGCGCGAAACGCCAGTTGAACACGCTGGCCGACATGAAAGAGCGCGTGCTCGATCAGCATTACATCGGTGTACAGACCGTGGCACTGAAGGCCATTCGCGGCAGCGAAAACCGCACGCGCGAATTTGACCGCGAATTCAACCCGCTGGCAGACTTTGTTGAACAGCGCTGGGTGAGCGTCGCCTCCGCGCAGCTCAAGGGCGTCAAACTGCCACCGGTCGAACTCATCAAGGTCGGCGACAGCTACTATGTGCGCGACGGCCATCACCGCATCTCGGTTGCCCAGGCGCGCGGACAGTATGATATCGAAGCGATCGTCGTCGAATGGGTGGTTGACTAAGCGCAGGGGCGCGCGTGTATGCCGCCCCTGTTCAGTCTAAGCGTTGGCCTTGACGGTCAATCGCCCGCACGCTCAATACGGCAGCGACCGCTGGCAACCACAACAATCCCCCGGCTGCAAAAGCCCATTCCATCACCGACAATTGATTAAAACCAAACAGTTCTACGAGCGGCAGATTGTAGCTGAAAATGCTCGCGCCGCTAAAACAAATAGACGCGCCCACAAGCCAGCGCCAGCCCGGTGTTCTTGGCGGGAGGTGCTCGTCCAGCAGCGTGCGCCCTCGGTCAGGACGCCGAAACCAGAGAATGGCATAACACAGGACAATCAGGATACCAAAGGCAGGAAGAACATAAAGCGGGAGCACGTTTTGCCACAGACGTACAATGAACAATCCCAGAAGCAGAATCAACGTGATACCTAAGCCTGCCGGCGACAGACGAAGCTGAGGCGGCGCTAAACCGGCGCTGCGGCGCAGCAGGGCGATATACAGTATAAGCGCAGCGCCCAACACCACGCCGGCGTATAGGAAGCTGGATAGTAAATCAATCGGCGTTTCAGACAAATCGGTCAGCAGGGGCGACCAGCGCATCCAGATGCCCCAGTAGAAGCCCAGCCACAGGCTGAAACCCAACAGCAGTCGGCGGTAGCGCAGGTTGTTTGCGCCGGTCAGCACGAGAAACAGCCCGAACATCTCTGCCGCCAACAGCGTGTGGCCGCCCATCACGCGCGTCATTAACGTGCGCGGGAAATCGGCCAGCGCCATCTGTGGATGCAGCAGTAGACCGGCGCATAAGCCGTAAATGCCGGTCAGCGGCAGCACGTCGTAGATTTCGCGGATGCGATAACGCTCAGCCAAATCCAGCAGCAGCGCTGCTAAGGCGATGTAGCCGATCAAACGCAGCAGCCATTCTTCTGGCGGACGGCTCAGGATATTCGTCCACAACAGAACTTCTGAGGCAAAAATCAAGAGCGCGGCCAGCAGCAGGCGCAGCAGCCACAGTGCGAGACGTGGAGACGAATTTTCGGCGCTTTGCACAGAAGGGAACACTTTCGCCAGATTCGACACGGTGTTGACGCCAACTATAAAACGAGACGCGGCGAAAAGCGATGGTACGGCGTGCCGGTTGCCGTGATGTGCGTTCGCCGTTATCATCAGCGGGACTTATTTTTGCACCCGTGAGGTTTGTCATGACACTCAATATCCCGGCGCTGCGCGCGCTTTTTCCGGCGCTCAATCACCCTGCGGCGGGCGATGTTCTGCCCGTTTTTTTCGATAACCCGGCGGGAACCCAGGTGCCACAGGCGGTGATCGACGCTGTGCGCGACTATTTTGTTAGCATGAACGCCAATTCCGGCGGAGCGTTCGCTACCAGCCAGCGCACCGATGCCGCCGTGCGTGAAGCGCGGGTGCGCATGGCCGATTTTTTGAATGCGGCCAGCCCGGACGAGATTGTCATCGGCGCGAATATGACGACGCTCAATTTCGCGCTCAGCCGGGCGCTGGCGCGGCGCTTCGCTCCCGGCGACGAAGTGATCGTGACGCGCATGGATCACGATGCCAATGTCGCACCGTGGCTGCGCATCGCCGAGGATTATGGCTTGCAAGTGCGCTGGGTCGATATTCGCACGCACGACTGCACGCTCGATATGGACAGCCTGGAGTCTGCGCTGAGCGAACGCACCAAAATTGTGGCGACGGTTCATGCTTCGAACGCCGTGGGCACGATTAACCCTGTACAGCACATCGCCAAGATGGCGCACGCTGCGGGAGCGCTGCATGTGGTGGATGCGGTACAAAGCGCGCCACATATCCCGATTGATGTGCAGCAGCTCGGCTGCGATTTTTTGCTGTGCTCCAGCTACAAGTTTTTCGGGCCGCATCTGGGAATTTTGTGGGGGCGTTATGAGCTGCTGGCAGAACTGCCCGCGTACAAAGTGCGGCCTTCTAAAGACAAGCCGCCCTATCGCTGGGAAACGGGCACACCGGCTTTTGAACTGATTCATGCTTTGAGCGCCGCGCTCGATTATCTGACGATGATCGGGCGCGAATCGGGCAGCGCGAACCAGCCGCAGTATGACGGCTATGGGGGACGCCAGCGTGAACTGAAGGCGGCGATGGGTGCGCTAATGGCCTATGAGCGCGAATTGGTTGCTCATCTGATTGAGCGTGTCGCCGCGCTGCCGGGCGTGCGTATCGCCGGCATAACCGAGCCGCAGCGCTATCATGAGCGTGTGCCAACGATCGCGCTCACAATAGACGGTTACACCCCGCAGAAGGTGGCGGCGCATCTGGCGCAACAGCACATTTATGTCTGGGATGGCAATTACTATGCACTGGAGATTATGGAGCGTTTGCAGCAGCCCAACGGCATGGTGCGTGTTGGGCTGGCGCACTACAACACCCACGATGAAATCGAGCGCCTGGAGCGCGCGCTGCGGCAGTTGACCGGATAAGTGTCATAAGTTGTAGACGAAGAAAACGGAGGGCGCACGGCTGTACACCCTCCGTTGCTGCTGTTATTGGGCGGGCACAAGCACCAATGTGCTGTTGGCGTCGCCGCTGACCTGCTCGCGTGTCCACAGCATCGGGTGATACTGAATGCTGCGCCACAGGTCAATCATATTATTGTAATTTTCACTGGCCGGATGGCCGCTTTGACCGGTGGTGTGTATGGTCTGGCTGGCGCTCAGGTCGCTCAAATCCACGATCATGCGCATCGATGGCAGCGCCACGACGGTTAAATCCGCGCTCACATCCCAACTGGCGGCATTGACACACGCCGAGCAGCCAGAGGTATCAAACGGGCCGCGATTAACGTAATTCTCGATCAAATCGATACCGCTGAGACCCAAGGGGTTGCTGACGAAAGTGGATGTGTGCAGCACACCCCAGCGCCAGTTATCGCGGCTTGCGCCCTGCGCGGCAAGGAGAGCAGCATAACCCTGCTCAAAGGCTCGCGCCAAAATCGCATCGCGCGTTTCAACAGCATCCGTTGTAGACAGATCGTCCCACCAGGCGTTATCGGGCTGTTCCAGCAGGAGATAGATTGTCCACATTGCGAGGCTGCCGCCGCTGGAGAGGGTGCTGCCATCGGTCTGGTCGGGGAAGACAGCATTGACCAGCGCGCGCCAGAATTCACCGTAAAGGGCGGCCTGCGCGCTGTCCATATGCATCTGGTAGTCCCAAGTCAGCAGCCAGTCGCGCGCCTCGGTGAGCGCGGCATCGCTGAACGACAATGCTGCCAGGTAGGGCATGATCTGCTCAGCGCTCAGCAGCATGTTGTCACCCTGTATCTGCGCGAAGGTTTCGGCGCTGTGCGGCGCAAGCACTTCGATCAACTGATTGATGCGCATCCCACGATAGCCATAGTCCCAATCTTGGGTAATAGTATAGGTGCCGGGGCCAAGCTCCTGCTGCAAATACGCATAGTATGCTTCGGGGACAATCGCCTGATTAGCGGTTGTGATATAGCCGCGTTCCGGGTTAAAGAGTGTCGGCAAATACTCGAAGGGCAGATAGCCGCGCCATTCAAAAGCGTCTGTCCAGCCGTCAACCGGTGTGCAGCCATCATGCTCCGGCTCGCGCATAGGAATACGCCCGGTAGACTGATAGCCGATATTGCCTTGAATGTCGGCGTAGATCACGTTTTGGCCGGCTTCGTCCCAATGTTGCAGCGCCGCGCGGAATTCTTCCCAATTTGAGGCGCGGTTGATGCCGACAATGGCTTGCAGCAGTTGGCTGGGCGCGTTGGGATCAATCGCCGACCAACGAATCGCCATCGGGTTTTCGTTGTTGAAACCGCTGAGCTGCTCCGTTTCGGGATCATAGGTATTGTCGTTGAGAATCGGGCCGAGATGGGTCTCGCGCACCTGGAAACTGAGTTCGCCGCCGTCGCCGAAGCGAATGATTTCGTCGCGCACGGTCATATCGCGCCATGCGCCGTTCCATTCATATTGAAGCGGGTTATCGGGGTTAACGCGAATACGATACACATCCTGGGAATCCGAACCCATGTTGGTCACGCCCCAGGCAATGTTGTCGTTATGGCCGATCACCACGCCAGCAGCAGCGGCAAAGGTGAAGCCGACGACGTTAAACGGGCATTCCTGGCTTAGCGTGTTGCAGTGCAGCCCAACTTCGTACCAGATGGATGGCATCTGAATGCCCAGATGCGGGTCATTGGCCAGCAGGGGCATCCCGCTGGCACTCATCGCGCCGCTGACGACCCAGTTGTTGCTGCCAACGACATCAGCTTCGCCGAAAACAAAGTTGCGCGGCAGGATGTCGGCGAGCGCTTGCGCTTCACCGAGGCGCGAGGCGGTGATTGTGCGCGGCGACGATTGGCTGCTGGTCGGCGCGGGGGTGGGAATTTCATCCGGCCAGATGATCGTCGGCATCATGTCAAAGCCAAAGGCGGGCACAAAGAGGTCGGTGAGTTCCTGGCCGAGCAATTCGTACAGCGTCATACGGGTGAGTTCATTGCTGCGATTCCCGCCCAAATCCCACGCCATGATTTTGGCGAAGGCCAGGGTATCGACGGGCGACCAGGGTTCAACCGTAAAGCTGACGCCGGTTAAGCCTAACACATTGTATTCGAAAGCGAGATCACCGGGAGCGCGTCCGCTGATGTAGGCGTTGACACCATCGACAAAAGCCTGGATATAGGAACGCGCTTCTTCGTTATAGCTGTTCCAATCGCGTTCGGCGGCTTCGTACCAGCCTGACTTGCGTGTGAACAGATCGGTGCCCATGACGCTATCTGTGCGTCCGGTCAATTCCTGGACACGCCCGGCAGCGATATGCCGCCAGAATTCCATCTGCCACCAGCGATCCTGTGCCTGTGTATACCCCTGGGCAAACAGCAGATCATAGGCGTTATTGGCGTAGATGTGCGGAATACCGAAATCGGTACGGACGATTTCGACACGATCACGGAGGCCGGCAACGCGCAGTTCGCCGGCGGTTTGCGCCAGTACGCCGCGCGTCCAATCGTTATACAGATATGCGCCGCCGATCAGCACGACGGCCACGATGACCAACACAAGCAGCAAAACGATGCGCAATATTTTCATAAAATATCCTTGTGAAAGAAGCGAAAACGGCTGTCACAACACTGCGACAGCCGCCGATTTTATCCCTCGATTAAGGGAATTGACAACAATTTAAAGAGCGGGGATGAATTGGTACAATCCCTGGCCGCGCTTTTTTGTGCCATAGTTGTACCAGCGGAATTCGACGGTGTCGAGGTCAATGGTGCCTTCATAGGTGACTTTGGCGTGATTTACGCTGAAGGTGCAGACCAGATCCCGGCCATTGATTTCGTAGCGGCCTTCGTTAACCTTGCGGTGATGGCGCGCTTCGAGTTCATCGAAGGTCATCGGCGCTTCGTTGGGCTTGTTGGTATATTCCAGCACACGGCCATCTTCAAAAAAGCGCAGCACGCTTTGTCCGCGCGGGGTCTGGGCGCTGTAGACACCGTGAAAGCGCAGAGTCGGCTCGATCAGAACGTCGGCGGGTTCGAAGTGGCGACCATGCCCCTGCGTGTGTGGGGCGTGCCGGGCGAGGTAAACGAAGAAATTGCGGTCAGGAATGCGGCGGTCACAGACGTTGATATAGGTCTTTGTCCAGCTTTTGCCGTCCAGCAGCAGGGGAATGATGGGCTTGTGGCGCACTTTGGCATAGGCCACTTCCTTCTGTACCTGGCGGCTGCGCATCGCGTCGGGAGACATGAGGATAACGAAAGCGGCGCATTCCTGTACAGCGGTTTTGGTGACTTCAGCCCAGTAGTGGTTTTCGACACGAGCATCGAGCCAAACGCCAAAACCCAGATGCACGAGTTTATCGGCTAGTTGTTGAGCGTAGTCGTGGTTTTTCTTGCTGTAGCTGATGAAAATGTGCGACATGGACGGCTACCCTTTCCTCCATTTTTATTATAGCTTTGGAGAAAAGTATAAAGAATTGAGATTTGTGAATTTAGTCGTAAATTTATCATCCCTAGGTGCGTTGTGAATATCTCTGGGTGTCTCGCATTGCGATTTGGATGGTGAGAATGCACAGGTTTCTTTAGAAAACTTGACAAAACGGTTAAAAATGAAAACAATCTGCGGACAATTTTAGTCAATCTCACCAGAACGTGTGAAAAAACACACAAAATATTGCCATGACACTTTGGGCGTTTATTGCCAGATGGAGTGTCGCAGGCGCTATAAAATACACTTTATTCTGTGATAAGACATTAAACATGGTTGACTCCGCTAAACCCGATTTGCAACTTGAACCAACCGCACGCGCGGAAAATCCGCCGCCAGATTACAGCCGCCTGCGCACAGTCATCACACTGGTTGCGATCATCGCTGTGATCGTTGTGTTCTGGGAAGGGATGAAATCCTTCAGCCGTGCCAATGATTACGAACTCATGATTGGCGGCATGGTGATCGATTTATCGAATTTCAACAATACACAGCTTCCGCATCTGGGCGATATTTTCGGCGCGTTTTTTGAGCCGGCGCAGCGCAACGGCCCGCCGCTGTATCAAACTTTGTTGAGCGCGGCGTTATTTACGCTGGGCGAAGCGATGCTGGGTTTTTTCATCGGAGCGGTGCTGGGCTTTTTGCTGGCGGTGATCTTCACACACTCGCGGCTGCTGCAAAACGGACTGCTGCCTTATGTAGTGGCGTCGCAAATGGTGCCGATTCTGGCGATCGCGCCGATGGTGGTGGTGTGGATGCGGCAGATTGAACTGAGCGCGCTGGCTGTGCCGATTATCGCGGCCTATCTGACGTTTTTCCCGGTAACGATCTATGCGCTGCGCGGATTTACGTCTGTGCCACCGACGGAATTGGAACTGATGCAGTCTTATGCGGCCAATCATCTGCAAATCTTCTTTAAGCTGCGTTTGCCCAACGCGCTGCCGCAGATTTTCACAGCGCTGAAGATTTCGGCCACCGCGAGTGTCGTCGGGGCGATCATCGGCGAACTGCCATCCGGGATTCAGGACGGACTGGGCGGCGCGATTCTGAACTTTAACCAATACTATACGCAGGGGCCGCCGCGTTTGTGGGCCACGATTGTAGCCGCCGCGACGGTCGGCATTCTGTTTTTCGGCGTTGTGGCACTCACTGAACGACTGGTTGTGCGCTGGCAGGTTAAAGAGAGCAATTAACTGAGGGTAGTTGAGTGACAGCGATTATTTCAATCAAAAATTTAACTAAACGTTTCCGCGCTTCCGATGGTCACGAAGTCCACGCGCTGGAAAATATCAATCTGGATATCGAACAGGGCGAGTTCATCTCGCTGATCGGGCCGTCGGGCTGCGGCAAAAGCACCCTGCTGCGGATTATGGCTGACCTGATCCAGCCGACAAGCGGGACACTGAGCGTCAACGGCAAAACGGCAGCGCAGGCGCGTAAAGACCGCGACTACGGCTTTGTGTTCCAGAACGCGACGCTGTACGATTGGCGCACGGTGGCAAAAAATGTACAGCTTCCGCTGGAGATCATGCGCTTTTCCAAACAGGAGCGCGAACAACGGGCGCGCGAAATGCTGCATCTGGTGGAACTGGGCGATTTTGAGAATAAGTATCCCTGGCAGCTTTCGGGCGGGATGCAGCAGCGTGTGAGTATCGCGCGGGCGCTGTCGTTTAAGCCCGGCATCCTGTTTATGGACGAACCATTCGGCGCGCTCGACGAAATGACGCGCGAGCGCATGAACAACGAACTGCTGAAGATCTGGAACAATTTGGGCGTGACATGCATTTTTGTGACGCACAGTATCCCCGAAGCGGTGTATTTATCGACGCGGGTGGTGGTACTCTCGCCACGTCCGGGACGGTTGGCCGAGATTATCAACATCAACCTGCCGCGCCCACGCGGGCCCGAAACGCGCGATCTGGATGATTTTTTCCATTTGATGAGCCGTGTGCGCGGAGCACTGCGTGGTTTGGGAGCCACAGATGGCAAGCACATTGAATCTTACTAGAGATATGGCGCGGACAACCGCCGAAATCTCGACACGGCAGCTTGAACGCAACCGCCTGTCGCATGACTGGATCGCCCTGCTGATCCTGTTCCTGATCGTGGCGACGTATCATATCCAGAACCCTTTACTGCAATTTGAATTGCAGTTTGGGCGGGCGTTTCGCAATGTGACGCTGCAACCAGCGCTGGCACTGGCGCTGGTGGTGAGCGGGCTGATTTTTGTGGGGAACTGGCGGCTGGTGACGCGGGTGCGCTGGGTGTTGGTGGCGGGTTTTGGGCTGTTTGTCCTGCATGTGCTGCTGGCGATTTTGCTTGATTTCAACGCGCTGGGGGTGATTTTCGGCGTGCCGCAAAGCGCGTTTCTGGCGCAGGTGGAGGACGAAACGCTGTTGGCGGGGCTGCAAAATGCGCTAAATGTCAGCACGATTATGGAGTATGTCGCGCTGGCCTGCGTGCTGCTGCTGTGGTCGCCATGGACGCGGTTTTCGCTGTATCGGCGCAGCGTGCAGCGGAATTTCGCGCCGTTGGCGGTGGCGCTGCTGACGTTGATCCTGTGGGAAGTCGCGATTGATGTGTTCCGGGTGCAGGAGTTTTTCCTGCCGAAACCGACAACAATCGGCACGACATTTATCGAAATCTATCCACGTCTGATGACTGTCGGGTGGAACACGTTTCAGAACGCTTTCTGGGGCTTTGTGGTGGGCTGTGGGTTGGGCGTGGTGGTTGGGATGATTTCAGCGCGCTTCACTAACTTCAGTAAATCGCTGCTGCCGCTGGCGATCGCCATCAATTCGACGCCGATTATCGCCTTCGCGCCGATTGTGAACTTTTGGTTCGGGGCGCTGAACCCCGCTTCGAAAGTAGCAATTGTAGCGATATTGACATTTTTCCCGGCGATGATCAGCACGGTAAAAGGGCTGACGACGGTGAATATCACAGCGCTGGAACTGATGAAGTCGTATGCTGCCAGCGACTGGGTGATTTTCCGTAAGCTGCGTTTCCCCAGCGCGCTGCCGTATATTTTTTCGGCGCTGAAGGTCGGTACGACGCTGAGCATGATCGGGGCGATCGTCAGCGAGTATTTCGGCGGCACGACGCAAGGGTTGGGCTACCGGATTCGCGAAGATGCCGCGCTGTTTGATTACCCTGAAGCGTGGGCAGCGATTATCGTCGCGTCGGTGTTGGGGATATTGTTTTATGCTCTGGTTTCAGCCGTGGAACGCGCGGTCATGCCGTGGCATGTGTCGTTCCGCGATGAATGAAAATTGGTCACGCACCGGCGTCAAATCGCTGCTTTCCTGCGCGGATGCCGCCGGCACCAGCAACACCAGCAGCAGTGCCACTAACAAAAGGGGTAAATGTCTGCGAAGCATACGTCTCTCTCCTCTTATGCGTACTGCAGTTGAAATGGGTCACGCAGGCGCAGTTCGCCGGTTTTTATGCCGCGCGCGAACTCGGTTACTATGAAGAAGAAGGCATCGCCATCGAAATTCTGCCTGGCGGCCCGGATATTGGCCCGCAGCAGGTGGTGGCCGCCGGCGGCGCTGAGTTTGGCATCGACTGGATGGGCAGCATGTTGGCCTCGCGCGAGCAGGGGACGGGCGCGGTGAATATCGCGCAGGTTTTCCAGCGCAGTGGTATGCGCGAAATCGCGTGGGCAGACAGCGGCATCGAGACCATCGAAGACCTGCGCGGGCGCGTGGTGGGTGTGTGGGGCTTCGGCAACCAGTACCCGCTGTTTGCGGCATTGGTCGCCAACGGCATTGACCCGGACAACCCGGATGACATCACGATCTTCAACCAGCCGTTCGATATGGTGGCGTTTCTGAATCGCGAAATCGACGCGGCGGCGGCCATGACCTATAACGAAATGGCGCAGGTGCTGGAATATGTTGATGAAGATGGCAACTTCCCGGTATACACGCTGGATGACCTGAACATCATCGACCTGAACGAAGTCGGTACGGCCATGTTGGAGGATCTGGTGTTCGCCAACGAAGCCTGGCTGGCGGAAGAAGGCAACGAAGACATTGCTGTGCGTTTCCTGCGCGCGTCGCTGCGCGGCTGGACATACTGCCGTGACAATCAGGAAGACTGCGTGAACTGGGTGCTGGCCGAAGGTTCGACGCTGGGCGTGGGTCACCAGACGTGGATGATGAACGAAATCAACAAGCTGATCTGGCCCTCGCCGCTGGGCATCGGCCTTCTGGATATGGAACTGTATCAGCAGACGGCGGACATCGCGCTGAACTATGAAGTGATCGGCGCGGAGCCGGATGAAGGCGCGGTGCGTACTGATCTGGCGCAGGCAGCGCTGGACAGCCTGATGGCGGACTTCCCAGACGAAGACTTCATGGGTCTGGAATGGGAGCCGTTGGAGGTCGCGATCACGCCGAACGGCGAATAAGCGCCCGCAGCGGTAAGTTGGTGTGCAGCGAGACGCCCCGATCTCATCCATCGGGGCGTTTTCGACGACGACAGCCACGAGCGTTTTCATTTTTGGCGCGAATTTGTTACAGTTGTACCTATCATTTCGGAGTACAGGGGGCTATGGATGTTCACTCCCGCAGAAGTTGTTGAAAAGAGCAAAGAATATACGTTTGTGAGCTGGTCGGCGCAAGGGATATGGAATCCGGTGCCGATGGAACGTGGCGACGGCGTTTATGTCTGGGATGCGAACGGCAAGCGCTACCTGGATTGGTCATCACAGTTGGTGAACGTCAATATCGGCCACAGCCACCCGCATGTGGTGCGGGCGATCCAGGAGCAGGCGGCCAAACTGTGTTATGTCGAGCCGTCGAGCACCACGGGGCCGCGCGCGCGGCTGGGCGAACTGCTGGCGGAAGTGACGCCGGGCAGTCTGAGCAAAACGCTGTTCGCTAACGGCGGGACGGACGCGGTAGAAAACGCGATGAAGATCGCGCGCCTGTACACCGGCAAACAGAAAATTCTAACGCGCTGGCGTTCGTATCACGGTGGGACGTTCGCGGCAGCCAGCGCCGGCGGCGACCCGCGCCGGCTGGCGAATGAGCCGGGTGTACCGTGGATCGTGCGCCTGCCAGACCCCTATGCGTATCGCAACCCGGCGTATCGCGGGCGGACACAGGAAGAAGGCGATCTGGTGGTCGCCGATATGATCGAAGAAATTGTGCAGATGGAAGGGCCGGAATACTGCGCGGCAATCATGTTAGAAAGCTACAGTGGCACGAGCGGGATTCTCCAGCCCTCGCCGGTGTTCTTCAAGCGTATCAGCGAGATTTGCGCGAAATATGGCTTGCTGTTCATCGCCGACGAGGTAATGTCGGGTTTTGGGCGCACGGGCGAGTGGTTCGGCATTGACCACTACCCGGATGTGAAGGTCGATATTATGGCGCTGGCGAAGGGCATCACGGCGGGCTATGTGCCGTTGGGAGCGACTGTCGTCAGCGAGGAGATCGCGCAGCATTTCGACAAGAACACGCTGTGGGCAGGCCTGACCTACAGCTCGCACACGCTGGCGATGGCGGCGGGCGTGGCGACGATCGAGGTGTATCGTAACGAGAACCTGATCGAGCGCTCGCGCGAGTTGGGCAAAGTGCTGCGCAAGGGGCTGATGGATCTGGCGGAAAAACACCCGGTCATCGGCGATATTCGCGGCACGGGGCTGCACCAGATGATCGAAATCGTCAAGAACCGCGCAACACGCGAACCGATGAGCGATTTTAATAAGCCGATGACGGATGCGATGAAACAGGCGGCAAAAAACCTGAAGGACAACGGCCTGAGCACGTTTGTGCGCTGGAACATGATTTTCAACACGCCGCCGCTGGTGATTACTGAAGCGCAGTTGCAAGAAGGCTTGCAAATTCTGGACGCGGCGCTGGACAAGCTGGATGCGTATTACGAAGGTTAGGCATAGATTGAGTGTAAGGAAACAAAGCATTATGGTGAAAAAACTCAGGAACTATATCGGCGGCTCATGGGTCGATTCGACGGCGACAAATTTCACGCCGGTGGTCAACCCGGCGACGTGTGAGCTTCTGGCTGAATGTCCGGATTCGCCGCGCGCCGATGTTGATAAAGCGGTGAAGGCGGCGCAGGAAGCCTATGAAGAATGGCGGCGCACGCCGGTGCTGAGCCGTGCGCAGTATATGTACCGCTTCAAGAACCTGCTGGAAGAACGCTTTGAAGACCTGGTTGAAGTGGTTGTGAAGGAAAACGGCAAGACACGCGACGAAGCGCGCGGCGAAGTGCGGCGCGGGATTGAAAGTGTGGATTACGCGGTGAGCGTGCCGACGGTGATGCGCGGCTATAAAGTGGAAGACATCAGTTCCGGTATCGACGAGACGGCTGAACGCCAGCCGATGGGCGTTTTCGCGGCGATCACGCCTTTTAACTTCCCCATGATGGTGCCGCTGTGGTTCCTGCCGACAGCCATCACCTGCGGCAACACCTATATCGTCAAGCCATCGCCGCAGACGCCGCTGAGCATGGAACTGGTTTATGAACTGCTGGACGAGCTGGATCTGCCCGAAGGTGTCGTGAATCTGGTGCTGGGCGGCAAAGAAGCGTCGCTGGCCGTGATGGAACATCCGGGCATTGTGGGCGTGTCGTTTGTCGGCTCGACGCCGGTGGCGAAAATTGTTTATGAGACGTGCGCCAAGCACGGTAAGCGCGTGCAGGCGCAGGGCGGCGCGAAGAACTATATCGCCGTGATGCCAGATGCCAATATGGAAGCCAGCGTCGCCAATATTATGGGGTCGGCTTATGGCTGCGCGGGACAGCGCTGCCTAGCCGGGTCGGTGGTGGTGGCGGTGGGCGATGCCTATGAACCGTTGAAAAACGAACTGGTGAAACGCGCCAGCGGGCTGCGCGTTGGCTACGGCCTGAGCGAAACGACGCAGATGGGCACGGTGATCTCAGCTTCTGCCAAAGAACGCATCGAATCGATGATTCAGATGGGCGTGGAGGAAGGCGCGCAGCCGCTGCTTGACGGGCGCGGTGTGAAGGTCGAGGGCTTCGAGAACGGCACATTCGTCGGGCCGACGATTCTGGACGGTGTGACGCCGGAAATGAAGGTGGCGCGCGAAGAAATCTTTGGGCCGGTGCTGTCGATCATGCATGTGCCAGATTTCGATACAGCGGTTGAGGTCATCAATAAGAGCCGCTATGGTAATGCCGCAAGCCTGTTCACCAGCACGGGCAAGTATGCGCGTGAATTTAAGTACCGCGTGAACGCCGGCAATATCGGCATCAACGTGGGCGTGGCCGCCGCGACCGCTTCGTTCCCCTTCGGCGGGCAGAAAGAATCGTTCTTTGGCGATCTGCACGGGCAGGGGCCAGACGCGATTGAATTTTTCACCGACCGCAAGATTTTGATCGAGCGCTGGTTGTAGAGCAGAGAGCAAATACGGGCAGCAGCACAGTGAGCCAGGCTGCCCGTCCTTGAAAGGGACTTATGCCATCGTTAAACACCTTCGGCGCGATTTTGACGTATGCCATCGAGATGGAATCGCGCTTGCGTGATTACTACCAGGCCGCTGGCAGCGAAGAACGCGCCAGAGAAACCGATAAACGGCGCAGCAATCTGGAGCGCGTGCGGCGCGAAAACGTGACCGAAATCAAGCTTGAGCCGATCGAAGGACTGGACGAGGCGGACTACGCGCTGAATCTGGACGACGCATCGGCGGCAGGGCAGCAGGCCGCCGAGAGCACCGCGGCGCGTTTTTACACCGATACCGCGCCCAAGATTAATGTGCGCGAGGTGCAGCGGGCGCTGGAACGCTGTGCCAAACAACACGCGGAAAATGCATCCAAGTAGTACATCGAGGGATAGAACTTATGGAATTTGCGATTACCTTTAAGGGCGATATTGATCCTAAACGCACGGTGGCACTGGTGAAACAGGCCGAAGTCGCGGGCTTTAAATATGCATGGTTTTTCGATTCCCATGTGCTCTGGCGCGATTGCTATGCGACGATGGCAATGTGCATCGAGCACACAGAGCACATGCGTTTTGGGCCGTGCGTGACGAATCCGGGTGTGCGCGACTGGTCGGTGGCGGCCAGCATGTTCGCGACGCTGGCGCTGCAAAGCGGCGGACGGATTGACATGGGTGTAGGGCGCGGCGACAGTTCGCGGCGTGTGTTGGGACGCAAGCCGCTGAATGTCGAAACGATGGTGGAGTTCTGCAATGCGGTCAAGGGCATGGTGCGCGGCGATGAAGTGAGCTATGACGAAGAAACCGCCACTGTGAAAATTCCCTGGGCGACAGGCTATGAAATGCCCGTATGGATCGCGGCGTATGGACCGAAAGCGCTGGCCGCCGCTGGTGAATCTTCGGATGGTCTGATTATTCAGTTGGCGGATACATGGCTGGTCAAGTGGTTCACCGATCAAGCGCTGGAAGCGGGCAAAAGCGCCGGACGCGACCTGAGTAAGTTCCAGGTGATGTCGGCGGCGCCTGTGTGGGTGGGCGATATGAAGCGCGCACGCGAACAGACGCGCTGGTTCCCGGCGATGGTGGGCAATCACGTGGCCGATCTGGTGATGCGCTACGGCAAAGAAGGCCAGGTGATCCCGCAGCGCTTGACGAACTATATTGAAGGCCGCAAGGGCTACGATTACCGCCACCACGCGGATAAGGACGCCGATCATCTGGGCTTCATCACCGAAGACATCATCGACAGCTTTGGCATTCTTGGCCCGGTAGAAGCGCATGTCGAAAAGATCAAGGAACTGGAATCGTTGGGCGTGACGCAGTTCAATATTTACCTGATGTGCGGCGAAGAAGAACGCATTGTCGCGGAATACGCTGAACACGTGCTGCCGCATTTCAAGTAACGTTCGTTACAACGCGCTGGCGCGCTTGCTCCTGGTTTGGAGCGCGCAGACGCAAAGACTTCGCCAACACCGGGGCAAACTTATTTTGAGGAGCAGTTTTCTATGGGAACGCTGTTTAAGGGTGGAACGGTCATTACGGCCAGCGATATGGTGCCGGCGGATGTGCTGGTCGAGGGCGAACAGGTGGTGATGATCGGCAAAAATATCCCCGGCAAAGGGCATGAAGTCGTCAATTGCAAAGGCAAGTACCTGATGCCGGGCGGTATCGATGTGCATACGCATCTCGATCTGGATTTCGGCGGCACCTACAGCAACGACGATTTCGACACGGGACACAAAGCGGCAGCGTTCGGTGGTACGACGATGCACATTGACTTTGTGATTCAGCCCACCGGAGGCAGTCTGCACGATGGGCTGAATATCTGGCGCAAAAAGGCTGAGCCAGCGCAGATTGATTACGGCTTTCATCTGGCGGTGCGCGACCTGAATGAGGCGGTGCTGAACGAAATCCCGTCGCTGCTGGATGAAGGCGTGACGAGCCTGAAGCTGTTCATGGCCTACAAGAACGTGTTCCAGATCGATGATCGCACGCTGTATCTGGCGATGCGGCAGGCGGCAGCGCACGGCATGATCGTCATGGTACATGCGGAAAACGGCGACGTGGAAGAACAACTGCGGCTGCAACTGCTGGCAGAAAATAAGACAGAACCGCACTGGCACTATCATTCGCGCCCGCCGGAGATCGAAGGCGAAGCGACGAATCGAGCGGTAGTGATGGCCGGGATGACGGGCTGCCGGCTGTATGTGGTGCATATGACGTGCGAACCGGCAGTTGACGCGCTGCGGCGCGGGCGCGCGCTGGGTTATCCGGTGATGGGTGAAACCTGCGTGCAGTACTTCCATTTGACGTATGACAAACATCTGCGCGCGCCGGGCTTCGAGGGCGCGAAATTCGTGTGTTCGCCGCCGATTCGCAGCACGCACGACCAGGGTATCCTGTGGCAGGCGGTGCGCGACGGCACGCTGCAAGTTGTCAGCACCGATCACTGCGATTTTTGGTACGAAGGTGGCGTCGGGCCGTGGCAGCAGTGGGCTAAAGACCACAACGGCGGCGATTGGCCGGCTTTTGAGAAGCAAAACCCCACGTATCGGCGCCCCGGCAAGGAACTGGGTAAAGGCAACTTCGCCAAGATTCCCAATGGCCTGCCCGGACTGGAAGATCGTATGATGGTGATGTGGCATCTGGGCGTGAACACGGGCAAGATCTCCCCCTCACGCTTCGTGGAACTGAACTGCACCAACCCGGCGCGCATCTTCGGCTGCTACCCACGTAAGGGTACGATCGCGGTAGGCGCGGACGCCGATATTGTCGTGTGGGATCCGAAGAAGGTTCACACGCTGAGCGCCAAGACGCACCACATGCGTGTGGATTATAATTTGTACGAAGGCATGAAGGTCAAAGGCGCGCCGGCGCAGGTGTATCTGCGCGGCAAAAAGATTGTGGACGGCGATCAATGGCTCGGCTCGAACGGCAGCGGCAAGTTCATCGCCCGCAAGCCGCACGCGCCGATCCTCTAGATTCTGCCCATAACACAACAGGCAAAAGCCCTCTCGCGAGCTGATGAGAGGGCTTTTTTGTGCGTATCAGGCTTGCCTGTTTTCCTGTTCCAACGCGCGCATTCCGGCTTTGAGCACGGCGATGATACGGTCAACATCGTAGACGCATCCGGCCCAGGTGCCGCCGCTGGCCTCTTGCAGTGCCGCCCATAGGCGCGTGTCGTCAGGAATACGGGGATTCGGGCGTAAATCAGGGTGGATGTCGCGTTCGGCGAGCAGGCGCTCGGCTTCAGCGGCGCTCAATGGCTGGTCGCCGTGTGCGACAAGGTTGATATGCCCTTCCAGACGAACGCGGTCGATTTCGATGTCGATAATGTCGCCATCGCGCAGTTTGCCGATAGGGCCACCGGCGAGCGCTTCGGGCGCCAAATGGCCGATGCATGCGCCGGTAGAAAAGCCGGAGAAACGCGCATCGGTGAGCACGGCGATCTGTTTGCCCCAGGGCAGATAACGCAGCGCTGTTGTCACTTGCGCTGTTTCTTCCATGCCCGTGCCGGACGGGCCGACACCCGCCAGCACGATGACATCCCCTGGTCTGACCGGATTTTCGACATTGCCTTTGATAGCGCGGACAGCGGCACGTTCAGAGCCGAAAACACGTGCCGCGCCGCGATGACGGTAAACACCGTCGGTATTGACCATCGTGGGGTCAATGGCGGTTGCTTTGACGACTGCGCCCTGTGGCGCGAGATTGCCCATCGGAAAAACAACTGTGCTGGTCAGTCCTTCGCGGCGGGCCGTGTCGGCATCCATAATGACCAGATCGGGGTTGACCTGATCGGAGGCGGTAAGGCGCTGGCGGCACTGCTGGCGGCGTTCGCTTTGTTCCCACCAGTCCAGCAGGGTATCCAGTTTTTCACCCGTGACTGTAAGCACATTTGTGTTAAGCAGCCCCATGCGGCGCAGATGCAGCATGACTTCGGGCACGCCGCCCGCCATGAAGACCTGTACTGTGGGATGCTGGCGCGGGCCGTTGGGCAGCGCATCGACCAGGCGCGGCGTACTGTGATTGATGCGTTTCCAGTCTTCTACCGTCGGCTGTCTAAGTCCGGCGGCGTAGGCAATGGCCGGGATGTGCAGCAGCAGGTTGGTGGACCCACCGAAAGCGGCGTGAACGAGCATGGCGTTTTCGAGCGCGGCGGTAGTCAGCACGTCGGACAGCTTGAGGCCAGCAGCGGTCATGCGCAGCAGCGCCATCGCCGATCTCCGCGCCATTTCCAGCCAGATCGCCTCTCCAGACGGACTAAGCGCGCTGTGCGGCAGCGCCATGCCGAACGCTTCGGCGACAACCTGCGACGTGGCGGCAGTGCCCAAAAACTGGCAACCGCCGCCCGATGAGCCGCAGGCGCGGCAGCCCATGACGGCGGCGTAGTCCAGGCTCACCAGATCGTGCGAAAAACGCGCGCCGAGCGATTGAATTTTGCCGGCGTCTTCGGCGTTGAGCGTGGGCAGCGTCACGCCGCCGGGCACGATGATTCCTGGCAGGCTGTGGCTGCCTGCCAGGGCGATCATGGTGGCGGGCAGTCCTTTATCGCAGGTGGCGATGCCCATCACGCCCATGCGGCGCGGTAAGGAACGAATAAGCCGGCGCATGACGATCGCGGCGTCGTTGCGATACGGTAGACTATCCATCATGCCGTCTGTGCCCTGTGTGCGCCCATCACACGGATCGGTGCAGTAGGCTGCAAAAGGCGTTGCGCCGTGCTCGCGCAAGGTCTGCGCAGCCGCTTTGACCAGCAAATGCACTTCCCAATGGCCAGTGTGATAGCCTAAGGCCAGCGGCGCCCCATCTTCGGCGCGCATTCCCCCATGTGTGCTGAGAATCAAATACTGTTCGCGCCCCACCTCTTCTGGATCCCAGCCCATGCCAACATCCTGCGTCCAGCCGAACAGATTGCCGCTGGGTTCGTCACGCAGCATATTGGAGTCGAGAGGCAGTTGTCCTTCAACGCCGTGACTATGGGTACGTGTCGCCTCGATGCCAGTGGTAGGGGCAAGGATGTCGTCTAAACTGGGTATCTGCGGCTTCTTAAGATTCATCCGTTGATAACTTTCTGCAAACGTTCATCGTGCGAAAAACGCTCAAAATGCTGTATGGTTTGGGCGACACCCTCTTCGATAGGTGTGGCGTAGATTGTCTGGAAGTGCTGGCGCAGCGCGCTGTCGGCGGTGCTTTCTGGAAAAGGCAGCGTGCGCTCCACAAACGTAAGCTGGGCGGCGGGTTTGATAAGGCGAATCATGTCGATAATCTGTGCCGCGCCGTAAGCCTGCCCGCCCAGATTGAAGGCGTAAGCGCCGGCGAGGGGCTGCTCAGCGGCAGCGATAAACTGCAAGGCGACGTCGGACGCCCATTGAAGCTGAACTGGGCTGTTGAAATTAAGCTGGAAGGGTTTGCCAAGTGCTGCTGCCAGCATGGCTTTGGTCGGGTCGCTGGTGAGGCCTTGATCGCGCCCGATGCCATAGACGGTATGCGGGCGCAGCGCGGTGCTGCTGATCTGATGATCCTGCCAGTAGATGCGGCCTGTGCCTTCGTTGGCCTGCTTATAAACGCCGTAAATCGTGCGCGGGGCGGGCAGCGCGTCATGCTGGATGGCGCCGGGCGGGTAATCACTAGGCGGGCCGTAAACGGCAATCGACGAGGCGTAGGCGATATGCGCGATATTGCTCTGACGTGCGGCCTCAAAAATGTTGACTGTGCCGACGACGTTCACCTGCGCGCCGCGCACCGGATCGGCGCGACAGAAAGGAACTTGCAGCGCCGCAAGATGCAGTACGTGCGTGATCCGATGCTTTTTGAACGCCGCCAACACCTGCGCGGCATCGGAAAGATCGGCTTTGACAAATATAATGTGTTTTTGTTCTTCAGGCGTGAGCAAGAGGTCGAGACGGTGGCTGCTGTCGCCGACATCGAAACTGACGACGCGCTCACCCCGCTTGATAAGATGATGCATTGACCAGGCGCCGATGCAGCCCAGCGCGCCCGTGATGATATATGTTTTATCTGTCACGCTACACCAGTTCCATAGATTTGTGGAGAATATTTTGCGTGAATCGTACCGGGCGAAGATAATTTAGGCAACTTCTCGTAGGGTGGATAACATTTATGGAAAAGGTTTTTGCAGACAAAGCAGCCGTTGTGACAGGCGCGGGCGTCGGTATTGGCTATGAGATCGCGCGCCAGCTTGCGCTGAACGGCGCGGCGGTGCTGCTGAACGATCTGGATGCAGCGTTGGCTGAGCAGGCGGCGGCCCAGATTTGCGCGGAGGGCGGCAAGTGTCTGGCGCGCGGCGGGGATAGTGCCGATGTAGCGACTGTGCGCGGGTTGGTGAGCGCCGCGGTCAACGAATTTGGGCGGCTGGATATTGCTGTTGCCAACGCGGGGTTGACCAGTTGGGGCGATTTTTTCGACTACCAACCAGAAACGTTCGAGCGTGTGCTGAATGTGAATCTACGTGGATCGTATTTTCTGACGCAGGCCGCGGCACGGCAGATGCGGGCACAAGGCAGCGGCGGGCGCATTGTGCTGGTTTCGTCGGTGACAGGGCATCAGGCGGTGCGCTACCTTTCGGCGTATGGCATGACAAAAGCCGCGCTGGAGATGCTGGCGCGCAATCTGGTTATCGAGCTTTCGCCGTATGGTATCACGATCAATGCCGTCGCGCCTGGCGCAACACTGACGCCGCGCAATCTGGCGGATGACCCGAATTATGAGAGGATCTGGGGCCAAATTACCCCCACGGGCCGTGTCGGCACGCCCGCCGATATTGCGCAGGCGGTGCTGTTTCTGGCTTCGCCACAGGCTGGTCAGATCACCGGGCAAACGCTGGTGGTGGATGGTGGCTGGTCGGCGACGAGTCCGACGCCGGCGCTGGATTTTGTCGAGAAGAAAACTTAGGAAGGTGGCGTTCGCGCTGAATCCGCAGCGGGTGAATCAACAACGATCAGCACGATGAATGCCAGCAGCAGCGGCGCCAGCCACAAGACAAGACGCCCCAGAAGCATAAACAGCAGCGTGCCCAACACAAGGCCGCCGATGAAACCGTTATTTTCCCAGAAAAACAATTGGCTGGCGCTGTAGATTTTCGCCATACGCGCGAAAAATATGCCGGGATAGATGCCGATTGTCATGATCAACAGGGCATAGAGCGGCCAATACTGCGTCTCGAAAGCGCGCAGATTGACAGCAAGGCTGCACAAACCGTAAGCGGCCAGCGCTGCCAGCAGTGCCAAACGCATCGACCAGCGCGCGCCCCAAAACACGCCCAGGGCGCTGCCTGCTAACCATGCCAGCGTGACCAGCAGGTAGATGCCGAAGCCGGAGGACAGCGTGAATGTAAGCTGAAAGAACAGACCAGTTTGCAGCACGCCGAGCAGCAGCCCAACGAGAAAAAGGCAAATGCGCGCAGTCATTTCACCAAAAACCATCCATAAAAACCAGTTTCTTAAACGTTTAACTTATCCCGCAAAGAAGCTATAATAACACCAAAGACAGCTACCAGGGAACAAATTATGGCTAAAATCACCGCTTTTATATTCGATCTCGACGGCGTAATCACAGACACCGCAGAATATCACTATCTGGCATGGAAGCAACTCGCTGACGAAGAGCATATCGCATTTACGCGCCAAGACAACGACCAACTACGCGGCGTCTCAAGGCGCGAGAGCCTGAACCGAATGCTCAAGGGACACCCAATTGACGAAACCACCGCGCAAGCGTGGATGGAACGCAAGAACAACTACTACTTACAACATCTAAAATCCATCACACCCAACGACTGCTTGCCAGGCATCAAATCGTTTTTAGCAGACGCCCGTGCCGCTGGCCTCAAGATTGCCGTCGGATCAGCCAGCAAGAATGCATACGAAGTGCTTACACGCCTGGAAATCATCGACCTATTTGAAGCTGTCGGCGATGGTTACGTGGTAAAAAACAGTAAGCCCGCGCCTGATCTATTCGTATGGGTCGCTGGACGTTTAGGCGTACACACTGAGGAAGCGGTTGTGTTCGAGGACGCTGAAGCAGGTGTCGAAGCCGCGCTCAACGGCGGCTTTCATGTTGTCGGAATCGGACATGCCGATGTCACGCGCGCGCATCTCGTACTGCGCGAGGGTCTCGCACAAATAACAGCACAAGACATACTCACGCAGCTACAGCGGGCCACCTGAGGACGCACGCACGACCAATTCCGGCGGCAGCAAGCGACACGGATTTTCCAGCGGACGCTGATTCAGAATGTCTTCCAACATCAGTATGAGATTGCGGCAGATCGCTGCAATGGGTTGGCGCATGGTAGTAAGAGATGGACGAAGATACTGTCCTAAAGGCATGTCATCATAACCCACTACAGCAAAACCCTCGCCAACAGGCAAACCGCGTTCGCTGGCCTCGTTCATCACGCCAATAGCGACCAAATCATCAATAGCAACAACCGCTGTCGGCCATTTGCTGCGCGGAAGAGACAGCCACTCAGCCAGCGCAGCACGCCCCGCCTGTTCACTATGCTCAGCGCGCAAGAGATACTCTGAACGCAAGGGCAAGCCTAGCTCATGATGCGCGCGCAGATAACCCGCTACACGAAAACTGCCGCTGATCGATTCTTCCGGCCAGCCAATCATGGCTATTCGCTCATGTCCAAGACTATAGAGATATTTTACGGCTTCGCATATGCCGCGTTCACCATCCGTATCGACATAGGGAAAATCCCATTCGCTATTGGCGCGGCCAAAACTGACAAACGGAAACTGCTGGTCGAGCAGAAAACGAATACGCGAGTCGTTAAGATTCGTACTGGCAACCACAAAGGCATCAACCTGGCCGGTACGGATGAGATCATCATAGGCCGAAGGCGGATTGTCCAACGGGAAGGTAAACATCAGAATATGATAGCCCGCTGCTTCAGCCTCCTGTGTCAGAAAATACACAAACTGGTCAAGCACGCTGTTAAACTGACCGGGAGGCAGATGATGGCAAGCATAGCCGATCAAGCGCGTCTGGTTAGCCTTAAGATTACGGGCCGTAACATTTGGCGTGTAGCCAACTCGCTCGACAGCTTCGAGCACAAGCTGGCGTGTTTTTTCGCTGTAGAAGGCGCTTTTATTGTTCAGCACATAGGAAACAGTGGCAATCGAAACGCCAGCGGCTTTGGCGACATCTTTTATGTTGGGCATGATTTTCGGTATCAGACAGCGGACGAAAATATAACTTGCTTGATTATACGTCAAGTGTTTCATCCGGCAAGTTGAGCTTTCGCAGTCCCGCCGCTTGCAGCCGATCCAGCACAGCCTGATTCGCTGCCGCGGCCAGCATGCTGCCCGTCAGCAAGAACCAGAAAGCGGGCAGCGCTGTGCTCAATAATATAACAGGAATCAGGACAAGCCACAGACCCAGCGTAAACAACGGATTGAGTATCAGCATGACGGCTGCGTTACGGAGTGCGCCCCACAGGCGCGGTTGTTCCATCTCGTAAAAGAGCGGCCACAGATAGAGCTGAATAGTAAACCAGACCAGCAGGAGCAGCAGCCAGATCACGCGCAGCGCGGCGTAAAATACGCCCGGCGCTTCCATGTACGCGACAAGATTCGAGACGTTCAGGCCGACGATAAGCACGTTGAGCAACGTCAACAGCAATCCACGCTTGAGATTTTCCTTAAAACCTTCCCATAAGTCGTGGATGTCAGCAGATGGGCCCCGATGCGCGAGATAGCTCATTTTCATCAGGCCGGCCCAGGCAGCCGGAGCCGTAACCAGCGGCAGCGAAAGCAGCAGCCAGAGCACATTGGCCCAAATGTAAATGTACCCACGATGATTGAGGTGGCGCAGGCCGCGCCCCCAGACTCGAATGCCAGCCCACATGGGGTATTGATCCCCTGAAAGCAAGATGAGCGCAGTATACCACGCCCATCTTGTATCTGTCTGTTAGCCTTTCAGGCCGCTGTAACTGACGCCTTCTACGAAGTAGCGCTGAAAGACAAAGAACACGAGCGCCAGCGGCAGGGTTGTAATCACCGAACCGGCAAGGAAGATGTTCCAATCCAGCGTTTCACCGCTTGTCCCGCGTATGAGCGCCAGACCCAATGGCAGTGTCCACAGGCTGGCATTGCCTTGCAGCACCAGCAGCACATCCAAGAAATTGTTCCACATGCCCTGAAAGCTGAAGATCGCCAGCGCCGTCAGCGCCGGGGTCGCCATTGGCAGCACGATGCGGAAGAAAATCGTGAAGCGATCTGCGCCATCGACCTGCGCCGCCTCTTCGATTTCACCCGGAATCGATTCAAAGAACTGTTTCATCAGGAAGATGCCGAAGGCATCGACCATCAGCGGAATGATAATCCCTGTGAACGAGTTGAGCATCCCCAACTGCTTGAGGATGATGAAGCGCGGGATGAGCAGTACGACACCAGGGATCATCATCGTGCCCAGAATCAGAAAGAACACCGCACGATTGCCGGGAAATTTCAGACGCGCCAGCGCATAACCGGCCAACGAGTCGAAACCCAGGCGCAGCACCGTGACAATGACCGAAAGGAACGCCGTGTTAAGTGTCCAGCGCCCGAAGTCGCGCCCAAATATCGCCCGGTAACCCTCGAACGAGGGGTTGAAGGTGGCTCCACTGGCTGTCGCCGAGCCAGGGAGCATATTGCCGTTTTCTGCGCGGCAGGCGGGGTCGATCGGCGGGAGGGGGATGATCGCCATCGGCGCTTCTTGAATGGCGGGCAGACATTTAAATGAGTTGGCAACCGTGAAGACAAAAGGCATGATCTGCACTAGCGCGATCAACACCAGGAACAGCAGTGCAGCAATTGAAACGATACGCACAACGAGCTTTGGCCCCTGATTGCTTTGTGGCACAGCTATAGATGTACTTGCCATAGGTCATTCTCCCTAATCGTTCGCGCGTTCGCCGACAATACGCCGCTGGAGCATCGTGAACATGAAGATGATGACGAACAGGATAATGGCCGATGCGGTTGCCAATCCCATCCGCGAGTCGGTATAGCCGCTTTTGTAGACCAGGTAGGCGATGGTGGTTGTGCCAAAGCCGCCGCTGGAAATGACGAAGACCTGGTCAAAGACCTGGAAAGTGCCGATCAATCCCAACGTCACCACGAAGAAGGTCGTGGGACGCAGCAGCGGCACGGTGATACGCGAGAAAATCTGCAAGGAACTCGCGCCATCGACCGTCGCAGCTTCATAGACCTGGCTGGGGATATTTTGCAGCGCCGCCAGGTAAATCACCATGAGCGTGCCGATAGTTGTCCACGTATTCAAAATCATGATCGTGGACATCGTAACGCTGGGACCACTCAGCCAGTCCCAGAGCGAAACACTGGCGATCTCTGTGGCGGCCCATGCGCCGACAGTCTGGCGTGTGATGCCGAAGACGGCCAGCAGGTTGTGGATGACCCCAGATTCGTCGCCTAACCAGGTGACAGGATCGGCGGCATAACCGGGAATGATTGCGCCGGCTATGGCGTTCACCACACCATTGCTCGTAAAAAGCCACATGAAGATGATCGAGATGACCACCGACGAGGTAATCGAAGGGAAGTAGAATGCGGTGCGGAAAAACCCCTTCGCCTTTAGCCAGCGCTGATTGACGATGGCTGCCAGAGTCAGCGCGAGAATAGTCTGGGCGGGGACAACCCCAATTACAAAATAAACTGTATTGCGCAGCGCTTCAAAAAATGCTTCCTGGCGGATACCTTCGCTTAAGAGCAAACGCTCATAATTGCGCAGGCCGACCATTTCAAAAGGCGCTGCGCCGCTGAGCGGTTTGATACCGTCCCAATCTGTCAAACTGAAGAAGACCGCCGCCAACATCGGCAGCACCAGAAATACCATCATCACTATCACCGCCGGGGCGATGAACAAATAGCCTGTAACTGCTTCGCCTCGCTCCTTACTCGCCATACTCCCAGCCGCCTGCGCAGCTTTCGCTGCCGGGGCCGCAGATGTTGTCTCTGCCATAATCATTCTCCTGATGTGCAAAACTGCCGTGTGCAGCCTTCAGGTACGACAGGGCGCTCACCCCGTTCGAACGGAGGAGCGCCCTTAGCGAGTTGCAATGGCGATGAATTACCCGCCTGCTTCTTCGATCAATTCCTGAGCAACGCCCGCGACATTTTCAACCACCGCTTCTGCTGTATCCGTGCCGTCGATTACGGCCTGAATACCCTGATTCAGTTCATCACGGAAGGGCTGGAAGCCCGGAGGCATGATGGGCGCAACAGCATAGTTACCACCCTCGGTGAAGGCCGTCAGCGTGGACGCATCCAGACCGGTGCCTTCGGCACGCATGGTGAAAGAGTCGATGTAGAGCTGCGCGGCGCTCGGACGCGACGGCATCGGGCCGAAGCCAGTTTCGGCGACCAGAGCAGCGCCTTCTTCACCCGTCAGGAAGTTGACCAGCGACCAGGCTTCTGTCGGGAATTCGGTGTTAGCGCCCACCGCTAGGCAGACGGTGAAGGTCAGCGTGCCGCGGCCTGCCATCTCGCCCATTTCTTCTGACATCGCGCTGCCTGGTCCAATGGGCATTTCTGCCGCGCCCCAGTTCAGTTCAGGGAAGTTGTTGAGCAGGTAGCTGATGATCCAGTTGCCTTCGAGCGTCATAGCGCCTTTGCCCTGACCGAAAGCTTCACCCGGCCAACCGGCGCCCAGATCGGCAGAGGTCGCCGCGTAGCCGCCCTGGTGCAGGTCAGCATAGAGTTGCAGCGCTTGCAGCGCGGGATCGGCTTCGAAGATGAAATTACCTTCTTCGTCGTACAGATGGCCGCCTGCCTGGACATAGAAAGCATACCAGCGGTCAAGATCGGCGTTAGCGATCAGACCGACCTGATTTTCATTGGTCAGGGCGATGGCGGCGGCGCGCAGGTCATCCCATGTCCAATCGGCTGTGGGGTAATCCAGCCCAGCGGCGTCGAACATATCGCGGTTGTACTGAATGGCCAGCGTGGAGAAATCCTTCGCCGGGCAGTAGAGGCTGCCATCATAGGTGAAGGTATTGCGCAGCGCCGGATACAGGCCATCGGGATTTTCGATCATGTCGTTGCCGTTATAAAGTACACCGGCCTCGACGTATTCAACGAATTTACCCTGACCGACATAGAAGACATCCGGATAATCGCCGGCGGCGAAGGCCGTCTGCAACTGGGTGTCATATTCAGGCTGGGCCGAAACGGTCACGGTGATGCCGGGGTTGGCATCCCTAAACAATTGGACCTGCGCCTCAACGGCTTCCAGTTCTTCGGGCGATGCGGCGATCCACATTTCCAATGACACATCTTGTGCCGTAGCTGCGCTGCCGAGTGTCATCAGCAGCAGCACTGCGAGGAGGAGGGCGATACGGGTACGCATTTGGTTACTCCATTAAGCTGTTTTGTCGTGTAAACCTTTAGTTTAAAACGATGGGTGCAGCACACAGGCGTAGGCCACGACCCATCAGCGGCCACCATCACGCCGATGGGGATACCTTCACGGGGTTCTTGACGCGGAATGCGCGCCGCCGACCCCGATAGTACACATGAAAAGAAACCTGCTGCCAATGCTCCGGCAGATGCGGCGCGGTCTTTAGCTTGCCGTCTGCGTCGATATGCAATCCACACATACCGAACAACACCGCCTGAATGAGGCCGCCGCAGGCCGCGCCATGAATGCCATCGCGGACATTGCCTTTGTTGTCCTTCAGATCGATTTCGGCGGCGTGCTGAAACAGTTCGTAAGCCGTCTCGCTGAGACCTAAGCGCGCGGCGACCCATGTATGCATCGACGGGCTGAGCGATGAACCGTGATCGGTGCGTGGATAGTAGGTATTCCAGTTATTGAGTATGACTTCGCGCGAGGCGCCGAGTTCGTCGCCCAGCAGCGCCATGAGCATCACGACGTCGGCTTGTTTGATGACCTGAGTCTGGATGCTGCGTTTGTGGCCCAATATCGCCTGCACGCTGGCGGTACGCGGCTCATAGAGCGGTACCGGGATGTACTCCATATCGAAAAAGCCAGGAAACTGTATGTGAATCTGTTTCTCATGATCGAAGGGGATATACATTTTGGCGATGATGTCGCGCCAGTGGTTAAGGCGTTCGGGCGTCAGCTTGAGCGCTGTGACTAAACGCTGATGATCGTTTGGCGCGTGCGCTTTGAGCCAATCCACCATTTCGAGCGCCCGCTGCAAGTGCCAGACGACCATGCGATTGGTGAACACGCTGTTGTCGATATTTTCGTGGTATTCGTCAGGGCCGATCTGCTGTGAGATTTCGTAGCGGCCATTTTTGGCTTCGACACGGCTGCCCCAGAAGACAGCGGTATCGAGGAAGATTTCCGCACCATAGCTGCGCAAAAATTCATCATCGCCTGTCCAGCGCCAGTATTGCAGCACCGCAAAAGCGATGTCTGTCGAAATGTGCTGCTCGCTGTCGCCCGTCCAGATGCGAATACGCGAGCCATCCGGCTGGACATCCGACCACTGCGGTGTGGTCTCTTCGCCCGTGTCGGTGCTTTCCCAGGGGAACATCGCCCCCTCATAGCCGTTGGCCTGCGCTTTGTGGCGCGCGCCGAGCAGCTTGTTGTAACGGTACATCAGCAGATTACGCGCCAGATGCGGCTGCGTCAGCGTCAACGGAGGCAGGATGAACAGTTCGGTGTCCCAGAATACATGGCCTTTGTAGCCCAGCCCGGAGAGCGTTTTGGCGCCGATGCTGACTTGCTGATCGTGGCGCGGCGCAGCGATCAGGATGTGATACATCGCGAAACGCAGCGATAACTGCGCATTGTCGTCACCCATGATTTGAATGTCACTGTCGCGCCAATATTTTGCCCATTCGTTTCTGTGGGCACTTAGCAGTGCATCGTAGCCTTTTTTAGCGGCCTGATCCGCCTTTTTCTGTGCGGCGGTCAGCGGTTCATGGGTGTCGCGGCTGGTAAACACCGTCGTGAATTTATCGACAGTGATGGTTTCCTGCTGTTTGAGCGTGAAAGCGGTCATCACAGTGGGCTGTAGGCCTTTGACTTTCGCTTTGTGCTTGCCCGGCGCAATCAATTTAGAGGCCATACCCAGCCTATAGCCTGACTGCTGTGTTTTGGCGCCAATGCTGATGATGCTGCCTTTGGCTGTCACCTGAAAATCGCCCCAGTGCTGATTTCCCGCGTTAGTGACTGTGCCGTCGAGGCTGCTTTCAATCACAATCTCGGGATTGCCATCAACCGCGAACAACTGGACGCGCTGCGCGAGTACATGTTGATCGCTCAGACTGGCGAAGCGCTCAAATACGAGCCGTACCACGCTGCCTGTTTTGGCGCGGAACAACACCTCGCGGCGCAGCAGACCTTCGTCTATGTGCAGAGTGCGGCGATAGCCAAGCAAAGCGCCCCTGGGCGGGTACAAGTAGTCTGTGGTTTTGGCGTTGAGATGAAACAGTGTGCCATCGATGCGGATCGTGATAGGCAGCCAATTAGGGGCGTTCACCAGCTCTGGGACCAGCGCGCCGGGTACGTGATTATAGACACCATGAATCAGTGTTGCGGGGGTTTGTCCGGCATAGTCTTCTTCGAAACTGGCGCGTGTGCTCAAATAGCCGTTGCCGATAGAAAAGATCGTTTCATGATGCAAAATCTTTTCGGGGTGGAAAGGAAATTCCTCGATATTCCACAAACGGCGCATGCTGTGCGCACTCCTTTGATCAAAACAATAATTTCGTTGCTTATACTTAAACGTTTAATGTATCAAATTGCTGAAAAAATACAAGCATTCTTGGCCTATTTCAGCCTATATCTCTTAACAAACTCTCATTTTTGGATGCTGACTGAATAAAAACACACGCCGCTACCGAAGCGGCGTGTGTCTATCGTACAAATGCTGCGGAGAAGTTTTATGCAGCCTGCTGTAAGGCGGGCGAGTACCGCACGATGATGCTGCTGAGAATCCCGCCGAGCAGGGCATAGAGCGCCAATGCGTTTGTTGTACCGATCTGATCGGCCACAAATCCCAATACCAGCGCTCCCAACGGCGCAATGCCGAAGAAAGTAAGTGTGTAGAGACTGAGTATACGCCCGCGAAACTCGTCTGGCACACTCGTCTGAATAATGGTGTTCATCGTAATGAATTGCAGGATGATACTGAAACCGATGAAGGCGATGACAAGTGCGGACAGCCAAAGGCTGCTGGTTATGCTTATAGCGAAAAGCAGCGCCGGCGTCAGGATACACATGCTGGCGACGATCACTCCGCGTTTGAAACGCTCATGCAGCCAGGTGACAAGCAGGCCTGCGGCTACCGCGCCAAGACCGTGCGCCGCGCTGAGCGTGGCGAAACCCTCTTTAGGCGAATTGAGCACAAGATCGGCAAATGCCGGCATGAGTGTCATCATATTGACGACGAAAATGCTGCTCATCATGGAGAGCAGCAGAATCGGGCCAATGACCGCGTGATCGCGTGAATAGCGCAGGCCCTGACTCAACTGCTGCCAGAATCCTGCTTTCCTGACAGGCGGTGCGCGGTGGGCGATGTCCATGATTATCAGACCCGCGATAACAGCCAGAAAACTAAGGCCATTCAGGAAGAAGCACCATCCCGCGCCCCAGTTGACCAGCGCAATCCCTGCGGCGGTTGGCCCAAAGATACGCGCAATATTGAAGACGATCGAGTTAAGTGTAATGCCGCTGGTCAGGTATTCGCGCCCGACGAGTTCAACGATGAAGGATTGGCGCGCGGGGGCATCCAGAGCATCCATCGTGCCCGACAAAAACGAGAGCAGGACGATATGCCAGACCTGCACTGTGTCGGCGAAGACGAGTACCGCCAGCACAAAGGCCAGGGTCATCTGCGCGCTCTGGGTAAAGATCAGGATTTGGCGTTTGGAGAAACGATCCACGACAACGCCTGCGAACGGGGACAGCAGCAGCGCTGGTATGCCCGCTGCGCACGCCACCAGCCCCAACCACAGCTCAGAGCGCGTTAGATAGAAAACCAGCCAACCGTGGGCGACTTTTTGCATCCACGTCCCGGAGATCGAGACAAGCTGTGTCAGAAAATAGAGGCGGAAGTTAGGAACAGTCAGCGCTACAAAAGCGCTGTGCTGTAGGCGGCGCGAAACCGCCGTTGTGATTGACGACATGCTCTAGACACTCAGTCAAATTTGAAGCGATGATAATTTCACTATACCTGAATTTAGCGCTGGGTGTGGTTCTATTTGGACTGTTCCCAGCGTCCATAGGCGGATGTTGCCAGCAGGCGACCGCCGCTTTTTTCGCGCAGTGCCATTTCACCAGCGCGAATCTGCCCCGAATGTCCTGAAAAAAGGTCTTCGAGCAGATGATACAGGCTGAGCGGTGAAACTTTGACGGCGTAGGCGGTTAGGATAGCGAATAACGGCTGGTCGCTAAGTACTTCGCCACAGGCTTGCAGCAGCAGCGGCAGAGATTCGTGCAGTTTCCAGAGTTCGCCCTTTGGCCCGCGCCCAAATTTGGGCGGGTCGATGATAAGCGCGTCATAGCGCGTGCCGCGCCGCGCCGCGCGCTGCGTAAATTTCAGAGCGTCGTCAATGATCCAGCGCACAGGACGTTCGTTTAAGCTGGAAAGTGTCTGATTTTCACGCGCCCAGGCGACAACTTTTTTGGAGGCGTCTACGTGTGTGACCTGTGCGCCGGCGGCGGCAAGCGTCAGAGTAGAAATCCCGGTATACGCGAAAAGGTTCAACACGTTGATCGGGCGCGTGGCTGCCTGCACCTGCGCCGTCATCCATTTCCACTGCGCTGCGTGTTCAGGAAAAACGCCAAGATGCCGAAAGGGAGTGGCTTCGGCGAAAAACCTGATGTCCCCCCAGTGCATTTCCCAGCGCGCAGGCAGCGGCTTGTTGAATGACCAACCGCCGCTTTCTTCATCATCACCCCCCTGGAAGACGGCGTGCGCACCGTGCCACTCTTTTTCTGCCAGCTTTGGCCGCCACATGGCCTGAGGTTCGGGGCGCACGAAAGTATAGGGCCCGAAGCGCTCGAATTTTAAGCCATCACCGCTGTCAAGCAGTTCGTAATCGCGCCAATTTTCGGTGATAAGTACGTCAGAATGCGTTTTAAAATCACTCATGATAATAACCCTTATCAATGAGTAATCTCCCGGTGCGCCTACAAAGACGATCTGGCAGTCTTTGTTCTCTAATCATACTTATTGGTGTGCTAAACAGCAGCGGTGTGGGCTTCTTGCGCTCGGATCAGCAGCGCCTTGAGCTGCGCGCCTAACACCGGCACATTTTCAGCGCTGAAGATTGTGCAGGGATCGCCAGGGATTTTGTAGACTTGCGGTGTGTTTGCTAATACTTCTCCCCAGCCCCATTGTGGTCGCACCGAGAAAGAATCGTACCAGCCGGGAGGTAGAAACAGCGTCATCTCTCCATCATAAAATGCGGGTGCGACATAGTTGTTGGTAGCCCGGCGCACTGCAAATTCTTCATAGAGGCCGGTTCGCAGGACAAACGGCAAGGGGCGCCCAGTGATTTTCGAGAGTCGTACCGCGCCCTTCCAGAAAATATGCTGTATGTTTTCGATCGTTTCCCCGATGTGCAGAATTTCATTGTACACTGTCGTGAGCGTATCCCGCCATTTGGCCGGCCCGCCTAGCAATATCTTGGTCACTTTTCCTTGCGCACGCTCGGCGACTGTGCGCGGGCGCGGCACGGTGGCAATCGCGGCCAGGAATGCAACTTCTTCTCCCTGCTCTTTGAGACGACGCGCTATTTCTACGGCCACTAGCCCACTGGCAAAACACCCACCCAAATAGTAAGGCCCGCGTGGTTGTATACTTTTGATCTCCTCGATGAAAGCTTCGGCGACCATATCTACCGAAGCGCTGAGCGTCTGGTGAGCGGCCAGGCCTTGCCAGTGCAGCGCATAGAAAGGCTGATCGTTACCAAGCTGACGCGCTAGATGGTTGAGATCGATAACGCCACCGCCGACGCAGAAAAATGGCGGTCGGCTACCATGGGGTTGTATCTTGATGATCGGAGAGTGCTGAACCACTTTATCCGATTCGGTGGTCGAGTCAATGATTTTCGCCAGTCTGGCGACAGTGGGCGCGTTAAAGAGCACCGCCATCGGCAGGTGTTTGTGCAAGCGTCTTTCAATTTGTGTGAAAATACGGATGGCCAGCAGTGAATGGCCGCCAAGATCGTAGAAATTATCGTGTATGCCTATCTGACTGTGCCCCAGAATTTCGCCCCAGATAGACGCCAGCACGATTTCTGTCGGTGTGCGGGGTGCAACGAATTCGCCTTCGTGTTCGTCGAAGCTTGGCGCGGGCAGCGCTTTGCGGTCGATTTTGCCGTTAGGAGTAAGCGGCAGCGTTTCGAGCAACACATAGGCAGCAGGAATCATATAGTCGGGCAGTGTTTCTTTCAGGAAACTGCGCCACTTAGATGCTACTAGCGCCTTCCCCTGTACAACGAGATAAGCAGCCAGGTATTTCTGCCCATGTTCGTCATCGCGGGCAATAACCACGCAGCGGCGCACATGTGCATGCTGCGCTAAGGCGGCTTCGATCTCGCCTAACTCGACACGATGGCCGCGAATTTTGGCCTGCTGATCGATGCGCCCTAAAAACTCGATGTTGCCATCAGGCAGATAGCGCATCAAATCGCCGGTTTTATACAAACGCTGTGTGGGATCATTGCTGAAGGGGTTGGCAACAAAGCGCTCAGCGCTTAAATCAGGGCGATTCAGATAACCCGATGCAACACAACGACCGCCAATGTAGAGTTCTCCGGCTACACCGGGTGGCACAGGCTGCATATAGGCATCAAGGAGATAAATGAGCGTGTTCGCCAGCGGGCGACCTACGGGCACTTCACTGCGATTGAGCGCGCTGTAGGGCACATCGTAGACCAGCGAGGTGATGGCGGTTTCTGTCAGTCCGTAGGCATTGCGCAGCGGAATCTGCTGCGGCGCTTTCTCCTGCCAGACAGCCAGACGTTCCGGCGCGGCGCGTTCGCTGCCGATCACCAGCAGCCGCAGCGCCCCCGGCCACACGCTGTCTTTGTCTTCCAGCGCATATGTCCACTCGTGCCAATAGGGAGTGGGCAGATTTAGAACCGTGACACCCGCAGCGTCAACGGCGCGCAAAAATTCATTGATCGCCGGAGCTGCGCCCTGCGGCCAGATGACGACGGCTGCGCCTGCTAAGAGGGTCGGATAAATTTCCTCGCCCGCCACATCGAAGCTGAGCGAGGCAAAATGCAGCACCCGATCGCTGGCGCTCAGTCCGTAGCGTTCGATAATCGCCAGATTGTGATTGACCAACGCGCGCTGCGGCAGCAAAACCCCTTTGGGCTTACCGGTTGAGCCAGACGTATAGATGACATACGCTGGCTGCTCACTATGGACCACCAGTCCCAGATTTTCGCTGCTGTATTGCGCTATCTGTGACCATGCGCTGTCTACACAGATGGCGCTGATGCGTTCTGTCTCAATCGCCAGCACGCTCAATAGGCGCTGCTGTGTGAGCAGCACTTTAAGTTGTGTGTCGGCGATCATGAACGCGCGTCGCTCGTGCGGATAGGCGGGATCAATCGGCACGTAAGCTGCGCCTGTTTTCATGACAGCCAGAAAGCTAACGACGGCTTCAATCGAACGCTCCATGCTGATGCCCACAAAATGGCCGCTGCTAACGCCGAGACGCTGTAAGTAGTGTGCCAGTTGGTTGGCGCGCGCGTTCAGTTCCCCGAAGCTTACTTGCTCACCGCCGCTGAAAAGCGCTGTGTTAGTAGGTGTACGCGCGGCCTGCGCTTCGAACAGTGTGTGTACGCCCTCATCAAGCGGAAAAGCGCGCGCGGTTTGATTCCACGCCACGAGCAGCTGCTCGCGATCATTGGCGCTGAGCATGGCCAGCAGATCGATGGGGATTTCTGGTTCGTTCAGCGCCGCGCGCAGCAGGTTTTGCCAATGGCGCGCCATCTGCTCGATACGCGCCGGCGTGAACAGATCACTGCGGTAATGAAACGCAGCGTGCAGCCCTGTCTCCTGTGGATAGACTTCGAGCGCGATGTCCAGGGGCGTGCCGCTGCTCGTGAAGTTTTCACTATCAGGCATTTCCAGAAATGAAAAGGCTGCTTGTATTACCGGATGGCGGCTGGCATCTGCCACTACAGACAGCGCAGCGCGAACGCTTGAGACGGGCTGCGCCTGACCGCTGAGATTCTGCTCCTCAATCGCATACAGCAGGCTGCTGAATGTTTTGCCTTCGGCGCTCACCCGCAAAACGTTGAACACCGCCGCGCTTTTATGACGACAGCCAAAAACGAAATGCTCCTGCTGCGTGTAGCGGTACAGCAGTGCTGCAAACGCCGCTGCGCTGACCATCATGGGTTCGCTGCCGCGCTGGTATGCGAAGCTTTGCAACAGCGCGCTATCCTCGCTGTTTAGTTCGAAATGGACTGTTTGCATACTGCCGATAAATCCGCTGGAACGCGGTAGGTCTGTTGGCAGTTCAAGGACAAATGGTACGGCGCGATAGAATTCTTCTAAACCTACATTTACACTGGAACCGGCCCTGTTTGTGGCTACCATAAGTTACTCCTAAGATTAGCCAAGATTACATGTTAATGACGAGTGGTGTGGTAATTTTGGTTAATCTTTTGCGTCAATGTTCCTATTGTGCCACAGAAAATCTTGTTATGTTTGGACAGATTCGTTCACAGACATAAAGATCGTGTGAATTTCATATAAGAATTCTCCTATGTCAGAGTGTTGTATTCTGACGGGATGAGATAACTGCTTTGTAGTACTCAAGCAGTTCGGTATCCTGGTCACGCCCCCACAGCATGGGCGCGCGACTGAGATGCAGGCCTTCGCTGCGTGTGCTTTTGGGCTGGCTGACACCCACTTCGGTGCCGTAATAGATGACAGGCGGGTTAGGCAAACGCATCTGGGCTGCGGCAGCGCGTTTAAGCGCGTTTTTGTCCCCATTCACGGTGAACAGGAAACGATCCATGTCGTGGTTGTCGAGGAATGTGGGCATGATGAAGTCGCGCGGAAAATAGGCTGTGTGGCGCTGTACAAACGTCGCCAGCAGATCTTCTGTCCATGTGCCCCAGGCATAGGTTTTACGCAGCGCATCTTCCATATGAAAATCGAGGCAGCCATCCAGCCGTCCTATGTATGTACGCAGCGCGTCAGGCGCATCGACAATTTCGCCAAAACACAGGCAGTCGCCTTTTTCTGCGCGGCAGGCGGCGCGAAAATCCACCCAGAACGACGGACCCGGCCCATGAGCGTAATCCAGACGGTAGCCGTCTGCGTCAAATTCGCGTATCCAGTAACGCCCGACTTCACACATCCAGGCACGGGTATCGGGGTTAGTGAGGTTGATCTGCGGCATCCCGGCCACACCGAAAAAGGCGCGGTAGCCAACTGCTGAATTGTCGAAATAGAACCAATCGCGGTAGGGACTCTGGGGGTTTTTCAGCGCGTCTTTAAAATAAGGATGCTGATCGGACAGGTGATTGCACGCTAGATCCAATAAGACGCGCATTCCCTTTTCGTGCGCCGCCTGCATGACAGCGCGCAGCGCCTCGTCCCCGCCCAGGCGTGGTTCGGTACGGAAATAATCGGTGGTGTCGTAGCCGTGGTGGCTGACGGGACTCAAGAATGTCGGACTAAGCCACAGACAGTTCACGCCAAGCTCGGCCAAATAATCGATCTTTTCGGCGACGCCCCACAGTGTGCCGCCACAGAAACCGTTCAGGTCTGTCGTTTGTGTCCAATCATGCCCCTTGCCGGGGTAAAAACGATCCACGAAGATTTGATAAATTACAGCTTTATGCGCCCAGGCAGGCGCAGCGAGTGTATCCACATGGTAGGTAAATGTGCTGATGCGGCGGTCTTCGTCTAATGAAATCGGCGGCGGCTCTTTGCCCTGGAAAAAGGCGGCGGCGGCCTTTTCAGCGCGATCCTGCACATCAGGCCAATCGGCAAAAATCTCGTCGCCACCGTCGGCCCATGCGCTGATGCGGTAGCGCACAACTGTGCCTTTGGGCTGCGCGGGCAGCGTGCCTGACCAGCGCACGCCGTACCCCCATGCCAGGGTATCCCATATCGTCTCGCCTGGTTGCAGGGCCATCGCTGTTCCGCTGCTGGCGACACCCCTGCTGCCGGTAGGAATGCTGCCGTCGGTAGTATAGTAACAGGCGGCGTGTGTCAGGTTTTGATCAACACCTATGTTGACATAAATTGTGACTGCCTCGCCCGGCATCGGGTCGAGCGGTATGTGCGCATAGTGGTGCTGTAAGCCCTGTTTCGCGGCGCGATGATGTGTCAGTTTAAGATTGTCGGTGGCCAGTGTTCCAAAAATAAAATCCATATTTCCCTCCCAAAAATAATTGAGGGTACATCCGTTTGTACCCTCAATCTTAATCCAATTGCTGCGCAAAACCTGTTTTAACCCTTGACCGCGCCCTGTGTCAGACCGCCGACAATGTAATCCTGCATCGCGATGTACATCACGACAATGGGCGCCGCCCCCAGCAGCGCGCCCGCGGCGAACAGCCCCCAATTCTGCGAGAATTGGTCACCAAGCACGATACTTAAGCCCAGCGCCAGCGTGTATTGATCGGGCTCGCCAATCAACAGCACCAGCGGCAGGATGAAGTCGCCGTAGGTTCCGACGAAGCTGAGGATACCGACGACGGCCAGTACCGGGCGCACCAGTGGGAAGATGATGACCCAGAAGATTTGCCAGTTGCTCGCGCCGTCGATCATCGCTGATTCGTCTAGCTCACGCGGAATAGTATCGAAGAAGCCTTTCATCAACCAGGTGTTGACGCCCAACGCGCCGCCCAGATAGACGGTAATCAGGCCAGCGTGTGTACGCAGCCCGAAGGCTGGGATGATCTCTCCAATAGTTTGCAGCAGCAGGTAGATCGCTACGATCGCCAGGATGTTGGGGAATACCTGAATCAGGAAGATGGTGAGCAACAGTGCGCGTCTTCCACTGAAGCGGAAGCGCGAGAAGGAGTAAGCGCTCAGCGCGCCGATCATCACTGCCAGAAACGCTGTGATCGTTGATATTTTGACCGAGTTCCACACCCAGAGCGGGAACGGGAACAGGGCGCTGTTCAATAACTCGTTGTAGTGTACCAGCGAGGGATTATTGGGAATTAACCCCTGTCCCAGAATCGAGCCCGATGGATTGAACGAGGAGGAGATGATAAAAGCTACCGGAAACAGCGCGTAAATCAGGGCGATGGCAATCACCAACAGGCGCAGCGCGCGTTCGCGGTACACCCGTACCGTCCAGTAACCCTCTTTCTGTGTGCTTTGTGCGGCCCCCACCGCCGCGCTTTTGACTTCAGACATTTTGTGAAACCTCCTCCCATGTCCCGGTGAAGCGGAAGTTCAGGACAGTGATCACCAGCACGATGGCGAAGATGACAATGGTAATGGCCGATGCCAGCCCGTAATCCGACTGCCCCGACGAGAAGGCAATGCGATAGGTGTAACTGATCAGGATGTCTGTCCACCCTGCTGTCGGTGTCATCGGCGGCCCTCCCTGATTATACAGGCGGATGACGCCGAAGTTATTGAAGTTAAAGGAGAACGAGGAGATCAAAATCGGCCCCACCGCAACCAGCAGCAGCGGCAGCGTCAGATTCCAGAAGCGCTGCCAGGCGCTTGCGCCATCCACCTCCGAAGCTTCGTAGATTTCGGACGGAATGGATTGCAGCGCGCCAGTGCAGATCAACATCATATAAGGGAAGCCCAGCCACATCTGCACGACGAGAACGCCGACGCGCGACCAGAAGTAGTCGGTGAACCAGGGCGGCGACCAACCAAACCAGTCGCGTATGACGATGCTGATCGGCCCCAGATTCTCGCTCAACAGACCGCGCCAGATCAAGACGGCGATAAAAGCGGGCATCGCGTAAGGAATGAGCATGGCCGAGCGCAAAATTTTCTTGCCGGGTACCAGATCGCTGTTGAAGACCAGCGCGAAGCTAAGGCCGACCACAAAGGTAATCAGCACAGCCAGGAAGGCATGCATGATCGTCCAGATAAAGATTTGCACCAGAGGACCACTCAGCGCTGGACTGGTCGCCAGGTCAATGAAATTACGCAGGCCAACCCATACAAAATAGCCGCCGGGAAGCACGCTGCCGTCGGCGGCGGTGTACACGCCGTCCACTGCGGTATAGGCCACCCCGCTTTCGCGATCGGTGAGGGTATCGCTGGCTTCGTCGTAGCTGTAGCGCAGTTCAAAACGCGCCGCGCGCCGCCCGGAGATGCCGATACTGTCTTCTGCCGTGCCAAACACCAGCGTGGGCAGTATGTCATCACTGGCGATTTCGATACGATTCAGCCGCGTATATCCCTGAATGGTTTCCGGGAAACCGTCGCTGTCCAGCGTTCCCACGCCATCCAGCCCCTCGCCGTTCGCCATCAGCGGCTCGCCCGGAGCAGCGGCAAAAGCGCGGCCCGCCTCGTCGATCAGCCAGAGCAGGTAACGCCCATCTTCAGAGCGATAGGCCGCGAACTGATATTCGGTCGCTCCCTCAGGGATGAACAGGTTATCACCGCGCGGCTCCAACAGCAGGTCGATGGTTTGCTGTCGTGAGAGAATGTGGCCGCTGCCGTAGTTAGTAAAAGCGACGTAGATGGTCGAAAGCATAGGGTAAACGACCATCAAAATCATAAGCGCCAACCCCGGCGAGAACCAGCGGAAGGCATACAACTTTTCGCTCAGAAAAAACGCATTAATGCCAATTGTGACAATCACGACCAGTACGCCGAAAACCCAGGCCTGGTCCGCGAACAATCTTGTGATAAACCAGATGGCGAAGGCGTCGAGAATTGCGAGGCCGATCAGACGCAGGATAATGCCGACAGGACTTCCCGGAGTGCCACTTCGCGCATCCATTTTTGCTATGGTTGCCATGCGCGCCCCCTTTTAAGATCGTCTGAAATCCGATGTTTGCAAAAAAGGGCGTTTTTAATGGGAACGCCCAAACCCATCCTGCTTAATTTAAGGTCACGCAGCGAGCGTTCGCTCGCAGCGCTGTGCAGTGCGCGCCCACTTTACCTAGGGGGTCGGTTCGGGTGTCGCGGCGATCAGCGCGCGGATTTCCTCACCAGCAGCGGTGAAGGCTTCCTCAGCCGTTGCATCACCCTGGATCGCCAGCGTGATACCATTGCCCCACGCGCCCCACACCTGACCCATTTCCGGGATCGCCGGCATAGGCAGACCAACCGCGCCAGCTTCGGCGAAGCCAGGGAAGTCGGGATCATCAGAAGCGGCAGCCGCCGACATGAAAGCCGCAGGGCGGCCACCCGCCGTTTGCAGAGCGATCATCGTCTCTTCGGTCGCCACAAATTCGGTTAGGAACGCTACCGCCAGGTCAACCTGTTCGCTCAGGTTATTGACCATGAAGCCCTGCACGCCCAGGAACGGACGGCCCGGCGTGCCATCGGGACCAGCCGGGATCGGGCTGACGGCGAAGGGTACGCCGGCATCGCGGAAGCGCTGCAAGAACCAGGGGCCAGAGATGTACATGGCCGCATCACCGCTTTCGAACAGCGCCGTCGCTTCATCGCCGGAGGTGCTGGGGACGATACCGTCGGCCACCATGTCGGTGACAAATTGCAGCGCGGCGATCGAGCCGGGGCTGTCGATGCCGAGATCATCCGCTAAATAGTTGCCGTTTTCATCCTGACCGAAGACGTAGCCGCCAAATGCTGTCTGGATACCGAAGAAGTGATACGGGTCGCCGCGCTGGTAGACAAAACCATACTGCGCCGCGCCGCTCTCGATGATTTCCTGCGAAATTTCGCGCACTTCTTCCCAGGTGGCCGGCGCATCCGCCACCAGATCGGTGTTGCGGAAGAGGGCGACGTTTTCTACGGCGTAAGGCAGCGCATAGAGCACGCCATCAATCGTGAAAGCTTGCAGCGAAATCGGCGAGAATTCAGCAGCCAGTTCTTCGTCGAGTTCGATCGCCGCCAGCAGGTTGTTGCTGTTCAGTTCGCCGATCCAGTCGTGCGCGCCGATGAACAGGTCCGGGCCTTCACCAGCGGGGGCGGCGGTGACCATATTGGTGCGGATATCGCCGAAGCCAACCTGGACGACCTCAACGGGAATGCCAAATTCTTCGGTGAACGCCGCAGCCACTTCTTCCAGAACAGGCGCGCGCGTATCGTCCGCCCAGATCACCAACGCTTCGTCTTGCGCAGACACAAAGCTTACGGACAGGCTGGCGACGATCACAAGGATCAGCGCCAAAGCGAAAATTCGCTTGCTCATTTTGAGAGTCCTCCTAGATACAGTTCTTTA